>NZ_JH976523.1:0-1025 GCF_000307475.1 Parabacteroides sp. D25 | reverse complement strand
AGATTGAATGCTGGGAAGCATAAACAATCGGGGTAAGGTTAGCGAACCTTGCCTTTCATCCCCCATTATAACTTTACATAGAGGAACTTTATCTATCCCCCCCCGCCCCCAAAGGGGGAGCGACCAAACGGCAGCTTCACTCAATGGAGTGTTACTGTTCATCAAAGCCAAGTGATAATTGTCGTTTCTCTGCTTCTTCTTTCTTTTGGGCAGCTAAAGTCTTTTTCCGAACGTATGTTTTAGCAAATGTCACTCGGTCACCATTGAATACTATCAGAGGATTAATAAACCAAAGATTATCGGCTGGTCCTCGGGCTATGATTTCAGCTTTTACAAGTTCTGCAAGTCCTTTATAAACAGCTTTGTCTGTTTTGTATTTGGTATATTCTAGGCATTTTTTTCTATTGAAGATGATTAAATCATTTTTGGGTTTCATGCAGGTCATAAAGTAACCAAAAACCCGAATAGCTGCTTGTGATAGGTCAAAGAATGCAGCAAAGTTAGAAAGATACAATTTAGTGAATTGTTCTTCATCTACTTCTATTTGACGGATAAACGAAGTCTTAAACACTTCTCCAGTTTCAGTGTCGGCTAAAGCTACTACGGCTCTCTTATCGCCACCACTATTACTCTTATACTTTTTAACAACATGATTTTCAATACCTTCTATAGCTTGTTTCATAAAAGGATTTTCTTCGTTCTTTTGAAAATCGGTTAACTTAACTGCTTTTTTATTTTCCATTTTGATGTGTTTTTGGGAAATATTATTCTCCACAAAGTAAACTATTATTTTCCATAAAAACAATATTAAGGGAAATATTATTTTCCTGTTTAGTATTATATTAGGAAATCAGTATTTTCTAGATTGGAAAATGAGAATTTCCAATATGGAAAATGCCCTATATTGTGTATCAAGTACTTAACTTATTCTATTTCTTCTATTCTTAATATACCCCCAAAACAGCACAAAATCAGTCACTTAAAAATCATCGGTCGGGGAGCGCCCAGCGGCAAGGGGCGGGACC
>NZ_JH976522.1:0-1408 GCF_000307475.1 Parabacteroides sp. D25 | reverse complement strand
GTTCTACCGGAACTCCCTATCAGATTAGCCATAATTAATAAATTTAAGATTAATAAAAAGTTCTAACAATGTTACGTTTTTATCCGTATTACGCTAAAAATCATCCATTTCTCATAAGCAAGACTGTTTTTAAGATTAATAATTCAATGATTTATTATTTGATTACTATAGTATCTTTCAGTATTTGATAGCGAATACCCGTATTCGTCTTTATCACATTGAGAATCTCCGATAAATCTTCGTTGTTACGGAAACTTCCGCTAAACCTTAATTTTTTTATCCCTTGATTTTCATAACGAAATACAACGTTATAGTTCCTTTCCAACAACTTTGTTATATCTTGCAGATACATCATTTCAAAAGACAAGAAACCTCCTCTCCATTGAGCGAATAGTTTCTTATCGTAAGGCACTACTTCTATCTTATTTCTACTTTTATCATAAACCGCTACTTGGTTAGGCTCAAGTAAGACCTCTTGTTTAGTCAACGTTGGTTGTACGGCGACTTTGCCATTGAACAAGGTTGTGGTTAGTTGCGAGTCTTCCATATAAGCGGAAACATTAAAGGCCGTACCAATCGCTTTCACATCAATACCGTTTGCCTTTACAACAAATGGTAAGTCTTTATTCTTGGCGACTTCAAAATAAGCTTCTCCATCCAAATAAATGTTACGATTGGAATGGCCGTAGTTCTCCGCATATTCTAAAGTTGTACAAGAGTTAAGCCAAACCTTCGTACCATCCGGTAATTGCAAATAGCTCTTCTCTCCTTTGCTCGTTACTAATTTATAATTTCCAACTGTCGATAAGTTCTCTTGATTCGTAAGATACAACGTTGATAGAGAAATACCTATACCCAAAAGCACGGCAGCGGCATATTTCATGTATTGAAGGAATAGCCTTCTTGTTTTCATTTTGGATATAGTTTTTTTCTCTATGGATGAAAACAAACGCTCCCACTCCCTATCAACATCTACTTCGTCTTTGAGACTTTCCGCAATTATATTTTTTATATATTCTTTCATTGTTTTTTCTCGATTCTATATGTATGACACTTCAAAACGATGTGCTACTTACAAGATTGATAAATTTTTGTATTATATTTTTTCAAGAAACCAGATAGTCTTTCAATCTACTTTTCAAAATCTTAAGGGCTCTATATATCTGTGTTTCCACTGTACGGACGGAGATATCCAATTTGTCTGCGATCTCTTGGTTCTTGAGTCCATTTATACGACTCAATTTAAAAATGGATTTACATTGATCTGGTAATTCCTCTATCGTATTTTCCGTGATTCGTTCTATCTCAAAAATACTAAGTATCGAATAAGGATCATTATCTTCTACAGCCTCTTGTTTATCCATCCCTGATATTTCATATCGGAGGATGTCAATAGTTCCGGTAGAAC
>NZ_JH976521.1:0-1400 GCF_000307475.1 Parabacteroides sp. D25 | reverse complement strand
GACACGAGGCATATACGGCTCACCGCCCGTTCTCCATTTGCAGAAGTGTAGAAGTAGCAATCCATTAATGGAGAATTGGGTATGGAAAGGGCTGATTTCCCGTATATGTGCCTCTTTATTCCCGAATTATGGGCGTAAGCCGCATGGTTATGGAGAGATATCCACCCTTTTATGGGGAGAAAGGCCGACAAATCCCCGATGGAAATGCCCCGCAAATCACAAGAGAACAGCCATATAATGGGCTGATACACAATAATTATTGGAGAAACGTGGTCCGCCCCTGCGGACAGCAAGTTGTCTTTTCGTTAAACGAAAACCAAGCGGTTTAACGGCAACCTGCCGCCAAACCGTCCCTACCCCCTGATGCTCCGGAGTCGTGGGGGATAAGCTACCGGCATGTTCCATGTCCCTTTGGCATGGGATCCTGCGGATGAATCCGGGCACAGAAAGGCGATTTTCGCATAATTTTTCACAAGGTAGTTCCAAAAAAAACTGGTAGCAAGACTTTGCTGGAAGGACTAAACAAGAAGGTGAAAGGAGTGATGTACACCCGCAATGCCCTTGTCCTTTTTCGACTGGGATGCATAAAGGAAGCGAAATATTTTATAAGTGGTTTCTTTCCACCAACCAGAAGGGTTGGTGGAAGCAGATTACCATTCAGTAGATACCAGTTCTGAAAGATGTAAACAACTTGTTTCTTAGATAGCCTTATAAATATGCTACTACTTATTACAGTTCATTTGGAAATGTTATTCTCACTTTTATTCCTCCGCTTTTTCACTTGCTCCACTGCTTCAGATATGATTCCCTTGTTTTCAAAACGCTGCGTGTAATTGGTATAATCCGGGTGAATACGTTCGTAAGTTGGGTCAGTGAATAAGGGACTCGTAATAATGTGGTCCGCAGTCGAACGGTTACAGCAGAAAACAATATTTTCAACTCCAGCCAGTCTGGTCAATGCTTTCACATCCGTATCGTGCGGCTGTAGTGTCATCGGATCTGTAAAAAAGAACAGATAGTCTATTTCTCCTTCTACGATCCGCGAACCAATTTGCTGGTCACCTCCTAAAGGACCAGATTTCAGGATTGTGATATCCCATTTGATTTCAGGATGTTTTTCTTCAAGGGCTTTTTTAATTAGTGTACCGGTTGTACCCGTACAATAGAATTTATGTCCTATCAGACGTTCCGAGTTCCAGAGAACCCACTCTATCATGTCTTTTTTCATTGCATCGTGTGCAACAAGTCCAATTCTACGAACCATTGTTTCCATAAAGCTAAATTATTTTATTTTTATATGATAATTAGAGTTTATATTGAATAATTGATTAAGGCGTTCTTTGACTTATCTTTGTGGTCTAAAAAGTTCAATTGATGTATTACGACAAGATTCGCCACCG
>NZ_JH976520.1:0-2414 GCF_000307475.1 Parabacteroides sp. D25 | reverse complement strand
CATCTACGACAAATTTCCGAGCATCTACGACAAATTTCCGAAAAAAACGGTTATCTACGACAAATATTCTACGCCATATATTTGTTTTTGTCGTAGATAAATATTTCCTTTGCGAAAAGCATTAAAGTCATGGAGAAGAAAGACAAGAAACAGAGGGATATAGTCCTGTCGCAAGACAATGCGCTGACTACCGCACGCTACAAGTTCGACCTTATCGAAAAACGTGCCCTATACTCCATTATACGAAATATCCGGGCGCAATACATCGAGAACGAGAACGGCAGACGGGACTTATTCGATGATCTGATTATCACCATACACGAGGAAGAACTAAAGAAATGCGGTGACAATACCAAGATGCAAAACATCTACGATGCGCTAAAACGGCTTAGAAATCGCGATATAGAGATCAACAACGAAAAAATGTGGCTAAGTATCGGTTTTGTCAATTACGTCAAGCATATCAAAAATAAATCGTATTTTGAGGTGCAAGTTTCCAAAGAGGTACTACCCTATTACGTGGAACTCGCCCAAAACTTCACGAGTTACTCCATGACGGTAGCAATCGCACTCAAAAGCACATTCTCGCAAAGGTTTTACGAACTGTGCTGCCAATACCGAAACGCCGGGTTCTTTTTCTACACAGTCGAAAAGCTTCGGGAAATGTTCATGTTGGAAAAGAAATACAAACGGGGATGCGATTTCAAAAGGCGTGTACTTGACGATCCGCAAAAGGAACTCCGGGAGTTGTACAATGCCGGACAATGCGATTTATACTTCGAGTTCGAGCCAAAGAGCTACAAAGGCAAGGAAGTTACCGAATACAAATTCTACGTTTACACAAGGCAAACCGAACAACAAAAGCTATTGGAATACGAAAGCGCAAAACAGGCGATCATCTACATAACAACCACTATTTCGAGGTTCTCTAAAAGTGACAAAGGATATGTTAAGCGTGTAGTGAACGCCGTACAGTTACACCCGGAAATAGCCGTACAGGTGGCGCAAAAGATACAAAAGAAGTTTGAGCAATATATAGACAAGCCAGCCAAACAGATAGGGGCTATCATCCGGGTTTGCTTAATGGAAGATTTTGGTATAGAATAAAAAACATACAAGTATGAAAACAGGTGATAAAGTTATCGTACCAGCCGAAATAAACGGCTATGGCAGAGATTTACGGGCAATAGTTACAGAGATAGAGAAGTTCGCCGGGGCAATATTCGTAACAGTGATATTCACCGAACCATGTCCGGAAGCCTGCGGAAGAGGGGGGGGGTGTTTACCATGACTTCCAGCTAATAGCAAGGTGATTTATTTTGCTATAATCGCAATAAATTGCAATAATATCTGTGATAAATTGCTATAATAATACTTATAACTACCTTTGCAACAGAATATAGCATTTTACAGCAATGGAGAAAGGACAGGAAAGCAAGCAAAAGAGGAAAACACCGCTTACCACCATAGCGATAAGCCAAGAGTACGCCAAAAAATTAGACGAGTATTTAAACGGTACGGGTATAACTCGCAAAGAATTTGTCGAGTTGTCCGTTGATTATTTCCAAAGAACCGGGTTCGACCTCCGGGGTGAAGCTTTTGACCTCTCCCCATTAGAAAAGGTTGCCGGGCGGCTGGAACAATCCGCAAAGATCATGGAACGACACAACGAGGGGACGGAAGCGGTGCACCTGCTTCTCCAAGCTGTCCGGGAACAGACCGCCAAGCAACTCCCAGCGCCGGAACTGATCGCCCATGCTGCCGAAGAAAAAGCAAAGGCAGAAGCCAAAAGCGAAGAACAAGAAAGGGAGATTGCCCGGCTGCGCTCCGAAAACTCCGCTTTGCTGGAGTACAAAGAAAAGGCATACCGGGAACTATGCCGGATACGTGATGAACAAAAAACCATAGGGAAGATAAAAGTAAATATAGAGTTATAAAAGAACATTTATAAATAAAAAAATCATGAATAAAGAAATTTTATTTATTTATCCTTTTGCCGGATTATGCAGCACATGAAGCTGTGTACTTTTCACAGGCTATTACAGCTGATGATTTTGCCATGAAAAAAAATCCAAAATATGTCAATAAGGTTGTCGCACCCACCTTAGAACCAATAAGTTCGATTGGTGGATTCCGCACATTACCCGATTATTCGTTTGACACAATGCCTGATGATTATGTAGCATTGGTATTAATTGGCGGTTTTGGTTGGAATACACCTGTTGCAGAAAAGGTTATGCCAATTATTAAAAGTGCTATTGAACAAGAAAAGGTTATAGGTGCGATTTGTAATGCAGCTTCATTCATGGCTAAGTGTGGTATTGACCGAGAAACAACATCAAAAACTTTGCAGAAGTCATCCGTAATACAGAAAATCTCAGTAACTTTGTCCTCGGTAATCATAGCAATTATTG
>NZ_JH976519.1:0-2853 GCF_000307475.1 Parabacteroides sp. D25 | reverse complement strand
ATAAGGCAAGCGAGATAGGGAAAGGCTACACTCTCGCCCATATCGAGCGGACACAAAGCAAACTGAAGTGCAACTCAATGAACATATCTCATGGAAACAAACTCACACCCGGAAGCGGCAGCTTCCAACGTTAAGCAGGGACAGTACAGCCCCCGGAAAAGAAAAGATACAACGCCAAGGGTAAACCCGCAGCTTGCGGTAGAACTGGTGTATCAAGAACTAAAGCGTGTTGAAGTCTATACGAAGCGCATAGAGGACGCAACAGCCCGAAAGGTACAAATAGACGGGAAAAGCCTTGAAAGTGCCGAAAATCGCCTAAAAAACGTGTTGGCGGACTTTGAACGGCAGGGGTACAGAATGAAAAACGGCGGTTATGTGGACAAACGAATTTCGTTCTACTCAATCCTTTGTGCTGTTATCTCCCTATTGTTCGCTTGTTTCATGTGCTATCTTTGGACGGATGCAGCCAAAGACCGGGACAACTACAAGCAGTATTATGAATACTACCAAGAGCAGGCAAGGGAACAAAAGGGGAATAAATAAACATCTAACTTTACGAATTATGGGAACAACGGAACACGAAGAACCCCGGTTCTTCTTCATACTGAACAAGGGTGCGAAGTCCGGCGGCGAAATCACCCATGCCGTCCTAAACGGTAGTATCGTTTCGAAGCCGGCAGGCTGGGACGCCTTTCATGGGCTTGCACTGGCGAGAGAGAAACTAAGCAGCGAGGAAATACAACAGCAGATGAAAGAACTTGGTGTAGAAATGGAAATCGTTCCTCTGATTTGACAAGATTACCCGGAGTGTTTCAGCCGGGTAATCTTGTTACTTATCCTTGATTTTCCCTTTAAGGGCGTTTATAATCCACCCTTTCGGATTGTTCTTTTCTCGTGATTTTCCGTTTAGGAGAGCCAGTTCTCCGATAAGGTCGGTTATCTTTTCTTGTGCCGTTATGAATGTCTCTTTGTTCCGGTTTATCTCTTCCGATGTGAAGCCGCAGGAATAACGGAGGTACTCGTACACATGGCTGTCTATCTGATATCGTGCTGTAACCTTTGCTTGCAATTCTTTCCCTTCCAGTTCTTCATCTCTGAACTGTGGTTGATAGACCGGGTAGAACCTAAACCCGGTCACCTTGCTACGTTTGTTGTTTGGGTTTTCACGCACTTTCACGTAGTTGAAAGTGTATGGGCAGCTCTCATCAAGCGCAGCCTTTGCTGGTTTCAAAACTCTTTCCTCAAAATGATCTATTCTGTCTTTTCCGTTCTTGTCCTTGTATTTGTCCGCAGGTATGCCAAGACGGTCTTTCAAGTTTTCAAGGGATATATCCAAAGGGTACACCTGCCCACTCATTAACATGTAAAACCTAAGGGAATACCCAGTAGGTAGCGCAAGAGCCTTGTTTAACTCAAATTCTCTGTACCCCTTGGCGAACTTGGTAAACACATCCCAAAGGTCGTTAGACACACGAAAGGTTATAATGCCAGTGCGTTTTTTATATTTTGGGTTAGATATAAATCCGCACTTCCACCATTCCTCGTCATCTTCGTAAGTAAAAAAACGTCCTGCCAAAGAATCGAGTGCGGCTATGATTTCATTGTAATCACGTCCGGAAAAAATAACGTCAGATACATGCATTTGTGCATCAACATCCCAAAGTCCATGCTCAAACTTGCGTTTCGTGCCTGCATAATCTTTCAGTTTTACTCCCTTTAGTTCAGCTTGGCACGCTTCCAGTATGCGAAGAACTATTCTTTGTTCGTGTATGGACATGTCTTGCTGTTTTGACCATGTATATACCCATGAAACAACAACATCTTTATTCTTGGTAATAGGTAGTTTCTTTTTCATAAACGATTGATTTGCTGCAAATATACACAATCCCCACATTAAAACAAAAAAAGAGGGGTAAAACTCCCAAAGTGTGGGGACTAATTTACTTTTAAACTCCCAAAGTGTGGGGACTAAACTCCCAAAGTGTGGGGAAACACATGTTCTAATCCCTTTATTTATGGGCGTTTGCGAAGAAGTGATAGAGCATATTACAGACGATGCTTATAACAGACAAGGGGAATTTATAGAGCTAAGTGGTTGATTTACTGTCGGAAAAAGAAAAACGATAGGGAAAAAGAGCAAAGCAAAACCAACCAACGGGCGGTAGGATTGGAAACGGGTTTTTATGGCGTGTACACGTTTGTGTACAAAATGTTTGTATTTTATTGAAATATAGCTATCTTTGTGCTGAATTTAAAAGCAAACAGATATGGAAGCATTATCAGTAAGAGAATACCGTAACAACCTCGCAGCGTCTTTCACCAAAGCTGACAATGGCGAGCAGGTACTAATTCGCAGGAAAAACGAGATTTACGCTTTGGTAAAAGTTGGTCGTGAAGATTTGATGATAACCCCGGAGCTGCAAGCAAGGATTGACAAGGCAAGGGAAGAAATCAAATCCGGAAAGTGTGTTACCCTCAAAAGCAGTGAGGATATTGACGCTTATTTCGATAGTCTATGATGTACACAATTAGGGTTTCCGACGGGGTGGATAAGGTGATTGCCAAATGGAAGAAATCAAACCCCAATTTGTTCAAGAAGTATAAGAAAATCTACAAAGAATTGTTAGAGCACCCTAAGACTGGGCTTGGGCATCCCGAAGCGTTAAGGGGCGGTGGGGATATTACATGGTCTCGACACATTACCGCCCATGACCGGATAATCTATGACATTTACGAGGAAGTGGTAGAGGTCTACATCTTGGAGGTAGAGGGGCATTACAACGATAAATGATAAAACTGTTATGGTCGAATATTGTGTTTACTGGTTAGAGAACGGCGAGCCTATGCACGAGG
>NZ_JH976518.1:0-2962 GCF_000307475.1 Parabacteroides sp. D25 | reverse complement strand
TATTGACCGAGAAACAACATCAAAAACTTTGCAGAAGTCATCCGTAATACAGAAAATCTCAGTAACTTTGTCCTCGGTAATCATAGCAATTATTGTCTGTAAACTTTTGATATTTAACACTCTAAGATTACAACAATTTTTCGCTAATCACCATTTTTCAGGCACTTATATTTCGTCGAACTCACGTTAAATTATTTAATATACATACAATCTTGGATACTTGCTTAGACCTTATTGCTCTTCAATATACTTGCATGATTGTGATGGCCATGCTTGCATTTTTTGTGTTTGTGTCGCGCTACTATGTAACTTGCCGTAACAGACAGTTTGAGCAGTCGCGTTGGATGATTGTTGTGGCATTACTATTGTTTGTTGTACACTACATGTGTCAGATGCGGTTGGGTTGGCGACAACAGGGGAACGATGTGGGTGTTCTGTTTAATCTGCTGTTTTATTCGCCTTCGGCTATTTTGTTGTCATGGTCGCAGCTTAATATTCTGCGCGCTGGGCATAGACGTTGGAGTTTTATGCGCTATGGCGTTGTTGGATATGCTCTTATGGTATTGTGCATAGTCGCAGGTGTTATTTCAAATGGCAGTCTGCATATTGGTCCTATGCTATATGTTGCTGATGCTATTCATTTCTTTACTCTATTGTATTATACATGGGCACCGCTGAGGGAACTTGGTAATGTTCAACGTCGGCTCGACAGTGAACATGGTAATCCTGCAGATGCCTACCTGCGCACTATGCGCTTTGGTTTTTTTGTGGTGTGTGCTTTTGCTGTAATTTCGCCTCTTTATATATTGTCGCGGCCGCTGCTCTTTGTCTTTGGACCTTTGGGATTGATTTCGCTTTCGCTGTTTATTGTTAGTTTTACGGCGCTTGGATTTAGTATGTCCGAGGGAGTAACTGAGATTGTTACCGAGACTAACGACGAGATAGCCGCTGCTAAAGTCTTTAGGGAGATTGGGCCTGAGCGTATTGCCGAAATAGATATGGCGGTAAGCAAATGGCGAAGCGAGGGCGGTTTTAGAGATAGCGACTTGACATTATCCTCGTTTGCTCGTCGCATAATGGTTAATCGTACCGACGTTGCTTCGTATCTGACTTCCATATATGGTAAGAATTTCCGTACATGGCTTTCGGGTATTCGCGTGGAGGAGGCAAAGGCACTCATGGCTGCACACCCCGAATATAGTAACGAGGTTGTTTCTATGGAGTGCGGTTTCTCGTCGCGTGTGTATTTTCAGCGTCTGTTCAAGGAAAGGACGGGCTTGACTCCCGCCGAGTGGCGCCGTCAACGGTAATATACTGGTTATGTGTGCGTTTGCTACTGAATGTAAGGTGTAACTTTTGTACGAAGGTTACATAATAAGGCAAAGTGTAACCTTTCTTACTGTGACGTATCCTTTCTATAAGAGTGACACATGAGTGATGTCTTTGAGGTTTTTGATGGTTGATGCTCCTGTATCTTTGCATGAGGAAATTCAAACAATTCAAACATAAATTCTCAAAAACAATTCACTATGCAAAAAAACTATCTTTATTTAATGGTGTGTGTCATAGGGGCTATGTCTTTAGCTTCGTGTTCCGAAGATTCTATTTCACCTGATGCTGGTGGCGATGGCGATGGCGACAGCACTACCGAAGTGCCTTTGGCACAAGTTGCAAAACCCAAACCTAACCCTTGGCTTGCACAGGAAGAGTATAGTATTACGCACTTCAATTCGGCTCAGACTGATGCTTTCTCGTTTGCTGTCAAGGATGGAACTTTCAATATCGATCTTTCCAAGTGTCAGATGACATGGAGCGGTCCTGTTAATTTGATGACTCTTGCTTCGACTTCGCCCAATTATATGTGGGGTATGAGTAGCGACCGCGTGTCGTATCTTGACATAAGCGACGGCAAACTTGAAAGGGTTGCCGAGGCTGGCTTGCCAGGGATTACAATGAAGACCCAGGAGCAACTGACACGTATAATTGCCGATCATGCTACTTACGACGAACTTTCCAAGACGGTTACCGATATATTGGGTCCGGCGCCACAAATGTCTATGGCCAACGGTAATTATGTCTTGTGCGACAAGGATAACTATGCTTACACCAATGCAGGTCAGGTAATGGCACGCTATCGCCTTGCCAATCCTAATAATCCCAAGGATGGTATCATGTTGGATCATCAGATAAGACTTACGAATTTTACCTTCGGCTCTTTTACACTCGTAGGCGCTACTATGACCTATGACGGACACCTTGTTGTGGCTGCTCAGAACGGACTTCTTGTGCTGAATCGTGCTCTTACTACAATCGAAGATTCATACCCTCTTCCATCAGACCAGATTCTCACCAACTCTATCTGCATCGACGAGAATGGCGGTGTTTACGTAGCAAGTAACAGCCGCACACCAGGCGGAAAAGGCCTTATGCAGAAACTCATCTGCAAGGACGGCAAAATCTCCACCTCCCAGGCTGATGGTGCATGGCAAGCCTATTACGACGGTGGTCCGCAAGCACCATGTATCAAACTCGGACATGGCACTGGTTCAACGCCTACACTTATGGGATTTGGCCAAGACAAGGACAAGCTGGTAGTTATTACCGATGGCTCTAAGCGTATGAAACTGGTAGCTTTCTGGCGTGACGAAATCCCCTCAGACGCACAGCAAGTGGCAGGATACGACAAGCGTATAGCCGGAGTGCACGAGGTTACATGTGGTCTTGGAACATCAACAGAGTGGATACAGTCTGAGCAGTCTGTTGTAGTAGGCGGCTATGACGCCTTTGTTGTAAACAATATTAATGTTACCAATCAGGAAATAAACGACAAGATTATTGGTGTAATTGCTATTGGTCCTATTGTCAAAGGCCCTCAAGGTGCCGAGTGTGTACGTTGGAATACAAAGGAGAAAAAGTGGGAGAGTAAGTGGACGCGCAGCGATGTAAGTTCTGTAAGTATGAT
>NZ_JH976517.1:0-3492 GCF_000307475.1 Parabacteroides sp. D25 | reverse complement strand
CTGTTGCCGGACCAATCCGCGTAAAATATTGAGATAATTTAATCATCATATAACAGTTATGTCAATACTTCACTAAAAAATTACCGAAGTATTGTAATGACACACCCGAACATATTGAAATGTTCTATCAGTTCCATAAACAAGGCTTCTGTTCTTTATTCCTAGATACAGGTGATAAATAACAGATAAGAAACAGATTATAACAAGCCTCCGGCGGGGTTTTCGCTGGGGGATTTTGACCTTTGCACATATAAAAAGCAAAAAGAAAGCGATATCGGAGCGTATACCATAAAACAGACCACCGACTATTACAAAACGATATTACGTGCCTAACTGATCGGGGCAGTTCCTCCACCATGCGGACAAATCCCGGTAACAAAATGACAAAACGGACACTCACCAAAGAACAACATTTTTTTCTTTTTTCCTAAACACCTTCCAGCGAAGCACAGTGTATTTGTCAAGGGCGAAGGGTAAAAAATCTCCTGTGCTCGCTTCGCTCGTGCGGTATTTTTTACCCGGAGAGTGAAACGTCCCTTTACAAATGCGGCGTGCGGAGTTACCTTTGTGCCGGAAAATAGAAAAATCACATGCCCATTCCGAAACCTCTGCTCCTTTTTGGCTTCTTCAGGAGTTCCAGATCTTCCTCCTGCTGCTTCTTTTTGGGAATAGGCTGCTCGATGTCCGGCGTTTTCTCCACCTGTTGATTTTTCGACTTCTCCGGCTCCTGCCGGGATTGAAGCTCTGCTTTGAGTTTGTCCCATTTCTCCTTTCTGATGCGTTCCGCACGTTCCACCTGCCGGGCTATTTCCGCCGGACTTCCGTTCTTGACGGCATTAAGATAGTCGAAGCTTTCCTCCGGCTCCCGGTCAAACCCCATGCGCCGATCAAAAGAGCTTTCACACTTCCGGAAAAAATCCGTCCGGTCAAAACCTCCCTTCACGTTGCCGCAGTTCTTCTTCCCGGTGTGGTTCGTTTTAGGGCTTAACTTCCTGGTGTTGCTCCGGTCTTTCCGGCTGACGATGATATGTGCGTGCATATCGCTGTCACTTTCACCGTCCCGGTTGAAATGGATCTTTGCATAATATTCCACATCATCGCTTTTCAAGCCTTTTCCGAAGCCCTCCGCATAGTTTCTCATCACATCCTGCCGTATGTACCGCCGTAAGGCTTCCGCACACTCCTGCGGAGTTCTGCCCATGCAGCGCAGCTCCTTCTCTGAAGGGCTGACAGTGATAACATAGAACTTTGCGTCAGTCCGGCTTAACTTAGCCTTGTTGTTGTCTATCTTGAATGTGACCTCCCTTGCGCTCACGTAGTCCCGGAACTGGTTGAAGAACGGCTGCACCTCCTCCCCTTTCTTCATCCTCTCCAAATCCTCATGCTGGAGATAGTTCGTCACCGCAACACAACTGCCTGTATTGGCATATGTGCCGTTACCGCTTCCCTGTATCTTCACGTTCATATCTTTTCCCTTTTGTTCTTCTCGTTCTTGTACAAGGCTTTTATATCATCGAAAAGCCCGGCTTTTCCTTTCGCATCGATATAGCTTGCGATATAGGAGAAGATCTTCTCCTGCCTTTGCGTCACAGCGTCCAGCCTTGCATAAATGGCTTGTTGGTTCTTCAGAAGCATATCCCTCGACTGACCGACTGCCTTTTCCGCCCGGTCCAAAGCCTGCTCCCTTATCCCGGCAAGGCTTGCAAGGTCACGCATGAATAGGTCATTGTCTTTTTGGTATTGGCTGAACTTTTTTTCCGTAAGTATCGAGTCCATGCTCATGGTCACCCTCATACTTGTACTGCCCATGGCTTCACAAGCCGGACGCAAGAAATCCTGCTCCTGCTTCCGGATGAACGCTATCACCTGATCACAGCGTTTGATAAGTTTCTGCATTTCCTTTGCCGGACTCTCATGCTCAACCGGGTTGATGCCGTACTTCTCGAAGTACTCCAGCGCACAGGAAAGGAACTCTTTCTTTGATACATTATTGGACTTTGCCAGCCTATCAAGCCGGGCAAACGTTTTTCGGTCAATGGTGACAGAAGTGGTGGTTTCCTTATCCATACAATTGCGGTTTTAATTGCTGTTTATATTATTAAATCTCTGATTTCCAAAGGTATGATTTTAACCACAATTTCAAACTAATTGCGGTTAAAAAACTTAAACGGCTGATATTCAGCCGTAACCCCGTAGGGCAAGAGGAAAAACAGGGTAAAGCCCGGTTTCCTCTTGCTATTCTTTCGACTGCCGAGCAATCGACGAACACCCTCCCCTGCGGTACGGCGAAAGCTCGTACAAGGGGGACGGGGAGAAGTCGGAGCGAGGCACAAAGAAAGAACCTATTCCACAAACAAAAAAACACATCAAAACGGCACAACAGGCTGCATAAAATATCAATATTTTGTTTCGCTATATGGAAACAAAATATTATCTTTGCAACACTAAAAAACTTTATATGGAAGCAAAATCAAGATTCAAGGTCAAATTATCCAACGAAGCCCAAGAGTTTTTAGACGGATTGCCCAACAAGGTACGTGAGAAGATCATTAGCAATATTCGTAAATCCACCTTTGTACTTGATCCAGATTTATTCAAGAAATTGGATGATACGGATATTTGGGAATTCAGAACGTTCTATAACAAAACCAAGTACAGGCTTCTTGCTTTTTGGGATAAGGACGATAAGATAAACACTCTGGTAATCGCAACACATGGGTTTATCAAGAAAACCCAAAAGACACCTCCCAAAGAAATAGCCAAAGCCGAAGAGATTAGAAAAGATTATTTTAATTCAAAAAGATAAAGCGTATGGAAGCAAAGAAATTTTATACACTCGAAGAAATCGAGGATAAATACATCGGAGAAAAAGGTACTCCCAAACGTGATGCCTACGAAGAAGAACTTAACTCTTTTTTGATAGGTGAAGCCATTAAACAAGCTCGCCAATCAAAGAACTTAACCCAAGAGGAATTAGGTAATCTGATAGGAGTGCAACGGGCTCAAATCTCCCGAATTGAAAACGGTAAGAATTTAACCTTTTCCACCATTGCAAGAGTTTTTAAGGCTATGGGGATAAGTGCTAAACTTGAAATCGGAAGCATGGGTAAAGTTGCGTTATGGTAACTAACTATACAACAAAAAGTTACATTAAATCCGGGATGCGTTTTCGCTCCCGGAAACTTCTTGTTTTATACATTAAAAGTCATATTTATACAAAATTTAACACGCCAAAAAATCTTCCTAATCCGTTGCACTTGGCTTTACTTGTTTCCACTCTCTCCCATTCTCCGGAAATTCGTCGTATCAAAAAACACGCTGAAAAGTGGAGCGAAGCGACCTCTATAAACCAAAAAAGAAACACTCCATTGCTTTACGGTAATTTTTAGTTTCTTTTTAGTTACTTTTACGGCATAGCATAACACATTGTGCTGTAATATCTTACAAAGGTCATCTACGACAAATTTCCGAGCATCTACGACAAATTTCCGA
>NZ_JH976516.1:0-6446 GCF_000307475.1 Parabacteroides sp. D25 | reverse complement strand
TTTATTATGTACTTATTTTCTTTGTTATATAAGTAAGTTGTTATATATATACTTTTATTCATAATTACATTCGTATTTAATTATAAAATTAAGTATGTATGTTCATGCTTTGTAATAATATAATTAGTAATTATGTATTTTGTAACTACTGGTTTGTTGTTTGTGTGTTACAATGTGCGTGGTTATTTTGTAACAAAGTACGCAGTTAATCTGGATTAAGAAATCAAGACTTTTACCCGGTTTTGTTTCACAGTTGAGTATTATTGCATATCTTTGCTAATGCAAGGTATGTTTTTGTGGGTACAAAAAACCTTGCGACAGCCGAGCTGCCGACCAATGTTCGTTACACTCACATACTCTGTATATATGAAAGAAAATCGAGATATAAGTATAAAGATCCGCTTGACGGAAGCCGAGAAAGAACAGCTTCTTCAACGTTCAAAGGAAGAGGGAAAATCCCTTTCTTCCTTTATCAGAGAGTCTGCCTTGAAAGGCAGAAGCATATCGAAAACCGATGTGCAAATGATATATGAACTTCGTAAAATAGGAGCCAATATCAACCAGCTTGCCAAACATATCAATACGCTTCCGTCCGATGAAAATATATTGTATTCATTGGATCGGATTAACCAATACCTTTCGGATGTAGAAACCATTAACCGGAAATTGTTATGATAGCCGAGATACAGCCTTCTTTCTCATCCCACCTGTCCATGAGCCGGAAAATCGAATACCAGCTTTCCAAGGTCAAGGAAGGAAACGGAAAAGTGCTTTGCACCTCCACCGGTGACGAACTGGCCGCCATGCCAGCCTACATGAAACTTATCTCCCAGTTGAATGACCGGGTGAAACTACCTTATGCGGAATTTATTCTGAGCCTCTATCCGGGAGAAAGCCTTTCCGATGAACAGTGGCTTTCTCTTGCCGGGGAATATATCGAGAGGATGGGGTACGGAAAGTCCTGTTATGCCGTTGTCCTGAATACTGACAAGGCACACAGCCATGTGCATGTGCTGCTGACCACGATTGATGAAGAAGGCAAAAGCATTCCTTCCGGGAATAATTACAGCCGTTCCGAAAAGATCTCAAGGGAACTGGAGCAGAAGTATGGGTTATTGCCTTTAGAAAAGGAAGGTGTCAAGAGAACCACATTGGGAGAGTCGCAATACCGTAACTATTATTTTGATGCGGCCTTGAAAAAAGCCATGCGTAGTTATAATTATAAGGATAAGGTATCGGCTGTCCTGGAACAATCCGATACATACTGGTCTTTGGATAAACCCTTGCAAGAAATAAAACTGGCCAATGAAGAATGGCGTGTCCTGTTGGGTGATGAAAGCTATGACAACCTTTTCGCATTGCTGGAAAAAGGAGGCTTTTTCAAACCCTTGTTCAAGGACGAACTGTTACAGCTGCTTGACCGTATTTATTCTTTTTCTGAAAGTACATCCGATTTCCGAAGAAACCTGGAACAAGAAGGGGGATATATGCGCCTTGTCACCAAGAATGACAAATCCTATTATGTCTATGGCATTAAGGATTCTGGATTTTATCTGAAGGACGTTTCGCTTCCTCAGAAATATCGCTTCGGTAATATCCGTTTTGATGGCCATGGCATGAGTGCCGATGAACAGAAGCATTATCTCTATGACCACGTGTTTAAGGCTTTGAACTCTTCTTCCGGATATGAGGATTTCAAGAAGAACTTGGCGGAAGAATCGATTCGGGTGACGGAGCATGTAAACGGCAAAGGCGCATATGGGATTTCTTTCTATATGGAAAACGTGGAAGATCCTCATATCTTCAAGGGTGCGGAACTTTCTCGCCAGCTTACTTATCGGAATATCCAGAGGCATTTCGATGGTGTGGCTATCGGTTTCTCACCGCATATTGATAGGGTAGGGGAGTTCCGTGAGCGGGTGGATCGTGAGGCTTTCTATATGCAGGGTGGGGGAGTTATGGCCATTCCGGAGCTTGACATTACCGGCAGCGGGAAGAAGTCGCAAGAGGATGATCTCATACCGTCCAAAAAGAAACGGAAACGCAAGAGTGGTCCCGATTTCTCATTATGATGAATACTAACTTAATACATTTGCTTTATGAATTATCAGACCGTTTTACAAAATTATCATCCCACTGAACAGGGGGATTTCATGTTGAGATATGAGATAGGTGGCCGGGGATATGTCGTTTACTCACCGGAGAAAGATGCGTTGTCTTGTATCGAATTACATGGCTTTTCCGAGCTTACTCCTTGGCAATTGGCTTTTGTCCTTTCATTGGATATGCAGCAGATGAAAGAACAGGATGAGTTTTCTCTTTCCGTATGTTGCAAGCGGGAAAAGCTCTTGTCATATCTCTTTGATGTAGAGGAAAGCGAAACAACTTTGAAGACAAAACATGTGTCCGGGTGGCAAGGCTATCTGATGATGGATATACACAAACCTGATAAGGTACGGAACGTGTTCCAGTTTCATCCGGAAACGAAAGAAGCCCGTTTGGTCTTTGACAATCGGTTATGTGTCGCTTCCCTTCGTGAGAAAGAAAAAGGAAAGCTCATCCATCTCTGTTGGAGTCCTTCTCTCTTTGCTGCCATCGATAAGGGAGGAGAGCGTACCGCACCGGCTTATCTGTTGGCTTCTGATGCTGCCTTGTTGCATGGGTATGCCATGAAGCAGATTGCGGAATGCTTTGCCGGTACACCGGTTGAAGAACAGGTTATCGGCATTCATGTGGGGGATAATGTCTATGAAGCCTTGTCTTTCGTGTGTTATTATGCCCGTAACACACAGAATGAATACATGGTTATCCCGGAGAGAAAAGATGGGATGGTAATTCTTGAAACTCCGAAATGGAATCCGATACGCCAGGCCAACTTCGTGGCTTCACTGAACAAGATGGCGGTTGACCAGGCGAAGAAACGCTATCCGGAAATGGAGGTTCCAAATGAACGGCCATTCACATGTCTCTCTTTTTCCCGGAAGTCTTTCGTCTATTTCCCGGATCTGAAGGTGTATCAGGAGGTGTTCTTGAAGATGTATTTGGGATTGGTGAGGTTACAGGAGGTGCATTTGCTGGGGTAAGGAACAATTGCAGTGCTGCTTATAATATAGTGGCACTACTATTGTTAGAGTACTTCTATCGTTCCTTTGGTTACGGCATCGGCCAGTAGTCTTTTTACAATCCTGCCACTGGGAGGATTGGTTATCCCAAGCGTTATCTCAACCCTGTTTGATAGAGGATGATAGTGCAGGTATTGGAGGATTTCATCTTCAATAGTCATGTTCTAATTCTTTTATCGGGACAATTTTGCCTGATATTTATGCTTTTGTTTATTGTTCTGTCCCGATAGAGATTATTTTGGATGGACAAAGAAACGCTATCCGGAAATGGAGGTTCCGAATGAACGGCCATTCACGTGCCTTTCTTTTGCCGGAAGTCTATCGTCTATTTCCCGAGTCTGAAGGTGTATCTGGAGGTGTTTTTGAAGATGTATTGGGAATTGGTGAGGTTACAAGAGGCGCATTTGTTGGAATAAGGAAAAGGGTGCATCTAATGCCCAATTTGAAAGGATCACCTGCTACAGATAACTGTAACAGGGATATTATCCTTAAAAAGTGAGTTAGATACACCCTTTTAAAGTGCTTCTGTTATTTCTTTGTTTACGGTGTTGGGGAATAATCTTTTTATTACTCAGTTATAGGGAAAATAGGTCTGATATTTATGTTTGGATTATATACTTTGAGGATAAGTGAAGAAAGATATCTGAAGGTGGATTCTTTTATTTAGAGTTCCTTTTAGAATAAGATTTCGCCAAACAGAAATATATTTAGAATTGTTTCTCATAAATCTCAATGCTGCAACATTGAAGGCCAATCTGTAAGCTTGATATCTTATACATTTATTCTTATTTCCAACTTTTCATATAGCACAACCGCCTTTATCAGAGGCAGATTCTCCTTGTAGAACCACGGGAAATCAATACATCTGAAATCGATATGGCTCTCCTCTAGTAAATTGAAAAAACGGATATCGTTTATCATGTCTTTTATGGAAACGAATAGAAGTGGTATTTTCTTTCTTTTGCAAAAGAATAATGCCTTTTGCAGTTCTGCGTATGCGATGGTTTGTTCATCTTTGTAGGTTGAGTCATTTTTCTTGTCAAAAAAAGATAACTGGACTTTTAATGAATCATGCCGTTGGAGGTATTCTGCTAGCAGTTTCTGTGTTTCGGGAGAGTTGTTATCGCCATATAGTATTATATCATTGTATTGTTTCATATCAGGTATTTGTTCCGGTTGCACACTTCTTTTTTCCAAAGGTAACCTTGCATATTCTTTTATTAGATGTTGTTTCGTGACCTTCCGGGGATTCTCTACTGAGTAGAATGCATATTTGAATATAAATTGAATCCCTTTCTTCTGTACACATTCCTGTTCTGAGAAAAAAGAATTCAGACGTATTTTGGCCTCTTGAAGGAACTGTTTGGGGATATCTTCCTGATAGGTATTGGTTGTGTATTCAAGGACGGTCTTTTTCATGAAAAAAATCAATGGACAGATTCATTACCAGTATCTATGATAAGTTTTTCCAACCCGTCAATTTTTGCGTAATGCTGTTTCTACTATTTAGAATCCGGAAACGAAGCTCCTTTCGCGAGATTTATAGTCCGGTATATATACTTGCTTACCATATGAATAAGTGGTTTTTGAACATTCCACCGGCAAATTCATTCCGAATGCCTTCCACATTGAGTACAATCTTGGTCTTGTCCATAATAATCAATGCTATAGATTATCATTTCTTTTTCAATATGGATATTAGGTTATCTAATTGAGGTTCGATAACTGTCTTGTAAACCAACTTCATTCTTTTATCAGAGGCTTTAATAAATGATTCCATTTTTCGTCTTATGTCCTCATTTGTTATTCCCGTCAGATTTTTCAGATACCATAGAATGGCAAGCAGGTAATATACATTCTCCAGGTCCACGGAAAAATCGCAGCCCATACCACCAGGTACGTCCACAATTTCCGTGTTCAGTGATTTCTTTTTTTCGATGATTTCTTCAAGAGCCTTTATCTCCAATGGATTGAGTTGAGACCATTCTTCCGGCCAAATATCACTTGCTACAGTTTCTATTGAATCCCAATCTTTTCGTAAATTAAATTCTTTATTATCCATATTTTCGTTACATTAATTTTAGATAAAACATAAATCAATATAAAAGCGATTAGAGCCATAATCAGCATATACCATGATACATTCATCTCTTTTACGAAAGAGTAGCAAGCATATCCCGCTAACGCGAACAAGCTATAGTGGATGATTGACAACCATACGTTCATTGGTGAACTCTGTTGTATCAAGGCATTTTCAGATACGCTTCTTTGTAAATGTTCGATTTGTAATTCTTCTATTGCGTATGCCAACCCGTATCTTTTATCCTTAATGTTTTTACGTAATGTTTCAGTTCGTACTTTCAAAAGATATTTCGCCGATTCGGACATAGACTTCGCTCCGTATAGCGTATTCACCACTTCTAGCGCATGATTATTGGCAATAATTTCATTATATGCTATAGGCCAGAACTGTAGTAATGCCAATACGGAAGCGAGTAGAATCGCGGAAATTTTCATCCAGGCAGGAATGTCCGATACCAAAACAAATAGAGGCAGAATAATAGCCGAACAATAAAATTGCCTCTTGAATGCCAGCATCAAATCATGGGATACACAATGTGCAAATTCATGTGCCAACAAGATTCTGTCTTTCATGGATTGCGGATAAAATGTCTTGGGAACGAATATGAAAGAAGATGCATTATAAAACGCAAAACTTTTGAATTGTCCGAACAATTTGTTTGCCCGGATAACAATTGTTCGCTTATCTCCTTGCCTGTTGCCCCACTGGAATAATTGGTATTTTCGCATTTCTGTGTCGATTTCTTTAATAATGTCATCTTCAATTATTTCCAAATCGATACCCTGTTCTTTGAACTCTTCTACCGCCTTATTCAAATCCAATAGTTGGTTTTTGAATACAGATTGAATGGAAAATTGAAAAATTCCCCAATCTACTATTATGGCAAGAGGCAATAGATAAAGTGCCGTATAATTGAAAAAACATGTAATAAGGCATAACACGGAACAACGGCATATCACCAATATGGTATTTAGTAAATCTAATATTCTAAATATGAAAAGATAGAGTACCATATTACATAGAAAATTTGTCCAATTAAAATATTTTGAAATTTATAAGTTCCAAAAAGCAAAGGTAATTATATACGACTTTACACTATCTCTAAAATAATAAAAGGACACATGATTATGTATCCTTTTATTATCTTGTATAATTCAGCTATGATTACATGTTTAACACCTTTCTTGATCGTAACCGTATCGCCTCTGCTAACAACCGACCTGATATCATCGAGTACCAGT
>NZ_JH976515.1:0-6886 GCF_000307475.1 Parabacteroides sp. D25 | reverse complement strand
TCGAAGATATGGTGATTCTTATTGCTTGTGGATTACACAACTTCAGAGTCAGTCACAAAATGAGTCATATAACAATTTAATCTATATAATGTCTATTATAGTCCGTGATGTCTCCAATCGGCATATAGGCGTATATAAAGGTTAACGCCTCCCTCTCTTCGGGAGTCATTTGATCGTTAAATACTGCGAAAAGGTCTCCGTTAGGCAGGGCGGCCTGTTTCGCTTGGAAATCGTTCTCAACCTCAGCTCGGTAAGCGGTGTCGGTGATAAAATGTTGTTGGTTGTTACAGCTCGTCCATACGAGTAATGTAAACAACAGTGCGAATAGATGTTTTTTGTTCATAAAGCGGATATGTATATTCGACAAAAGTAGTTATTCTACATATAATATGAAATTTATCTAAAAAAACCGGAAGGATTCATATCCGACCGGTTTTTCTTTTACTTGCGGTTTGTCCATTCGAAAGGATCAATATCCATTGTTTTGAACAAGAGCTCCTTTAGAAAGGTCGATTTCAGTTAGAGGAATAGCCCATAGATAATCCCTATTCGGATTAAAGTTCCTTTGCTCTATGAATACGTGCTTTCCGTCTACTAATTTCCCGTATACAGGCTTCTTCACGTCAGCCTCTGTTGTTTTCCAGCTGCGTGAGTCAAACAGGTGGATTCCTTCGAACGTGAACTCCAAACGTCTTTCCAAGCGGATAGCCTCACGCATTTGCTCTTTGCTTAATCCATCCGGGAGGGGAGGAAGCTCTACACTGGGGCGTTGGCGAACCTGGTTGATTGCGGCATATACTGATTTGTCAGGCCCTTTTAGCTCATTCTGAGCCTCGGCGTATGTTAATAGGATATCGGCATAACGGATGTAAATGAAATTTGTCCAGCCATACTCATTGTTGCCGTCATTTTTGGGGTTGACATATTTTCGCATGCTATAGCCCGTGCGAGTAGCGTTTCCGTTACCCATGCCATTTGAATCGTATGTTTTCCCTGCCAATTCCTGTCCATCCCAAAGGATCGAGTACGCTAGGCGAGGATCGCGGTTCTCGAAAGGTTTCGCCGGATCATAAAGTTTGGATTCCTTAATGGATTTCCCATCTACGCAAGGATAAGCGTCTATTAGGTCTTGCGTTGGTGACAAGGCTTCCCATCCACCCATCATTAGGGGACCGAAGTATTGGTCGATCAAGCTTCCGATCGTAGAGTTATATGCGTTTTGTACATATTGGCGGTCAAAGATGACTTCCTTGTTATTCTCATACTCCGGTAAGAACAGGTTCTCGTAATTCTCGAATAATCCGTAAACCCCAAGATCCATAACCTCCTTGGCAGCTTTAGCGGCGGTTTCGTATTTATGGAAATAAATGCTCATTTTGGCTTTTAGCGCTAATGCGGCTCCTTTGGTAGCACGCCCTATCTCGCTGGACTCGGTCCGTTTTTCTGGCAGTACTTCCGCTGCTTTGTCCAGCTCCTTTACGATAAACTCATACACTTCCTCTTCCGTGTTACGTGCTGGGATAGGTTCGTTTAGCTCAAGTGCATGTGTCAAGATAGGCACGCCGCCGAAATATTTCACCAACGTTGAATAGAAGAAGGCTCGTAAAAAAGTAATCTCTCCCGTAAGGATGGTTTTCTTGCCTTCGTCCATTTCCACCTGTTCGATGTTTGCCATGTAGACCTCGCATCGGCAGATACCGTCGTAGGCCCTCTGCCATACTTGTTTGAAGTGAGGGTTGGAGGCAGTCGCTGTTCCTGCGGATAACTGTCCTTGTTCGGCACCTACGTGTACCGGTACGGCGTTATCCGTATAGCAATCGGTCATGATGATATGGTTTTCCGGGGCGATTAGATATCGGTAAGTCCCCGTTGTGTATTGAGTTGCGTCTTGGGCATCTTTCCAGAAAGAGACATCAGACAATTGATCTTTCGGGGCACGATCCAGAAAACCGTCATTACAGCTAGTTCCCGCTAATAATACGAGTGATACTAAATAATATTTAAGTTTCATAATTGCTTAATTTTTTAGAATGATAGATTAACACCAAATGAATAGTTCCTTGTTAAAGGATAATAGCTACCTCCGCGGCTCAGCTCTGTGGAAGCTTGATTGTTGAAGTCGTAGGCCGCTTCGGGGTCTGCCCCGTCAAATCCTGTGATCGTGAATAAGTTGTCCGCGCTGAAATAGAAGCGTAAGCGACTGATTCCCGAGTTTGCCAATAACTTAGACGGAATGGTGTAGCCAATCTGTAGGTTTCTCATCTTTACGTATGCTGCGTTTTGCATCCAGAATGTTGATGTCTGCCAGTTCTTATTCGAATTTCTCATAGACAAGCGAGGATATGTGGCATCCGGGTTCTCCGGAGTCCAACGGTCCAAATGGGCTTCTGTTACTTTGCCTCCATTATAGAATGCCCTGCTGATCTCGGCCTTTACGATTCCATCTACCATCCCCGCTCCTTGCAGCAATGTGGAGAAATCGAAATTCTTATAATTAAATCCTAGGTTTAACCCAAAGTTCAATTTCGGGAAATAGTTACCAAGTGACTTACGATCTTTCTCATCGATGACCTTATCGCCGTTCAAGTCGGCGTATTTCAAGTCTCCGGGTACCGGAGTTCCCATGACTTGCTTGGGATGAGCGTCAATCTCGGCTTGATTTTGGAAAATACCCTCGCAAACATATCCATAGATATTATTGATCGGATCTCCAACGGAACGTCCCGGTATATCACCACCACTTAGATCTGTGATCTCATTGTGTACGTAACTTATGTTGAATGTCGCGTGATAATTGAAATCACGGATATTGTTGTTGTGCCTAAGAGACAACTCGACACCTGTATTCCTTACTTTACCTGCGTTTTGCATAGGAGCGTCAACACCTACAATCTCAGGGATCGGCAGGCTCAGTAAGATGTCACTTGTGTTTTTCAAGAAGAAGTCACCCGTGAATGAGAGCTTGCCATTCAAGAAATCCGCGTCAACACCCACATCGACTTGACTGGTAGTTTCCCATGTTATATTCTTGTTGGCCATTGTCGGCGTGATAGAGATTCCCGGGGTTAACACGTTATTATAGCTATAGTCATAGCCAAACGCATAGGTGTTATAAAATGCGTAATTGCCGATCTCTTGGTTTCCTAACTGTCCCCAAGAGGCGCGTAGTTTTAGGTTATCTACCCAAGAGGCTTTGAAGAAATCCTCTTCCGAGATTCTCCAGCCGGCCGAGAAAGAGGGGAAAGCTCCGAATCGGCTGTTTTTAGGGAATCTGGAAGTTCCGTCATAACGGATGTTGCCCTCCAGTAAGTACCGATCGTCGAACGAGTAATTAATACGTCCGAAGGCCGATCGGAGCGCATATTCCACCAAGTTACCTTGAGTCTCCTGCGTAGTCACGTTTCC
This sequence comes from Parabacteroides sp. D25, assembly GCF_000307475.1. Lineage (NCBI taxonomy): Bacteria > Pseudomonadati > Bacteroidota > Bacteroidia > Bacteroidales > Tannerellaceae > Parabacteroides > Parabacteroides sp. D25. The sequence goes on along the minus strand of NZ_JH976515.1, from coordinate 3,481 downwards.
GGCGTTGATCTCTCCTAAGCTGTTGCTGGAAGGCAGGTCTTTACGTAAAGCCGATACATATCGATATTGGTTATATAGTTGAGAGTATCCGGCTAAAGCCTTGATGCCATGCTTTCCAAAAGTCTTCTCGTAATTCAAGTAGGCTTGCAGATTGATTTCCAGCATCTTCTTGTCATAGTTTTGCGCCATGTTCCGAGTTGTCTTGATCGGGTTCTTGGAATCTGCGCTATAGAAATTGATACTTCTGGAGAAGACATGTTGATCCAATAAGTTGAATATCGCTCCGGCATTACCGCGAAGGGTCAGCCCTTCGATAATCTTATATACGAAAGATGCGCTTCCTTGGAAGTTGTTGTTGTATATTCGGCTTAAACCTCCTTCTCTAGCGGTAGCCACGGAGTTATGCTCATTCTTGAAAAGCCCGTATTGTCCGTTTTGGAATTGAATCGGTGTTACTGGTGTCTCGCGGAACGCGTAGTGTATGATATTGGAAGCTCCATCCCCTGTCCTGCCCAAATTGGAAATACCTATCGCGGGTTCTGCTTGGCGATCCCGATAGGCAGCCATGTTCAAAGAGAAGTCGAGACGGTCGTTGACCTTTGCGTCAAGGTTGGCTCGAACGTTAAACTTATTGTAATTCATGTTCGGTATCAAACCTTTTTTATCGTGGAAACCAAAGGATACAGAATAACGGATCGCCTCAGAACCTCCCGTTACATTTAGATGATGATTATGAAACAACCCGTTTTCGCTTAGTAGGGTTCCCAGCCAATCGCTATTGGCAAAATGGTCGGGATCGCTTCCATCTTGGAACTTTTTCAGGGCTGTTTCGTCATAAGGCTTAGGCATATTGTCATTCGCATATGCCTCATTTAATAGTGTCGCATATCCGTACGAGTCCAAGTACTTGGGAAGACGGGTAGCGGATTGCCAGCCAACGTATCCGTTATAGGAGACGTTGGTCTTGCCTGCGGCTCCCTTCTTGGTCGTTACCAAGATTACGCCATTTGCGGCACGCACACCGTAGATAGACGAGGCCGCTGCGTCTTTCAATATAGAGATGTCTTGTATATCATTGGGGTCTACGCTGTTTAGGCTCGACTCTACCCCGTCTATGATAACCATAGCCTCGGCCTTTCCAAGAGTTCCCACGCCACGTACGCGTAAAGAACCGGCGTCAGCGCCCGGCTGTCCTGTATTCTGGATGATCGTTACGCCGGAAACTTGTCCGGTCATCATATTCACCGCATTGGAGGTTGTTCGGTTCTCCATCATGTCAGCCTTGATATTACTGATAGCACCGGTCAGGTTCACTTTCTTTTGTGTTCCATAGCCGACTACTACCACCTCATCTAAGTTTTGTGTGTCTTCTGTCAATTGAATGTTTAATACAGATTGACTGGCTATTTGAATCTTCTTTTCGATATATCCGATATAAGAAATTCGTAAGGTCGCTCTGGTATTTACTTCCAGCACGAATTTCCCGTCGAAATCTGTGATCGTTCCATTAGTCGTTCCATCTTCTACCACATTGGCGCCGATGATCGGTATTCCGCTGGAGTCTGTGATCGTTCCGCTTACCCGTTTTGTTTGTTGCTGGATAAGCGTGCCAGCCTTCATCCGGCTGTTGGAAGAGATAGCGGCTTTTGCCGCAAGATCGTTTGGGAAAGCAACTCCAGTACACAAGAAAAGGCAAAGACATAGTGTAGCTTTTTTTTTGTGTGTCTGTTTGTCAGCAGAGTTCCTGCTGTCGTCTTTAGGCAATAGAAACAATGTTTGTTTCATGACTTTTAGTTTTTTATATTAATAATGTTTCAAAGAGTTAACAAAGATGACTTCTTGTGTTTTTTGTAATGTTTTTCCGTATTTGGAAATTTCTTTTCCATATATGGAATTCCTGTTCATTTTCCAAAGGAAAAATAGATGAATTTATTACTGGGATGTTGTATGTTTTGTTAATAAATGTTTTTTTGTTTTATAACATATTGTATGCGGCCACGGTAATGTTTTTATCCGGATCCACTACTGTCCAAAGAAATTTTCCCATAAGGTCAACTGACCATCATCGGAGTCATTCTGAGGACGTTTGGGTTTAACAAATAGTTCACCTAAAGGTTTCCTTTCAAAGAGGACTTTACCAATGGCAGCGGATAATATATAAAGATTTTGATCAATATGATATACTTTCTTAGCAATGGCAAGCAGCAGATAATCGCATATGGCAATCCAAATCTGCGAGAATACAGCATTTTGGCTCGTTCCGTAGAACGACTTGATATGCAGTCGCTGTTTGACCCATTTGAAGAAACATTCCACTTGCCAGCGCTCTCTATAGAGTTCCGCTATAGTCAGGTAGGAATGAGTGAAATCGTTGCTCAGAAATCTATAAATGTTTCCGGTAGCATAATCCTCATAAATAACCATGCGGAGTGTGTCTGGATACCATTGGGAGGTTTTCTGTCCAGTAAGCCTAATAGTGGAATCACTCACAACTCCAGTCTGCTTGTCTACGGGGCGTTCCTCCAGCACTTCATATTTCATATTATCCTTGGCTCTTGTTACAAAGAACGCTTGCTGACGATGAGAGTGATTAAACAACTGCTTGAAATCGATGTAGCCTTTGTCCATGAGATAATAGCTTCCTGGTTCTACAGGAATCAAACTCATTGTTTTAGAGTCATGGATGGCAGCCTCTGTCAGATAGATGAATGTTGGTATGGAACCACGCAGATCCAACAGCGTATGCATCTTTACACCGCCTTTGTCATGATGCAGACGAGCCCATGGACAAAGCTGAAGGCACAACTTGATAGTGCTGCTATCAAAGGCGTACACGATACCGTCCACGTCAAGACGGGAAGGCTCATTTTGGTACAGTTCTCTTGCCCAAGCAATCAGAATCTGACCGAAATCATGATATATACGCCAATCCTTGGTCTCATTGATATGGGCCAAAGTGGAACGTTGGATATACTTTATTCCGCTCGAATAGAGTTTGGAAGAGAGTGCAACCAGCGTTGCATCAATGCTGCGGAGACTAACTTGGTCAGTGAACTGCGCAAAGCTCATCACCATAAACTGGTCTCTGCATTTGAACTCGATGGCATGTCTATTGCCATTGTATCTCTTTACGCACTTGTCGAATTCATATCTTGGTATGAGCGACATGATCTGAGCGAATATGGTCTTTCCTTGATTCATGATTTCGGTCTCTTGCAATACAATTTGCAAAAGAACAAAATCAAATCTCGAAAAAATCAAATTTGTATAACTAATTGAATATAGCCAATTTAAACCATGTCCAAGATTTTTTCTTTGGACAGTAGTGATCCGGATCGTTTTTTTTTCTGTAGAAAGTTGTCGAACTTTGTGTTTTTAATTATCATTAGACATTATATAGATTAAATTGTTATATGACTCATTTTGTGACTGACTCTGAAGTTGTGTAATCCACAAGCAATAAGAATCACCATATCTTCGA
>NZ_JH976514.1:0-8110 GCF_000307475.1 Parabacteroides sp. D25 | reverse complement strand
TCGTCCAAACTCATCCGTAAAGTCCGTATCTCATGCGGTGGGATAAATACCGCCCCTGTGGATATACGGGTTATCATGAAGCAGGCATTGTATTATAACGCCGTATCTTTTATCATGGTGCATAACCATCCGTCAGGGGCACGCAAGCCCAGCGGTGCGGATGACCGTTTGACGGAAGCGGTTAAAAAAGCCGCTGAAACATTAGACATCCGTCTATTAGACCATGTGATTGTGGCAGGCAATAACTATTATAGCTATGCGGACGAGGGAAGATTGCAAAAGAGGTAAAGGTGGACGGGAGAAATCCCGTCTGCCCGGAATTTCGGCTTCGGGGTTCTTTTTTGGCAGTTACCCCAAAAAAGAACCAAAAAAATGCTTCCCAGACTATCGATGCGACATCGTAAAATACGCAAGGACGTGGCTTTTCAGAATAAATACATATCTTCGCGCCAAAGGTGATCGGAATGAATGTATTTTCTGCTTTTGATACAGGCGTTATGGTGGCTCTCTTACTGGGCATTGAGTTTCTTAGAAGTGATATCCGAACGATTCTCTATTGTAAAAGGAATGATCCCAGGATTCTTAAGAGTTGCTTATATACGCTGCTTATATTATTGACCAGCCTTTATTCTATTGTGACCGGAGCCATGCTTCATCCGGAACCCGTACCTGTTTATGAATTGATACCCGGTTTTCAAATAGGAGTTTATGGCTTTTCTTTTTCGTTTATATTGCTCGCTGTTGCATGTATTTATCGTAGAACATTACCTTTTGTCCTTTTGGGGTACGCTATGATATATGTAATCGGTGTATTGATACCATTGCTTAGGTATGTAGTGTCTATGATGGATTATTTCATTCGTACAAGGGTATAGCAGGTTAATTTCTTGATTGTATCGGATTGCCCTTTTTATGGGCTGCCTCCCCCGGCTTCTTTCCTCCGATCCGAGTCCGGCTTTTTGCTCGGCAGAGGTTTCGGGATTCCGCAAAGGGCAAGTTACGGCCATGTGCCTTTACTGTATGGAAAATAACGATGAAGAGGTATCTTCCCAACATTTTCCATTTGTAAAACTTGGCTTATTGCTTGCAATCCAGACCTTGATATGCCGAAAAAAGGCTCAGAACTCAGATGGGGAATGACATCAAAAAAAAGGTCGGCTGACCAAAGACCATCCCGATACAAAAAATGAAAAGGTCTTGAATCTAGCTGAAGAATAAATCAGATGTTCAACTTAAATAATGCGGATATGGAAAATTTGATTACACAAATCAACAAAGAGAGATTGGTTAATAGCGACACAGCTCTTATGATGAAGGAATTATACTATTACGTGCCTTGTGAGTATTGGTATGACAAACTGGATAGGCTACGTACCGATGTTGAGGGAAGGAATACTCCGATGTATATGTGCGAGTGCCCGACACTGGCAGCATGTATCCAATGGATGATACAGACTCGTGAATATACGTTTCAAACAGAACAAAACGGTAAGGTCTGGCATGTGGTTGTAAGGGCTGGAGATTATGTGCTGTATGACTCCGAAAGTAATGCGGATGCTTTTTGTTGTTTGGAAGAAGCACTGGAAAAAGCGGTACAGGAGTGCATGGAGTTCTTGTATTAAATTGAATTAAAAAACGGTCCCCTTCACGGGAACTTTCCTATAACCTTGTTAAGAGGTGGGGGCAGATGATCTTTGAGAATCATCTTTGAAGGTGAAGGATGGGAGAAGAGATTTATTTCGTATTTCTGTTCTCAGATTTTAGTGTAATACCATTCCTTCGCAGCAGACGATACACTGTTCCGCTACTGCCTATATTTAATATTTTCTGTATCTCCCTTACCGGTGTTCCGGACTCATAGAGCTGGATGCAGCTTTTCTGCTTGGCGATATTGTTTTTGTTGATAAGTGTCTTTCTGCCGAATTTGACACCTTTTTCCTTGGCGATTCTTCTGCCTTCTTGGGTTCTCTCATAAATAAGGTCACGCTCAAATTGGGCGAAAGCACCGAGAATGTTGTTCATCAGTTGGCCGATTGCGCCTTCCGTACTGATGTTGTCTTGCAGTGAGGTGAATTGGATGCCCCTATTCTTGAAATCTTCCAATAGCGTAAGGATATTCTTCAGCGAACGGCCAAGCCGGTCCAGCTTATATACGACAAGCGTGTCGCCTTCCCGGAGAAAGTTCAGGCAGGCATCCAGTTCCGGGCGGTTTTGTTGACGTCCGGTCATTTTCTCAGAGAAGATCTTCTCACATCCGGCAGCCTTCAACGCTTCCAGTTGCATATCCAGATGTTGTTCCTTGGTGGAAACACGGGCATATCCTATTTTCATCCTGTTTTGTATTTAGTTGTTTAATGAAGGTTTTAATTCTTCACTTTTTCAAACATGAAGACATTAATTCTTCATATTCCTCACGGCTGTATTGGTTGAACCCCTTTTGCTTCATAGCCAAAAGAAGTCTTTCCAATTCTCCGATAGTTACTACCTGTTTGCCGATAACGGTAAATTGTTCCCATTCTCCCTTTTCGTTGAGCAGGTATTCCCGGTGTGCAAAGCAGTAAAGAGAACCGTCAATGTCATTCCGTTTCTGCCATTGACGCAGGTGCTTCAAACTGGTGAAATCACGGGTGACAGTACGTGGAATGGGAACCAATACGTCAATTTCCATCTTGAATTTTATATTCTCTTCCGTTTCTCGCATGGGTGATTAGCTTATTTCATAATACATCAATTATTGTATGGACAGGAAGTTCCAGTTTGGAGAAGGCAAACATTTTCTTGCCCAAATCCTTTAGCGATGCCCCAATATGATATACTTCCGTATTATCAATGATTAAGAAGCGGTCGTGACTGTCTCGGTACGTCCTGATGTCGATAGGCGGGTACTGGCTGTTATGCCTGTCAAGATCGAGTTGGAGTTGCTGCGTGATGCGCTGGGTGTAAATGGTGGCTGAAACACCGATGTTTCGTTTGCTCAACATGAGTAACACGGATTCATCTACATAGTTGTCGATAAGTATAAGTGAGCATTTGGCAGACTTTATTAAATCTGTAGCAAACTTATACGCATCGAATATCTGACCGTCAAAGAAGATACCTTCCACCGGAGGCAATGAGGTGCGCACAAAGAAGTCTATCTTTGCATCATGTTCAGCAATGGTTTTCTCTATTTGGAAGAATTTATTGTTCATTCTATATTCCATGTCATTGAGCCGTTGGTTTATAGAATAGCCTTTCAATAAATATTCTTTTAAAATTTTATTTGCCCATTGCCTGAATTGCGTACCTCTTACGCTTTTAACTCTGTATCCAACTGAAATTATTACGTCTAGACTAAAGAACTTGACAGGCTTATCGGAATTAGCAATGTGCAAAAAATGCACATTGCTTTTCTCTTCCAATTCCTTTTCCTTAAAAACGTTATTTATATGTTTGGTTATAACGGTTCTGTCACGTTGAAAAAGTTCTGCTATCTGCGCTTGTGTGAGCCAAACGGTTTCATCTTCTAAACGTACTTCCAACCTTACAGCTTCATCCGGTTGGTATAGTATGATTTCTCCTTGCTTCTCCATTATATGTTTCGCTTTTATTATGTTGTTGCAAATGTACAAAAAAGAAACATTATAAAATCTATTTTTTCCGTAAGTATTACTTCAAAAGTTTGTTTCCTTTTTATTTTAATAAAACAGAAACATTCTGCTGTTTCAAAAAAAACAGTTGTCTGTTTGTTGTTCATAGTTGGGGTATCAAATAACTAAAATTCAAATGGAAACACTACTCTATATTTTAACATTTGTTTGTTAACTTAGGTAATAGTCGCTATATTTGTTCAGCTATGCACATGGATATAGGGAATATTACAATCAAAGGAGAATTGACTTGAATATAACTCAGGGAAATCTTCGGATATGTCCGGTGTAAAGCTGAGAGCCGTTAACAAGACTGATAACCGAAAAAGGAAATCATAGCAAAGGTAAAAGTCGTGAGAATGGAAAATAAATAATACTTCAAATTAAAAATAAGACCATTGAAGCAAGATTATGAAAGATATACATTATTATTTTATTCTGAATGTCGGTGCAGCCGATGGTGGGGAAGTTACCCATGCGATGTTTCAGGGAAAGATAGAATATAAACCGGGAGCTTTTGACGCTTTTTGGGATAGGGATGAAGCGGTTTCTCGATTAGAAAGTGAAGAGATCCGCAAACAGATGGTAGAGTTAGGTGTGCAGATGGAAATTGTACAGATACCTTAACCGGAATAATGGTTTTATAAAGCTTGTATTGGATGCTGGATTTTAAATAATCCATTCTCCGGAATGACGTACATAACTTACCGGATGAAAATAAATATCTTCTTTTTCGGCCTATAAGTACATAGTCTTATAAGGCTGTTCAGCTCTTTGCAAATTTGCTCACATTTTTCTTTTGGGTAATGTGGCAAATCACCGAATGCTTCGTATGGGACAAAGGCAAATCTCTTATCGTCCCACATGACAGGTGTATAACTCTGTTCCATTTGTTATTTGAAGTAAGGATAGCTGGCAGATTCCAATATTTCTGTATCAGTTGGGTAATCCGTCACTATTCAAGTGCGCCTGTGCGAACTTCCGTAGGTTCGTTTCGGCAATGCACTTTTCATAGATCTCATCCAATACTTCTTGCATATTTTCTACTTTTTCGAATTTTAAGGGGCTGCCGTTTGTTGCGGCCTGCCTTTCCAGTTGCTCGATGATACTGGGAAATATCCCACGCAATAAACCGACGGTAGCTACGGCTGTAGCTGGTTCTACCTCTATTGTAATCTTTTTCTTTTCCATATCGTTGTATTATGTTATCAAAAGTAATAATTATTAGGATATTGGTAAGCATTTCTTCTGAAAAACTTTTTAAAGATATTGTTTTAAGATGGCATATTGTGTTTTTGCGTTCACGCAGTATTCTTTCCCACCCTCCCCTTTATCGGAATGACTGTTCTCATTTCCGGTTTACCCGTAGTCATCCGCTATGCGGCTGATTATGGGTAAACCAGAAAAGAGAAGTTCCAAACGTGGGCGGGATTGCAATGGTCATCATCCGGAGCTTCGGCATTGCCGAAACAACCTCCTTCTTTCGTATTGTAGCCCCTTCCTTTTACCGTTTGTCCCGGCAGTCCTTTGCTAACCCGTTCCCCCCCTGCCACTTGTGGCAGGGAGATAGGAATACGGTTTTGCCTGCAAAACCGTATGGTTTGTTTTACTTTCCGTACTGCCCTTTTCCTTGTTTTCTGCCTCCCCTAATGTGCGTTTTTCATAGCCCCATCTGAGACCCTTTGTTTTTGAACGGCAAATTTATTTCGGTGGATGGATACGAAAGAGTTCCGGTCTTCGCCCTTTGTTCCGAAAAAAATAACGCCGGACGGCTTCGCTGTCCCCAACATTTTTTGTCGTCCAAAACTTTTCTCAATCCCTCCTTCCTTATTGATGCGTGCCGTAAAAAAAAGGCTCATAAACTCAGATGGGGCATGAAAGCTCAAAAAAAAAGTCGGCAGAAAGAAAAGGCCATCCCGGAAAGGGGTTTTAAAAAAAGGTCTTTAAATCTAGCTGAAGCATAAAATTAGAAGTTTAACAAACTAAGTAGCAGAAGTATAGGCAAATCATTCAATTTGTTTTTTCGGTCATCATCGCTCTTTGTGCAGTGGCTATGTTTGTCGGAGCGGTAATAACGCCAAGTCCGATAAAGGTTGTGTCGGTTACGTTGTTGTCTCTTATTTGCCTATTCTCCTTGTTTCTCGTGAATTTGGCTTATTGTGAAATGAAATCTAAAAATGATATACTATGAAAGTGTCAGAACAATTTAAAAGTACCATCAAGGCATACCTTGATAATATGGCAGCGGTGGATAGTCTGTTTGCTCCAGTCTATCAAAAAACTACAAAGAATATAGATAATTGCATTACCTATATTTTAAACCAAGTGAAGAAAAGCGGTTGCTGTGGTTTTAGTGATGATGAAATTTTTGGTATGGCATTGCACTATTATCAGGAAGATAATATTGAGGTGGGTAGCCCATTGAAATGTAATGTAGTTATAAATCATCATGTTGAATTGTCAGAGGAAGAAAAGAAAGCGGCTCGTGAGACTGCTATCAAAAAATTGCAGGAGGAAGAATTGGCAAAGTTGAAGAAGCGTCAACAAGCCAAACGTGAGAACAACACCGAAGTACAAACCCAGTTAACTCTTTTTTGATATGAGACCCAAGACAAAATTACAAATGGAAATCGTGAATGGGAGCAGGAAGTTAGCTCCCGTTTCAGAGGCTCAAAAGCGTTATGCCTATAAACATTGCTTTGTGCATTATTTCAAGCGTGATGCAAAAGGGAATTGCTTTTGTTTGGATTGTGGGCATACATGGCGGGATAAGGAAGATAAGAAAAACTGTAAATGTCCTCATTGTGGTATGAATCTGAAATTGGAGAATAGTAGGAAAAGAACAGCTGTATATAAAGAATATTTTTGTGTGATTACTACATACAAGCAATATCAAGTTGTTCGTTTTTTTATGGTCAATACTCCGTTAATAATCTCGTAATCGTTTGAATATAAGTAAGTTGATTAACAAAACATAACCAAATAAAATTGGCTAAGTGTCTGTTTTTTTAGTACCTTTATAGTTTATTCAAGACTTAAAAAGTATGACATTTTCAGAACCACTTAGCCAATATGAGTAGATCCTCAAGAATGCAATTCGTGCATCAATGAAAGAATCTGGTGCAAAGTTAGCAAAAACTTTCCAGACTCTACTCATCGAGATACTGACTTTATATATGATTCTACCCAGAAAGATAAACTTCACACAGATGGCTCGCTACGGCAAGCATGGCGAGCAGACCTATCGTCAGAATTTCAACCGTAAGAAGAAAGACTGCATCGATTGGCTTCTGTTGAACCTGTCTCTTGCAAGGCGTGTGCTGGATATGGATGGCTTACTTGCCATTGCCATAGACCCGTGCTATATCAGCAAGGCCGGGAAAAAAACTCCTCATATCGGACGGTTCTGGTCGGGATGTGCAGGGGCGGTGAAGCACGGACTTGAAATCATGGGCATCGGTTTACTGGATGTTGTCAACAACAAGTGCATGATGCTGCGTGCCCATCAGACAATAGGAAACTCCGCGCTGAAGATGAGGAACAAGACACTCGTCGAATATTACATCAGTGTTATGAAGCGGTATTCAAAGAAACTGCTGAGTATCACTGATATAGTAGTGGCTGACGCTTTTTTCTCCACATCCACGTTCGAGAAGGGCATGTCGGAGCTTGGCTTCTATATAGTCAGCCGCTTCCGTGACAACGCTTGTCTGCATTACATTCCCAAGAAGGAAAAGAAGCGTGGACGACCAAGGGTTAAGGGAGACAAGATTGACTTGGCAAACCTCAACCTCTCATGCATGGAAGAACTGCACATTGACGGACTGGACGGAAAGGCGTACACCCTCGAGGCTTATGCCAAGGCTCTGAAAAGGAGGGTGCGACTTGTCATCTGGCGAATGCCCGGCGGAAAGTGCAAGTTGTTCTTTTCGACAAAACTCTCAATGACGGGTGAGGAAGTATTGAAGACTTACCGCACTCGTTTCCAGATAGAGTTCTGCTATCGCGACAGTAAGCAGTTTACGGGACTTATGGATTGTCAGGCAAGACACAAGAGACAGTTGGACTTTGCGTTCAACGCATCGTTCGCCTCACTGAATGCCGCCAAGGTCTTCATGAAAGACAATGGTATGGACAATTCCATGGCAAAAATTAAGTCGTTGATGTTCAATGCGAACTATACGAAATTAATTTTCGACATGTCTCGATGCCAACCGAACCGAACTTTAATTAGTAAGATTGTCAAAGAACTCATTGGATGGCAGCCTAAGGCTGCGTAGCCATATACTCAAATTTTAACGAACTATTGACCGAGAAACAACATCAAAAACTTTGCAGAAGTCATCCGTAATACAGAAAATCTCAGTAACTTTGTCCTCGGTAATCATAGCAATTATTGTCTGTAAACTTTTGATATTTAACACTCTAAGATTACAACAATTTTTCGCTAATCACCATTTTTCAGGCACTTATATTTCGTC
>NZ_JH976513.1:0-12812 GCF_000307475.1 Parabacteroides sp. D25 | reverse complement strand
CGTTTTCATACTGCCAAAAATTAAAAGATTAATACTCGCAAACATCGCTTGTCGCCCCAACCATAAATTTTTCCTCAACTGATTGGGAACAGTGCATTGAAGAGAAAGCGGGAAAGACGGATCAGAACGGGATTGAACTGGTAAATACTACCTCCCGGAATGGGAGGATGGAGATTTGGCTTTTCAATATCGGGCGTTCCGTCCACGCCTACCTTCGCAACGTTCCTATCAGTTCAAGAAAAAATCATCATACCTCTCTTCCGGCATAGCCGGAGCGTAGAGCGTTAGGGATAGCAGGGAAAAGCCCGGAGGGTAACGAGGACTTGCAACGAATAGTCCGGCCAGAAGGGAACGCCCTGAAAAACCAATTGGGATACAAAAGAACAGAACCGCCTTCCAATCATATAAAAAAACGTGAAAATCAACACATACTTCCGAAAAATCTTTTTCCGAAAGTATGTATAGGGCATGTGAAGGGAAAATAAATTTTCCCGGTCATTTCTTTGGGGATATTTAAAGGGGTTAGGAGTTTAGGTCTTTATTATGTATTTTGGTGGATGGTTTTACACAGCCAATACCTTTTATTCAAAAACTTCTCTATTTTATTTCACTGATATACTGACATATAAAAAACAGCTATTACCTATTCCTTTCATCAACGGGTGGACGGTTTTACACGGCTGACCAGTGAAACCGGACATTTTTACACAACTAAAGCAAAAGGAGTGGACGGTTCTACACAGCTGGATTGTCCATATTCACCGCCCCGTCCGTTTCCGGGGATATAAACTCTTCAGGAGCAGGAGCAACTTCCGTTCCATTGGCACTCTCCAACTCTTCCTGTGCCCATCCTTCCGGAAACCTGCCGAATACAGCCACGAAATCACTGATATATATTTGTTTTTTCTTTTCTACGCTTTCCGGGGAGTTTGCCCATAAAAGGAACTCTTTATACAGTCCGGCATCTTCCTCCACCTCTTTGATCTTCTTCCTCCTGACAGCCATATCCGTGTCCGGGTAGGCAATCTCGACATACAGCCCAAGCAGGTTCTTATAGAATTTCTTCACTACGACAGCATATTGTCCTTCATCAAAATAGTGCAGCGTATGCCTAGGAAACGAGAACAACACGGTATATACCCATCTCTCATGATCGCCTTTCACAAAAGAGAAATTGAAATTGGTATATTTCAGGTAAGTATTCATCTTTTTCAGTATCGAGGCGACCTTCTTTTTCCGGTCTTTGGGTTCGGCAATCTCTATGCCGAGCTTTTTAGCCAGTTGATCGACTGTCAGCACATAAAAAGGAGCCTCATTCTTGGCGGTCTTATACTTGATCAGGTAAACCATCTTGGAAAGCTCCAGATAGAAATAGCGGTAACGGCTGGGCATGCTGCGGTAATCCTGAAGCTCCAAGAGGTTATAGAGCGAGAACATGAAATTTTTTATCTCCGGGCTTACCACTGCCGAGTACAGCCTTTTCGTTGACTTCTTCGTCTTGAAATCGGTCATTATGTCGAAACGTTTCAGGATCTGCACGAAATTATAGGATGTACGGCCATCCTCGCCAATGGTCGGATAGCAGAGGTTCTCCAATCCCAGTTTATAGAGAGCCGCCTCAAAAACCGTCTCGATAGGATGGCTGATTCTCTGTCCTGCCGTGCCAGTACATACATATTCCGGCTACATATTCTTTCCGAACATGGCCGCAAGCTGCCGGCTATCCAGCTTGCGCTGCAAGTTGGTACGGTCATACCCCATCTTACGGCAAAAGTCTTCTACGGAGAACCAGGAAGTCCCGAACAAGTCTTTGAGGTGATAGCTGCCCAGGTATATGATCAGATCGAGCATGACGTTTCCACCTGCCTCATACAACCGTTCAATCAGCACGGAATTATACCTGGGGACACGGATCAGTTCTTTTGCCATGATAAAACTTACAAAATTGTACTAATACACTAAAATACTAAAAGTAGTAAATACTACATTCCAGGGAACAAACCTCTATTCTTTTTAAAATCAATCCAGAAAAGCCATAAAATCCTTGTATAAACGAGATATACTCCCTATACTTGCGTAGTAATCCTCTGTTGTCCCTGTCGTAAGACAAACTCCAGGGTTTTGTTTTTATATACTCCCCTATTCATTACTTGACCAATGATGCGATTACTTTCGTAAACTCCGAAATATCCCCTTCCACGCTGGCCTTTTCCAACGCTTTCATATATTCTTTTCTACGCTCCACCGGAACGACCGTCCAGTTATAGCCTCCAGACGCAAGCATGGCGTTCAAGACGAACCGTCCCATTCTCCCGTTCCCGTCCATATAGGGGTGAATATACACGAAAAAGAAGTGTCCCAGGACAGCCCTTACCGCCGGGTGCGGCTCATTCTTCAAGAGATCGAAAAGGACGGGCATAGCGTCCCTGACCGCTTTCGGGTTCAACGGGATATGTTGCGGTCCCCGTATATAGACCTGCCCGGTACGATAACCCACAAGATCCTCCCTTTGCAAGATCCCCACCGTAACGAACGGCATCCACATCTGCATATACCAGACCGGATGATCCGCCCTTACCGCTTCCCCTGCGTTCTTTCCTTTCAGTATATCGGAGATCGTCCCCCTGACAGCCTGGAACGCCTGGTAATACCCACGTGCCACCAGCGCGTTTTTATGCTCCTTATCTTCTTCCTCCGGCTTCCAGTTCCCGACACGCACTTTCTCGATCAGTTCCGGGGAAACCCTATATCCCTCGATCGAGAGAGAATGATAAGCGTCCTCCGAATACTTTTCATCGACGGATCTCAAATACCCCTCCACGTCATCAATCTTTCCAGGGGCTTCGGGAAACAGTTCTACAACCTTATCCCTCATGTTCTCCCACATCAGGCGCAAGCGTGTGACGTAAGGCGACACCTCATAAACAAGGGGCGTTCGTGGCTGATCCTCGAACGGATCTTCTTCTCTCACGTCATACCCGAACCCCCGCATCGTGGAAACGATGCAGTCGGCGATTTCGCTGTTCCCGATGTTCCGGAACGCCCCGGCTATTCTTCCGGCACGAAGCGAAGCCCCGTTTCTCGCCAGTACCTTTAATATATCGGCAGCGTCCCGTATCATGGCCAGGCAGGTACGGGCCGCGATCCTCTCCACCTGGAAATATCTCGGCGTGGCATATACCAGGGCTTCGGCAAGCGGATAGAGATTAAGGCCGTATTCCGGCTCTTTATATACCTGATCCGGAATCTCGCTTTGAAACACCAAAAGCGAGGTATCATACATCAGCTTTTGCGTGTTGTTATGGCCTTTCGGCGACTTGATAATCACCAGCACGGGCACGGTCGTTTTCCCCGAATACAGATCCAGCGACTGGTCGGCCGTCAAGCACCATTGTTCCCCCAGCCGGACAGCCGCGTATTTCGCGATAAAATACCAGAATGAGGTGTACCAGACCGTCGTGTCCCCCTCTGTTCCCGGCCTGGCCGCAATATACCAGCCTTTCATTACTTCCTGCAACCAGCCGTTATCCAACAGCCGGGTTAAATGCGTCCTCCCTATCTCGACCGTCCCTTGCAGGACGACACAGCGGTCTTTCTCCTGAAGCTTTCTTAATTCCTCCAGTGAAGCCGCCATTTTCTCCGCCATTGTTGCCATAACCGTTTTTATTTAGATTCTGATTATTTTCGTGCAAATACTCGTTTTTAATTATGTGCATTTACTCGTATTTGTTGCAAAAATACAACATTTGTTCTGATAATCAGCTACTAATGAAGTCTTTTTTTTACTTGTTGTATCGTCGAAACGGCCTTTCCCGTGAGCTTCGCCACGTTCCGGATCGAGTAGCCTTTCTTTAACAAAGCGATCGCCTCCCGGTATTCCTCTTTCCTCTGTTCGGCCGTTTTCCGGCTTCCCGGCTTCCGTCCCAGCCTGCCCCCTTTCTGGATGTACAACTCCCGTCCGCTATTAAGGCGGTCGATGATCCCCTGGCGTTCGATCGCGGCCAGTTCCCCCAACAGGGTAGTGATCAGAGAGGACAAGGGGTTTACCGTCTTGTCCGGCCGTAATGTTTCCAGGTTCAGGTTTTGAATATACACGCATATTTTATGCGTGTGCAGCGTATCGAGTGACTTTAGGATCTCCAGGGTTGAACGCCCCAGGCGTGAGATCTCGGTCAGCAACAACATATCCACCCGGTTCTGCGGATCCGTGCAGTATTCCAGGCAACGGCTTAAAACCGGGCGTTCGATATTGGCCTTTCGTCCGCTTATCTTTTCCTCAAAGACCGCCGTCACCTCGTACCCCCGTCCGGCTGCGAACCTCTCCAGATCGACAACCTGCCGTTCGGTCGATTGCCTGGCCGACTGCGAGCTTACACGTGAATAGATAACCACATTCATAAGACAAGGGATATTATAACAGGTCGGTTATCACAGCCGCCGGAATATCCAGCTTTGAGAAAGCGAACATCTTTTTCCCCAGATCCTTTAACGAGGCTCCGATATGGTACACGTCCGTTTCATCAACGATCAGGAAACGGTCGTGACTGTCCCGGTACGTCCTGATGTCGATAGGTGGGTACTGGCTGTTATGCCTGTCAAGATCAAGTTGGAGTTGCTGCGTGATACGCTGGGTGTAAATGGTGGCCGAGACACCGACGCTGCGTTTACTCAACATGAGCAAAACCGTTTCGTCCACATAGTTGTCGATAAGCACGATCGAACGCCTGGCCGACTTTACCAGATCGGTAGCGAACTTGTACGCATCGAAAATCTGGCCGTTATAAAAAATGCCTTCGACCGGGGGCAAGGCAGTACGCACAAAAAAATCTATCTTCTCGGTATGTTGAGCGACAGTCCTTTCAAGTTCTGACAAACGTTTATAATGGAATACCCTTTTAAAAGATAGTCCTTTAAAACCTTATTCGCCCATTGCCTAAATAAAATACCTCTTTTACTATTGACACGAAACCCAATGGATATGATCGCATCCAAATTGTAATAAGTCAGATTGCGCATCACTTGCCGTTTGCCTTCCTGTCGAACTGTTCGGAAATCCCGAACAGTTGAACTTTCCTCTAATTCTTTCTGATCATATATGTTTTTTATATGCTCGCTTATATTTGCTTTGCTGGATTGAAAAAGATCCACAATTTGCGCCTGTGTCAGCCAAACGGTTTCATCTTCCAGCCTCACTTCCAACCTGACCGCTTCATCCGGCTGGTATAATATGATTTCTCCCTGTTCCATTACTTATTTACCTTTTCTTAATTCATCAAGCCTCTGCATCGCACCGCTGAACTTCTCACTAAACATCATATCATCGGGCAAAACAAACCAGGTGGGAATACCTCTCGACTGTGGATTACCTATACATTCATCTTGCCCGTTCTGTTTGCGGTAATCGTCCCATTCACTATAAGCGATGTTCCAACGAATACCTAATTTATAGGTATTTTCCCATTTAATAATAGCCAGTGAATAGGCCGGATCATCTTTGCCGTCATAAATCACTTCTACAACTTCAACCACCCCTTTAGGGGAATTTATAAACTTCGGATTTTTATACGAATAAGTGCTCATGTCTTTTATTTTTTATTCATAGCACACAAAGATACTCAAAAACAAATATATACATATATACATACGTATGATTAACGTATAAAAACATTTATGATTATTCTAATCTTTGATTAATTCCGGTACAGAAACAAAACGTACCGAAAGACGGAAACAGGATTTATTTCGGTACGCTTCCCCGATCGGCACAAAAAACACGCAAAAAACGAAAAATACTACTTTTAGTATTTTAGTATATTAGTATTTTAACTATATTTGCGGACATGACAACCATTTAAAAAACTGAATTTATGAGCAAAGCAAAAGTAATCTCCGTATTGAATCACAAGGGGGGAGTAGGAAAGACCACAACCACGATCAACCTGGGCGGCGCGTTACGTCAAAAAGGGTACAAGGTTCTTTTGATCGACCTTGACGGGCAGGCCAACCTGACCGAATCGCTGGGCTTCTCCGCGGAGCTTCCCCAAACGATCTACGGCGCGATGAAAGGCGAATACGACCTGCCGATCTACGAGCATAAGGACGGTCTTAGAGTCGTTCCCTCCTGCCTGGATCTCTCGGCCGTTGAAACGGAGTTAATCAACGAGGCCGGGCGGGAACTTATCTTAGCCCACCTTATCAAGGGCCAAAAGGAAAAATTCGATTATATCCTGATCGACTGCCCCCCCTCGCTGTCGCTGCTCACGCTTAACGCACTGACGGCCTCGGATCGGTTGATTATCCCGGTTCAGGCTCAATTCCTGGCAATGCGTGGAATGGCCAAACTTATGCAGGTCGTCCACAAGGTGCAGCAACGTTTGAACTCGGATCTTTCGATAGCCGGGGTCCTGATAACCCAGTACGACGGAAGAAAGAACCTGAACAAGAGCGTTTCGGAACTGGTACAGGAAACATTCCAGGGCAAAGTGTTCAGCACCCATATACGCAACGCCATTACGCTGGCCGAAGCCCCGACACAAGGGCAGGATATTTTTCACTATGCCCCCAAATCTGCCGGGGCAGAGGACTACGAAAAGGTATGTAACGAACTGCTAACAGAAATAAAGTAACCATATGGCAAAGAAGAACGATTTAAAAAACAGTATGTCGGCCGGGCTGACCGGGGGATTAGACAGCCTGATCCAATCCACGGCCGGGCAAAAAGAGGCTCAAAAGCCGAAGAAAGCGAAAACCGTGCATTGTAATTTTGTCATGGACGAAACCTATCACCAGAACTTAAAGCTGATCGCGATCCGCAAAGGCGATTCGCTAAAATCGGTATTGCAAGAGGCTATATCTGACTACTTGGATAAAAACAGTTCCCTGCTATAACAGCGTATCGGGAATATACAGGGCAAACACTCCACAAAAGAAATTCTCCAGGAAAAAGGTACGCAAAAAGCAACCCTACACATAAATTACAGATGATAAAAGCAATAAAAAACCCGTTGGCAGGGTTAATCTTGCGTATGTTTAACCTGCCAACGGGTACGATATTAATAAACGTTTGGATTAAGGTTTGACGTTTACGTCTTTATTATCTGCATCAACCCAGCCTGTTGTCTCTGCATCAAACTGGATCGGATTCAACACAGCCTTTCCCTGATCAGTATAACCACCACCGAAAATCAACGTGTAGATATGACGCTTGCCCGGTTCCCATATAACTCCGAACGGAACATAAATTATTTTGTATTCACTTGCTGAACCCAACAGATAAACTCCGGACTGCTGGATTTTGCAGGAGATCTCCAGATAACATTGCTTCGCATCGTCGGCACCCTTCTTGGTTTTGCTGGCTCCGGAAACAGTCCAAGCAGTCAGCTCCTGTGGTATATTCAGCATAGGAGAACTTGTGGAAATATCGGTAGCTGTGGTATTACCTTCGACCGTGATGGATTTGTCTTTCACTACGGTAAATGCGTGTGGAAATGTTAAATCAGGCGAACTCCAACTTCCCGTTCCATCGGCTGCCGCAGGCAATGTGAAGACGCCGGAAAATCTGATATTATGAATCTTGATGTCACGGATGTCCACCCGCATGTTAGCGTATTGGGTCTTTGCTTTGAATACGACCTGAGACAGAATATGTTTGAATTTAAATTTCACTTTTCCGTTGTTTGAGTCTTTTGTCTGGTCTTTGGCTATGGCATACATCACGTCGTAGTTTGCATGAGTACCGGCTCCATACTCATCGATGCAGGTATAACTTATCTTTTGAGAAGTCCCGGAGGCTTCCCACCTATAAAACGCCAACATGTCTTCACTAACCGTTCCGGGATTGAACGCGTAAAAGTCCAAAGCCTCGGAAGGCCAATAACGAAGGTCGTTCGCATTTTTATAATCCCACTTATTATCTTTGTACACGATATTCACTCCGTCATGTCCATATTCCGTGTCGACCTTTCCCATGAAGGCAGTACCATCCGCCGTAAAAGCGAACACGTCGAAATCGGTGCTCGTCAAGTTGGAGGGGGTAGTAGGGGTAGCCCTCGTTTCCGCCGCATTACTTAACACGTTAAAACCAATCGCATTCCGCGAGGAGGTTTCCACATTCGCAATCTCCTCGTCTGAGCAACCCATGAGTAGCGCTCCAAAGATTGCCCAAAGCATTACTGTACTTTTTTTCATAAATAAAAACAAATCAAATTGATACATATAATTAATAAACTCGATTACTTAATAGTTGACATAGCGTTTACCCGGCATCCAATCCGCACTGAAAACTCAAATATCCGTTTACAACACTATATCCACATTCACATCATCCCAATCATCAACGTCCACATCAAATCCCGGACCGCCATTTCCCGGCTCGGATGGTACCTCATAATCAAAATTCAACACCAGATGCACATCACCGATATGCCCCGCTACCGGGACATCATGCACTTGGTCGCTCACGTCCTGTTCCAATACAGACATGCTGCCGGAACGGTTCTTGAGATACAGCCGGAAAACATTGGGCTCTCCTTCAAGTGCGGAATGTCCAAACGTATAGAATCCGCCTATAATCTGATTCCGTGAAACCATTCCATCAAAGAGCAGGCTCTCCGAAAGACCGGCGGGCAAACTGTCGCCGGACATGTTAAGCGAGCCGGACATGCCGGAAAGAGCGGCCCGCAAATCCGCCACCCTATCCAGTCCCCGAAGACCGTTCACCTCATACGTGTAGTGACATACCATGTTTACGGGAGTTAGCCGTACTATCTCCGCGCTTCCTCCCGGAATGTCCTTGAGGATAACTCTGTCTATATGGTCGCCACACAGCCAGGGTGGGGTGACGGCCATTGTCCGGTTATCCGGCGACCGAACATCACGCGTATCGGCAGTAAAAAGCGTGTAACTGCCGTTTTCTTTCCAAACCATCCCGTCGGTATCGTAGTTGAAGCAAATTACCCGGTAATCATTCTCGGGGAGCTCCACTTCCCCATCCTCTCCTCCGGGGAAATCAAATATCCACGTGTTGCTTTCATCATCGGTCGGATAAAATACGACCCTCATGCCTTCAGGCTTGTCATGATTGGAAATCTTGGTCCAGTCGAATATTACCCGCACCGTGGCAAAGTGCGGATGATCGTAACATAAATCCTTATGCTCACAAGCCGTCAGTCCTATCCATAAAAATATGAACACCAGACTAAAGCGTATCCGTATCACTGCCTGCCTCCTTTCTTCCGGCTATAATTCCCCCGCCCGATCAACCACACCAAAGAGATACCCGCCTTGGTCGGGCCGAACCAGCGGCGGTTTTTAGTGGTCTGCCATACATAGTGACCGTCCAAAGGGATGTACTCCTTGTACGATCCTCCAAGGTAGCCGATTCCCAACGTGAAATCCACATTGAACCGATGTCCCACAGGTAACGAGTAGCCGTAAGCCACGCCTCCCCCGTAACTCCATTTATCCCCCAAGTAACCTTTCCCACCCAATTCGAAATCATAGGTGACGATCTGCCCGTACAATCCGACATGATGCCCGGAAAACGGTTTTTCCACCGCTCTCCGACCGAACCAGCGGCGCAACTCCACATCTCCCCCATAGATACGCCAATAATTATGCTTCCGATCACTTTTCCACCAGGCATACATCCAATTCCCGGCCACAGACCAGTTCTTCCCCAAACAGAACTCAACCCCGATGTCAGGTATCAAAACAGCGTCATAAAGCAAGTTTGTTTTCACCGCCATGCAAAACGGCCGTTTCTTTACCGGAGCTATGACGGTAACGGTATCACGGATGCACAACGTATCACGTGTATGTATATATACCGTATCTCTGACGGGATTTATCGGATCACTATCATAGCATATTTTCACCATCGACGAACGAAGTTTCGGAAAATGGAATTTATACAAATATGAGTATGGCCTCCCCCCTTTCAGTCTTTTCAGTTCTCCCCCCCAATAAGGGCTATCCTGGTTTTCCAAACGTACGATCTTCTCCAACAAACGAAGGACATCCTCCCTCTCCGGAACATTCACATCCGCTCTCACCATCGTTATAAGTCCGTTCCAGTCGCTTCCCGAAAAATGAAAATCCCTCTCCAATACCGGAATCTTTATATAAGGTGATATATACCGCCACAAAACCTCTGCTCGTTTTTCAGACAGCCTTCCATTCAACAGCCCCCCTCCTTCCGGGGAAGCTCCTCCTATTATTTGAATTTTCCTGATAAGACGGACGGAGTCGTTCAATGCGGAACAGATTTTAGCAAACCGCTCCATCTCGTTCCCATTGTCAAGTAAACATGTATCTATATTTACCTTTCCTTGATGAAAATAGATCCTTACCGAATCACGCTTCTCCTGAGCGGATATTTCTCCGCTTATACTCAACACGAGCACGAACAATACACATTTAATATAAAAAAACATCTTTTCGTCATTTAATCGTTTGTTAATATGACAATCCAAACCCAGGCTTTTACACCCCCTGAATTTCAACCGCTAAAGATATGCACCTATAAACCAACCTCCAAAGCAAAAAACAAGTATTTTAAACTTATAAATACTTAAAAAGACAACCACACAACAGCTACAACACTTACCACAGCAGCCAATCACGCTTACACAACAATTAAAAACACTTAACATCATAAAGAAAAGTACTTAAACATACAAAAAAAAAAAAAAACAGTTATTTTTGCAGGAAACATTATACTTAATAACACTTAAAACAATAAAACACATGAAATTCAGCACAAAAGCCGCTACTTTTCTAAGTTCAATAAAAACTCAAACTTACGACAAAAAAGAAAGCGAAATGATAATAACGTATCAACAAAAACGTGTCTTTCATCTATCCCTGCTCATGCTGGCCTTATGCGCACCCATATACATATATTCAGTTCCATTTCCCAATGAACAGTTTTATTATATTAACAGCGTATTATTCCTGTTTATCATTATGTGCACTCTCGCTTATTTTAAAAAGAGAGTAAATCTGACCACGACCTTTTCCATTATACTGATAGCCATACATATCGAGATTTTTATCGAGATAATTTATTGCTCAATATGTAGCGGATATAAATATAGTTATCAAAGAGCATTGATAATGAGTAACATTACTATCTCTCTCTTATTTACCATGCTTTCCATCTGTGCCTATATGAGTAATATCTCCATCCTATTGTCCTCCCTTACCATAGCTTCCTATACAATCTGCACACTTATCACCGACGAACCGTTCCTATACAGTTATCTGCCTTTGATCATCATCATATACACCATGATCCCCTTATTAGGAAGATCCTTACACAGTAATATCAGCAGCTTGCTAAAAAGTAGCAACTTGCTAAAAGAGGAAGAGGAAATGCTTTTGAAACGTCTCCAAATGAAAAAGGAAGAACTATTCGCGTTCGCCGAGTTGTTAAGCGAGAATAACCCGGAAGAAAAGACAAGCTCCCTGTTAAACATAATAGGGGAACAATCCAAAGAAAATCTTTTTACAGCCCTTGCCGCATACCAGAAAAAGGAAAAAAGTAAACTTGATACAATCAGGAGAATATATCCCAATTTATCCCCGTCCGAATTAAACATCTGCCGTTTAATACTGCAAGACAAGACCGTCAGCCAAATATGCGAATTATTACATCGGAGTAGCGGAAACATAACCAGCCAACGAGCGAACATACGTGCCAAACTCGGACTGAAAAAAAGCGACAATTTAAAAGAAGCATTACAAGAACGCATGAGGCTGTATGAAGAAGAACACCACCGGCAAGAGGAGTTTTCAGCCATGCGTTAGGGATTGCAGAGTAAAGCCCACAGCCTTTAGGCGAGGACTTGAAACGTAAAGCCCGACCGTCCCACGGGAACGCCCAAAAGAAAAAAAATCCCCCGAACATTCATCCGGGGGACATTCAGGCCGTCACGTCAATTATAATACAGATTAAGATCATCCATACCGATCTCCTTCCCGTCCCGGAAAACAAGGCGTAAATCAATCCTCTCTCTGTTTTCATTGCCACAATGATAGACATACCGGCCAACATACGCATCATACTTATCAATCAGTTTTAACGGTATGACCGGCATGGGAAAAGGAGAAGTACTTTCTTGAAGAATGCTTTATCCGCCCTTCATCAGAAAGAAAGCGTCTTACACCTGTACCCCATAGACATCCTATTATTGCTTTTTCAGTTCTTCCGATAAAAAGGAACGGTCTATCAATACTTGCACCAATGGTTTCTCTTTGACAAACTCATCAAGCTCACGCTTTATCAATTTACCGCCCAGCCCTATGCGTCGTCCAAATTCCTCGAAATCCTTCCGCCCTACCTGATGGGTATCACCCAAATTCATTCCTTCTTTAAACAATCCTTTATCAAGAGCGAATATTCGGGGTTCAGTCAAATGCAATGAGGTGTTTATCAAGTCATACGCGGGAGAAAGCCGATATTCGTTTCCTCTATTAATCAGAGAGAAATTCTTCAGATGCGCATCGTCATTCAAAGAGATGAAGTTAAATACAATCAGCCTGAAGAAACGAAGCAAATCAATCCGGGCAGCTTTTACATATTTCTGTATTACCTCCGCACACTCTTCATAGCTGCCATTGCAATATTTATAGTCACTCCCTCCATTCGCTTTCGTATATCCCATCAATGCCGCAAAATCTTCCTGCTGATATTTTCTCCCGTCATGAACATCAAATCGCCGTGTCAAATAAGCGGCTTCATCATTATTGAAAAAGCAAAGCCCGTTGGCCGCCGTTTCTATTCCATATACCTGTGCCGCTATTTGCATGGT
>NZ_JH976512.1:0-25263 GCF_000307475.1 Parabacteroides sp. D25 | reverse complement strand
CGGTGGCGAATCTTGTCGTAATACATCAATTGAACTTTTTAGACCACAAAGATAAGTCAAAGAACGCCTTAATCAATTATTCAATATAAACTCTATTATAATAACAAAAAAACTAATTCTATTGAAGACCGGAGGATGACCGGATAAGTCTGAGCAATTCTTTGTTTGCCCGGCTATCCATGATGGTTTCCCGTTTTTCTTCAAAAAGATTGAGTGTTGTGGAGCATTCCCCACAGATGTCAATGCCCACTACCTGTTCTTTCTGAAGAATAACAGCCAGCAGTTTCTCCAATTCCCATAAGCTGAGAGAACCTTGATCCCAGTTTGTTGCTGCCGAAGCCGGATTCAAGACATCCTTGTCTATGGAAATGTAAACCGGCCCGTTGATATGTCCGGAAGAAAAGTCCTGCCAACCCTCTTCGTGCATGAGCGTAGTTTCACTGTAAAACCGGACTTGTCTTTCATATCCTTTCGGCACAGCCTGTATCAGTTTGTCTGAAGCACCTACGATAATTACTTTCTTGCAGTTGTTGTTATGGTCCAATATATCCTTTACCCAACTTCCGCAAGAAAGTATGTTGTCAAACAACGGTGGCTGCATATCGGGATGGTGGTCGAACACAATCAGCGAGAACGGAGTTTCGAGTTTGTCTGTCCAGAATTTAGTCAAATAATGATAATTGCCTGAATCGATGAAATGGACTCCCTCCGCCGGATAATCAGCAATCATCCGCTTCAAAGCCAAAGTACCATCCCTGTCACAGTAGCCCTCTGTACCATAAAGATGACGACAGTCCAGCCATATAAACTTATTGTTCCGGGCAAACGCCTCGTAGTCATACACTCCCGTGAAGTCCATGATGATGATCGGCCATGCTATCCGTTTATCTGTTTTTTGATTTTGCCCGCTCATACGTTGTTTTTGCATATCCTTTTACTGTTCATTAAAACCATCGTACATAACAGAAATCTTGCCGGTGAGGTAACAAAGCATTCTTGGGATACATACGGAAGGCCTGCTTGAAGCTTCCGGCGTTGAAAATGCCGGATGTCGCCTTAAAGGTATATAAATTCCCATTCTTGGAAACCGACGAAAGGGGAATTACCTCATATATGTGATCCTGACCGCCTTCATGCCTGATAATGACCGATTCTATTCCGATTGCGTCATCCAGGCCTTTCTCATCAACGACAACCGTCACCTCATATTCCTTTCCGGCTTCAACCGTGGCATTCAGCCCATTCCCAGCCTCTATGGATTTGATTTCTATGGCATCCCATCTGCTCCGGACGTTTGCTTTCCAGTCAGCCATCATTTTCGCCTTCGCAAAGTTGTCGGCTGCCAGAATATGGAAATGCTCTGACAGCTTGTTATAGAACCTGTCATAGTAGTCGTCCAACTGTCTTTTCATGGTAAAATGGGGAGCGATTTGTGCGATTGAGTTCTTGATATACTTGACCCAGTTTCCCGAATAGTTCTTCCCCCCATGCTCGTAATATAGTGGCAGGATGTCATGCTCCAACAAATAATAGATGGCTTCGGCATCCAGCTGGTTTTGGTACTGTTCATTCTGATAAGTACTTTTATCGGTCAGTGCCCATCCGGCATCCTTGCGGTATCCTTCATACCACCAACCGTCCAGCACGGAGAAATTAAGCACACCGTTCATCAATGCCTTCTCGCCCGACGTACCCGAAGCTTCTGCCAACCGCGTAGGGGTATTCATCCAGATATCCACCCCCGAGATAAGATGGCGCGCCAGGTCCATGTCGTAATTCTCCAAGAATATGATTTTACCTAAAAATTCCGGGCGCCGGGATATTTCCATGATTTGCTTGATCAGTCCCTGCCCGGCACCGTCATTGGGATGGGCTTTGCCTGCAAAGATGAACTGTACCGGATATTTCGGATTATTCACGATCCTAGCAAGTCGGTCTATATCCGTGAACAGAAGATGAGCCCTCTTATATGTAGCAAAACGGCGTCCGAAACCTATTAGAAGGGCATCGGGATTGAATCTCTCAAAAATGGAAACGCTCAATGCCGGATCAACCTGACTCCTGAGCCAGTCCTTGCTGCATTTGCTTTTGATATAGTCCAGCAATTTTGCTTTCTGTTTTAACCGGGTATTCCATATCTCTTCATCTGGGACGCCATAGACAGCCTCCCAGATTTTCTGATTGGACTGGTCACAGAAAAAGTTCTCATCAAAATTGTCCTTGAAAAGCTTTTTCCATTCTGCCGCACACCAGGTAGGCAGATGTACCCCGTTGGTTACATAACCCACATGGTTCTCTTCCGGGAAGTATCCCTTCCAGATCGGCGCAAACATTTGCTGGGATACCGATTTATGTAACTTGCTGACGCCGTTTACCTCCTGGCAGGTCTTGCAGGCGAAGACAGACATGCAGAAACGTTCCTCCTTGTCTCCCGGATTGTGACGCCCGAGATCCATCAGGTTATCCCAGGTTATACCCAACTTGCCAGGATATCCCTTCATATATTTATTGAAAAGCCCTTCGTCAAAATAATCATGACCAGCGGGTACGGGAGTATGTACGGTATAAAGTGAGGAAGCACGTACCAGCTCCATGGCCTGCCCAAAATTCAAGCCGCCATTTATGTAATCACAAAGCCGCTGGATATTGATCAATGCGGCATGCCCCTCATTACAGTGATATACATCCTTCGTTATACCCAAAGCTTTCAGCGTCATCATCCCGCCTATGCCAAGCAGAATTTCCTGTTTTAGCCGATTCTCCCAGTCACCTCCATACAGATGGTGAGTGATAGGGCGGTCAAACTCGCTGTTGAGTTCATTGTCCGTATCCAGCAGATAAAGGGGGATACGCCCCACACTGGCTTTCCAAACATTGGCATGTACCACAAAACTGTCGGCATAGGGGACGTGGATTACCAGTTGTTTCCCATCCGGTTGCATTACCTTTTCAATCGGGAGCTGCCCGAAATTCTGCGCTTTATAATTGACTGTCTGCTGGCCGTCCATGGAAAGCGACTGGTCAAAATAACCGTAACGGTACAAAAGTCCTATGGCACAAAGGTCCACATTGCTGTCCGACGCCTCTTTCAGGTAATCCCCCGCCAACATTCCCAAACCGCCGGAATATATCTTAAGGACTTCATCCACGCCGTATTCCATGCTGAAATAAGCTATTGACGGGCGCTGGTGGTCCGGTTCCACATCGACGTATTTTTTGAAGGCGGAATAGACGGCATCCATTTTATAGACAAAGTTCTCATCATGTGCCAGCGCTACCAGCTTCTCATAATTCATCCGCTCCAGAAACAATACCGGATTCTGTTCCACCTCTTTCCAAAGTCCCGGGTCCAAATCACAATACAGTTTCTTTGCGTCATCATTCCATGTCCACCAGAGATTATGTGCGATTTCTGCAAGTTCCCGCAGTTCTGCAGGAAGATGTGAACCTACTGTAATCTCCCTCCATTGAGGGGTATTTACATTATAACTTGAATATTCCATGACATTTTATATTAAATAAGTCCTAATCTTTATTCAGTCCTTTTATTATTTTTCGTTTACCGACAATCCATACCGTATCATTCTCCTTGAAAATTGTATCAGGGTCTGGATTCATAATACTCGCGGTACTCCTCTCTATTCCGATAATGACGCTATCCGATATGTCCGCCTCCCGGATCGTCTTTCCGATCAATGGTGAACCTCCTTCGACAGGAAATTGCCCTATTTCCATCTCATCCTGCGAGGATGTTCCGTTCCCGTTCCTTTCTACCTTCTTTTGCTCCATGGATGTCCGGAAGCTTTCCAACTGCCGGTCCGTACCTACGACCGTAACCTTGTCATATGGATAGAGATGCTCTTCCCCTTGTGGTATATCCAGGCGTTTTTCTCCACGGGTGATTGAAATCACATTTATCTGAAACAAGGTGCGCAGGCTGCTTTCTTTTAATGTTCTGCCCACATATATGGAATCAGGGGATACTGTGAAATCCGCCAAATGTAATTCCTTGAACGGGATATTGCAGCCAAGGGTGGAGCCTGTATCACTTTCTGTAGAAAGTCCATTCCCGTCCGTCCCCTGAAAGTTTGCCATAAATTGTCTCTCTATAGTCAGCGACCGTTTCTTGATCCGCTTGGAAAAATAAATGACGGCAATGATAATGGAAGAGACTACCAGCCCGGCTCCCAAGGCAACATTGAAAAGATGGGTAATGATACTCATCATGATAATCGTGCAGATCAGTATTTTGACAAGTACTATTGATACCAAAGGCCCTCTGTTGAACTTGTTGTCCGTCCAGAGTTTACGGAACTCGGTTGAATTGTTCTTTTTCATGATGATGGCCCATAGAAACGGGGATATGACAAGAAAGATGATGATGAAGCCCAACAAGTTCCCTTCCATTCCCGGCAGACTTTTCCTAATCAAAGGATGCACATAGGAAAAATATAAAGTGATGAAAAAAACGCATACGACCAGATAGAGTGTGACAGACACCAGCATAGACCGGATCAGTTTATGCCAAGTACCCTGGTGTTTTACAGTCATTGCCCCGGACGTATAGTGTACGAGATAATCTTTCAGGAATCCAGGCATGTGGATGTCTATAAACCGGTATGCCGGTTCCGAAAGCCGTATCATATAGGGGGTAAGAAAAGTCGTTATGACAGATACGGCCACTATGACCGGATAGAGATACTTGTCCGTGACATTCAGACTGACGCCTAAAGATGCGATGATGAATGCGAACTCACCGACCTGTGTCAGTGAAAAGCCGGATTGTATGGCAATTTTCAACGGCTGGCCGGAAAGCAGGACACCAAAGCTCCCGAACACGACCTGGCCGGACAGTACCAGCAATGTCAGGATGAGAATAGGAACGGCATATTCCCACATCATGGCAGGATCGATCATCATTCCCACCGACACGAAAAATATGGAAGCGAACAGGTCTTTTACCGGCTGTACGATATGTGCGATTTTTTCCGCTTCAACGGTCTCTGCCAGCAGGGACCCCATGACAAAGGCTCCCAATGCGGCAGAAAATCCCGCTTTTGTCGCAATCATCACCATTCCCAGGCAAAGTCCCAGAGAGGTTATCAATAAAATCTCGTTGCTGGTGAAACGGCGTATCTTCTTCAGCAGGGTAGGTATCAGATAGATGCCCAATGCCGACCAGAAAATCAGGAAAGCGGCCAGCTTCAATATACTTTCCAGCATCTCCTTCCCTTCAAAATGTTTGCCTACCGCCAACGTGGAAAGAACAACCATCATCACTACCGCCACCAGATCTTCGATAACAAGAATCCCCAAGACAATGCCAGTGAATTTCTGTTGGAGAAGTCCCATGTCATTGAAGGCCTTGAATACGATGGCCGTGGACGACATGGACAACATTCCACCCAGAAAAATACTGCTCATGTGGGAGAACCCCATTGCATTCCCCGCTGTATAGCCTATGAACATCATGCCACATACAATAGTGACAGTGGCAACGATAGCCGTAATGCCCACATTTATCAATTTCTTGAACGAAAAGTCCAGTCCCATCGCGAACAGCAGAAAAATGACACCGATGTCCGCCCATATTTTGATATTGGCAGGATCGGAAACAGTCGGGACCAGGGAAACGGAAGGGCCCGCCATAATACCGGCTACAATGTAACCCAATATGACCGGTTGCTTCAGCCACTTAAAAATGACGGTTACAATACCGGCAATAATCAGAATTATGGCAAGATCCGATATTAAGGGAGCAACTTCTGACATGTTGACGGTTATTTTATATCGATAATTC
Organism: Parabacteroides sp. D25; assembly: GCF_000307475.1. Lineage (NCBI taxonomy): Bacteria > Pseudomonadati > Bacteroidota > Bacteroidia > Bacteroidales > Tannerellaceae > Parabacteroides > Parabacteroides sp. D25. The sequence goes on along the minus strand of NZ_JH976512.1, from coordinate 19,463 downwards.
GTTAAGGACCCGGATCAGGCTTTTGTCAATAGTCTTGTCCTTTTTGATTGCCTGGACAAAAGGAACATAAACAATCTCGTTGTTCCGTATGCCTATCATAACATTCCGCTGGTCTTCCATTAAAGCCTGAATTGCGGCTTCACCCAGCCGGCTTGCCAGTATGCGGTCATTGGCACTCGGAGCGCCACCCCGTTGCAGATGGCCCAGGATAGAAACCCTGACATCATACCCGGGATATTCCTTCTTTACCCGGTCGGCGTAATACATGGCACCTCCATTCTTGTTTTCAGGACTTTCGGTCACAATTACGATGCTGCTGTTTTTCGTCTTTCTGAATCCGCGTCCGATAAAAGTCTCCAGCTGATCCGCATCCGTCCGGTCTTCCGGAATGATGGCCGCTTCAGCACCGGAAGCTATTGCGCTGTTTTGTGCCAGGAAGCCCGCATCACGCCCCATCACCTCGACAAAGAAAATGCGGTCGTGCGAGGTGGCCGTATCCCGGATTTTGTCCACACACTCCACGATGGTGTTCAGGGCCGTATCATATCCTATGGTAAAATCGGTGCCGTACAGATCATTGTCAATGGTGCCGGGCAATCCTATGCACGTCACATCATACTCCTCCGCAAAGATCCGGGCTCCCGTCAGGGAACCGTCTCCACCGATAATTATCAATGCATTGATGTTCTCTTTCTGTATGATCTCATAAGCTTTCTTGCGTCCTTCGGGAGTGGTGAAAGTCTCGGAGCGGGCTGTTTTCAGTATGGTACCTCCCCTCTGGATAATGCTGCTTACGTCTTCCGTAGTGAGTTCTTTCACTTCACCGGCAATCAGCCCCTCGTAACCTCTATAAATTCCTTTCACTTTAAATCCGTTAAAAATAGCGGCGCGGGTCACGGCACGGATAGCCGCGTTCATTCCGGAAGCGTCCCCTCCGGAAGTCAGAATTCCTATATATTCATCTTTTTTCATCTATCTCAGTTCTTGTTTTGTTTCATTCTGCCAATATAGCTTTCAGTTTTTTCCGGCAGTGAAAAATACGGCTCTTTATAGTTCCCAAACTCACGCCGGTTCTTTCCGCTATCTCACGGTATTTGAATCCTGACAGGTACATCTCAAAAGGTATGAAATGTGACTCCGGTACACTTTTGATGGCATTACGTATCTTTTCCAGGTCATAGTTCTTGTCCACCTCCTCTGTACGGGACTCGTCCATGATCCGGGAATAATATGCAGGATCGGAGATATGTACAGGCGGGTATGACCGACCTCCGCCCGGTAACCGTTGATAAACGTGTTGCGCATGATGATAAACAGCCACCCTTTAAATTCGTGTTCTTGTTGTAACTTTCTTTGTGAAGCATTGCCTTGAGCAGGGTATCCTGCAGCAGGTCTTCCGCCTTCTCCCTGTTAGCTGTCAGTTTGTACGCAAAACGGAACAGTTCGTCCTGTACGCCAAGTAGTTCTTTTTCAAAATTGAATTCCTTCATCGGTTGTGCCGGTTCCCTGTTCCGGAAGTGTCTGTTAAAGGTCGGACGGCTTTTCCGAACAAGAAAAGCCTGTCCGACCTTACGACATTCCAGATCTGGAATTATTTAACCTCGATAGCCTTGGAAGTTTTTTGTTTTTCTTCCTCCTTCATTTTCGGGATTTCAATGGACAGAATCCCGTGTTCGACTTTTGCGGAGATCTTATCCTTCTCCACATTTTCAGGCAGCAGGATGGTCTGCTGGAACTTGGAATATGAGAATTCGCGGCGGAGATACTTCTTGTCTTTCTTCTCCTCCTTCTTCTCTTCTTTCTTTTCCATGCAGATTGTCAGGTTGTTGTTCTCGTCAACATTCACCTTGAAATCATCCTTTGTCATTCCGGGAGCCGCCATTTCAACCTTGTAGTCCTTGTCATTCTCAATGACATTGATGGCAGGAGCCGTAACTCCCGTTTTTGCCAGCCACTCATTCTCGAAGAAATCGTTAAAAATACTCGGCAACCAGTTTGAGTTTGTTTTTACAGGTACCATTTTTACCTCCTTTTTTAAATTGTTAATAAATAAAATATTCAAAAAGACAATACAATCCAGTCTGATTGACTGACTTTTATCGTCTGATCATACCTTGTTCGGCTACAGCCTTTGTCCGTTTCCGTATCTCTTCCGGGTTTCCAAGGTAGTAGTCCTTGACAAGAACCAGCCTGTCGTCAAATTCAAAGACATAAGGAACCGCCGTAGGCAGGTTCAGGTTGGAAATATCCGTATCGGAAATCCCTTTGAGATGCTTGATGATTCCGCGCAGGCTGTTGCCATGGGCGACTACCAGCAGGCTGTCCTTATACATCAATGCGGGAAAGATGATGCATTCCCAGTAAGGCATGACACGCCCAATAGCATCTTTCAGGGATTCCGTACGGGGAAGTTCCCTATCTGGCACACCGGCATAGCGGATATCCATGCCCGGATTACGGGGATCATCTTTGCCTACCGGAGCGGGAGCCACGTCATAGCTTCTTCGCCAGATGTGTACTTGTTCTTCACCATATTGGACCGTCGTCTCACTCTTATTCAGTCCTTGAAGCATGCCGTAATGCTTCTCGTTCAGCCGCCAGGTCTTTTCAACCGGAATCCAGTCTTCATCCAGCCGGTCCAGGACACAGTTCAACGTTTTTACGGCACGTTTCAAGTAAGAAGTGTAAGCTGCCTCAAAAGAAAATCCGGCCTCCCGTAATGCATCGCCTGCCTTGCAGGCTTCTTCGACTCCTTTCTCGCTTAAATCCACGTCCGTCCATCCGGTAAAACGGTTTTCTTTGTTCCATAGGCTTTCGCCATGACGTAATAACACTATTCTTTTCATGGATACTTCTCCTTTATGCAATGGTTATTGAAGAATCCAGATATACGTCCTGAATGGTGTTCAGAAGTTGAACTCCGTCTTTCATCGGTTTCTGGAAAGCCTTACGACCGCTGATCAGCCCCATACCACCTGCACGCTTGTTTACTACTGCCGTTACGACGGCATCATGCAGGTCGGATTCCCCATGGGATTCCCCGCCCGAGTTGATCAATCCGACACGTCCCATATAGCCATTCGCCACCTGATAACGACAAAGGTCTATCGGATGGTCAGTGGTCAGTTCCGAATACATACGCTCGTTTGTCTTTCCGAATCCGATAGCCTTGAAACCGCCGTTATTGGATGGGAGCTTCTGCTTCACGATATCGGCTTTGATGGTAACCCCGATATGGTTGGCTTGTCCTGTTAAATCGGCAGCGGCATGATAGTCGGTTTCATCCTTTTTGAAGCTGCTGTTTCTCAAATAGCACCATAAAATAGTAGCCATTCCCAGTTCGTGGGCATATTCAAAAGCCTGTGACACTTCCACTATCTGGCGGCGGCTTTGTTCCGAACCGAAATAAATGGTAGCGCCGACAGCTACAGCACCCATGTTCCATGCCTCTTTTACCGTACCGAACATTACCTGGTCGTAGCAGTTCGGATAAGTCAACAGCTCGTTATGGTTCAACTTCACGATGAAAGGAATCTTATGGGCGTACTTACGTGCCACAGCTCCCAGAACTCCGAATGTGGATGCCACGGCGTTGCATCCTCCTTCAATGGCCAGCTTTATGATGTTTTCGGGATCGAAATAAAGCGGATTGGGGGCGAAAGACGCTCCTGCAGAATGTTCTATCCCCTGATCCACCGGCAGGATGGAGACATACCCGGTATTGGCCAAACGCCCGTGCCCGTACAGGGCTTGCAGGCTCTCCAAGGTGCGTATATTCCTGTCGGAATTCATCCATACCTTATCTATCATATCCGGTCCCGGAATATGGATAAGTTGTTTGTCTATCGTCTTACATGTATGGTTCAGGTAGTACTCAGCCTGTCCTCCCAATAAATCTACTATTTTCATCTTATTTATTTTTATTGATTATTCTGGTTTATGACTCCCGTTCACCCAGTTTTGCATCCATAAAAAGGATAGCACTGTCTCCGACTTTCCTTAGCCGACTAACAATATTGAGTACATTCGCTTCTTCTTCTACCTGCTCACGAACAAATTGCCACAAGAAGTTCTGAGTGGCATTGTCTTTCTCTTCGGATGCTACCTGTACCAATTCATCAATCAGTTTGGAAACATGTTTTTCATGCTCCAAAGCATGTTCGAATACTTCAACAGGGTTACCCCAACCTTGTGGAACCACATCGACCTTGTCCACTTTCGGGGTTGCCTCACGCTTAATCATGTACTCAGCAATGGCATATGCATGCCCGATCTCTTCTGCAGATTGTTTCTGCATCCAGCGAGCCATTCCGGAAAAGCCCTCTCTTTCCAGATAAAAAGACATCGATAAATACAGGTTGGCAGACCATAATTCTGCTGTGATTTGCTCATTCAGGGCATTTTGCAATTTTTCAGTCATGACGAATCAAACTTTTAATGTTAATAATAAATCCAAATTATCTCTCTTCTTTAAGAACAAGCATGGGCTTGTTTCAAAATTTCAATTAATACCGGACGTATCCCGCTGATAAAACATTCCACGGCGATCACCATCAGAATAAGTCCCATCAGTCTCATCATTACATTGTTTCCCGTCTCTCCCAAGATTTTTAAAAGCTGGGTGGACGCGCACAGAATAAAGAATGAAAGAATGCAGACCAAAGCGATTACGCCAAGCAATACTATTTTGAAAGTATATTCCGAAGCATCTTCCATCAATGTTATTCCACTGGAAATCGCTCCCGGACCGCATAACATCGGAATGGCAAGAGGTGTGATGGTTATATCTTTGGAATATTCTTTTCGTTCAGTTTCATTCAGTTTCACATGGGTGAAATGTGCCTGCAACATATCATATCCGATTTTAAAGATGATGATACCTCCCACAATCCGGAATCCGTCTGTTGAGATGCCGAAAAAATGAAACAGGAACCTGCCCGATAATGTAAAAAGGACTAATATGATAAATGCAATGGTACATGCTTTCAAGGCGATACATCTGCGTTCTTTCGTATCCATTCCATCAGTCATTTGCAGGAATACCGGCATCACTCCAAGCGGGTCCATCAAGGTGAATAGCGAAGTGAAACACAATGTTATATATACAAATATATCCATGATGACATATATTTTATTGTCGATTATTATATCGCAAAAAACATACCAGATAGCATTCTGCAATATTAAATTTTGCAGAATATCAATCTTAAATCCATACCGTCAAAAATAAGGTAGTCTCCGTTCGTTTTCCTTGGCGAGGATACGTAATAATTCCATAAATACCGTACTTACATATATACGGTCTGCATACAGCCCGCTGATGAAAGAATGGAAGGACATGTTCACATTCCGGCATAATATGAGAAATGTGTTTACCTGACATGATATGTACTGCTCGTGTTCAAGCAATTCATTCAGGGCATTCAATGGCGTTGTCCATTCATGTGTATCCCGTTTCATTTCATTGATTGCAACACATCCTCCATCATGGCATATCCGATTCATCATCTGATAAACCTTGTTCATATTGTCCTGTGCTTGGGAGTTTAGCCAGGAGCTAAGTATTGGAAGCCGTTCATCTTCAAAATAGACCTGCAATGACAGGTATAAACCGGTTGACCATATTTCTGTATTGATCAACTCATTCATGGCGTTTTCTATTCGTTTATCCATTATCACTCTGAATATTGAAAATCCATTACTAATATTATGTGTTATTCCCTGTATATAAAAATTCCATTCGATTGTGGGTAACCCATAAAACGGAATTCTTAAACGAGGCTTAAATAATAGGATACTTATCCGCATAGACAAATTGTCACAAAAAATAGTGCTATGGTGTCTTTTTGTCTTGTCTTCCTTGCAGAATATCCAATAAGATATCCAGTTCTCTTTCTATTCCTTCAATCTTATCGGAAATACAGTCCAAAGTATTATGGTGCAGACTAGCTTTACAGTCCTGCAACTCTCTTGATAGAGAAAGTACCTGCAACCAAAGTTCTTCCTCTGTGTGACAGGGGGAGTTACTATTATCTAGTACCATAGAAGGAGAAGGCAGAAAAGTGTCTTGGCATGTAATTTGTATGATTATGATAATGAACGGTATGTCCCGAAAGAGACAGGATGGAAATGAAAGGATAGAATATTCCACAAAAGACAGTAACAAACGAAGGGGGGAAGTCGTTGGAGACAGTTGTCTCGCTTTTAAAACAAGTTGCTTTCATAATGTTTATAATAAGCCAACCCTGTTCCTGGAGTTGTGTTTATATAAAGTTAAGCGTGGGAACTTTGGTATTACCGTTCAGAAGTATCCCCATACTCAACAACATATAATACACAAAGCCCCACGCCTATATATAACAAAAATCTATATAAATAGTACGTGGAGCGTCCAATGTATTATCCAATTGTTGTTTCGAAATTGGGGATTTCCTGAACTTGGATAATGCCTTAACGCTTTACTATAAATCTTCTATTTTTAAAAGACTAATACAAATGTAATAAAAGAAATGAATTCTTTCAAAGGAAATATCTCCTTTTTTAAGGGGTGGCTTAATTTTTCTTCATTAAAAGTCTTAGAATTACTGCCTGCCAAAGCCCGTCACAATTTTTTTGAAATCCTCAAGCTGTACATTAAGCTCTATATAGTACAAGCAGAAAAACAGACCATGATGCCGCAGGCAGTATAGGCCATAACCCACTCTTCCGTGAGTATCTTATCTATTTGACAATAATAAAAATGTAAAGGAGGATAATGGCATGGACAATATTCGTATCCCAATACATATAGGTTAACATATAAGGGAAAATGGTCACGGAGCCCACAAACCGTAGAATGAAAAAATATATTTCCATCGTGCACGGTTTATGCCTCTATCCGGATATTTGGCCGGTGCCGCAAAATGCACAATGCATACTCCATAAAAAACACCAGGGAGGAAAAATAAGTCATACTGAACAACGCCTGTCTGTAATGGGTCATGGATACAAATGGACTACAGATAATGGCTGCAATGGATATAACGATACAATCAAGCACAAAATAATGTACGAACGTGCCTATCAGTTGCATTTGGATGAAGCAGTACCACTTCATGCGATGTTTGGTTAGATTGAGTATGGATATAGGGGCTTAAAAATTAGACAGATACAAATTTACTAAAAAAGGAGAGGCTGTCTCAAAAGAGGTGTTTACAAACTTACTTTTGAAGATTTCATCCTTTCAAACTGCTTTTTCGTTGCCATAAGCCTCCTAAGAGGCTACTTTTGCAAGATTATATGCTATGGCTAGCAGGGCGAACTCAATTTCAACCTTCTTAAATCCACGAAGATGGAACCTCTTGAAGTGCTTGTTGTTCTTGAGGTTTCCAAATACGGCTTCCACATCCTGTGGTCGCTGACTGCGATATTTCAGACCTTCATCAGAGAGTAGCTTTTCACGTTCTCTTTCCTTGATTTTCCTCAGACGGTGATTTACCTGTACAATCCTTTCCGAGCGGCTTCTGTAGCACCGGCATCTTAACGGGCAGCCCTTATAGTTACGTGCCTTGTATCTTGATATGGTCTGCACAAAACCGTTGTTTGTTACCCGCCTTGCATCGGAGAGTCTTTCCATTCTCTGTCCCGTAGGACAATACATGCCGTCGGTTTCTTCGTTATGAAAATAATTGTACTTTATAAAGGTTTCAATGCCATGTCTGAAAGCATACAGATAGTTCTCTTCACTTCCGTATCCGGCATCACAGACAGACACGTCAGGGTATCTGCCGTAGAGGGAATGGAAATCATCCATATGCAGAGGATAGGTGGAGGTATCGCCCAACACTGATGGATGGTATAGTTCAGAATGAACTGTTTATTGGTACTGAACTGGGGATTGTATCCGGGTTTGAGTTGTCTGTTCTTCATATGGTCATCTTTCATGCGCATGAAAGTAGCATCATTGTCTGTCTTTGAGTAGCTGTTACGTCCGTCAAGTATCTTTCCCTGCGATTCATATTTCTTGAGCTGTTCAGGCCATGACTTCCTTACACGTCTTACCTTCGCTTTCATCTTCTTGTCAGCATCCACTCCATTCAGGGCATCATCTATCTGCCCGAGTGCCTTTTCCACTTTCTCCGGGGTGATATCCTGATAGGCAACCGGAGCGGAATCACGCAGTTCCTGCTTGGTGAGGGACTCGGCGTATTGCCATATCTCCTCAAGCTGTTCCGCGATTCTGGATATGCGGGTATGTATAGATTTGCCCCCCAGACGAACGTATAACGGTTGGCGTTCACCTCCATCTTCGTCCCGTCAGTACAGGCCACATCCAGACTTACAAAACCTTCCGCCACGAGAAACTTTACAATGGTTGCAAATATCGTCTTCAGCACATCCTTTAGCCGGCTGCTGCGGAAACGGTTGATGGTATTATGGTCAGGAGTTACATTGCCGGTAAGCCACATGAAGCGTATGTCATTACGACAGAACTCTTCTATGCGACGGCTGGAATAGATATTACGCAAATGCATAGACAAGAATCTGAAGCATCATGCGTGGGTGGTACGCAGAACAGCCTTTAGGGGAATACTTACGGTAAAGTGCTTCAAGGTTTATCTGTTCAATGATGCGGTGAACAACCCGGACCGGATCGTTCCGGGGAATAAAATCGCCTAAACATGGAGGTAAAAGCAGATTATCGTTGGATGTGTAACTTTTAAACATTATCTTTGGGATATCTTACTTGATGCCCTAAGATACAAAAAAATTAGGGAGATGGGCAAGTTCTGGCTGAGCGAAGTTAGGGCTTACCCGATTTTTTGCAGACACAAAAAAGGCCATCCCAAAGTTTATTTGAGACAGCCTTGTTTATTTTATGTGCAAATGTAACTGTTATCCTAAATAACCATTCAGAATTATTTCAGCATTTCACCTTTTTCGTTGAAAAACACAACGCTTTCGGTTCCGACGGCATCAACCAAAGTTACTTTATAAGTCTTTACGCCATCTTCTGCCACTTCTACGGCTGCTTCCTTAATGGTGGATTCAGCATAGTCTTTCTTGATGGCGTCCTGAACTGCCTGCGGGAGTTCCTTTATATCAATCGGTTTAAACTCGTTCACCATTGCAACGATTTCAACATCTGATGCCATGTTGTTAGCGAATGCTACTGAACTACCTAATCCCATTACCAGTGCTACTGCAAACAATACCTTTTTCATAATGCTAATTATTAAATTGTTAAACATCTTATCGTCTTACGCTAAAGAATAGACAATCACCGTGCCAAATAAATGGATATTTATCATATTGCTGTAAAACAGACCCTTATGAATTATTCATATTGCATAATGCAAATGTCTGATGGGCATTTTTTCTACAATGATGTGGAATGCGATACACATGGCCACACATGGTCTAACGACTGTGAATAAGAGAGTTGAGACGTTAAAATCATGCAGACGGCATGCGAAAGGAGTCGTAACGAAAGTAATCTCTCCATTACGGCTCCTGGTTATTATCCTTCTACTGTTAAAAAGTAATATCCAATTTCACCATGAATGTTATCGAACGATAGCCGCACTCCTTGCTCAACAGGTTGTTCACCATAAACTGGAAAGCGACTCCCTTTGTCACTTTCACGCCGAAGTAATTGCGTATATGTTCGTAAAGGAGATGGCCCATTCGCTGGGATTTGAAAATACGGCGTTCTTCACCCAATTCTTTAAACGGTTCACCGGCTCTACTCCGCAGGAATATAGAAAACATTAATCTGCCAGATACCTTTTCATTCGCGGCGAGTACTCTGTCCGGTAGTTTCCGCAACTGTCCGTATAGATAATGAAATTGTCAATTTCCGGATGCTCTTTCTACAACTGACGGGCTTTGCGGCTCCCCAACGTCATAAAGGCCGTTGCATAGGCATCAGCAAGCATGCACTGATGGGCAATAATTGTAGCACTCAATATATCCTTTTGAACCGGATATCCTGTTATCGGATTGATGGCATGAGCGTATTTCCTTCCATCTTTCAGATAGAAATTACGGTAGTTGCCGGAAGTTGCGAGTCCCAGCCGTTCCGACAGTTGCACAATTTGTTCAAGCTCGGAGTTTGTTCCGGTACTGTCATCCTTCGGTCTGACAATGCCAATGCACCAATTCCACCCTTGCGGGTTCTTTCCTTTCGCTATCATTTCGCCGCCGATGTCTATCATATAGTTCGATATGCCTTTGCGGTCGAACAAACACGCGATTATGTTACAGATAGTACCGCCGCCGAGCACCGAGAAATTGAGCAGGATGCGGGGATCGTCTTTCATCACACGGTTGCCCTGTAAACGCACTTTTCGGAAGCCTACAAAGTGGCGGATACTGTCTACGAGTTGCGGAGTGATGCTGTCAAACTTTGTAAAGCCAAATCCCCACAGGTTGATAAGCGGTGCACAAGTTACGTCAAATATCCCGCCTGTTTGTTCCGACGCTTGCATGGCTGTGCGGAAAGGATTGCATCAAGTTATATATCTTACGATGTTTTTTGTGCCAAGTGTATCTCTATGTAGAATACATTTCTAATTAGCTAAGCGATATATGAAACTAATCTTATCGAAAATTTTGTCCGTATCTTCTCCGACCTTTGGGTTAATCAGTTCAGCATATATCTGCATAGAAAAGATTGATTTTGTGTCCTAATACTTTTGTAAAGTTTCTTATGGCACGCCTTTTAATATACCCGAAACAACAAAGGTATAATGTCCGATATGAAAAAAACTGGATTTTTATTGAAGCGAATCAATTCTTTTATTATTTTTACCTTTCCTTCCATAACCAACGTGGTGCGCCGTTGCGCCCTGCAGCTGCTCATGTCGAAACAGAAAACACTGGACAAGCAGACGCTGAAGGAAGCCTTACAGAAAGAAACACAGAAAATGTGAAATTATTACGTGGACTCCGACGGACCGCCCTGCTTGTGTTACCGGCTGCCTTGCCCGGGATGAACCTTTGAGATGCAACCGCCAGACAAAGGGGAAGAGGAACACTTCCATACCCGTAACCCGGCAGGACAGTCTTATGCCAGGGACACAACTATAGAAAAAAGGACAGACCTGATAGTAAGATGCGTTTGGCAAAAAAGGAAATGATGAATATTAATAATAGAAAAAGACATTTGTTCCGCAAAGCATACGCGGATATGTACATAAAAGAAGAGAAATATCTTCAAAAGGAGGATTGTTTTCCAGCCCCCCATTACTGGTAGTTTTTAATAAATAAAGCCTAAGGATATTTTGTTTTTCTCACTTGAAAACCTTTTTTTGCATAACAAAAACGTCCTTTGAATGTATGCAAGATGAAACAAGCCGCTGAATTTCGCTCGTTTCTAAATAGTTACCTATTAAATAAAAACAACAAGAGAACTGTTTAATTTTCAGTTAGATAGCAAAAGCATTGTGTTTCGCCACGTAACTCGTCAGCGGAATAGGAAGACCGATTTGTTCTCCCAATTTCTTTAGTTTTGAATTCACCAGCTGGGCTGCACTCTTGTATTGCTTCCGTTCGTCCGCTTCTGCGTCGAGAATGATCGGCAACAGATAGGAAGAACCCATGGTGTCGTATTTATCTATGATTTCTTGCATGGGCTTTTCCCATTTGATTAGTAGCTGTTGGTTGGTCTTTTTTCTGCGATATGATAAAAAACCGTTTTGCAGATTACTTTTCTTTAGATAAGCCATATCTATAAATGACATTCCCCGAGTATAAAAACTGAACATAAATAGGTCTCTTGCATATTCCAAAGAGGAATCGTGGCTTAAATCCATATCGCGTATCTGCCGGATAATTTTGGCCGGAACCGCCCGTTTTATAGTTTTATCTATGCCTGTATATACATGTTTAAACGGATATCGCTGTATGACCAATTCTTTCTCTACGGCACGGTTATACATGGCCCTGAGATTTCTCATGTAATAAGAAGTACTGTTCGGACAAATGTCCTGAGATTTTAGATATTGTTCATATTCTATCATCAGATTGGAGTCTACGTTGTCGAAAGGGATGTCCCTGTCTCTCTTTCGGGAGTGCATGAATCGCTTGAAGCTATTGAGTGTAGTGGTATAAGTTTCGGTGGTGCGCATTTTCCCTATTTGTCTCAGTTGTTCAATGAGATTCTCACAAAAAGACACAAAGTATTCGTTTACAGGAGGAGCGGAATAATATTCAATGATTTCGTCTGCTGTATATTTGTATCCAAGATTCTCAAATCTTATCATGATATCTTTTAGACGTGAGGTATCTTCTTTTATACATTTTTTTAAAGAAACCAAATACCGGTGTCGGTTTTCTCCGGTCTTTGCCGGTATGATTATTTGGGAGTTGAAAATATCCCACTCATCAGGATAAATCTTGTATCCTGAATTTATCTGTCTTGCTACACGATTATGAATTACTTGATAGAACAAGGTTCCCGCTTTTCCTTCTATAGAGGAATGTCGATACTTTATTTTCAATGATGCCATTTTTTGTTTAATTAATATTATATATTCTCCAAAATAAATATTTTGGTGTATTATATGGTTAATAACCAATAAATTAGACATCTGTTTAATTTTGATTATAGTTGGGTTTGTATCAATACGGCGAAATACTTAGCTATTATATATCAGTGTAAATAAGGTTGGATTTTACTCTTTTTTTATTTCCGTTCTTCCCTTTTCCTTGTTTTCTGCCTCCTCTTGTGTGCTTTTTCATAGCTCCATCTGAGACCCTTTGTTTTTGAACGGCAAATTTATGTCGGTGGATGGATATGAAAGAGTTCCGGTCTTCGCCCTTTGTCCTGAAAAAAATAACGCCGGACGGCTTCGCTGTCCCCAACATTTTTTGTCGTCCAAAACTTTTCTAAATCCCTCCTTCCTTATTGATGCGTGCCGTAAAAAAAAGGCTCATTAACTCAGATGGGGCATGAAAGCTCAAAAAAAAGTCGGCAGAAAGAAAAGGCTATCCCGGAAAGGGGGTTTAAAAAAAGGTCTTTAAATCTAGCTGAAGCATAAAATTAGAAGTTTAACCCATTAAAAATGTGACGTATGATTACAGTGACAGAACAACTAAAGAATGTGTTTGAAGCCAACCCTTTGTATTCAAAAGAGGGGCAGGGGCTTAATGCGGAAGTTATAGCGAGATTTTTTCTTCCTTTCTCTTCGGCGGTATGGTTGGTAACGGAAGCTGAACAGCAGGAAGACGGTGACTGGCTCTTTTTCGGCTATTGCCATATTCAAGAATGGGAATGGGGGTATGTGCTTCTTTCTCAAATTCAAGAGGTGAATGTTCGTGGGTTGACCGTGCAGCTGGATAAAGGGCTGAAAACCGGTACGACGGTAAAGGATTGCCTGAATTGATTAAGGGGTAAACGGAATGTTGAACTTAAAAACGGAAGTTATGGTTTACGAAACGAATTGCACGGAAATAACACAGGATAAACCACGTTTCAAGAGCCGCAGGGACAGGCAGAGTTTTCTTTGCCCCCAGCATTGCCGTGTGGATTTTGAAAAAGGGACACTCACCATACCGAAAGCCAAAGATATTTCTGCCGTACCGCACCGCAAGTTCAAGGGTATGGTGAAGACCGTTACCATCAGCATGACACCTTCGGGAAAATACTTTGCTTCCGTATTGGTTGATACGACCATTCAAGAACTTCCGGCATCAGCGATACAGGGCAATACGACTTTGGGCATTGACTTAGGAATCAAATCACTCGCTGTATGTTCTGACGGACGCACGTTTGACAACCCGAAGAACTTGCAGAGAAGCCTTGACCGCTTGAAGCTGTTACAAAAGCGGTTGAGCCGCAAACAGAAAGGTTCTGCCAACCGCAACGAGGCTCGCATCCGTGTAGCTCGGTTGCAGGAGCGTATTGCTAACTGCCGTGAGGATAACCTTCATAAAATCACCCACGCACTCACGCACGACAGCCAAGTGCGTACCCTCTGCATGGAGGATTTGAACGTGAAGGGTATGCAGCATAACCACCATTTGGCGCAAGCCGTAGGTGACGCATCTTTCGGGATATTCCTGATGCTGCTTGAATACAAGTGCCGCTGGTATGGTGTGAATCTCATCAAGATAGACCGCTTTGTCCCAAGCTCGAAGACCTGCGGCAAATGCGGCTATGTGTATAAAGGATTGAAATTGAACGAGCGAAACTGGACTTGTCCGGAATGTGGCACGCATCACGACCGGGACTTCAATGCCGCTTGCAACATCAAAGAATTTGGCTTGAAAGCCCTACCCACGGAGCGTGGGAAAGTCAAGCCTGTGGACTGTCCTCTTGTGGATGACCGACCTCGTGTCCTAAAAAGCAATGGCAGGAAGAAGCAGGAAAAGAGAGGAGGTATTGGTATCTCCGAAGCCGCTAAATCTTTAGTTTAGCGGTAGTTCACCTTCTAGTCAAAGGGAGCAACAACCGTTCCAGAAGTTCTTTCTTGTTCTCAACGGTCATTTTGTTTCTTCCTTTGGCTATGATTTCAGCAGCCAAATCGCTTTTACGCCCGGCGATGTATTTTTGTCGCTTTCCGTTGATGACTGCCTCGATACGGAAATCATGCCGGGTGTTTTCGATGATGTTGATTTCTGATACTAGAAAGCCATCCTCTGTTTCGTAGGGTTCAACGATGGTGGGCAGGTAGTGCTTCATGGTTTCCCCTATGAGCGGAGATACCAAGCCGGAAAGATGCTCTTCGATGCGGTCTTTCCAATACTCATCGATTTGATAATTGGTGGCATAATCGTAGAAATGGCTGATGGCAAGGCTGACTTCCTCGATTATTCTTTTCGCATTCTTTATTCCGTTTTGTCGGGCAAATTGCAAGAGGTCATCTTCCGTGATGCCGTTGTCTTTTCCCGAAATATTCATAGAGTGTACGTTTTCATAGGCCGCACCGTCTAAATTGGTGGTGAATGTCATGTCGTATGCAGGGGTGATGTGCCATGTGCCGTTTCTTTCCATCAGGAAAGAGAAATTCTTGATGTGGTCATCCACGTTGCCACCCATGACATTGAATACCATCCGGCGGTACAGTTCAGATTGCTCACTTGCCGGGATGCTCAGCTTTCGGCAGACTTCAAACAAATCCTCATAGCTTGTTGCGTCCGGATTCATGGCAGCGAGCGTCTGTGTATGTATCTTCTCTCCGTTTATCCTATCGTAACGCTCCGTCAGGAAGTGATGTTTCCCCTCAATTTGAATGAGTCGGGAAGGCATCATCGTAATCCCGGCTTCTTTTGCCAACTCATAATATACCATTTCCATTTGCGTGAACGGAAAATCGTCCCCTTCTGCAAACTTCAATATGTAGTAGGTATAGCCCTCCGGCAAAGGAACTTGGCCGGAACGTATATCATGTGTCGTTTCATTGATGGCGATGATGGCTTTCGGGTGCTGTCCTCCGGCTGATGTCCCTATCTCATAGATACTTTGCAGTTGCAGTGCTTCATCATCTTGCACGGATATTTCCTCCCGTTCCTCAAAGATACGGCGTGCCAGTTGGTATAAACTCTCTATCTGGAGAGTAGAAGAGGATTCCAATCCCGGTGTGGCCGGAATGAACTCAAAGGCTCCCATTCCCCGTTTTCCGATGAAAGACAGTTTATCTACCGGCGTGAGTTTGCGCTTGGGGATATGGTTTTGTGCCGCCCATTGGTCGAAGACCATGTTACCCCACCGGTCAGGCAATGAATCTGCCAAGAACGGTGGAAGACCTTGATAAATCTTTTCTCTGTTTCCGAGTATGGGCATACCCTTTGCCGTCGATCCTTTGACAGAAGCGGTCAGTGGGGCGATTTCCACTCCTTTCTTGATGAAGTCCGGATGATAGTTGAAGACGGCTCTTTTGCTCCTTTCGTCCCAATAGAGCTTTCCGACTTCTTCCCCCCATAACATAACACTCACAACATTATTTTCCATGTCTTATCCTTTTCGGCTTTTTATTCATTATTTGTTCCATAGTATAGGCTGAAACAGGTATTTCCGGCAGCAGGTCGTCCATCTGTTCCAGACAGTCCACTACTCGCAGCAGGGCAAGAAAGTTGCCCATATTGATGTTATAGGCCTTCCCGTTCTCAAACTGGCGCAAGGTGATAAGGCTGACACCGGCTTTCTCGGCAGCCTCTTTTTGGGTGAACCTATAGGTTAGTCTGTATTCCTTAAATCGCCTGCCCAGTTCCGCTATGATTTCCGGATTGGCCATGGCTTGGGTGATGTGATTCGTTGTCATATCACAAAGGTAAATATATTAACTGTTAAATCAAAATATAATAGATAATAATTAATATATTTACTATTATATTGAATGTTGCGAGATGTCGTTTGTGTGCTAATCCCCCAATTCCATGCTTCGCTTATTGCCGCCTATAATCGGGCTTTGTGCGGGCTTTATGTCCTGAATGCTTTTTAGCACTTCCTCCATTTGGAAGATTTTGGCGGCAGCGATGAAGGTGGTGGCGGATATATCCGGCTGGAGGATTTTCAGTACCTTCTCCGATGGCTGATATCCTTTCATCTTCAGTTCCAGGATGGCGTTGAAGTCATCATTCCACATAGCCTTCATGAAAGCCTGCTCTTGTTCGTTGGCAATGTCCGGCATTTGGATGGTATGCAGTTGCCTGCCGAACAAGAGCAGGTTTTTTCCGATAAAGTCGGCGTGTTCCGGTTTGACCCCGCAATCCTTGGCAGTCTCATGCCAATGCGATACGGTTTCCTGTACCTTTTCGATAATCTGTTTGTGTTCCCGGATACCCATGTTCTCACCCACCTTTTGCAGATCTTCCATCGTGAAATTGTCTTGTTTGCCGTTGAGTGACAGTTGGTGGCGGTTCGTCCATTTGCCGCCCGGTGTGTATGAGTAGCAGAGGTCGTATGCCGGTGACAGTTTCCACTTCCCTTGTCTATCCATCAGGAAAGAGAAGTTCTTGCTATGGTCGTCATGGTTCCGGCCCATGACGTTGAACACCATTCTTCGGTAAAGCTCCTCTTGGCTGGGATAAGGCAGGTTCATTTGCCTCATGATGCGGAATATCTCTTCGTATGAATGGCGCTGGTCACGGTCATAGTGGGCAAGCCCGGCCAATGTCTGTACATGAATCTTCTCTCCGTTTTCCATACGGTCAAAACGGCGTGTCATAAAATGGCATGACTCTTTTTCCTGAAGTAACCGACATTCCATCATATCGATACCACAGGCTTTTGCCATTCGGTGATAGGCATATTCGATGTTTCCTATTCCTTGTGGATTGTCCGTTATCTGCGTGTGTTCGCTGTATTTGCCGCCATCAAATTTCAGCAGCCAATACCCGAATCCTTCAGGGGCTTTTACCTGCCCGGAGCGTACCTCTCCGGTAATATCGTTATAGGCGATGATGGCCTTGGGCTTGGCACCTCCGGCTGATGTTCCCACCTTCAGTATATCCAGTATGTTTCTTCCTTCCTGGCGCAGTTGGGTCTGAAAAGCCATCCTATCTGTGAATACGAATTGGGCAAGCTCCGTCAGTTCCTCGATATGGAGGACCGATGATTCGTTCATGCCGTTGATTGGCGAGGACGGCTCAAACTCCAGTGCGCCCATGCCACGTTTGCCTACATAGCAAAGCCTGTCTAAAGGGGTTATCTCTTCTCTGGACAATCCCTTGCTGGCAAACCATTCATTGATGATCTGGTTTCCAAAAGTATCCGGCAGTGAATCGGCAAACAGTCCGGGCAACCCCTTGAAACAGTCGGTGCGGTTTTCAAGGAACCGGTAGGGTGTGTTCCTGTATTGGTCGATGGGCATGATGATGGGAGAAATGTCAAGACCGGAGCGGATGAACTTCCGTTCATAGTCGAACAAGGCGGCATTGCTTTCCTTTTCCCAATAGAGAGAGCCTACGCTTTCTCCCCACAGCTTTACATCTACTATCAAATCATTCATGGTTATCTTGTTTTAAATGGCGTACACGGTAGCGTTTCTTCCCTTGCAGTTTTTTGAGCTCTATCGGGCTGACCCGGATTTCCGGTACCAGTTGCTCCAGGTTCTCCAGCAGGCCGAGCGAGCGGAGTACGCTGATGAACAACAGCAGCGATACCGATTTGCCCTTCTCGATGTTCGCAACGGTCAAGGGGCTTACACCGGAAGCCGTTGCCAGTTCTTCCTGCGTGATACGCTGCCTGATACGTGTCTCTTTGATGCGTTGGCCGATTCTCATCAGCACAGCCGGATTGCTCATTTCATGCCACATGGTTGTTCCTTTTTTGCAAATATACAAATAATCCATGTAAATGTATAGATTAACTTGAATATATGATGTTAATCTATATAAATATAATGATTATAGTTGCCTTGTCTTTTCTTGAATTAAAAGCAAATAAAATCACAATACATTGTGATTTTATTTGCTTTTAATGTTTTAAATTGGTATTTTTGTCGAAAAATCACAATGTATTGTGAATATGAAAGAGATAGGAAAGATTATTAAAGAGCGTAGAAAGAGTTTGAAGGTCAATCAGCTGGAACTCTCCGAGCTGGCAGGTGTGGGCATCAATACGTTGGTGGCCATCGAGCGTGGAGAAGGAAATCCTAAATTGGAGACACTGCTTTCCATTCTTGACACGCTTGGGCTTCAAATGACTATCGGATTGAAAAGTTGAATTTAACTGTTAATTGAAATGAGACGATGTGAAGTTTATTTGCACGGAAGAGGATAATGGAGAATATACATTCACCTATGATTCTTCTTATTTGGAAAAAGAGGATTATCCATCGGTCAGCTTGACTCTTCCATTACGTGAAGAGCCGTATCGGTCAACGGTCTTATTCCCGTTCTTCTTTAATATGTTGTCGGAAGGTGAAAACCGGAAACTGCAATCCCAATTGTTGCACATCGATGCCGAAGATGACTTTGGCATACTGCTGGCCACAGCCCGCTATGATACCATAGGTGCCGTAACCACTAACCCTGTATTGCCATGATGACTTTGACGGTTTGTCCTTCGACATTGGCCGAGGGATTCGATACTTATTCTCTTGCCGCACGAAAAAAAATGTTTGACGATAAAGCGGTGTCTCATTATCTGAGAGTGCCAAGCCCTTCGACAAACAGTGAAGAAGCCAATGAAGCCATACGGAATGCAAAGCGCATCTCATTGTCGGGCGTACAGCCCAAGTATTCGGTCATTGTTGATGAACAGGAATCGTATCTTCGTTATACACAGGAAGGCGAGCAGGGAGCATATATATTAAAGCCGTGTCCCAGCAGTTACCATATACTAAACCGGGATTATTGTGCGGCCAATGAGCATTTTACCATGCAAATTGCGGCACAAGTATATGGAATAGAGACGGCGGCCAACAGGCTTTGCTTTTTCAGTAATGATGAAGCCGCTTATTTGACACGGCGATTTGATGTTCATGACGGGAGAAAATATCAGCAGGAAGATTTTGCGGCATTGATGGGATATACGA
>NZ_JH976511.1:0-73465 GCF_000307475.1 Parabacteroides sp. D25 | reverse complement strand
TTATAAAAGTATGCGATTATTTAATTTATTATTTATATATTTGCGCACATACTTAAAAACGTACATTATGGGACAAATATTACCAGGAGTAGTCGTAGCTTTTGAGAATCCCAAGGGCGGAGTAGGAAAGTCCACATTGACAGCTTTGTTTGCAGGTTATATTCATTCGCAGTCAAACGAAGAGGGTGGCTTATCCATTGCCGTTGTGGATATCGATGACATGCAGAACACTATCGGAAAATTACGTGAGGACGAAGCCGAGGACGGAATCATGAAAAAGGAAGAAGAATATGAGGTTATCAATATCTCTTCCTCAGAGTTCATCAACCAACTGGATTTCCTTCAGGACAATTACGACATTATACTTGTCGATTTTCCGGGTAACCTGAAACAAAACGGTGTAGTTGAAACGCTGCACTTCGTTGACGTGATCATCATTCCCTTCGAACCGAACCAGACCGATCTAAGACCTACATTGGTCTTTTACAATAACATCTATGAGGGAATCATTGAAAGTCGTCGAAAGATTGGCAAAAAGACTACCGTGCGTGGTGTTATGAACCGTGTTCTTCCGAATGTGCTGGAGTTCAAAGAAATTTTGAAAAATAAAAAAACCTTGCCTTTCGAGTTGATGCAAAACTACATCAAGGATTCAAGGGTTGACTATCAACGCAATTTAAGCACGCTGAGTAAAGCGTACCATCATCCTTGTGATGCGTTCTGTGAAGAGGTATTGGAATTAATCTGTAACCATATAGGAGAATAAAGCTATGGCTACCAACAAAGAAAGGACATCATCAGCCGCCATGAGAAAACTCTTGCTGCAAAGTGCCAGTAAGAAAGAGCAGGAAATCCAGCAGATCGGAAGTGTTGCGGCAAGCACCATTCCCCAACCAACGATTGAACAGCCCATTCATGAAGAGGTGAAAGAATCGGCTCCGGTCACAGAAACCGTCCAAGAACCTCAGCCGGAACAAATGGAAAAGCCGGAATCCAAACCTTCCGTGCAGTCTTCCCCAAAAACAGAAGAAAGCAAAGTCAGCGGAAAAAAATTCTCGGAATATCTGGAAGAGCGAAAATTAAAGAATACCGAAGTAATCCGGATATCCAGCGAAACCCACAGAAAGCTGAAGCAGATTGCTATGGCCACGGGATTAGGAATGCACAATATCGCCAACAACATTCTTGAAGACGTATTGACCAGCCATAACAAGGAGATTCAAGCGATACTGAAGAAGTATATGAGCATCTGATTCTACTTTCGGAAAAATATATATACGCCTGTTCGACAGCATTTGTCGGGCAGGCGTTATTTTTGCACGCTGTTTTAGTGAAGGTCGGCATTGAACCGGGACACTTTTACACAACTGTGGAAAAATCCCTTTGCCTATTATCCCGGACAATATGTTAAAGAATTCAAACTTCTACTTGTTTCCACCTCTAAATTTTTTCCGAAAGTAAGAATACAGTAGCAAAATCATTTCTTTGTTTTATTTAGGTTTTTAGGAACTTAAGTATTTGTGGGACACTTTTACACAACTAATAAGGGAGGTTTTCCGTATAATCAACTATATTATTGCAAGTTAGCGCTTGATGGCATCTTTTCGCAACCAGGACACTTCTGCACAACTAACCGACTATTCGGGACACTTCTGCACAACTGAACAGGAAAGTCGGGACACTTTTACACAACTAGAATCTGCATTCAGGACACTTTTACACAACTAAATCAGGAATCCGGGACACTTCTGCACAACTAAACCGGTCATTCGGGACACTTTTACACAACTGGGGGATCGGAAACAGCCGTAGTCGGGACATTTTTACACAACTAAATCGAGAAACAACACGAAAAAAACGCTTTGGCATCTTCATTTGTAGGGAGTTATATTCACTATCTTCCGTGGAAAAAACGTATCTTTGCATCAGGAAGTTACGAAAAGAGTGTAATTCATTGGAAATGAGCGTAGGTTAATTGCTCATGATAGTAATAGGTTACGATTTAGTTAGTTATCTACTGCATCATCTTTCTGCGCGTTGCGTAACCTTCAAAGAACTCTTCATATGCAAAAGTAACAATAAAACGGGAGATTTTGAAATGAATCTCCCTAATTTTTTTTCTATCTCATACAAGTTTTTCCGTAAAAGCTGTTTTATCCGTCGGCACACCATCGCCCAAAAGAATTTTGGATGAACGTATGCCGACTGCCGCATAAGCGGAGAAAAGGGCTTTGCCTCACGCCTAAACAACAGTTTAGACTGATGATGCAAGGCCCATTTCTTTTGTGCTTATGCCAGAGAGGTGCTTTTACGGGTTCGCAGACGATTTCTTTTTCGCTGTTCCTTTGAGCCGTAAGCGGAAAGCCGTGTCTGACCGCCCGATCCATAAATGGAACAAGCCGTTATGCACGGCAGGCAAACCGGGAAGAATGATTTTATATGTCCGACCGGACACGCTCGGCCAGACATATAAAATCATACTTCCTTGCCGGTGGTTTGCCCGGTTTCACGCTTCCGGCTATGTCCCTTTTTTTCCTTTTGGGGATTTCTTTTTTTCACAGATTTCTCTTTTGAAGTTTTCCTGTCTAATCTGCCTCCACTTCCGTTTACCTCCATTTTCGCGTCTTTCAGTGACGCCGCATCAGGCAGTCATTTCCGTTCTGGGCGCAAAGGTAATTCCGGGATTGGACGGGAATGCAAGGTCAAGCCTCCTGTTTTCGGCAAAAATCTCCAGCCCTGCGGGTAGTATTTTTCCCGAAAAACCTTGCATCCCCTAATCCCTACCTTTTCAAGCACCCGAAACGAAAACGACCGATGCGACAGAAAGACGCATAAAAAAAATGTCGGATAAACGAGAGGCAGATAAGATAGTTTGAAACTCAACTCCCTCAGCTCTTGAATCCGCATTAAAAAATAAAAAAATCAAAAACAGCGAAGATATGACGGCAACGGCAAATTTCAGACAAATGGCACAGTACATAGGGCTTGCGATATGCGGCTTGATGGTGCGCACCGCCTTCGGGGTGTTCGGCATCCTTTGGGGCATCATTAGAGAGATTGTAAACGGAGTGTTCCGAGTGGCGATAGGCGTAATCGTGGCTATCCTTTCCGCAACCGCCTTCTTCGGTTTCATCCTTTGGTTATTCACCCTTTAACCCTTACCGACATGGCAAAGAGAAGCAGCAAAACGGCAGCGCAGCAGTGCAGATACTACGAGGTGGACAATATCTTCGTGTATATGGTTGAAACGTACATCAACGGCAACATATCCGTGTTCCGTGAACTCTACCGAGAACTGAACAAGGACGCACGGAGGGACTTTACAGACTTCCTTTTGAGCGAGGTGCAGCCGACCTATTGGAGAGAGATACTGAAACAGACCATCTAAAACGACAGCGATATGAGAACGATAACAAGGACATACGACCTTTTCCAATTAGCTGAACTCTCCGCAGCAGCGAGAGATACCGCATACAACGAATGGTTGCGCACCTTTGAATACGGTTGGGACAGCGACAACCGCAACACGCTGGAAGCATTTGAAAGTGTGTTCAAGGTCAAAGTGAACGATTGGAGTTACGACACGTGCCGTTATTCCTACCGCTTCACCTCACGTTACAGCGGAGAGGAAGAGGAACTCTGCGGCATACGGCTTCTGAAATACATCGTCAATAACTATTGGCATACCCTATTCAAGCCGAAAGCCTACTACCTCAAAGGCAATTACAAGAAAAGGCGCAAAAGCAGGGTATTCACGGACAACTGTTGCGTACTGACAGGCTATTGCGCAGACGAGGACATCCTGCGACCCATCTACGACTTTCTGAAAGCCCCCGACACCCGAACCACTCTGTACGACCTCATGGACAAGTGCCTTGACAGCTTCTTCAAGTCGTGCCGTGACGATATGGAATTTCAGTGCAGCGAGGAGAGTTTCGAGGAGAGTTGCGCAGCCAACGACTACGAGTTTTTGGGAAACGGAAAAATGTATAACTGATAAAACGACAGCGATATGAAAGGAACAGACCATTTCAAGAGAACGATACAGATGTATTTGGAGCAGCGTGCAGCGGAGGATGCGCTCTTTGCGAAGAACTACCGCAACCCTGCCAAGAACATAGACGATTGCGTCACCTACATTCTCAACTACGTGCAGCGGAGCGGTTGCAACGGCTTCACGGACGGGGAGATATTCGGGCAAGCCGTCCACTACTATGACGAGAACGAGATAGAGGTAGGCAAGCCTATCCAATGCCAAGTGGCGGTGAACCACGTTGTGGAACTCACGGCAGAGGAAAAGGCGGAAGCACGGCAGAACGCAGTCCGCAGATACCAAGAGGAAGAACTCCGCAAGTTGCAAAACCGCAGCAAGCCGAGAACCGCCACCAAAGCGACCGCACAAGAAGTACAACAACCCAACCTATTCAATTTCTGATTATGAAACCGAGAACACCCATACAGCAGGAAGTCGCACGATTGAGCGAGCGACTGCCGAAATTGACCGCCATACAGAGGGCATACGCTTTCCGCCATTGCTTCAAGCATTACGCCATCAAGAGGGCGGACGGCACGAACATCTGCACCGAGTGCGGACATTCGTGGAGGAGTGAACACGACCTTGCGGACACCGTTTGCGGATGCACCTGCCCGCATTGCGGCATGGAGTTGGAAGCGTTGCGCACCCGAAAGAGCGTGTTCAGCGAGAACGAGTATTTCTCCATCGTCACCACCTGCAAGCAGTATCAAGTTATACGCTTCTTTTTCGTCAAGTCCCGATACAAGGCAGGACAGGCAGCCGAGTATTCCATTTATGAAGTGGTGCAAAGGTGGATTTCGCCAAAAGGTACAACTACCACCGTTGCCCGACTGCGTGGAATGTCCATACTTTACTATGACCTATGGGCGGAATACAGCGACATGGAAGTACGCAAGAACAACAAACTACGTGCATACGATATAAACCCCGTCTGCACCTATCCCCGACAGCGTTTCATACCCGAACTGAAACGCAACGGCTTCAATGGCGAGTACCACAACATACTGCCTTACGACCTTTTCACGGCTATCCTTTCCGACAGCCGAGCCGAAACGCTGTTGAAGGCAGGGCAATACCCCATGTTGCGCCACTACATCCGCAGTTCCTTTGACATGGAGAGGTATTGGGCATCCATAAAGATATGTATCCGCAACGGCTACACCATTGCTGACGGCTCCATGTGGCGTGACACCATAGACCTCCTGCGGCATTTCGGCAAGGACACGAACAGCCCGAAATACGTCTGCCCTGCCGACCTCAAAGCCGAACACGACAGACTTATGCACAAGCGCAACAAGGAGATAGAGCGCAAGAAATTGGAAGAACGCATCCGCCAAGCGAAGAAACACGAGAAGGCATACCGCAAACTCAAAGGCATATTCTTCGGCATTGCATTCACGGACGGCACTTTGCAGGTGCGTGTGTTGGAGAGCGTGGCGGAGTTTGCAGCGGAAGGGACGGAACTGCACCATTGCGTGTTTTCCAACTCCTATTTCCTTGAAAAGAACTCCCTTATCCTATCCGCCACCATTGACGGCAAGCGCATAGAAACGGTGGAGGTTTCCTTGAAGACATTGGAAGTGGTGCAAAGTCGTGGCTTGCACAATTCCAATACCGAGTACCACGACCGCATTGTAAACCTTGTGAACAGCAATGTGAACCTTATCCGCCAGCGGATGGAAGTGGCATAGTATTAACCTATAAAACCCAACAAAATGGAAGTAAGAATTGAAAGCATGGTTTGTCTGTGGGACGATAAAATCCCCACGATGTTCCTTGAATTTGTGAACCTCCTCACTCTTGCAACGAGTGAGGAGCAGTTAAGACGGAGTGTAAAGGACTTTGCCGAGAAGCACGGACTTGACAGGTTTTTCCTTTACGGCTTCGGCTCCCACCATTTCTACCTGCACCAACGCTATACGAGTGACCCCGAAATGGTGATGCGCAACAGAGTTTTGTCAGTACATTTTTAACCACTCTAAAATCAACGATTATGGCAACACGAATGACCATCAACGGTATAAGCACCTGCACCGAAGCAGGTACGGAGAAATATGAGCGTTTCCAATTAGGTATCGGCAGACGCAAGCGGACACTTGTGCAGTACGACTACCGCCACCCCACAGACGGAGAGTTGTTCTCTTGTGTCAAACCCACATTGGACGAGTGCCGAGCCGCACGGGATAAGTGGCTCACGGCAAAGGATGGAAAGGAGGACAACCGATGAACACAGCCTATCAAACGCTGATAGTGAAATTCAGCGAGCCTATCAAAGTATTGGACGGCATCTTTGACGATGCCGAAGCGTGGGGAGTTGATACCCTAAAAGGGTGGATAGACGACTACGAGAGCAGCAGGTTTACCGCCATCAACAGCCATACGGCAGTCATCACAAGCGAGTACAATATGGAGTGCCTGATGGAATGGTTGAAACGAAACACACCCATTGCCGAGATAACAGAATGTTAAACAAGTTGGCGGTGTCCGCACCGCCAACCTAAAACCAAGAAAAGCATGATAGCAAAGACGATTTTACAGCAGATAGGCGGCAGACGCTTTGTCGCCATGACGGGAAGCAAGGACTTCATAGACATGGGCAACGGCTTGCGCATGAGCCTTGCAAGGAACAAGACGAGCGCGAACCGCCTTGACATCATCTACGATGCAGGATTAGACCTCTACAATATGCGTTTCTACCGCAAGACGTTCAGTAAAAAGACATTCGAGTGCAAGACAAAGGACATTGCAACGCACGATGGCATATACTGCGATATGCTGGAAGAAATGTTCACGATGGTAACGGGACTTTACACCCGTTTTTGAGTGGCGACGGCGAAAGCCGCCCTACTTTCTTTCGGTGAGCATGATGGCGGACAAAGAAAGTAGCAAAGAAACCGCTGTCCCAATCTACGATAGTATTCACAAAAACAAGTTTCAATCATGGAAGAAATCAGACAGAACGGAAAAATCATCCTGCACAGCGATGACGGAACAAGCATAAGGATGATTTTCAAAAACCTCACGGGGAGGAATTTTCAAGGTCAGGAATATGCGGAGTATATCCGGCATATCGCAATCGGGGAGATGGGATTTTCGCCCGGCATCATAGAGCATTGCAGGGACGGTGAGGTAATCGGCAAAGGAAAAATCCCGAATGTATGAAAAGCGGAAACTCCGATGAAGTTGCGGCTTCATCGGAGTTTTTAATTTAGCTATATATCCCAATCAGGTTTTACAATTTTGGGATAACGTTGTTGTCTAACTGTTTTCAATTTCTCCATGTAAAATAAATAAATCTCCTTATATGAGCCAAAACCGGGCTGTTGCATATCCTCTTCGATAGACAAACCACCAAATACCAGCAACCATAATCTTAATGCAACACCTAAGTAGCCCCAAAGTGGATCCATTTCATGTAATTCCAGTTTAGTAACCAAATTTTCTATTCGGACATCCATATCTGGATGAGTTCCATCACCAGAAATAGAATCTTCGCTCATCAATAAAATGGCTGCTAATACAGTTGCGACACCTGCCTTATATGTATTTCCCCATGCAGAGTCATATTCAGTTTGAATAAAACTAATTGCCGTATCATCTGCGGCAATTTCATCATCTATAGTATGGGGAAACGTCTGTTGTATTTGTGTATGACCTAAATAATTATGTGAAAATTCGTGGGCATATATAAATGCTATCGCAGCACAATATACACCATTTGTGTGACTTATAATATTTTCAAATTGCTGGGGATTACAGATGTTGGGTGTTACCCAATAAACATCCCTATTGAAGTTATGCAACAATTGCCGTCCTCTAAAAAAGCAATCATTAGCATACTCTACATCAATCAGATTGGGTTTATAACCATATTTGTTTATGCCAACAGCATCCATTATTGGAATATGTATGACATTCTCAAAATAGGCATTAAGATAAATACATACAGACCATAAATACTGACAAAAGTTTTCGTTGATATAGATATGATTTAATCCATTGCTATCTTTTTTTATTTCCGCAACATCGCTAATAGCTTTTCCTTCCCTTATGAATGTAAATCGACGAGAAAAGTTATTGATATTGCAATCGTCTTTTATCGCATCTAACAGTTCAACAACTTTTTCAATACATTGAATAGCATCATCAGATAGCTGTTCAACAGGTAAATAATATATTTCTTTCGCTTCTTTCATTTTACAAATTTTACTTGCAAAGGTAATGTGTTAATTTGTATTAGACGCTAAAATTCCTTGCGATATTGTTTACCGCAAGGAATTTCAGTCGTATCACAGGATATACAGCAGCGCAAACTCCGCCTTTCTCCGTTTGAGCAGCATGGCGTGCCGTTTACCTTTGTAGTTGCAGAAAGCGATATATTCCCGGTAAATGTTCCTGTCGCCCGCCTCCAATTTTCGGATCAGTGTGCTTTTGGGTATCTTCCCGCTCCCCAAAAGCCGGTATGGACCGACATTGTAGGCGAGCGTGGCAAGGAGCAGACTGTCACGCCCGAACTTGCGGAACATGGCGCAGAACTTCCGCAAGTCTTTCCGCAGGAGTGCGTCCGCCTGCCGCTTCGTCATGGTGCGTGCCGAATACCTTTCCCCCGGCTGCACCTGATGCCCCCAGCCCACGTATGGGTGGTGTTTCTCCGAGTGCCAGCCTTCAAAATACTTCGTACAGCGAACCGCCCGCTCGAAAGGCGGCAGGCGGTAGATTGACGCCTGCCCGTCCGTCCCCTTCTGACAGCTGTCCCGTGCGGACACGGAGCAGACCGCCAGAAGGGAACAGAGGATAGCCATGAATACACGCATCATCGTGTAAGGGGTTTGAAGTTTCCGATTGGGACAATAGAGATAGCCCCGTCATCCTTCACGTTGCGATTGTTGAAGTCAAATTCCAATTCGTAGGAGTTGCTGAAATTATCTTCCACCACTACGATGAAGTTGTGCACCTCGTCACCTTGCGCCGTGTAGTACAGCCGGAACTTCTCGTTTTCGAGCAGGTAGCGGTCGTTGGGCAGGAACGTAATGCCGTTGTCCATTTTCAATGTTCCTTCTCCCTCGAATTGGAAATACCGGATGGTATATAGGGTGTTGGCGTAATCGCCCGTCTTTTTCAACTCACAGCGGATTTCCACCGTCTGCCCCTTCGTTACCTTGTTAGGCACGGGCATGGTTTCCACTGTGAAGGGATAGGATTGCTGGATGTCCATGTCATCGTCACACGATGCGAGCGTGAGCAACATGGCGGCGAACAGGCAGAGTGCCAACGCCTTGAAGATGGATGTTCTCTTGTTCTTGTTGTTCAGTATGTTCATTGTTCTTTGATTTTTAAGTTATTGTTCATTTTTTGCTGTCAGTTGCAGATACTCGTTCAAGTCCTTGTAACCGTCATGGAGTGCGGAACGGTCGGTGACACGTCCGCCGTAATATCCTTTGAGGGCTTCCAGCGTCCTCCGTCCGGCTTCGTCACGGTCGAGGAAGCAGTCTATGCGCCCGTACCCGTCCAAGTGTTTCACCGCCTTACCCACGTTGGCAACGGAGTTCAGCACAAGGCTGTCGCTATTGCCGCCTATACCGAGTGCAGCAGCGGACAGAAAGTCCATGAAGCCCTCAAACACGCTGCATACGTCAGAGGCGGTATCTTTCGGTTTTATCAGTGACACATCTTTCGGTGGTACGCAACCCTTGAAGTAGCGGCTACGGATTTCATAGCCGCCAGCCACGTTCGGGAAACCGATTGCGAAATACCGCTTTCCACGCACGCCGTAGTTCAGGCGGCAGCAGTGGCGGGATGCAACGGCATAAGGGATGCCCCGTTCCGCCAGATACTCTGTTAATGGTGAGCGGAGCAGCGGGACGGCTTCCACTCCCTCAAAGGCAGGTTCGGACGGCTCCGGCAGGAACAACGGCTTTTCCGATGCGACAAACGGCATACGGGCGGTTTCCGCTATGAATCTCGCCTGCGCCATGAAGTCGCCGCTTCGGGCAAACTCCCCGGCAAGCGTGAAGATGTCACCGCCCTTGCCCAAACCGAAATCGTACCAGAGCCGTTTCGCCACGTTCACGCGGAAAGAGGGCGTGCGCTCATTGCGGTACGGCGCGAGATACCACAGCTCGTTTCCGCTTCTCCGTACAGGCTCATGTCCCAGCCGTGCGAGAAAGTCCGCGAGGGATATTTGCCTCATGGTGTCTATATCCGTCCGTTCCATGCGGCGCATCAGTTGATGATGAACTTGATGCCGACCCCGAACTGCGTGTGGAACTTTCGTGTGTCGCCACCCCACAGGCAACGCTCCCGGAGATTGGCGAGCAGGGCGATACGGTCAGCCACGTAAAACTCCACGTCCAGCGTCAGCGCACCGCCATAGATGAAGGCGTCCCGGTTATGCAGGGTCGAGCCGTCTTGCAGCACCTTTTCGCCCCAATTCACCGATTCATATCCGACGAGAGCCGAAGCCCCCGCATAGACGAACATGATTTTACGGGCATCGGAAAGTATCTTGAAATAGTAGCCGCCTTCCGCCGTGAACTGCACCACAGGTATGGCGGTATCCTTGTACGGGTTGTTCTTCAGGAGATACTCACCTCCGAACATCCATTTGTTGCCCTTCTTCGTGTAGGTGGAGAGAGCCGCCCCGAAACTGTACCCGCCGTCGTTGCCGCCGGGTTTGAAGCCGTCCGCCAGATTCGCCCTTACCTCGATGCCCTGCATTTTCGGCAGACATCGCTGGGCGTACGCCTGCCCCGTGAACAGGGCAAGCGACGCGATGATGATTGCGATGTACTTTCTCATGGTCAGCGCACTTGGAGTTCGTTGATGTTATTGGCACGCACCAAATCCTCATTCTCGATCACGAAAGACTGATGACGACCTCCGTTCTTCTCGTTCAGCTCCACCACGAGACACTTGCCGTCGGGGATGGTGAACTTCGCCATCGTGAAGACCGTGCGTTCGCTTTTTTTGCCCGGCACGAGCGTGGCGTAGTTCTGCGCACGGAGCGGCAGGATGATACGCTCCTGCACTGCGGTACGCTTCATCACCTTCTTGTCCACGATTTTCCATGTGATGTAGTCCACATCGAAAGGCACGTTGCTCTGGTTCCTGATTTCCGTGTGGAAATACAGAAGCCCGTTGTGCGTGTAGATGCCTTTCAGAAGGTACTGGATGCCGAAACGCTTGCAGCCGATATGCTTCACCTCACGTTTGTTCTGCTTGTGGATGGACTTCATGATAAGGCGCACCAGCATGGGACTTTCACTGCCCAGCTCTTTCAGGTAGATTTCCTGCGCATTGTTCGGACGGTTCACCGCCTCGCCGTCATGGATGAAGTCGCACATCTCCACGTTGAGCAGCAGCGGTTCGGTGGCATACTTCACGTTGAAGGTGTAAAAACTCCCGTCCTCCGTGATTACGGACATGTTGGTTTCGTTCGGGAAGTTCCTCACGGTAGCCTTCACGCGGATGACGTTCTCCGCACCTTCGGCTTTGCCCGCAATCAGGTCGGGCGAGCCTAAATCGACATAGCGCACTTCCGCCGGGAAGATGACATGCACGGTCTTGTCGTAGGTCACTTCCAAGCCGTGCGGGGGAACCATGCGGTCAAAACCCAGCTTTCTCGTCAGACCGTGATACAGGTCGCCGTCCGCCTCCTTCTGCGGATAGACCTCCTTTGTCAAGGTCGGTTGTTCACTTCCGTTGCTTTGCCCAACGGTTACGTTTTCCTGCGCGTTGGCAGTTGCGATGCCCATAGCGAGGGCAAACATCATGATTACTTTTCTCATTACTTTGGATTTTTAGTGGTAAATAAAAATTTGATTGATTGTTTTCTTAATTCACTTCCTGATAGAGCATGACCCTGTACCCGGCTTTCAGATGCACCTTGACGGTGCGCATCTTCTTGGCAATGTACTGGCTCGTGCCTTGTATCAGCCCCTTGCCCAAGTCGGAGGCGAGCTGCGCCCCGGCATTGGTGGAGATGTTGATGCTGCTGCCGAGCGAGCCGCCCATGTTGGCGGCAACCTCCCTGACGGCGTTCATCTCCATCGAGTTGGGGATGAATATGCCGGGCTGCCCGTCCGTGTCATAGACCTCCAACTCCACCGGGATAATCGTACCGTCGTGTTCCAGAGAGGTGATTTCGATGCCGAGCCGTTCGCCCTGAATCTTGGCTGCGCCGACCACCACCGCATTACGGGGGATGATCCGGTCTGCTACCGCCATCGGCTCCAGCAAGCGCAACCTGACCGCCTGCCCGTCCGTCACGCTCTGCGTCCCATAGACATATGCCGGTATGGTGTTCCTGTCCGATACGGTCGTGACGCCCACCGCCGTGTTGAAACTGCGGTTGCGCTCCTGCGAGAAGGAAGCGACAAATTCGGCATTGCTCACGGGCTGTCCGAGCGAGGACACCACCTGATGCGTCACCTGCCTGACGGGTTTTGCCGTGTTCTTTCCGGCTTTCTGCACGGGGGACGGCTCTGCGGTCTGTCCCGCTGCCGCCTGCGTGCCGTTCTGCCCGCCCATGTACTTCGCCGCCAGCTCGTAGGATTTTTCCATGAGTGCCACCTGCTCGTCCATCGTGGAGCTTCTCTCTTTTCCGCTTTCCAGTTCGGATTCGAGGGTGGCGATGCGTTCCAGCAGTTCGTCCATCTCCGCATTGTCGTTTTTCGGCTGCTCGTAGAAGTTGCCGAGCGTGGCATTGAGGTCACGGTAGGCGGCTGCCGAGGATTGGATGGTCTTCGGTGTGGGCTTCACGGCCTCTTCTGTTCCGCCGGGATTGGCAAGGTCGAAATCGCTGTCTCCATCCGCTGCCGCAGTTTCGCGGTCGAACAGGTCGCCCAACTGCTGCATGGCGCGGCTGCGGTTCTCCTGCCTTTCCTCCATTGCGCCCTGTTCGTAGGCTTTCGCCTTGTCACCGATAATCCGGCGGTTCTCCTTGTCCGCGTCGGGCATCTCGATGTTGTAGCCGCCTGTTCCCGGCTCCTGCTCTTTGCCGGAGGACGGGGCGAATATCAGCCACATCGCCCCGATGAATACCAGCACCATAGCGGGCAGCACTATCATTTTCTGACGTTTCAGCCGTTGGGCTTCGGTCAGCGGCTTGCGCTCCTTTTTCGGCTTCCCCTTGTTGTCGGGTGCAGCCGTGCTTTCGGACTTGCTCTCCGTCTTGTTCTCAATCTTCGTTTCGTTCTTCGTCTGTTCCATATAAATAAGGTGTTACGTTATGATTGTTATCCGTCTTCACGGACAGTTCCACCTGTCCGGCATGGTCTGTCACCATCCGGCTGCCGTCATTCCTGCCGATGTCATACACGGCTTTGCCGAAGGTGTAGAGGGCAAGCGCGGAGAATGCGGCGAGCATCGCCAGCACGATGCGCCTGCGTGTCTTTGGCGGCAAGCCGTCCAGATAGCCCCTGAGCCTTGCCACCAGCATTTTCTTTTTGTCGTGGAGTTTCCAATATGCGCCCCAAAATGATTTCTTGATTTTCTTCATATCCGTTTACCTTTTGATGGTTTGTAAATCCTTGTTCTCGATGATGGTGAATCCCTCGATGGTGAACCCGTTCGGGTTGTTGTCCGAACGGGACGAGTTCAAGAGGCGGCACGTGGTCACGAGGCTGCGCTCGGTGACGTTGCTCTGCCGGATAATCTTCTGCGTGGCGTAGGTCACGGCACGGTAGGGATAGCCGTTGAAGTCGCATACCACGCTGTCCACCTTCAGCACTTGGTTGATGTTCCCGGCGATGATGCGGTTGTAGTACCCCTTCTCGGCGAAGTCCGAATAGTAGTTGTACACGCTCTTGTCCGCCAGCAACAACGCACGCTTTACGTTGTGTTCTATCGCGCTCTTTTCGGGCGAGAGCGTGAAAAACAGTTCGTGGAAGCGGCGCACATGCTCCCTCGCTTCCGCCGGACGGTTCTGCGACAAGTCCTGCGAGAGTGCCAGCATCAGCGACTTGCCGTTGTCCAGCACATAGATCTTCTCACGCTGCCGTTCCGCGAAGCGGTAGGAACTCCACACGCTCCATACCGTTATCACGGCGCACAGCGAGAGGAAGACGATACCGAACAGGCGTATCTGCCTGAACGATGATTCGATGTTTTTGAGTGACTTGAATTCCATTGTCTGATTTTATTTTTCGGTTCTTAATTCGTTATACAATAGGATTGGTATGCGGTCGTTTGCCACATACGTATGTAACGGGTTACCACATACGTATGTAATGAGCCGCTGCATACGTATGTAACAGGCTGCTACATACGTATGTCATGACAGGCTACATACGTATGTTACTTTTATGCGGATGCCTCTCCCGTAATTCAGCCTCTATTTCAGCAGTTTCCCGGCACGTCCGACCATGTTGCCTGCGGTAGCACCCGCCACGCTGCCCGCCATGCTTCCGGCTCGTCCTGCCGTCTGGTTCACGTTGCGACCGTAGCTTCCCATGCCTCCGGCTTGGATAATCCAGCCTGCCACCGTCGGGATGGTGAAGTAGCCGATGATGCCGATTATCATGAAGACGATGTACACCCCGTCGCTCGAATCCAGCGAGAAGTTCGGGTCAGCCTGCATCCGTTCGATGTCGCTTTGCAGCATCAACACCTGAATCTTGGCGAGTATGGTGCTGAATATGTCCGACACGGGCAGCCACAGATAGACCTGAATGTAGCGGCATATCCACTGCGTGAGCGTGCTTTGGAAGCCGTCCCACACCGATATGGCGAAGGCTATCGGACCGAGTATCGCCAGCACCACAAGGAAGAACGTGCGGATGGTGTCTATCACGAGGGCGGCGGCTTGGAACATCAGTTCCAGTATCTCGCGGAAGAAATCGCGGATGCCCTTCTTCATCTTGTACATCCCCCGGTCGATATACATCCCCGCCATCGTCACCATGTCGGAGGGCGACCAGCCCAATTCCTCCAGTTGCTTGTCAAACTCCTCGTTGGACACGAGGTAGGCGGTTTCGGGATTGCGCACCATCGCCTCGTATTCCAGCCTGTCCTTCTGCTCCCGGTACTTGTTCATGTCCAAAGTCTGCGTTTCGAGCAGTTTCGCCGTACCCTGCACGACGGGCGAGAGGACGCTGTTTATCGTGCCAAGCACCACCGTAGGGAAGAACATGATGCACAGACCGACGGCAAAGGGGCGGAGCATCGGGAAGACGTCTATCGGTTCGGCTCTCGCCAACGACTGCCATACCCGGTAAGCGACATAGAAGAGCGCGCCCAGCCCGGCGATGCCTTTCGCCACGCCCGCCATGTCGGCGCACAGCGGCATCATCTGCTCGTAGAGCGAGCGGAGAATCTGGTGAAGGTTGTCGAACTCCATAGGCTACCAGTATCTTTCGTTCATACTGCCGTACAGCCCCATGATGCGGTCGAGGTCGTTTTTCTTCTTCGCACGCAGGTAGCTCACGCTGATGTTCTTGTTGGTGTAGTAGCTCACGAGGTTGCGGTAACGCTTCATCTTGGAGTGGCAGCGTTCCACCACGTCCATGCGCTCCTTGTCCGTCATGGAGAGCGTGGTGATGTTCACCACGTTCTTCAGCTCCGTCAGCACGTCGTTTGATTCCTCCAGCAGCTTCGTGTAGCCGAAGGCGATGGCTCCGAGTTCCTCCACCGTGAAGTTGTCGTCGCGCAGCATCTTCTGGAAGCTGGTCACGTAGATGTCCGTGATGTCGCCCACCATCAGGATGGTCTGCTGCACCTTGCGTGCGTCCTTGACCAGATTGTTCACCGATTTGAGGGCGTCGTAATACTTCTTGCCCTGCTCGTAGATTTTCACCGTTTCCTGAAAGTTGTTCACCATGTTCGTGGCGGTCTTCGAGGTATGGATGATGTTCTTCGAGGCGTTGATGATGCCCTGCGCCAGATTGCCCGGATCGCTCACGACCCATTGGGCGGAAGCCCTGCCCGCGAAAAGCAGGCACAGGCAGATGACGAATGTTATTCTTGTTCTCATGTTTCTTTGGATTTTAGCGGTTCTTATTTTTCTGCCGGAGTTTCCGGCTGCGGCTTCACACGCACGTAGTCCCCGTTGGGTGAGAAGGTCAGCACGTCGGTAGCCTCGTTATACGCCACGTCGATGCGGAATCCCGTGTTCATGAACAGGTTGCCGTTCTCCTCCTGCAAGAGGTAGGTTTCCGGCTTCAGCCTGCGGCGGATGCCGCTCCGCTTGAAAACCGTCACCTTGTAGGCTTCTCCCTCCTTGTAGATAAGCACGTCGGGTTTGCCCTCCACGCTTTCCCAGTTTCCGCACAGCAGGTCGCGGCGGTTCTCCGCCACGTCGCAGGATTGCAGCACCATGACCGCCAGCCCGATTAAACACTTGCTGACTTGCAGCATCTTCATTCTTGATATGCTCATACGCTTTTCTTTTTTTGTTGATAAATCTGTTTTACTGATTATTGATTACTTATTGCTTGTTTCTCCGCCTTTCGGCAAGTTGCCGGATGGCGGCTTCGATGTCACCGCCCAATTGCTCTGCCAGACGGTACACCTCCACCTTTTCCGTTTCCTCGGTGGTGTACGCCAGATACTCTTCAGCACTGACCTCGGTGGCATAGACCGCCGACTGCGTGCCGCCCAAGCCTATCCACACCTCCTTGTAGAGCCGTGAGGGGTTGTTCGCCATGTTGATGGAGAGTATCTGCGACTTCTCCTTCTCCGTCAGTCCGAGCAACGCCTGAATCTGGTCGAACTTGTTCATGTACTTGCGCTGGTCGAGCAGGATTTTACAGTCCGAGTTGTTGATGATGCTCTCCTTGACGACGGGCGAGGAAATGATGTCGTCCACCTCCTGCGTCACCACGATTGCCTCACCGAAATACTTACGCACCGTCTTGTACATATAGCGCAGGTAGTCAGCCATATTTGCCGAAGAAAGAGCCTTCCAAGCCTCCTCCACGATAAGCTGCTTCCGCACCCCTTTCAGACGCCGCATCTTGTTGATGAAGGCTTCCATGATGATGATGGTCACTACCGGGAACAGTTCGCGGTTGTCCTTGATGGAGTCAATCTCGAAGACGATGAACCGTTTGCCCAGCAGGTCGATGTTCTCCGCCGAGTTGAGCAGGAAGTCATAGCGTCCGCCCCGGTAATACTGCCGCATGGTGGTGAGCATGTTGTCGATGTTGAAGTCCTCCTTCTCCACCTTGATGTCACGCTCCGCCAGTTCCCGGCGGTAGTCGTCGCGCATGTACTCGTAGAAGGTGTTGAACGAGGGGACGATGCTCCGGTCTGCCCTGATGCGCTCGATGTAGGCACTCACGGCACTGCCCAATTCCCCGCTTTCGGTTTTCGTCACCTTGTCGTCCTCCGACTTCCAGAGCGTCAGCAGCAGCGTCTTGATGCTGTCCTTCTTCTCCACGTCGAACACGTAGTCGTCGGTGTAGAACGGGTTGAAGCTGATGGGCTTCTCCTCCGTGTAGGTGAAATACACGCCGTCCGTGCCGCCCGTCTTGCGCCGTATCATCTCGCACAATCCCTGATAGGAGTTTCCCGTGTCCACCAATACCACATGCGCGCCCTGCTCGTAATATTGTCGCAC
Organism: Parabacteroides sp. D25; assembly: GCF_000307475.1. Taxonomy (NCBI): domain Bacteria; kingdom Pseudomonadati; phylum Bacteroidota; class Bacteroidia; order Bacteroidales; family Tannerellaceae; genus Parabacteroides; species Parabacteroides sp. D25. The sequence goes on along the minus strand of NZ_JH976511.1, from coordinate 55,871 downwards.
GAGGTGGTTCATGAAGAACGACTTGCCACTGCCCGAAGGACCTAATACGAACTTGTTACGGTTGGTGGTGATGTCCCGCTTCATCGGCAGGTCACTGATGTCGAGGTGCAGCGGTTTTCCCGTGAGCCTGTCCACCATCTTGATGCCGAAGGGCGAGAGCGAACTGCGGTAGTTGGTTTCCTCCGTGAAGAGGCACACCGCCTGTTCGATGAAGGTATGGAAACTCTCTTCCGCCGGAAAGTCCGCCGCGTTGCCGGGCATAGCCGCCCAATAGAGTGTCGGGCAGTCGATGGTGTTGTGGCGAGGCACGCACTCCATGCTTGCCAGCTGGCTGCCCACGTCGTTCTTTATGTGTTTCAGCTCTTCCGCGTCGTCGCTCCACGCCATGACGTTGAAGTGCGCCCGCACCGAGGTCAGCCCGTAGGAGTGCGCCTCGTTCAGGTAGCGGTCTATCCACTCGCGGTTGATGCTGTTGCTCCTCGAATAGCGCGAGAGCGACTGCATATTCCTTGCGGACTTCTCGAATTTTTGGAGGTTCTCCTCGCTGTTGTCGATAATCACGTACTGGTTGTAGATGTGGTTGCAGGAGAGCAGCAGCCCCACCGGGGATGCGAAGGAGAGGCGGCAGTCCGAGCGGTCGGTGGAGAGTTTCTCATACCGGGTGTCGGTAGCCACCGTGCCGGGCAGATCCTCCGCGTCGGACAGGGTGTGCAGGCACAGGCGGTTGTCGCCGATGCGCATTTCCCGTGCCGAGAGGTCGATGTCCTGCAACGTGGCGTCGCCTTCGGGCATGAGCGAGAAGTAACGCTCTATCAGTCCGGCTTTGCCGTCCGTCCCCACAATCTCGTCGGTGGAGAGGCGGCGCAGCCTGACAAAGCCGCTGTCGTTGATGATACGCTCGAACTGTTCCGCAGCCTCCATGAACTTCGCGGCGGTTTCCTTGTCCAGCTCCTTCGGGATGATATGCCCACGGCACAGCGTGCTGAAATTGCTCTGCATCCGGTTACGCTCCTTCGTCGTCTTGGTCAGGTAGAGGTAGCACGTGTGCTTCAGGTACGGACGCTCGTTGAAGTGACGCTCGAAAGAGCGGCTTAAAAAGCTCATGTCGTCCTTGTGAAGTTCCGGCGTGTACTTCTCCTTGATGAACCAGTCCTGCTTGTGGACGACGGAGAAGTCCGGCAGCACCTTGATTGCCTTGCACCAGCAGCCGTGTATCGCCTCGTACTCCGCGCCCGTCACGGTGTAAAGCTCCGGCAGCTCCACCTCGAAAGCCACCGTGATGTCGGCGTCTTTGGAGATGATGCAGCCTTGTTCCACCGCCAATAGCGGGAACTTGTTTTCCAGTGTTGTCATTTTGGATGTATTCCTCATGTCGTTTCTTCCTTTCGTTTCCGTTTGAATAATCGGGTGATCCGCCGCCGGTTGATAAGGTATCGGGGATGGCTCCTTGTTGCCCCTAATTTCATAAGCCCGTGTTCGCCGTACCGGGCGTTCAGCGCGAAGGTCTGCCATACGAGGACGGAGGACGATGCCACGCCGAAGCCGATACATACCCACTGGTCGATGCCGACCATGTAGAGGATGACGAACAGGACGAAGAGAGCCAGCAGACCTCCGCAGAAGATGAAGAGGTACTGAGCCTTCAAGCCCTTGAATTCTACCGGACGGCCGATACCCTTGTTTATCGGGTATTCAGCCATACATCGTTTATTAAAGGAAGAATGAGCGCAGGATGGTGGCGGCGACAATCAGGAAGATGCACGCCCCGAACCACGAGGCGGCAGTCTTGGAGGTGTCGGGGTCGCCGGACGAGAATTTCCCATATACTTTCACGCCCCCGATAAGCCCGACTACCGCGCCGATGGCGTAGATGAGTTTCGTGCCGGGGTCGAAGTACGAACTCACCATAGAGGTGGCTTCGTTGATGCCCGCGATGCCGTTTCCCTGTGCGAAGGCGGAGGCGGTTGCGGCAATCATAAGTGCCGCAGAGAGGATAAACTTTTGTCTGATGTTCTTGTTCATAAACTGTTCTTGTTTTTGCCGTCAAAAGAGTGGATGGTCCTTTGTCGGGCAGTTGATACTCGGTTACTTTACTTTGGTTTAGTGGATTGCCCGTTTGTTTCTACGGACTTGGGTGTGTCCGTTGCGGACCGGCTGTACCTTGTACTGCCGTGCGCGTGGGTGATGCCGTCTTACGTTTTCATTTTCATTCTTTTTTACTCGTTATACATAGTTGCGGATGTCGAAGTCCTCAATATTGTCCGGGACTACAAAATCCTTTTTCGGTTTCTTCAGCCGGATTTCGATAAGCCCCTTGATGCGGATGCTCATTTCAGACGAGCCGGTCATCAGCTTCTCGTACAGCTCCGTCCCTTCCATGTCGGTGAAGACTTTTGCCGCCCGCTCCCGTTCCGTCGTTGTCGCTTCCGGGTTCTTGGCGGTTCTGACCGCATCGTCTATCTCGTCGAAGCTGCTTCCGGATGCCCTCGGTGCGTCGGACGTTTCTTCCTCCGGCTCGTCCTCCCCGAACTCCAGTTCCGAAGGCGTGAGGCTCGTGAAGGTTTCGTCGAGTTTATCCTCCGGGACTTGGGCGGGACGGGATACGGTTTCCGTGTTTCCGTCGTCAAAAGTAGCCTCTTCCTCCGTCAGCTCAATGCCTTTTTCCGAAGTGGCGGCTTCTTGCGTCGGTATGGCAGCGGTTGTCCGGGTCGATGCCATCCTGAAACGGCTCTTGCCGATGATGTCCGCTGGGGTCTCTGCGGGCGGTGTTACCCTTGCCGTTTCGGGCTTTGCAGCCGTGCCGCCCAACGACCGCCACAGTCCGGCTATGCTTCTTAGGAAGCGGACAAGTCTGGTTTCCATGATCCTGTCATAAAGGAGCAGGAACAGGAACCACAGGTTGCAGCCGACCGATACGGTCAGCAGAATCATAGTCATGTTCATAGCTCTACTTTGGGGACTGAATCCAACATACGGTTGATTTCGGCACGGTGTGTCTGGAAATGTTCGTTAAGCACATTGTCCAGATAGTCGGCGATGGTCAGGTTTCCCTTACCTAATAAATAGGTGATTTCGGTTATCACGCTGTGGTTTGCCAAACTGATGTACACTTGCTTTCCCTCTCTCGCCTTGATTCCTGATTTTTTCAGGAAGGCGCGATAATCATTCTTCTTTCCTTTCATGTCTGTTACTTTTTGAGGATTAAAATACTGCGTCGTAATTCCGGGCGTAAAGGCTTTTTATCGCCTCCTCGCACTGGTTGAAGTGGTGCGTAAGCACATGGTCGATGTAGGCGGACAGCGACAGCCGGTCATGCCCGATCACACGGGTGATACGCATGATGCGGTCGTGATACTCCGGGCGCACATACGCCATCTTTCCCTCGCGTGCCTTCACTTCGGCTTCACGGATGAACAGCCGTTCATAGTCCTTCTCACCGCATTTGCCGCCTAACGGCACGGGAGAGAGGATTTCCACACTCGCCTGCACTTGGGCAAGCATACCGCCGCCGTCATGCTGCGGACTTCTGTTTTTCTGGTTCTTTTCCATATTCAAATCAAGTCTTCACGTTGTTTCTTGTACAGTTCGTTTATTTTCTCCTTGTGCTGTTCCAGATGTTGGCGCAGCACGGTGTCCACGTAGCCGCCTACCGAGATTTCACGTCCGGCGATGTCGTTCACGATTTTGAGAATCTTGCTGTGGACATCGCGGCTGATATAGACGCACTGGCGCGTCTTTATCTCGTTGCGGCGGAGGAACAGCCCGGAATAGTCGTCCTCCTGCCGTTTGCGGCGGACGGTGTCCCTCTGCGGTTTTTCTTTTGCCGTGGATTGCACGGGCGGCGGTTCCGTTTCCGGGACGCTTTCTTCTTCGGGAGCAGGCGCGGGCGGCTCCTGCGCGTGGTACAGGATCCCGTCCTGCCTGCGTCTGCCGATGGAGGCTATCAACAGTTCCTCGTCGATGCCTTCGGTGTTCACTTTCCTGCTGCCCATGATTATTGAGGTCTGATGATACGGCTTATCTCTTCCGAGAACTCACGGATGCCGCTCCCTTTCAGCAGGGACGCATCCATCGGGAAGATGGTCGAGCGGAACACGCTCTTGCGCTCTTCCGAAAGGTCGCGCCGGAACTTCTTGCTGTCGGGCAGGCGGGTGGACAGCACCGGCAGCCCCATCTCGGCGATCACATCCTCATACAGGTCGTAAAGCCCGTTCTTCTCCCTGCCGTCCACCATCGTCCAGAACAGGTACAGCCCTTTTGTTTTCGCCTGTCCCGTCGTCATGAGGTTGTCACGGAACATCACGGCGAATTGCAGGGTGCTTTCCACGACAAAACGGTCGGCACTCATGGGCGCGAAGATGTAGTCCATCTGCGAGAGGGTCTTGACCACGCCGTTGCTTTTCAGGGTTCCCGGCATGTCGAAGAACACGACGTCGGGTTTCACCTCTTCTGCGGCAAGCATCCTTTCGGCATCATCGAGGGCGTTAAGGGCGTCGCTTGCGATGACCGGGTAGGCGTTCTTCCTTATCTTGCGGAAGTGGTCACACGCGAGTGCCTTGAAATAGAGGCTTCCGCCGATAAGTCCCGTTTCACGTTCACGCAACCCGTGTATGCTGTGTTGCGGGGCGTCGCAGTCCATGACGGCGACATTGTGTCCTTTCACGTTGTGGAGGTAGTTGGCGGCAAGTGCCGTGACGGTGGATTTGCCGATGCCCCCTTTCTGTGTTGCGAATGCAACGAATGTTTCATTACTCATGGTTCTGTTGGTTTTAATGGTTGATGAATTGTTTTCCTGCTCCGATACGGAATCGGTGACATGTATATCCGCGTCAGCGAATCTCCGCCTGTCCGGTTCGTCACGTATCCGCTTCAACGGTGAGGCAGGGATTCGGATAACTGGTGAATGACGACATTGCGTCATGAAGTCATTGAATCCGTGAATCACCGCGTCATTGGAAAGCCGGGTATCCGAAGGTTCGGGTATCCGGTCAGGCAAATAGCCGCCAAAGCGGTTTGCCGGGTATTTGAAAGCCTCATTTTTCATATCTTCAAATCGTTCGTTTCTTGAATCATGCTGCAAATAAACAAGGATATTTTTGAATCCGTACCACTTCCCCGGCAAGTGGCGGCATGTTGCGCCGGTTGGCACTGACTGTCCGGGTCAAGCCTCTGTCCGATACCGCTTTAAGGGCGTAACTTTGCACCCGAACGGCAGGGTTCGCCGCAGGTGGCGCAGCCCGGAGTTTGAAAGGCATTCCCCCAATCCGTCCCCGACGGATTTTTATGTTCGCCGGAACATAGCAAGATGTCTTTTCAGCCGCTCAAAATATTTTGAGCAGCCACGAAAAGCACTTGCCCTTGCAGGGGGCGGGCTTTCCCTCCGAAGTCGGGAAGCCTTTCAGAACTGCGGTGCTGTAATCCGAAGCGGCGGCTTATGCCGTCAATCCGCTAAATCCAAAGTAATATGAAAGAGAAAAGGAAAAGCAAATCAGGGAGAAATCCCAAACTTGATCCGGCGGTGTACCGGTACACCGTCCGTTTCAACGAGGAGGAACACAACCGTTTCCTCGCCATGTTCGGAAAATCGGGTGTCTATGCACGGTCTGTTTTCCTCAAAGCGCACTTCTTCGGGCAACCGTTCAAGGTGCTGAAGGTGGACAAGACGTTGGTGGACTATTACACCAAACTGTCGGATTTTCATGCACAATTCCGTGCCGTGGGTACGAATTACAACCAAGTCGTGAAGGAACTGAGGCTGCATTTTTCAGAGAAAAAGGCGATGGCGTTGCTCTACAAATTAGAGCAACACACCGTCGAACTCGTGAAACTGAGCCGCCGGATTGTGGAACTTTCAAGGGAAATGGAGGCAAAATGGTCGCAAAAATCAGTGTAGGAAGTTCGTTGTACGGCGCGATTGCCTACAACGGGGAGAAGATTAACGAGGCGCAGGGGCGGCTTCTCACCACCAACCGCATCTACAATGACGGTTCGGGAACGGTGGACATAGGCAAGGCGATGGAGGGTTTTCTCACCTTCCTGCCACCGCAGATGAAGATCGAGAAGCCGGTGGTGCATATCTCTCTCAACCCGCACCCGGAGGATGTGCTGACCGATATTGAGTTGCAGAATATCGCCCGCGAGTATCTGGAAAAACTCGGTTTCGGAAACCAGCCTTATCTTGTATTCAAGCACGAGGACATCGACCGCCACCACCTGCACATCGTGACGGTCAACGTGGACGAGAACGGGAAAAGGCTCAACCGGGATTTTCTCTACCGCCGCAGCGACCGTATCCGCAGGGAACTGGAACAGAAGTACGGATTGCATCCGGCAGAACGTAAAAATCAGAGATTGGATAATCCGTTGCGCAAGGTGGCCGCATCGGCAGGTGATGTGAAGAAGCAGGTAGGCAACACCGTGAAGGCTCTGAATGGGCAGTACCGTTTCCAGACGATGGGCGAATACCGTGCGCTCCTTTCCTTATATAATATGACGGTGGAGGAAGCGAGGGGCAACGTGCGCGGACGGGAGTATCACGGGCTGGTCTATTCCGTCACGGACGACAAGGGTAACAAGGTGGGCAACCCGTTCAAATCCTCGCTTTTCGGGAAGTCCGCAGGCTATGAAGCCGTACAGAAGAAGTTTGTCCGTTCCAAATCGGAAATCAAGGATAGGAAACTGGCAGACATGACGAAACGCACCGTCCTTTCCGTGCTGCAAGGCACTTATGACAAGGACAAATTTGTATCCCAACTCAAAGAGAAGGGCATCGACACCGTACTGCGCTACACAGAGGAAGGGCGCATCTATGGGGCTACCTTCATCGACCACCGCACGGGATGCGTGCTGAACGGTTCGCGCATGGGTAAGGAGCTTTCGGCGAATGCCTTGCAGGAACACTTCACCCTGCCATACGCCGGACAACCGCCGATACCGCTATCCATCCCTGTGGATGCTGCGGACAAGGCACACGGGCAGACCGCCTACGACAGTGAAGATATATCGGGCGGTATGGGCTTGCTCACTCCCGAAGGTCCGGCGGTAGATGCCGAGGAAGAGGCTTTCATCCGGGCGATGAAGCGCAAAAAGAAGAAAAAACGCAAGGGCTTGGGTATGTAATCAGAGTATCAACAATTAAAAAATCAATGTATGTCACAACAAGAAGACGATTTGAGGGCATTGGCGAAAATCATGGATTTTCTGCGTGCCGTGAGTATCATTTTAGTGGTCATGAACGTGTACTGGTTCTGCTACGAAGCCATCCGGCTGTGGGGCGTGAACATCGGCGTGGTGGACAAAATCCTTCTGAACTTCGACCGCACGGCGGGGCTGTTCCATTCCATTCTCTACACGAAGCTGTTTTCCGTCCTTTTGCTTGCCTTGTCCTGTCTGGGTACGAAGGGTGTCAAGGGTGAGAAAATCACTTGGGGGAGAATCTGGACAGCATTTGCCGTCGGGTTCGTGCTGTTTTTCCTGAACTGGTGGTTGCTGCCCCTGCCGCTGCCGCTTGAAGCGGTGACGGGACTGTATGTCCTTACCATTGGAACGGGCTATGTCTGCCTGTTGATGGGTGGTCTGTGGATGAGCCGCCTGTTGAAACACAATTTGATGGAGGATGTTTTCAACAACGAGAACGAGAGTTTCATGCAGGAAACGAGGCTTATCGAAAGCGAGTATTCGGTCAATCTGCCGACACGTTTCTATTACAGGAAACGCTGGAACAACGGTTGGATCAATGTAGTTAATCCCTTCCGTGCGTCCATCGTGTTGGGTACGCCGGGCAGCGGCAAGTCCTATGCCGTGGTAAACAATTTTATCAAGCAACAGATTGAAAAGGGCTTTAGTCAATACATCTACGATTTCAAGTATCCCGACCTATCTACTATTGCCTACAACCATTTGCTGAACCACCCGGACGGCTACAAGGTAAAGCCGAAGTTCTATGTGATCAACTTCGACGACCCGCGACGCTCTCATCGGTGCAATCCCATTCACCCGGATTTTATGGAAGATATTACGGATGCCTATGAGAGTGCCTACACAATAATGCTCAACCTCAATAAAACGTGGGTGCAAAAGCAGGGCGACTTCTTCGTGGAGTCACCTATCATTCTGTTTGCCAGTATTATCTGGTATCTCAAAATCTATCAGAACGGGAAGTTTTGCACGTTTCCCCATGCTATCGAGTTTCTGAACCGCCGTTACGAGGATATATTTCCGATACTGACCTCTTATCCGGAGCTGGAGAACTACCTTTCGCCGTTCATGGATGCGTGGCTTGGAGGGGCTGCGGAGCAGCTCATGGGTCAGATAGCGTCGGCAAAAATCCCGCTTTCGAGGATGATTTCACCGCAGCTCTACTGGGTGATGTCAGACAGCGAGTTTACGCTGGACATCAACAATCCCGAAGAGCCGAAAATCCTCTGCGTGGGTAACAATCCCGACCGTCAGAATATCTACGGTGCGGCACTCGGTCTGTATAATTCCCGTATCGTGAAGCTCATCAACAAGAAGGGGATGCTGAAGTCATCGGTCATCATCGACGAGTTGCCCACAATATACTTCAAAGGGTTGGACAATCTTATAGCTACCGCCCGAAGCAACAAGGTTGCCGTGTGTCTGGGCTTTCAGGATTTCAGCCAGTTAGTGCGTGACTACGGGGACAAAGAGGCGAAAGTGGTGATGAACACTGTCGGCAATATTTTCTCCGGTCAGGTGGTGGGGGAAACAGCCAAGACGCTCTCCGAGCGGTTCGGTAAGGTGTTGCAGAAACGGCAGTCCATCTCCATCAACCGGCAGGATGTTTCCACCTCCATCAACACGCAGATGGACGCGCTCATTCCACCGAGTAAGATTTCCGGGCTTACGCAGGGAATGTTTGTCGGTTCTGTATCCGACAACTTCAACGAGCGTATCGAGCAGAAGATTTTTCATTGCGAGATTGTGGTGGATGCCGAAAAGGTGAAACGGGAAGAAAGTGCCTACAAGAAAATTCCCGTCATTACAAACTTCACGGACGAGGACGGCAACGACCGCATGAAGGAAACGGTGCAGGCGAACTACCGGCGCATCAAGGAAGAGGTGAAGCAGATTGTGCAGGAGGAACTGGAGCGTATCAAAAACGATCCGGTGCTGTGTAAACTGCTACCAGATAATGAGACTGTCTAACAAGTCCCCAAAATTGAAAATTATCCCTATCGAAGTTTGAAGTGACCCCCAAAAGTTGGATACAATTTTTTTGGGGGGCACTTCAGTTCTGACGGGTAAAATCGTAAAATTCGGACTTGTTAGACAAATACTTACGCGGTTTCAACCTCAGGTACTGAATCTATCGAATTGACAAATTTAACCAATTGCGGATCTGAATCTTTTTGTATGAGGTTTCGGAGACTCTTTTTCAATTCATAAGCATCATCCCCTGCTGTATTTATTAAATCCATATAAAAATCTTTGTTTTGCAGAATCAATGAACGGCATGCCCCATCGGAAATTACAGGTTTCACTATTTTATCAATAACGTCTCCAGCTTGACTTTTCAAATTACCATGCGATCTAAGCCATGTTTCGAAAAATTGAAACTTTATTGCATTGATAGTCTTTTTACCGATGCAGAAATCATTTCTTATATCGGTAACTGTCGATTTAATTTTTCGTTTATCCAATCTTTCAACTATATTCTTGAAACAATTAGGGAAAGGATTCAAACTTTGAGTTCCAGAAGCAATATCCATCAGAATCTTTTTGCCAAATTCAGTCAAGTTATCTGGCAAGGATTTGATTTTAGCCAGTAAATGTTTTATTGCGACAAACCAATAATATGATGTATGTGCTGTTCTTTGGGCGTATAATGTATCAACACTTATTTCAGACAACGCTTCGAACGCTATTTTATTGATATGATCGGTCAGGACATTGCTTATTTTAGTGGTCAAATCGTAAAAAGATGCGTCAGGAATTACATCTTTAATATTGTTCTTAGTGATATACTTATCCAAATCGGTATTCCACTCTGCTAAATGCTCGATAAATACCTCATCCGTTACACCTATTCTGTTCTTAATATCTTCAAATTGGGGCAATATGTCTGAGAGCAATAATTTATAGCCAAGTTTATGATTTACCATGTATTGTAGTGTTTCATTTAATAGCGGTATATTCCATCCCACACTATTTACTAATAAGTCTCCATGATCCACATAATAGTCCATGAGTTCTGCAACATATTTTATATCTCCACCCTCTATTAAGGAAACGGAATGACCATGTGCCAATTGCATGGCGACTAAATCGTAATATCCAGACTCTTTAATGTTTCGGCCATCAGTTTCTAATTCAGAATGCAACTGATTTATGTAGGTTGAATCTAACGTTACAGGTAAAGGTCTTTCTTCGTCAGATGCCAATAAACGATAGGTTGTAAATATAGCCCCTATATTATCTTTATTTACATTCTGTTCATCAATGCAATTCGTGATCGCTTGCAAAAGCGTTGGAAACGTATAGGTAGAATTATCTTTTAACGTTTTTACAATATCTGCATGGTCGAAATTATCGGGTAGTAAGTTTGCCAAATAATTATCGAGCGCCTCCGAATTTGTTGCTACTTGATAATATTTATATGCTTTAGTTGTCGCGTTATCCCGATAGGCAGCATCTGTTGCATTTGCAGCTTGAATATAATCGATAAATGTATTTGGCTTGACTGTTTTTGCTTCAATCAATGACGTAAAATCGCACGCCAACTTATTTTGCGCAATAAACCTGTCTATTGCATCTAACGTTTTGAAATAGTCGCCGCCATTGAAGTCATTGAACCGAACTATCTTCTTATATAATTGAGCAATCACATGGTTTTGGCTTTCCGTGTCTAAATGCAACAGCAGTTCTTGGTATTCGACAGGGAACACCTGCTTCTCTATGGATTCTTTTAATTTCAATTGTGCTATTCTTTGCCATACACGCAGAATAACATCGCTCTTTCGAGTTAATTTATGCAAACAATGTATAATCTTATCGATAAGCGCATTGTCCATACATTGTATAACTTCTTCTAATACAGTGTCAAATTGTTTATTAGTCTCTGCATATTGATTTATGTCGTGGTCTTCTTCTCCGTTGATGCAGCCTTCAATATATTTTTTCAATGGAATTTGTCGAGCATCTTCAACATCGACACCATATACCAAAGCTGCAATTTCGCGTTGTGTTTGCAGATCATTGTTAATTATTGTTTGAATGCCATTCAGATAGTCGCCGGACAATATTTGTTCTACTGGATTTGCCAGAATATCCGTCTTCTTCAAACAGAACAATGCTATGTTTATCATCAAAATTTCGTTACACCACTCTTGTTTAAGAGCGACCATCTCATTGATATATGATATAATTTCCCTAACATTGGCATTAGGATTTACCAATCTGAATATCCGATTTATAGTTTCTTTCGCTTCATTTTCTGTTTCTCCAAATGCTTCAACAAACAGTTTGTTGAATATACTTCGATAGTCGGTAATAACAGGAGGAGCGACACGATAAACAATAGGGAAAGTTTTATTGATAAAATACTTGGTCAGTTGTTTCGTTTGTTCGTCGGTCTCATCTCCGAATGCACAAGCTAAATGTGTTTCATCGAAAGGAATAACAGCCCAAACATTTTCAAAACCGCTATCGGCGAAGAACGTATGGATAGAAGACCATAATTCTTTTACTTTTTCAGCGGGGAGACGATCCATGTTGTCAAAAACAAGGACTAATTTACGTTGTCCTTTTTCCTTGATAAAATCAGAAATGTCTTGCATCCATGTTTTGAACTCGTAAACCGTTGGTTCGTCTTCGCTCAAAGTCTCATAGCAAACGTCCTTTTCGACTTTATCTTGATAAATAGCTAACATATAACTCCATCCATATTTATGATCTTTGCTATATGCCCATTTCCAAACGCACAATGCAATAAGAACTGGCAGTGCAGCTATGATAATAGACAATAAAGAAAACCACCATGTTGTGGGTGTAGGTTTTACTGCATACGCAATAAATGTAAATATCGGAGTTAAAACTGCAACCAAAAATGCCGCAACCATACCATTACTGATAAGGGGATATTTTTCGGTTACGGTCTCCGTTTTACGGGCTAATAAATATTTCAGCTTTTCAGACCATGATACGGTTTTCGTACCTCCACCTTTGACTTTTATTGTTGCATTTCCAGATAGGATACCATCATCAATAAGTTTGCTTGTAAGCAATTCCAATATAGAGCGGCGTTGCAAGTCCTCTTGATGTCCCCATGCGTCATACTCAAAAAAGTAATAGTCGTCTGATAATTCACGTTCCAACATTTTAACCACGTTGGATTTTCCAGATCCCCAAATACCTTCGATGCCGATAATTCGAGGTAAAGTACATTCCTCATCCAATGAATCATTCTGACAAAAATGGCGAGCAATAGTTTTTGCCAACCTTTCTTGCGAACCTCCATCGAATTTGTCAATACCACACGGTTTATTTTGGATAAACCGCGGATATTGCTGTTTGGATTGTAGTTTTGTTTCCATATACGTAATTTATTGATTATACGAACTCCAAATAATTCTCCCGATTTACCACATGAAACTCGGCATAGGGATAGGCTTCTTGGAAGGCTTTCGGTGCGGCCGGCATTTTATTTCCCCACTTGAACTCCAAGGCGGTAAGACTGTCGGCACTCTCCTCAATCAGGTCGATTTCCTGTTTGTCGTAGGTGCGCCAGAAATAGAACTCCCTGTGCAGTCCCTCATTGAAGTTCGCTTTGCGCCGCTCTCCGATGATGTAGTTCTCCCACAGCGCACCGACATCCTGCCGAATGGCCAGCGGTGAGAAAGCCCCGATAATGGCATTGCGAATGCCGTTGTCGTAGAAGTACCACTTGCCAGCTTTTGTAACCTCCTTGCGTAGGTTACGCGAATAAGCCCCCAGACGATAGATAACGAAGACCTTTTCCAATAGGTCGAGGTATTTTTCAACGGTCGTCTTGCTCATGCCGAGTTGTTTACCTAACTCTTCGTAAGAAACTTCGCTGCCCAACTGAAAAGCTATCAATCGCAGTAGATCGCGCATCTTGCTCGAATTTTTTAAGCCGTCAATTGCTAAGATATCTTTAAGCAGGTATGCACCGACAATATCACGTAGGTAGTCTGTTTTACGTTCATAGTTCTCCATCATTACTACTTCGGGATAGGAACCGTAAATCAAGCGCGCTTCGAGGTTCTGGCGGGTTTCAAGTGCCGTTTCCGTCTGTGCGATTTCCCGTTGCGAGAATGGTGTAAGGAGAAATTGCGTACTGCGGCCGACCAACGGTTCACCAGTCTTATTCAGCAAATCGAATGACGAAGAACCACTTGCCAAGACACTTATTCCCGGTATTTCATCAACTATCAACTTCAGAATACTACCGATTTGTGGTATGTTCTGTGCCTCATCAATAGCCAGCAAATCAATACCATCCAATAAATGCCGATAATTGGCTATTGAGCGATTCTCCAATAGTGCTAATGTGTCGTAGTCTTCGCCGTTGAGCATCATCGTCCTACCTGAATAGTTGTCCACAATTTTACGCATCATTACCGTTTTACCAACACGGCGAGCACCAAAAATCAGTACTGCTTTATTGGGCGCGATTCGTGCTGTAATCTTCTCTTGAAGTATTCTATTTACTGTTTCCATACCTTATAAAATATAATGCAAAGATAATCATATTTTTTTAATTGGCGAATTTTACAAAAAAAACGGGCTGTTAAATGGCGATTTTTACAACCACAATCTTATGGAAGTTGTTTCATTGTTTTTAGTAATGATATATGTTCATACTATGATGACTCAATAATTTACCAGACATACGTTTCTGAAATTTGTCCTTATAGGAATGAAAAACTCACATATATTGTGCTAATTAATATATAATTAAATGAAAATAAAAAGACAGGATACGAGTATTCCTGTCTTCTCATATGTAATGGATATTTTTTTATTTTCTCATCCGCTCCAACTCCTCATCACGCAACATTCTCTCGTTCAGTTTTTCCTGCATCCTGTCAATGAAATAGGTGCGGCTTTCGTTCTTCCGGCGTTTGATATCAGTGTAGAAGCGGTAGCAGTCTTTAGAATCAACCCCGAATATCTTATAGAGAAGTGGGGCGAGCTGTTTGAGCGGCATATTGCCGTTGTTGATGCAGCCCATCACGTCTATGCCGTAGATAAGTTCCACGAGGTCGATGGCATTGCCCGTCCATTGAAGAAGGCTGGCGGTGGTTTCTGTTGCGTTGTTGGCGGATATTAGTGGTGGCACTTGGGGCGTGGCAAGGAATTTCTGCATCTTTCTTACGAAAGACAGAGCCTTGCTGACGTAGGCGGCAATCTCTCTTTTTTCTTCTGACAGATTACGTACGGGATGGTGCTGCAACTCGATTTCGATGTAGGCAAGCGCGATGACGGTAAGGTTCATGTCCATGCCGCCGTTGCACAGTTCGATCACTTGGGTGGCGAAAGCCGTGTATGCCGTTTCCATATTGCAGTCGCCGGCTTCGTTTATCAGGCGGAAAAAGTCGGTTTCCGCCAGCAAGAAATAATTCATGGTTCTGTCAATTTTGAAAATTACACTTTGTTTTCTGCGTGCGCACATGAATATAATTGGCAAAAAACGCGGCAGAAAATAAAAAATCCAACACTCAATTTTACAAAGTGCTGGATTTCAGAGGTATAAAATTCAGTATTTTTTCACAAGGACAAATTATCTCCGACTTAAATTGTTTGTAATCGGAACATTTATTCTATTCCTGAAAATAGAAATGTATGCTTGCCGCACATTTTGGCTATCTTGCTTTTTATCAAGGATATAGATAATGCGACATACACCGTTGGGATAGCTTTTCAAAGAGGAAAGCGTCCAGTGTTGCTCTGGCAGAGCCGACTTAAAAAAATGTCGTCCGCTTCCGGATATGAAAGGAACGGTGTATAGTATGATTTCATCCACAGCGTGCATCCGCAGCAGTCCGTTTATATAGTCTGCCGTGTCCGGTGTGGCTTCCGCGAGGTAACGGATGTTTGTGCAGTCTTTTCTCCATTCGTGCAGCATTGAAATGGAATAGTCCGGTGTCACACGGTAAAAGGCTTTCTTCCTGATTTCATCAAGACCGCAACGGTCAAGGCACAAATCCTGATGTGCTTTATCATATAACTCTGAAGAAAGACATCCGTCCATCGTCAGTACGGCGAGAATCTGAACTTTACCCATAATCGTTTCCTTTCGTTAGGCAAGGGTAAAAAAGTAGCGTGCAATTCACACTACCTTCAAGCGATGGCTCTGGTAAAGCCTTTACGGAGAGTACGTGAATGCACGCTATGCGTAAGCATAGCATAAGCATCACGCAATCGTCTCCGTAGTTCCAATTTACCAGATTTTCGCTTGAAACGCCTTGCGGTCTTATCCTAATATGTTGGCGGCGAAAAGCTCCTGCCAATCGCCGTTTTTCTCAAATGTTATGCAAAGATAGCCAAATTCAGTGAATTACGGGCTATGATTGCTTGAATTTATATTTAAGTCCATACTCTTCAAGTTTGCTGTATAGTGTTGTCCTGCCTATGCCGAGCAGTTCTGCGGCGACACTCCGGTTGCCGTTTGCCTGTTTCAACGCACGCAATATCCGCTCCTTATCCTCCGCGTCATTGCGCAAGGCGAAGCTGACAGTAGAGGTCGGTTTCGTCACGGCAAGTTCCAGATGCTCTTTCATGACAACACCTTCCTGCGCCTGCAATACAGCACCCATAACTTTCTGCCGAAGTTCCCGCACGTTGCCCGGCCATGCGTGTGTCAGCAACGCTTTACGTGCTTCGGAACTGAACCCGCTCACGCTACACTCCAGCTCTCTGTTTGCCATATCACGGAAGAACTCTGCCAGCGGCATAATGTCTTCTTGACAGTCACGCAACGGAGGAACGGTTATCCCGAAGTCGTGCAGGCGGTACAGAAGATCCTGCCGAAAACGCTTTTCATTCACCGATACCTCCAAATCTTCATTGGTAGCAGCGATGATGCGGACATTGAAATTCCGGTCTGCCTTGTCTCCGACCGGGCGATACCGCCTCTCCTGTATGGCACGGAGCAACATCTGTTGGGTTTCCAACGCGAGGTTTCCTACCTCGTCCAGAAACAACGTGCCGCCTTCCGCCTCATGGAAATATCCTTTCTTGGCATTGTCCGCACCTGTAAATGCACCTTTGACGTGTCCGAAGAAAGCCGACGGTGCAAGCTCTTTGGAGAGTGAACCGCAGTCCACCGCCACAAATGGCTTGCCTGCACGTTTGCTCTTGTCATGCAACAGGTGGGCAATATGCTCCTTGCCCGTGCCGTTCTCACCAAATATCATCACGCTCATATCGGTGGCGGCTACCAGCCTTATGCGGTGCATGATTTTCTGAAAGGCGGAACCTTCACGGGCGAATATAGGCATACGGCGTTGTCCTGCCTGACGTTCTTTCAGTATGGAACGGATCAGGGGGACAAGTTTATCCTCCACAAGCTGTTTGGGAATATAGTCTATCGAGCCGAGTTTCATACTTTCCACGGCGGTATTAACTTCGGCGTAGTCGGTCATAATGATGAAGGGCTGCATCTTTCCCTCCTTTCGCATCCAGCACAAAAGGTCTATGCCACTGCCGTCAGGCAGACGCAGGTCGGCAACCACGATATCATTATCTGTTGCCTGTTGCAGATGTTTCTTCGCGGTTGAGAGGTGGTAAGCCTTCATATTGCGGTAGCCCTCCCGTGACAGCATATTGCAGACATATTCGCAATACACGATGTTGTCTTCCACCACAATTATTTTTGTCTTATTCATCTTCGTATTTTCTCCTTTCCTCTTCTGCCAACCGTATTATTTCCACTCCCTTATCCAGCACGGCAGTCACGGCATGGCTTAACGCTTCACCATCCGGGAGAGCATCGCCACGAAGCAATCCGTAAAGTACATTCAGCGGTTGGTCGGCACGGAGCACCTCCCACGAACTGCGCAGGTGGTGGATCAGGGAATCCAGCTTTTGCAGGTCTTTTTCTTTTGCTGCATCCCGTACCGCCTGCATTTCCTTTTCTGTTTCAGTTATCAACTTTTCCAGCATGACGGCTTCATTGCCATAGGACAATAAGGCGGAAAAGTCCGGTTTCCCGTCCGGTGTCGCTTTTATGGCACACCTGTCGGAAACCTCCATCAGTTCCGATATGGAGAACGGTTTGAACAGGCATCCGGCAAAGCCTTTTGCCAATAGTTCCCCTTTGTTACAACTGCCCGAAGCGGTTGCCACAACCACCGGGATTGTTGGTGAATTGCCCACGTTGGACGAACGCAACAGTTCCAGCAATTCGAAACCGTTTATATCGGGCATATTCAAGTCTGTCAGCAACAGGCTGTATTCTTTCTGGCGTATCATTTCCATCAGTGCCGCAGCATCGGTGCAAGTGTCGCAGTGTATTCCTTCTTGGGAATACATCTCTTTCAGCATCAGAAGTAATACCTCATCATTGTCAATGGCGACAACATCATGGAATTTATTGTTATGATAAACAGGTGTATTGCTTGTATATCCAAGCTGTTCTTCAGCTTCCTGCATAGAAATTTCAACTGTGAAACGACTGCCTTTCCCTTTCTTGCTGTCTAAACGGATTGTTCCGCCAAGCATCGACACAATATTACGCATTATGGCAAGCCCAAGCCCGAAACCCTCCTTTGCGGCGGCATTTGATAGACGTTCAAACGCACCGAACGCTTGTTTCTGTTCCTCTTCTGTCATGCCTGTACCTGTATCTTCAACGACCAGTGTCAGAACTCCATTATCATATTCAGTAATCAAAGAAACACCGCCTTCTTCTGTGAACTTGACAGCGTTTGACAGCAGGTTATTCCCGATTTGTATTATTCGCTCTTTGTCGGTCAATACAATGGCATCGTGTCCAGTCTTCACGGACAAGGACAGCCCTTTGTTCACGGCAACAGGCATGAACTCCGTTTCAAGTGTGTGCGTGATTGCTGAAATCCGGCAGGGTGACAGACGGGGCTGTTCCTTGCCGTTGTCCAGGCGGAAGAAGTCAAGCAAAGTGTTAAGCATATCCCGCATACGGTCGGAGGATTGCAGTATGTTTTGGATATACTGCCCGGACTTATCCTCACACTGTTCTTTCCGTATCAGTCCGGCATAGCCTGTTATTGCTGTCAGCGGTGTGCGCAGTTCATGGGTGATAGTATGTACCGCCTTCTTCCTTGACGTTATCAGTGCCTCGTTCCGTTGTACGGATTGTTCCAGTTGCCTTATCAAATCAGTTGTCTTGTGCTTGTATTGTTTAATGCTTTTTGCATCACGATGTATGATGATGTAGGAAATTAACAACAATAGAAGAACGAATCCCATTAAACCGCCTACTTGCATAAATGACTTTTCACGCATGGCAACTATTTCGTTTTCCCGGCTTTGCAGTTCGGTTTGTACCTTTTCTTCTATTTGGCAAATCAATTCTTGCAGTTGTCTGTTAAGTTCTGCATTACGAGCTGCAAGGCTGTCGGCTTGTTCCGACAATTGGCGATCCTGCACTTTCTGTTCGCTGATTACGTTTCTATTGACCGAATGAAGGATAGTGGTTGATACTGCTGGAGTTACTTCCTTTTTTTTGCCGAATATGCCTAAGAAACCTTTTCGTTTTGGCTTTTTGGACTGTTCCTGCACACTTTTCTGTACAATAACCGGAATTTGATTGGCTATCTTCTTGTTAATAGATTGTTGTTCATCCATTAACCGGACTATCTGGAACATCTGTCGTTCCTTATCCTCTAAAAGACTGCGCACACTATCGATGCGCTCTGCTGGATAGGTGGCCTTGAAACGGCAGAGCATACTGTCCATTGCCATACGCCGTGCATGGTAATGCTCGATATCTTTATCGTTCCATTCCAGTATTGTTTCACCCAATAGAGAAAATTTTATCATTTGAATATTGATATTGTTTATTTCTTTTCGGAGCTCGTCTATTTTTTTATTGCCAAGTTCTAATGCTTCTATCTCCTGCCATTCATAGAGGCTATTATATGCCATACATCCGATAAGAATGGAGATAAGTATATATCCCAACCGTATTGCCTTATAGAAATTTCCTGACCGCTCCATTATTTTAATGACATTGATTTTTGGAACATGAATAAAAGTTTATCTTTTTCGTTCATGCGGATATTATCAGAATAACCGTCTTTTGTTATTTGATACCCACATGGCTTAACCATAAAAATGCCTAAGCCCTTAGTGTACGAACTTACTTCTGAGGCATAGTCTTTACTTGTATTTAATGGAACTTTCCCTTTAATATGACACCACTCATTATTACAACTGATGTCTTCAATCTCAGACATCAGTTTTTGCAAATCTGTAATAGCTTTGGAACTCGCTACTTGGGGTATCTGCAACTCAAAACAGAGCATCGGTTCGAGAATGTCCACACCTGACTGTTGCAAAGCCAGCCTGAAGACATAAGGGGTCAGCTGTCTGAAATCAGCAGGTGTACTTACCGGGCTATAATACTCGGCTTGAGTAAAAGTTACTTTCAGATCTGTCACTTCCCATCCATGTAAACCAGATTGGCAAGACATACGAATCCCTTCAAAAACGGCATTTTGAAAAGAATGGTTCAGATAACCATAGGAGATGTCACTTTCGATTTGCAACCCTGCCCCTAACGGTAAGGGTTCAAGAGTCAGCCCTATTGTGGCCCAGTAAGGGTTGGG
Source organism: Parabacteroides sp. D25 (assembly GCF_000307475.1). Classification (NCBI taxonomy): domain Bacteria; kingdom Pseudomonadati; phylum Bacteroidota; class Bacteroidia; order Bacteroidales; family Tannerellaceae; genus Parabacteroides; species Parabacteroides sp. D25. The sequence continues at coordinate 36,078 of NZ_JH976511.1, read as the reverse complement.
TGGTACTTCGATCTGAATAATCTTATTGACCTTTTTTATAGGTCGTTCTTTGTAGATAGTCTTGATCTCATCAAAATGGACCTTTACGGAAAATCGTTCTTCCAGCAATGTCTGTATGATTTCCTTTTGGGTCAAACCATATAACGAGATTTCCAATTCATCACTATATGAGTTTATGGAAAAGGACAAAGACGGGTCTTCAATCCACAATGTATTCAGAGCGGATATCACCTTGCTTCTCTCTTCGGGCTTATTTGGCCGGACGGAGGATTTGAGAGCGGGATGCTGATGAGATAATCCTTGAATCAAACAAGGTTTAGCACCTAAATAATCTCCGATTCGAAAATCTTCTATATCTTCTACAATCGCGATATCATTGGCACCCACTTCATCAACATTTATCTCTCTGCCCTGATAAATAGTCTTTAGATTTTTAATCTTGATGAATTTTTCCGAATCGTTGATTCTTACAACGTCTCGAAGTCTCAGACTTCCGTCAATTATTTTAAGAAAACTTCTTTTATGCCCTTTGGGGTCATGCTCTATCTTATAGAGATAAGCTGAAAGTCTGTTTGAGACTGATGCCGGAGGAAGTATAAAAGAAGAAATGGCGTCCAACAACTCATTGATACCGATATTGAACATTGCTGATCCATGTAGCACCGGATAGACTTTGGCTTTTGCCACAAGAGCGATTATCGTATTCCAATAATCAGCCGGTGAAATTTCGCTATCCGCCAAATATCGTTCTAATATATCGTCGTCATGGTTGCATACAAATTCTTTGTATTCTTCCTTTATATATGTTTGGGAGCAAACCGGATAAACCGATCCATCGACAACAGTTTGCATAAACAGGACATCTTGCGACAGATTTGTTTTTATATCCATATACAAACGCTCCAAATTCACACCGGCACGGTCAATCTTATTGATAAATATAATTGTCGGGATTTGCAGCTTTTGTAAAGTACTGAACAGCAACTTTGTCTGCGCTTGTATGCCTTCCTTTGCGGATAAGATGAGGACTGCTCCATCAAGCATTTTGAATGTCCGCTCCACTTCCGCAATAAAATCCATGTGTCCCGGAGTGTCAATGATATTGCATTTCACTCCATTCCAGATAATAGATGTCGTAGAAGCCCGGACAGTAATTCCTCTACGTTTCTCTATATCCATAGAGTCCGTTATGGTGTCACCATTATCCACACGGCCGCACTTTTCCGTTGCTCCACTGGCAAACAGCAGATTCTCGGTTACGGAAGTTTTTCCTGCATCAATGTGAGCAAGAATTCCTAAATTTATAATATTCATTTGGATTAAGCAATAATATACTACAGTAGATGCATTGTCGAAACGCACCTTTTAATACCTCCTCGTAGCATATGAGAACTACAGGATTACTAACTCGTATTAATATGTATATTATTACTGCCGCATAACGATTACAAAATTACACAAAAAAATATATCTAACAAAAGTGGGAGGATTTTTTAACTTTTTACCATAGACATTTTATTAGGGAAGCGTAGGTTCAACTGGCAAGTACAAATAAGTAGAAATGTTTGAACAACACCGTTTTAGGAAGTTGAAAAATCAAGTTTCTCTCTCGGTATAGCGTTTATTTTGGCCAATATCTTCTTTAGTTTAGCATTTGTGTATTTCCCATTCGTGTTCTATTTAGCTCCTTATTATGAGTATGTAGCAAGTTACTTATCAAATTCAGCCTCTTTGAGGGTCAAATATGGTTTTGCAAATGGTGACTGACAAGACATAAACAAGGTCAGCAGGAATTTTTTACATAAATGGACATGAATGTATATAACCTAAAATAAGAATAAATTTTAATAAGGGCTGCCCAAAAAGAAAAAAATGCAGTTGCCATCCTATAGATACTTGCAGAAAGGATAAAATTTACTTTTAGACCTTTTGGGATAGCCCTTATTAATACTTCAGATAAAATTCCTTAGGTTATATTTTCAATCCTTTGGACCGGGTTTCCTCCTTGGCATACAGTCCCGGACGCCCGATTATGACATGGTTGGCAACGATACTATCCGCCGGACTGCGTATCTGCGGCGGTGCATTTTCGGGATATTGCGCCTGCCTGTTCCTCACATCTTCCGCTTCCGGCTTGAGCTGTTGCCCTTCATTCTCCTTTTCTGCGACTTCGGGCGTGGGTGGCGCAAGCTCCAGCTGAATTTTTCGGTCAAGGGCGGCAAGTTCGGACTTCAACTGCTTCAGCTCATCCTCCTTCTTCCACACCTTACCCGCTATCTCCTGTAACTGCGGTATCTCCATCTCCAGCACCTCGTTCTTCGCCTTGTACTGGTCGATGATGGAGGGTATCCTCTCCATCGCGTTGAGGAAGTTGCGGGCGGCGGCCAACGGGTCAGCCATCGCCAGATGCCCGTTGTTGTAGGTGTACTTGTAGTTCCCCTCGACCACGAAGCGGTTGTCGGTGAACTCCAATCCCTCTTTGAGTATCCTTTCGCTCACCACCTTTATCGGAAAACCGTAAAGTTCACCGACCTGCGTGTACAACCCTCCGGTCGTGGCATTCTTGGCTATCTCCTGCAAACGCTTTCCGATGACCTTCTCATCGGCGGAATCCACTCCGTCCACCTTTATTATATTAAGGCGGTTGCCCTCCTTATCGGTCTGCATCACCGACAGGAAACGGTTCCAGTCCTCCGTCATGGCATCTATAAAAGCCGTGTTGTTACGCAGCTCACCGGTCTTCGACTCCAGCTTGAACTCCGAATCACGCTTGCCTTTGTTGAACGACTTGCGTTCCCCTTCGAGTGATGCGATGCGCTTTTCAAGTTTCGCCTTGTCCAACAGGTCGGTGTTACCGGAGAGCAACGCCATGTATTCCGAGAAATTCATGCCCGATTTTTCGTCCATAGCCCCCTCGTCGATGGTACGCGCACCCATCGCGCCGCTTTTGAGCTGCGAGATGAAAGTCTGCTTGCAGTGCAGGAGGTTGAACTTGTAGCTGTCCAGTGACTTTTCCACCGCATAGATGATTACATCCACGTTGTTCCCGGCGAAATGCTTGGCAATCTCATTTCCGGCTCTAACTCCGCGTCCGTCACGCTGTTGCAGGTCGGACGGTCGCCACGGCGTGTCCAAATGATGGATTGCGACACACCTTTTCTGCGCGTTCACACCCGTGCCGAGCATGGAGGTGGAGCCGAACAGCACGCGCACCGTCCCGGCGTTCATGGCATCTATCACCGCCTTCCGCGCCTTGTCGGTCTTGCACTCCTGAATGAATCGTACCTCGCTTGGCGGTATGCCGTAATCCTCCGTCATCTTGCGCTTGATTTCCGAATAGACGTTCCACCCGTCGCCCGGCTGATATGTCCCCAAGTCCGAGAAAACGAACTGTGTGCCTTTCTGCGCGTCGTATTTTTGGTAATACTCCGCAATCATCTTGGCACAATGGCTTGCCTTGTTATCGGGGTGGTCTTCGTAATGCGGGTCTATCATGCGCATGTCGAGTGCCATTTTCCGGGCGTAGTCCGTGGCGATGAGCATCTTCGCCTTTTCCTCCGTTTCCGAAAGCGGCAGCCTACCTAACAGGGTGGCGTCACCCGTCTTGGCGAACTGCATCAGCTTTTGTATGAAGTCCTCCTGCTCCGGCGTGGGCGGTATGTGGTGCAGTATCTCATTCTTGTTGGGACGATCCACGCCCACATCCTCCGCCGTGCGGTAGTCCGTGATTTCATTATAGAAGGCGGCAAGCTCCGGCACTTTGATAAAGTAGCGGAAACGCTCCTTCTGAACCACGTTGTTCGTAACGTTGAACTCGAAGTTGGTCGTCTTTTTGGCGAATATCGCCGCCCACGCATCGAAACACCTGATGTCCTGCCGTTCCAGCTCTTTCGGACGCAAATACTTGAACAGCAGGTATAATTCCGTCAGCGAGTTGCTGATGGTAGTACCCGAAAGGAAGGTCGCTCCCAAATCCCTGCCCGTGCGCTCCTGTATGGTGCGGATGGCAAAGAGCATGTTCAGTGCCTTCTGGCTTCCCTCGCTGTTGCCCAGTCCCGCCACACGGTCATGGCGCGTGTTGAACGTCAGATTTTTGAACTGGTGGCTCTCATCTATGAAGATGTGGTCAATGCACATCTGCTTGAAATCCACCACGTCGTCCGTGCGTGACTTTATGGCGTGTTCCACCTTTTCCAGCTTCGCCACGAGGTTGTACTTGCGCTTCTCCAGCCCTTTCAGCATCGCCCGCGACACGTTCCGTCCCTGCTGGCGCAACACTTCGAGGTTTTCCTCCACCGTGTCAAGTTCCGCTTGCAGGATGCGCTGCTGCAACTCCGGCGACTGCGGTATCTTGCCGAACTGGTCGTGCGACATGATGACACAATCGTATTCGTTGTTCTTGATGTTGTTGAAGAAACGCACGCGGTTGGCGGTCGAAAAGTCCTTTTCCGATGCGTACAGGATACGTGCGTTGGGATATGCCGCCTGATAGGTGGCCGCAATCTCCGCGACGTTGGCTTTCAGTCCGATAATCATCGGCTTGTGCGCCAAGTTCAGACGCTTCATCTCATGCGCGGCGATACACATTATCAGCGTCTTGCCGGTTCCCACTTCATGGTCGCATATTCCGCCGCCATTCTGTTTCAGCATCCATACGCAATCCATCTGCGAGGGATAGACGCTCTTGATGCCACGGCTTGCCAGCCCTTTCAGGTTGAGGTCGGGGAAGGTCTGGTGCGAGCCGTCATACTTCGGGCGCACGAAACAGTTGAACTTTCGGTTATACATCGTCGTCAGCCGCTCCTTGAACTGCGGCGACTGCTCTTCCAGCCATTCGGAGAAGCCGTTGCGTATCTCGTCAATCTTGGCGTTGGCGAGCTGTATTCCCTCGCTGTCGCGCACCTTGATGTCGTTGCCATGCTCGTCCTTGCCGATGGACTTCATCATGTCGGGGCAGGTGTTGTGCAGGGCATGTTTCAGGAGGTGCATACCGTCATAACTGCGGTAATAGCCTTTTACGCAGAACTCGTCCCATATCTTGAAGTTCTTGTGGCTGCACGCCACCGAAAACTCGTCCATGCTTGCGGAGTAGGCGATTTTCACTTCCGTGTCGAACAGACGGCTCATGTAGGCGGCATAGACACCCGTCGGAATCCATCGTTCCCCAAAGTTGAAATCAAGGTCTTCGAAGGCGATGCGCGGCGGTTCGGCATCTTTCAAGGCTTCCAACGCCTGTTTCACCTCCGGCATACGCTCATTTTCGGGATTGTCACCAATCCAAGCCTCTATGCGTTCCGCCTTCTCTATCACGTTCCCGGCTATGAAGCGGTCTTTGATTTCGTAACCGGTTACGAGCGGATTGTAATAGATGCGTCCTTGCAGGGCTGTAAGCAACTCCTCCGCCGTACTGTCGGTTATCTCCCGCATATAGTCGAGATCGACCGTGCCGAACTTGTTGAGCGACGCGGACAGGGCTTCTTCGGGAGAGCCTACGTTGGCATGGCTCTCCACGGAGAAGGAAACGGGACGCTCGAAGATGTCTGCCTTGATAAACTTCCCGTTCTCCGCCCGTTCCAGCGAAAGGATGTCACGCCCGCCCGCGTCCATCATCACCAGCTTCACGTTCTGCTTGGCGTTGAGGTTGCCGTAACGCATGACGAACTCATCGTAACAAGTGTTCAGATGTTCACGCCACGGTACATTTGCTTCGTGCAGGTTCGATTCATAGCGGTACAGCCGCTCGTAGGCGTCACGGAGTAAAACATACTGTAACGCCTTCTCCTTCTGGTATCCTTTCAGGTCAAGCGGCTGGAATGTAGCCCCGTAAGGCGTGATGTCCTTCAGATAGCCGATGTTATGACGTCCCCAATCTGTCACTAACGACCCTTCGCGCAGGTGCATCTCCGGCGTGCGGTGGTAAGGACGGGGCGAAAGGTCGATTGTTTCCTCCTTCGGCTTTTCAGGTTCGATGTCGGGAAAAAGGGAAGTCGCCACCGTTTCCGGTGGAACATCGGCATCGGCAGGTGTGGCGGCAACCTCCGGCTGTGTTTCCTCCTGCCGGGGTTGTTCACCGGGGACTTCCGGCGTGACCGTCGCAACCGTTCTGTTTTCCTGCTTCTCATTATGCTGCCTTGCCAGCTCCCGAAGTTCCTTCCTGCGCTCCGGTGTGAGTTCCATCATCATCTCGTAGAAGCCGTTGATGGGAGGATTGGTTTCCCAGTCCAGCTTTGCATAGATGTCGTCTGGGTCGGCAGGCTTGGTGGCACTGTCCGCTTTCGCTTCCTTGTTTTCAGTGATGGTCTTAGGGGTGGTAGCCGTCGGCACAGCCGTAACATTCTGTGTGGTCTGTACTTGCAGCTTGGGCGTAACGCGCCTTGCCGGGCTTTCCTTTTTAGCCGCTTTTTTCTTTTTGGCGGTTTTCGGCTGGCTGACTTCTTCCGTCATGCCCCAAAGGTCTAGCAACGTGAGCTGCACTCCGGCGGAATATTTCGGACGCAGTTCTATCTCCGGCTTTTCCTCTGCGGATTGCGGTTTCTCCGTCGGAGTTTCCACCGCCTGTGCCGGAGGTGCCGTTTCCAATTTTATGGCAGGACGCTCCATTTCCTTTTGTACGGCAACTTTTTCTTCCGTTCCCACCTGCCGGATTGTTCCCGAATATAGGCGCATGGCGAGCCTGTAATGGAAATCCTCGTCAAGCATACGGCGCAAGTCCCCGGCTATGCCTGCTGCCTTGCCCTCGTGCAGATAGACCATAGCGGGTTTCCCGTAGGGGTCGGTGTCAAGTTTCGCAGTTGTATGCACGATGCGCTCCGGGTGGTGGATGAAATAGGCGTTATCTGTCAGTCCGGTTGCCGTGTCCGTCTGTATCACGGTCATCAGCCGCTCGTCCTGCGACATTTCCTTCTTGTTCAGGTGCTTTTGCAAGACAATCAGGTCGCTGCCCACCTCCGTGCCCGCGTTGTCCGTGAACAGGTTGTTGGGCAGACGTACCGCAGATACCAGATTAGCCTGTTTGAACAGTTCGTTACGCACGGAGGTCTTGGTGCTGTTCAATACCCCCTGCGAGGTGATGAACGCCATGATACCGCCGTCACGCACGGTATCAAGCCCTTTGAGGAAAAAATAGTTGTGTATGGCGTTCTGGGCGGAGCGTCTGCCGAAGGAATCGCTCCGCTGAAACTCCGCGTCGAACACGGCGATGTCACCGAACGGGATGTTGGACACCGCCAAGTCGAAATAATTGTTGAAAGGCTTTTCGATTTTCTCAAAACCACAGGTGCGCGTTTTCTTGTCGGGATAGAGATGCCTCAGGATTGTACCCGTGAGCAGATCCTTCTCGAAAGCCATCACGTCCGCATCAGGACTGTGCCGCAGCATGGAATCCACGAACACGCCGACACCTGCCGACGGTTCGAGTATACGGGCGGGGCGGACACTGTAATCCGCCAGCACGTCCGCGAGGGTGTCGGTTATCTCTTTGGGGGTGTAGAAAGCGGTCAGCACGGATGCTTTCAGCGAATCCACAAACCGCTTGTACTCCGTTTCGTCCTTGCTGTTCTCACGGATGAGCCTGTGCAGCTCCACCGTCGGGGCGAACAGTTCGAGGTCGGATTTCGCCCACAGGACGGCATCCGTCAGTTCCTTTGCAGGGTTCAGGATACATTTCAGACCGCCGAAACCGCAGTACCTTTGAAGTATGGCACGCTCTTCGGTTGTCGCCGTTCTCCGTTCACTGTCAAGGATGAATGCCGTCCGTATCGCCTCGATGTTGTCCCGCAGTTTCTGTTTGCGGTTAAACGCCATATTCCCCGATGTAAAGGACGGTTGCCCCCGTCAGCTCCGTGTAGAGCAGGTCGTAATCGGAAGACAGGGCGAAGTTGTCGTCCGAAAGGTCATAGACAGAGAACACGTTGCCGACAAGCGGCATGAGTTTCAGAATAAAGGCTTCTTGTTTCTCTTCCGGCACTTCGTCGAAAAACTCGCTCTCCACGACTTCGCGGAGAATGGCGTACCGGGAATAGCGCAGCCCGCGCAGCAGCGTGTCCATCGCCTGCTCCTGCGCGCCATTGGCGGGATAGCCTTCGAGCCGCGCCTTTTCATACGTTTCGGCGGCACGGTCGGCCCGTTCCCGTATGAAAGCGGTGTCAGTCGCCTGTTCAAACTTGTTCGTGCGGAGGTAGTCCAGCAGGTACAGACCGTAATAGGAAAAGTCGGCCTGCCCCTCGTTGTTCTTCTTGTTGTTCATCACTTTGGAGTTTAGTGGATTGATAATTAACGGGATAATGGATGTAAAAAGGAAGAAAAAGGCACTCGGTATCCCTCCGAGTGCCGCCACTAAATCCAAAGTATGAGTGTAATCCTGTATCGAAAAACAATTCATTACTCTGAACAAGTGGCAAAGTTAATACTATTTCTTCCGTCCTGAAAATTTTTTACCCTTTTTAGCCTCCGGGAACACGAACGTCGTGTTATATTCTCCGTCAAAGGCGACGACGGCATCGAAGTTCTTGCCCTGTTTGCTCTTGAAGCCTTTGAGCAGCTTGGTGTGTCCTTCTGTGAGCAGTTCCTTGATTTCATCGTCGGATAGGGTGCGTCCCGCTTTCAGCCGGAACACGGGCAGTCCGCACTCCGTATTGTCGCATCGTACCACCTTGCCGTAGAACCGCATCCTGCCCGTGCCGCACTTGGGACACGCGCAACCGGAATCACGGCTGCCGAAGAGTTTGTCGCACGAAAGCAGTTCGGAGGTAATCTCCCGCGTGTATGCCTCTATCTTCTTGCGGAAGGTATTGGCGGACAGTTCCCCGCGCTCGATGCGTGCCAGTTCCTTCTCCCATTCGCCTGTCATGGCGACATCGGCGATGCGCATCGTCTTCACCACGGAATTGAGGGCAAGCCCCTTTTCGGTGGGGACAAGCGATTTCTTGCAGCGTTCCATGTAACCGCGCTTGAATAGCGTCTCGATGATGGACGCTCGTGTGGCGGGAGTGCCGATGCCGCAGTCCTTCATCGCCTGACGCAGCGCGTCGTCCTCGATTTCCTTGCCCGCTGTTTCCATTGCGGACAGCAGGGTGGCTTCGGTATGCAGCGGTTTGGGCTTGGTCTTCCCTTCCGTGATGGAAGAGGCTTTCAGTGTCAGCGTGTCGCCTTCCTGCCAGCCGGGAATGGTGGTTTCCTCCTTGTTTTCCTCGCCATAGACGGCACGCCATCCGGCTTGCCTGATGACGCTGCCTTTCACGGTGAACTCCACTCCGGCACATTCCGCCGTGACAGCGGTCACGTTCTTGACGCATTTTTCAGAGAATGCCTCTATAATGCGCCCAGCGATCATGTGGTAGATGATGCCGTCCTCTTTGGAAAGGAACAGCGGCTTCTCGCCCGTGACGAGCAGGGCATGGTGGTCCGTCACCTTGCCGTCGTCCACGCTGCGGCGTGTTGGGGCGGCTTTCGCCCGCACCTTGTCTTTCCATTCGGGCTGCGTGCCGATAAAGGCGAGCAGCTTGGGTATTTCAGCGAACACGTCTTCGGGGATGTAGCGGCTACCCGTTCTCGGATAGGTTATCAGCTTCTTCTCGTAGAGTTTCTGTACAATTTCAAGCGTCTGTTCCGCCGTGAAACCGTGCTTGGCGTTGGCTTCCTTCTGGAGCGTGGTCAGGTCGTACAGTAACGGAATTTCTTCCGTCTTCTCCTTGCGCTCGGCTTTCGTGACGGTGGCACACCCTGCCGCCTTTACCTTATTGTATAGTTCCATCGCCGGATCTTTCTCTTTCCATTTCACGGAGGAAGAGAACTTCACGACCTCGCCGTCGCAACCGTCTGTCGCGATATGGAGCTGCCAGAAGGCTTCGGGTGTGAAACGGCGGTTCTCCCAATAGCGTTCACACACCATCGCCAGCGTGGGTGTCTGCACCCGTCCGACTGAATACGTACCGTGTCCGGCGGCGATGGAGAGAGCCTGCGTGCCGTTGATGCCCACGAGCCAGTCGGATTCGCTCCGCGCTTTGGCGGCGAGATAGAGGTTGTCGTACTTGCTGCCGTCTTCGAGCTTCCGCAGTCCCTCGCGGATAGCCTTGTCGGTGAGCGAGCTTATCCACAGGCGCACGAACGGGGTGGTACTGCCCGTGTAGTGGTAGAGGTATCGGAAGATAAGCTCACCCTCGCGCCCGGCATCGGTTGCCACGATGATCTGTTCACTTGCGTCGAACAGTTTTTTGATAACTTTTATCTGCGACACCACTCCGTTGTCGGGCTTGTAGCCCTTCTCCGTCCTGACCTGACGGGGGACGAGCGTGAAGGTGTCGGGGATAATCGGAAGGTTGTCACGGACGAATCCGCGTACGCCGTAGCCGTCGGGCATGGCGGGCTGGACGAGGTGTCCGAATGCCCATGTCACGGCATAACCGCCTCCCTCGAAATATCCTTCCTCTCTCTTTGTCGCGCCCACGATGCGGGCGATTTCACGTGCCACGGAGGGCTTTTCTGCAATGATTGTCTTCATGTCTTCTTCTTTTTTGTTGATACTTTGGATTTTATTTTGGATTCAGTGGCGGACACGGGATTACATTTTCATGCCCTTGCCCGTTTTCTTCTGCGGCTTCTCCTGCTGCTGTTGCTGGCGGGCGTCCTTCGGGTTGGTCTGACCTTTCTGCAACGGCTCTCTCAGATTCTTTGTAGCCTCGTTGGTCTTGCCATCGTTGTTCACCGCCACCTGCGTGCGGCTCTCGTTGGACGGAGCAACCTGCTGTGCATTGTCAGGGTTCGTGTCGTAGCGGTACGGGCGTCCCTTCTCCGGGTTGAACTTGATATACATCGTGGCATGGAAGCCCTGCTTGTCGGTCACGTTCTCCAGCTTCACGGCTTTACCCGCCACATAGTCGGCTTTCTGCTGGTCGGTGAAGCTCACGCCGCTCCATTTGCTGATGGGGCGGATGCTGCCGTCCTCGTTCGTCCACGTGTTGCGGCGTTGCTCCTTCTTGGTCTGTGCGGCATTTTCCCCGCCCTGCGCCTGACTTTTCGATGTGTCGCCTTTGGTTTCCTGTGTCTGTGCGGTACGGGGCGACTTGCCGGTTCCCGGCACGAACTCCACGCCGCGCTGCTCCACGTTCACTTGCAGGGTGGTGACGAACTTTCTGCCGTCGTTGCGCTCGATGAGCTTGTCGCGCACGGGCAGTCCGGCGCGGAGCATGTCCCGCTCCTGCGTGGTGATTTCCGTCTTGCCGATGCGCTCCGGGATGCGCACCCTGCTTGCCGGAATGTCCGTGATTTCATTCGTCTTGCGGTCGATGCTGATGTAGGAGGGGATGATCTCGCCCGTTTCCCTGTCCACAATGTCCACGACCCTACCGAGATTGCCCGTTTCGCGGAGGTTCTTCCGGTCATTGTCGGAGAATTTGTGTTCCTTGTACTCATCCAGCTTCTGCTCCTTGCGGATGAAGTGCGGCACGAGGCTGATGTTTCCCTCACCGTCCTTCTTGAAGGAGAGGCGGGCGTCCAGCTCGAATGATTCGCCGCCGAAGGTCGGTTTGACCTTTACCAAGTCGGACTTGCCATAGTTGAGCATCTTCGTAAGGTCGCCGGACTTTTCAAGGTTGTCCCGCTTTACGCCCCATCTGTCCTCCAGCTCCTGCCAGTTGATTTTACTCTCGTCGATGGGCTGGTAGCCACGTTTGCCCTGCATCTGTTCGGATTTGTCCTGTTGCTGTTCTTTCCGTTGTTCCATGTTCTCCTGTTTTTGAGGTTCTTGTTTCTCTGTCTGTTGTGCTGCCATCTCTTCCTGCACCTTCTTCTCATAGTCGGAGGTGTCCACCTTGTGAGGGGCGAGCAGCTCCTTGTTCGCTTCGGGGTCTTTCAGCAGTTGCTTCATCACCTCTAAGAGATTTTCAGCTTGGTCTGCCGCAATGCGGTAGAAACCGAAGCGGCTGGGTTCCTTGCACTGCCGGAAGAAGTTCTTGAAGAAGTTGTCCAGCACGTCGCCATGTCGGTCGAATTGCAGGAAACTCTGCGCGTTCTCCGCTTTTGCGGGGGTGCGCTTGGGTGTGCCGTCCGCGTTCAGCCCGGCTACCACGCTGATCTCGCCTGTCTTCTCGTCACGGACTACCAGCACGTCCTTTTCGTCTTTTTTCTTTGCCATCTGAAAAATGTTTTAATGGGTTATTTATGAAAGAAATTATGGATACGAGCCTTGTAGAAGGCTATATCTTCCTTTTTGAAGTCCTTGATATGGTTGGAAAGGAATGTCAGCACGTCCTCCTCGCTGTAATAGGTCTTCTTGCCCAGCGTCTTGTAGGGCAATGCGCCTACGCTGCGGTAGCGTTGGAGGGTGCGTTTGCTTATCTGGAGCAACATGCACAAATCCTGATTGTCGAAAAGGCGGATGCTTTCCGTGATAGTGGGCTGTTTCCCCTCAGCCTTCATCGCCAGCAGCAGTTCGTCCTGACGGTCGAGCCGTTCCATCAGCTTCTGCATCCAGCCCTCGAAGTTGTTTCGTGTGAGCAGTTCCATGACCTATGTCCTCCTTCCTTTTGGTTTGCCGCCCGTGCGCAGCGTGTGGTTGTGGAACAGGGTGTCTATTGTCCCTTCCTCGTTCCTTACTGTGTTGTCCTCCAATAGCCGCAGTATCTCGGAAAGGCGGTAGCGGCAGCTTCCGCGTACCACCACATACTCGATACGGTGGTCGGTGCGCATACGCTGCATGGTGCGCTTGCTCACGTTGAGCATCTTCGCCGCCTGTGCCGTGTCAAGCAGCTTGTCTTCGGTTTCCCGCTTCCGTTTCTTCTCGTCCCTTGCCTCGCGGATGTACCCTGCGATGTTCGCAATCTGCGCCATCATCTCCTTGTAGGCGGAACTTTCCATTGTTATCACTTTCATGTTCAGTCCTTTCTTTTTGTTTCTGCGACAAAATTCGGCAATAAACAAAAGGGGCTTTAACAACTCACTACGTGACTCACGTAAGATTTTTGCGGAAGATGGCTCCGTAACCCGGTCAAACGGCGCAACAGGCAGCCTTTCAGCGGAAAACGATACGTCTTGTATGCCGTTTCGTTACCTTTGCGGCAAACTCTAAATGACATGAATATGGAAATAGTATCTATCGAGAAAAAGACTTTCGAGATGATGGTGGCGGCATTCGGCGCACTCTCGGAGAAGGTCGCCGCCCTGAGGCGCAAAAGCGACACGGGGCGCATGGAAAGATGGCTCACGGGCGAGGAGGTCTGCGGGCAGTTGAGAATAAGCCCGCGCACGTTGCAGACGCTGCGTGACAGGCGGCTTATCGGCTACTCGCAGATAAACCGCAGGTTCTATTACAAGCCAGAGGAGGTGAAGCGGCTGATACCGCTTGTCGGCACGCTCTATCCGCACGGCAGATGATTTGATTTATTCACCCACTGAATCCGAAGTTATGATGAACGAGAACAACGATGTTTTTACGATGGAAGACGAGCCGATAGCCTCTGTGGTGCAGGATATGCGCAAAGGCTCGAAATGGCTGTCCGCATTTCTGGAAAGCTACCGTCCTCCGCTGGACGGGGAACGTTACCTGACGGACGGCGAGGTGTCGGAACTGCTCCGTGTGAGCCGGCGCACCTTGCAGGAATACCGCAACAACCGCGTGTTGCCCTTCATACTTTTGGGAGGGAAGGTGCTTTACCCGGAAACGGGGCTGCGCGGGGTACTGGAAGCGAACTACCGCAAGCCGCTGGAGTGAGGCGGTTTCATGAAAAAGTAAACGGGTGACACCTTTTGTGGTGCTACCCGTTTACTTGTCTTATGGGGTATGTGCAATCAGCAATACCCGGCTTTTCCGTTCTGTATGAACATCACGTATGTCTGCCGTTTCTCTTGTGAGAGTGCCTTTCCCACCAGCCATGTGCGGAACAGGTGGGTGTTGTAGGTATTCACCCTGAAAGCGACCGGGATGATGATTTCAAGGGCGTACACGTCCGCGTGCAGCCCGTTTTCAAGCTGCATGTAGCGGCACACCTCGTAGTCGTTCAGCACGTCCGACTTGCGGACGGCTCTGATGGCGGCGTTCACTGCCGGGACGGTCGTATGGAACAATCCGGCTATTTCGGTGGCGGTCATCCACACGTCGTTACCGGTTACGCTGACTGCCTTGTCCTCGATGATGATTGTGTCACGTTTCATGGCTTTTCTTTTTAGATGGTGCAACCTGCAAATTCCTCGACGCCGTTCAATCTTGCGGCAAGGTTCTCCATGTCCTGATTGAGCTTCTCTTTGGTTATCTTTGCGTAAATCTGCGTCGTCTTTATGCTCTTGTGTCCGAGCATGGAGCTGACCGTTTCGATGGGAACACCGTTGGAGAGGAATATCGTCGTGGCTGCCGTGTGGCGGCTCTGATGCCACGTGATATGCTTGGTGATGCCGCAACGCTTGGCGACGGCACGGATACCGGCAAGGCACGTGTTATAATGCGGAACGGGAAATATCCTGCCGTCCCCGCACAGTCCCCGGTATTTGCCGATTATGCGGTTGGCGATGTCGAGCAGGCGGATGTTGGACACCACGCCCGTTTTCTGGCGGTTGATGTTTATCCACTCGTGTTCGTCGAAGTAGGTGCGGATATTCTCTTCCGTAAGGTTGCGCATATCCGCGAACGACAGCCCCGTGAAGGCGCAGAACAGGTAGAGGTCGCGGTACAATTCCTGTTTGGCGTTTTTCAGTTTCCCCTCCATCAGCAGGCGGATCTCATCTTTGGTCAGGAAACTGCGTGTTGTTTCCTCCTTCTTGATTTCATACTCGCGGAACGGGTCGCGCGTCAGCCACTCGTTGTTGATGGCGATGAATACCATCGTCCGTAACGGGCAGACGTACAGCCACACGGTATTGGTGCAGCAGTGCTTGTCCGTGCGCAGGAACATCTCGAAGTCGGAGATGAAAGCCGGGGTAAGCTCTTTTAGGGCGATGTCCTTCACATGGTAGCGGATGTCGAGGAACTCTTGCATGTGCTTGTAAACGGTGCGGTACTTCAGCAGCGTGCCTTTGGCTTTCATGCCTGCCTCCACCTGCTTCTCGTAGTCCTCGTTGTGCTGGCGGAACACCTGCATCAGCGTGTGGTAGCGGTGTTCCAGTCCGAGAAAGGCGTTCTTCACCTTCTCCGCCGTGACGAAGTTGTCACGCTCCATGATTTCCTGATAATGCCTGTTGATGCGTACCCGCATCTTGTCAAGCATACGGTTCGTTTCGAGTGCCGCCGTGCTTCTGCCCGTGACACGTCCACCTTTGGTGTCCCACAGTTTCGGATCGACAGTCAGTTTGCAGCTGAACTGCGTCTGGCTGCCGTCCACCGTGATGCGTCCCATGACGGGAACTGTCCCGTCCTTTTTCACTACCTGACGCTTGAGGTAGTAGATTACTGAAAATGTACTCTTCATTGTCCTTAATTTTGGGGTTTCAAAATTAGTTGGTGAAGAGTCCGGTGTTGGTACGCAAAACGGGGAGGAACGGCGCAATCTTTTTCCGTAACCTGATTTTTCGCATGAGTTATGGATAACTCACTATTCCTTAGAGCCTTGTTTCGCTATTCGTACCCGTTTGTCGCATTTTCGGGCATGGTTACGAACAAGTAACGTAGCGGCGTCAGGATTTGGCTTCGGCAGGGATTGTAATGGCTTCACGGATTATCGCCACTTCAACCAAAACCCTTGTAACTCAATTCTATCACTATATCTTTCCGCATTTCACTTTTTTGTAGTAACTTTGCAGACTTAAACAACAAGTGTCCGCCTATGAAGGAAAGCAATACGCAAAAAGAGTTGAGCAGAGTCCCCAGGACTCTCAGCGAGTCTTCCAACACGAAAGTATTGGAAGCTCTATTTGATGCAGGCGGCACTGTCATGTCTGACATTATCATTTACGTGGCATCTTCACAAATGAAAGACCTGTTCGGTGACTGCTGGTTCTCCATCAACGATTTTTGTGAGGTCATGGGGTATGAGCGAACCAAGCTGCAACGGAAACTGACCGAGAAGCAGCTTGATTTCCTGTTCAGCAACCAACGTCCGGTATATATCACCGAACAGAACGGGCAAAAGATAGAGCATCCGATAGAGAACACCTTTGAAGCGGCGTTATACCGTTTAGGGACATCCAACCTCAGTGTAGCATACGCCATGAACGGCAAGACGCAATATAAGTTCATTCAAATACTGGATCGCTTTGAGATAAAGGATGACTTCAGCACGAAAAAGCGCACCAAGCGGAATTACAACGTGCATCTGAGCAAAGATCTGATGAATACTTTGCTTACCGAATACAATCTGCTGGAACTGAAAGACTACCGTAACCTGCCCAACCGCAAAGGCTACCGCAAGTTTTATCTGAACCTGGCGAAAATGATTTACCTGATCAAGTATAAGATTGACCAAGGACAAGCACCTTATTTCACCGTTACGGTTGACCAACTTGCCAAGGAATTTGATGTAATGGTAAAGGACAACCATGACCGGAAGAAGAAGGTGACCAGCATCTTAAACGGTATCAACAAAAAGCTGGAAAGAACCAAATTCCAATACCAGTACATCAAAGGAAAAGGGGAGAAGTGGCCCTACACCGTACAGTTTTTCTTTGACAAGGAAACATTGGAATATTTCGATGAAAAGATAAAGGCGATATTGACCTCGCAATATTACGATGCGCTCAAATCATCCTTCTTGTTAAACAAGAAAGGCATTCCCGTGAGCAGACATTATCAATATAAGGATTTCTTTAAATTGGGAACCGGCGAATATTATCATGAATTTACCGCATGGCTTTATTCTGAAGAGGACAAGGAGATTAAGGAGAACATCTACCGGGATATCTATATAAAGGTAGTAGGCATTCGTCCAGAAGACCTTGCCGTCAACTTAAATCCCTAAAAGTTGGAACAAAAATCATAAAATAGTATCTTTGCAGCGGATTGTCAGGAAATTGGCAGTCTGCTTTTTACATACGTCCGTCTGTCTAACAAAAGAGTGGCATCTATCGTTAAGGAATTAACAACAACAGGCGCATGCCTGTACCAGTATGAAACTGGTACGGGGCGTGCCTTTGTTGTTGAAACGCCACGTCCATGTTAGAGGGTACGTTTCCGTACCCTTATATAAACATAAAACAAATTCAATGGTTCAAACAATTGCCACCCTGATAGATGAGACGCTCATGGTAATGGACGCCCATCTTCACGTGCGGATGACAGACGAAGAAAAGGCGTATCTTGATGCTCATTTCGAACTTATCCATATCAAGAAGGGAGAACACCTCGTCACTAGGGGCGAGGAAGTATGCTACCTCTATTATCTGGAATCCGGCATCGTCCGGTTATGGTTTCCGGACAAAGAGAATAGAGAGATTTCAGCACGGTTTATCCAAGCCAAAGAGTTCATCAATTTTTTCCTTTCACATGAAGAACACCATGCCCACTACAATATCAAGGCATTGGAGCCATGCAAGATCTGGAGATTGCCCAAAAAAGACCTTCATCAGCTATATGAGTTATCCATCAACTTCAACAAGCTGGCCAGAATACATTTGGTAAGATCCATCAACCGCAAAATAATAAGGGAAGAGGAGTTTTACACACTGGATGCCGAAGCGCGTTACAAAGCGCTTTTGGCCAATGAAAAATGGCTGTTACGTTCAATACCCTTAAAAGACATAGCAAGTTATATCGGCATCACGCCACAAGCATTGAGCAACATCCGAAAGCGCATATAAACCAAACCCTATAAGCCGGGCAGGACAGTTTTACACAACTAATCCTATCCGGCTTTTTTCTGTAGAATTATTCCACACCTGCCGGTTTACGGCACATGTATTTTTTAATGCACATTAAATAAACACGAAAGGCCCTTTAAAAGCCCTTCATAAAATTTGCTCTCCCGTATATAATCTATATGTTTGGAGCGAAAACAACGCGATAAGCACCTTGATTCGGTTCTGGCGACAGGAATCCGCGTAAATTGGAAACACCGTATGAGACAAATAGAAAAATATATAACATTAATAACCTAAAGAGTAATTCCCATGGAACACATCAGACTGACTGCTATCAGCCTTAGCCTGCTGTTATGCACCGTAAGCGCTTTTGCGCAACGCCATTATGAGAACATCCCGGCACTTGAATTGAACTACGGCACTAACCTGTTCGGCAATGCAGGCAACTATTACAACCTGTCCTTTTCCAGATACATCAACCGGACAAGCTATTGGAAAGCCGGGCTTAGCTATTTTGAGAAGCCTTACGAATACACACCCAACCTACCGCAAGTCTCTACCTTGAACCCGGAAGAAACGATTCCCGAAACGATACATGATAAGGGTAAGGACTTTTATGTGGACGGCGGTTATTACAGAACCCTGGCCAGCAACCTGAAATCCGTTTACTGGGGCATCGCCCTGGGAGGATTCATCGGTACAGAATACGTCCGCCACCCCGATAAGGAATACAACTTCATCATCGGCCCGAAACTGGAAACGGAACTGGAAATATTCATCCTGCCCCGAACGGCATTGCTTGCCCGCATACAACAACATTGGAATCCCCTATCCATTGACAAGTGGAACACTGTCTGGAACGTAGGAATAAAGATACTGCTCTACTAACCGACAAATCATATCACCATGCTTATTATCATATTGTTAGCCGATACAAATGTATCCGGCCTGATCTCCTTATACCGTGAAATAGGCGCCATGCTGATAGGGGTAGGCTTTCTATGTGCCGGACTAGCGGTACTTAAAAAGCTGATAAGCAACCACGAGCGCACCAAAGAGGCCATCATCACCTATATCACGGCATTGGTCACTTGGCTCATTATCTGGCAACTCTTATGAACGTAGTGGATTTGATACTGGTTGCCATACTCGCCTGTGTCACGCTTCACTTTTACTTCCGGAAAAAGAAGAAAGCCCTTTCTTCCGGAAAGGAGAAAGAGAAGCCGATAAGGGGGGCGGTGCGCAAGGAAGGGCAGGAGAGAGCCTATCCGGTCATCTGCGTGGTATTTCAGCCTGAGCTGGAAGAAGAGGAACTGGCCGCCGAGATAGCCGATATGTATCTGCATGGAAGAGCCTACTACTACTCAGGCAAACCCCTGCCGGAACAGCCGAAAGAAGAGCCCATATCCATCAAGTATAAGGATGTGCAATGGGAGAGACTGAAAACGATTCATGTTTAATTAAAAAATAGGAACAAAATGAAAGCAATCGAAAATGTAAAAGAAAAAGCGAACCAAGTCATTAACCGCTACGGAAAGGTTATCTTCACCTTTCTCATATTCTTCACGCTGTTGGGAACGGCACAAGTGGCGGAGGCACAAAGCGGCCTGAAGATCAACAGCCTATCCGAAGTGACAGACAAAGCCAAAGAGGGTACGGACACCATTCTGGACGTAGCCAAATACATTTTGGCGGCGGTACTCGGCATCGCCCTGGTCTTTGTCATCTATTCGCTTGCCACGAACAATCCCCATGCCAAGGAATACCTGCTCGGCTGGATCATCGCCGTGGTAGTCATCATGGTGGCCTTCCTGATTATCTAAAAACGAAGAGCCATGAGAACCATGCGTAAAATCAACAAGCCGATCAAGTTCTTCGGTCTGTCATCGGGACAGTTCGCCATCTTCATGCTGCTGACGGCCATCATCATCATCGTGAGCATATTCAAGCAGCTGCACCCGATACTCATCATCGGAATCATTTCCGCCATTCTGTTTCTATCCGGTCTGCTGTTCCAAACCTTGAAAAAGGAACACAAGGCCGGTAACCCGGACTACCTGACCGGCCTCCAGATCAAGAACGCCACCCCCCGGCAGATAACGGACAAACGGCAGATTTTCAAATTCATCCTAAAACAGCAACCATGATAGGAATCATCATACTCATATCACTGCTAATCTGTGCGCTGTGCCTGCTGATTGCTCTGCTGTATATCCGGCAGACAGAGATAGAGGTGAAGGACAAATCCGTGGATCTGGAAAGTGTCTTGCCTATCCAGACCATCACGGAGAACGCCGTCATCAACGGGAACGGTGACATCACCGTCGGCTACCGGCTGCTTCTGCCCGAAGTGTTCACCTTGTCGGAAAGCGAGGCGCAATACATCCATGAGCGGTTGGAGGCTCTTTTGAAGATGCTTCCGGCAGGCACGGTCATCCATCAGCAGAATTTCTACTATACGGGGCGATACCATCATGCAGAATACTCTTCCAATGCCCTGATAGCGGAGAACAACCGTCATTTCAACGGCAAGGAGATACTGAACAGCTACACCAACCTGTATGTGACGTTCACGAACGGCAACCGAAACGGTAAGATACGCAAAAGCGCATCGGGCACCTCGCTGATGCGAAAGCTGCACTACCCGTTCAAGCAACCTTATAAGGAATATCAGCAACGGCTGACAGAAATGGAAGCCTTTCTGATGAACTTTGAGAACGGCTTGTCATCCATCCAGCAGTTTGAGATACGCAAGATGGATGATACGGAACTGAACAACGCCATCTACGACTACGTCAACCTCTCTTACGAGACACCGGAAAACGATGCCACGCAGAAGAGCGTCAACCCTATGGCCGTCAGTGAAAGCGGAAGCATGAAAGTAGGGCAACAGCACGTTTCCATCCTTTCGCTGACCAATGAAGGCGAGCATCTTCAAGAACTGGCCGTGCCGCACACCGGCAAGTCGAAGGCATACGGGGGAAACATAGAGATACCGGACAGCATACGGAGCAAATGCTCGATGCTGTACCCCGTAGGACTTGGTCTGCCGTTCAACCACATCGTAAACATCGTGATAGAGATAACCGATCCCGATGCCACCGTAACGGCCATCGGTGCGGAGAAAGACGCGCTGAACTACATCACCAACTTTTATCCGCCCGCAGCGGAGAAGCAACGCGAGCAGGCAGCTTTCTGCGATGAGATTACCCAGTTCGACTACCAGACCGCCTATACCGCCTTCAATGTCGTGCTGAACGATACAGACCGTACCTCGCTCATGCGGAAAACCGCACTGGTACAGCAAGGCTTCAGTTTTATGAACCAAAGTTCGTGCTATGTGGAGAACGCCGAGCTGTGCAACCTGTTCTTCTGCAACATACCCGGCAATGCCAGGGCCAATTACCGGGGCCTCGTCAACACGACCAAGCAGGCCATCTGTTATCTGCAAAAAGAGGGGATGTACCTTTCGGACGAGAAAGGACATATCTACCATGACCGTTTCGGTACTCCCGCCAAGATAAACCTCTGGGATTATCCGGCGCTGAACAACAAGAACCGCATCGTTATCGGCCCGTCCGGTTCCGGTAAATCTTTCTGGCTGAACAATTACATCCTGCAAAGCTATGAACTGGGCCGGGATGTGATGATCATCGACATCGGCGGCTCTTACCGCTCGATGATAGCCTTGAACCGGGGCAAATACTTCGACTCTACCGAGCAGAAGAAATTTGCGTTCAACCCCTTCTTGTGTGACCGTGACAAGAACGGCAAATACCTATACATCGACACCACGGATGCCGAGTCCGCCGATGACCAGATAAAGACCATCGTCGCCATTATCAGCTACATTTGGAAGGTACGTGAACCCATGCTGCCTGCCGAGAACGCCATTCTCAGGAAATCCGTCATCGGATTTTACGACTATGTGAACAACTCTTCAATAGGAGAGAAGCATGAGCGTATCTTCCCAACGCTGATAACTTACCGGGCTTATCTGAAGGAAGTGTTCAGCAAACGGATGACCGAGTTTGAGAAACAGAAATTCGAGATAGAGGAGCTGTTGCTTTTGCTGGAACCCTATACGGACGGAGAGCTGTCATTCCTGCTGAACGCCACCGAGAACGTGGATATCGTGCATGACCGGCTGATAGCCTTCGATATGGAAGATGCCTCTAAGAAAGAGTACTTTCCACTCGTTGCCATCATCACCCTGCAAATGATCGTGGATAAAATCAAGAAACGCCAGGGATTTGCCAAAGAACTGATCATCGACGAAGCGCTCGACTTCCTGCAAGACGAGAAATTCGGAGACTTCATCGCCTACCTGTACCGTACCTTCCGTAAAAAGGAGGGAAGCATCACGCTGGCCGCACAGAACATCCTGTTTTTGAAAAACATGCCGTCCAGTATCAAGGACTCCATCATCATCAACTGCGCAACCAAGATTATCCTCGACCATTCGGAACACCGGCAGAACCTGCCGGAAGTGAAAGCCGTGCTTTCCATCACGGACGAAGAGGCCTATATGATCGAGTCGTTGCAACGCACGGAACGCTGGAGAGAGTTTTTCATCAAGATGTCGAACGATGCCTTCATCTTCCGCAACGAGGTGTCCGACTTCGCCGCCGTAGCCTTCGATTCGCGCCAAGCGACGGTAGTACGGCTGAAGCAGTTGTTCAACGAAAGCGGCTCGACCTATACGGCCATCAACCGCTATCTGGAGGAAAGGAGGAAAAAGTATGGATGACGCCACCCAAGGGCTGACCGCCCTTCTAAGCTGGTCAACCGACTTCAACGGCAGCGCATACAATCTTGCCGGAAGCATTGCCGCCGCACTTTTAGGCGTTGCGCTCATTTTCGTGGTATGGGCACTGGCCATGAAAAAAGAGAACGCCAAAAGCTATCTGATAGCCTGGCTGGTATGTGTCATATTCACCCTATTATTCATCATCAACAAATAACCGTCATGAAAAGAATCATTCTCATACTCGGACTTTCCGTCTCGATGGGGTTGATGGGAACCGGCAGCGTTCATGCCCAGTTTGTCGTGCATGATCCCGGACACACCCTGCTGAATTCAACGGAATGGATCACCAATGTCAATAAATGGGTCGCACAAATCAATGAAATGATAGACGCCCAGGAACTGAGGCTTGGCCTGCAAAAAATCGACCAGCTGAAGGAACTCAAGTCACTGAAAGAACTGGCCGATTTACTTGACGATGTAGCCTGCCTAAGCAGTGACTACAGTTTTTACCTGAATGTAGGTTCAAATTACCACTGTTTGAAATTTCTTAATTTTCAGCGTGTAACCGTCAACCTGAGCCTGAGTACCGATTTGCTGTTCAAGGTAGCCACCGTGACCAGTTACTTCTCGATGAACTCGGAAGGACGCATGTCATTCATCGAGCAAGTGAAGGAATCGGTAGAGAAGGCAGCTGAAGAAATGCGAGAGTTTAACGAATCCGTGCGTTCCACGGTCATTTACAAATCCATGAAAGGGCATAACCGGAAGACCTACTATCAGGGACGGCTGGCCGCTTTCACACGACACACCAATTAAAGCGTTATGAATCAAGACAATTTTCTCTGGGGACTCCAGATCACGGACGGCCTGACAATGGAACTCGTTTCGCAAATGACGGTCATCGCCTTCGGTGTTGGTGTCATATGTTTTATCTGTAACCTGGCATACAACTATCTCTATCACGGAGCCAGCCAGCTGTTAAGCCCGAATGAGGACAAATTTCCCGACATGATGGAAATCACCCGTTGCCTGGTACTGTTCTTCTGCCTGAGTATGTACACCCCCATCGCCCAAACCATCGTAGGCACGATGGAAGTAATTAACGAAGCCACCTCGCTGACCTCCGAGCGTGCGCAGGAATTTGCCCAGTTCATGGCACAATCAGCCACCGAACAAGGAGAGATGATTGCCGAATACGACAAACACAGCCTCCAGTCGGAGGTAGCAGCCGGAGAAGACAACACCGGCGCCATGCAGTACGAACTGGATAAAAAGATGGAAGAGGACGAAATGACCGGTGTACGCTCCAGCGTGGAGAAGATTGTGCAGCTGCTCAATCCCGCCAACCTCGCCACCCTTGTACTTCATGGCATTTCCGCCCTACTGGTAGGAATCATACAAGTAGTCATCTTAGGTATCGGCGTGGTCATTGTCAAGCTACTGGTCATTCTCGGCCCGTTCGTATTTGCCGTGAGCATGCTGCCGGTCTTTCAGAAACAGTTGAGTATCTGGTTCGGTACGCTCTGCTCCGCCTGTATGGTATTCACCGTCATCAATATCCTGAACCAAATCATGTGGCAGACCTTCAAGGCCATCTATACGGAAAGTGCCGACATGGTGGACGCAGCTACGCAGCAGATACAATATTTAGGAATGGATCTCGCCCTGATCGGTGCTTATTGCAGCTGTTTCTGGCTATCCTCCAAAATCGTAGGACACAACGATGCCGGGAAAATCATTTCGAAAACCGTGTCAATTGTCACCACGGCGGCCACCATCGCCCTGATGGGAGGCACAGCGGCAGGCGACAAGCTGACCAACGTAGGCGGTGCCGCCTCTATCGGGGCAAGTTTCATAAACGACAACAATAAAAAATAGAACTATGAATCTGATGAAATTCAAAGGAGCAGATGATGCGGTCAAGCTGACTATCCGGCTTTCAGCCGGGTACTGCATCATCCTGACTATCGCTTTTGCCTGCAGTATCATCTTCCTTATCAACAAAATAGAAAAAGCATACGGCCAGGCTCTCGTCATCGACAGGCAGGGAGAAGTCTATGAGGCAAGCAGCCTGTCTGCCAGCGATATGCGGCAATACGAATACATGAACCATGTAAAGACCTTCGTAACCCACTGGTATGCCTTTGACGAGAGCAGCTACGAGAAGAACATTTCGCTTGCGCTCAACCTCATAGGCAACAAGGGGAAGGAGCTGTTGAATGAGTACAACGATGTGAATATGCTGAACTCACTCATACAAAAGAATATCCGTTACGGGGTACGCATCAAGGATGTAAAGATTAACACCCAAACGATACCCGTTTCCGGAAAGATAATCTTCACGCAAACCGGGTACCGGGCACGGGGAAGCATCTCACGTAATATCGAAGCGGAGTTCACCATCTATGATATGCTGTCCCGCAGCGAGGAAAATGTGCACGGAGCCAAGATAGAAGATTGGATTGTCCGCTATTCCGAACCCGTGGAAAACAACGGCGCCAACACATCGCAGGCAACTTCTCCGGGCAAGAATGAAAACCAGTCAGAAACCTCTAAACCAACCGACCATGGAACCGAATAAACTTATCAAAGACAAGAACAAGCTGTTGATGGCCATCCCGGTAATCCTGGGCATCCTCTTCCTTTATGTATTCTTCATCCGTGAGAACGGGAACGGGATGTCAGGGAGTGACAAACAGGCCGCCTCGCAAGCCTTTCTGGAGCCACAGTCGGAAATGGCCGACAAGGTGAACGACAAGATGGAAGCCTATAAGCAGGACAAACTGGAAGAGCAGGAGAAGGCACGCATCTTGAAAGAGTCTCAGGTCAAAGGATCTGATTTTTACTTCGAGCTACAAAACCAGCAGGAACGGTATGACCGTGCCACACTGGAGCGCATCCGCCGTATGCAGAACGATCCGTACAGCGAAGTCATGGCAGAATACGGAGGTGGCCGGAACGGACGCTTCTCTCATCAGCTGGAAAGCCAACTGGACGGACTGGAGGACGAGCAGGCGCTCAACGAGATTATCCGGGAAGCCAAGAAGAACTCACGCATCCGTAAAGAGCTGGAAGAATCCGACAAATACCGCAAGCGCATGTATGAACGGATTGTCAATTATGACCAAGAGGGAAAAACGGAGAAAGCCGCCTCCAACCCTTCCGGCCATCCATCCACCGACAGCCTGATGCAAAAAGGCCCGATCTACCGTGCCGAAAACGGCAAGCGTGTACGCCGCCAACCGACCTCCGCACCGGGAAACAGCAACCTCTTCAGGGCTTGCATCCACGGCGACCAGACCGTAGTCACGGGCAGTACGGTACGGATGCGGTTGCTTCAGGACGTAACCCTATCCGGCATGAAGATACCGGCCAACACGCTGTTTTACGGTGTCGCCACTTTGGGAGCCAACCGCCTAGATGTGGTGGTCAGCAACCTGAAGGTAGGAGACAACCTTAATCCCGTATCGGTGGTTGTCTTCGACAATGATGCCATGGAAGGTTTGAACCTGCCCAATAACCTGAAGGCCAGTGCAGCCAAGCGTATGGAACAAGGTCTTGTACAGAACATCGACATGCCGCTCTCTTCCATCGGCACGATGGCCAGCGAAGTGACCAGCGTAGTCAACGCCACCACCCAGGTAGCCAAGCAAATCCTGAACATGAGCCTCTCACAAGTGAAGGTACATCTCAAGTCCAACTACGAAATGTATATCCAGGAAGAGAGTCAGGAATCGAAGTTGCGCAGGCAAGCCGTGCAAGCGGAGTTACAGAAGCTCTATGAGCAAATGGAACAAGAGAAAACGAACAAGAAAAATCATCCCCTTCAAACATTGATAGACAAATTATGATAGACATTCTCAATTACCTGCTTGCCTTGTCTGCGGTCTTTTTCGGCTATCGCATCTATGTATCGCGCTGTAGCGGGAAATCCTTCAAGGAGATACGTCCGTTGACCGTTTCTTTCGGTATCACCCTGCTTCTGTTATGGTGCATCACCGTATTCACAGCCTTTTTTTCAAGAACCGTTTAACATATCGACAACATGAAGAAATACATTCGCCTATTGTTCTGCTGCCTTGCGTGCAGCCTGTCGCTCTCCGCTCAGGAAAGCGTCAAACCCCGGCAACAAGCCATCAGCCAGAAAGAGATACACATCACTTTCGATTGCGTGAAGCACCTGGTCTTTCCCGCACAGGTCTCGGACATCGCCATTGGCGAGCAGGAGCTTGTCATGGCCAGCCGGGTAGAAGAGGCACCCCATATCGTCAGGCTCTCGGCGCAAGCGGAAGGATTCACCGAAGAGACCAACCTGACCGTAGTCTGCATCGACGGAAGCGTTTACACCTATCACATCCGCTACCTTCCCGAAAGCGGCACGGATTCACACCCGAACATTTACGAGGACAACAGGAAATGGCAGCACCATGACTATCAAGCAGAAGTCAGCGACCTCCATCTGGCCGAGTTCTTCTTTCCGGAGGACATCGCTTACGGAACGCCCGGCAACGAGGTGTCCTTCACTCTGGCCACCTACAACAACCAGTTGAAAGTATCAACCGCCAAAGATGCCGTGGCATATTCCAACCTGTTTGTGGTGGATAAGGCCATGAACACTTACCACATCACCATCAAACGGGGCAACACCTCCGTATTCACCTACAATTTCGATGACCAGCGCAAATATACCGCCCATGTGGATGTGAACAGTGAGGAAATGGAAAGATGCATCCAAGAGCTGCGCACCAAGAAGCGCAACATCTACAGCCTGGGGGTCATCGAGAACAAGTTTGAGTTGTCAATGGCCAATCTGTATGTGCATGAGGGCTTCATGTTTTTCATCTTTGACCTGAAAAACAAATCATACATCGACTACGACATCGAGTTTGTCAAATGTTTCCAGCGTGACCAGAAGAAGAGCAAGAACGTCATCCAGCAAGAAACGACCATCGAACCTATCTATCAGAAAGATTTTGACACGAAAATCAAGGGCAAGAGCCAGAACCGGCTGATACTTGGTTTCGACAAATTCACGATACCCGATGATAAGGTATTCGAGATCGAGATTTACGAGCGAAACGGGGGGCGGCACATCAAGCTGGCCGTGTTGAACGAATACATCCTTTCCGCAGAACCCTTATACAAGCCACAGCCATGAAACTGAGAGAAGCATTAGACACCTATATGTTCGACAACGTGGGACAGTTCGGCGGCATCGCCGAATCACTGGGCTATCAGACCGAATACCGGGACGGATATTTCCGGTTCCGCAAAGACGGGGAAGAGCTGAGCATGAGCGTAAGCGAAATCAGGGAAAAAGCCGGAGCAAAGTACGATGAAAGCCTTCGTGACCAATCAAAAGAACGTGTATCCGCCCTTTTTGACAAGGAACGTGCCAATGATCCTAAATATGTCGCCGAGCTGGAGAAGGAGGGCATCAGCATCAAGCGGTGGGAGAACCTGAAGGGACATGACAAGGACGGCTTTACCGTCATCGACCATCGCCTGAAGGTATGCTACACCGGACAGTCGCTCTATGAATACGCCTACAAGCAAGGGAACATCTTCGACGGGAAAGGCACCAAGCAGGAAAAGGGTGTCATGTCTGATTTGATGGAGATACACGGCAAACCGGGGAAGCTCCGTTTCAACGATGACGGAATCTCCGTATTCTACCGCAAAGAGGCGTTGATTATCCCGGACAAGGTGCTGGGAAAGAAGTTGGGCAAGAAAGAGAAAGAACAGCTGCTTGCCGGTGACATCGTACCCATCACCGTAAATAAGAAGGACATCCTGCTGCAAGTTGACCGGGATCTGAACTCCGTCATCCTGCGCACCAACCAGGAAATCAAGATTCCCGACATCATCGGGCAGACCAGCGAATATGGCGGCTACAAGTTAACCAAAGCCGACAAATACCTGCTCGCCAACGGCCATGCACTGGAGAACAAGCTGCTGCACAGTCCGGAAGGCTACTTCATTGCCGACATCCAACTGACGGATGACAGGAAAGGAGTCATGATACAGAACATACAGAGTATCACTCCCGGCAAGGCACAAGAGCTGATCAAGGCCATGCCCCCCAAACTGGAAGCCCATGCGGCCAACATAGAGGCTGCAAAAGAGCAAAAACACGAAGAGGGGCGCAATATGGAAGCCGAGTTTAAGGAAGCGGTGGGCAAACATGACTTTGAAAAAATCGGGAAGCTCAAAGAGGAAGGATATAAACCCAGTGAAGAGTTTATCAAAGGAATCGGTAAGGAACACGGTCTGGATGAAAGGCAAACCCATGAAGTCATCCAGCTGTTCGGCACCAAGCCGGAAGAACAGGGCGAACATGAAAGGCAGGCCGCACGTCTGTTGGATGCCGCACAGACCGACAACTTTCATGTCATCCAAGAGATACAGAAAGAAGAGTACCGGCTCACCCAACAAGACCTTACCCGGATGCGTGAAACGGGTGTGCAAGCCAACACGCTGATAGCCGTACAAAAGATTTTCGGGATGGAAGGCAGCACAAAGACACTGGGAGATGTCAAACTGGCCAGCACACCCAAACCCGACAACAGCAAGGAAATGGCCCGTCCGATAGCCAGCACCATCAACCGGGCTTTCAATGACTTATAACCTAAAAAATCAGGAATTATGGATTACGATGAATTAGTACAGAAAAACATTGCAGGAGAAATCAGTGACTTAGAGTTTCTACTTACACAGGAAGAGCTTGCACAGGCCTATCAAGAAGAGATGGCCGCCAAGCATCAAGAGACAAACAACCAAACGGCCAGAGAATGGCTGCTTGATTACGAGAACAGAAATCTATACCAATAAATCATGGATACAGCAAATGACAAAGCATTACAGCGTTTCGCCGAACTGATGATCGAGAAGATAAAGCAGGTGGAAGATAACTGGCAGAAGCCTTGGTTCGGGATAAAGGGTGGGGGACTTCCGCAAAATATCGAGGGAAGAACCTACAACGGAGTAAATTCCTTCATGTTGTTTCTACTTTCGGAAAAAGAGCAGTACAGCCTGCCGGTCTATATGACCTTCATGCAAGCCAAGGACAGCGGCCTTAACATACTGAAAGGAGAAAAGTCATTCCCGGTCATTTACTGGAATTTCTCAGTAAGAGACAAGAACGGAAAGAAAATACCTTTCGACGTATATAAGAACCTGGATAAAAACGAGCAGCAGGAATATAAGGTCACGCCGTTTCTGAAGACATACAATGTGTTCAACGTACAGCAGACCAATCTTCAGGAAACGAAACCGGAGAAATGGGAAGCATTGAAGGAGCAATTCAAGATACCGGCCATCAAGGATGAGCAAGGGATGCTCACCGTGCCTCTGATCGATGCGATGGTACGGGAACAGCAATGGATCTGCCCCATTTATTCCAAGGAAGGAAATAGTGCTTACCATGCAAGGGGAGAAGAAAACCATATTGTCGTACCCCTGAAGGGGCAGTTTAAGGACGGAGAGAATTTTTACTCCACACTACTTCATGAGATGGCGCACTCGACTGGAGAGCCTGAGCATCTGAACCGGGAAAAAGGCGTGATTTTCGGAGACACGCAATATGCCAAAGAGGAACTGGTTGCCGAACTCACCTCCGCTACCGTCGGGCAAAGCCTGGGCATATCCACCTATATCCGGGAAGAGAATGCCATGTATCTGAAGCACTGGCTGGGAGCCTTGAAAGAAGATCCCAAATTCATCTATAACATCCTTGCCGATGTAGGCAAAGCCAGTAATATGATTCAGGAACACGCCTCACGGATGGAACAGTACCTCACACCGGAGGAACGGTTTACGCTGGCCGTCCTGCAAGACAACCGTCCGGTATTGGAGCAGATGAAGAATGAAGGTTTTATTCCTTCATCCCGACAATTGGAAAGCCTCGCCGCCAACCATCCCACGGCAAGCAACCTTGAAACACTATACGGCACTTTCGGCATTTCGCTGCCTGTCATGGAAGCGGAACCGGCCATGAAAAATACGAATGAGCCACAGCTCGGATTATAAACTTTTAAAAACCATCATTATGTTTACAGGACAAATTATCGGTTATGTCGGTGCGGATGCCCGGCAGAACAAGAACGGAAAAGGATTCAACTTCCATGTATCCACCAAGTACAAGAACGTGAACAACGAGGAACAGACCCTATGGGTATGCTGCTTCGTAAATTACGAGAGTAAGGTCTTTGAGTATCTGAAAAAAGGGACACAGGTATATGTCTGCGGCGATGTGTATGCCGATGTATTCCAGAAGGATGACGGTAGCCACATCCCATCCGTCAGCCTGACCGTCTCACGCATTGAGCTACTGGGAAAGGCTGAGAAAAAAGAGAACGGTGACGGAACGGCAACCGGACAACCCCAATAACTGCAACGGCCATGGAAAGAGAAAAGAAAGACCTGTCATTCATCCTGATCCTGCTATCCACGCTCATCGGGACAGCCGTACTGTTTCAGTGGGCTATCGTTACGGGATTATACGCTCCACTACGTAATCCGGCCATGTGGGAAAGGCTGATGGAAAAGGATGCCCTATTCCGGTTTCTCTACGTCATCCTGATCGGCGGTCTTGCTTTTCTCTTCCCGGTAGGCAAGGTGAAAGACGAAAACAAGAAATGGGGTTACACCAGTATGACATTGGTTTCGGCATCCATGCTGGTTATCGGATTCAGCCGGTTATCAGCGTGGTATAACCTATTTGTGTTTCCTACTGTGTTTGTGGCGTACACGCTGCTTGTCATCAAGACTCTGCCTTATTTCATCCGGCGCCATGCCCAATCCGATGACAGCATTTTCGGGTTAAGCCGGGAAGAATCAGCTTTCTACTTCCGCTTTGAGACCGCCTCCGGGCCGTTGGTCATCCATAAGCCGCAGCAGAATGTCTATATTGACGGCGGTCCGGGAAGCGGTAAATCGGAAAGCTGGATCAAGGGAATCATCTACCAGTGCGCCGAGCGCAACTATGCCGGATTCGTGTACGACTGGGAGGGTGATCCCACCAAGGACAAGTCACCCATCCTCTCACGTATCGCCTACGGAAGCATTGAATACTTCCGGGCTAAAGGAGTGGATACACCCCGTTTCGCCTATATCAATTTCGTGGATATGTCACGCACGGTCAGGGTAAACGTACTCTCTCCGAAATATATGTCAAAGGGCAACGAATCGCTATTCATCCGTAACATCATCATCACGCTGATGAAAAATCTGGAAGCCAGTTGGAAAGAAAAAACAGACTTTTGGGCCAACAATGCCATTAACTACGTCTATTCAATCGCCTACAAATGTTTCAAGGAGAGGGAGCTTGGCATCTGTACGTTGCCCCATGTGATAGCCCTTGCCCTTTCGGACAGCAACCTGGTATTCCATTGGCTGTCGGAAGATCCTGAAATCGCATTGAACATGTCCTCGATGCTGACCGCCTGGAAGTTGGGCGCACAACAGCAGACAGCCGGAGCCGTATCATCCGCACAGACTCCGCTGGTACTCCTGAACAACAAATACATCTTCTGGGTGTTGTCACCACTTCCCGAAGAAGAGTTCTCTTTGGATATAACCAACAAGGAACACCCAACGCTGTTATGCGTAGGCAATGCGCCCACCATCAAGGAGGCCGTATCTCCCGCCATTTCCTGCATCGGCAGCGTACTGATGTCGCAGATGAACAATCCCGGCAAAGCAACCAGCGTATTCATGGTAGATGAATTTCCGACCATCCTGTTACAAGGCATCGACACCTTCATCGGTACCGCCCGAAAACACAATGTCGCCACCATCCTTGCCGTCCAGGACTTCAACCAAGCGGTCAGGGACTATGGAGAGAAGAGTGCCAACATCCTGAAAGCCTCTTGCGGAACACAAGCCTACGGCATGACCGGAAACGAGAAGACGGCCAAGGACATTGAGAACCTGCTTGGCGAGAAAAAAGAGGCACAGGAATCCTATTCCCACCAGACAAGTGGAAGCGGCAGCGTAACGGAAAGCCTGCAAAAAGAAAAGGTCTTAAAGGCAAGGGACATTGCCGGGCAAGCAGCCGGGCACTTCATCGGCAAGATTGCCGGAGGCAAGCCGCCATTCTTCAACGTGCAGATGGATATGTGCCGTTTTGAAGAGAAGGAGATACCCCGTTTCTCCTTGCCGGTCAAACTAGGCAACGGCAAAGAAGAGATGGAACTGGAAATCCTGGAAGAGATTATCCAGCAGAACTACATTAAAATCATTGAAGATGTCAACGCTATCCTTAAAAAGATAGAGGACAAATTAAAAGAAAAGTCAGCAGTTCCGGCAGCCGGGACACATAAGACAGAACAAAAAATCATCCGATAACATTCAACAAAAGAATCCTACCATGAGAAAAATCCATTCATTATTAGTGGCAGCCTGCTTATTGGCGGCTTCATGCAACAGAGAGGAAATCCAACCGGAAACAGACAAAGCCGGTATGTATCACATCACCGTAGCCGTAACCGGCACCTCACCCAAAGGCAGTGTACATATATACAATCTTGACGGCGTGAAATTCAGGAACAAACGCACCGGCACCTCCGCATTTTCCGTAGATCAGACCTTCACCGATAAAGTGGAATACAGTACGGAAAAGCCAGTCAGCCAAATTACCGTCCAAGGCATCCTCTATTCCAAAGAGAACGCAACCATCACCCTGCAAGTAAAGAAAGACGGTGAAAGCGTGTTCAACCAGAGTAAACAGCTAGAGGCCGTTCCCAGTATAGACAACACGGTAGATTTGGTTTACAGTACCGTGAAATAAAATCAAAAAAACATATATTTTCTCTTTCGTATTTAGATGATATTTATTATCTTTATGAAAGATAATCTTTCTCATTTATAATCTAAACTCAGATAAAATGAGATTCAACTAATCCAGTCAATCGTATGAAAGTCGATTTCAATCAGATAAAAACAACCATTTCTCTGCCCGATTTCCTGCTGGAGCTGGGATGGAAAATCGTGGAAGGCTCTTCCAACTCTTGTCCCAAAATGAGCAACGGAACGCATACCATCGTCATCAAGCGGAACTCACAGAACCAATATACCTATTGGGACGTGCATAGCGACAGCGTGCGTGGCCGAAGCATCATGGATCTGATGCAGGAACATCTATTTGAAACAACCGGAAAAATGCCGACCTTGCGCGAGGTGGGAGAGATCCTTCAGAACTACATCAACACCAACCGCATCACGACACCCGAAAAAAGCCGGTATGAAGTCGGTAACACAAGCATGGGAACGGACGAACTGCATTTCTACCTACGCCAACTGCAAACTTACAAAGGAAACTATCTCTCAAAAAGAGGTATCTTGAAAGAAAGCATCGAAAGCCGGTTCTTCAAAGACACTTTCTTTATCCGTGAAGTAAAGAACAAAGGGAGTGTTTACCGAAACGTGTGTATCAAGATGTACAATGAAAACGGTGTACAAGCCATTTCACAGCGGAATGAGGCGTTCAAGGGTATTCTCGGTGGCAAGTTCGACTGTCTGGCGACCAGCAACCATGACAAAAGCCGCCCGATAGACATTCTATACATCGGGGAGTCATTTATCGACTGTATCTCCCACTATCAGCTATGCCATTCCGGAAGCGACCTCAATCTCGTATATGTATCTACGGAAGGGACATTCACGGAAGGACAAATGAGGCTATTACGCCTGATTCTTGACAAAAACCAGGTAAAGGAGCTTCGGAGCATCTTTGACAACGACAAGCAAGGACACAAATACACCCTATGGCTGCATCGTTACTTTCATGGCGATACGACTGATGTCGAAAGCCTGAGCAACGATGAACTCCGCAACAAGGTACAGGAACTGAAGAACGTCGAACTTTCGGAAAACAAGGATTGGAACGATGATTTGAAAGTCTCGTGTGGTATCTATACCTCCACGGATGGCGGCCAGTAACCTCATAGATTTGCTCAATCACATAAATACAACAACCAATAAAATCAGGTCAATATGAATATCAAGCACTTATTTTTTTATATGCTGCTCATTGCCTTTTCCTCATGCAGCAAACCCGGCTATGAGAAAGCCATTGCAGAATGGATTCAGACAGATTCTCACGGTACCTGGACGGATTTAAAGTTCGAACTACTGGAAGTGCTGGAAACAGAAGATGTCACCGTATCGGACAGCCTGCGCTATCTGAACAACAAAAGCGCACAATTATCCGCTGTCATACAGAAAGCGGAAAGTCCCCGTGCCCTATTCAAACCGTCCTTTTCCGCCTATATGGAAGCCGAAAAAAGCCTGAAAGCAACGGATGCCATGAAAGCCAACTACCTGCACCGTGACAGTACGGAAGTTATCGGCAAGATATTAAAATGCAGGTATGCCATCATCCAGCCACACTCAGGGGTGCAGCAGAAAAAGACGGCTTCTTTCCTATTGTCCCCCGACAAGGAAAAATGTATCGGAAAACTAAAGTCGGCAAGCAAATAATCCGAGCGTAACGATGTGTTGTAGCGACAACGTTTTTTGGGTTCTTTTTGGGGCGTATTCCCAAAAAGAACTCCCACACATTTAAATGTGTGGGCTATTCATTACACTACCATCCTTTCTCTTATCAACGGTATATTATCCCGTACCAAATTCAGAATCCGATCATGATAGGCTGATAATTGGTTAGACTTTCCACGGCACTGGCACACCTCCATCCTGCTAAGTGAAAACTCCACCGTTTCCATGCGCCTTCCATCCACCATTGCCGACATTATCAACGAATCTTCTCTCTTATAATAGGCGTTGCTGAATACACAATGATGCAGCAACTTTCCCTCTTTATAAAAGTCCGAAAGGCTTTCCAATACCCGAACCATAATATTTCCATCCGCAAACGAAAGATTAAAGAAACGTGATTTGGCAGCAATATAGTCTTTTTCATCCTTTTCAGAATATTTTTTCTTACATTTCCCCATCACCCAATCATGCGCTTCTTCTACATTTAACGGACACAAATAATGAGGATTTCTCGCATCTAATTTATTTTCTATCAGCATATCCACATAGTCCAGCCACAAGTCCGCATCATGTATCACATAGTTATGCCTTAAACAGATTTTTATATATGTCCAATACTTATCCATACCGTATTTTCTCTCTAAAAATCTCAAGAACAAATTCATTTGCCCTGCCTTATATAATATCTCCATCCGATTATCAGTTAATAATGTCATAAAGAAGGAACTCGGACAAATATCATAAAAGGCACCCTTAAATCCATTCCTCGTAAGTTCGGGTATCACTTTCATTCTCGGATAGATAACCGCCGGGCAAATATCATAAATACGGTCATGATGCACATTCCGCTTACGCAATTCCAAAGAACTTCCATATATCCATGCATCATAATAAAATATAGACATGCCTCGCAGCAAAGACAGCGTTTCTGTCTTGCCCTCTTTATTCATCCAACACTGTACCGCCTCAATTATAAAGTAATTAGCCGGAGAGCCTTTTTTCAGCCGACAGTCCACCATAACAATACTTCGGTAATTTTTTAGTGAAGTATTGACATAACTGTTATATGATGATTAAATTATCTCAATATTTTACGCGGATTGGTCCGGCAACAG
>NZ_JH976510.1:0-129257 GCF_000307475.1 Parabacteroides sp. D25 | reverse complement strand
GGCCGCCTACGCACCCTTTAAACCCAATAAATCCGGATAACGCTCGGATCCTCCGTATTACCGCGGCTGCTGGCACGGAGTTAGCCGATCCTTATTCATAAGGTACATACAAAACGGGACACGTCCCGCACTTTATTCCCTTATAAAAGAGGTTTACGATCCATAGAACCTTCATCCCTCACGCGACTTGGCTGGTTCAGCCTCTCGGCCATTGACCAATATTCCTCACTGCTGCCTCCCGTAGGAGTTTGGTCCGTGTCTCAGTACCAATGTGGGGGACCTTCCTCTCAGAACCCCTATCCATCGTCGGTTTGGTGGGCCGTTACCCCGCCAACTGCCTAATGGAACGCATGCCTATCTATCAGCGATGAATCTTTAGCAAATATTCCCATGCGGGATCCCTGCTTCATGCGGTATTAGTCCGACTTTCGCCGGGTTATCCCCCTCTGATAGGCAAGTTGCATACGCGTTACTCACCCGTGCGCCGGTCGCCGGCGGGTATCGCTACCCCCGCTGCCCCTCGACTTGCATGTGTTAAGCCTGTCGCTAGCGTTCATCCTGAGCCAGGATCAAACTCTTCGTTGTTTAAATTGTTTTATCATATCCTCGCTCCGGAATCCGTTTATCGTAGTCCAAAGTCATACCTCTTCTTGACGGTATCAATCCGGAAAATTAATTTTCCTAATACTTGTACTACTTGTTGAATTATGTAAATCTCTCAAAGAACTCTCTCGCTATCGTTTCTCGATTGCGGCTGCAAAGGTAAGGACTTTTTTTTAATCTCCAAATTTTTCGGTGAAAAATTCTCGATTTATTTTCTCTCGTCGATCTCCGGGCGGTTGGAAATTATCGCTTGGCCCAGCCAACCTCATCCCCTACCCAAGGATACCTCCACGTTTCCATCATTTCTGAAGCGCCGTTCTCTCTCGAATGCGGGTGCAAAAGTAATGCTATAAAACATACGATCCAAATTTATCGGGCATTATTTTTTAGGCTTTTTTTCAAGACTTAACAAGTTATATAATGTACGTACGATAAAACACAATATATAGTATCCTTTTTTCCAAAATCCACTCATACCCCCTCCTATTTAAATAAAATCTGTTTTCTGTTTACCCCATGTTTTTTTAATGAAAGATGTATGAATCCCTTCGTACGATAAAGGATCGCCTGATCAAAATTCAAGCAGCTTGCCACCAAGTCCTCCAATAGTCGGTTGCGATCCACCGTGTAAATGTCTACCGCCTCTCCCTTCATATGTTGCGAGCTAGGGGCACCTCCCACTAATCGGTTTAACTCTTCGCTTCGATAGCCACTCATGATATACATAGGCTGTCGATGATATATACGCAAAGGTTCCAACAACCGCACCGTTAGATTCCGTATCGCCGGTATTACCTCCGAAGGCAACGCATTATTAAGTCCAAGTTCCACCGCCATCGCACTATAAACAAACTCGTCCATACGAAAATGCTCTGTCAATCTCTTCTCATCCTTTTCCATCTTAACTCAAATTTTCAATCCTTAATTTTCAATTTATAAGAGTAGTCCACCCCAAACAGCGCGCCGGCAAACGTGCAGATCTCCCCAAATGCGACCAGTACGCTGTTATCTATCTCACCGGAAGGAGCCACCCAAAAACCACAGAACACTAAGGTAAGGCCGGCCACGCAAAGTAGCACGGCCATTACCAGTTGCACGTTAAATCTCACTCGGGCTATCACTATCAGAGCCACCAGCCTCCGCAGTGGTACCATCTTGGGAGATCCGTGAGTACTCCAGTGTCTTCTTCGTATCCTTCAACTCACCTCCCGGAGTGAAAATGATACGCGGCGGGCGCAGCATACTCGAATTGAAATCCTTTTTATCTGTTACACCATCACTGCTCACCGAGATCCGAAAACTCCCGAAATCGCCGAGCCTTACGATACGCCCCTCCTGAAGCTCCATATCCAACACGAAATTAAGGTTATCCAATACCGCCTTCACATCTGCCGACGACACCGTACTACGTGCCGAGATCAACTTACATAGCGTTTTCATACTAGAGGTACCATTCGTTTTCGACACCGCATAAAACTTTTTCTCTGAATCCTTCTCGCCCGGCTTCGACGGACGCAACACCAACTTAAAACCTTGTGCCATATCTTTTAATTTTTATGGTTATATACCCCTTATGGAGCACGACACAAAGGTAAGATGGCCCAGAAGAGACGAACGTTCGTAGTTTTATCCATCAAACAAGTAATATTCAACTAATTAAAAATAAAAAACCAAAAATACCTCTTTTCAAAGACAATAAAAACCTGCTATTCTTAACTAACATTCAAATCCATATCTCTTTTAAAACTCATCCGTCACCTCCCTCTTTCCAGCGAGCACCAAGACTGCTTCCGCAGAATGCCCCGCCTCTCGCAAATGAGAAGCCAAGCCACGCACCGAGCCCGGATAATCAAACCCCATCAACAGGCAAGAGGCTATTTCCAAGGAGGAAGGGGAAGTCTCACGATCCGTAAACTCCACAAGCTTCACTAGCTCCAACAAGAGTTCCGGACGAAATGGGGAATACAACAAATCACCACGCACCGTATACTTACGTATATAACACCGTTCGCACTCCCGGTCATGCTCCATATACTTCCGGATAAATTTACGGTACGCCCCGGGCATCTTCCTATAATAATCTCCATATCCCAAACTACACACATCCATTTTCCAAGACTCCCGCTCATCCGGCCCCAACGTTACCAAGAACGCGTCAAAATTCTTCACCGTGGGCTTATGCCCCAATCTCTCTCTCAAACGCTCATAGATCTTTTTCATCATGCGAACGCAGGGGGAATGTTTATCCCTGCGCCGCATATGGCCGGACACCGTACTTACATACGGATTTTCAAATACATATATAAAAACAGAACCGGCCTTCTAAATCCCTTTACGGGAAAAGAAGACCGGTACAAAACCTTGACCTTATATCGATTCTACAAAATCTCTATCATCCTATCTTTTCATCACAAAACCCACATGGTTCCTTCTCTTTTCTTGCAAATGCCTCTGGGGAGGCTCTTCTTTTTTGACGCTATATTTAAATCAACATTAATAGCATAGGCCCTCACGGATAAATCCATAAAAGCCTCAAAGACATCGAAGACGATTAAACAACTGAATATCATTTATATAATACTATTATTTTAAGCGCAATTTACTTTTTATTTCGCTCTATTCATCCAACACCTCATATTTAGAATGCTGGCTCTTGAACTCAGGAACGATCTCCTTCATCCGCTTCACGATCCGCATATCCCCCTCCACGGCACAAGCATGTACCAAGGCATCAATCCGCAGATTGGCGTCAGCATAGTCATACGCACGGACTTGGGCGATCTTGATCTTCGGATGAAAAGTAGGCTTGGAGGTCTCCTCCTCATTGAGTACCTCCTCATACAACTTCTCCCCGTCTCGCAATCCCGTGAACCGGATCTCGATTCCCTTCACCCCGCTCAGACGAATCATCCGCTCAGCCAGATCCACGGTCCGTACAGGTTTACCCATATCGAACACGAAGATCTCTCCCCCATTACCCATCGTACCGGCCTCTAGGACCAGCTTACAAGCCTCCGGTATCAGCATGAAGAAACGAATGATATCCTTGTGCGTCACCGTCACCGGACCGCCCCGCTTGATCTGCTCCTTGAATAACGGGATCACGGAACCGTTCGATCCCAGCACATTGCCGAAACGAGTCGTCACGAATTGCGTGCGACCGCTCACCTTCCCATCCTTGATGGCTTGATCCAAGCTCTGCACGTAGATCTCGCAAATACGTTTCGAGCAGCCCATCACGTTCGTGGGATTCACCGCTTTGTCGGTCGATACCATAACGAACTTCCTCGTGCCGTATTTCACCGCCAAGTCTGCGATCACCCGGGTACCGTCCACGTTGTTGCGGACACTCTCCTCCGGATTATCCTCCATCATAGGCACATGCTTGTAAGCCGCGGCATGAAACACGTAATCCGGACGATGCTCCTCGAACAGCTCCTCCATGCGTTCACGCACACAAATATCGCTCACAACCGTCTCTAATAGTATCCAATGAAAACTCCTGCATGTCAAACCTAAAAGCAGAAAAATAACTAATCACAACATATATAAACAAACTAAACACACATAACGAAAATATATATTTAAATTTAAGTTTAATTCCAGTTATCATAAAAACAAAAAACACAGCAAACAATAGAACTAAAAAGTTCGTTCTACCTCCAC
This sequence comes from Parabacteroides sp. D25, assembly GCF_000307475.1. NCBI lineage: Bacteria > Pseudomonadati > Bacteroidota > Bacteroidia > Bacteroidales > Tannerellaceae > Parabacteroides > Parabacteroides sp. D25. The sequence continues at coordinate 124,988 of NZ_JH976510.1, read as the reverse complement.
CTATAAGAGCATAATCCTATATATATATATTATAATCATCCGATTATACACTCGCTTAAAAAACAAACAATAAGCTAATATAGCATTTGAGCAATAAAACAATGGAGGAGCAAAGAATGTATAAAAAACAAAATCTATGCTATAAAGATCATCATTTAGTATTTCAAAAGCATCAACTCCTACAAGATTCATAGATAATACTACATTCCAATATTTTACGAGGAGACTTCCTAATAAAATGATAGACACAAAAAGTATTATTAAATATTTTTTACTATAAATAAACCGATTCAAAGAACGAGAATATAAATATACCTTTTTGTCTAAACATATATTTTTATTAACTTTTACAGAAGAAAAACCTAATATAATAGCAGAAACATTTAGTAACATGATTACATATACTTCATCAGATACCGGATAAAGTCCATAAGGATTGAAAGTAGATATAACCAAAGATATAAACCATATAGTCCAAAAAGACAATATGACCTTTTTCGAAAAGCTATCCCTTATCATTCTTTTTATATACACATAAAAAAAGAGAAAAAACGCTATAATGAAAAACAACATATTCTTAATAAATCTCTGTTATAACACTTTATTTAGATATATATCCTAAATAAGTATTACTATTTTATTAAACCCTACAACCCTAATCGCCAGTTCCTATAAACTAACGACACAAAGCAAAACACTTCCACCCCTACGGCCATTACCGTAACCGTATACATAGTTATGCTTCCTGTCAGCCACAACAAGCCCATAGCCGTCAGAAAAAACAGACAATTTCCAACCATCACTCTCATATACACGGACGAATAGCCTAGCGGGACCAGACGATTTCCTCCAAGGAAACCATTGATAGATGTCAAGATCGCAGAGATTCCCAGCAATCGCATAATGACAGAAGCCTCTTCTATGTGTTCTCCGGCGAGAAGATACACCAACCAGTCACTACCGAAGAACATACTAATGTAGAAAAGTAAAGCGATCCCTATCGACAAGAACATCACATGATTGATAAAACGAATATTCTGTTCACGGGAAATCTTCGGGAAAACGGCTTGCGCTATCATGGAGGCTGGGAGTTTCATCAAAAGAAGCACCTTATCCGCCATATCATAAATGGAAACCTCCAACATCCCCAGAAAAGAACCGATCACCAATTTATTAACGTTCACATAAATCTGTGTGGACAGGATCGAAACAAATAAGGGCAAGCTCTCCTTATAGGCCGATCGCAATTCCCTTACCGGCATCAAGGAAAACCTTACTCTCTCTTTTCCCAACACGATATATAAAGAGAGACAACCCGCCAGTATAGCCCCGATCCCGTTTAACAAGGGGACCAGCAAATAATCCTCTTGCCGATGGACAAACAAGAATATAGCAACCACGAACAACAGGCGGGCAGATAGGTTCACGAATGTGATATATTTCATTTTCTCAATCCCCTGAAAGAACCAGATAGGTAACAGAAGCTCGTTGAATGTCAAAAGGAAAGAGAGGACATACACCCAATAATGATCCTCAAAGAACGGAACCATACTGATGACCGATAAATACAGGACTAGGCAAACAAGCCATAAAATGAACTTACACCAATAAATGGATGTGACGATCCGGGATAATCTTGCCCTATCCTGCTTGTAAATCGCCACGTTCCTCGCTCCGGACATATTGAACCCGAAGTTGATCACCAGCGATACATAGTTTATTATAGATTGAGCGAATATGATCACGCCATACAATTCCAAGCCTATAACCCGAAGCAAGTAAGGATAGGTAAGCAATGGAAATAGAATAGCGAATACCTGCAGCAAACTCAGATAGGAAAAATTAGCCAGTATGGTCTTATTCCTTCCCAGCCTCTCTTGTAAAGCCATCATCTAAAGATTCAATCCCTACCGAAGATATCCCTCGTATAGACCTTTCCCAACACATCGTCCAGACAATCATCATAACGATTGGCTATGATGGCGTGGCTCATCTCCTTGAAACGGGCGAGATCATTCACCACGGCACTGCCGAAGAAAGAACTCCCGTCTTTCAATGCAGGCTCATAGACGATCACCTTGACCCCTTTCGCCTTGATACGTTTCATCACGCCTTGAATAGAGGACTGGCGAAAATTATCACTGTTCGATTTCATCGTCAAACGGTATACCCCCACGACGCATTCTCGCTCTTCGGAGCACCGGAAAATGTTCCTCTCGCTATAATCGTAGTAGCCGGCCTTGCGCAACACCTGGTCCGCAATGAAATCCTTACGGGTATGATTGCTCTCCACGATCGCGGTCATCATATTCTGGGGAACATCCTGATAATTGGCGAGCAACTGCTTGGTGTCCTTCGGCAGACAGTAGCCCCCGTAACCAAAGCTAGGGTTGTTATAATGCGTGCCAATACGAGGATCCAGCCCCACGCCCTGGATGATGGCACTCGAATCCAAACCTTTCACCTCCGCATAGGTATCCAACTCGTTAAAATAACTTACACGCAAAGCCAGATAGGTATTAGCAAACAACTTCACGGCCTCGGCCTCCTTCATTCCCATGAATAGCGCCGGAATATCCTGTTTAATGGCACCTTCTTGAAGCAGGGCGGCGAACGTGTGGGCAGCCTTCTCCAAACCCGGAATATCCGCAATCCTCTCGATCGCCTCATTCTCCGCATTGAATTGCTCATCGCTTAGCAATTTGGGATAACCAACGATTATACGGCTGGGATAAAGATTGTCATAAAGCGCCTTGCTCTCACGCAAAAACTCCGGAGAAAACAGCAGATTGAGTCGCTCAATACCCTTTTGGGCGTATCTCAGATAAAGACTCCGGCAATATCCGACCGGAATGGTCGACTTGATCACCATCACCGCCCTTGGATTAACACTCAATACCAGATCGATCACATCCTCAATATGGTGCGTATCAAAATAGTTCTTCACCGGATCATAATTGGTAGGAGCCGCAATAACGATGAAATCGGCATCACGATAAGCGGACGCTCCATCAAGCGTAGCCGTCAAGTTCAACTCCTTCTCCTTTAGGTATTTTTCGATATACTCATCCTGAATAGGAGATTGCTTCCGGTTTAGCGTCTCCACCTTCTCCGGTATAACGTCAACCGCAGTGACCGGATGATGCTGTGCCAACAGCGTAGCAATACTCAACCCGACATAACCGGTTCCAGCTACAGCAATTTTGATTTCCTCTGACATAATGATTATTGTATATAAGTAGTCACTTCAGATCCGTAACAGACCCAAAGCATTTGTTTTGACTAAAAAAATATCCTAGGTTCATCCACCATGTATCTTAGGTGCGTTGGTAAAATATCTTAGGTTAGTGGCGCAAGTCACCTAAGATTGCTCATGGGGGTCTATCGCCCCATTGCCCATCTCATCGGACGGCATTTCCTTATGAGTGCCTTTCAGATGGAAATCAAGATCACCTTACGTAAGGTCTCTTTTATCGAATTTAGCACGTCCGCTTTCATTAATTTATGACAATTATTTTTCCTCTAGAGTAAATATACGAAATTTCATGCTAATTGCCAACCATCAATCAAAATCATTATACCATAATTGAGTTTATTACTTTTCCAGCGCTTCATATTTGGAGTTCATGTCAGCTGGGGCAAGCCTTCCACCTCGCCAGCGTGCCATACATGGTAATCCGCCATGGGAAGCCCGGGGACGGTCAATAGCTTGTAATCCGTCTCGTCCCTCCTCAAGATATGTTTACGGGCGTACAAACGGAGTGAGCGATCCGTAACGGACACCATCACGATCGGGAACGGATAAGCGAACAGGCGCAGCGGCGTAGTCTCGCTATCCGGAAACACACGACGCAACTGATAGGCAGAACGCTCGAACGACACCCAGTAAGATCCCGTACAATACAGGTGTATTGAGTTCAGGTTCGCACGCTCACGATCCATGATCTCTGTCAAATGGTCACGCAACAGGTTCATCAAACGGATGCCCGAAGGAAGGGAAGACATGTCTTGAATTATGATGTATGATGTATGAATTTTGAATTATTCCTTATTCATTATGTTTCAGCCAACCGTCGTAATCACGTAGACGACGTATCAACACAGACTTACTTTTCTTGGGAGAAGGCTCGTCCAGCCACGGGTCAACCACCTCGTGCGCCATGCGCTGGTAGAGGCTGCTGTCCGTACAGCCGTACAGCGTGACCAGCAACAAGGCACGGGATTGCCCCGCTTTTATCACCGGGAGCATGCTGCGCATCGTGGCGTGCAAACGATCGAACTCATCCGACTCGCCCAAAAGCAGATAGGCTGGAAGGAGCAAAGAGTAAAGCTTGCAACGGATCACGTCGGTCTCACCACGGAGAGAGGCGTAGCCACGCAGGACCTCACGGGCCAGACGGACATCCTCATCCACTACCACGCCGGAGGCATGGTAACGGCCCAAGGCATCGTGCAAGCCCTCCGACAGACGGTCGTTGTCCAAATGGGTATACACGTGCTTGCCCCCCGTGTTCAGCTCGATCAACTCATACTCCCCCGCTCTCACCTCGAACAAGGGGACCCACAGACAGTCGAGGATACGCACCATCACGTCCTTATGCCCACCGCCCGGCTGCACCACCACCTCCGCCTCCATGTCGGTAAAAGGGCCGGAGGTGATACGCACACGGTCGCCTTTCAACAAGCGGCCGCTATCTGGCACGTACACCGGAAGCTCGTTGGAGTAAGAAGCCGCGACCCAACGCAAGGTATCCATCTCACGATCCGAGAGGTACGGGAAATAAGACCGCCCGCCGGAGGAAACCCGGGGGAGGAAATTATACAGGGGAAGCGTACGCTTCAGGCGGAAGATCTCGTCCTCCGAGGCGTGGACGAACACGTAGTTGTACAGCAGGGGCCGTTTCGTGTTGACCATCTTGCCGCCCACCTTCCTCGCCTCGACATACGAGGGGGAGAAATACTCGAACAAGGCCTCCCCACGACGCTCACGGCGGGAAAGCTCAGCGTCCAGCCCCTTCGAGGGGCTGATCCTGTCACGCCCGCCACCGGCGGTAGGGAGCGTGAGCACGTACCAGCGGACGGCCTCCTGGTCACGTCGCTTCAGAACATGCGCCATGAACCTATCCGAGCACTTGCCTGTCAATATATCCATCTCTATGATTATCTTTTCTAGTGGTTATCCCGTGGCCCGAAAACAGACCCCACGGCAATTCAGAGCCCTACCAAGAATCATTTACATCATCTTGATAAACAGCGTTTTATATTTTTAAATATGGCATTACTGAAAATTACCATCTCTCGAAATCTTAGGCTACTTGGGGAGTAGCGTAAAAGGTGCGAGAACGGTTATCACCCGGTTGTAGAGACGGGGCGTGTCCCGTCTCCCACTGTCTGATAGTAGCTTTAAGTTACCATTTGGAGGGGATGAGACGGGGCACGCCCCGTCTCTACAGGAATGTATGTTCGATTTTTAGAAGGGACGTGATGATGTAGGAAATACGAGATCATTTCGTCTCTATTGCCATGTCTATACACTAGGAATAAGAACGAAGATTTAAGGAGAATCAAGGCCGGAGCACAAACTAAAACTAATGATTGCTTGTTATTTGCTATTTTTTGCTACATTTGCACCGTGAAATGAACGCTACTCCCCAAGTAGCCTCATCCCACCTCTGGCATATAATTATATACATTCTCAAAGCAAGACTTGTTTACCACCGTCATTTTCTCCAACGAGAAACTTCTCAGATAAATCTGGGTTGTCTTGATGGATTTATGGCCTAATAACTCGCTGATCATCTCTATGGGGACATTTTGTTCCTTCAATGCCATGGCAAAAGAATGACGGATCGTGTAAGAAGTCACATCCGAGACTATTCCGGCAACCTCTTTCAACGTCTTCAAGTTCCGGTTAAACCGGGACAAGGCCGCATTGTACTCGAGATATTCCTCATGGCCGTTCTTCGTCCCACTTAAAAAGGGAAATAAATAGCCGGAGCCTCCCGCCCTCTCACCTGCCAGTTCCTTATACATAGCTTCCGCCGTATCCAAGACCTCCAACCGCATAGAGGTCCCGGTCTTCTGGCGATTGTAATCCAATATGCCGTTCTTGATATTACCTCTATTCAAATGGGCGAAATCAACGAACGACATTCCCCCATATTGAAACATCAAACAAAGGGCCAACTGTGTCTTCCTTAACTTCTCTCCTTTTACAGGGACAGTCATCAGGCGATTCAAATCACCCAGAGGCAAGGATTTCTTGCGCTGGCTTTCCACACCCGTAAAAACCCCCTTGAATAAAGAGGGGATAAACGCCGCCTCGCCATTCTCCACCGCCTTGTTATAGATACAACGCAAACGGCGGATATACGTGGAGACCGTATTACGCATGCAGCCTTTCTCCAACAAATAAGCCTCGTACCGGCGAAGAGTATCCTTATTTATATATGTATATGGGATACGATCCGTCCCGCTATACCGTATAAAAGAGTTCATCGCATCCTGATAACTTTTCGCCGAGGAATACCGTCCTTCCTTTTGTAACAGACTTATATACTCTCGCATCCCTTCCACCAAATCTTTCTCATCCATATCTCTCTATTTTAAATTCCAACTGAAAACAAACACGCAAAGTTAGACATCTTGACGATTACTAACTCTCAAACAAGCATTTACAATTAAAACATCTTCATATATTTTTTTCACTGTAAAGAGTCATTTATTTCATAGTTATGACTTTTTATTTCATAGTTATGACTTTTTATTTCATAGTTATGACTTTTCCAAATCATAACTATGAAATTTTCAATACAAAAAAACATATAAAAACGTGGATCTAAATCTATCGTCCGGAAATGCCACAACTACGAATTTCTCACTTCAGACAGGATAGAAATTTCAAATTAAAAGTTAAAGCACAGATTGTCGAAAAAATAAAAATCCTAAAATATGAACGTTTTCAAACTTTTTAGAGGCTCTCTATGTTTATTATGAGATAAAAATAAAAACCTATGCGATTTAAACTAATAGGCCTCATCTGTCTTATAATGCAGTGTAATTTATCTTGCACTCAACACATTATAAACAAAGAAACCGTCCAGACTTTGGATTTACACCGCTATATGGGGAAATGGTTTGAAATAGCACGCTTTGATCATCGCTTTGAGCATAATCTCGTAGGGGCTACCGTGGAATACTCATTTCTCCCGAATGGAGATATAGAAGTTGTTAACAGCGGATATTGGGGTAATTTTTCCGGTTCCTTCAAACGAGCGAAAGGTATAGCCAAAATAACAGATCCTACGTGTCCTAGTAAATTAAAAGTGTGTTTCTTTATGCGGTTCTACGCCGAGTACAACATTATGGAAATTGACGAGGATAATTACTCATACGCTCTCGTAGGCAGTAATACCTCAGACTATTTATGGCTACTTAGTCGTACGCCTACACTCCCAGAAGAGGCTATTCTCTTTTTATTGACTAAGGCCAAAGAAAGAGGATATAACACATCAATGCTCAAATGGGTCAAACAAAAACATGAAAATCAAAAATAATTTCTTCAAATTTCGCTATAAGCATTGAAAATATTCAACTTATGGCTAATTTTGTTGTTATAATATAAAAAGCGTTGTTTTATGAAAAAAATATTACAAGAGTTTAAGCAGTTCGCCATGCGAGGTAACGTAGTGGACATGGCGGTAGGTATCATTATCGGTGGTGCCTTTGGAAAGATCGTATCTTCTATCGTAGCGGATCTGATCATGCCGGCGGTAGGTTTACTTGTAGGTGGCGTCAATTTCACGGATTTAAAAATCACCTTGAAGCATGCTGTAATGGAGGGAGACAAGGTGATCTCTCCGGCGGTCTCCATTAACTACGGAAATTTCATACAAGTGACACTGGATTTCATAATCATAGCTTTCGCCGTCTTTTTACTTGTCAAAGGTGTTAATGCTTTAAGCAAGAAGAAGGAAGAGGCCCCGAAAGCTCCGGCCGCTCCCCCTGCGGATATCCAATTACTTACCGAGATTAGGGATTTACTGAAAAATAACAAATAAACACCAACCTTATTGGTTGACTTGCTGTTTCATAACTACAAAAAATAATGTTTTAACTCATAAAAAGTAGTAGTTATGAAAAATGTATTATTCGGTTTAGCCGTAGGTGTAGTTGTTGGTTACGTACTTCGCAGGATGGAAGATCAAGGACAGTTCGAATGTCTGGAGAACGAACTCCACGGTCTTACAGATAAGGCGAAGAAAAAAGTAAAGGACGTGGTAGACACGGGTAAAAATCAAGTCGAATACGTCAAAGACAGAGTAGAACATATGGTTGAAAAACCTAAAAGTAATTAATCGACCTCCCTGTTATTAGGGCAAGAAAAAGAAGCTATCACAAAAAAAGTCAATGATAGCTTTTTTTTTTCATTTTAGATGTAACGTTTTTTCAACTCCATTCGTCTTATAAGAAAAGAGTATAAATTAATTACACTTCATATGAGAACAAGAATGATGGCCTTATTTGCGTTGATCGCTTTTTGCGTGATGCCTATCGAGGCGAAGAAAGTAAAAGGGAATGGGGATATTATCACGAAAGAAATCTCCGTCAGAGACTATTCAGCGATAAAAGTCGGCTCAACCGCCATGGGGTATAGCGACAGTTGGTTCAGCCTATTCAGCCGTGGGGGAAATCCGTCGTACGTTTTCGGATATACGCAAGGAGAATCAGCGTCCTTACGAATCACGATCGACGAGAACTTATATCCTTATATAAACGTTCAAGTAAAAAACGAAGAACTTTCAATCTCCACAGAGAATGGTACACAATTAAGCCCTACCCGATTTAAAATAGAGGGCACTTCCAAGAAGCTGGAAAAAATCCAGATGTCCGGTTGTATGGATTTTGTCCTGAGAAGCGCTTTATCCGGAGATGATCTGGAAATTATAGCGACAAGGGGTAGCGACGTGAAAATGGAGAAACCGGTCAACGTATCTAATTGCATAATTGAGGCGACCAGCGGTAGCGATATCATCATCAACGATCTTACTACCCGAATAATACGAGGCCGTGCCAGCGGAGGTAGCGATCTCAAGCTTACGGGAAAAGCGGAGAACGGCGAATATTCCGCCTCAGGTGGCTCGGATATCAAGGCTTATGATCTTATCTTAAACCAGTTGGAATGTTCCGCCAGTGGTGGCTCCGATATTTATACGCACGTAACCGATTATATCAAGGCTTCGGCAAGCGGAGGTAGTGATGTACATTACAAAGGTTCGGCAAGATCGGATACATCCACTTCCGGAGGAAGCGATATTATAAAAGAGGGTAATTAACACCCTCTTTTTTTACCCTCTTATACATTGAATTTTATAACAAAAGTACTTCCTTTTCCAACTGCGCTATCAACAGAAAGTGTTCCTCCATGAGCTTCCACGAAGTCTTTACTGATAGCCAACCCTAGGCCACTCCCTTGTACCTTCGTTCCCGGCACACGGAAATAGCGATCGAATATACTTTGATGATATCGGGGATCAATACCCTTACCGAAATCTTGCACATAGATCTCCACGCTATGATCTTGCTGGCGGGCACCGATTATGATACGGCCATTCTCCGGGGTATAATGAATTGCGTTCGACAATAGATTCGTCAAGACCCATGCGATTTTCTCGCTATCCACGAAAAGCTTGGAAATCTTCTCCGGGTATTCCACCTCTATATGGCAATTGAAGCGATCAGCTTGCACTTGGTTCGCCTTTATCGCATACTCGATCAATTCGATCGGTTTGGTTATTTTCGGATTCAATTGTAGCTTGCCAGCCTCCACCTGCGTCATTTTCAATAGCTCACTGGTTATTTCCAGTAATCGATTACTACTTTCCTTGATACTTTCCGCCAGTGCTTTTTGCTCGTCGTTCATGGCTCCCACACGGGCATCCTCCAACAATTTCAGGCTCATCATGATCGCCGATATCGGAGTTTTCAATTCATGGGAGATCGTCGAGATAAAAGTGGTCTTAGCGGAATCCAACTCCTTAAACTCCGTGATGTTCTTCAATAAGATCACGTCGCCCACATACACCTCCGCCTCGCCATTCTCCAACACACGGATCGGTATATATTGCACTTGAAAATAACTTTCCTTATTATCTGCGTAAATTTTAAGCGGCTCTTTTTTCTCGCTCGGCTGGATCAGTTCCCGAACTAACCTGCGAAGCAAATCGTTCCGTAAGGATAATTCCGAGGCAGACTTTCCGATCACGTTTTCCCGCTTGAGATTCAAGATCGTCAAAGCCTCGTTATTGGCGAAAAGAATCTTACGATCCCGATCCAAGCCTATGATTGGCTCCGTGATACTATTCACGATAGCCTCTATATATTTCTTTCCTTGGATAATATCCGCCAACGTACTTTTCCGGTATTCCGTAAGCCGTTCCGCCATCCGGTTAAAGGATTTCGCGACCCCCTCGAATTCATCATATTTAGCGAGATCCAAGCGTTTCTCGTAATTATGGTTAGCGATCTCCATGATACCGTCCATCAACATACGGATAGGGGTATTTATCGAACGGGGGAAACGTATTAAAAAAGCGAAAGCGACCACCATACAAGAGAGGCCAATCCCCCAAATCCAAAATAAAGCCTTTTGAGACGTAGACTCCGCCACTTGGCTTTTCCTGTAGATAGAAGCCATATTCAAACTCATGACTTGATTTAAGGCGAGACGTACACGACGGATATTCTCCTCATTACGCTCTTTCGCCAATTGCTCGTATTGAGCGACTAGATGTGAGGTGGCCACATTCTCATCGACCTCCGTGATATTCTTTTTCTGTAGCCCTAGGTTTTTCTCGAAATCTGCTTGAGCCGAAGGATCGCTATCAATTCGTTCCAGCGCATCCAGCATCCGGCGTGAATAGAGCAAAGAATTATAATTATCGGCCAATATGTTCCTTGTGTCGGCAGACATATCGGAGATGTTCTTTACCGATAGACCTCCCAGCAAAACGATCATGGCAAACAGCAGCCCGATTCCGTATCTTAGTTTTGTTTTAATCTTCAGACTCATAGGTGATGTATTTTAAGCGATTATTATTAAGTTTACGTTCAGCAAAGATAAAATATTTAGCAATGTCCGTTTCTCCTTGCATATCTTCAAAATGCTTTCGGGTATACATAAATGCAGAATATGAGACTAAAGCCCATACTCCTCAATCTTCCGATAAAGAGTAGTGAGGCCTATACCTAGAAGGCGGGAAGTTTCGGTTTTATTGCCTTTTGTGTATTTGAGCACTTTTTGGATATGCATTTTCTCTACGCCACTCAGGTCAAAACCGCTATAAGATTCCGTACTCGCCGCAGAGGAGGTTTGCATATTCAAAGGGAGGGCATCCAAGGTTAAGGTATCTCCATCGGCAATAATTAGGCTACGCTCAATTGCATTACGCAACTCACGTACGTTACCTTTCCAAGCTCGTTTTTTCAGGGCATCTATATATTCGGGCGAAATTGTTCGGATATTCTTTCCCATCTTGGAGGAAAAAGCGGAAACAAAGGCTTTTATATGGAGAGGGATATCCTCGACCCGTTCACGAAGCGCAGGAAGATGGATCTGGAAAACGGAAAGCCGATAAAATAGATCTTCCCGGAAATGTCCTAGCTCGATCTCTTTCTCTAAGTCACGATTGGTAGCGGCAATAATGCGTACATCCACTTTCGTAGGTTTCGTATCGCCGATCTTGATAAACTCCCCGGTCTCAAGGATACGGAGCAATTTCGCTTGCAAGTCGAAAGCCATTTCCCCGATCTCATCCAAGAAGATCGTACCTCCGGAAGCTTCCTCAAACAAGCCTTTTGTCTCTTTCAAAGCACCGGTAAAAGCCCCCGCTTTATGACCGAACATCTCGCTTTCCAATAAATCCCGACTAAAAGAGGAACAATTGATAGCGACAAAAGACTTCCCTTTCCGGGAACTATGTTGATGGATGGATTGAGCAAAGACCTCTTTTCCCGTACCGGTCTCACCAGTCAACAGAACCGGAACCTCCGTAGCCGAGACTTTCTGAGCCAACGCTATCGCCGCTTGGATAGCGGGTGATTTACCGACAATCGTATCAAACGAATATTGCCTCCCGACGGACGTAGCTTCCTTCTTTTGCTGTTGATAAGCGGCAGAAGCTCTCTCCATCGCTTTGGCTACCAGAGGAATGATCTTATTATTATCATCCCCTTTCGTGATATAATCGAAGGCTCCATTCTTGATTGCCTGTACGCCATCCGGAATATTACCATGCGCGGTAAGTAGGATGATCTCGGATAGAGGGCGAAGTTTCTTTAAGTCCGACACCAAATCCACACCATTACCATCCGGCAAGAACACATCGCACAATACCACCTCTGGCGAATGTTGCTCCATCTGCCTCAGCCCCGCCTTACAAGTAGCAGCCTGTAAGACCTCGTATCCCTCCAAACCGATAATGCGTGAAAGTAAACCTAAAATCTGCTTCTCGTCGTCGATAATTAAAACTTTGCCCATACACCGGAGTTATTTATTTGGGCACAAATGTACGCTTTTTACCTTTTTCCCAAAAGCATTAAAGCATACATGTTAACGCCGTCTTATTTAAAATCGTCACCTTTCTCCTTGTAATGCTGATAAATCCCTCATCCACCAATCTCCCGATTTCCTTCGATAAAGCCGGGCGGGTAACACCAAAATACTCCGCTAACTGCTCTTGGGTATGTTCTAGTTCCACGACATTCGAATCCTTTTGCTGATGTTCGAATAAGTAATAAATAAAGCGGTTCCGGATGCCACGAAACGAAAGCACCTTCAAACGAGTCATCGTACATTTATTACAGCTTGTACTGACACAAAGGAAATTATGCAGGAATAACGGCATAGAATGCATTAAGGTAAATACAGACTCCTTGGAACCCTTAAGCAATACCACATCCTCGTCGACGGTAAAAGTAGCGGGGAATTGGTTTTTCTCGGAAAAGATATGAGGCGTAGCGAACGTGCGTGGAGCCTGTATCGTCTCCACGCGCACGATGTTACCTGATACGTCCAAAACATCCACGTTCAATTTTCCCTTCAATAAGACATGAAGGGCGTTACAAGTCGTCCCTTGATGAATTATGGTTTTTCCTTTTGGATGCTCCTCTACTGTATATTCAAGTTTATCCAAAAACTCTTCCCGCATCTTAAGCGTAAAATTCTTAAAAAGCGGAATTTTAAACATATCGGTTATATCCATCGTATCTTGTTTTGAAAAAAGGTTTACTCCTGCAAATATACCCTTTTCCTTGAGAACTGTTACCATTTCGTCGTGAATATAGTCGGATTAATATTTATTGATAACCAACCCCAATCTTGCCAATGAGACGGATTTCCACCCTTCACGGCCTTCATGGTATTCGTACCCAACATCGTAGAATATCCCGCGGATAATTTCACGTCTTTCATGATTACCCAATCCACTTGGAAATCCAATTCCGAACCTAAACCTTTACTCAATTTATCATTACCTTCGTATACGTCGCCCGTGATGGAGAAATAATGATAGGCTAAAGACAGGTTTACCTTGGAAGAAGGTTTATAGGCGACATTTACCTGATTATCCCATAAGCCCGGATTCAATCCGTTGACAAAAGAGGAGGCGTAGAAATAATCCATGGCACCATAAAACTTATGATGGGTTCCGTACAGAGGATCAAACGCCTTATATTTCCCGTCGGCCCCATCCGAGCCACTCAGATAATCACTACCTACACCGATCTTCCATTGCGGATCGATTTGATAAGCGGCGTTTACCGCCCATAAAAAAGCGGAAACATCCCGTCCGCTTTTCGTCTTGCCGAATTGATAATAGAACATACCGCCTACCATCCAGTGGCTAGGCGTATAGATCAGGTTCGTTCCCAACGTTTGCAGGTATTTTGTATCCGAGTTTTGTTTCTCGGCATCACCGCCTTCCATCCCTAAGTTCATAAACAAGAAGGATGCGTTAAAACTCTTGTCGAAGAGATGCTTATACCAAAGGGTTTGCATTGTTTTATAGGGTTGCGCGCCCGGAGCGTAATACGTTCCTCCGATCGTTTTCTCATCATTCTGGTTGAACGCAAGAATTAAATGCAGTTGGTTATTCGTGTTCTCATAGCCCAGTTTCAAAGCGTCGTGATAACGACCGGCCACGTTCCAATCCAACGCACCCATGATACGCTCGTCATCGTATACCAACGACTGGCGACCTAACTTAGCGAAGAAACCCGATCCGAAATCCAGTTTCGCCCACGCCTCATTCAAGATAAAACGACCATTCTTATCGATTTGAGGATCCTGCCCCCATACGCCAACATGTTGCGCGGACAAACCGATAGACAAACGATCCCGCTCATACCCCAAAGAAAAGCGGGCACGGTTATTGATAAACCCGGTGGACTCGGCATCTTTAGGCCGGGGGAATAAGACCCCGTTCCGGTACTCGGCTCTCGGACGTATCTGCACTTTCATCGAAAACGTATTCTCTTTCGTATTTTGTGTTTCTTCCGCTTGCGCGAAAAGGGCCACAGAGAGCAAGCCCGCTACTAAAACAACTAGTTTTTTCATATACCTCTGATTTTAATTATTCCATATTATAAGTATGTACACTATATCCTCGTGCGGAGGGTAGATAATTCACGCCAATCCAACACACCTGTAGCAAAAGAAAAGAGAAAACCAAAAGCCCCAACGCCGCCGAATAACGCAAGTGATGACGAAGGCGATAATGGATATAAATCAAGTACCCCAACCAAGTGGCAGCCGCCCATGTCTCCTTCGGGTCCCAATTCCAATAATGCCCCCACGCCTCCTTGGCCCATAAAGCGCCGAACAGCATCCCAATCGTGAGGAAGGCCATACCGACATATACCAAGTTATCGCATAAACTCATCATCCCCTCGTCAATCCCCTTCTTCCTCGCACGGATCAGCAGGTAAATGGCGATAAGGGCAGCGGCGCCCAGCATGGCGTAAGAGAACATATAGACTATCACGTGCGGAGCGAACCACGGGCTTTGCAAAGCGGGCATCAAGGTCTTGTTATGTATCTCCGGCTTAAACAGATTGACACAGATAAAGACAAAGGCCAACAATGTACTAAAGGAAAGTATCCATTTATACCGCCAACGGACATAAGTGATCACGCCCGCCACCGGCAAGAAGAAAGAATACCATAAACGAGTCTCGCCCATCGTGCGCAAGGGCGGCCTCTCCAACGAGATCCACATCCCTACGATAAAAGCGGAAAATATAACCAAGCCAAACACGGTCCAAGCGACAGCCCCCTTGGAAAAAGAAGGACGATAAGCCAACCATGCCCCACCTATCCAGCAAAGTAACGCCGGAGCGGCGAAATAAATAAAGTAACTCCAATCCATACTATTCTTTTTTTACGGGAGCGGACAGGAATAATCCGATCGCCCCGGCTATCATCATTAAGATCCCTGTATAAACGATCGGCAACCATGGATCTCTTACCAACTCAAATACACTCATCCGGCTCCATTTACCTTTCGTCTCGTCGTAACTCAACTGGTAGATTTTCCATCCGGCGATAGAGAGCGGCTTATTCACCTCGATACACGCCTCCTTGGTCTGTTTATCTTTCGTATAGACCATAACGTCCGAGGCAAAGCGTCTCGGTTCCCGTTCCGGCATCACCATGCTAACCGCATCATCCAGCTGGAGCGATATATATGGGAAGATATAGCTGCCACAACTCACCCAGCCTTCCTTCTGCCGTCCGGTAAGTTCGTTACGTGCTTTTACGTATAAAGCGGTGGTCGCCCCCTCGGAGTGAAATTCCACGAAGTTTACCGTATCCTGCCCCATCACGCAAGCTGCCATCGGTAGTGAACGGGTAACCTCAACCTTCCAGCCTTGCAGGTTCCCGGCCAAGGGAGTTTCCTCTACCAATAGATTCTCGGGTTGTTTTTCGGGAAGCGCTTTTCCGGTCGTATTGTCGATCAGCATTAACTTAGGAGGATATTCATCGATCGTAAACGAACGAAGCTCGATGGCGAGCGGTAGCTCTATCATCTCATTCTTCTCGTCCGAAGCCCTCCACTCGGGATTCTCCAACGGAACCGTCATCCGTAAACGGCGTAAATCCCCGTTTCCCAAGATCGCCGCCAGCAGCGTGATAAATAAGCCGGCATGGTTCAGCATAAACGGAACATCCCGCCAGCGAAACGATACGATACGCTTCAATGTGACAAAGCCCAAGACAAACAAGAAATAGAGAAACAGCAGGACAAAAGGCCACGACATCGTAATCCGCTCGATACCCGGACCCACAAATCCCATAACCAACACAACTGACAAAAGAGCCGACAAAGAGGTAATGCTCGCCGTTAACCCGGAAAACCACTGGACAACCGTGATTTTCCGGCTAACAACAAACCCTATACATAGAACCAGCAGAAAAATCAATCCTCCGGCCACATTCACCGGATATTGGAACAACCCTGCCTGAACCGGGCCAGTGATCAGTTGCAAGCCAAATCCCGTAATCAGTAAACCGGCACAGATGGCCCAGCCTTCAGCAGATCCCCAAGGTTGTTTCCACATAATCAAATGTTCTTCGCTAAACGATTATTTTCTTGCGCCTCTTTCACCCATTGAGGAACGATCGTATTCAGGAATTTTTCCTTGGCGGTACGTTCAGCGGCCATATCCAAACCGATATATTGCTGAGCCTTTTCTTTCGTAGAGAAGTCCGGCATCGGAACATCATCCGTATAACCTAATTTCGCTAACACTTTCGCAGTAGCCAGACGAGCCTGCATCGCCTTATCCAATCCATTGCCTAATATCCTTTGAATCTCTTGCGGAGCGTGGAACGCACCACCATGAGAAGCCACGCCGAAATCCCAACGCCATTGTGCCTGACGGATCAGTTTCAATACATCTTTCATCTGATCCTCGGTAGCCCCCTTATCCCACGCGAACTTCGCCTCGATATGCGCTTTCGCCAACTCGGTCTCCAAACGGTAACGCATCTCGTTCGCCTTATTCTGACGCTCGTACACATTATTGCGTAAGGTCTCCTCGCTCTCACGGTGGCAAACCTGACACGTACGGTCGATCATAGCCAACGGGCTTTGGATATGGTGGTCACTATATTTCACGCCCCCCTCGCTCTTATACGGCATATGGCAATCGGCGCAAGATACACCCCGCTGCGCATGGATACCCATTTGGGAGATCTCATAATCCGGATGCTGTGCCTTTAAAATAGGAGCACGGCTTAGCTTATGCGTATAATCGGAGAAACCGGCCTCATCATAATAAGCCTCCATATCCTCAACCGTAGAACCTTTATCCCAAGGGAAAGTCAAGTATTTGCCATCGCCCTTGAAATAATATTCCACGTGGCATTGCGCGCAAACCAAGGAACGCATCTCTTGCTGGGTCGCTTTCGTGATGTCCTTGCCTTGACGCTGGAAAGCCTCGATCAAAGCCGGGCGACTGATATGCAGGTTCATATTCTCCGGCTCATGGCAATCGGCGCAACCGATCGGATTCATAATCTCTTTACCCAGAGAAGCCCATTTGCCCTTATAGAAATTATCCACGCCCATCGCTTGCATCATGCGGGGAACATCCGGGCTTTTGCAAGTCCAGCAAGTAGCCGGTTGCGGCCCCTCGTTCTCTGTCATCGGAGCGCCTACACGCAACGTGTTACGCATATCCTCGATCGCATGCATATGCCCTCTCGGGGTAGAATAATCCTTAGAGAAAGCGTAACCAGCCCAAAGGATCACCATTTCCGGACGAGCCTCCAGAACATCGACCGCCTGATTTCCATTGTATAAACTCTTGAAACTCGTATCCGCCGTAGCCTCCCAAGTCTGGTACTCACGTGGATAATTCGATTCGAACTTATCATTGCGAGCCTCGATTCCTGTGATCTCCGTCTTCTTATTATTCATTACGCTAGTGACCTCCGCATGTCTCTCGTTCACGGAAGCAGCGATCATACCCAAAACAAAAACAACGACCATGGTTCCTCCAAACAGCAACCAACCTTGCCATGATTTTAATTTCTTTTCCATAACTATACTGATTTATTATTATTTACTTAGCATATCTTTTAACCAGTCCGGCGATACGGACTTCGGATAAGGCACCAACGCATTCGGTGTAGAAGACAGGCTGTTCGTACCTCCGTGCGGCACCTCGCGATGGCAATCCCAGCAAGCTTTCCCTTCTCCCGCCATTGCCATCTCATGATCGATCCTTCCGGTATTCACGAATTCCGTATTCAATTGCGTATGGCAACGGATACAGTTATTCATGATTACCTCCGCGCTCTCGTCGATCGCCTGTATCACTTGCGGTTCCCCTCGCATCATGAATACCGAGGCGTGGCGCATTCCGTCCATACCTTTGAAGAACCACTTCTTCACGGCGTTCTCGTGCGGCACATGGCAGTCGTTGCAAGTGGCGTTACGGCTGTGCGAGCTATGATTCCATGTAGCATAATAAGGGCCCATAATGTGGCAATTCACGCAAGTAGCCGGGTCGTCGGACAAATAAGTCCACGCCCGGGAAGCATATAAGGTATAAGACCCCAGCCCGCAAAGGACACCTCCGGCTATGATAGCGGCTAGTTTCCAAGTTCTTGTCGGGAACAGCGTTTGTATTATTTCTCTTATTTTCATACCGCTGATTCTTTAATATTGGTTTATGAGACACAAATATCCTAAACTTGCGTGTAGGAAATTGTAATAAATATTACATTGCACGAAATTTTATGCGTAAAATGAAAAGATTGTTATTTATCTCGGTCTCCGCACTCCTTTTATGTTCTTCGTGCGTGAGTAAAAA
This sequence comes from Parabacteroides sp. D25, assembly GCF_000307475.1. NCBI lineage: Bacteria > Pseudomonadati > Bacteroidota > Bacteroidia > Bacteroidales > Tannerellaceae > Parabacteroides > Parabacteroides sp. D25. Next base: position 106,109 of record NZ_JH976510.1, on the reverse strand, counting down.
GAAATACCTCCTTGCCGAGAACGGCCGGTTGGAGGCGATCGGACGTGGCGACGCCTTGAAGGAGGAATTGATTAAATGCAAGGACGATAACGATGCGCTCAACAACCGGATCGCCGCCTTGATAAGGGATACGACCACAATGGGGCGTGATATCCGTAATTACCAGACCATGTTGAATACCAATATGGGTGAGCAGGACAAGCTGAATGCCTTGTTACAGCAAAAGATGAGTGAGCTGGACGAGCGTGAGCGTACCATCAACGAGCTACAGGATATGATGAACGCACAGAACGAAAAGGTACAGAATTTGTTGAGTAGCGTGAAAGACGCTTTGCTGGGTTTCAACAGTGATGAGCTGACCGTAACCGAGAAGAATGGTAAAGTATATGTAGCCATGTCGGATAAGCTTCTGTTCCAATCGGGTAGCGCAAGGGTCGATAAACGAGGCAAGGAAGCGTTGGCTAAGTTGGCCGAAGTGTTGAATAAGCAAAACGATATAGACGTTTATATAGAGGGCCATACGGACAGCAAGCCGATCAATACCGCCCAATTCAAGGATAATTGGGATCTAAGCGTGATCCGTGCGACCTCCGTAGTACGGATCCTTACCAAGGATTACGGGGTGAATCCGTTACAGATACAGCCTTGTGGTCGTGGGGAGTTTATGCCGGTCGCTGATAACGAGACCGCCGATGGACGTAGCAAGAACCGCCGTACGGAGATCATCATGGCTCCGAAGTTGGATAAGTTGATGCAGATGTTGCAGTGATAATGATATTGTCAAGCTCCGGGTATTATCTACTGCCGAAGCTTGGCTAGAACGTTCACTCTTCCAAATGATAGACAACACACCGATACCTCAATTCCGATGGTTTACAAGGAATCCATACATCCATATCCTCTCCATTCGCGGAACGAATGATATGGAGGAGAGCCGTATCATACCTATCCGTCCTTTCCCCGACAGAGACCGATCCCCCTTGAGCGCACGACCGGATATGGAACTGAACATCCGCAAGATCATATACCTCAGATCTAAGATAAGGATAAAAACCTATTATTGAACTCAATGTATCCTCCCAAACCCAAATACTATTTCCATCATCCTGATACGTATATTCCGTCCTTACCACATAGGACTTATAGGTGTAAGAACCCGTATAACCAAACTCATCCCCTACGTTATAAGGCAAACGTCCTTCACTAGTAGCCAGCTCATGCGCAAGAGTGAACCCTACAATATCCAAGGTATCACCACTTACGATCTCTATCGTCGGTTCAGAATGCAAATCATCCTTACCAAGATCTTCCACCCGTGAGCAAGCCACATTAAGGCCCATCATAAAAGCTAAACATACAACGATTAAATGTCTCATATCATTCTATATTTTTTAATTGATCAAAGTTTACACGAAGATAACGCCATCGCAACTCCTCCGGCCGTACAGGAAGCCAGCGATCGATCTTCTCTCCATCTGAGTTCTTCTCTACATATATTAAATAGGTACATGCTATCACTTGCCTCTTATCATCTCGCATATGCTGTGAACTGATAACGAAGCCTTGCGAACTAAAATCCTTCAAAAAACCCGCTTTCTCTTCCGCATACGAGTTCTGCCCTATATCATAAATACTATCCTCTAAAGAAACCACCCTTGCCTCATACGAGAAATAGAGATAAGAGGCATTCATATCAAACTCTTGCGCAACATCCCCGGGCAATGTTCCCCATTTCGCGTCATACGCCTCACAAGCCGTGAAGCCCTTCACCAATATGGAATCCATCCCTAAGTCACCCCCCAGATGAATCGTATCCGGCCTTGAATATAAAGTCATCTGATTAGCGATTTTAACCTCATCATCCCCACAAGCAGCCAGAAATAGAGCTATAAATAGCCCACACAAAAACAAACCTTTATTCATATCCACTCTCTTTTATTTTATTTAAAATGAAAACGATATAGATAAACAGATATTGCTTGAGCGTAACATTTATCCCATGAAACCCAAGCCTTCATACACAAGCCATACTGGTTTATTATCCGGATTCCATAAGTAAAAAACAGCATTCCAAATTTACCGCTTGCATTTGATAGCGAAATACAAGATATACAAGAAAGCGATCAACGGGACGATGAAGCCCAGCGCCATATTCTCCTCGCCGATATATCCCATCAGCATCGGACTGAAAGCGCCGCCGGCGACTCCCATCACGATATAAGAAGAGGCTTTCTTGGTATAAACGCCCATACCTTCCAGCCCCAACGCGAAAATCGTAGGGAACATGATGGACATGAAGAAAAAGGATAAATAAAGAGCGTATAGCGAAAGCGTACCTACGGAAGCCACCACCAAAGCCATACAAACGGCACTCAACAAAGAATACCAAGTCAGCAAGCGGCCCGGAGCCAACCACTTCATCGTAAAACTACCGCTCAAACGCCCGATCATAAACAAGGCCATTCCACCGAATGCCAAAATACGAGACGCTCGCAAATTACTGATACCCGGGTCCATCTCCGTCACGTAATTAATAAAGAACCCGAAGATTCCCGTCTGCGCGGCGCAATAACAGAATTGGGCGACCACGGAACGTACAAACTGCCTACGTTTCCATAGGGAGGCAGCGGGTTTCTCCTCGACAATAGCGGTCACCTCCTCCTCTTCTTCCGGCTTAATCTCCGGCAACTTCGTGAAAAAGAAAAGCAACGCTACGAACAAGACGATACCACCTACCAAGATATAAGGTTTAGTCAACGCCATCGAATCTCCCTCCGGTGCCCCGAATATCAACAAACCACCTACCAATGGCCCCAATATCCAACCTAATCCATTAAAAGACTGGGATAAGTTCAGCCGTTGGGCGGCGGAAGCGGGCGGCCCCAATATCGTAGAATAAGGATTCGCCGCCGTCTCCAAGATACAAAGCCCGCAAGCGATCACAAACAAGGCGATCAAGAAAGGCGTAGCCGAATGCAAAAAAGCTGCCGGGATAAACCCGAAAGCTCCGATAGCGAACAATAGCAAACCCATGATAATCCCTTTCCTATATCCGTAACGTTTCATGAACGCTCCCGCCGGCAACGCCATCAAGAAATAAGCGATATACGTAGAGAATTGCACCAAGCCGCTCTCTGCTTTGGTCATCGTGAAGACTCCTTGGAAATGCTTGTTCAGCACATCCAAGAGTCCGTGGGCGAATCCCCAAAGCAAGAACAAACTCGTGATCAAGATAAATGGGACCAAATAAGATTTCCCTCCCGGGGCGGCCACCAGCGACTGTTTCTTTTGTTTTTCCATCCTTCCGTCTATTTACTCGCGCCCGGCAATTTAAACATACATTCCATTAACTGCCATTTCTCCGACGAGGAGCTTCCCGGAACGGCTTTCTGATACTTCGCCACGAAGTCCTCCCATTCCGCTTGCTTATCCATCGTCGCCAAACGGGCGAACGCCGCATCCCAATCAAAATCATCGGGCGTCTCCACGATCATGAACAACCGGGTTCCCAAACGGTAAATCTCCATATTCAAGATCCCTACCGCACGGATTCCTTCCGGTATCTCCGGCCAGATATGTTCCGGCGAATGCCAATAGCAATACTCTTTTATCAACTGCTCGTCCTCTTTCAGATCCAAGGTCTGACAATATCTTTTCATAACATTGTTTTTAAAATGAAGTCGCGAAGGTACAAAAGTATCCTTAATCCAGATAAACATCTTCGCCCGGATGCTTATAATAGGCGTACATCCGTTGGATCTGCTCCGGCAGCACACGCTCCAAGGACAACGGGGGCAACTCCTCCAATCGAAAGAAGCCTTTCCCCAAGATATCGAAGGTCTCGGTAAACGACCCGCCCTTCAACTCGCAAAGGATAAAAAACTTATATACATAATAAGGTATAGCGGGATGCGGATGCTTGCTCATATCCATCACGGCCAGCAAGCGGACCGGAAGCACATCCAAGCCCGTCTCCTCTTTCACCTCTTTCGCCGCTACCTCTTTCGGGGAATACCCCACATCGCTCCATCCGCCGGGCAACGACCAACATCCGTCCATTTTCTCACGGACCAGCAAAATCTCGTCTTTCTCGTTAAAGACAACCGCACGGATATCGACTTTCGGGGTTACATACTCTTGGGCCGGGCGGTAACCACTCGCCACATCATCGGGCTTCAATCCGGTAGCCAGAGCCGTTATCTCATCACTTAGGCGGCTCAACTCTTCATAACGTTCCGTATCGTACTCGCTTAATGAATAAACCAACCCCGTCTGAGACAAGGCCCGGATACGCTGGCCCAATAAAATCAATTCCTTACTTCTAGACATAATAGCTTTACTGTTTTAGATAACATGATCCCATATGATTCATGAATAGAACGTCTAAAGATAAAAGTTATTATCCAGTCCGTCATTCTATCGTGCCAAAATAACGTATATTATGCCAATATTACAGATTCCCGTTTCATTGTATCTTATTCCAGTTTCTAAAAGATATTATTCCCTGCACCCGCATCCCCCGAAACATAAGTTCCCCATGCGTGGGTTAAACCTTATTCAATCTCTTTCATCCGAGTTAACACACACATTATCAGATTGGCATGCCATTTGAAGTATCTATAGCGAATTCGAGATTAAAAAGGACGAGTTCAGAAATAAGAATAGTAAATAGAATGTTTAACTAATAATTGGAGGACTGTATTATGACACCGATGAGAAGAAGTCAAAATTGGTTACCGTATGTATTCAATGATTTATTTGACAACGACTGGATGATAAAAGCAAACTCTACAGCTCCAGCCATCAACGTGATAGAATCCGATAAGGATTATCGAGTTGAGGTAGCCGCTCCCGGTATGACGAAGAACGATTTCAACATCAAGATCGATGAGAACAACAACTTGGTCGTATCTATGGAGAAAAAAGAAGAAAAGAATGAGGATAAGAAAGACGGACGCTATCTGAGACGCGAATTCTCTTATAGCAAGTTCCAACAAACCATGGTTTTGCCTGACAATGTAGAGAAAGACAAGATTGAGGCGAAGGTTGAGAACGGCGTCTTGAGTATCAGCATACCGAAAAGAACTGAGGAAGAGGCTAAAATGGCCGAGAAAGTAATCGAGATCAAATAACCTCGATACACTTTCCTTCGTAAAAACTCAACAAAACCGATAATGGCTTGTTCTATTTATAAACAACATAAAATAGAATAAGCCATTATGATTTTAAGCAGAAAATTATCAGATGCTCTAAACGAGCAAATCAACATGGAGATGTGGTCATCCAACCTATATTTATCCATGTCGGTACATTTCACTCAGATAGGACTGGATGGTTTTGCGCATTGGACGTTAAAACAATCGCAAGAAGAACTTGAGCACGCCTATAAAATGATCGATTACTCAATCAAGCGTGGCGGACAAGTGACGATCGGAGTAGTTAATTCCGTTCCTACAGCATGGGGAGAGCCGTTGGAGATTTTCCAGCATATCTACGAGCATGAGGTGCATGTATCCGGATCAATCGACAAGATTGTCGATATCGCTTCCGAAGAGAAAGACAAGGCGACACAAGATTTCCTATGGGGCTTCGTTCGGGAACAGGTAGAGGAAGAGGCTACAGCGAAAAATATTGTCGAGAAACTTAAATTATACGGAGAACATCATGCCGTATTAATGGATCATCGATTAGGAAAAAGATAAACGAATACCTGCTTGTCATGCCTATAAATGGGCCTAAAAAGCCATGTCGTCTTCTTGGGATGGCATGGCTTTTTTATAGAGGTCAAAGCCCTAAAGCCTGACGAATCGCCTCACTCCACAATTCGCCTAACCGGACCGCTCCTTTCTCATTCGGATGAAGATAGAACACTCCGGCGTTACCCTTCTCCGCTTGGAAATCTGTCAAATGGTTTTCCTTAAAGTAATCAAATCCCTTCGTATCTCCCAGAAAGACTTGTCCGGGAAAATGAGACGCATAATAATCGACTAATCGTTGTATTTGCGGATAATAATCTTGGAGCCTTCGTAAGCCTTCTTCCAAATATTTAGCCCCATTATACGTATTCGGGCTATACCATAAAGGACGATGTACCACAATACGGCAATTCGGGTATAAAGCTAATAAGCGATTGATAATTGTCTTCATATTCTCATAATACCGCTCGGGCGCTACCGGGCAGCCGTTCGTGCCTTCTATCGCGCTATCGTTCGTCCCCAGCATAATAGAGAATACCAAATCCGCCCAAGTCTCATCCTTAAATTTATCGGCAGCACGTACGGCCCACGGGAAAAGCGTATTCGTATCCGGCAAATAATCAACGGTAGTGCATCCGCTCTGTCCTCTATTGGTATACTTGACTGAAGCCACCTCCGGGCACTTGCTTAAAAACAACGCAGCCTTTACAGGAGGCGCATCATGGACAGGCTTCGGTAACCCGGCGCCAAACGTGATACTATTCCCGATAAATACGATATTCACATAACGTTTATTGTTTGCGGCTGAAGCAGACCAACACATAACGATACTTATTAAAATACATATGACTCCCTTAATTTGTCTCATGGCTCCCATTCAATTGATTCTCCTGCGAAGGTAAGAATAATTTGATTATCTCGGGATGTTTTTCAAGCCAAACACGGGCTGATCGCGATTCCGTACGTGTCCCGTCTTCCATATAATACATCAATTCGCTCAGTTGTTCATCGGTTAACTTAAAGTTCTTGAAAAAAGAGGCTGCATATGGATCTTTCTTAGAGAATCCTTTCGTAGCGATAACCTCGATATGCTCCGAGTCTCCAAATTCCTCTTTCGGGTCTTCCAAGAATTTTAACGGATAACGTGAGAACATCCAATGAGGGGTCCATCCGGTAACCACGATCCATTCGTTCGCATCAATCGATTTCTTCAAGAAAGCAACCATCGTAGCCCCACTGGAAGATTTCAAATCAAAATCCAAAGAATAATCTTGAACCGCCTTATCCGCCGAGTTCATCAAACCGGCGCCGGCATCGATCCCTATAATCTCACCTTTAAACTGATCTTTATGGGCATTCAAATCCTCGATGGAACGAATGGTAACGTACTCCGGAACTACCAAGCCCAATTTCGCATGCTCATAAACCGTTCCGAGTGTCTCAAGCCGGTCACCGTATTGTTCCATATAATCCGCATGGGTCACCGGTAACCATGCATCCATGAACACATCCGCTTTTCCCGAAGCGACAGAAGTAAAGATCGGGGCGATATCCGCATTTTTTAATGTTACCCGATATCCTTGATCCTCTAATATCACTTTGGCTAAGTTGGTCATAGCAATGCCCTCCGCCCAATTAGCGTACGCTATCGATATTTTCTTTCGATCCTTGCTATCCACACAACTGAAAATAAATTGTAAGGTCACCAAAAGCATACAGCATCCAATAATAATCGTAAATCGTCTCATATATCTATTTCTTTCTTTTCTATGTTTCTTATTTCTTTTGTTTATTCACTTTACCTTTCGCCCAGCCCTGCGTAATACGATCCAAGATAATAGCCAAGATAACGACCGCTATACCTCCTTCGAAACCTAAACCTATTTTCATTTGGGTAATTCCTCGCAAGACAATCTCACCCAATCCTCCTGCCGAGATCATGGCCGCTATAACTACCATAGAAAGTGAAAGCATGATCGTTTGATTCACTCCCGTCATGATCGTTGGCAAAGCCAATGGCAATTGCACCTTATAGAGCAACTGAGTGGAAGTAGCGCCAAATGAGCGGGTAGCCTCCACAATATCGGCCGGGACTTGACGGATTCCCAGATCGGTCAACCGCACAACCGGAGGCATGGCAAAAATCACCGTTGCAAAGGCGCCGGGTACCGGACCTAAACCAAAAAACAAAACGGCAGGTATCAAGTAGACGAAAGCGGGCATCGTTTGCATCAAATCCAAGACCGGATGGATGATCTTATCCGCCCGGTCACTACGTGCGGTCCAAATTCCTAACGGAACTCCGATCATCAAGGCGATAATGGTAGAAGACAGTACCAAGGCCAAAGTCTGCATCGTTTCCACCCAGAAACCCATTCCGTAAATTAACAATAGACCCAATGCCGTGAACACGCCGACTCCTTTTCCTGCCTTGAACCAAGCCAACAATGCCAAGCCCAAAATCATCACATAAAACGGAATCCAAGTCAGCCCATCTTGAAAAGTATCGATAAATCCTCCGACCCCATCATTTATCACATCAAAAAAACGAGCGAAATGCTCAGTCAGCCAATTAATGGCAATCTCTATATATTTTCCTATATTTATCATAATTCTATCGCATTTTGAACAATTTGATCTATTTCCTCTTTATCCTTCCCCGTCATCTCGATTATAATCGATGAAGTAGAAACCAAGCCAGCCAATTGGTTGGCCTCATTAACGACCGGTAAGGCCTGCCGGATCTCCGGTAACAAAGGAAGCATATCCTCAACCGTCGTGTTTTCCAGAACCGAAGGCACCTCTTTCATCACAATCGACGAGAGATCATGATTCCCCGCTTTCCGAAGAGCCAAGACATCTTTCAAACGAACCTCGCCCAGAAATTGCCTATTCCCATCCACGACCGGCAATACATATAAGTTTTTCTCTTTCATTTTCCTCAACACGGTCTCCGGGCCATCTTTACGGATACGAGCGACAACCGGCTGGGTTATCATAATCGATGAGGCCGTAACGATACGTCCACGATCTACATTTTCCGTAAATCTAGAGACGTAATGATTGGCCGGGTCTGTCAAGATCTCCTCAGGGGTACCTACTTGCACGACCTCCCCGTCTTTCATAATGGCGATACGATCCCCCAACTTAATCGCCTCGTCAAGATCATGCGTAATAAAGATGATCGTTTTTTGCATCTTCTCTTGTAGTTTCAATAGCTCATCCTGCATCTGTACACGGATCAATGGGTCTAAGGCAGAAAAAGCCTCATCCATCAAGAGCACCTCGGGATCATTCGCGATCGCACGGGCCAATCCGACACGTTGCTGCATACCTCCAGACAACTCGCTAACCTTCTGGTTCTCGTATCCTTTTAACCCTACTAGGGCTACACTTTCCACAGCTTTCTGGTCTCTTTCTTTTTTAGGAACCCCTTGTAACTCCAAGCCAAAAGCGATATTACTCAATACCGTGCGATGGGGCAGCAATCCAAAATGCTGGAAAACCATAGCCATTTCCTTACGCCGTATATCCAATAATTCTTTATCCGAGGAAGTCGTTATGTTTTTTCCGTTGATAAAGACTTCTCCCAAAGAGGGTTCGTTCAATCGGTTAATACAACGTAACAGCGTAGATTTTCCACTTCCGGAAAGTCCCATTATCACAAATAACTCCCCTTCCTCAATCTTTAGGTTCGCATTACGTACAGCTACCGTGCAACCCGTTTCTTTCAAAATGTTTTGTTTACTTTTTCCCGCTACTAGCATTCTTTTCGCACGCATTTTCTCCGGGCCGAAAAGAATAGATAAATTCTTTATTTCTATTTTCGTCATATAAAATCCTTGATTACAGGTATGATACAAAAAGATTAGGCCATAAGTCCAGAATTTCTTATGGCAAAACATAAACCAAAAGCATGTATAAGTTAATGCTTATTATGGAAATTGACTACAACCTAAATCATCTCTTATATAGACAACCGAATTTCAAAGAGTTTTGTTCACTAGTTTTTCCAACTATTGGGTCTTTTCATAGGTAAAGTGAAAATAAATGTAGAACCAAATCCTTCTTCGGAAATCACTGAAATATTACCGCCCATTTTTAATACCAGACCTTTACAAATTGCTAATCCCAATCCGACTCCTTGCTCAAAATCGCTTAATTGCACGAATCGGGCAAAGATATTATCCAATTCATCCTTGGGAATGCCACAACCTGTATCCGAGACATAAAACTTAACCATTTTCCCCTCATCCTCAAGCGTATATCCAAACCAGATACTACCTTTCTTGGTATGCTTAACCGCATTCGTCAATAAATTCATGCAGATTTGCCATAATCGATTTCGATCTATATTAAATATGATATCGGGACATGCATCCAAGGTTATTTCCACCCCTTCCGGCTTACGTAATTGTATGGAGTTATATAGATCTTTCATAAAGGAAGGTAAATAAACATCCATATAAGTAAATGTCATCATATCAGACTCGATTCTGGAAATATCCAAAACATCATTGACTATACTTAAAAGTAAATCATTGTTCATCTTGATCAAGCTAATATAATTTTGACGCAATTCCAAATCCTCCTCCACTCCTAACAAATCAGAGAAACCGACAATAGCGTTCAATGGCGTACGGATCTCATGGGTCATATTTGCTAAGAAAGTTGACTTAAGCATATCCGCCTCCTCCGCTTTTTCCTTGGCACGGATCAAGTCCTCCTCAAACTCCAATCGTTCTTGATCATCGATCATACAACCAACAATCAAATTCGGGAAACCATTCTCATCTTTCTCATGCGTCTTACCGATCACCTCATAGATCCGATAGGTGTTATCATCGTTCTTTAGACGAAAATCTATTTTATATTCATCCAATTTATTCGTACGGATCGTATTGAATAGATAGAAAAAGTCGCCAGAATCGTCCGGGTGACGAAGTTGCGGCAAAGCCTGACAGATGAACTGATTACGTTTCAATAAACTATTGGTCGTGCCATAAAACTGGAAACAACGGTTACAATGTACTTTATCGCAAGACTTAAATCGGCTGAAATTAAAAGAATAAGTCGTAATCTTGCTATTCTGCAAAGCAAGCTCCATCATCATCCGACTTTCGGACAACTTACTGCTTAACGCCTCATTCGCTTTCTCCTGCTCAACGAGCTCCGATACATTCCGTATATAAATAATCACATACCGGTCATGTACAGGTACCAACCGTAGTTTAAAATAAACGATCGGAGCGTTATGTCCCGGAATCGATAAATCTAAATTCATGATCTCCGACTTATTCAAGCAACTTTGCACGATCGCAGCCACACGACGCTTAGTCTCATCCGGATAAATGAAACCCGGAAGATCATCGATACGCCGATTGATCGACTCTGGTGTTATACAAGTCTCCATAGCATAAGCGATAATCCTCTCTACAACCAGTTGCTTGTTTACCAAAAGGATCGTATCAGGAACCGCTTCCGCCATCTTTTGCGACATGTCCGTCAATTCCTTCAATTCCCGGTCATAACCGGCTGCCTCCTGCCCGACCGCCGGATTACCCGTTAATAATAAGGTATATCCAAGAATCTCTCTATTCTCATTCATTGAGGGGATGATAGAATACGGTACAGGCAAAGAACCGGAAACCACGCTTCCCCCACGCAGATATTGTTTTTGAAGATCGGTCAACAAATCTGTACGAAAAAGATTATTTAATAAGAAGTCCGCTTCATTCGTAAAAGGAAATTTCTCGTTTAAGGACTTATTTATATCAATTAGCGCACCGTTTTTATCATACAGAGCACCTCCCATGGGATAATATGTAAAAAAATCTGTCAGCAAACGCTGTTTTACCTCGGAAACCTCCATATACTTTCTTTATTAACATCAATAAGTTACAAAGAAATAAAATCTTTGAAAATCAGAGAAATTTTAAAGCATAAACTTTAGGTCTATTTCACAAGAAAATCAGTCTCTTTACTAAAAAGCAACAACAAACCTTCACTTACGCTTGTTACTTAACAAACAAATTAATTATAATATGAAAGCATTAATAGGTAAAAAGGCACCGGAATTCCACGCTCCGGCAGTAGTGAATGGCAATGAGATCATCGAGGATTTCTCTTTGGAACAATATGTAGGCAAGAAGTATGTAGTCATGTTTTTCTATCCGATGGACTTTACATTCGTTTGCCCGACAGAATTACATGCCTTCCAACAAAAGTTACAGGAATTCGAAAGACGTAACGTAGCGGTGGTTGGTTGCTCCGTCGATTCTCAATTTTCTCATTTCGCATGGTTAAACCAAGATAAGAATAAAGGAGGTATCCATGGGGTGACTTATCCACTCGTATCCGATTTTTCCAAAACCATCTCTGAAAACTTTGGCGTATTGGCCGCTGATTATATTACGAACGAAAGTGGAGAACTTATCTCCAGAGGAAATCCGGTCGCTTACCGGGGTCTGTTCCTGATTGACAAAGAGGGCTTGATCCGTCATTATGTAATCAACGATTTACCATTAGGCCGTAACGTAGACGAGGCTCTCCGTATGGTCGACGCCTTACAGCACTTCGAAGAATATGGCGAGGTTTGCCCGGCAAATTGGTCCAAAGGAAAAGACGCCATGAAAGCGACAAACGCAGGAGTCTCTAATTATTTAAGCCATCATTGATATATTGCAAGAAAGGGGGCTAGGCCCCCTTTTTTATACTATTGAGACAATCGTTTACACTTTCCCGAGATATGCGAGATATCTAGACGTAAGATATTAGTCCGGTAAAAAGATTTCTCAATATACTTTTCGCCGATCTCCTTAAACGCCGATGAATATTTATTCACGAGTAGCCGCAAGGCATACCGACGCTCTTCTTCCGGCAAATCCAAATGCATCTCTCCAAAAGCGATAGTGCTCTCGTAACCTGTCGTGAATTTTCCCGGAACGATTTGTGTAGCGCCAACTACCGTGAAACTCACTTTCGGGTTTTCTCGTAGACATTCCAGCTTATACCCTTCCGGAGCGCAATGGAAATAAATAGAATCCCCTTCCTTTACATAATTGATCGGGATTCCATACCCATACCCATTTATCCCCGACATGGCCAAAAAACCATATTCCGCCTCCTCCAATAAACGAATTGCCAACTCATTATCCAAAATCCGGTCTTTTCGTCTGATCTCTCTAAACATAGGTCTAATTTATTTATAAACGAGTATAATACACTAATCGTGGCAAATCTAAAAAAAAATAATATACATTTGCGTCATAAAGTTGACACATGATAAATATTATAGATCTATGAGAGCAAGAATAACCTTATTATTATTCGCCATTCTTTACAGTTTCACTTGTCTGGCACAAACTAATTTTGAAAAACACTTCACGAAGAAAAGTCTCCGGATTGATTTCGCATTGAGTGGAAATTGGGATTTCCAAGCCGCCGCTATACAACAACTCCGGGAAGAACCTGTCTGGGCGGGGCCGGTCAAAAACTTGATCGATCCGTTTGGTTATGGAGGGTATTATATTAATGTATATGATAAAGCCGGTAAAGAGTTGATCTACTCACGAGGATTCAATACGTTATTCGAAGAATGGAGAAGTACGGAGCAAGCGAAGACCGAGACACAATCTTGGACAAATAGCATCTCTATCCCCTATCCGAAAGCTCCTGTCATCATTGAGATTACGGCAAGAGACAAGGCCGACATGCAGTTCCATCCTTTATTGAAACAAGAGATTGATCCGGCCAGTATTTTTATTGACCGGGGGAAACTCAAGGAAAACCGGATCACAAAAATCCGATATAACGGGGATTCCTCCGGGAAAGTAGACCTCGTATTCTTAGCGGAAGGTTATACGGCGGATGAGCAAGAGAAATTCGTAGCTGATGCCAAACGTTTTACGGAGGCATTGTTTAAAACCCCGCCTTATGACACTCGCCGGGAAGATTTCAATGTCTGGGCGGTAGATGCCGTTTCGGAAGAATCGGGAACAGATGTATCCGGTAAAGGTATATTCAAGAATACCGCGTTGAATTCCGGTTATTATACATTCGGTGTAGATCGCTATTTAACCACCCCGGATATGAAGTCTATACGTGACGCCGTATGGAACGCTCCTTGCGACGCAATCTTCATCTTGGTAAACACGGACGCTTACGGTGGTGGCGGTATGTATAATTTTTATGCCATGGGAACCGCCGATAACCCACGTACCCCGGTCGTATTCGTTCACGAGTTCGGACATAGTTTCGCTGGTCTAGCCGATGAATATTTCAGTTCCGAGGTCGCTTATCAAGATTTTTATAATTTGAAGTACGAGCCTTGGGAACCGAACATCACGACCTTGGTTAACTTCGATGCTAAATGGAAAGATCTTCTACCGACTAATACACCGATACCTACCCCATTAGATGACGCCCATAAGGATAAGGCAGGCGTATTCGAGGGAGGCGGTTACATCGCTAAAGGCATTTATCGCCCGATGGATCACTGTATGATGCGTGATTACGCTCCATTCTGTCCAGCTTGTAGCCGGGCGATCTTAAAGATGATCGATTACTTCACGGATAAACCGATAAAACATTAACAAGGAAAGAGCGGGTACCCTAATAGCTTTGTTACATCAACTATTAAGATACCCGCCAGCACTAACCTATCAACATTTATTTCATCATCGGAACTTCTATCAAAAGAACTTTAGCGTGCTTCAAGACTTCTATCGTAATGCCATCGGTTTCCCAGAATCCGGCCCCGTCACGCTTAGACAGGATCGTATTACTTACCTCCACCTCTCCGTCGATCACGAATAAATAAACCCCATTATTTTTACTATGTAGCTTATACTCCTTTACTTGACCGGCATCTAGGTTTCCTAAAGAGAACCAAGCGTCTTGGTTGATCGACGCAGGAGCGCTACCGTCCGGAGCGATGATCAAGGACAACTTATTCTTTTCCGAAGTAACCGGACGCACGTCATAACTGGCATAATGAGGCTTGGTATTCTCCTCACGGGGAAATACCCATATTTGCAAGAACTCCAATTGTTCATTACCGCTGTCGTTGAACTCGCTATGCACGATACCGGTACCGGCGCTCATCACCTGAATATCTCCCGGCGTAATCACCTCGCTATTCTTTATGCTATCCCCATGGCGTAAATATCCCTTTAACGGGATGGAGATAACCTCCATATTCTTATGTGGATGCATATCGAATCCCTCACCCGGCGCCACGGAATCATCATTCAATACACGTAGCATCCCGAAATGAACCCTTTCCGGATTGTAATAATTAGCAAAGCTAAACGTGTGATGTGTTTTCAACCAACCGTGATTCGCATACCCTCTGGATTGAGCCTTATCAACTACAACTCTCATATTTTCCTCCTTTTTAAATCTACATTAATAACAAATCCATAACTATAAATGTTGCGGGACGCATATTTCGAACATTTCATGTAAACATGTGATTCATATATGAACAGAAATCGCTACTTTTGCACAATTAAAAAAACTCATCCTGTAAATATAAAATCTTATGGCAATCTACTTAAACGATGTATCGAGAACATTTGGTGAGTATTTACTTATTCCCGGTTTAACCACCAAAGAATGTATTCCCGCAAACGTTTCATTGAAAACGCCACTTGTGAAATTCAAGTCTGGCGAGAAATCCGCTATTGAATTAAATATTCCTTTCGTTTCAGCGATCATGCAATCGGTTTCCGGCCCTAAACTGGCGATCGAGTTGGCTCGCAACGGAGGACTTTCCTTCATCTTCGGCTCGCAACCGATCGAGAGCCAAGCGGATATGGTTCGCAAAGTAAAGAAATTCAAGGCCGGATTCGTTATCAGCGACTCTAACCTTACGCCCGAGAATACCTTGGCCGACGTGCTTGAGCTAGTCCGCCGGACAGAACATTCTACGATTGGTGTGACAGATGATGGTACGCCTAACGGCAAATTGCTAGGTATGGTAACCAGTCGCGATTACCGTGAAGGCAAAGACCCGATCGACATGAAGGTGAAAGATTTCATGACCCCGTTCGCTAAACTAATCGTTGGCGAGCTAGGCATGACCTTGAAAGAGGCGAACCAGATTATCTGGGATCATAAGTTGAATACATTGCCAATCATCGACAAGGATCAGAAGCTTCAATACTTCGTATTCCGCAAGGACTACGATAGCCACCGTGAGAATCCGAAAGAGTTATCCGGCGGAGATAAGAAATTATTAGTAGGTGCCGGTATCAACACCCGCGACTATAAGGAACGTGTTCCGGCATTGGTAGAGGCTGGCGTTGACGTATTGTGTATCGACTCTTCCGACGGCTATTCCGAATGGCAGTACGAGACCTTGCACTGGATCAAGGATACCTACGGAGACAAGGTACTGGTTGGTGCCGGAAACGTGGTTGACCAAGATGGTTTCAACTACTTGGCTGACGCCGGAGCGGATTTCATCAAGGTAGGTATCGGTGGTGGTTCCATCTGTATCACCCGTGAGCAGAAAGGTATCGGTCGCGGACAGGCTACCGCCTTGATCGACGTAGCGAAAGCTCGTGACGAGTATTTCAAGAGACACGGCGTTTATATCCCTATCTGTAGCGATGGTGGCTTGGTACACGATTACCATATGGTATTAGCGTTGGCTATGGGTGCCGACTTCCTGATGATGGGCCGTTATTTCGCCCGCTTCGACGAGTCTCCTACGAAGAAGATGAAAATCGGAAACAACTTCGTGAAGGAGTATTGGGGTGAGGGATCTAACCGTGCGAAGAACTGGCAGCGCTATGACATGGGTGGAAACGAGTCCTTGAAATTCGAGGAAGGCGTGGACAGCTATGTACCGTATGCCGGAAAATTGAAAGATAATTTAAACGTAACATTGGGTAAGATGATCGCTACGATGTGTAGCTGCGGTTCCATCTCTATCCAAGAGTTGCAGCAGCATGCCAAGATCACGCTTGTCTCCTCTACGAGTATCGTTGAGGGTGGCGCTCACGACGTGATCCTGAAAGAGCAGAATTAATTACAATATGTATTCTAGTAGAGGCGTGGCACGCTACGTCTCTACTATTTACACATTCAAATAATTTACCATGAAAAATCTATTACTTACAGTTATCCTTTTGTGTTTTTGTTTGCCATTCGTAAAAGCCGCCGATCAAAAGATGATCTTAATCTCAACCAATGAGACGGACTTGATTTTACAAGTAGCCCCCAACGGACGGCTCTACCAAACTTATCTAGGGAATAAATTAGTAAACGAATCCGAATTTGAGAACCTCTCATGGAATATCCAAGCCGGAACGGATGGCAGCGTATCAACCCGTGGATGGGAAGTATATCCTTGCTCAGGAGCGGAAGATTATTTCGAACCGGCTTTCGCCATCCAGCATAACGACGGAAACATGACTAGCATATTCAAGTATGTTTCCAGCGAATCTAAGAAACTAGACAATAACGTTACGGAGACAATTATCTCCCTGAAAGACGATGTATACCCAGTGGAGGCTAAATTACATTATGTAACCTTCGCTAAAGAAAACGTGATCAAGGCTTGGACTGAGATTCGTCATATGGAGAAAAAACCGGTCACGATTACCCAATACGCTTCCAATATGCTTTATTTCGAGAGTCCTCGCTATGTATTGACCGAGTTTAGCGGTGACTGGGCCAAGGAAGTACAGATGAGCAGCCAAGACTTGAAATTCGGGAAAAAGATTATCGATACGAAACTAGGCTCCCGTGCCGCCATGCACGCTTACCCGTTTTTTGAGATTGGGTTAGGTGCCCCGGCCAGCGAGAATACAGGAGATGTTTTAATGGGAACGATCGGTTGGACTGGAAACTACCGCTTTACGTTCGAGGTGGACAACGCCGGTAACCTTCGTGTCATCTCCGGCATCAATCCCTATGCGTCCGCCTATGAATTGAAACCGAACGAATGGTTCGTCACTCCTGAGTTTATCTTTACATTGAGTAATCAAGGAACCGGAAAAGCCAGTCGTGATATCCATGATTGGGCACGTAATTACCAGATCAAGGATGGTAAAGGCGATCGCCTTACCCTACTGAACAACTGGGAATCGACCGGTTTCAATTTCAACGAGAAGAAATTGGAGGAACTAATGAAAGAAGCCAAGCATCTAGGTGTAGATATGTTTTTGCTGGATGATGGTTGGTTCGCTAATAAATACCCTCGTCAAAACGATAAGGCCGGATTGGGCGATTGGGAGGTTACACACGATAAGTTGCCAAACGGCATTCCTCATCTGGTGCAGGTCGCTAAAGATGCCGGCGTGAAATTCGGTATCTGGATCGAGCCGGAGATGGTAAACCCCAAGAGCGAACTTTTCGAGAAACACCCGGACTGGGCGATCCATCTACCGAATCGTGAGACCTATTACTATCGCAATCAACTTGTCTTAGACTTAAGCAACCCGAAAGTACAGGATTATGTATTCAGCGTGGTGGATAATATCATGATCGAGAATCCGGATCTGGCTTTCTTCAAATGGGATTGCAACAGCCCGATTACCAATGTCTATTCCCCCTATCTTAAAGAGAAGCAGAATCAATTGTATATCGACCATGTACGAGGTGTCTATAACGTATTCAAACGGGTAGCCGAGAAATACCCTCACCTACCGATCATGCTTTGCTCCGGTGGGGGTGCCCGCTGTGATTACGAGGCATTGAAATATTTCACGGAATTCTGGTGCAGCGACAACACCGATCCGATCGAGCGTTTGTATATCCAATGGGGATTCTCCCAGTTCTTCCCGGCAAAGGCAATGTGCGCCCACGTGACTAGCTGGAACAAGAATACCTCCATCAAGTTCCGTACCGACGTGGCCATGATGTGTAAGATGGGCTTCGATATCAGCTTGAAGGAAATGAACGATGACGAGATGAAATACTGCCAAGAAGCAGTTGCCAACTACAAACGTCTAAAGGGCACGATCCTCGACGGCGATCTGTACCGTCTAGTCTCCCCTTACGATACCAACCATTCATCCGTGATGTACGTGGATAAGGCAAAAAGCAAATCCGTCCTATTCGCTTATGATATCCACCCTCGCTTCGGAGAAAAGACTTTCCCCGTAAAGCTACAAGGATTGGACCCGAATAAGAAATATAAGGTACAAGAGATAAACCTCATGCCGGGCCAGAAATCGACCTTGGTTACCGACGGAGGTACCTTCAGCGGAGATTTCTTGATGAAAATAGGAATGAACGTGTTCTCTACGGCTCATGCCCATAGCAAGGTCATAGAGCTGACCGAGGCTCACTAACTAAATTGTCAACAGAGAATGGACATTATCCGCGAGATAACCCCACTATCGGAAAAGGACTGCTTTTACATCGTAGACCGGCGTAAGACAGAATTTACCTATCCGATCCATTGCCACTCGGAGTACGAGCTCAATTTCATTGAGCACGCTCCGGGGGTAAGGCGTGTGGTCGGTGACTCTGCGGAAGTGATCGGAGAATACGAGTTAGTATTGATAACCGGGAAAGAACTGGAGCATGTCTGGGAGCAGAACGCATGTAAATCGCCTTTGATCCATGAGATCACGATCCAGTTCTCTCCCGATCTCTTCGGGAAGAATCTATTGGAGAAAAACCAATTCAACAGTATCCGGAAAATGTTGGAGAAAGCCCAATGCGGCATCAGTTTCCCGATGTCTTCCATCCTGAAGGTTTACCATTTACTGGAAAAGCTGGTTTCCGAGGAGCAAAGCTTTTATGCGGTCATCAACTTCTTAACCATCTTATATGAGCTTTCTGTCGAGGAGAACTACAAAGTATTGGCCAGCTCCTCATTCGCTAAAATAACAGATATCCATTCCGAGAGCCGTCGTATCCAGAAAGTACAAAATTACATTAACGAACGATACCAACAGGATATCCGCCTAAACCAACTGGCGGAACTCGTAGGTATGGCCCCTTCCGCTTTCAGCCGTTTCTTCAAGTTGAGGACCGGGAAGACCCTCTCCGACTATATCACCGATATCCGTATCGGTTACGCCGCCCGCATGCTGGTGGACACGCAACGATCCATCGCGGAGATTTGTTATGACTGCGGCTTCAATAACCTCTCGAACTTCAACCGTATCTTTAAGAAAAAGAAAAACTGCTCTCCCAAAGAGTTCCGGGATAACTACAAAAAGACAAAAATCATTGTATAAGAGACCTTTTTAACAGGGATAAATACATATCCCCCCTATTTCTATACAAAATCCCCCCTTCTCTTTTCCTTCACACATCTATCTTTGCGACCAGTCACAAAGGCTTTCATGCCTACGGCTACCCCATCGATGTGTTAAAAATACACTCCGGCAAAAAAGTATTATTCTTGGATAAAATAGTATTTGAACGCACTTGGGATCCGACGTAATTTTGCGACAGAAATTAACAATACATATTAACAACAAAAAACAATTGCCTATGAGGAAGGACCGAAAATCTAATGTTTTTAGCAGTTAACCGCTAATGACCCTATTGAGTAAATGAATTTTAGTTTAGCCTTATATGATTTAATGTAAAAAATAATGAATTCAACAATTAAGAAAACGACGCTGTTTTTAGGCGCATGTATGGCCTTCCAGCTAGGTGGCATACCACAAATGTTAGCCGCCCCTAGTACTTCGATGGAAGTCATGCAACAAACAAAAAGAATCACTGGTACCGTGAAAGACGCAACAGGAATGGAAGTCATCGGTGCCAATGTTATCGTAAAGGGAACGACAAACGGAGTGATAACCGATTTGGATGGTAAGTTCAGCTTAGAGGCCGCCCCCGGCTCTATCATAGAGATCTCCTACATCGGTTATATGACCCAAGAGATTCCCGTAACCGCCCAAACATCCGACTTACAGATCACCTTGAAAGAGGACTCACAGAGTTTGGACGAGGTAGTGGTAGTAGGTTATGGTGTACAAAAGAAAAAGTTGGTGACAGGTGCTACCCTTCAAGTAAAGGGAGAGAATATCCAAAAATTAAACACGACAAACCCGCTAGGTGCCTTGCAGAGCCAAAGCCCGGGCGTCAATATCGTAGCGAACTCCGGCCAGCCGGGTAAGAGTTTCGATATCAACATTCGTGGTGCCGGAACGAACGGCAGCACGACTCCGCTATACATTATTGATGGCGTCGAAGGCGACATCAATTCCTTAAGTCCCGCCGATATCGAGAGCTTGGACGTATTGAAAGATGCCGCTTCCGCCGCGATCTACGGTTCACGTGCGGCCAACGGTGTTGTATTGATCACGACAAAGCAGGGCAAACAGGGTAAATTACAGGTTAGTTACGACGGCTATGTAGGTTTCCAGAACGTATATAAGATGCCGGACTTGCTGAATGCAAAGGAATACATGGCAGTCATGGACCAACTGAACTTCAACACGGGTAACCAACCTTACACGTGGACGAATTACATGTCACAAGAACAGTACAACCGTTACATGAGCGGCGAGGATGAGGGTACCAACTGGCTTGACGCAATCCGCAACAAGAACGCCATTACTACCAGCCACTCCTTGAACTTGGCCGGTGGTACGGAACGCTCCAAATTCTCCACGGGTGTATCCTACACGAAACAGGAAGGTACGCTAGGCAAGCCGGTCGCTTCCGACTACCAACGTTTCACGGTTCGTATGAACTCTGAACATATTTTGTGGAAAGAGGGTGACTTGGATATCATCACATTCGGAGAAAACCTGTACTATAATCATAATGAATCTTCCGGTATCTCCGAGGGTAATCAATACGGTAACGACATCTCTTGGATGTTACGTGCCAACCCGCTGGTTCCTATCTATAACGAGAACGGGGATTACTATATGTATGACGACTTGAACAAGGCCGGTTGGTTCAACTACAACTCTTATACGAGTAACCCGATCGCCGCAATGGTCAACTCCTCCCGTGGAAACAACAAGAGCAAAAACTACGGATTAACTATGGTTGGCTACTTGAAGGTACAACCAATCAAGGGACTCGTCTATAAAGGACAGGTCAGCTACAAACAGAACTCCAGCTCTTACCGTGGCTACAGTCCGGCTTATAAACTAACCTCTACCGATCAAAAACTAACCAATGAGGTTACCCAGAACATGACGACTGGTTGGGACTGGCAGATCGAGAATACGCTTAGCTACACCTTCAACATCGAGAAACACAACTTCGATGTATTAGTCGGTCAATCCTTCAAGAAGAGCGGTTTCGGTATGGGTGAGTATCTGGAGGCAACGGCGAACGACCTTCTGTTCTCCGACTGGGACCGGGCTTATATCAGCAATAGCATGGCTTCTCAGCCTACCTCAGCCAAAGGATATCCGACAGGGGATAACGCCTTAGCGTCATTCTTCGGACGTATCAACTATAACTTCAACGAGAAATACATGGCTAGCGTGATCTTACGTACGGATGGTTCCTCGAACTTCGCCCGTGGTAAACGCTGGGGTACATTCCCTTCCGTATCGGCTGGTTGGGTCGTGAGCAATGAAGATTTCATGGAAAGCACGCACGACTGGATGGACTTCTTGAAGATCCGTGCCAGCTGGGGTCAGAACGGTAACTGTAATATCGATAACTTCCAATATTTCTCGACCGTAGCGTTCGACCACCTCGGACAATATTCCTTCGGCAACAACAAGGGTACGGCCACGCAAGGCGGTTATGCCAGCATCATGCCGAACGAGGACGTGACATGGGAGACTTCCGAGCAGTTAGACCTTGGTCTGGATGCCCGTTTCCTAAGCGGCCGATTGAGCTTGAACTTCGATTGGTACAACAAGAAAACCAAGGACCTGTTGATCGTTGCCCCGATCCTAGACTCTTACGGAACGAACGCTCCCTATATCAACGGCGGTACCGTGGAAAATAAAGGTGTCGAGATCGGCTTAGGCTGGAACGACCAGAAGGGCGACTGGACGTATGGCGTGAACCTAAACCTTGCCCATAACAAGAACGAGGTTACGCAGATCAACAACAAAGACGGTTACATCCTAGGTCCGGACAAGGTACTGGCCGAGAACACACGTCCTGTATCCCGTATGGAAGTAGGACACCCGATCGGTTATTTCTGGGCCTATAAAACGGAAGGTGTCATGCAAAACGCCGACGACGTGCAGGCTTATCTGGATAAGAACTGTAAAGGCAACGCAGCCAACTCCCTGCAAGGTAGCTCCATCCAACCGGGTGACTTGAAATTCGTAGACGTGAATGGCGACGGCGTGATCAACGAGGACGACAAGACCGAAGTCGGCAACCCGCACCCGGATATCACGATGGGTCTAAGCTTCAACGTTGGTTACAAAGGATTCGATTTAGCGGTAACCACCTATGGGGCCTTCGGACAACAAAATATGCGCTCTTATCGTAAGTTTACCGACGGCAACGTGGAGAATTACACCTCCGAGGTATTTGAGTACTGGCACGGTGAGGGAACCTCCAATCGTTATCCTCGTCTGGTTCCGGGTAACACAGGTGTCAACTTCCAACAGATATCCGATATCTTCGTGGAAGACGCTAGCTATTTCCGCATCCAGAACGTTACTTTGGGCTACGACTTCAAGAACCTATGGAAGAACTGCCCACTGCCGCAATTACGTCTGTACGTAAGCGCCCAGAACCTCTTCACCTTCACGGGATACAAGGGTATGGACCCCGAAATCGGTACGAACGATAGTTATCGCGAGGACAATCCTTGGGCAAGAGGTATCGACTTAGGTTCTTATCCTTCACCCAGAACTTATATGGTAGGTGTTAACATTAAATTTTAAGAGAAAAGCAACATGAAAAAGTTAATATATGCAATATGTATGGGCGCTGCCGTAGCCTTCTCAAGTTGTGAGGACATGCTCGACACGACCAATTACACAGAGAAGACAACCGCTACATTCCCGGAGTCGTACGACGATGCCCAGCAAATGATAGCAGGCGTTTACGCCAGCATGGCATCCGTTTGCGCCAACCCCGAGAGATCGTTCCTTTATTACGCCCAACTAGCCAGCGATGACGCACTAGGCGGGGGCGGCTCGAACGACAAGCTGATGCAGGCCATGGACCTGCTCTGCAACTATCAGTCCGACATGACCCGCCAGTTCTGGAAAGACCGTTATGCCGGCGTATTCCGTGCCAACAGCGCCATAGAGACCTTAGATAACTGTCCGGACTTTCCTTCCACGGAAGCACGTAACCAATTGATGGGCGAGGCTCTCTTCATGCGTGCCTATTTCTACTACGAGCTAGCCTCGATGTACAATCGTGTACCCCTAATCACTACATCCCAGACAAGCGACGTGCCACAGGCAAGCCCCGCCGAGATCTGGGGACAGATCTTGCTAGACCTTAAGACAGCCGCCGACATCATGCCCGCATGGCGTGGAGGTACGTCATCCCTTGAGGCAGGACACGTCGACAAGTACACCGCCGAGGCCATGTTAGGCCGTGCTTGGTTGTTCTACACCGGCATGTACGGGAATGGCGAAGATATAGCCGCCTTGACCAGCGCCACTTACAACCCGCTGACCTCCGTCACCTTGGCCGACGGCTCTACCCTAACGAAGGATCAAGTGATCTCTTATATCGATGATTGCGTGAACAATTCCGGATATTCCTTAGCATCCGACTTCCGTAGCCTTTGGGCTTACACGAACCGTTGCACGGTGAACGATTTCGAATACACCGCCGGAAAAGGATTGAAATGGGTAGAGGATGATAACGCCGTCAACCCGGAATCTATGTTCGCCATCAAGTTCAATAAGCTGGCCAGTTGGAATACTACCATCGCTTTCGCCAATGGTTACGCGCTTCATTTCGGTCTTCGCGGAGATCAAGACGTAGCAAATACCTTCCCCTTCGGACAAGGTTGGGGAGCCGGGCCTGTAGCACCGAATTTCGTGAACGATTGGGCAAGCGCAGAACCAAATGACATGCGTCGCGACGCTTCCGTATATCGTACAGACAAATTACCCGCTTATAACAAAGGCGGTTGGGCGGACTTCGTACAGGAAACGGACTACTATGCCATGAAATGGTCTCCTGTCGCATGCAAGACATCCAATGACGAGAGTGGCTACTTCAAGACCTTCGAGAACGAGATGTACGGAATCGATGGCTGGACGCAAGGCGCGAATAACCAAGCCTTGGACAACATCCACGACTTGGTATTGATCCGCTTCGCTGACGTTCTCTTGATGCAATCCGAGCTCAAGGGAGATGCCACCGGTATGAATAAGGTGCGGGAGCGTGCCGGCCTTCCGGCTATCGGCTACTCGCTCCAAGCTCTGCAAAACGAGCGCCGTTGGGAATTAGCTTTGGAGGGTACCCGTTGGAACGACATCCGCCGCTGGCACATTGCCGCCGCTGCCTTGCAGAAACAGATAGGTACGCCTATCTACATCGCAGGTAATCCTGCCACGAACAAGGCGCAAAATGGTGGTTACGCCTCCCGCTACAACACCTCCGCCGGTTTCATGAAGATACCTGAGAGCCAGATCTCACTCTCCAGTGAACTCCAGCAGAACGAAGGTTGGGGAGCGGACGCCGAGTACAATGGCTGGACTAATTAATAACCTTTTAATTCAGAATATACAATCATGATAAAGAATATATATTATATAGCAATGGCATTGATCGCAGGAATGATGGTTTCCTGCGACCCAATCACAGAAAGTGATCCGGGCATATCCGCCAACTTAACCGAGGCGGATCTGCAAGCCCGTGTAGCGCTTACGCAAACGACGGCCGGACAAAACAAGTTCACCTTCTCCACCAATCCCACACTGACGGTACAGGTATTGGATCAAGACGGGGCCATCCTAGCCACCGGAACCGAGGGTTCCATCATTGGCACTCCTCCCCTCACGAGCTTGACCGTCCGGGCTATGAACCAAGACGGCTCCATCACCTCTTTCTCTAACGATGTGACGATCTCCGAGTATGTGGATGTGCCTTCTATTTATGAAGGATTATTCGGACCGGAGTATAATTCTGTAACTTGGGTTTGGGATACAGATGCCAGCAACGGCCTTTGGGGAAATGGTGCTTATATGGAAAGCACAGGTCCGGAATGGTGGCAAGTTCAAGCCACAGACATCGACCAACAATGTACTGAGAAAGGATATGCCAAAGATGGGTTAGAAGGTTGGATGACTTTTACCTTGGCTGGCAAGAAAGTAGAAACCAGCCGCGGTCAATCCGGAACAATCGCATGGGACTTATCCGCTGTAGCCAAAGAAGGTTGGGATCAAGGTACATTAACGTTCACCGGAACCATTCCTTTATTAGGACTGGTGAAAATGGGAGACACTGATGATACCTTCGCTCCTCAATATGAATATCACATCTTGGAAGCGGATGGTGAGCATCTTAAACTAGCGGCTCCGAAACCCGGCGCAGGTGATTGGGGAGAGGCTTGGTTCTGGAATTTTAAAACAAGAAAATAAAGAAAATATATCATGAAGAAAGTATTATTCATTCTATATTGCACTATTAACAACAACTGTTATTAATATCAATGCTGACGTAAATGGTCCATCACCTTCCTATGCCGCAGAAAGAGAAGGGTATTCAAAAATGTACGTTACAGCTCAAAATCAGGACGCCCATATATCAATGGTTATTGAAGATCAAAATTTCATGGAATATACTATCACCAGTGGTTTTTATAGTGGAGGTCCATGGGTTTACTTTGTTGAACATGGAAAGTATAAAGTTGTTTCCATAGATAAGGGATATAGAGTCTCTTGTAATGGATCTACAGTTCAAGTAGGATCTGTCATAACTTTTAGCGGCGCAACTGGGCATATTGGATTTTACGTAAATAATTGATCTAAAAATGAATATCACGATACTCAATGTTCTCCGTGACATTGAGTATCTCTGATCGGATAAATGAAGAAGATGTATCTCACTAGCAATATTTTATGATGAGATTATCCCAATAATTCATTCATTCTTGTTATATAAGAGGGGCGGAGCGTTTATCGTTCCGTCTCCTCTCTTTTTATCTTACACGGTACTCGCCCTGCAAATATCCTTCCGTCAACCAAACCGCTCTCCGGCCATCTTTTTGATTTCCATAGAGCATTTACCTTGACACACCTATTTTCCGAACCTAGCGAAATAGCGAGAAAGCAGTAGCAATAAGCACCCCTTTTTGTTAAAATACAGCGTTTTCCACACACAATAGGTGCCGGAAGCCTGCGTAACTAGTCGTATTAGGCAACGCCGATACTGCCGTTGGGCATCGTAAGTAGTCAAGAATAGGGTTATGAGTAGTCGCGAATGGGCATTCTTACCCTGTTATAACCCTATTGTAGCACCGTTTTTCTTCCCTTCCTGCCCCCAAAACATGAAATACGATGAATAAATTCCGCTAGAATAAAAGGCCGTTATTCAACATTAGCCTATCAACCAATCGATTGTCGTTTTTTTCTTTCGTTTTCGGGAGCATACCTTACCTTTACCCGAAAGAATCGATTCTCCATGACTTAAATTTACAAACTGTCACTTTGCTAAAAGACGCAAGACAAGGAGATGTCAAGTATCCGTGAAAGATGATACATCTTACAACGGTAAGATCATACATCCTACAACAGTAAGATCATACATCTTACGGCGATAAGATGCTACAACTGTACCTTACTGAAAATAAGTTCGTGCATTAAACTCCATAATCGAACGTTTTAAACTGAATAACGTCGCAAATATCGCAGCGTTTCTCCTGTTCTAATGTCGCATCAAGTACTTAAAATATGTATATACACGAAAGAGATAATTGGACATCATTCAGATAGGACGTTTCCGAGCTTACCGCACTCCTTGAAGAGGTGGGGCGTAAACGAGGAATGCTGTATGGCAGACTTGCCTCACACCATCCCCAACGTCTCAAACATCCCCCGGTAAACGGCGGCCTTCTCCTCCAACGGCCTCGGATAAGCTCTAGAGGATGAAGGCATACGGAACAGCCTCATCGTCCTTCCCATACAAGAAAATTCCGACGAGAAGCCCACTTTAGGCTCCTCCGTGCCGGGCAATACGGAGAGGAGGGTATCCATCGCTTTCTGCCCGGTTACCACGATCGCCACGCATTCCGGTATCTGGGACAAGACCTTTTCCGGATCGATCGGCCGTACCACCTCAAGGAACTTATCGGAGGCGTTCGCTTTCAAGCGGATCACCTCCATGGCGGTATCACCGATCCCGATCCCCTTCTCCCGGCAGAAAGCCTTCGCCTTCTCCTCGCTGAACGCCTTCTTGTCTCGCAGGAACGCATCCTTGTTCCCATAGAAAATCAAGCCAAGGATACGCCACATATCATTCTGAATATTCGGGTAATAAAAATCCATGCTCCAACGAGCTCTTGGAGGCGGGAAACTCCCCAGCATCAGCAATCTCGTATTCTCCGGGAGGAAGAAACCTAGCGGATGCAGCTCGGTGGTCATGCTTCCTTGTTCTTTTTGAATTCCTTCTTCTGATCCTCTTTCGCCAGAAGCACGACGTTATACACGAAGTCCGTGATCCATTGCTCGGAGTAGCCTAGTTTCTCGGCATACTTACGCACGCTCCACGCAGCCTTCTGCACGCTGATATCCTTCCACTCGGACTTGGTCAAGATATCGTGAACCGTCTTCGTCGTCATATTATACAGCAACTTCTTCACCAGCATGGAAAAGCGGAACTTCCACTGCATCAGATTACCAAGCAAGTTGAACAAGTCATTGCAGAAACCTTGGAACATGAAGAAATACGTCTTGATATCGTTCTGGTTCTTGCAGTTCTTCTTCACCGAGCTGTCGATCTCCTTGAAGAAAGCCTCGCTTAGGCCGTAATCCTCCATCAACACCTTGCGCACACGGGATTTCTCGGCGACACCCAATTTGTTATTCTGGGTCGGTATCTTCAACATGCGTTTGAACAAAGCCATATCGGCGAGCATGTTCAAGTTGGTGATACCCAAGTTCACGGCCATAACGGCTTGATAATATACACGGATTAAAGATACGAACTCCTCCACGGAACCTTTGCCGGCCTCTTCCGCCTCAGATACGTTCTTCTTGAATAGCTTAGAAATAAAATTCATCGTACGATTATTAAATAGTTTCGAGCCGCAAATATACGAAAACTTACCGCCAATGCAGAATAACTATTCAATTCTCTCCACCGTAACCTCCGGAAATTGCTCCATCAATAGCAACAGTGGACTTTCCTCCGTGTTTTTACGGGCCTTCAACACGATGCTGACGACGTACTCGTCCTTCTCCTGATGCCCCAGTCTTTTCATGTCATAGCTTACCAGCAGGAAACCTTTCTCGTAGATAACACGGGCGATCCGGTTGATCGCCTCCTTGTCGGAGGTAGAGAATACCACCAAGGAACTTCGCATCCCAATGCTTTTAAAAATAACGCTCAACAGCTCCAGCCCGGCGAGCGTCAACAAAGTGGCGGCGATACCGAGCCCGTACATGCCTGAGCCGACGGCCAGACCGATACCGGCGGTCGCCCAGATACCGGCGGCGGTAGTCAATCCCCGCACGAATTGTTTCTGGATGATGATCGTACCCGCCCCGATGAAACCGATGCCACTCACCACTTGGGCGGCCACACGGCTCGGATCGAGACTTACGCTATTCTCTAGGATGACATCTTGGAAGCCATATTGGGAGACAACCATGATCAACGCGCTACCCAACGAAACAAGGAAGTGAGTCCGGTAACCCGCCTCCTTCGCACGGTACTCACGGTCTAGCCCGACAACGGCGCCCAGAATACCTGCCACGAAAAGTCTTAGTATGAAATCCCACATCATAATCAACGATCTTTTAGGTTTTACCCCGAAAGATAGGAATTATTTATTGATTCAGCCGCCATTCACGGTGATAAGAATCGATCGCCTCCCGGACGGAGCCATGTAGGAGCAGGAGATTCTTGCTCTGCTCGTAATCCAGACGAAGCTCTTCCATGATCATACGGGTGCCACGGTCCACCAATTTTTGGTTGGTCAGTTGCATGTTCACCATCCGGTTCCCCTTCACCCGGCCAAGCTTGATCATCGTGGAGGTCGTGATCATATTCAGCACCATCTTCTGGGCCGTACCGCTCTTCATCCGCGTACTTCCGGTGACGAACTCCGGACCTACTACCGGCTCGATGGCGATCTCCGCCTCCGCCGCCATCGGGGAGTCCGGGTTGCAGGAGATAGAGGCCGTCAGGATTCCCTCGGAGCGTGCCTTACGCAGGGCGCCAATCACGTAAGGAGTCGTACCCGAGGCGGCTATCCCCACCAAGGTGTCGTTCGTATTGATATGATATTGTTGAAGTTCCTCCCAAGCCTTATCCAGATCGTCTTCCGCCGACTCCACGGGATTCCGGAGCGCCCGGTCGCCGCCGGCGATCAAACCGATCACCAAGGTATTCGGCATACCGTACGTGGGAGGGATCTCGGAGGCGTCCAAGACACCCAAGCGACCACTCGTACCCGCCCCGATATAGAAGAGCCTACCGCCTCTCCGCATCCGCTCTACGATACGGGTTACCAGTTTCTCGATCTTCGGGATCTCCCGGCCAACGGCGATCGCCACTTTCCGGTCCTCGTTATTGATGCCTTCCAGCAACTCCCGGACAGACATCTGATCCAGATTATCATACAACGATTCCGACTCGGTTATCTTTTGAAATGCCATAACTCATTCATTTTTTTCTTCGTTCGTAAAATGATACCGGATCAATCCGTCCATGGGAGCCTGTACGACCGTACCGACCTTCAAGCCTAAGGATAAGGCCGCCGCTTTCAATACCTCCTGATAATAATAGGCGATAGAGCCTACAAAATGAATCGGGTACGTATCAGCTCCCGGATATAACGCCACGTTACGGAGGAAAAAGCTACGGAAACTCGTATAGACCAAATTATAAATCGGTTGCTCGGTGATATTCTCCAACAAGAAACGGGACAAGGTAGCCAAGAAACGATTCGGGAAAGGTTGTTTGTATACCCGCTCCAACAATAAGGCGGGCGTCAACTCATATTGATCCATAAACTTCCGAACCAAAGGCGCCGGTAACTGACGCTTCAAGCAATCCCCTACCAATAACTTCCCGAGCACGGCGCCACTACCCTCATCCCCCAGAATGAATCCCAAGGGAGAGATATGCTCCGTTATCTCCGTCCCGTCATACAGACAAGAATTCGATCCCGTCCCCAATATACAGGCGATTCCCGGACGGCTCCCGCATAAGGCACGAGCAGCCGCCATCAAGTCACTATACACCTCTATGGGAGCCGGGATATAAGGCGTAATCGCCTCTTCCACGATCCGGTTCTTCTCCGGGAAGGCGCAACCGGCGCCATAGAAGTAAATGGCATCGATCCGCTCACCCTTCAAGGCGGGCAATAAGGCATCCCGGATTTCTCCGGCGATCTCCTCCCGTGTCTGGAAGAAGGGATTGATACCCGCCGTCACGACCGTACGCACCGGTCTGCCTTGATCCGCCAGGCACCACTCCGTCTTTGTAGATCCGCTATCCGCAATTAATATCATACACTTATTATAATATCAAATTCTGGAGAATATATACCACCGCACCAGACAAATATCCCGCCAAGGCCAGCAGCGAGATATTCTTCAAGTACCAAATGAAATTGATCCGCTCCAGGCCCATCACGACGACTCCGGCGGCGGAACCGATGATCAACATACTTCCACCTACTCCTGCGCAATAAGCCAAGAACTGCCAGAACACGCCGTCTTGCATGAAGTTCGCCAGATAAGCCGGATCAGTCGCCGCAGCCACCATAGCGTCCGTAGCCACCGGGTACATACCGATAGCACCCGCTACCAACGGAACATTATCCACGATAGACGATAAGGCGCCGATAATCAGGTTCACCGCATACACATTGCCTACCGTATCGTCCAGCCAGAAAGCGAAATCCGACAATACGCCGCTGCAACGCAAGGCATCCACCGCCAAAAGGATTCCGAGGAAGAATAACAAGGTCGCCCCGTCTATACGGTGAACCACCTTGGACAAGCGCAATTTCAAGTCCTCGTCGATCGGTTTACGGGCGTATAGCATCTCCGTATAGAACCAAAGAATACCCACTCCCATCAAGATACCCATAAACGGGGGAAGATGAGTAACCGTCTTGAATACAGGCACGAACAATAAACACAACACACCGATGATCAAGATCGATAACTTCTCCTTATCCTTCAATTTCTTCAGCAACTCATTGTCCGCCTCCATTTGCGAGAATGCGTTAGGGGGCGTCACGTTGCCATGCAAGAAACGCATGGCGATCAAGACCGGGATCAACGCCGATACGATACTCGGCAGGATCAAATGGGGGATCGTGGATGAGGTGGAGATATTTCCCCTTACCCAAAGCATGATCGTAGTCACGTCGCCGATCGGTGACCAAGCGCCACCGCTATTCGCCGCTATAATAATGATACTGCCGAACACCCACCGCTCTTTATAATTCCCGAGCAACTTACGGATCAACATGATCATGACGATCGAGGTGGTAAGGTTGTCCAACACGGCCGACATAAAGAACGTGATCACGGCGATCAACGCCAGCAGTTTCTTCTTTTTCTTCGTGGTAATATGATTCGTGATAAACATGAAACCGCCATGGGCATCGATCAGCTCCACGGTTATCATCGCCCCGATCAGGAATATAAGTGTCTCGGCGATCTCTCCGATACTATCCAGAACCTGATGCTCCACGACGAACCGGGTACATTGTTCCTTAAACGTTAAAGAACCCAAAGAGGGGAACGATTCCAAGAACAAGCTGAATTCCTCTGCCGAGGCCCTCGGGATGAAAAACGGGGCCGCGTACGTGTACATAACCCATAAGACCGTACCGATAAGCAAAGCCGTTCCCGCCTTGTTTATCTTTAGAGGATGTTCCAATGCGATCATCAAATAACCGACAAGGAACACAATGACCATTGCTGTCAACATAACTTCATGATTTAGGTTTAAACGCTACAAATGTAGAAATAATAACTCTGTAACACGATAGAAAGACGGAATGTTTTTTAAGATAATTTTACCAAACATGCGAAAGGAACCGGACTGCTCCGATTCCTTTCCTATTCTCTCGAGGGAAAACTATAACCCCGAGACAACTCACTCTACAACCAACATCTTATCACCCACGGAGACCTTGTCCGTCTCATTGACATACACCTCTTTCACCACCCCATCGATCGGCGTACGAATCTCGTTCTCCATCTTCATGGCAACCAATACGCAAAGCGGGTCTCCCGCCTTGACCTCATCGCCTACCTTGACATATACCTTCTGGATCACGCCCGGCATCTGGGCCTGTATGACCTGACGGCCGACCGTCTTGGAACTGGTTCTCGACAGGCGTAATTTCTTCAACTCGTCAATCACCTGTACTTGGAAATAATCACCTTTATTCTTTACCTCATAGGTGGAATCTCCAACACTGGATATTTGTACGCCATGAGATTTATGGTTCATGATGATCGAGTGGATCGTATCTCCGCCCAGATTGTAATCTACATCATAAACGGTACCGTTTACGGATACTTTCTTGATAGGCCCGTCTTCCAGAATCTCTACCTTGAACTCTGTGTCGGGAATATCGTTAACCGTGGCAAAATAAGTCGCTAAAGCCTTTGACATAATCATTCCTCCTCTCATTAAAAGTTATTGGCCAACATTTGTAACTTCCCGTAGTGTTTCCACAGGGACTCCCCTACCAGCGGAACGGTCGTCGCACGGGCGGCCGCCTCTTTCTCCTCCTCGTAATGCTTCAAGGCGGCGGCGATCACGGCGACGGTCGGGTCGCTGTTCTGGCGACGCTTCAAGTCTTCCTTATCGAACTTAGTGTCGATAAAGGTCGTATCGTAATTCCCCTTCAAGAAAGTCGCATTATGCAACACACGCAGGTGGAAGGGAATCGTTGTCTTGATTCCCAAGATCTTGTATTCCCGCAAGGCACGTATCATATTCGAGATGGCGGACTCACGGGTCCGGCCCCATGTGCAAAGCTTGGCGATCATCGGATCGTAATGCAAGGACACCTCGAAACCGGCGTAAGCGGCGCTATCCAGACGTACGTTACGTCCCTCGGGAGCCTCACGCACCTTGATCACGCCCGGAGAGGGCATAAAGTTATTTTCCGGGTCCTCCGCATAGATACGGCATTCCAAGGCATGCCCCCGGCAAGCCACATCTTCCTGCTTATAAGGCAGACGATTTCCTGCGGCCACCAAGATCATATCGCGAACCAAGTCCACGCCCGTTGTCTCCTCCGTCACCAGATGCTCCACTTGAAGGCGGGTATTCATCTCGAGGAAATAGAAGTTCTGGTCCTTATCCATCATGAACTCCAACGTCCCGGCACTGTAGTAACCGATTTTCTTGCAAGCCTCCACCGCTACGGCCAACATCTTCTGGCGAGCGGCCTCCTTCACGAATGGAGAGGGCGCTTCCTCGATCACTTTCTGGTTACGGCGCTGGATGGAGCACTCACGCTCATACAGATGGATCACGTTCCCATATTTATCCCCGAGTACCTGCACCTCGATATGATGGGGGTTCTCGATATACTTCTCGATATAGATGGCGTCGTTTCCGAATGAGTTGGCAGCCTCGGAACGAGACATACGGAAAGCCGCTTCTATCTCATCCTCGCTATGTACCAAACGCATACCCTTTCCACCGCCTCCGGCAAGCGCCTTTAGCATAATCGGATAACCCACCTCGGCGGCTACTTTCTTGGCATCCTCTATGTCCGTCACCGGCTTTTCCGTTCCGGGTACAACCGGCACACCGGCTTCTTTCATGATCTTACGGGCCTCGGTCTTGATACCCATCTTCGCGATCACGTCGGCGCTCGGGCCGATAAAGATCACGCCCTCCTCCTCGCAACGACGGGCGAAGTCGGCGTTCTCCGACAAAAAGCCGTAACCCGGATGAATGGCGGCTCCTGTCTTCTTGGCGATCTCAAGGATCAAGTCCGGCTTCAAGTAAGAGGTATCCGCTTCATCTTCCGAGATGCAGTAGGCTTCCTCCGCATAACGTACATGTAATGCTCCGCGATCCACATGCGTATAGATCGCTACGGTCGGGATGTTCATCACCCGGCAGGTGCGGAATATCCGCATCGCTATCTCGCCACGATTGGCTACTAATACTTTCTTTATCATAAGGATTCGTTTTTAAAGAGGAATATTGGAATGCTTCTTCGGAGGATTGGATTGCCGTTTGTTGGCCAGCAACTCAAAACTACGGATCAAGCGGCTGCGTGTGATAGACGGCTCGATGATCTCGTCTACATAGCCTAACTCAGCGGCCCGGTACGGGTTAGCGAACTTCTCCCGGTAATCGGCTTGCAATTCCTTCCGTTTGCCTTCGGGATCTTCCGCGGTCTTCAAATCCTTACGGAACAAGATATTCACGGCACCATCCGGTCCCATGACAGCGATCTCGGCGGTTGGATAAGCGAAGTTGATATCGCCCCGGATATGCTTGGAGCTCATCACGTCGTAAGCGCCACCGTAAGCCTTTCGGGTAATGACGGTCACTTTCGGCACGGTAGCCTCGCAATACGCATACAATAACTTAGCGCCATGACGGATAATTCCCTCGTACTCTTGGTTCACGCCCGGCAAGAAACCCGGTACATCCACCAGCGTCAACAACGGTATATTAAACGCATCGCAGAAACGGACGAAACGGGCGGCCTTTACGGACGCGTTGATATCCAGCGTACCGGCCAACGCAGCAGGTTGATTCGCCACGACACCGATCGTCTTTCCATTCAAACGGATATAACCGATAATGATATTCTTGGCATATTCCTCTTGTATCTCGAAGAAGTTTTGATCATCAGCCACGGAAAGGATCAACTCTTTCATGTCGTACGGCTGGTTGGGATTGGTAGGAACCAGCAGATCCAATTGCGGATCGATGCGGTTCGGGCTATCGGTGGTAGGGACGAATGGCGGCTCTTCCATATTATTATTCGGCAAGAACGACATCAACTCACGTATCTTCAAGATACAATCCATATCGTTATCCGCCGTGCAATGAGCCACTCCGGAACGGGTGCTATGCACTTCCGAGCCTCCCAGATTCTCCATCGTAACCTCTTCTTGCGTCACGCTTTTCACGACCTCCGGGCCGGTGATAAACATATAGCTCGTTTGTTTTACCATAAAGATAAAGTCCGTCAACGCCGGCGAGTAAACCGCTCCACCCGCACACGGGCCCATAATGGCGCTAATCTGCGGGATCACGCCCGAAGCCAACGAGTTCCGGAGGAATATCTCGGCGTATCCCGCCAAGGAACGAACTCCTTCTTGAATACGTGCGCCTCCCGAATCGTTCAACCCGATCACCGGAGCGCCTAGTTCCGTTGCCATGTCCATGATCTTACAGATCTTACGGGCATACGTCTCAGACAAGGCTCCACCGAATACCGTGAAGTCCTGAGCGAAAACAAATACCGTGCGTTGCCCGATCATTCCGTAACCGGTGACCACGCCATCCCCTAATGGACGCTGTTTTTCTAAACCGAACTCATGGCACGTATGTGTCACGAACTTGTCGATTTCCACGAAACTACCTTTTTCCAATAGTAGTTCGATTCTTTCTCTAGCGGTTAGTTTACCTGCCGCATGTTGCTTCGCGATGCGGTCTTCTCCGCCCCCTAACTCAGCTTTGTGGTTGAGAGCTTTTAATTGTTCAATTTTTTCCTTCATGGCGTATCTCTTTAATTATCCGGGAAACGTTCAATATATTAGAAAACAAAGTCTGTAAATGTATTGTTTCCTAAAGAAACGAAATGTATCATATATTACATCTATCGCCCGATCAATGAGATCTATCAAGAAGGATATTTTTTAGTAAATACTGAAATCTTGCGGCTTGATCACGAAACCGATCCGCAGCATGCTTTTGTATTGATTGTATTCCAAAAGGTTCTCACCGTAACCATTATAATATTGCAGGAAGAAATATTGGTTCTCGTTATTATTAAACTTATAGCTCAACTCGATCTGAGTGTTAAAGCTGAACCAAGTCTTTCGTTTGGTCAAGATAACCCCGCAGTTAAAGCGCCTGTTGTCTGTCCGGTAATTAGCGGCTACTTGGAATATACCATTATATTTAAGGATGTCTTTATTTTCCTTGCCATCCACGATCGGTATCCAGCCCTTGAATTGAACTTCCCAGTTCTTATTCAACAGGACAGCCGCCGCTAGGGTGATCTTGTTCCAACTTCGGGAGAAGATGCTATCTTTACCGTTCGACTCGTGCTCGACCATCAAATAGCCTTTCCCGATATATTTATTCTTATGCACGATAAGGTGCCCCAAACCGATACCCGGATTAAAATTCAAGTCGCGCATCGGCAAGGACTCTTGAAAGACATTCCAAAAAGCCTTTTGCGTGTATTGCAAGAAAAGATAGGTATCGAAGGGGAGTTTACTTTTCGTAAGACGTTGGGCGATGCTCAACTGGAATTTAACGTCGGAGTTTCTCGCCGTAGGCTTGTTGCCGATAGGGATACCGCCAATAAAATAATTGTCCTTGAATAAGGTAAAATAAGGTGACTTATCCAAAATCGCACGAATACTATCCGCGTTATAACTCTCTTCCGGCCCTTTCGCTAAAACTTGCGAATGTGCCATACCGCAAACAAAAAGGAAGAGAAAGGATATAATCGTTTTTTTCATAAATGATCTTAAATTATAAATGTGTCCGCGAATATAGGGGAAACGGCAGTTGGCTTTATCGCCCAAATTACATGAATAATGGTCATTTCACCTATGAATATAATATATAAACCAAAATTCAAGAGGTTAGTTCATTTTTCCTATATTCGCGGCTATGGAAGAAATCTATAGTTATTACAAAGAAAATATCGACGCTTATACACGGCGCTTGGGTAATTTGAAAAAGAAGATCCATTTGATGGGGAGTATCCGGTTGGCTTTAGTGGTGGGAGCGATCCTCTCCTTATGGATATTCAGGGATGAGAGTTGGCAATGGCTGACAGGGATCACCTTCGCTTATATCATCCCGTTCGCGCTCCTGATGTGGTACCATAATAAAATGTACGCACGAAAAGTATACGCCGAGACCTTGATCAAACTGAACGAGGATGAGCTAAAAGGACTGGACTATGATTTCAGTGCGTTCGACGGGGCGGCCGATAAGATCTCGGGCGAGCACTCTTTCTGCTTGGATCTGGATGTGTTTGGAGACCGCTCCTTGTTTCAATCGCTCAATCGTACCGTAACCGGGTTCGGGCGGGAACGACTGGCCGGTTGGCTCTCGAATCCCTTGACGGATAAGAAGGAGATCGTCAAACGGCAAGAGGCTGTCAAGGAATTAGCGACTTTATCCGCCTTACGGCAGCATTTCTATGTGACGGGAATCATCCGGCAGGACACGCAAGATACGAGAGACAACGATATCAACTTTATGGACCGACTCACTCAGCGTAAGCATAAATTCGTTGATAGCCTACCGTGGAAACTATTGATCTGGGCGGTCCCAGTGTTGTGGATCGTATTGGGTATCGCTTACTCGCTGGATTGGATCAGCGGGAGTTTATTGAATATTTATTTCTTAATCACGTTAGTGATCGCTTACGGACGAGCCAAGGAAATCAATGCGCTTTACGCGACCGTCAATAAGATGGAGTCTATTTTCAATCGGTACTCAAAGCTGATGCAATGTGTGGAAGAAGATAATTTCCAGTCGGAAGAGCTGAAAGAGATCAGCGGGCAATTAGCGAATGAGAAGGAATTGGCCTCGCATGCTATCAAACGCTTGTCGTCGTATATCGGAGGATTAGACCAACGATTCAGTTTGGCGGGTATCATTTTCAATCTCTTCTACTTGCGGGATACACGCCATGCCATCCTTTTGGAACGCTGGATTCAGACTTACTCCGATAAACTTCCGCTTTGGTTCGACGCGCTGGCTCGTTTCGACGCGCTGAACTCGTTGGGTGGTTTCGCTTTCAACCATCCGGAATACATCTATCCGGAGATTGCCGACACTTATTTCCAGATGGAAGGCAAGGCTTTGGGACATCCTCTTTTGAACCGGGAAGTCTGCGTAAAGAACGATATCGATATCCGCAAAAGTCCTTGGTTCCTGATTATCACCGGAGCGAATATGGCCGGAAAAAGTACATACCTCCGGACGATCGGTGTCAATTACTTATTGGCTTGCGTAGGCGCTCCGGTCTGCGCCGCCTCCTTGACGGTTTATCCCGCCCACATGGTTACCAGCTTACGTACCTCGGATTCCTTGGCTAGCAACGAGTCTTATTTCTTCGCGGAGTTGAAACGGCTGAAAATGATTATCGACAGGCTGCAAAACGGGGAGAAGCTATTTATCATCTTGGACGAGATCTTGAAGGGAACAAATTCTATCGACAAGCAGAAAGGCTCTCTTGCCCTTATGAAACAGCTGGTCGCTTATAAGGCTTGCGGCATCATCGCCACCCACGATTTAGTGTTGGGTACTTTGGAGGAAGAGTTCCCGGAACAAATAAAGAATTACCGCTTCGAAGCGGATATAAAAGACGAGGAGCTATCCTTCTCTTATCAACTAAGAGAAGGAATAGCCCAGAATATGAATGCTTGTTTCTTAATGAACAAGATGGGAATCTTGTTTAATTGAAAATTGAGACAAGTGATAAAATAACTGTCACTTGTCAACTGCCAACTACTTTTTGTATTTGGTTTTGATTGCGGGTAGGACTTTTTGGATTTCCGCTATACGAGTGGCATCACTGGGGTGCGTACTCATAAATTCCGGCGTAGAGCCACTCTTTCCGGCGGACATCTTTTGCCAGAAGTTGACTGCCACGTCCGGATTGTATCCCGCCATAGTCATGAATACCAATCCCATATAATCCGCTTCCGACTCGTGCTTACGGGAGAAAGGAAGCATTACGCCATACTGCGCTCCCACACCATATACCGTATTGGCCGCTTGCTGTACCGCCGCACTCTTATTGCTTACGGCCGCACCTAAAATAGCCGCCCCGTATTGGGCCATTAGTTGCTGGCTCATACGCTCATTGCTGTGTTTAGCTACGGCATGGGCGACCTCATGCCCGATGACTACCGCCAATTCATCGTCCGAGGAAACCAATGGCAGCAATCCCTCGTACACCACGATCTTGCCGCCTGGCATACAGAAGGCGTTCACCTGCGGATCATTCACCAAATTAAACTCCCAAGAGAAGTTTTTTACCTCATCCGCCATCCCGTTCGCCCGCAAATAGTCCTCCGTAGCGGCGGCTATCTTCTTTCCGACCCGGGTTACCATAGCGCTCTTGTTCACGTTCGTCGATTTTTTCGCCGTCTTTATATAATCGTTATACTGGGTAAGGCTGGACGATAACACCTCTTGGTCCGAAACCAACAGCACTTGCTTACGTCCTGTCAACGGTACGCTGGAACAGCCTGCCAATAAAAGCAAGGCCACGAATAAACTTGCTATTTTTCTCATATCCTTTTACTTGAAATTAAACCTGATACTCTCTTTTTAATAACGCAAAGATACTACCATTTTGTTCAAAACGACCACACCCTTTCGTTCTTTCTATAGGAAGTATTAGCCTTTCCTTTGAATGACATTCATCATCTATCATCCGTTGCATGATCATCCACCAATTGGTAGATGATCTTCTAACAGCTGTTGCATGATCATCCAATGGCTGATAGAAGACGAATATAAATAGATGAAATGCCTAACACTTACAGTGATTAAACCTAAGCTAAGCAGGAAAATCCCTTACCCCCTACTTATATCAGAAAAAAAAGCCCTTGATTGTATATTTATTCAACAATACTCTTTATATTTGCAGCCTGTTTTGCATAAATATACAACATGAGTACAAAGAAGGAACGATTGGATGCCATTTGCGGTATTATACAAACGAAGGTGATAAGTAATCAAGAAGAACTGCTTAAAGAGTTGGAAGATAGCGGATTCTCGGTTACGCAAGCTACGCTTTCCCGCGACATCAAGCAACTGAAAGTAGCCAAGGTACACGACGGAAACGGAGATTATGTATATCGCCTTCCCGAAGAGAGTATAAGCAAACAAGCACAGCCTGAAGGCAAGAAAAAGCCGAATATCGAGTTTTCCGGAAACTTAGCGGTGGTGAAAACACGACCGGGTTACGCCATGGGAATCGCCTCGGACATAGACTCCCATGCCCCCAGCGAGATACTGGCCACCATAGCCGGAGACGATACGATCTTGGTAATCCCCCGCAACGGTGTGAGCCAAGAGAAGGTGATTGCCGCTTTATCACATTTTATATAAAAGGAAAAAACTAAGAATAAACAATAAAATGGAACAAGAAATAGAAATTGATGTTATGATCGCTGATGCCTCTCACGAGGTATATGTGGATACGATCCTAGATACGATCGAGTCTGCCGCTAAAGTCCGGGGCACGGGTATCGCCAAACGTACGCACGAGTATGTGGCCCAGAAGATGAAAGAGGGCAAAGCGGTGATCGCCTTGGCGGGAAACGAGTTCGCCGGGTTTAGTTATATCGAGTCATGGGGAAACAAGCAGTACGTGACTACCTCCGGCTTGATCGTGCATCCGGATTTCCGGGGCTTGGGTATAGCGAAACGCATCAAAGACATGACCTTCCAGCTTGCCCGCATGCGCTGGCCGAAGGCGAAGATATTCAGCCTTACCTCCGGCGCTGCCGTGATGAAGATGAATACCGAGTTGGGATATGTACCGGTTACGTTCTCCGACTTGACGGACGATGAGGCTTTCTGGCGGGGTTGCAACGGTTGCGTGAACCACGATATCTTGGAACGCACCGAACGTAAGTATTGCATCTGCACAGCCATGCTGTTCGACCCGGCCGATCCGCATCGTGCGCAACGAGAGCGGGAGGCACGTAATCAGACTAAAAAGGACTAAATTAATACGATAGAAAAACAACATAAAATAGAGAAACGATGAAGAAGAAAGTAGTAGTAGCGTTCAGCGGAGGTTTGGATACCTCATTCACGGTCATGTATCTGGCTAAAGAGAAAGGATACGAGGTATACGCCGCTTGCGCTAACACAGGTGGTTTCAGCGAGGAACAATTGAAACAAAACGAGGAGAACGCCTATAAGCTAGGCGCCACGAAATACGTGACGATCGACGTTACGAAAGAGTATTACGAGAAGAGCTTGAAGTACATGATTTTCGGAAACGTGCTGCGTAATGGTACGTATCCGATCTCCGTAAGCTCCGAGCGTATCTTCCAAGCCTTGGCGATCGCCCGCTACGCAAACGAGATTGGCGCCGACGCTATCGCCCATGGTTCTACCGGAGCCGGTAACGACCAGATCCGTTTCGATATGACTTTCTTGGTATTGGCTCCGAACGTGGAGATTATCACGTTGACCCGCGATATGGCCTTGAGCCGCGAGGAAGAGATCAACTACTTGAAGGAGCACGGTTTCGAGGCCGATTTCACGAAGTTGAAATATTCCTATAACGTAGGTCTTTGGGGAACCTCTATCTGCGGCGGCGAGATTCTTGATTCCGCGCAAGGATTGCCCGAGAGCGCATATTTGAAACAGGTGGAGAAGACTGGCAGCGAGCAATTGCGCATCGAGTTCAAGAACGGTGAGGTTCATGCCGTGAATGGTGAGGTGTTCGAGGATAAGATCGCCGCTATCCAGAAGATCGAGGAGATCGGGGCCGCTTACGGTATCGGCCGTGATATGCACGTGGGCGATACGATCATCGGCATCAAGGGACGGGTCGGTTTCGAGGCTGCCGCTCCTATGTTGATTATCGGGGCGCACCGCTTCCTAGAGAAATATACGTTGAGCAAATGGCAACAATACTGGAAGGATCAGGTAGCGAACTGGTACGGCATGTTCTTGCACGAGAGCCAATATCTGGAACCGGTGATGCGCGATATCGAGGCGATGTTGCAAGAGTCTCAGCGCAACGTGAACGGTACGGCTATTCTGGAGCTTCGTCCGTTGTCCTTCTCTACCGTTGGCGTAGAATCTGAGGACGACTTGGTAAAGACGAAATTCGGTGAGTACGGAGAGATGCAGAAAGGCTGGACCGCCGAGGACGCTAAGGGCTTCATCAAGGTTCTTTCTACTCCGTTGCGTGTTTATTATACGAACCATAAAGACGAAGAGATATGATTAAATGCGGAATTATAGGCGGAGCGGGTTACACGGCGGGTGAATTGATCCGCCTGCTCCTAAACCACCCTGATGCCGAGCTTACATTTATAAACAGTAGCAGTAACGCCGGTAACAAGATCACGGACGTGCATGGTGGTCTT
The DNA here is from genome assembly GCF_000307475.1 of Parabacteroides sp. D25. Lineage (NCBI taxonomy): Bacteria > Pseudomonadati > Bacteroidota > Bacteroidia > Bacteroidales > Tannerellaceae > Parabacteroides > Parabacteroides sp. D25. Next base: position 63,034 of record NZ_JH976510.1, on the reverse strand, counting down.
TATGGCGAGACGGATTTGGTGTTCACCAGCGAGTTGCCGTTAGATAGCATCGACCTTCTGTTCTTCTGTACCGCTCATGGCGATACGAAAAAGTTCATGGAGAACCACACGGTTCCCGAGAACGTGAAGATTATCGACCTGAGCATGGACTACCGGATCGAAGGCCCGGAGCACGATTTCGTGTACGGCCTGCCGGAATTAAACCGCCGCCGAATTTGCAACGCCCGGCATATAGCGAACCCCGGTTGTTTCGCTACTTGCATCCAATTGGGCGTATTGCCGTTGGCGAAGCACTTGATGCTGAATTCCGACTTGCATGTCAATGCCATCACGGGTTCTACGGGAGCGGGCGTGAAGCCTTCTTCCACCTCTCACTTTAGCTGGCGCAACGACAACATATCAATCTATAAGCCTTTTACGCATCAGCACTTGGCCGAGATCAACCAGAGCTTGAGCCAGTTGCAGAAGAGCTATTCAAGCCGGATCAACTTCATCCCCGTACGCGGTAATTTCTCCCGTGGTATATTCGCCACGACATACATCGATTGCAAGATCGACTTGGTAGAGATCCGACGTATTTATGAGGAATATTATGATGATCACAGCTTCACGTTTATCACTGATAAGAACCCGGATTTGAAACAAGTGGTAAATACGAATAAATGCTTGATCCACTTACAGAAAATAGATGATAAGCTTCTTATTATCTCTATGATCGATAACTTATTGAAGGGCGCTAGCGGCCAAGCGGTCCACAACATGAACTTATTGTTCGGGTTGGAGGAGACGGTTGGCTTACACTTAAAACCCTCTGCGTTTTAAAAAATACTATAAAGATGAATTTATTCGACGTATATCCATTATTTAATATAGAGATCGTACAAGGCAAAGGATGCCATGTATGGGATAGCGAGGGAAACGAGTACCTCGACTTATATGGCGGCCATGCCGTGATCTCGGTGGGTCACAGCCACCCTACTTACGTAAAGGCGATTACCGAGCAGGTAAATAAATTAGGCTTTTACTCGAACTCGGTTATCAATAGCTTGCAACAAAAATTAGCGGATAAGCTAGGGAAGGCTTCCGGCTACGATGATTATTCGTTGTTCTTGATCAACTCCGGAGCGGAGGCGAACGAGAACGCGTTAAAACTGGCCTCTTTTCATAATGGCAAGAAGCGGGTGATCGCATTCAAGCACGCCTTTCATGGGCGTACCTCCGCCGCCGTCCGTGTCACGGATAACCCAAAGATCATCGCTCCGGTAAATGAGGATCTAGCGGTTACTTATCTTCCATTGAACGACGCTTCCGCCGTAGAGGAAGAGTTGAAGAAGGGGGATGTATCTTCCGTGATCATCGAAGGTATCCAAGGTGTAGGTGGCATCCAGTTACCAACGGATGATTTTATGCGTAAGTTACGCAACTTGTGTACGGCTTATGATGCCTGTCTGATCTTGGATGAGATCCAGTCCGGATATGGAAGAAGCGGTAAATTCTTCGCGCATCAATATGCCGGTATCAAGCCGGATTTGATCTCAGTAGCGAAAGGTATCGCCAATGGCTTCCCGATGGGTGGGTTATTGATCAGCCCGAAATTCAAGCCGGTTTATGGTATGCTCGGCACTACTTTCGGCGGTAACCATTTGGCTTGCGCGGCCGCTATCGCCGTTCTCGATATTATGGAAGACGAGCGTTTGATTGATAACGCGGCGAAAGTGGGTGCCTATTTATTGGATGAGCTTCATAAACTTCCGGGTATCAAGGAAATTCGGGGCCGTGGTTTGATGATCGGTATCGAGTTCGAGGAATCTATCAAGGAAGTACGTAGCAAACTTCTCTTTGAGGAGAAAGTGTTCACGGGTGTAGCCGGAACCCATACGATCCGTCTGCTTCCTCCGCTTTGCTTGACGATGGATGAGGCCAAGGAATTTATCCGTCGCTTCAAGAAAGTCCTAAACGCTTAATTGTTCTTTATTTCATAAAAAGGGAGGATGTCTGAATTAGTGTCCTCCTTTTTTCCATTCCTCCCCAACAGCGACGTAAATTAAGTATCACCCTTTGTCAAAAAAACATCATTCCCTTTTCCGAAAAAATACTAACTTTACGCAGTCTAAACTTTGAGTCTCTAATTACTAATGAACACGATCGATGAAATATCTATTTATAGGAGTATTCACTTTATTGTGCCTATTTGCCTGTCAATCTAACGATTCCAAATACATCATAGAAGGCACCCTACCCACCGCACAGCAGGATGGGGAATGGATTTATCTGGCACCCATGGAAAACGCCTCAATCGAAAATATCGATTCTACGAGAATAGAGAACGCACGGTTTACTTTCCAAGGAACGGGAGAAGAGATGAAAGTCCTCCGTATGCGCATCCTTTTGCGTCTCAAGTTCCAAGAGCTACTGGTCGTAACGGAACCGGGTGTGACCTCAGTACGGATAGACTCCATCAGCTCGGCCTCCGGTACACCGCAAAACGACGCCTTGCAGCATTGGAAAGACCGGAAGCAAAAGACCGATAGCGAATCCTATGCCCTATGGACAGCGCTTAAGACTTGCTCGCCGGAAGATTCCATCCGCATCAAGCAGACATGGGATTCCTTGAGAGTAGAGACGCAAGCTTTTAATTATGCGTTCATGAAAGAACATATCAACCAAACGGTCGGGAAATTCCTCTATAAGATGATAAAAACCTCCTTGACCGAAGAGCTACGAAAGGAACTGGATGAAGCGAATCATTAAACAGGATCTGTCGATCACGCTAGCGGTACTGGCGATAGCGATCTTCGCTTTCTTCTTCTGGATGTACCCCTATCATTTGTTCCACAAAGAGCAAATGATGCTGTTCTTGTACAGCGGCGAGTTTCTCCGTGGATATTTTCAGGAGGAAGCGTGGCTGGCTTGTCTCACCGGCGATTTCCTCACGCAATTCTTTTATTATATCGGGGGAGGCCCGTTCATCCTAAGCGTTGTCTTAACTTTATTTGCCCTGCTTACCTATCAGACATTCCGGCAATTCGTCAGCAAGAGATACGCCCTTCCTCTTATGATACTACTTGTATTATGGGAGGCCGGAAGGTCTTGCGGACTCGCCTATCCGTTATCCGCGACTCTCTCCTTGATCGGAGCAGAAGGTGTTTTCCTGTTATATAGCCGGAGCCAAACTGAGGGGCAACGTCTTCTTACCTGCATTCCCGCCATGCTTCTTTGCTATTGGTGCTTCGGGTACGGGGCATGGCTCTGTCTGGCCCTTATGCTGGCCGCCGGAATCATAGCGCACCATCAAAAGCTAAGTGCCCTGCTTGCGGCAGGTATATTACTTCTTCCAGCGACCCAATATCCCGCTACCACTTGGTGGAGTAAGCCGGATCTCGACCGGGAGTATGTACTCAGCCTCGATGTGGAACATTATTTCGGAAATATACAAAAGATGAGGAAACATCTCGAGACAGACCGCCAAATCCTTTGGGTGACCTATTACCGGAACCTGTACAATGCCACGCATCCGTCCGAGATCAACTCACCCGTATCTCTCTCCCGGAACCTCCTAGCGTGGAATCAACCGGGTACGAATGGGTTGATCCTCCCCGTGAACCCATCCGCTTCTTTTCTCTCTATCCTATTCGCTAACGAGTTATGGTTTACGTTAGGAGATATGACCATGGCCGAGCATTGCGCCATGCTAAGTATGATCTTCTCTCCCCGCAATTCGGGTAGCCGTATGATCAAACGGCTGGCTGAGATCAATCTGGTCAATGGGGATGATGAGGCAGCTCTTAAATATCTACGTATATTAGACAAGACACTCCTTCATAAAAGCTGGGCCGAAAAGAGAATACCCGGTCAGCAAACCCCGCGAGTAAAGGAGTGGCTGGAGAAGAAACGCAGAGACATCCCGACCCAAGACCATCTACGTTCCGGTAACGATGCCGTGACTTCCTTACGGAACTTAGTCGCCTCGAACGCCGGCAATCTCCGTGCTTACGAATACTTACTCTGCTATCATTTACTCTCTAAAGATCTCCGTTCTTTTGTAGAAGATTATGTACCGGGTAAGGTCTCTAGTTCCATTTTCGCCGAGGCCCTGCTGATCCATCTCGCCCGCCAAGGTAATATCCGTGCGGAAGAGCTTATAAAATACCAAATCCCGGTAAAGATAGCGAAAGAATTCGCCGATTATACCCGGCTTTATGAGGCAAAGGACACGAGTTTGAAAGAGAAATACGGCAAGACCTATTGGTTCTATTATCATTTTGCGACCACAGAGCCCGGAAAGGAGAGTAAGCCATGAAAGAAGCAAGAATCATGAAAGAGAACATAACCTATTACCTCGTCTGGATAATCTGCTTGCTGGCAGGATGTACCCCTACCCCGAAGCAAATAGAGGATACCACAGACCCAATCCCCATGTATCCCGATTATACGGATATCATGATTCCCACGAATATTGCCCCTCTCAACTTCTTATTGAGAAACGATGCGGACGCTATGCAAGTAACCTTAAAAGGGAAATCAAAAGAGATACAATTATCTTTCGGAAAGAAAGCTATTTTCCCTTTAAACCTATGGGAAAGCCTTTTAGAGCAGGAAGTGGGCAACCGCCTGCAAATAACCGTAGTCGCCCGTATCAAGGGTAAATGGTTTCGTTACCCCTCTTTCTACTGGCAAGTAGTTCCGGAGAAACTGGATAGTTACATAAGCTACCGGCTTATAGAACCCGGCTACGAGGTATGGAACAAGATCCAATTATGCGAGCGGGAGATCAATACCTTCGAGGAACGGGTTATTGCCGACAACAAAGATACCGACGGTTCTTGCATGAACTGCCATATTTACGGAAATAAGAAAGGAAGTTTATCCATGTTCCATTTACGGGGAAAGCAAGGAGGCACCCTGCTGAACCGTAACGGACATTTGAGGAAGTTGAAATTGAGCAACGACAGTCTGCCGAATGGGGCTGTCTATGGCGATTTCCATCCATCGGGGCAGTTCGCCGTTTTTTCCACGAATATTATCATCCCTGCTTTTCATTCGTTAGGAAGTAAGCGGTTGGAAGTCTATGACACAACCTCCGACCTAGTGGTCGCCGATTTCAGAAAGAAACAACTCATCACCTCCCCATTGACTAGCCGGAAGGATGAGTTAGAGACCTTCCCTACCTTTTCGCCCGATGGGAACTGGATCTATTATTGCTCCGCTCCCATCCAGCCGTTGCCCGATAGCATCCATAGCCTAAAATATTCCCTATGCCGCATATCTTTCCATAAAGATACCAAAGAATGGGGCCAACGGATCGAGACCGTATGGGATGCCCAGAAGCATAATGGCTCCGCCTGCCATCCCAAGATATCGCCCGACGGTAAATACCTGCTTTTCACGGTAGCCGATTATGGAACCTTCCCGATCTGGCACCGAGAAACAGACCTGCATATGATGAACCTCCAGACCGGGAAAATAGATACCTTACCTGCCGTCAACTCCGATAAATCGGATACCTACCATAGCTGGTCCTCTAACAGCCATTGGTTTGTCTTTGCCAGTAAGCGGGATGACGGACTATACGGAAAGCCTTATTTCTCTTACGTGGATAGTACGGGAAAAGCCTATAAACCGTTCGTACTCCCGCAAGAGGATCCGGAACATTACGATATCACGTTGAAATCTTATAATATACCTGAATTATCCACTAGCGAGCTTCCTTTCGACGCTGAAGATGTACAAGAGATCTACTACGACGAGGAAGCTGAGACTTTTAAATAATAGAATCATGGAAAATACACGTAAATATAGATACATAAGAGGAATCGCCTCCTTATTATTCGGCTGTGCGATTTGCCTGTTTTGGGGACTTTATTATCCTCATCATTTACATTACCACGAGCAATTCCAGTTATTCCTGTTCACGCCGGAATATGGAATCGACAAATGTCTCCATCCCGGAGGTATCGCTGAATATATAGCGGAGTTCCTGACGCAGTTCTATTATTTCGCTTGGGCAGGGGCTACTATCTTGGCGATCGTTCTCGTGCTTATCCAACGGCAAATAAACTGGCTGGCCAAACAAATGGGGACTTCCGACTTTTGGTATCCGTTCAGCTTTCTCCCCTCTATCCTGCTCTGGGTATTTTTATGTGATGAGAATGCCCTGCTGGCATTCCCTGTCTCCATAACTCTCGCCCTCTTCGCCTTAATCATCCAGCGAAAAATCACTCATCCATGGGGACGAATAATCTATACGCTCCTAATAATGCCGGTACTCTACTGGATCGTAGGTGGTGGGGCCTATTTCATCTTCGTTATCGGAGTAGCAATCGGGCATTGCATCAAACCCGTACCAATCGTATCCAACAAATCCTATATATGGATTCCTATCTACATCTTGCTTGGAATCCTATGCCCCCTATTGGCACAAAGCCTTACGCAATATCCATTGCTTAGCCTCATGACCGGCATCGATTATTATCGTTTCCCCATGATCGTTCCCAACACCCTGTTACTTGTTATTGCTACCGTTGCCATAACCCCCGGGGCACTTGCTTTATTTCCCCCACCCGTAAAGAGCACTAAGGCATGGATGGGTATTATCTCCACCCTGCTCCTTATCGGTGGTGGCACATGGATCTATGCCGCCAGCAATTCGGATAAGGAGGAGGCTATGAAATACGACTACCTCACCCGCATGAAACAATGGAACCAGATCATCAAGGCGGCGGAAAACAAAGAGCCTAATTCTCCTTTCTCCGTGACCTGCTTAAATCTGGCTCTCGCCAAGACCGGGCAATTAGGGGATCGCATGTTCCATTTCTACCAAAATGGAACGGAAGGATTGATCCCCACCTTCCAAAGAGATTTCACCTCACCGCTCCCTACCAGCGAGATATTCTATCATCTGGGAATGATCAACTCCTCACAACGCTATATGTTCGAAGCGATGGAGGCTATCCCCGACTATAAGAAAAGCGGACGTGCCTATATGCGTCTGGCCGAGACCAACTTGATCAATGGACAATACGCTGTCGCCGCCAAATACCTGCGGGCTTTGCAGCATACCTTGTTCTATAAGAAATGGGCGACCAACGCCATGAGCTATCTAAATAACGATGAAAAGATAGAGAAGCATCCCGAATGGGGATGGTTGAGAAAAGCCCGATATACAGAAGATTTCTTGTTCAGCGACACGGAAATGGATGTCATGCTAGGCTTATTGCTGCAACATAACAAAAGTAACCGGATGGCTTTCGAGTATATGTTAGCCTATGTCTTGCAAAAGAAGGATCTGGAACGTTTCATGAAATATTATCCGCAGGGAAAAGATCTGGGCTATAACCACATACCCATCTCTTATCAAGAGGCATTGATTTTCATTTGGACACAGCAGCATCCTAATTTCCAAGGCCTTCCTTGGAGCATCTCCCGCAACGTATTGGAAGGGGTAAGCGAGTTCGCCCGTGTTTATATGACGCAGAAAGACTCCGAGCCTATCCTTCGCCCAAAATACGAGAAGACATTTTGGTATTACTTATTATTCAGAAAATAAACGGCCATGAGAAAGCTTATCTTATTATATAGTATATGTATAGCGTTATTTACCGCTTGTGGGGATTCGGTAGTATCCCCCGAACAAATAGAGAAATACCCGTCCATCTATCCGGATTATATCGGGGTGACAATACCCGCCACGATAGCACCTATGAATTTCTCTTATACGGATACCTCCTATGAGCGGATAGATGTTATCGTAAAAGGGTGCCAAGGCAAAGAGGTGCATATAAACGCGAAGCATGTCAATTTCCCGGAAAAAGAGTGGAAACAACTGCTCATCTCCAATCAAGGCGATAGTTTACTCTTTACTGTCAGTATCAAGCAAGAGGGTAAATGGAGTACTTACAAACCTTTCCCCATGTACATCAGCCCCCACCCGATCGATTACGGCTTAGTATACCGAAAGATCGCTCCCGGTTATGAAGTCTACAGCCGTATGGGTATTTATGAGCGTGATCTATCGTCTCATAAAGAAAGACCTTTGGTGGAAAACACGCTGGTCAAAGGTATGTGCGTAAACTGCCATGCCTTTAACCGTACGGACCCGAGCCATTTCAGTCTTCACATCCGAGGAACGCATGGAGCCACTTTTATGAGAACCGACAATAAGGATGAATACCTCAACACGAAAACAGATCAGACAATCGCCGCTTGCGTCTATCCCTACTGGCATCCCGGAGGCGAATATATAGCGTATTCCACGAACAACACCCGACAATCGTTCCATACGGTTAAGGACGAGCGGGTAGAAGTATTGGATTTGGAATCTGATATAGTCGTTTACCATCCGGCAGATCATCGTCTACTCCTTTGCGATTCTTTGCAAAAGAAAGACAGGTTCGAGACCTTCCCTGCGTTCTCCCCGGATGGTCGTACGCTTTACTTTTGTTCCGCCGAAGCTAAAAAGATTCCCGAAGAATATAAAGAGATAAGATATAATTTATGTAGTATCGATTTTGATCCCTCTGCCGGTACATTCGGGAGCCGTATCGATACGTTGGTGAACGCTGAGGCTTTAGGGAAAAGCGTATCTTTTCCCCGCCCTTCCTATGACGGCAAATATATTATGTTCACCTTATCCGATTACGGAAACTTTTCGATCTGGCATAAAGAGGCGAATCTATGGTTACTGGACTTGACAAGCGGAGACCTCCGCGAGCTATCCGAAGTAAATAGCGATGATACCGAAAGCTTTCACAACTGGAGTAGCAACTCCCGCTGGTTTGTCTTCAGTAGCCGCCGGGGTGACGGCCTTTATACCCACCTTTATCTGGCAAGCATGGATGAGAATGGCAAGATAAGCAAGCCCTTTCTCCTTCCCCAGGAAGATCCGGAAACCTATTACGATCGCTCTGTCTATTCCTATAATGTCCCGGATTTCGTCAATGCCCCTATTCTGCTGGACACGAAAGTATTTGAGAAGAGGATAACTTCAAAAGAGCGTATACAGGTTCAAGTTGGGAACTAGAAACCAAGGGTTACCAAAAACAATACACGGATCTTATAGAAAAAATAAATAATTCCATAAGATCCGTGTATTGGGTATAGTTCTATATCTAGATGTTCGCTATAGGTTCTTCAGCCATTTCTTACCGGATTTGGTATAAGTCCATGCAAGAAATATCCCCATTACCACGATAATAATTAAAAACAAAAATGTCATGTTATTCATATCTGTTATTATTTAAATATTCTATTTGCACAAACCGCAATCATTCCTGTACCTCCTAAACCTGTTATGAGCATTACCCACTGTGAAAAATCATTCGGATTCTTATACAACGGGATAACCCCACATATAACTACACCCGCAAAAGTCAGTTTCGCCAAATCATAAAAGAACTTTCCCAAATTCTCCTTTCGGGCTTTCTCTCATTCTCTCCCTTCCTTCACTTGTTCTTGTAAATCATTCCATTTTCCCATAGTCATTCTATTTGATTAATTAACATGCACAAAGATAACAATGAATTCCAAATCAAACAACCGTTCCGGTTAAAATGAAAATAATATCGCTATCAGATAAAATAATACTAGATTGTCTGCCCGATACCTCTTACATTTGCGTTCATAAAGAAAGACAGTTATCATGAAGAACACGAAATTAATTACCATGTTATGCCTAGGGGCACTAATCGCCTGTTCACCGTCGAAGAAAGGACTAGAACCGACAAGCGAACAGGTTTCGCCGAGAGAACGTTTAATAGAGAACCTACGTGCGACTCCACAAAAAGGAATCATGTTCGGACATCACGATGATACGGTTTATGGGATCGGATGGGAATTTGACGAAGGAGGCTCAGACGTGCAAAAAGTATGCGGCGATTATCCGGCCGTTATCAGCTTTGATCTTGGAGAGATCGAACTCGGGGGAGATAAAAGCCTTGATAAAGTACCTTTCGAGAAAATACGCAAGGAAATCATCAACCAATATAACCGGGGAGGCTTGGTATCTTTAAGTTGGCATCCCCGTAACCCTAAAACCGGAGGGGACGCTTGGGACGTATCAGACCATGCTGTCGTGAAATCGATCCTTCCGGAAGGGGAGAACTATGAGAAATTCCAAAGTTGGCTAGGCAAAGTGAATGATTTCATCCTTTCCTTGAAAACAAGCGATGGCACCAAGATTCCCGTCCTATTCCGTCCTTGGCACGAACACACCGGAAGTTGGTTCTGGTGGGGACAGAATTTATGTACCACGGATGAATACAAGGCGCTATGGCGAATGACCGCCGATTATCTAAACGCTCACGGAGCGGCAGACCAGATCGTTTACGCTTATTCCACAGGTACGGAGCCGCGGGATCAAGCGTCTTATCTGGAACGTTACCCCGGACATGACTTGATCGACGTCCTAGGCTTCGACGCTTACCAACGGGAAGATAAGGATTTCTTCTTGAAAAGCATGGATACCAGTCTTTCCGTAATAGACAGCATAGGCAAAGCCAACCATAAGATCATAGCGATCACGGAGACCGGCTACGAAGGGGTACCAGACTCCACATGGTGGACGGGAACCCTGCTGCCTGCCATGGAGAAATATCCGGTCGCTTATGTATTGGTATGGAGAAACGCCCGTGAAAAAGTCACTCACTTTTTTGGCCCTTATCCCGGACAAGCCTCTGCCGAGGATTTCAAGAAGTTCTTTGAAAATCCGAAAACATTGTTCGCCTCCGATATCAACCTATATAAATAACATCATACATAAACCAGATAAATCACGTCATATCCAGTTGTAGAGACGGGGCGTGCCCCGTCTCCCACCATCTGATAATATCATTTAAAGCAAAAACATCATGGAACAATTTCAAGAAAAAGTAAACGAACTCTTCGCTAAACACGAAACCTTGTTAAGCCGGAAAAATATCCCTTTAGAAGACGGAAACGGAATCTTCACCCGTTATCAACACCCTGTACTGACAGCCGCGCATACCCCGATCTTCTGGAGATATGACTTAAATGAAAAGACAAACCCCTACTTGATGGAACGCATCGGCATGAACGCAACCATGAACTCCGGTGCGATCAAATGGAATGACAAATATATATTAATGGTACGTGTAGAAGGAAGCGACCGTAAATCCTTCTTCGCCGTAGCCGAAAGCCCGAACGGAGTAGACAATTTCCGCTTTTGGGATTACCCGGTAACCATGCCGGACGATCTTGTCCCGGCCACGAATATTTACGACATGCGCCTAACCGCTCATGAAGACGGCTGGGTTTACGGAATCTTTTGCGCCGAGCGCCATGACCCGAACGCAGCTCCCGGAGATCTATCCTCGGCAACCGCCACGGCAGCTATCGCCCGGACAAAAGACTTGAAAAACTGGGAACGTCTCCCGGATTTAAAGACCAAGAGCCAACAACGTAACGTCGTATTACATCCGGAATTCGTAAATGGCAAATACGCCCTTTACACCCGCCCCCAAGACGGATTTATCGACGCAGGAAGTGGCGGTGGTATCGGATGGGCCTTGATTGATGATATCACGCACGCCGAAGTCAAGGAAGAAACCATCATCGACCAACGTTACTACCATACGATCAAGGAAGTGAAAAATGGCGAAGGCCCCCACCCGATCAAGACACCGAGAGGCTGGTTACATCTCGCCCATGGCGTACGGGGATGCGCCGCCGGATTACGTTACGTGCTTTATATGTATATGACCGCATTGGAAGATCCCACGAGACCTATCGCCACACCCGCCGGCTATTTCATGGCTCCGGAAAATGAGGAACGGATCGGCGATGTATCCAACGTTTTATTCTCTAACGGATGGATCGCGGATGAGGATGGAACCGTGTATATTTACTATGCGTCTTCCGATACCCGTATGCACGTGGCTGTATCCACAATCGATAAATTGGTAGATTACTGCATGAACACTCCGGCCGACGGGCTGACTACGACCGCATCTGTCGAGACGCTGAAAAAGCTAATCGATCGAAATCTTCCACTCCTGAAATAACCTACAAAAACCACTCATATGATTAAACTAACAGAGAAGATAGGCTACGGTTTCGGGGACATGGCATCGTCCATGTTCTGGAAACTGTTTGGCGCTTACTTGATGATTTTCTATACGGACGTATTCGGATTACCGGCAGCAGCCGTAGGTACGATGTTTTTGATAACTCGTATATGGGACTCGGTCTTTGACCCGATTGTCGGCGTTGCGGCGGATCGTACGCAAACACGCTGGGGAAAATTTCGCCCTTATTTGCTTTGGCTGGCGATCCCGTTCGCCGCTATCGGAGTGCTCACTTTCATGACTCCTTCTTTCGGACAAACAGGTAATTTGATCTATGCCTATATCACCTATTCCTTGATGATGATGGTGTACTCCGCTATAAACGTGCCTTATGCGTCCTTGCTTGGAGTAATGAGCCCGTTGCCACAAGACCGTAATACCCTTTCTACGTACCGTATGGTATTCGCCTATATTGGCAGTTTTATAGCCCTGTTGCTATTCATGCCGATGGTGCGTTTCTTTAGTGGAAATAGCGATGAATTGGCGGATCAACAACATGGATGGACCATGGCTGTCGTAGTTATCGCTATCCTGTGCGCCATTCTCTTTTATGGATGTTTCGCATGGACAAAAGAACGGGTAAAACCGATTAAAGAGCAACAAGGCTCGTTAAAAGATGACTTGAGAGATCTATTGCACAACAAGCCTTGGTGGATACTATTGGGAGCAGGTGTCTCCGCTCTGGTTTTCAATTCCATCCGCGACGGGGCTACCGTATATTATTTCAAATACTTTATCATTGAGGAAGCCTATGCCAATGTATCTCTTTTCGGAGTCTCCTTCGTCTTAAGCGGATTATATCTGGCGGTAGGACAGGCGGCCAATATTGTCGGCGTGATCTTGGCCGCCCCATTAAGCAACCAGATCGGAAAGAAAAGAACCTATATGGGCTCCATGCTGATCGCCTCGGTTTTAAGCATCCTCTTTTTCTGGCTCGACAAGACGGATCTAGCCCTGATATTCACGTTCCAAGTGTTCATCAGTATTTGTGCCGGTAGTATTTTCCCCCTACTTTGGTCCATGTATGCCGATTGCACGGACTACTCAGAACTAAAAACAGGGAACCGTGCCACAGGATTGATCTTCAGTTCCTCGTCCATGAGCCAGAAATTCGGATGGGCGATCGGCACGGCAATCACAGGCTGGCTACTCGCTTTCTTCGGGTTTCAGGCCAATACCGTACAAAGCGAGGAAACGATTAGCGGAATCAAGATGTTCCTCAGTTTCTTACCGGCCGTAGGTACGATCCTGTCCGTTGTATTTATCGCCTTCTACCCGCTTAGCGAGACAAAGATGAAGGAAATCACCGCTACGTTAGAAACCAAAAGAAAAGAAACAAATGAATAAAATCACCGAAGATTTACAAAACGAGGTTCAATGGGAGCTAGAGAACAATATCCTCCCTTTCTGGATGAACCGAATGATAGATAGTGAGTATGGTGGTTTCCATGGGCAAATCACGGGAAACAATCAACGAGTCGTACATGCCCCTAAAGGCGCCATCTTGAACGCCCGTATCCTATGGACATTCTCCGCCGCATACCGTTTATTACGAAAGCCGGAATATCTGGAAACGGCGACCCGTGCCAAACGTTACCTTATCTATAAATTCTACGACCAAGAATTCGAGGGTATTTACTGGGAATTAGACTATACCGGTCAACCCGTGCAAACCAAAAAGCAAATCTACGCCTTAGGATTCGCTATCTACGGATTAAGCGAGTACAACCGGGCTACCGGAGATAAAGAAGCGTTGGATTATGCGATCCGTCTCTTCAAGGCAATCGAACAATATAGTTTCGACCCGGAAAAGAACGGTTATATGGAAGCCTTTACGAAAGACTGGAAACTGATAGAGGATATGCGACTAAGCGACAAGGATGAGAATGAGAAAAAAACTATGAACACCCATCTGCATATCCTCGAACCTTATACTAACTTGTATCGGGTATGGAAAGACGAGCACCTCAAAAAACAACTCCGAAACTTGATCCTGATTTTCACCGACAAGATTCTGGATCACCGTACCTATCATTTAAACCTCTTTTTCAACGAGGATTGGGAAAGCAAATACCGTATCATCTCCTATGGTCATGATATAGAGGCATCTTGGTTACTGCATGAGGCCGCTATCGAATTGGGAGACAACGAGATTCTTCAGAAAGTAGAGCCCTTGGTTCAAAAGGTAGCGATAGCGGCCGAAGACGGGTTATTAGCGAACGGTAGCCTCATTTACGAGTATCACCCGAATGAGAAGAAAGCCGACACGGACCTGCATTGGTGGGTGCAAGCCGAGAATGTAGTGGGTCATTTCAACTTGTATCAACATTTCGGAGATGAGCCTGCCTTAGGCACAGCCTATACATGCTGGAAATTCATTCAGCGTTATTTGATCGACAAGGAACAAGGGGAATGGCATTGGAGCGTATCGCTCGATCACGAGATCAATCGCGAGGATGACAAGGCCGGTTTCTGGAAATGTCCCTATCACAACGGACGGATGTGTATGGAGATTATCGAACGACTTGCCGGCGAATAACCGTCCGGCAGACCGCCTGCCGGCTCTTTTTTATCAGATTAACAACCGTCGGAAGCTTCCGACATCAAAAAAACAAGCGATATGAACAAATTCTATTGGATGGTGATAGGCCTCCTTCTCGGTTTGGTGAACCTCCGGGCCGAGATCAAGCTGCCAGCTTTGGTAAGCGACAACATGGTACTCCAACAAGCCACTAAAGTACGGCTCTGGGGAAATGCAACCCCAAATTCAAGCCTGAAAGTCCGTAGTTCTTGGGACAATACGGAATACACGGCCCAAGTAAACGATCAAGGCAGATGGGAAATCTGGGTTCAGACGCCCTCGGCCAGTTTCGAAAAGCAACAGTTAACATTAAAGAATGGACAAGACAAGATTGTCTTGCATGATCTTCTGATCGGCGAGGTATGGTTCGGTTCCGGCCAATCCAATATGGAAATGCCATTAAGAGGTTTCTGGCACTGCCCTATCGAGGGAGGAAACCACGCTATCGCTACATCCGGGAAATATAAGAACTCGATCCGTTACGCTACGATCCAACGGGTCGGAGCCTTGGAACCGAAAGATTATCCGGTAGGTGGCGAATGGAAAGTATGTGATCCGCGAAACGCCCCGGAGTTCGGAGCTACCGCCTATTTCTTCGCGACCCTATTGACCGAGGTATTGAATGTCCCGGTAGGTATCATCAATTGTAGCTGGGGCGGTTCCACGGTTGAAGGTTGGTTGCCCAAAGACATCCTGCGGAATTATAGCGATATCGATCTATCCTTAGCGGGTAACGATGAGAAAATCCATCCGATGCTACAACCCATGATCATGTATAACGGAATGCTGAAACCGGCCAGCAAATATACGGTCAGAGGTTTCCTATGGTATCAAGGAGAGTCAAATGTCGGACACCCGGACTACGCTAAACGCCTAGCGACAATGGTAGAACATTGGAGAGGATTATGGGGACAAGAAGAATTACCTTTCTATCTGGTAGAAATCGCCCCTTACGAATATGGAGAAGGAGACCAAGCCGCGTACCTTCGTGAAGAGCAATACAAAGCTACCCGGTTGATCCCCAATAGCGGTATTGTTTCCACGAACGATCTGGTACAGGATTACGAGAAACGGCAAATACACCCCAAAGAAAAACAAAAGATCGGTGAGCGTCTTTGTTATATGGCTCTAAACAAAACCTATGGTTATACAACCATCGCTTGTGAGGGCCCCCAATACGATCATATGGAAGTAGATAAAGATAAAATCATTCTTTTTTTCAAGAATGCGGAAGATGGCTTCAATCGAGATAACGGGATCATAGGCTTCGAGATAGCCGGAAAAGACATGCGTTTCCACAAGGCTAACGCAACTATAGACGCTAACAAAAAAACCGTTATTATCTCAGCTCCAGACGTAAAAGCCCCAATAGCCGTTCGTTATGGCTTCCGGAATTTCCAAATTGGCAACTTGCAAAACGTACAAGGATTACCGGTGCTTCCATTCCGCACGGATAAATAAAACGACTAAGAAAATAAAATACAATACGTTATAATATTCAAGCTTGTTCACACGTAATGTCTTATTTTCATCTGTAAGACGTATTTAGTTTTTATTTCATTCTATTGTGATAATAGAAATTACCCTCCTAAAGTATTAGTGAACTTAATTCTTCCCATAAAAAAATGGGAGATCTTATTTTACAAGGAATCAGAGACCTCCTCTGATTCCTATTTATTTTTCATTCATATCATAATGTATACAAAAAATGATAGTTTGTATACAGACCATACTAATACATTGCGCTTTTTTTGCATCTAGATTTACTGAAGGGGGAAATATTTGTATGACAAACTAAATAACAATAATTTTATGAACAAGCTTATTAACAGAATTTCTCCGGAAACATCTGAAAACCGAATCTTACACGCTGGCTTTAGTATCATATTGATGTCAGAGGAAATAACACAAACCCTATCTGGTTTATCCAGCGATATGATTATTTTTATCTTAAGCGGATCCATAACTATATATTCCACTAAAGAAGAAAAGAAAACAATCGGTGAACAGTATATGATCTTTCTAAGATCATTTGAAAATTACACATATGATATCACACTAGGTTCAAAAATCATCATTTTCTTTTTTGACAGTTTAACGATGAATGAGTTACCGTATTACCAACATCCGTACGGAATATTACCTCAACCTATCTCTAAGTGGATAGAACTGAAAATAGTGGAACCTTTATACGGTTTTCTAGAACTTGTCGGACAATATCTTGAAAATAATTTCCTGAACTACCCTTTGTATGAATTAAAGAGAACGGAATTATTCTACTTACTGAAAAAGCTTTATAGAAAAGAGGAATTAGACTACTTTTTCTATTTATCAAGTACGCATTCAGCAGAGTTTGAGAGACTCATCGCCGAGAATTATATAAAAGCTAAAACAGTAACAGATCTAGCTCAAATGATAGGTTACGGAGTAAATTCCTTTCGGATGAAGTTTAAAAAAGTTTTCGGTATTCCAGCCTACGAATGGCTGATGCAAGAGAAATCCAAACGACTATTGGTCGCCATAGCTAACAGCGAGGATGATTTTAAGAATATAATAGATGAATTCGATTTCTCCTCGCATTCGCATTTCTACAAATTTTGCAAGGCACGCTTTGGATATAGTCCCACGGAGCTAAGGAAAAAACTTAAATCGTTGTAAAAAACACCCCCTATCAGAATATACATTTAAATTGTCAAGTTGTATAACTCCTAATAAGTTATACTCATTTATCTTTGCCTCATTGATTTTAGACACCTATCCGTATGGATGATCTAATAAAAGATAGTGTATAATGACCACCATATTTTTTTATGTTTTACTATTCCAAATTAAAGACTGGGATAAAATTTGTGAAGAAGAGGGTAAAATGACATCGCCGATAATTTGCTATATTTTGCTAGGGGTTATCTTATTCATAATCTTGATGCGTATACTTTCCATATTGCAGTTTTTGCGATTGAAGCGGAAGGTAAAGAAACGTATTTCCCCGAAACACGATAAACCTTCCTGTAAATAAAGCCTCTACCCGCTTACATTCATTAATAATTAACGGAAGAACCAATTCGCTTCTTTCTATGTTTATATAAAAAAAGCGTTTAGATCATGGGCTTCAACATTCCTTACACAGACAAAAAGCGGGTCGTAATTATCGGGGGCGGATTTGGGGGGTTAAAACTAGCTGAGAAATTGAAAAAGAGCAAGTTTCAAGTAGTCTTAATCGACAAGAACAACTATCACCAGTTTCCTCCCCTGCTTTATCAAGTAGCGTCCTCCGGCTTAGAATATAATGAAATATCCTTTCCATATCGAAAGATATTCCAGAAGAGAAAGAACTTTTACTTCCGGTTGGCAGAGGTCTATGGCGTCAATCCGAAAGGGCATACCATTCAAACCTCCATCGGCGAATTGGAATATGATTATCTTGTAATCGCCGCTGGAACTATCACCAACTTCTTTGGAAACAAAACGATCGAGGAACAGTCTCTACCCATGAAAACGGTAGAAGAGGCGTTAGCTTTACGAGACACCTTATTAATTAATTTAGAGAAAGCGACTACTTGTACGGACCCGGACGAGAAGCAAGCTTTGCTAAATATAGTTGTTGTAGGTGGAGGGGCTACAGGTGTAGAAGTATCCGGCGCCTTATCCGAGATGAAACGGTTTGTTTTGCCGAAAGACTATCCGGATCTAGGAAACTTTCATATGAATATCTATCTGATAGAAGGGTCCTCTAAATTACTAGGGGCCATGTCTCCGGAAGCCTCCTCCAACGCTAAACGCTTCCTTGAGGATATGGGCGTTAACATCATTCTTCAGAAGCGTGTCGTGGACTATAAGGATGGGAACGTTTTCTTAGATGACGGCCAAACCATACCCACTAGAACCTTACTTTGGGTAAGTGGTGTGAAAGCGGTGCATTTCGATCATATCGAAGGAGAACTCTTGACCCGGGGGGAACGGATTATCGTCAATGAATGTAATCAAGTAAAAGGCTTATCCAATATATTCGCCATAGGAGATGTCTGCTGGATGGCAGAACCGGATTACCCGAACGGACATCCGCAAGTCGCTCAGGTAGCGATTCAGCAAGGTGAGTTATTAGCCGAAAATCTACAACGGATCGAGGCTCTAAAAAAACCGAGACCTTTCCATTATAAGAATTTAGGAACTTTAGCTACTGTCGGCAGGAATAAAGCGGTTGCCGATTTAAATAAGGTGAAATTACATGGATTTACGGCATGGTTGGTTTGGATGCTCGTACATTTACGTTCCATCTTAGGAATCAAGAATAAGCTAATTGTACTGATCGACTGGATCTGGAATTATTTCACGTACGACCGTTCCATGCGTTTCATCTTGTTCATCCAAAAGCACAAACAAGATGGAACACAGGGCACGGAACCTACTTTATAAACTATAAGTCAACGTAAGCCAAGCTACCCGGGCATCACGATTGCGCTTTTGCGTCATTTCTAAGTTCGGGGCATCAATAATCGTTGTTTCTTCTAAACTATCGAATATATTGTTGATACTTAAGTTCGCGCATAATTTACGATTGAGGAAATATTGAGAGAGACCGGCATTTACGCTATAACGGCCTTTGATCTTACCTTGAGGCGTAAGCTGGTCGGAAACGTAGAAGCCGTCTACCTGAAAATCCGTAGTCGGCGTAATACTTACGTTTACATTCCCCTTCACATCCCAGCAAACCAAGGATTTCTTCTCGTCATAGCCTATCGTACGCCCATCGATCTCGTCCCGATAGATATCCCCGGAGAAACCGACCGTCAAGATACGTACCGGATTCCAGCTACCGGACAAGTCGGCTCCGACTGCTTGGCTATGTCCGATATTCTCTTTCTTCCAAACCGTCTCGTCATTTACTTGGCTAGCGGTTTCCATGATACGATTCGTACGATTCCGGTAATAAATAGCCGGAGTCAAACGGAGACGGGGAGCCGAGAACTGATATCCTAGCTCTACGTTATGGATAAACTCATCCTTCAAGTCCGGATTCCCCTGTATGATATGGGTAGGATCACTGTTATTCAAGAAAGAGCACAAATAGCTGCCATTCGGACGAATCGCCCGTTGCTGATAACTCAAGCTTAAGCGATTGCTCTTATTCACCTCATAAGTAAAACGGGAACGAGGATACAAATGAAAACGGGAACTCTTGTTCTCTTTGCCTTTTATCCCCTGCCAATAAGGATCGTTGATCCAAGAAGGGCTAAACTCATCCATCTTAAAATGACTAAATTCCGCCTGTATCCCTATCTCTGCGTTAAAAGCGCCCCAATTCTTAACCACGTCCGCATAGATCAAATTCAGATAACGGTTGAAATCGTAATTATACGATTTCGCCGGACTTAACTCAAAACTACCGTCAACCTTATCAAAAGCAGCCGTCAGATAATCCTCGTTTCGCACACGACCTATATAACCAAGCTTGAAATCCCAACCATCGATCTCCTGCCCATATCCAAATCCCCAGAAATAATTATGTTTCGTATGGTCGATAGATTGGTTATCCTCCGAGACGATATTCCCGTTTTGAGGATTCTCATTCTTGAAATCATTATCCTCATCATACGAGAAATTATTATAGTTGAATACGGTATAAAAACCTTGATTCTCCGAAATCTCATGGTTCCAATACGCTTCGGCGGCATAAGCTTCCTGGCGCTGGTCGTTATACCGGTTACGGATCACGTACTTCATTTGCTCCCCTTTCGGGTTGAATACCCGGTTGTTAATGCGTCCATACCGGCTATAATCCATCAAATGATACAGGCCATGCACGGTGATCCGGTCTTTCGCGGAAAGATCATAGTCTACTTTCATATCCGCCACATGTACGTCCGGACGAGCCGTGGCATTATTATTCATCTCCGTCCGGTTTTTAGCGGTCGCGGTCGATTTGCTGAAAGATCGTTCCCGGTATTCCCTCCTATAATTGTATTTCGCATTGATATGGAATTTTCCGGGATGCAAATTCAATACCGCTCCTGCGTTATATCGCTCATTCCATCCCGCCCCAAGCGTAACATATAGAGGGGAATCTCCCGTTCCATACATACGAGGCACCAGATTGAGTATGCCCGCGTCACCATCCGGCACCGCATTAATCGGAGGAAATGCCCCTAATGAGATCTGGTTAAAGAACAGGGCGGGAAGTTGGATCAGCACGTCACCGCTATATTCTTCCAGCAAACCGTAAGGAACTCCATCGACAAGCATCCCGACATTACCGGAGCCCCTGTATGTAACGGCTCCTTCCATATCGGTTATGACAGAAGGCAATTGGCGAAAAGCATCCGCCGCCGTATTGGTAACGCTACTCAAGTTATTATCTACCCGCAAGATTTTCATCCCACCCCTCTCGCTCAACCCGGCGAAACGGGTACCCTGAATCTCTATATTCCGAATCGTAAGCGTCGTATCGGCAGGAGTCTGCGAGAATACCGGCATAGCCAATAGAGCGGCCAATGGAAGAAGTAAAATTTGTCTCATATCATTATCTATGGTTTATAAACAAAAAAAGTCTGTATGTTCAACGCATACAGACTGTCCTCAAAACTCGTTTACTGATTATTATTCAGCAGGAGCAGCTTCTACGGCAACAGAGTCAGTAACCTCAACAGCTACAGAATCAGTAGCGGCAGCATCCTCTTCTACTACAGGAGCTTCCTCAACTACAGTAGCCTCTTCTGTTTCAGCAACAGATTCGGTAGATTCAGCAGATTTGTTGCCACAAGATGCGAATGATACAGCTGCGATAACAGCAGCAAATGCAACTAACTTTTTCATTTTGTTCTTAATTTAAACGGTCTATAATATCTTGTTGTTGTAAAACGATGCAAATGTATGTATTAATCATATATGTTGTACAACATAAGACGTTTTTTTTTGAATTATTTTCTACCGCTTTTACAATATGCTGAATATTAGCTGCGTTTGCTTTCTATTTATTTATCAATAATTACTGTACAGGTAACGCTTAATACTTTTCTTCGGTGTTTTCTCAAATTCTGTCGGATACAATTGTATCTCCGAGATCGTTTCGTAAGGAGCCAAGAGCTTGTTCAACTCTATCCTATTTTGTTCCATGATAACTGGAAGATCCGTATGCGAGATACCCGTACTATCCACCGTATCGTAATCCGGATACACCATCCCGATCAATTTCCCGTTTTTCTCCACGACCAAACTCTCCATCACGAATGGCAAATTGTTCAATTTGGATTCAATCTCTTCCGGATAAATATTTTGTCCGCTAGCGCCCAAGATCATCGTCTTGCTACGTCCACGTATAAAAATACGGTTGTCATGATCGATCGTACCCAAATCACCCGTCCTTAGCCAGCCATCTTCCGTGAAGACATTTTGGGTTGCCTCATCATTCTTATAATAGCCTTTCATTACGTTCTCGCCCGATACTTGAATCTCGCCTACCTTATTATAAGGGTCTTCCGAATCGATACGGACTTTCATGATCCCTTTCAAGATCTGTCCGCAAGAACCGGGCACATACTCATTATTATGGTCATAACTGATCAACGGGCCACATTCCGTCATACCATAACCGATCGTGAACGGGAATTTGATCTTATACAAGAAATCCGTTACTTCTTGATTCATGGCGGCGCCCCCCACGATCACTTCACGGAAACGTCCTCCCAAGGCATCCACCAAATGTTTGCGGATCTGCGCATAGATACGTGAATCCAACAGTGGGATATTCAAGGCCAACTTCAAGGTTCGCTTATTCAACTGAGGAAGGATCATCTTCTTATAGATCTTCTCCAAAATCAGGGGAACCATCAAGATCAAGTTCGGCTTCACCTCCTCGAATGCCTTTAATAAGATCTTAGGAGACGGCACCTTACCTAATAAATAGACATGCACACCGAATGCCATGGGTACCAATAAATTGAAAGCGCAACTATAGGCATGGGCCAGAGGCAGGAAACATAACTCACGTTCACCCCGGAACAATAGATCCAGTGTCCGGGCATACGTCACGTTTCCGGCTAAATTATTCCCCGTCAACATAACCCCTTTGCTAAATCCGGTCGTACCCGATGTATAGTTGATCTCTACCACCTTGTCATTATCCAGCTCAGCGTATTTGATATCCTCTTGGGTGAAGCCATCCGGATATTTCTCGGTCATCTTCTCATCCAGCGATTTCATCAACTTCTGGATATTCTCCCCATCCCGTTGATGCAAGCAACGATAATCAGAAAGAGAGAATACACCGCGAACCTCTTCGATCTTATCTTCCTCCAAAGAATCCCAAATCCGGTCGCTAACAAACAAAAAGACAGATTCCGAGTGGTTAATAATATGATGTACATCATTCGGATTAAAGTCCTGAAGAATAGGCACGATAATCGCCCCATAAGTAACAACCGCCATATAAGCGATGCACCAACGGGAGCTGTCTTTACCGATCAACGCGATCTTGTCTCCACGACGGACTTGGCACTCATGGAATAAAAGATGAATACGTGCGATCTCCGTCGCCACATCACCGAAAGTAAAGGTCTTACCTTTCCCGTAATCCGTTAATGCCGGCAAGGCCCAGTTTTCCTTGAAACTCTCCTCGTAAATCTTAATGAAATTCTCTTTGATCATAGCACACTTTTGTGAAATTCGCGTAAAAGTAAAAACAAATCCTTACTTTTGCCATGATATAACCTATAAATTTAAAATAAGAATGAAAAGAATCACTCTCGCATGGGCATTGACCCTCTGTAGTTTTATTACATTTATCGCCTGTTCATCCCCAGATGTTGGAGAAAGAAGCGTAAGCATTATCCCCGCTCCGGCCCAAATGACAGTAGGCGAAGGTACATTCACGATCCATCCCGGCATCGAGATCGGTTATGCGGACGAATCCTTAAAGGGTATGGGCGAGTTGCTATCCAACGAGATAGAAAAGCTATCCGGCATCAAGCTGGCTTCCGCCTCAGACAAAGAATCGAATTGCATCATCTTCCTCGAGTTGACAGATCCGAAAGAGTTCGCCGACCTGCCAAAAGCTTATGGATTGAGTCCGAAAGATAGTGTCCCCGTAGATGAGTCTTACTCCCTCTCCATCCAAAAGAGAAACATCTACATCAAGGCCACTACCCTAGAAGGTATCTATCGAGGTATCACTACCTTGAAACAAATCGTGGGTGGTAATCTACAACCCGGAGGCGAGAAGATTTATCTACCGCTACTGGAAGTGAAGGACTCACCTCGTTTCGCTTGGCGTGGGCTTTCTTTCGATGTATCTCGTTGCTTCTTCGATCCCGAGGAAGTGAAACAAGTGATCGATATGATCGCCTTATATAAGATGAACGTACTGCATATGCATCTTTCCGATAACCAAGGCTGGCGTATCGAGATCAAGAAATATCCCGAGCTAGCGGAAATAGGAGGTCAACTTCCCAACAACGGGAGAAAAGGAGGCTATTATACGCAAGAGGAATTCAAGGATCTCGTTAATTACGCGAACGAACGCTTCATCACGATCATCCCGGAAGTAGATATCCCGGGGCATACAGCTGCCATATTCGCCGCTTATCCGGACTTTAAGAACGCTGTCAAATTCAAGACCAATGTTAACATCCCGGGACAGGCCTTCAATGCCCTCGACGTAGATGATCCGAAAGCGATGCAATTTACGGAGGATGTTATCGCGGAGCTAGCCGCTTTAGCACCCGGAAACTACATTCATATCGGAGGTGACGAGGCGATCGGCTTACCCCATGATAAGTTCGTCCGTTTTATAAATAAGACACGGGAAATCGTATTGAAGAATGGAAAGAAAATGGTCGGCTGGCAAGAAACCGCCCGTGCGGATATCTCGGAAGGCGATGTCATCCAGCACTGGATTTATCTGAAGCAAAAAAACGAGGACTCTTCTAAGAAAAAAGATAATATACCTGCCGAATATAAAGAGATCATGGCCTTATTCGCAGAATTCATGAAAGAGGCACCAAAAGATCCGGGTCTTGGGATATCCAAAAAAGCGAAAGTGATTCTCTCGCCGAGCGGTTACGTTTATCTGGACCATAAATATCTGGAACCAAGCGCGGACTCCACCCAAAACGCGGAGCAAGAACGTTTAGGTATGGCCGCCTACGAGAAACAAACGATCCAAGAAATGTACGACTGGGACCCGATGACCTTCAACCCGACTGTAGAGAATCCTCAAAAAGATGTAGCGGGTATAGAAGCCGCTATCTGGTGCGAGACGATCACCAATTTCAGAGATCTGCAATTCCTGTTAATGCCTCGTTTGGCAGGTGTCGCCGAAAAAGGTTGGTCCAAAGTAGAGAACACACATTGGGACGAATATAAAGTAAGACTTGGTGCGCAAGCCCCCTTATGGGAAAAGGCCGATTGGAACTATTTTAAATCATCCTTAGTGGATTGGAAATAACAGTACAAAATCTTCATAATATTACGAATATTTCGAAACAAATTAAATATCTTTGTCCTATCAACTTTAGGACAAAGATATTTTTATGAATAAATGGCTTATTATATTTGCGATATTACTAACCGCTTGTACCGGCACAAGCGAGAAATCAGAGGAATGTATAACAATTGACCTAGCAACTGTTTTTGACCATCAGCCTCAAGAAGTAGCCTTAAAGAAATGGGCGAAATCCATCCAATTCATCCCTCTGCAAACGAATGACTCAATCTTGATCAAATACATCTCCCGCATTATTAAACATGGCGATAAGCTATTGGTACAGCATGATAACAGAGCTTCCGTTTTCGACTTGGCAGGAAAATATTTATACGATATCGGCAAACAAGGAGGAGGTCCGGATGAGTTTAGTCGTATATCCGGACTAGAACCTCATGATCATCTTATTTATATAAAAGATAGCCCCACTCGGATAAAGATATACGATTGGCAAGGGAAATTCCACCAAACCATTCAAATTCCGGATAAGAACATCCGGGGATTTTATCCCCTCCCTAAGACGAACGTTATCCTAGGTCACGTACCCAACCTCTCTGGCAACGCACCCATTCGGTTCTATTTTTGCCAAGATATAGTCATATCGGATAGCATACCTTACTATAAATCTTATACAGAACCTCCTTTCGTCATGACATTTACCTATGAGTTCCGTCCTTTCGACGGAAATAAGATTGCCGCATTTAAGGAGTTGTTCTGCGATACGATATTTAAAGTTTCCAACGACATGAAGCTAACTCCTTATGCCGTCCTCGATCTAGGTAAATACCGAACACCCGAGGAACTCCGTTATAATATCACGATAGACGATATAAAAAACGACCTGTTCAGGACAAAGACAATCCCTGTCATACCCGGGCAAATCGGAGACCGGCTCTATATGCATAACTTCTCTGATAAAGATACCTATACATTATATTATGATATAGCGGAGAAGCAATTAGCCTATGTACAATTCATATACCCGGAAAACTCATTTGAACTTCCCGAAGAAGCCTATTTCACTCCCAAATACATCTCAAACGACAACCGTTACCTAATCGACTGGGAGCAACCCGAGAATGATAACAATCCGGTATTAATCTTAGTGGAACCCTAGTTGCCGTATTTCCTCTATCGGCACAATAAACAAAACAAGGCCGCAGCAAGGACTATTCGATAACAAGTCTTCATAAATAATGTTGCTTGACTGTATCTATTCCTTAGTTCACGGCATGGTTTTTACAGACCACGTCATGGTTTATACAGACCACGACGTGAATCGCACAAACCACGCCGTGGTTTGTAGAATATATCCAATAGCAAAAAAGAATAGATAAGCTTCCGGAAAACTATTTATGCAATAGTAAAGAGTTTTTAAGTCCATCTCAATCCGAACTCTTTACTAATCCGGGCTTAATTAGTACCTTTGCACTCTAACTAAATCGAAAATGATAGATCAGACCGTATTTAACAATAAAAAGGCCGCTTATTATACGCTGGGTTGCAAACTAAATTTCGCGGAGACCTCTACCATTGGAAAGCTATTAGCCGAACAAGGGGTACGCAAGGTGCGCCCCGGTGAAAAAGCGGATATATGCGTGGTGAATACTTGCTCCGTAACGGAACTAGCCGACAAGAAATGCCGGCAAGCGATTCGCCGGATCGGTAAACAACACCCCGGTGCCTTTATCGTGGTGACCGGTTGCTACGCACAGTTGAAGCCGGAGGAAGTCTCCCATATAGAAGGCGTTGACTTGGTTCTTGGCGCCGAACAGAAATTAGAGATCCTTCAATATCTGGAGAACCTAGAGAAGAAAGAAAATGGTGGAGCGGTTATCGCCTCACAAAGCAAGGATATACGTTCCTTCTCCCCTTCCTGCTCGGCGGACGACCGTACCCGTCATTTCTTGAAAGTACAAGACGGATGCGATTATTATTGCTCTTATTGCACCATACCCTTCGCCCGCGGAAGAAGCCGGAACGGGACGATCGCCAGCATGGTGGAACAGGCGCAGGAAGTCGCACGTAAAGGAGGCAAGGAGATCGTATTGACAGGCGTGAATATCGGGGACTTCGGCAAAAGTACCGACGAGACCTTTATCGACTTAATCCGGGCTTTGGATGAGGTAGATGGAATCGTACGCTATCGTATCTCTTCCATCGAGCCGAATCTGATTACCGACGAGGCAATAGACTTCGTGGCTCACAGCAAACGTTTCGCACCTCATTTCCATATCCCTTTACAAAGCGGCAGCGATGCTGTCTTGCAATTAATGCGCCGCCGTTACGACACCGCCCTTTTCCGTCATAAGATCGAAAAGATCAAGGAAGTAATGCCGCATGCCTTTATCGGCGTAGACGTAATCGTTGGAACCCGTGGCGAGACAGACGAGTACTTCGAGGAGGCACGCCAATTCATAGGCAGTTTGGATATAAGCCAACTTCACGTGTTCAGCTATTCGGAACGCCCCGGAACCCAAGCGTTGAAGATCGATCACGTGGTAGATCCGAAGACCAAGCATGCACGCAGCCAACAACTCTTGGATATCTCGGATCGGAAACTACATGCCTTTTATGAGGCCCATATCGGACAGGAAGCGAATGTCTTATTCGAGCATACCAAGAAAGACGGCAAGATGCACGGTTTCACCGAGAACTATATAAAGGTAGAAATCCCTTATGATGCCACCTTGGTCAATGAGACCCGCAAAGTCGTACTAGGCGGCTGGAATGAGGATCGCACCGCATTAATAGTCAACAATCAATCATCAACCGTCAACTGAGATGTGGGATAAAATACAATATGCCTTTCTTTATAGCTGGGTAAAAGTACACGCCTTACTTCCCATGCGGGCTTTATACGTGTTATCAGACATCCTATATGTCCTTATCTATAAGATAGCCGGATACCGGGTAAAAGTAGTGCGCCGTAATATAACCGCCTCTTTCCCGGATAAATCCAAGGCTGAGTGGCGTCAGTTGGAACGCCGGTTCTACCATCATTTCGCCGATTATATCGTGGAAACGATTAAATTGGCCCATATCTCTCTGGATGAGATACAACAGCGAGCCTATCTGAAGAACCCGGAATTGGTTGACCAACTTATGGAGAAAGGCCATACTTGCTTCATCCTCACGATGGGGCATTATGGCAACTGGGAATGGTTCTCCGGATCGACCACCCGTTTCGAGGACTCACGCATCTATCAGATATACCGTCCGTTAAACAACAAGGCCTTTGATAAGCTATTCGCCGATCTCAGGACACAGTTCGGTTCTTTCGGCATCAAGAAAAACGATACGATACGGGATATCATCAAGTTAAAACAAGACAAAACCAAATCAGTCGTCATCTTCTTGGCGGACCAGACACCCAGCAAGGCCAACCTGCATTATTGGACCGAGTTCCTTCATCAAGATACAGCCATATTAACCGGTCCGGAGCGTATCGCACGGAAACTGAACCTGCCTGTGATCTTCCTCGATACCCAAAAGGTAAAAAGAGGATATTACACCGTAGACATGAAGCTGATTACGGAGAATCCAAAAGAGACTCCGGAGAATTACATCACCGAGCGATACGCACGACTTTTAGAGAAAATGATCTTGCGTGATCCGGCTTACTGGCTATGGACCCATAAACGTTGGAAACATAAACACGAGCAACAAGGATGAAAAAAGTAGCGATTGTCATCTTAAACTGGAACGGAAGAAAGCTAATGGAGGAATTCCTTCCTTCCGTCGTATCCAACTCTCCGGAATGGGCGGAGGTTATCGTAGCAGACAACGGTTCTACCGATGACTCGATCAAGATGTTGAAAGCAAAATTCCCCACGGTCAGCATTATCTGCCTCGACCAGAACTACGGATTTGCCGAAGGATATAATCAAGCGCTCAAAAGGCTCGACCATGAATATTGCGTTTTATTAAACAGCGACGTAGAAGTTACTCCCAATTGGTTAGATGCCCCGATTTCCACTCTCGACTCTGATCCGTCAATCGCTTGTGTCCAACCCAAAATACGGGCTCAACGAAATAAAGAATACTTCGAGTACGCAGGTGCGGCCGGAGGATACATTGATAAATACGGCTATCCATTTTGTCGGGGGAGAATCTTGCATATCGTGGAAAAGGACGAGGGACAATACGACACTCCCGCCGATATCTTATGGGCGACAGGAGCCTGCTTATTCGTTCGCACGGCTACGTATAAGGAAGTCGGGGGATTGGATGCCGGATTCTTCGCACATCAAGAGGAGGTCGATATGTGTTGGCGTTTACGTTCCCGGGGATATCGGTTGATATGCGTCCCACAATCCATCGTTTACCATGTCGGTGGAGCCACCTTGAACGCGGAAAGTCCCCGCAAGACTTTCTTGAATTTCCGAAACAGCTTATTGATGCTTTACAAGAATTCCCGGGAAGAAGATCTAAAGCATGTGATGTGTGTCCGCTTTTGGCTAGACTATATCGCCGCCGCAAAGTTCCTGCTGGAAGGACATTTCGCGAACGCCAAAGCTGTTTATGAGGCACGGAAAGCCTATCACCAACTCAAACCGGAATATACGCCTAAGCGTAAAGAGAATCTGGAGAAAAGAACACTGAGCACCATCCCGGAACTTATGCGGGACAGTTTAATTCTGGCATTTTATCTAAAAGGGAAGAGGACATTCAAAGTGATAAAGGATAGACGATAAAGAAACCGGCCTTCTTACTTCCCCTAAGGAGAAAAGAAGACCGGTTCGCAAAAAATATATAAGATTTTAAGTATCAATCCCTGTAAAATGGATATCAAAAAACCACCCGATAAAAAAAGAAATCCCGGGAGAGAGCCAAAGCCAATGAATAAGACAGGTCAAGTCTCTGCAACTTCAAAATGGTCTTTTCACTAACGGCACGTTTCGATGTCTTGGCGATCCCGGTATATACCTCATGAAAAGGAAAAGCTTGCTCCACAAGTTGCTCTTGTACAGCTTTATTATAAGCGGCACGCAAGATTCTCATATAAAATGAGCTACTATTCTTACTCACTCTCCTTCCCCATAGCCATTTCTCATATTTGCAAGCCGTATCGGAGTCTAATGCGGTGAGAGGTATATCACAATTCTCTAAAAAAGAGGAAAAGCTGTTCAATATTCGTAAATAATTACGGGAAGTACTGAATTGACCGCTATCATGAAGGAGTCCAATCTCTTTTCTCAAATAGTCCAACATTCCGGTTTCAGTTTTTGGAGATCGGCAACTAACACTTAATTATTTCGACGATATTCGGTTGGAGTGACCCCATAGCTTTGTTTAAAAGCCGTACTAAAATAACGAGCGCTGGAAAAACCGACACGGTCCGCTACTTCCTGAATACTCATATCCTTATGAGATGAAAGCAACCGAGAAGCCTCGACCATACGAAACCGAATCACATAATCACCAACCGAGACATCCGACAAATGACTGAACTTGCTATAAAGCGTCGTTCTACTCATCGCCATCGCAGAGGCGATAAAAGGCACATTCAAATCCGGATTACTCAAGTTCTCCCGAAGCAACGTATTCAATTTACACATGAATTGTTCGTCCGCATTGCTTGTCGCATCCTCTTTTGGAGAGAATAGACAACCGGACTCACGATAACGCACACGAAGTAGGTCTCGTTGTCTTAATATATTCCGCAGAATCACCAACAAGGAATCTATATCAAACGGCTTCGCCAAATAGATATCCGCCCCTGATTTATCCCCCTCTACCGAGCTTGCTTGATCCACCCTTGCGGTCAACAGAACCACAGGAATATGGCTAACCGCTACGTCGTTCTTGATTCGGTAACACAGCTCAAAACCATCAGTCCGAGGCATCATGACATCACTGATTACAATATCCGGCTGACATTGACCCAAGATTTCCCAAGCCTCTTCCCCGTCTCCGGCTACAAAAACCTCCTTAAACTCTGCCTGCAAGACACCGAGTAAGTAGTTACGCAGCTCTATCTCATCTTCAACCACCAACAATGTATATTTAGCAAGCTCCGTATCTACCTGTACCCCGCACACATCTGTTTCCGGCTTGTCAGTGCCCTTCACGCTTAAATCGATAACGCTATCCGGTTCCGCGGCAGCAAACGCTTGCGTGAAAGGAAGGTCGAAATAGAAAGTGGCACCTACATCCTCATTATTGTAAGCACCTATACTTCCGCCATGCAACTCTATAAGTTTCCGGGCATAAGCCAACCCGATCCCACTCCCTTTACGGTCGTGTTCACCTTGGTAAAAACAGGTAAAAAGACGGTTTATATCCACATGTCTCAATCCGATTCCCTGGTCCGCAAGGAAAACCCGCACATTCTTATCCATACGCTCCGTACCAATGACTAATGAGGTATCCGGATCGCTGAATTTCATCGCATTTATCAATAAATTAGATAAAACGACACGGCATTTGGAAGTATCAAAGGGTACTTTCTCTACCGAAGCATCCAACTGGAACCGCACAGAAATCCTACGGGCTTCGAATTCCATGATAAAATCATCCGTTACCGATCGTATCCAATCGTTAAGATCGTAAAAACGAATATCCATAACATCGCCGTTCGTATCAGACTTCTGGGCATCGAGCACCATATCGACGATCTCCCGCATCCGGCAAGTCTGCAACAACAAACCATCCAATTGCCGGGATACATCTTTATCCGTCACCTTTCCGGATTTCAGCAAACGTTTGAGCGGAGCATAGATCAAAGTAAGCGGCGTACGTAATTCATGGCTGATGTTCACCATGAAACGGACTTTTTCCTCATAAAACTTTCGTTCATGTTCTTTCATGGCCCAAGCAAGTTTCCGTTCTTTGCGTCGCATAACAGACCAGATCATCCCTCCAATTGCCGCAAACGCGATCACCCCCATCGCGATCAGAAACCAAGCGCGTCTCCACAAAGGAGGCTCCACATCTACCGTCAATAATCTCAAAGGAACACTCCAGTCTCCATTCTTCTTGCTATAGGAAACCCATAATTCATAGTTGCCCGGAGAAAGCGCCGGAAATGTAAACGCATGGCTTGAAGTCTCCAACAACTCCTCACGGTCTCCCTTGATGTAAAAACGGAATAATTTCTTCCGCATCAAATCCTTCTCTTTCACGATAACACTTAACCCAAGGGAAACATAATCCCACGGAATGGAAATAGCCTGTTCCCCGGATATACCATCAGGATGAATCGGTAACCCATCTAAAGCCAAATTAATCATGCTCACAGAAAAATCCTCTTCCTCATGAATGTCATAGCCGGGCCGTATCCTAACCAGCCCTTCCACTCCAGAAATATAAATATTACCGGAAGAAGACTCAAAAGCAGGTTCCGGAAAGTACCACGATCGAAATATGCCAATCCGCAACTGGTTCCTACCCCAATATTTCCCTCCGCATCTTCCTCCAAAAAAACTATATCATTATAAGGAAGAGAATGCGGATTCTCCCTCTCCTCCTGATAAACGGTAATCTTTTCCCTATCGAAACGATTCAACCCAAATCGGGTACCAATCCACATAACCCCTCTTTCATCTACCAGCACACATTTTACGGAAGACTGCGATAATCCGTTTTCCAAAGAAATTTGTTTAAAATAATACCTAGGAGCTGCATAAAGAGACTCTGTTAAACACACTAAAAACAGCAATAGATATAATTGTAAAAACTTCCAAAATACTCGCATAGTTGTATATCACCCATTGTTCGGCAAAAACACTAAATCGTCCGAAATATAAGGCTTGCAGAGTATAAAAAAACGTTTTTTGAATTTTCACGGACGATTTTGGACTCAAGAAAATATCCTTAAAGCATAGATTTGCAGCAAGTGAAAAATTAAACAAAAAAGCATATCATTAAAAATTATTCTTATGTTACGTACAACGGGTATATATTTTATTATTTTGGTTATGATACTTGTAAAATGTTTCCTTCCGGACGAAAAACCGGAGATCATTCCTTTCCCCTTGCAAAGTGTATCAGACAAAGGTGATTTCACATTCAACAAGGCAACCCTCATCAGTGTAGAAAATGAAAAACAGGCTATGATCGCTCGGGAGTTGACCGATCTGTTCACGCTTTCCGCCGGATTCACCCCGGAAATAAAAATACAAGACAAACGAGCCAATATCATATTCCGCACAGACAGAGAACTAGCGGCCGAACATTATAAACTGAATATAGCCCCCTCTTGTATTCTAATAAAAGCATCCGGACAAAAAGGTTTCTTTTACGCAACGCAAACCTTACGTTTTCTGCTTCCTCCAGCAATAAACAGCCCAACTCAGGTAGAGATATTCAATGGAACGTACCGGGAATGACCATACTAGATGGCCCCCGATACAGCAATCGGACCGTGGCAATACACACACCTTTCACTCTCATCTCGAAGGATAATCTCAAAGAATTAATCGATCACCTAGCCATGTTAAAAATAAACAGACTTCATTTCACACAAGAAGTTCATGATACGACACCTGAAGGACAGCAAAAAATGAAGGATATGAACCTGTATGCTAAATCCAAGAAGATCACGATCTCAAACGGAACAACACACACCCATGATATCATATCGTATCTCCCGTTCCAAGCAGAGCTACTTATCTGGAAAGCAAATATCTCCGATTGCGATGAGGATAAAAAAGGTTATTCCAATATTTAGCGCCCATCGCAGAAAGAAGCTGGTCTGGTAATTTGTTAGCCCATCGCCTCACGCAAGATATCGATCAAGATAGGCTTCAATCCGCTTACGAAACATTCCACGGCGATCACCATCAGTATCAATCCCATCAAACGCATCATCACGTTATTTCCAGTCTCTCCCAATATCCGTACCAAACGGGTAGAAGCTTGTAAGATCAAGAACGTGATAAAATAAACCAATGCGATAATACCAATCAACGTACCCTTTAAGCTGAGTGTCGAGGCGTCATCCATAAGCATGATTGCGTTGGCGATCGCTCCCGGACCGCACAACATCGGGATTGCCAGAGGAGTAATGGATATATCATCCGCATAGGTTTTCACCTCTTCCTCTTTCAACTTCGCGTTCGAGTAGCGTGCTTGAAGCATATCAAACCCAATCTTGAAGATAATAAAGCCGCCAGCTATGCGAAAGCCGTTCGAGGAGATACCAAAGAACTTAAACAGGAACTGACCGGAGAAAGTAAAAACCATCAAGGTGATGAACGACACGATCGTGGCCCTTCGGACAATCGCTTTCCGCTCATGGTCATTCATACCATTGGTCATGGTCAAGAAAACCGGCATCGTACCGAGTGGATTGGTCAACGTAAAAAACGAAGTGAAACATAATAGGGCGAAAGGTAACAAGTCTTCCATATCAATAATTTTTTAATTGGCTAATGTGCCAATATGCCAATTAGTTGAAGAGAGCATGATTGGCACATTGGTACATAACATATTATCACATTATTTACTCATCCCAGACCAAATAGGCTGAGACCAACCAATGATTCAGCTTATTCCCATCCACTTCTGCCGCTTCCGGAATACTCACCGTCAGCGTATGATGGCCGGGTTGGATATCCTTCAGCTCCACCTCTTCCGGTATCACGTCCGATCCGGGACACCAATTAGAGCGGGAAAGATCCGAAGACGCCAAGGGTTCCTCTACTTCTTTCTCCGAATAACCCTTCTCGGTGATATAGGCAGCCAGACGCTTTCTCAACCAAACCCCGGTAGCCGGATTAAAACGACGGAAAGAAGCGCAGTCCGTACGCCAAGGAACAAAATCCAAGACAGGAACTCCATCAACAGATACAATATTCTGTTTCTCCACGAACTCATCACCACCGGAATGACCGCCATGTCCCGTAACGATATATTTCAGACGGACATCACGTGCGCCTTGAGGAATATCAAAATCCAATGACACGTCCTTCCGGGCGAATATATCCGGATATTCCTGCCCGATATAATAAACCGTATTCATCAACGGCTCTACATGTTTCTTCGGCAAAGCGTCGCAAGTCAGATCGGACTCGTCCACATCGATCGTCATGCTAGCGACGTATCCTTCCAGTGTCCATGTATCGATAAAGATCCCAACATAAGCGCCACCTTCCAGAAGAGGATACAAATCGGTTATGTCTTGCTCCCAGCTTACGCTATCCTCCCAATGGTCGACATACACAGGTTTACGATGTTTCGTCAAGCTATCCTCGGGACTACTGTAATGCCCTACTCCGAACGGAGTCATGAAACGCATCAATTCCACGGTAGGTTGATAATCCGTCCCGGGGATGATACCGATCATCTTCTCCAGTTTCACGCTATCCACCGCAGGAAACTCCTTCTCGCCTTTAGCGATATTCAACAAATTAATGCCCGAGGCATTTGGCAATACAAAACAAGAGCCGGATTTATCCCAGCGATCTCCATTCGAAGCTACCGTAACCCGGAGTTTGACGGAAACGTTTCGCTTATATTCCGGCAATGTTACCTTCTTCAAGATAATACGGCCATTCACCAAATGATAGATACTGTCCGGTCCCGGAGCGTTAAAAGCGGCGGGATATACATCCGGAGCGAAACGTACGTGGGTTTCATTAAATACCCGTACGGAATAATCTCCCATTGACGGTAATTCTTTATGTCCGCAAGAAGCGGTACATAGAAAAACTCCCGTCAAGGAGACAAATAAAACCAATTTTTTAATCATTTTGTCTAGAATTTAGTAAGCTCCTTAATAAGCTGCTTTTGTCCGGCAGTCTTATCGGCGTGCGTACAAGGACCGGTCACACAACCGCCCTCGCAAGCCATCACTTCTATAAACTGCGCGGGAGCCTTTCCGGTTTTAGCATAAGCACGTAATAATGCCACATTTTTCTTTGTCAGGTTGGCTACCTGCACGGCATTTACGTTCTCGTCCTTCAAATAAACCTTAACGGCGTTGATCACACCACCACTTTGGGCGAAGCCATGCGCCTCACGGACAGCGTTAAATAATACAGAGAAAGGCTGGGCCTCCTCGATCTTGATACCCAATCCCTCCAATACGGAACCTACTTCCTCAAACGTAAGTGTAAAATCCACGCACGGATCTAGTTTCACCTCTTTTCGTTTCGCCACGCACGGGCCAACAAACACGATCTTCGCATCCGGATATTTTTCCTTCACGATACGGGCCGTATAATACATCGGAGATCCAGTAGAAGAGATGTATTTCTTTAAATCCGGGATATGTTTCTCGGCCAATTGCACGTAAGACGGACAGCAACTAGTGGTCATGAACGGTTGTCCTTCTTTCAATTTCTCGATCAATTCTTCCGCCTCATGACGGGTGGTTTCCATAGCGCCTTGCGCCACCTCAACCACTTCCTCGAATCCCAAGGACTTGATAGCGCCATACACTTTTTCCTTCGGAGCGCTAAACTGAGCTAAGATAGACGGAGCGACAATCGCTACCATCTGTTCCTTATTCCGCAAGCGTTGCAAGATATCGAATACTTGCGAGATCTCGAAGATAGCACCGAACGGACAAGCATTCACACATTTACCGCAATATATACATTTAGACTCGTCGATATGCTCCACCCCATACTCGTCCTTGCTGATCGCCTTAACCGGACAAACTTCCTCGCAAGGGATCGGGATATAAACGATGGCATGGTACGGACAGCTTTGGTGGCATTTACCACAGCTGATACAAGTTTCATGATCAATCTCGGCCTGACCGTTTTTCTTGAATCGGATAGCGTCCTTCGGGCAGTTCATATAACAACTACGAGCCACGCAACCCCGGCAAAGATTCGTGATCTCATAATTCACGGAGACACAAGAGGAACACGCCTCATCCACTACACACATGATATTTTCCTTCTTATTCTCCGAGCGGAACAAGGCACGCTTCGCATACTCTGAAAGCGGTGTCAACTCATCTTCCTCGTCCTGCATATCAAAACCAAGCAAAGGCAAGGTCTTGTATTTCCAGACGGCACGTTCCTTATGTACACAGCAACGGCCCCTCACTTTCGATTTTCGGGGACTCAACTCGATCGGTAAGCGATCTATTTCTTCTAGAAGACGGTTTTCTTTCCAGAGCTTTACTAACTTCGCCAGCAATCCGTGACGAACAATCATTACGTTGTTGGTAAATGCCATAATGTTATCGTATTTGTGCTTTTAGTATATCGTATATCGCATCACTTCTTTACAAACGCGAAGGTAAATAAAAGTTTCTAAACAGAAAGAAAGCTTTCTTTAAGAATTATCGAAGCACTATGAATATCTCCGCCAAACGGAGGATTTAATTTAGACAAGACAAGTTCCACCTCCGTGATCTGTGGAAATCTCTCTTTCAAAGCCTTCAAGATACGCCCCGCCGCGTGCTCAAGAAGTCTCGAGGGGATAGCCATTTCTGCTTTCACGGTTTCATATACTGTGGCGTAATTGATCGTATCGCTTAAATCGTCGCTCCATACCGCATTCTCCAACGGCGCTGTCAGTATCAAATCTACGATAAAAGTATTCCCAACCCGGGTCTCTTGGGGTGCCACGCCATGATAGGCATAGAATGTCATCCTTCGTAATTCAATCTTTGTTGTCATAATCTTTTAATTTATCTGTAAATGTATAGAAAGTAAACCTTCCTGCAAAAAAATAGTCTTATATTTGTCAACCAAGTAACAACACATTATGATGGGAATAAAACAAAAAGATGAAAATTCCGCAGGCGGATTACACAACGCCTTGGCTGCGGGGACAACGATAAAGGGTAATATTATCACAGAGACAGACTTTCGCTTGGATGGAAAAGTAGAAGGGGACATCAGTTGCAACGGCAAGATCGTTATCGGCCCCAAAGGTAGCGTAACAGGCAATATCGTATCCGAGAATGCTGAGATTCTCGGTGAGGTAGATGGCTCCGTAAAAGTAAGCGCAAAGCTTATTCTAAAATCAACAGCAATTATCAAGGGAGATATATATACCCAATCCCTAGAGATCGAACCAAACGCACGGTTCAACGGAGCCTGCTCGATGTGTTCCGAGAAAAAGAAAGCGGACAAATAGACTGAGGGCCGCACTTTTCGATACGGCCCTTAGTCTTTCTTATTTTCGTCCAGCCTCTTTTATCAACGAGACTATCTTATTATTCAGGTTATCAGCCTGCAAAAGCTGTTCCAACGTAATATGCATCCGGTAGCGCCAATAATGCGTTGAATTCGCAGGAACGTTAATACGCTCGGATTCTATATCCTTTCGCTTGATAGAATCATCCATAGCAAACCAATCCTGCAACGGAATAATCGTCAGCATGGAACGAGTCTTCAAATGATTAGAAATAATCTGGGCAACGATTTCAGCCGTACATTCATCCGGGGCCTCACCGATCCGTTGCAATACATGGTTGTAATAACGCTGTGTCTTCTCCGGATCTTCTTTCCACCAATTACGAAGAGGAGTCATATCATGTGTAGAAGTCGTACAAACGGAATGATAAGGCAAATTAAACATATCGGAAAATTCCCGCTGCGGACTCTTCGGCATACGCTCAATCTCAAGGCTTAGTATTTGCAACTTATTCATAACCTCGGGAACAGAGGCGGGGATCATACCTAGATCCTCTCCACAAACCAACATCTCCGTGGACGCGACCAACGGTGTCAAACGCTTAAACGCTTGCGCCTTCCAAAAATCATTATGGCGATGATAGAAGAAATGCCAGTATAACTGATCGAACGCATAACGGTCGGAACCACTCAATTCCCGATAGATATAGGATTGATTCGCCGAGATCCGGGGATGGAACTTATCGGTCTCTCTTGGGTCACGAAGAAATAATACCTCATTCGCAATCGTAAACAGGCCATTCTTGATCCGTAGGGAAACTGGATCCGCCTTATCCGCAAACAACGCCTCAATCTTCCTTTGCGTATCACAGAACGGTTTTAACACATAATGCCGGGAGGAGGATTGTGCCAAATAAGCACCTATCACCTCTTCTGTATTTTCCTCAAACAATTCCGATAAAAATTGTCGATTGATATGTGGGGTCGTGAAACG
Source organism: Parabacteroides sp. D25 (assembly GCF_000307475.1). NCBI lineage: Bacteria > Pseudomonadati > Bacteroidota > Bacteroidia > Bacteroidales > Tannerellaceae > Parabacteroides > Parabacteroides sp. D25. Next base: position 23,859 of record NZ_JH976510.1, on the reverse strand, counting down.
AGATTCGTTAAAATTCAATCCATACTGCTCGATCTCTTCTCTCGAGAACGGCAACGCTGGATTGAAATGACCACAAAGCCCTTGCACATATTCACAAGGAACCTCCCATATTCGGAAAAATCCCAAGATGTGATCTATACGGAAACAATCGAAATAATCACTTAACTTAGCGAAGCGTTTTTTCCACCAAGAGAAATTATCTTTCTCCATCGCATCCCAGTTATAAGTCGGGAACAGCCAGTTCTGACCGTTCATGGAAAAGTCATCGGGGGGAGCACCCGCTTGACCATTCATATTAAAATATTTCGGTTCCGTCCAAGCCTCTACACTAGTGCGGCTCACGCCAATGGGTAAATCACCTTTCAATACAACTCCATTCTTACGGGCATAATCCGATACCGACTTGAACTGGTTGTGCAATACATATTGCAAGAAATAAGAGAACGAGATCTCCGGCCATGCGTCACTATCTTCCCGGCATAGGGCGCGAACACGTGTCTTATTGTAAGTAGAATTACCTTGCCATTGAGAGAAATCCGATGTCCCATAACTTTCCCGCAAGAAACAATAAGTAGCGTAAGGCATCAACCATGACTCATTTTGCGCCAAGAACTCTTTAAACTCCGGCGTATCTAATACGGCCTTACCCTCCCCTGCGAAATATTCTTGACAATAACCCAATTTATATTTCAGTACTTCCTCGTAATCAACCGTATCTTTTGCGTTTAATTCTTTTTGCTTCCCTGCATAAAAAGCTGCTCTCTCCGGATCTTTCAAGGTCCCCAAAGCCGATAAATCCACATACATGGGATGAAGGGCATAAATAGAAATAGCGCTATACGGATAGGAATCCACCCAAGTATGGGTCATTGTCGTATCATTCATAGGTAATACTTGAATGATACGTTGGTGCGTCTTTCTAGCCCAATCCACCAACATGTGTAAATCTCCCAAATCACCTACTCCAAAGCTCTTTTCCGAGCGCAAGGAAAAGACGGGGATAACCGAGCCGGCACAACGCCATAACGGTAAGCTATCCCGGAAGTAAAGACCAGATATAACAACGGTCTCACCCTGTTTCTGGGGAACAAGACTTAGAATACGATTCTCATCACTCTCCCAATACAAAGGTTGACGGGAATCATTATCCCAAACCAAAAATTTATATTCTAAAGGATACCGTATCTCCGCAGCGTCTAAATCAATATGCCATTCCGGGAAAGTATCGCAACTCAGCAATAAAGCCTTGTCCGGATGCCAGTTACCTAAGCATTCTTGATTTCCAGTAATGGCTACACACTGATTCTTTTCCACCCGGGGAGCGGATATCTTTATCACCAATTTTCTTCCACTTCTAACGACCCTCTCATGTGTATTGCAGGGATGAGCGAATAAACTTTTGGTGAAAGCCGAAGAATAAAAGGCTAGATTATCCGGACGGATTTGCCAATAATCATAAAGGATGTAAGAATCAGATTGTCCATCCAATACAATCCGGTGATTCTTCTCCCACTCCTCAAAGATCTGCTTATCATTAACACTTAAGAAATATCTATATTCTATATCTTTTATATCGGGTGGAAGATCCAGTTCCAGTTTCCAGTTTCCATCCCCAGAGTAATTCATCTCCTTAGCCAAAGCAGGTTCCCAAGAGCCTAATTCCGGTATGGAGCCCACTACACATAACTTCTGTCCCCAAACGGTATGGAAGTTTATATTAAAAGTGACTTTCATGGTATATAGATTTAGTCAATTATTTAACCGCATTTAGAGGCTCCGCAATTCGTGCAGATCAAACAACCTTCTTGATAAATCAAGGTCTCCAACCCACAGTTCGGACATTTCTGCCCTTTCGCTTCCATGCCGTTCGGTAAATATTTCTTCAAGGCCCGTTCCACGCCATTCTTCCAAGTATTGATAGACTCGCTATTCAACTCCATACCCTGTACCAGTTTTATAACCTGATCGATAGGCATTCCGTAACGGAGCACACCGGAAATCAATTTAGCATAGTTCCAATATTCCGGATTAAACTTGCCATCCAAGCCTTCGATTGTCATTTTATAACCGCGTTTATTCTTGAACTGGAAGTCGTAATGCTTATTACCATCCTCATCATAGCTCTTGATGATCGTACCTTTAGAAACGTTTTTAGGTAACATGATACCCTCGTCATCATCGGCCAAACCGGTAAAGATCTCATACGGACGGCCATTTAACAAGCCGACGAAAGCGATCCATTTCTCACGGTTATTCTGGAATTTTACCACATCCGCATCCAATTCACGAGGACGGGTAGATACGATAACCGGTGGTTGCATGCAGTTGCAATCCTCTTTTTTCTTCTTTTTATCTGTCGCAATCAAGACACCGGAACGAGAACCATCTCGATAAACAGTACATCCTTTACATCCGCATCTCCATGCCTCAACATACAAAGAATCTACCAACTCCTCACTTACATCGTTCGGCAAATTGATCGTTACGCTGATAGAATGGTCCACCCATTTCTGAATGCGTCCTTGCATACGGACTTTTTGTAACCAATCGACATCATTGGAAGTCGCTTTATAATAAGGAGACTTAGCAACTAGCTCCTCCACTTCTTCTTGTGTATATTTCTTACTTGCCGAATAACCATTCGCTTGCATCCACGTTACAAACTTATGATGGAATACGATATACTCCTCGAAAGCGTCGCCTGTCTCATCCACGAAATCCACACGAGCCTCGGAATCGTTCGGGTTTACTTTGCGGCGGCGCTTATATACCGGCAAGAATACCGGCTCTATACCGGAAGTGGTTTGTGTCATCAAGCTAGTCGTTCCTGTCGGAGCGATTGTTAAGCAAGCGATATTACGACGGCCGTATTTCAACATATCCTCATATAAAGCAGGATCAGCCTCACGCAAACGGTTGATGAACGGATTTTTTTCCTCACGCTTCGCATCGAATATCTCAAAGGCACCACGTTCTTTCGCCAACATTACGGATGAACGATAAGCGGCCAAAGCTAATGTCTTTTGTATAAGTTCCGCACAATCGGTTGCTTCTTCTGTTCCATAACGCAAACCTAAAGCGGCAATCATATCGCCTTCCGCCGTAATGCCCACACCTGTACGGCGTCCTTGCAAAGTCTTTCGTTGGATCTTTTCCCACAAATGACGCTCTGTTTGTCTTACCTCCATGGATTCCGGATCCGAGTCGATCTTAGCCAAGATCATCTCGATCTTCTCCGACTCCAAATCAATAATATCATCCATAATCCGCTGGGCCAAACCTACATGCTTCTTGAACAAATCATAATCGAAATAAGCGTCCGGAGTGAACGGATTTACCACATATGAATATAAATTGATCGCTAACAAACGGCAACTATCATACGGACAAAGAGGTATCTCGCCACAAGGATTCGTGGAAACCGTACGGAACCCCAGATCCGCATAGCAGTCTGGTACAGACTCACGTAAGATCGTGTCCCAGAATAGCACACCCGGTTCAGCGGATTTCCAAGCGTTATGAATAATTTTTTTCCATAAGCCAGAAGCATCGATATCCTTCACATAAACGGGAGAATCCGAATCAATTGGATATTGTTGCTTATAGGTACCGCCATTAACCGCGGCATTCATGAAATCATCATCAATCTTCACAGATACATTTGCACCTGTAACCTTACCTTCCGTCATCTTAGCGTCGATAAACGCCTCCGAGTCCGGATGTTTAATAGAAACGCTCAGCATCAAAGCTCCACGACGGCCATCTTGGGCCACCTCACGGGTGGAATTCGAATAACGTTCCATAAACGGAACCAACCCGGTAGAAGTCAACGCAGAATTCTTAACCGGAGAACCTTTCGGGCGAATATGCGAAAGATCATGGCCTACACCACCACGGCGCTTCATTAATTGTACCTGTTCTTCGTCAATACGAATAATCGCACCATACGAATCCGCTTGCCCGTCCAATCCGATAACAAAACAATTAGAGAGTGAGGCAATTTGATAATCATTGCCAATTCCCGTCATCGGACTTCCTTGCGGAACGATGTAGCGGAAATGATCAAACAGGTCGAAAAGTTCTTGTTCCGACAACGGATTCGGATACTTTTTTTCCACACGGGCAATCTCACTTGCCAAGCGATGATGCATATCATTCGGAGATTCCTCATAGATATTTCCAAACGCATCCTTCAAGGCATATTTATTTACCCATACTTTAGCGGCGAGCTCGTCACCGGTAAAGTAATCCAATGAAGCCTTAAACGCTTCGTCAAAAGTGTAAGTTTTACGATCCACAATTATTATATTTATTTTGCGACTGCAAGTTTACGCATACTTTACCAGTTATCCAAATTACCCTACGTTAAAAAGAATACTTATTGAAAAGTTTTCCAAAACAAAACTTGCAACTCCACATTTTCAACTACTTAAACAAAACTAAGCATCAAATAGTTTTCCAAAAAGAAAACTTAACACTTATACGGATCTTCCAAAACAAAGAAGGACGCCTCTTTAGAGAGACGTCCTTATCCTACTATATAGGGATTCTTAATTTAGTTCTTGAGCAAGACCTCGATTTCCTCTACGGAAGACCGGAAAGACTTACTAGTCTCAATCTGGTCTTTGATCGTCTTACAAGCATGCAAGACCGTCGCATGGTCTTTCTTTCCTACGATCTTTCCAATATGGGAAAAAGAGGAGTCCGTATATTTCTTCGCCAAATACATCGTGATCTGACGGGCTTGCACGATCTCACGTTTACGGGAATTAGTCTGGATAACCGATTGCTCCAAGTTGAAATACTTGCAAACGATCTCCTGAATCATCTGTACGGAGATCTGTTTCTTCTCCAACCGAACCGCTTGGCTAACCACACGTTTCGTCAACGGCAGATCGATCTCACGATTATTGATAACCGCATTAGCCATTAAAGAGACGAGAATACCTTCCAAGTCACGGACATTCTCCGTCACATTATTAGCGATAAAGTTAAAGACCTCATCCGGAATCATGATTCCGTCATGGTTGATCTTATTCTTCAGTATCTTTTTACGTAGATCCAGATCCGGACGGCTCAACTCAGCCGTCAATCCCCATTTTAAACGGGTGATCAAGCGCTCTTCCATCCCTTGCAAATCCACAGGAGGTTTATCAGAAGTCAAGATAAGCTGCTTACCTAACTGGTGCAGGTGGTTGAAAATATGGAAGAATGTATTTTGAGTCTTATCCATACCGATCAACTCCTGTATATCATCCAACAGCAGCACATCGATATTTTGATAGAAATTCAAGAAGTCATTAGTCGTATTCTTACGGATAGCATCTGTAAACTGTACCCGGAACAAATGCGAAGATACATATAACACTTTCTTTTCCGGATGCAACTCCCGGATACGGGTTCCGATCGCATGGCATAAGTGAGTTTTACCCACTCCTGACGGACCAAAAATAAACAACGGGTTAAACGTAGTCTTTCCCGGATTCTGGGCAACAGCCTCACCCGCCGTACGAACCAGCTTATTGCTCGTACCCTCGAAATAATTATCAAAATTATACTTCGGGTTCAACTGAGGGTCCAAATCCTGCGGAGCAGTCGTCATAAATGGATTCGGAGCCTTGTTAGCGTCCTTGGGAGTGACTTTCTTTACAGCGGTGGAAGCATTCTCCGCCGGATAATCAACCGTACCACCAGTTGTCTTATCCACCATGATACGGTAGTTAAGAATGGTTCCTTGACCGATTACACGATACAATGTAACTTTCAAAACATTAACATACTTCTCTTCCAGATACTCATAGAAGAATTGACTAGGCACCTGTATGGTAAACTTCTTGTCTTCGTATGATAACGGAACGATAGGTACGAACCATGTGTCAAAAGCTGCCTTAGGCACAATATCCTTTATGACCGCAAGGCACTTATTCCACAATGTTTGATAATCAGTCTGCATGTTTTCTTTCTCTCCCACTAATACTTTTTACATTCGGACTACAAAGTTTAGAAATTAATTCCGAAAAAAAAAGTGCTATTTTGTTTGGTAAATATGAATTTTCAATATCCCTTTTAGATTCAGATAGTTACTAATACCTATCTGATTTACTGCTATTTAGATCGACCAATGTTCAAAAACCCTTTATTTTAGAGACCTCTACAAAAGCGTAAACGCTGACGTCCGGTGACGGAATAAGGCCTCAGGAAGTATCTATCTCACTTTACCTAAAGGCCTTATACGTATAATCAGCAGGAGTCCCCTAACTTTTTGTCTAATTAGAATGATTCTAAATAACGTCTTTTATGCTATGATTTTTTAACATAATCAAAAAACAGAGAAATGCACGTATCTCTTCGGATTCTCCCGCAAATCAAGCAATAGCTTAGAGGCGTTGTCCATCGTGCTGTTCAGATTATCATACAATCCTTTGTCGTTTAACAACAAGCCGATGCTATTATCCGTCGAATTCAATTTATCCGTAGTCAACTTCAAGTTCGCCAAGGTCGCATTGATGGAATTGACCGTTGTAGCCAAATCCAATTCTTTCAAGTTGGCGCTCACCTCCGAGAAATTATCCGTCATCGTCTTCAAGTTATTCACGATACCCGGTACATCCTTACTCAACATCTGATTCAACTGACGGGTAGACACCTCTAGGTTACTAGTCGTTTTTTCGATATGATTCAAGGATTGAGCCAAGGCCGGATGAGCGATCAAGGTTTGCAAGCTACCCAAGATCGTGTCGATCTTCGGCAAAAGGTTCTCAACGCTTGGCAAGATCTTCTCCTGTACGGATTGCATCATATCCTCTTCCATTCGTCCCTCAAGCGTAGAACCCGGCTTCAAAAAGTCATCCACGTAAGTGTTCAAATGGATATGCAACTCAGCTCCGCTTAAGAAAGTATTGACAACCGCTATATAACTTCCCTTATTCAGCCTCATCTTATCTTCCAAACTAACCTCAACGATGATCTTACCGGTCGTATCATAGTCATAAATAATATCACGAACCAATCCCACCTTAAAACCATCCACAAATACAGGGCTGGAAATCGTCACCCCCTTTACGTTGCTGAATGATACGTAGTAATGGTTCACCGGTTGAAACAGGTTAATACCCTTCAGATAATTAATGCCTAAATACAATAACGCCAGACTTACGATCGTCACAAGTCCGATCTTCGCCTCTTTAGTGAATACACTTTTCATTTCCTTTATTTATAATGTATAATTTATTCCTAAATCATTAATATTTCACCTTCTTCCCATCCTTAAAAGCGATGATGAAAGCATCTTTAAAATCTTTTGCGATCGTTCGGCGCATCTTCCGGATCGAGTTAAAATCCGAAGTCTCGCCATACGTGTATTTATAGATACCTTTCTCCACATAGAAATCCACGTTCTTGTACCCCTTAAATAACCGGGAGTTCGCAGGAAGCTTCTTATTGGAAGTCAAGAATTGTATCTTATATATAACCTTTCCTTTCGTGTTCCTGTTCACGGAAGTGGTAGAAGAAACTGAGTTTTTCTGTCTTGTGGCTTGCTGTTTTTTATTTAAGATATCAGCCTCGCTCCCCGGAGGCGGAGTTTCCTCATTCGCTACGGGAGCAACGACAGCTCCGGAAATATTTCCTTTACGACGATCGTAATTCTTCTTATATTTGCAAAAAGCATCGTACAACGCTTCCGCCAATTTATTTTGTCCGGCGGCGGTTCTCATGAACTGCTCTTCTTGACGATTCGAGATATACCCCAACTCGACCAGAACACTGGGCATGCTCGTTTTACGAAGCACCAAAAAACCAGCCTGTCTTACGCCACGGTCCACCCGCTTACAAGCCCTGAACGATTTCTGTATCTCGGAAGCCAAACTAATACTTTGCTCCATATGCTTATTCTGCATAAACTCGAAAATGATATATGACTCCGAAGAGTTCGGGTCAAATCCCTCATACCGTTGTTGATAATTATCCTCCAACAAGATCGCTGAGTTCTCGCTCATAGCCACCTCTAAGTTCTCTTCGCTACGGGCCAAACCCAGCGTATACGTCTCCGTACCTTGCACGGTACTTCCACGCTTTACGGCATTCGTATGGATAGACACGAAAAGATCCGCCTTATTGCGGTTCGCTATATTCGCACGTTCGTCCAACTCGATAAAACGATCCGTCTTACGAGTATAGATCACACGCACATCCTCCGCGTCATTCTCTATCAATCGACCCAATTTTAAGGCGACAGCGAGATTTATCTCCTTCTCATTAATATTCGCCCCTCTAGCGCCCGGGTCCTTACCGCCATGCCCGGCATCGATCACGACCGTAAAAGTCTTCTCTCTCGCCTGAAGTCCGGGCAAGAAAAAAAACAACGCAAATAGCAAGTTAATATATAGAAAAGACTTTTTGCTCACTTTCTAAAATTATTGCAAATTTGGAGACAAATGTAGTGCTTTTTTGCTGATTGACAGATGTCTTTTTTTATAATTAAAACAAAAAAAGAGGGTAGTTTCGAAACTACCCTCTTTCATGATATATTAAAGTATCTATTATTCAGAAACAACCTCGAAAGGAACCTCAACGGAAACCTCTTTGTGAAGTTTCAAAATAGCCTTATAGCTACCTACTTCCTTAACAGACTCCTTGATATAGATAATCTTACGATCGATATTCTCAAAACCAGCCTTAGCCAAAGCCTCAGCAACTTGGATATTCGTTACAGAACCGAAGATCGTACCTGTAGAGCTAGTCTTAGCACCAATCGTCAAAGCTACACCCTCTAACTTAGCGGCCAAAGCCTGAGCGTCTTCCTTGATCTTAGCCAATTTGTGGGCGCGTTGCTTCAAGTTCTCAGCCAATACTTTCTTAGCAGACTCTGAAGCGATCACTGCCTTACCCGTGGGGATTAGAAAGTTACGTCCGTAACCGTCTTTTACTGTTACGATATCGTCTTTGTAGCCTAAATTCACTACATCTTCTTTCAAAATAACTTGCATATTCTGTCTCCTCTTAATTAATTATTTCATCAAATCGGTTACGTAAGGAAGCAAAGCCAAGTGACGAGCACGCTTTACAGCCTGAGCCACACGACGTTGGAACTTCAAGGAAGTACCAGTGATACGACGCGGAAGGATCTTACCTTGCTCGTTCAAGAATTTCTTCAAGAATTCAGGATCCTTATAATCGATATACTTGATACCGTTCTTTTTGAAACGGCAATATTTTTTCTTCTTAACGTCTACTGAAGGCGGAGTTAAATATCTGATTTCTGATTGAGTTGCTGCCATAATTAATTATTCTCCTTTACTGTTTCTTTAGATGATTTCAGATTTCTTCTCTTAGCTGCATATTCTGCGGCATACTTGTCTTGACGGAAAGTCAAGAAGCGGATCACACGCTCGTCACGACGGAAGTTCAACTCCAACGTAGCGATAACACTAGGATCTGCCTTGAATTCAACCAACTGGTAGAAGCCTGTTGTCTTCTTGTCGATAGGATAAGCTAACTTGCGCAAGCCCCAGTTCTCTTCATTCACGATCTCAGCTCCTTGAGCTTTCAGAAGGTTCGTGAATTTCTCTACCGCTTCCTTCATCTGAGCGTCAGACAAAACGGGAGTCAAAATGAAAACGGTTTCGTAATTGTTCATAAAACGCTGTTTAATATTGATTAATAAAAAATTTTGCGGTGCAAAGGTAGTGATTATTTCGTAACTGACAAACAAATACATATTATTAAAAAGAAAAAACTTTCTATTAACATGTTTTAGCAAAAAAAATCCATACCCACTCATTCGGGATTCTTTTTGCCCGTCTAAAGGTAAAAACATTTTCTTGACATAAAAAGAAAAGAACCGTATCAACAAAACAAGAATTCATTTCTTGATTCCATTAATACGGTTCTCCAATCCTAATTTTTACCAACACACAATATTTACACAAGTTCTTTTTTCCATGCAATCTCGACTCCTTCTTTTTGAATCCATTGCTGGAAATCCGTTAGCATATTCTTATCGCTGCGAATAATACGAGCGGATATTTGCTTTTTACTGGCATAGGTAATTAATAAACCTACAGCTTCTCCTATTCCCCACTCTACTGGATGGGTACGATAACACCCATTTGTTATGTGAGTCGTCCCTATATTTTTACATGCAGGGAACAAATTATTTACCCGCTGTGGTAATAAAGCACCTAACGGTATTTGAAAACGAAGAGAGTTGAAATCTATATAATTGTCTCCTCCACAAGAAGGATGCAAATCTATATGATAATAACCAATACCAACACTATCATAAAATGCAGCAGCAGTTGTTTCTCCTGATATCAACTTCCTATTCTCTTCGCCCACATGCTCCTCTAAAATTCTAAATTCCGCTTTAATGCGGCGTGACTCCCTTATATAAGGATATTTAGCCATTCCATCTTTCGTACCAAGCAAATTTTTACGGAGCCTTAATCCCTTCCAACCAACACCACCATCTGGTCGTGGGGCTTCAGTCTGTAACCAATATAACAATGAAAGATTCAAAGCTTTTGCGGCATCCACATGCTTCTGAAATTCATTCTCGGGCACATCTATAATATTCCCTAACATATAATCATTCTGAGGCCAATTAACAAGAGTCGTGCTCCCTTGGTAAGTATCTGGAAGAAAATTATGCTGATCTATAATTCTACGATACATCCAAAAGTTAAAAGCATCCGTTGGTGTTCCATCAGGAATACAGACGGCATGATTAGGTTTTAATGTAGATGGTGTCGGATAGGTCATACTCAACAATTTACCTGGCCATGCAGGAGTTAAATTTGGTATATAGTTAGCCCAAAACGTATAATTATCTGGCTTATCGATCGTCCAATCTTCTCCCGGTATGTATTCCATCGCAAAACAAACAGTAAAAGCCTGATTATTCAAAGGATTTGACTGCTTAGCAGCATGCAGCTCTTTTGTATCTTCTTGCGACTCCGAACCTGTTACATATTCAGTCTTCGTCAGTGGTAGTAAATCACCACACTCTGTCGCATCCACAAAATAAGGAGCGGTCAAGGTAACAAGTTCTCCATTTTGTCTATCTCGTACAGTAACAGCTAACACTTCATCTCCCTGCACATCGGAACTTTGAGCCTTATGATTTAACAAAATTTGTAATTTTCCCGCACTAACATAAGGCATTAGCATTTCCATCAAGACCTCCACAGAAACCATCGGTTCATGGCATATTTTAGATACACCACCATTACCCGGATTTAGATATGGATTATTACGAGCCGCCTCTGTTAAATGATAATGATACCGATAAAAATCACGTATTTTATTTCTATACATTCGATAAGATGCGGTAGCTCCACCAGACTCAATCCATTTATGTTCGTCTGGCGGTACACCTTGCTGAGAAACCTGTCCACCAATCCAATCCGTTTCTTCCGTAAGAATTACATTCATACCATTTCTACAAGCGGCTAACGCAGTTGCACAACCGCCCATTCCTCCTCCAACAACCACAATATCAGCTTTCATTTCCTCTACTTTCGCTCCTCCTTCAATCGGCATGGAAGAGGAAATCTTATTCCCTTTTTGGCAAGCTGTCACAAGAGGAAGCAAAAGCGAGCTTCCTCCTGTCAATAAACTATAAGTCAAAAAATCTCGTCGTTTCATATTTTAATACCCTTTATTTTGAACTAATTTAGGATTACGATCCAATTCTTGTTGAGGAATAGGCCATAACTCAAATTTAGCATCCCAATAACGATTTGCGTCCCTTACTTTCAATTTCTCTTTATAAGACTCATAATCAGGAATATCATTTAAATCATGACGATCCGATTTCTTAAAATAAGGAATATCGGTCTCAGACAAACCTTTATAACGAATTTCCTCGATAGGACGACCATACATCGGTTTCTCATTTTCTAAATCCCCAATTCCCCATCTTCTCATATCGATCAGATGCAATCCTTCAATAGCGAATTCTACCTTACGCTCTCTTCTTACTAATTGACGCATTTTCTCTATATTTCCGATTCTATCAGCCGATACATTGGGCATCCCTACACGATTTCGTACTTGATTGATTGCGTCATAAACGCTCTGATCCAACTCCCCTAGTTCAATCTTCGCTTCCGCATAACCAAGTAAGATTTCCGCATACCGCATGATTGGTACATTTTGACTTGTATAGCTAATATTTTGAGATGTTTCTTTACTATATTTAGCTATAATATAACCACACCCGGCATTGGTAAAACTAGCCCAAGCTGCAGCGCTATTTATATCATCATTATTTCTAACCTCCCATTCACCAGTCGTATAATTATATTGTTGTGTCTCGTCATCATAGGCATTGATAATAACGGTATTCAAAGAACCATTATTACAAGTAGCTGTATCTCCATGCATCCATAAAGTAGCCTTGAAACGAGGGTCCCTGTTCTTTTGTGGGTGATGTACATCATATAGTGGAGATTCATCAATACGTTTCCCATCTATACATTCATAAGTATCTGCCAACAGCATACTCGGATGTCGAGACGTTTGTCCTTGCATACGAGAGACAAAACCAAATCCAGTCCAATTCCTGTGAACATTCGTACCATCAACATTATAGATCATCTCCAAAATCATCTCGTTTCGGACATCTGCTTTCGCCTGTCCTTCCACGACAAACAAATCCTCGTAGTTCAATGCCAGCAAACGTTTCCCGATCACTTTTGAGGCTGCTTCAGCGGCTATTTTAAAATATTCAGTACTTTTTCCTCCGAAATCTAAACTCCCCCCTAATAAAGCCATACGATTGATAAGACCATACGCAAATGATTTATCAACACGTCCTCTATCCATTGCGATCCAATCTAGATATTCGGTAGCTTCATTACATTCGTTTATAATAAAATCCAATATTTTAACCCTTGATGTTTTTTCCACCTCATACTGATCGGAAGTGGGAGGTTCTGTATAAAAAGGCACATCCCCCCATAAAGCGATTAACAGATAATAATAATACGCTCTTAACACACGGACCTCCGATACATACTGTAAAGACTTCTTACTAAGATCATCCATATTCGGCCTCACTCCTGTTAAAAATGCGTTTGCTCTCGCTACGTTCGTATAAAGTTGGGACCAGAATTTAAGTATATCGCTGTTATCCGCATTTAAACCACCTCCCGCACCAATCGTCGTATTCTCATTTCTTTCCAGAGCTAGCCCTGTATAAAAATCAAAGATTGTCGTATGGGCGAGTTCTCCTACAACCTGCATATATAAGTTCGAATATACACCAGTTGCCCCTTCTCTGATTGCGTTCTCATTTGTATAAAATCCCTCGTTTGTGTAAGACGGATTCGTATCTTCTACATCCAAAAAATCACTGCATGATATATTAATAAAAACAAGTAACACGCAAATCGTATAAATGAATCTGTATCTTTTCATAACCTTTCCTTTAAAATTTTATATCGACACCAAATGTATAAACCTGAGTAACCGGATAATAAGATGATACATCACCTTCAGGATCATATCCTTTATATCCTTTTGCTATTGTGAGTAGATTTTGGCCGCTTAGATAAAATCGCACATTACTAAGCCCTGATTTACCTAATATATTCTTAGGCAATGAATAACCTACACTCACGTTCTTTAAACGCATATAAGCCCCACTCTTTACCCAAAAAGAAGAAGGAATATTATTCATGTTTCCTCCGCCTGAACCATCAATCAATAATAGAGGATATTCTGCATTTCGATTCTCTTCAGACCAAGAATCCAACTGATGTTCGTAAACAGTACCTCCCATCCAAAACGGCCTTGCTCCTGCTCCGTTAAAGAATATATCCCGTTTACCCACTCCTTGTAAAAACACATTAAAATCAAAGTTATTCCATTCCGCACCTAGATTCAGACTAAAAGAATAACGTGGTTGTGGATCACCGATAATCGTACGATCCGCATCTGTGATCTGGCCATCAGGTACCCCTTCAGGGCCACTAATATCCTTATATTTTATATATCCGGGCTTTACATTATCTTTATTATTCCCATAAACTGGATAGCTATTAATCTCCTCTTTAGACTGGAAATATCCATCAGCCACATATCCATACCAAGAACTTATAGGGAATCCCTCTTGTGTCGTATTATTATCATTAATATACTTATTTCCATACAGATCCGTCACCTCATTTTTTACATCGGATAACATAGCCCTAATGTTATATTTCACTTTTCCTATCCGATCATGCCACATCACGCTTAAATCCCAACCGTTATTTCTCATATTGCCCGCATTCTCCCATGGAGAAGTCAAACCAACCGCATAAGTCACGGGAAATTGTTGCAACATATCGCTAATTTCACGGATGTAATAATCAAACGTCACATCCAAACGGGTATTAAAAGCGGTAATATCCAATCCAAAATCAAACTGCTGTGATTTCTCCCAAGAGATTTCAGGATTAGACAACGCATTGGAATAAATTCCTGTAGTATAATTTTTACTATCTCCAAACCAATACGAGGCATCCAAGGCTAATACAGACGCATATGGATAATAGTCCTTGAGGTCTTGGTTTCCTAAAGAACCATACGAAGCACGGATCTTCAAATTATCAATCGCATCTTTTAATGGATCGAAGAAATGTTCCTCTGATATTCGCCATCCAATAGACACTGAAGGAAAAAATCCCCAGCGATTTTTAGCAGTGAACCTTGATGAGCCATCGTAACGTCCGGTAAGTTCGATTAAATATTTGTCCGCAAAAGTATAATTAAAGCGAGCGAAATATGACATCATAGTCAATTTAGAACTATTACCATTAACCATAGAGGAAGAGGCATCCCCATGATTCATTTCCTCGTAGCCATCATAGTAATAATTATTACGTGAACCACCAAACGACTTATTTTTGAACTCATCGGTTTGAAATCCCAAAAAGCCCTTAAAATAATGCCTTTCATTGAAAGTATTTTCATAAGTCACCTGAGCGTTAAACTGGTTCTTAATCAACTGATACCACTCCTCATACCTAGATTTAGTCGTAGGATAAGTCATGATAAAATTACCACCCTCATAAGTATCATAGGTATTCTGAAACTTATCTTGTTTATTCTCATACCGCCTGCTGGCATAACTGGCCAAGATCTCCATACCTTTGATTGGTGTCAAAGCGAGAGTTCCTTTTACATCTATATCATTATTATCTACGACCTTAACCCCACCATCAATCGCTTGCGCTAACGGATTGATACCATTTTGGCCATTTCCCCAAGTTCCATCATTATTAACAGCCCCAAAAAGAGGTGTAAAACGCAACGTACTATTTATAATATTATTTGTTCCACTCGTCGGGTCTTTTTGAATGCTTCTACGGATATTCAGGTTTAAACCCGCCCTAAGCCACTCTGTTAGCTTAACGTCCGTGTTTGAACGAATAGCAGTACGTTTGAACGAATTATTTGGTATTAAACCATCCTCATAATTATAGGAAGCATTGACAAATGTCTTTAACACATCACTACCACCACTAACACTAATTGAATGATTATGTGTTAACGTGATTTCATCAAATACTAAATCTTTCCAATTCGTATCATACCTATGAATATTATCTGCCCCAGAAGTTTTATAGGCATTAATTACCTCTTCCGAATATTGAGGGGCTTGATTATTATTAACGCACGCTTGATTGATAGCCTCCATATAAGTGACCGCATCTACGGGATTAGGAGTCGAGGTAGGCGTACGAAAACCTACATAACCATTATAAGAGACCGATAATTTATTTTCTTTAGCCCTTTTGGTTGTCACCAAAATGACACCATTAGAGGCACGAGATCCATAGATCGACGCTGATGCAGCATCTTTCAATACAGAGACAGACTCTATCGCATTCATATCGACAGAGTTCATATCCCCCTCAACTCCATCTATCAATACCAAAGGCTCACTATTTGAATTGATCGATCCCGTTCCTCGGATTTGGATGGAGGCCGTCGCTCCCGGAGCTCCGGAACTTTGGGTAACAACCATACCCGGTATCAAGCCTTGTAAGGCTTGAGATGAACTGGAAAGGTTTCGCTTCGTTAAATCCTGACTAGAAATACTTTGCACCGCTCCCGTCAGATTTACCTTCTTTTGTGTTCCATATCCAACAACGACCACCTCGTCTAAAGCTTGCGTATCCTCGCCAAGTTTAACGGAGAAATCGGTCTTTCCTGAGACCGATAATTCTTGCGTATTATAGCCGATATATGAGACTTGAAGAGTAGCATTACCGCTTACCTCTAACGTGAATTTCCCATCAATATCAGTGATAGTTCCGTTTGCAGTCCCCTTCTCCACAACATTTGCACCAATCACAGGGATACCTTGGTTATCGACAATCACACCCGATACTCTTTTTCTGTCTTTCGTGGTATCATCCGCTTTCTCCGGTACAATAAGTATGTAATTTCCATTTGTCTTATATGTGTACCCCGTATTCTTTAACAATTGCGATAAGGCCAACAAGACTTCCATTTCTTTTTGATCCATCAAGACCTTTCTCGACACATCCAATTGACTGTCATTATAGGCTATCTTATAAGTCGAGACTGACTCTAGTTTCTCAAATGCTTGTTTTAAAGAGATAAAACCGTCATGAAATGTCACTTTTTGCGCATCAATAGGCAAACTCCGAACCATAGCAAGACTCAAACAAAGAATAGTGATACATATAGATTTATTCCTGTTCATGCGATATTAGATTTTTTAGTTAAACATTTATATTTCCTTCTATAGTACGTACTCGTTATTAGGACAAGGAATACGAAGGATACACCTAACAGAACAAAGTTAACAAATGTAAAACACAGAACATTGAGTAATAGAAATTTCAAAGGACACAAACACCAAACTGTTTATCGAAAGCTCGTATCTATTGTTCAGCTCGACAAACAAACAGTGAGATAAAGTTTTTACTTCTAATTGGTAAACACACTCGTTTCTATATATACTTTCACTTTTAAAAGAAGACTAAGAAATATACATTTTAATCAATATAGACTCCATCCTCTTTGATCTGATACTCTAAACCAGGTACTATCTCCTTGAGCAGCATCATGATGTTCACCAATGACTCATTCTTATTGAAATGGATCGTAAGCCGGTTGGAATGATAAGCGGAGGTACGTAAATGCACCTTCACATTATAGACACGTTCCAAGGTTTTTAAAATATCCTCGAAAGAATCGTTGTTAAACAACAAGCCTCCCTCTTTCCATGCCGAGTAATCCGAGCCCACCACCTGCCGCACGTCCACCTTTCCCCGGGAAGGGATGTAGACAAGCTGCTCGTTAGGACTCAATATACATGGAGCCACCGAGGGATCATCAGGAAGGATCTTCAAGGAACCTTCCTCCAAGGTTGTCGTTATCTTCTCTTGGTCCGAGTAAGCGGATAAATTAAACTCGGTACCCAACACTTGTACCCGCATCGCTTTCGTCCGCACAATGAAAGGTTGCTCAGGACGTTTTCGCACCTTGAAATATCCCTCTCCCACCAGATAGATCTCTCGCTTATCCCCGATAAAGTCGGATGGATAAAGCAGCAAGGTACCGGAATTCAACCAGACCTCGCTACCATCGGGCAAGGTGATCCGCTCCCGCTTGCCGGAAGGTACGAACCGCTCCATAAAAGCGAGCTGCCTGACATCCCGTGCGTCTCTATATAGATAATAAGAAACACCCAACGACAACAAAGGGATCAGCCAGATAGCGGCGATACGCACCCATGCCGGGATACGCAGACAGGGACGGGGCCTCACGTCCAATGTATTCTCCAACCGGGCGAAAGCCATCTCGCTTCGTTTATCCGCCTCCGGAAAACCGATCTCATTCCAGATCTCCCGTAAAACCTCTTCCTTTTCCCGTTCGTCTCCCGGCTCCGCCAATCGTTGATGTACCCGATCCACCATCTCCCCGGAGAACGAATGATGGAAAAAGTATTTTAATATCTTTTTTATAGGACTCATTCCTGCTTTTCTATTTTATCTTGTTTATAGGACCTACTTTTCTCACTTTACCCTCAATTCATTAACATATCATAACAAGAAGGAAAGTCAATACTACGTTCCGCAATTCCCTTAACGCTAGATTCAAATGTTTTTCCACGGTCTTTTTTGAGAGTTGTAAATTCTCGGCGATCTCTGTGTTCGACAATCCCTCATTACGGCTCATCCGGTAGATCATCCTCCGCTGTGGCGGCATGGTCTCTACAATCATATCCACCAACAATCGCAAATCCTTAGCGACTAAATCCTCATAAGGCGTACTTCGCTCCTCGTCTTCCTCCGAAGCACTCTCCAAGCTCACGAGATTCACCCGGCGGGATTCGATATAATTGAACGCCGTATGCTTCGCCAGCACATAGAGGTAGGAACCGAACGTCCTCACTTCCGTGAAACGACTCCGATGCGTCCAAAGCTTTAGGAAAATCTCTTGGGTCAAGTCCTCGGCATCGTTCTCGGACTTCACGAGTCCCAGCACGAAATAATAGACTTTCAGATGGTAACGCATGAACAATTCCCGGAAAGCGGTATGATTTCCAGCGGCAAATTGTTCTAAAATGGATTTTTCATCTGTCATCTCGATTAACTCCTTTCACGATACGGTGGGAGCAAATAAAGTAATAATAACCGGCCGTAAGAACGCTTTTCTTGTTAATAAATACAAAATTGAAAGAAATCCCCCGTATATCAAGCCCTCCCTTCCCGAAGATTTAAGGCTTCTAAAGGCATCCTTTAGCCGTTTTCTCCGTACCTATTCATATTCTACCATCCGTTGTATGATCATCCACCAACTGTTAGAAGATCATGCAACGGATGGTGGATGATCATACAACGGATGGTAGAATATGAAAGTCTACGCTCGAAATCCTTTAAATGTAGGTTTCTTTCGCCTAATGTGTGATGAAGAATCGCTTACCGCTTCCTTATGTTCTTTTTTTTGTCTAAGTTTGTTCCTTCAATGACATTCAATATGTATTGGTTACATCATTCTATCAATTTACTCAAGATCGTGCCCTTTTTGGGTGGTTGGTTATCCGACCGGTTGCTGGGAGACCCGGAAGGTTGGCCCCATCCTATCGTATGGTTTGGCAAAGCGATCAGCGCCGGAGAGAAAGAGTTGAATAAAGGCTCCGAGCGGGTCCTAAAAGGCGGCATACTGGCAGTCGTGCTTATCCTTGGCGTGTATTTAATCTGCGAGTGGATATTGTCGTGGGCTTGGATTATACATCCGCAGTTCAGTGGGTTGCTGACGGCTGTCGGCGTATTTTATTGCCTATCCGGAAAGACGCTTATCAAGGAAGTGAAGGCGGTGTTCGAGGCCGTGGACCGTAGCACGGAAGAAGGACGGCGGCAAGTGGCACGGATCGTGGGGAGGGATACCTCGAACCTGTCGCCGCAAGAGATACGGGCGGCAGCGTTGGAGACCTTGTCCGAGAACTTAAGCGACGGCGTGATCGCCCCGATGTTTTGGTTTGCCCTGCTGGGGTTGCCGGGGATGATGGCTTACAAGATGGTGAATACACTGGACTCGATGATCGGTTATAAGAATGAGCGTTACCTTGAGTTCGGACGGATAGCGGCGCAAATCGACGATATCGCCAATTACATCCCGGCCCGCCTCACGGCCTATTTGATGTTGCTGGTCTCCAATAATTGGGGAAAAAGGGATTTCGTACGGCGTTTCGGCCCTGAACACGCAAGCCCTAATTCCGGTTATCCAGAAGCGGCCTTGGCGGCGGTCTTGGACTGCCAGTTCGGGGGGACGCACGATTATTTCGGCAAACCGGTGGAGAAGCCTTATATCGGAACGAACGCGAGGCCTTTCACGACCGAGGATATGCGTATCGCCATTCAAGTGAATAGTAATACGGAACTGGTGATGGGTGTGATCGTCACCCTTATTTTACTAATAATATAATATTAATAATATGGAAATTAGATTAAACAAACTGATAAGCGAAGCCGGTGTTTGCTCACGCCGGGAAGCGGACAATTTCATCGAGATGGAACGGGTAACCGTAAACGGCAAGCAACCGCACGTAGGCCAGAAGGTCACGGCGGAAGATGTCGTATTGGTGGACGGTGAACGCTTGAACGTAGAGAAATATATCCGCCTGCAAGAGGAGGAGAAAAAGGAGGTGCAGCAAGAAAAAGAATTACTCGGCACGCTCCGGAAAGCGAAACCCGAGAACAAGGGAGGCCGTGAAGGCGCTAAAATGGAGAAGTTCGGAAAGTTCAATAAATACGCTGCCGCCCGTAAGGCGCAGAAAGAGGGAGGCTGGAAATCCAAGACCGCCAAGCTTACCGACGAGGAGAAGTTATTGCGGGATGCCTTACGCCCCAAGTTCGGAAAGGCACTGAGCAAATCGGCGGTGGCGCAGCGGATCGCCGCCAACCCGAAATCGGCCGCCCTTCGGAAGACGAGCAAGAACAATCCGATCAACAAGGCTAAACGTGCCGCCCACCGGAAAAACAGGAATCACGAAGGCGATGAGTAAGAAAGTGATCTTAGTGACTGGAGGACAGCGGTCCGGCAAGAGCGGATACGCACAGAGGCTCGCCTTATCGCTGTCGCCCAACCCGGTTTACCTAGCTACCTCCCGCATCTGGGACGAGGAGTTCCGGAAGCGGGTGGAACGCCACCAGCGAGACCGTGGACCCGAGTGGACCAATATAGAGGAGGAGAAATACTTGAGCCGCCACGATCTTACCGATCGTGTCGTGGTGATCGATTGCGTAACCCTTTGGGGGACAAATTTCTTCTTCGACAATCAAAGCGACGTGGAATTATCCCTCTCCCTCCTCAAAGCGGAGTTCGATAAACTCTCCCGGCAAGATGCCTACTTGATCTTCGTGACGAACGAGCTGGGTATGGGAGGCGTGCCGATAGACGAGGTGCAACGTAAATTTACCGATATGCAAGGCTGGCTCAACCAATATATCGCCTCTAAAGCGGACGAGGTTGTCTTGATGGTCAGCGGAATCCCCGTCAAGATCAAGGAATAAGAACAACGACTTATATAAAATACTACTATCATGATACAATTTCACATCGAGGCCCCGGACAAAGGGCTGGAGGCCGCTTTACAAGACAAGATCGATAATCTGACAAAGCCGAAAGGCTCATTGGGAACGCTCGAGGCGCTCGCCCTGCAAGTGGGATTGATCCAGCAAACCTTATCGCCTGTCTTGCGTCATCCCGTGAACGTAATCTATGCATCGGATCACGGCATCGCCGACGAGGGTGTAAGCAAATCTCCCAAGGAGGTAACTCGCCAAGTGATCCATAATTTCTTGAACGGAGGAGCGGGAGTTTGCTACCTTGCCCGCCAGCATGGGTTTGAGTTGAAGATCGTGGATGGCGGCGTGGATTTCGATTTCCCCGTTATCCCCCAACTTATCGACCGCAAGGTGCGCAAGGGAGGAACCCGTAACTTTCTTCACGAGGCGGCCATGACCGTGGAGGAAATGGAGAAAGCCCTTCAATACGGAGCCGATATCGTGACGGATTGTTACAACGAAGGCTGTAACGTGATCAGTTTCGGAGAGATGGGTATCGGGAATACGGCGGCTTCCAGCATGTGGATGACTTGCCTCACGCAAATCCCATTGATCGACTGTGTGGGGGCCGGTAGCGGACTGGACAGCGAAGGCGTACGGCATAAATACAACGTACTGAAACGCTCGTTGGAGAATTACAAAGGGGATGGAAGCGCCTTGGATGTAATGCGCTACTTCGGAGGGTATGAGATGGTTATGGCTGTAGGAGGCATGTTGCGTGCCGCCGAACTGAAGATGATTATCCTCGTGGATGGTTTTATCATGACGAATTGCGTATTGGTGGCTTCCCGCTTATATCCGGAAATGCAATCGTATTGCGTATTCGGGCATTGCGGCGACGAGGCCGGACATAAACGGATACTGGATTTCTTGGGGGCAAAAGCATTGCTCGATCTAGGGCTACGGCTGGGAGAAGGTTCCGGCTCGGTATGCGCTTACCCGATACTCGACTCCGCCGTTCGCATGATCAACGAGATGTATAGTTTCAAGCAAGCGGCAATCACCAAATATTTCTGATATGTTGCGGATACTCGCTGCGTTTATATTCTTTACTCGGTTACCGTTCTGGCGGTTGGCGGAGGTTCCGGCGGCCTGTTTCAAGAATATCGTGAGCCATTGGGCGTTGGTCGGTTGGCTGACGGCTGGTTTGTCGGTATTGGTATTGTACGCTACCTCCTTGATTCTTCCG
This sequence comes from Parabacteroides sp. D25, assembly GCF_000307475.1. Lineage (NCBI taxonomy): Bacteria > Pseudomonadati > Bacteroidota > Bacteroidia > Bacteroidales > Tannerellaceae > Parabacteroides > Parabacteroides sp. D25. Next base: position 1,575 of record NZ_JH976510.1, on the reverse strand, counting down.
CCATCCGTGGCGATCTTATGCGCCATGATTACCCGATTGCTGATAACCGGCTGCCTGCATGAGGACGGGCTGGCGGATTTCTTCGACGGTTTCGGCGGCGGCACGAGCCGGGAACGCATATTGGCGATCATGAAAGACTCGCATATAGGTAGCTATGGGGTAATCGGACTGATTTTCTACTTCGGACTATTCTACCTACTAGTAAGCAGTCTCCCGATCGAGCTAGCGGGATGTGCCATACTGGCTGGAGATCCTTTTTGCAAAGGCGTCTCCAGCATGATCATCAATCGCCTGCCTTACGCGAGGAAAGAGGAGGAAGCCAAGAACAAGACCGTATATAGCCGAATGACCTCTCGAGAATATGTATTTAGCATCATTTGTGCTTTCTTACCATTATTATGGCTTCCCCAACCTGTTTACTTACTAGCGGGTATATTCCCGGTTATCACTTGGTATTTCCTTACCTCTTTCATGAAGAGAAAGATACAAGGATATACGGGAGACTGCTGTGGAGCGACTTTTCTTCTTAGTGAGTTAAGCTTCTATATGGGTTTCGTGATCATCTATCAAACTATATAATTATGGAGATTTATTTAATCAGACATACCTCTGTCGATGTTCCCGCCGGCTACGCCTACGGGCAAACCGATGTTCCATTGAAACCGACCTTCGAGGAAGAGGCGGAAGAGGTAAAAAAAGGCTTGAGCGATCATACGTTCGATAAGGTTTGGACAAGTCCCCTTACCCGCTGCGTGCGCTTAGCTAATTATTGCGGCTTTCCGGAGGCGGAGAGAGAAGACCGTATCAAGGAGGTGAATTTCGGGGAATGGGAAATGAAATCGTGGAATGAGCTATCCTCCGATCCCCGCTCAGAGGCTTGGTTCAAGGATTGGGTTAATAACCCGACTCCAAACGGTGAATCCCTACAAGATCAATACGACCGGGTTAGCGACTTCTTGAATGAGCTTCGCAAAAGCGAGCTGCAAAAGGTATGCCTATTCGCGCATGGCGGGGTATTGACTTGTGCCCGGGTCTACGCTGGCGAATATCCTTTGCAAGATGCTTTTAAGAACGTACCCTCTTACGGGGCTATCGTAAAATTAGTGCTGGATTAACCAAAATCCGGCACATTTCGAAAGGATAAGATGCGGCACGCCACATCTCTACAACGGCTGGTGCCATATAACAAAAAAAGGAGCCAATCTTTCGACTGACTCCTTTCACCTAAGACGGCGGCTACCTACTCTTCCACTGTTACGCAGTACCATCGGCGTGACGAGGCTTAACTTCTCTGTTCGGAATGGGAAGAGGTGGATCCCTCGTGCTATAGCCACCTTAATATCATTATCAAGATTTTGACCGGACATCAATCCGAAGAGACTCGCTTCGCCTTATCGTCTTAAAATATATCAACCTTCACTGTGAGGAAAGTCCCGGGCTATTAGTACCACTCGGCTCGGACGTCGCCGCCCTTACACCTGTGGCCTATCAAGGTCATCGTCTATAACCACCCTTGAGGGAGATCTAATCTTGAGGCCGGCTTCGTACTTAGATGCTTTCAGCACTTATCCGATC
>NZ_JH976509.1:0-176323 GCF_000307475.1 Parabacteroides sp. D25 | reverse complement strand
GTTTCCTTAAAGCCTAGACGATATACAGCTTCTATAAGATCATCCACATAAATAAAATCATATGGTTGTAAAGCTGGACCAAATGCGGCTTCTTTACCAGCCATCAACTCACCTAACGTATAACTAACCAAATTGCCCGTTTTATTACCTACACCGTATATATTTGAGAACTGCATCCACACAAACTGTTGAGCGATATTCTTGCAATAATCTTCCAAAATTATTCTGCAAGCATGCTTAGCCACACCATACATCATTCCACCAGTCGTTTTTTTCAGATGCGACAAACTAAATGCTACATTCTCCGCTACAGTACCCGCACAAAGAAATTTTTTCACATTTAGCCTCTTGCAAATATTAGCGCAATCTACTGCCATCTGAATATTTGATAATTGAACCGTAGGATCTGCTTTATCAGCCCCATTTACACCTTTCCACGCAAAATGATAGAAAGAGTCATATTCAATTACTGGCAGTCTTTCGACTAGAGATGTATTCACCCCTGATTCTATCCTCGTAATAAGATTTGAATCAGGCAAACGATTGCCATGAAAGGTAATATCAACAGCAACAACCCTAGTACCTTTTTCTATCAATTTCTTTATAAGTGAACTACCTATAAAACCATTGCCCCCTGTGACGATTACGTTCTTCATATTATCGTTATACGTTTAAAAATTCATCTATCTGTTTATCCATACAAACACGAACATCCCCACCTGCTAGCCAAACCTTACTCCATTCAACAATCTTTTCCATTGCCTCATCCAGATTCCATCGAGGGCTCCATCCAAAAGTCTTTTTCAATTTAGAGCAATCAAGCTTCAAGAAATTAGCCTCGTGAGGACCACCGTCATACTTGTTCACCCACCTCATGCCTTCGCCCCACTTGTTCACAAATAGCTCAACAAGAGCGCCTGTTTGAAAACAATCCACATCATCGGGACCTACATTATAATAATCCGCAAAACCGATATCCTCATATTGCTTCATCGCTATCAGCAGGTAAGCATACAAAGGTTCTAGAACATGTTGATAAGGACGGGTAGAGTATGGATTACGCACAACAATATCCTCATGTTTTACAGCCGCACGGATACAATCAGGTACTATTCTATCATTGGCGAAATCTCCACCACCTATCACATTACCCGCTCTAGCAGTAGAAATAGGAATAATAGGCAGACCATCAATATCTGTAAAGAAAGAACGCTTGTAGCTATGAGTCACCAGCTCCGAACAGGATTTGGAATTTGAATAAGGATCATACCCATCCAATTCCTCATTCTCCCTATAACCCCAACTCCACTCCCTATTCAAATACACTTTATCCGTAGTGACATTCAAGAAAGACTTCACGCAACAATTATTGCGAACACACTCAAGAATATTCACGGTACCCATCACGTTTGTCTCGTAGGTATAGGCAGGATCTTTATAAGAATCTCTAACAATGGGCTGAGCGGCAAGATGCAGCACAATTTCTGGTTGAGACTCATCAAAAGCCTTCTTTAGAGAGGCATAATCTCGTATATCGCCAATCACGGAATGTATGTCATCTTCAATATTGGCAATTTGAAACAACGAAGGCTCTGTTGGGGCTTCAAGTGAATATCCGGTAACGACCGCTCCGGCATTAGCGAGTATCCTACACATCCAAGAGCCCTTAAAGCCGGTATGGCCCGTAAGGAAAATCCTCTTGCCTTTATAAAAATCCAATATATTTCCCATTCGTATGATAACTTATTATTTTGCGTAATCTGGTATTTCCGGAACAGAGCGCTCCCAACGCTTCCAAGGAGCTTTATCCTCGGCAAGCAGTTTTTCAAGCATAGATTTCTCACGTATATTATCCATGCACTGCCAAAAACCAGTATGGATGTAAGACATCAACTGACCCTCTTGCGCCAACTTGACTAGTGCGGTCTTTTCGAAGACACAAGAGTCACCCCCTTCCAGCATATCAAAAACCTCGGGTTCTAACACCATGTAACCGGCATTAATAGGAGCGCCATCAGAGGCGTTCTTTTCCCGAAAAGCCCTTACGGCTTGATCTTTAGTAATATCTAAGACTCCTTTATCTTGTGCTATCTTGACGGCCGTAAGGGTCGCAAGCTTGCCATGGCTCTTATGAAACTCCACCAATTTATCAATTTCTACATCACAAACACCATCGCCGTATGTCATCAAGAAAGTCTCATTCTCTATATATCTCTGGATACGCTTAATACGGCCTCCAGTCATAGTGTTGTAGCCCGTATCAACGACTGTGACTTTCCAAGGCTCCATATTAGTTTGATGAACGGTCATTTCGTTGTTGCCACCACGATAGTCGAAAGTCACATCAGAGTTATGAAGGAAATAGTTGGCGAACCACTCCTTAATATATTCCTGTTTATAACCGGCGCAAATGATAAACTCGGTATAACCATAATAGGCATACTCTTTCATAATGTGCCACAAGATTGGCATACCACCAATCTCAATCATTGGCTTCGGCTTGAACTGAGATTCCTCAGATATACGAGAACCGAAACCTCCTGCAAGAAGTACTACTTTCATGATAAAGAAAAGATTTTTCAGTTAAGTAATCAGCTAAAGCTAAGATAATTAAGAATTAAACTTGTCTTTATAAATTGTATAATCATTATGTATATCAACAAAAACTGCATGAATAGGATATTCTGTAAAAATATCAGAATTAGGGATTTTCATAAAATCGCTACCATACCTAAGAGAAAGATATTTTTCTGCTTCAAAAGGAATAGGTAAAAGGAGATTCTCAAAATTCACATAGCGCTGAATTCCTAACCATTTACGAGGAAAACTCGTTTTGGGAAACGGAGCCTTTCCAAAAAAATGGCCAACAAGTAACGTATTTTTAGTTGAAAAGTGATTCAATATTTTGAATAAAAAGTTTTTTGCTGTAGTACCTACAACAAAATGACAAGAATTAATAAATACTTTCTTGAAAAAGCTATCAGAATCGTAATCTACCAAATAAAGAGATGTAGCTTTTAAAATTTGAGCGGATAAATATTGAATATAACGAACAAACTTATTAGGTGATACATTATACAAACACATTATATCAATATAAATACCTTGATGCATTTTATTATATCCTTTTTCAATACAAGTTGTTCCATTCATTCTTAACTTAGAAAAAAACAAAGGCCACTCAGTAGAATTTTCTCTTTGAAGATGAAATTTTTCTGTATCAAGATGTATAGAAGCATAATGAAGGAACTTATGATAATTATTAAAAGTCATAAAAACGTCAAAATCATCATCCCATGGAATAAAGCCATGATGCCTAACAGCACCTAAAGCACTTCCACCCATTAAATAATATTCTATATCATATTTCTTACAAAACTCATCAAAATAAAACGCTATTTCTAATATTTTATATTGAAAATCTTTAATATCAACATTCATAGTAGTAATTTAAACTAGTTTATCACGCAATATAGTAGAAGAAATACCTTTAGTATAAGGAAAATAAACAACTTTAGCTCCATTCTTATTCAACTCAGCTTCTACTTCCTGAAACAAAGAATTACCTTTCCAGTCATCACCAACAAACATCACATCGAAATGCAAACGATGATAAGCAGACATTTTATCTCGATTAACTTGAGGAACTACTTTATCTACATATTTGCAAGCCTCAACAATTGCCTTACGATTATCATAAGAGATTATAGGACTTTTATGCTTATACTCTCTTACCAATTCATCGGTACTAACACCAACAATTAAAAAATCACACAATTCCTTAGCTCGTTTTAGTATGTTTAAATGACCAATATGAAACATATCAAACACTCCAGAAGTGTATCCAATAATAAAATTTTCGTGACACATAATTATATATTATTTCAACAAACTATTATACAAATCCACCCACCTTAGCATAACATTTTTTACAGTAAAATAATGGAGACAATTAAAAGCATTCTCTGAAAGTTTACAACGCAATTTTTCATTAGTAATTAAGTCATAAATCGAGCGAGAATATTCAGATATGTCCAAAGACTTAATAACTTTTGAATTAACATCATTAATTAAGAAACCTCGAATAGCCATACAATCATCAAAAGCAATAGGGACTACTTTCATCTGCATAGCTTCAAGCAGACTTAGTGGAGCACCTTCTAATAAAGAGGTAAACATTAGTATTGACGAACGTTCAAAATATTTCTTTGAATCATCACGCCCAACCAATTTCACATTTACAATATCATTTTTATTTATAAAGTCTTTATAAACAGATTCCCACTCTCCATAACCAACTATAGTTAAACACCAATCTCTCACGTCATAAGTAGATAAAAAATGTTTCCAAATTTTTAATGCTAGTAATATACGCTTAGATATTTCATCAAATCGAGCCACAATTAGCAATTCATTTGTTTTAGAATAGTTACGCTCAACATAATCAAATGAGAGAAAATTGGGAATTGAGACCATCTTAGAAGAATCCTTCAAATTAGCAATAGATCTATAAATGGGTATATAAGCATCAGATAGGAGAACTAAAGCATCTGAGTATTTATAGATAGATTTATACTTCCTTTTGGTAGTATATTTAACTAGAAAACGAGTAATAGGGTAGAAGAATAACAATAAAAGATAAATAAGCCACTTAAAAGAAATCCGCCTATTAAGAACTTGAAACAAAAGAGATTGCTTATTATATCTAATATTCTCTGTTCCTGGAAGATTATGCAAAACTGATATAATTTTCACTTTTAATCCCGCAACAGCTTGACCAAGGAATTTCATATTAACAGCTCTTGATGCCTGATTATGAATAATAGAAATCTCATTATCAATAAGAAAAGAACGGAAACCATCTAAATCATTATAATCAATTTTAAATTTCGCATCAAAGACTAATTGAGAGGAACTATATTCAGAATCTTTAAAATAAGCTATAAAACAATGAATTCCAACACTAGACAAATATTTGGCAGACAACAAAGTGACTTTTTGATTGCCACTACCTGATTCAGAAGGATCTAATAAACTAATAAACAAGATATTCATGATCTATACTTATCAAATAATTTACGATATATTTTCTGAAAAGGAATATAGTGATTCTTATAACCATCTATAACACATATGCTTTTATAAAAATTTATCGTGTGCAAACCATCCGAGTAATATGACGAGGAATCAGGATAAAGGGATATTACTTTTGTTTCATTATAGGACTTATCTGAAATATCCTCAACTTTATACAGAATAATACCTTTACCATACCCTTGTAAACAATCCTGAGCTGGTCTGTATACAGTATTATTTACGTACATGAAATCACCAGCCATTCTGCTCCCAAACAAATTAGATTTTATTAATATTGGAGACAAATCGTATCCATATAATCTATTATTTGAAGTCCACATATACAAATCCTTATTATATGCATTTCTTGAAGTTGCAAAAAGATAAAAGGCTCCATTATAAGGCAAGATTGTAGCATCCGCAACTGCAACAGGAAGCATAGTACTGAAATGTTCACAAGAATGTAACAAAGTATTATACTTATAAACATTAAGTTCTGTAGAATACGAATTTTCAGGAACAATATAAACCTCATCAAGAGTATCACCTCTAATAATCAAGGGATAAGAGTTATGTATATTATCATCTATCAACGTATATTTTTCAATTATTTCACCTATACATTTATCGACAGACAAATGACATATTGTTGCTACATTTTTACTACCTAACAAGATATCTTCTACAAGCAAATCAATAGTGCAGTCAGATACATTTAAAATGAATGGATCTGCATAACAATGAAATTTAGAGTCTCTCCTTAACCAAGTGATATTAGACAAATCAATATTATCACTGACTAAATCTTCTGGAATAGCATTAAAAAATCCCACATTCCATTCTTTATAAGATATTTTTTTCTTTAAATCAAAAAACATATAAATAATTAATTGGTTTTACCACAAGAATACTTACCCGACATTACTATCCAAAAAAACAGACCTCCCCAAAGATATGTATTAATAATAGCACTTTCGGACAAACTCAAAAATAAATATTGAAGCATTACAGGAATGAGAATCAAATTATAATCAAACTTAGAAACAGCCTTACAATATAGATTATACAAATATGCTAAAGAAAAAATTCCAGAAGACAGCAGCAATGATATATACGCAACATCTATTATAATAGACTCATCAATATTAGTTGCACCAATCAACAAATTATTCGGAGTTAATTCGCCAAATACGAGCAAAGAATACCTTAATCTACCAGAACTAATTTCATGAATAAAAGAATACTCTGATTCATTAAACAAAACAACAATAAAAAAGAATAGTATCACAAATGGATAAGACAACAATATATATTTATTAAAGAAACTTTTTTTTAAATTTGTTTTTTGAACAAAAGATAAAACAAGCAGAATACAGCCAGAGAACAGAACCGTACGAGAATAAAATGATTCATATATAACAAAGACTATAAAAGCGACAAGAAATGTATTAATTTCTTTCTTTAAAACCACAAGAAAAATAACCAAGAAAAACAAATACAATGAAAACAGGTTAGGATTTCCATATCCCATATCACTAACAACGCCTCCAGACTTATAGAAAAAAATCAGAATATTCTTCATGCAACACTCCTAAAATCAATAAACCGTAATTTATAATTAAGAATAATACAGTTAGACAAAAAGAATATTTAGCCATTTTATCAATATAAAGATTCCTAGATATTGATACCAGCAATGACACAAACAACATTTTAGATGCTTCCACACGAAACAATGAAAGTATAAAAAATAGAACTATCCAATAAATATTATCATCTATCTTTGTAAAAAGCAACGAAATAAAAGAAATACCAATAATAAGTATAGATAAATTAGCTGTAGCAAAGTCTGATATATTTAGTGTCATTTTAAGATTAACAAGAAATATTATAATAAAGAACAATATCTCTAAAATTCTATTCTTCTTAATAACAAATGAGCCAGTCATAAAATACTATATATTTCATTCATTGTTTTTTCAACATCAAACATCAAAGAACGTTTTGCTGCTTTATCTTGATAGACAAAGACCTTATTATAATCATTGACAAATAATTTAATTGCATTATACAGAGATTCATCATCATTGTCTGCCAAAACCCCATACTCGGAATTTGACCCTAAAAGCTCTACTGGACCAACTGTTTTTGTAGACACAATTGCTTTTCCCAGACATAATGCTTCCGCCACAACTAAAGAAAATCCCTCTGCCAAAGAACAACTCACAAATAAATCCGCACACTTTATATAGACATAAGGATTAGGCTTATAACCTAAAAGGTGTACATTATCATCCAAATGTAAATCATGGATCATTTTACTAAGATCTGACTCCAAACAACCTGCACCAACAATCCAAAAATCTATATCATATCCATTATCTACAAAAATTCTAGCAACTCTTATAATACTATCAAATTGTTTTTGTCTAACCAATCTTCCTACTAGACAAACCGTAAATTTCCTTTTCTCAACTTTAAACTCATTTGCCCGCAAGACAATTGTCTTACAATCTATCAAATTATATATTACTTTTGTGGATGTAGTCACATTAAAAAGTTGTTGAAATTTATTTTTCGCATCATTAGACACAAAGATCACATCATCCATTAATTCATAACATTTCTTCTCATGCTTATTACTTTTGAAATACCTTTTTGTCCAATGGAAATTAAACAGATCTACGTGCACCCAAGATAAATGCCTAATTCCTTGCTTCAATATAAAGCTATGATACACCAAACTCCGTCCTTCTAAAAAAGATATTATCGTATCATACTTTTCACCTTTCATCTTATCAATTATTATCTGTCTTCTAAAAAATAATATATAAAAATAATATAAACCAAAATAGGACATTATTTTTCCTATCATTCTTTCTAATAAGGGTCTATTAATATTATAGAATAATATTATTTTTCTCACTTCTAAAGGCACTAGATTTGCATAATTTCCAAAATCATGTTCTAACAAAAGATCTATATCATATTTACTATAATCAAAATTATTAAGCATATCCACCAATAATTTTTCCGCTCCACCATCATAAAGGCTTTGCATCACGAACAGAATTCTTTTTTTATTGCCACAAGTCATATATAAATAATTTAAATTCAAATTACATCAAATATATTCTAGTTACTTAACATGATTCAATAACCCTACATTGCTTATATACTATTTTTACTCTATTAATAACAAAAACAACTATTTAACAACAAATCGTTTTAGAGCCGCATGCAATATCATACGCTCACTTGATTGCAACAAACTATAAATAACACTAAAGCCAATAAATACGGAAAGCGAAAAAACTATCAAGAAACGAAAAACTGAATCATTAGGTTCGATTAACATCAATATAGAACCGACTAACACCAATGAGAATGTAAAAATTAATATAGGCCTAACAACATCTCGAAAGTAATTTCTCATATTCAACTGTATTTGCCTATGAATATCACACAAACTATAAAACCAATATCCTACATTTGCTAAAACCGCAACAATAAATGGGACAAGCGGATTAGCATTCAATCTTAACAAAAGATAGCTTATAGGTAATATCGCCAACGTGAACATTCTACCATATACTTGACTGTTTTTTATATGTCCAGTTGCATTTGCCGCCATCCATAGAGGTGGTATAAATACTCCTATCAAGGATTCACACAGAACAAGACGAGTGAATGATATAGTATGGCTTGGAACCTCACCTAACCAAACCTCCAGTATAAACTCTATCTCAACCATTACAGGTATAGCTATCAAGGCCGCTAAGAAATAAGCATATTTAGAGCTTTTCTCAATTAGTGTCACCATGTATTCACAATCACCGGAAGCATATGATTTAATTATTTGAGGTTTAACCGCTGTCATCATATTCTCAGTAAAACGTGTAACAACTGCGCTTACTTGCACAGAAACCGCTCGTGCCGCATTTACAGCGGGACCAAAGAATATATTTAAAAGGATATTTGTTCCTTGTACACCTGCAGACCAAGCGAAACAGCCAAATAAATTTTGACCTATAAACTTTGACATCTCTGCGACCAAACTATAATTCCAATAAAACCTAAATTTACATTCGGTAAATGACCTTACACTATATATCGCATAAATTAGCCAGACGAAGACAGAAACTATAGCCATAAGCAAACCATACAATATCAACGAATCGATTGTTCCAAAAGCTTCAAGCAAATAGACTATGAATAATCGAGCACAAGCCTCAAAAAGACCAAGATAGGCATATATATTCATTCGCTCATGCGCAACTATAGCCCCCATTAATGGGACTTGATTAATAGCGGAAAGTATGGAGATCAATGAAAAATGATATACCCAAACGGCAGCACCTAACCTCTCTGGAGGTATCACTAACTTATTGTATACAAACCAAAGTCCCAATGTTTCACCAAACAGCAATAATAATACGGATAACAGCCACATGAGGGTTAGGCTCTGTCTAAAAGCACATCCTGTCTCCATTAAGTCTTGTTTTCCCAAACCTATATTCATATATCGTTGGGTAACATTAGATAAACTAGAAATAAAAAAGCTCATGATGGAAACTACCCCTCCCACCACATTATAAATGCCGAAATCCTCTACACCCAAAACCCTCAACACGACCCGACTGGTGTACAGCGTCACCCCCATAATCAGAAGCATGCGCATGTAGAGGAACAACGTGTTCTTAGCTATTCGCTTATTGTTTTCGGAATTTGCAGACATAAAATCGTAATCGAACAATCCAAAGCACACACTTTATTAAGACACACCAGACAATGCAGAGAATAATATTTCATGACTTAAGAGCAATTAAAGCACATATTTTTTTATGTATTTTACAATAAAATGCAATATACAACCCAATAATACACTAGAAATCACATACACTACAAAAGCAAAAAAAGGATTATCTATAATACGCATTAAGGAATAACGTCCTTCACTAACAACCTCAAACATCAAATATATCTCAAAACTAATAAAAAACAAAAATGAAACATATTTATTAGGAACAGATTTTTTACATTGAAATGATAATCATCCACAAAATAAAGGAATGCAAACATTAAAATCAGAAATGGATAATATGTAACTGAAAGTTTAAAAAATCTTTGTTTCAGAAAAGACATATCATATTCCATCCGGCTATTATTATTCCATACAATACCAAATAGCATACCAGACATTGCGATAAACAATGTTACAAAGACACCTCCGAAATAATGTCCTAAAAATGAAATTGAATTATAATTATGACAAAAATGGCATAGCAATATACCGGTAATAGCAAGAGCCCTTAAATAGTCGAAGGCAACAATACGTTCTCTCATCTCTCTATTAATAAATCATTTAAATATTATGCAAACTCAATACAAGGCGTACACTCTAGGGGAGGCTCTTTGCAGTACCCTAAACCTAGTCATATTAACAATCAATTTTGATTTTAACATTATCTGTGTCCAATGTAATGTTATTAGGAACTTTATTCACATAATTCCTACACCCATTATCAGATCACACCGTGGTCTCACCAATGTACAAGCTATTTCCAAAGCATACTCAACCGAGAAATCCCTGTTACCTTATCATGTAAAGGTGGTTTACCAGTACAGGTAATAGTGATTTACCTGTACTGGTAATAGCGATTTACCAAATATGTCAGATCTCATCCGGGCTCTCGCTATCGCCACCGCCATCAGCAGGCTTTCCGCCCACCCAAATTTGCGTACTTACGCTACGAGGCGTTTTCAGTATGTGACCCGCACTACCATACTGCGTCGTCACAGTCAGCGTGTACTCACCTTCCGCCAAATCAGCCGGCAGGAGCAACGTGAGCGAAGAAGGGTTGTTGATGGTGATCTGGTCGTCCGTCAGTTTCGTGGTGGCACCTTTGGAGTCGGTCAGCGTAACACCTACCGACTCGTGGTCGCCAACCACTTTCAACATCGCCCCACGGACGAAGAAGTTGTGACCCGCAGTGGCGCTGCCGTCTTTCAAGCCCGTCTTACGATCCTCGGTCTCCAGGATGTACATGATGTTAGACTTCTCGCCGAGGATCTCCACCACGGTCTTGGCGATCGCCTCGCGCAGAGCCTTGTCTTGCGTGAAAGAGACGTAGATGGAATTATTCTCCTTGTTCCAAACGCCGCCCTCAACCACGCCTTTCAACTGGGGGACGGCACGGAACAGACCCGTGTTCACGCTATAGCCGTTTAAGATCAAGTCCATTACTATCCGATGGTAGAGGGTCACAGAGTGACGCATCGTCTCCGGGCGTAGACCGGTGTCTTGCTTGTACATCTCCTCCAACACGTCATCCAAAGTTAAACTTCCGGCCGAGGCCAGTAACAAGATCTTGTCCGTCTTGTTGTCGGTGGTCACCGCATTATCGATGAGCCAGCCTTTCAATACTTTCTTCATGGTATTTTGATTTATAGGAAGGACGGAATTGCCCTTCCCGGCTTTCCTTGTCTAGAACCTCTTGTCGAATGCCGATTCCCTCTTCTGCCGATTCCGGGCGATCAGCCAATCGATCACCAAGTGAAGAACCGTCCATAGAGACAGGTTTAAAAATAATATACAATTGACATTCAAATGATTAGCCAATACAATATTCAATGCGATAAAGAAAACGGACACGCAAATGATCGTCACCATCACCATCCGCACCCGCATACCCGTGCGCAACAACTTATGATGGAAATGGTTCTTGTCCGGCAAGAACGGGTTCTTGTGCTCACGAAGGCGGCGCAGCACCACACGTACCACGTCCAGCAACGGTACCAAGACCGTGGAAAAGGCAATCACCAAATAAGGATTCGAACGCTCCGTAGAGGTACTATTCGATACGCATAAATGAATGATCAGGAAACTGATCACGTAGCCCAACGTCAAACTCCCAGCATCGCCCATGAAGAGCTTATGCCCGCAGTTGGCATTGCCAAAGACATTGTAGCACCAGAAAGGCATGAGGATTCCCAGCGTACAGATAGCGAGCAAGGCATAAACACATTGATCTTGAATGAAAAAGAACACGCTCAAGACCGATAAGGCGATACAGCACAAACCGGAGGCCAGACCATCGATCCCGTCAATCAGGTTGATAGCGTTTGTCACATAAACCACGGCGAAAACCGTGACTGGCACACCCAGCAAGGCCGGGACCGAATAGATCCCGAATAGGCCTCCCAGCGTATCGAGCCAATTGCCGGACAACACCAGCAGGAGGGCCGACACGACTTGTACGATGAACTTGTAGCGGTAACCCACCCCGACCAAGTCATCGCAGACACCCACCAGATAAAGAAGTGTCATGCCCACGAACAAGAAAAGATACTCATGGAGCATCTCGATCGAGAAGCTAGACAGATCCGAGGGCCACAGATAAAGGCGAAAGCCTATCACCAAGGCAAACGACATCAAGACCACGGGAAAAAACGACAGGCCACCCAAGCGGGGAACCGGGGTCGTGTGTACCTTTCGAGAATCCGGGACATCATACAGTCTTTTCTTGTGGGAGATCACCAAGATCCTCGGGATGATCACCATGCCCAAAGACACGGAGATCAGATATCCGGACAGTAATAACAATAATAGAATTTGCACCTCACTCATACGATCTCACTTAATGAAGGCAACCCCTTCACCTCGCCGGCATGCCACGCTTGGTAGTCCTCATGGGAGAGTTGGGATGCTGTTAATAATTTGTAATCTATGTCGTCTCTTCGCAAGATGTGCTTGCGGGCATACGAGCGGAGCGAACGATCCGTAACGGACACCATCACCACCGGGAACGGGTAGCCGAGCAAACGCATTGGCGTAATCTCGCTGTCCGGGAATACATGGCGCAACTGATAGGCCGAGCACTCAAATGCCACCCAGTAAGGCCCCGTGCAATACAGGTGAATCGAGTTTTGGTTCGCACGCTCGCGGCTCATGATATCATTTAAATGCTCGTTCAGCAACCGCACCAAACGAACGCCGGAAGGAAGGGAAGACATTGATTTTTGATTTATGATTTTTGAATTATTCATTATTCATTGTTCATCATGTCTCAGCCATCGATCGTAATCGTCCAAGCGACGGATTAAAGTCTGTTTGCTTTTCTTGGGCGAGGACTCACACCGCCAAGGATCCACCACCTCATGCGCCATCTGCCGGTAAAGGGCGCTGTCCGTGCAACCGTAGAGCGTCACCAGCAACAAAGCACGGGATTGCGGAGCTTTCACCACCGGGAGCATACCACGCATCGTGTCATGCAAACGTGTGAACTCCTCCTCATCGCCCAACAACTTGTAGGCAGAAAGAAGCAATGAGTAGATCTTGCAACGCATCACGTCCGTCTCCGCACGGAGCGAACCGTAGGATCTCAACACCTCACGGGCCAAACGAGTATCCTCCTCTGATACGTTGCCGGAGGCATGGTAACGTCCCAAGGCATCGTGCAAGCCTTCCCGCAGGCGGTCGTTGTCCAGATGGGTATAGACGTGCTTGCCCTTGGTGTTCAGCTCGATCAGCTCGTACTCGCCCGGCTTCACCTCCAACAAGGGGACCCACATGCAATCGAGGATACGAGCCATCACATCTTTATGACCGCCACCCGGCTGGATCACCACCTCCGCCTCCATACCGGTAAAATAACCGGACGTGATACGCACACGGTCGCCCTTCAGCAAGCGGTCGCTGTCCGGTACGTACACCGGAAGCTCGTTGGAATAAGATTCCGCCACCCAACGTAAATTCCCCATCTCGTCATCCGACAGATAAGGGAAATGAGTCATGCCTCCGGAAGAGACCCGGGGAAGGAAATTGTATAGGGGAAGCGTGCGCTTCATCTGAAAGATCTCCTCAACCGAGGACCGGACAAACACGTAGTTGAACAGCAGGGGTCGTTTCGTGTTGACCATCTTTCCGTCCACCTTCCTCACCTCCACATAGGAGGGGGCGAAATACTCGAACAACGTCTCCCCACGACGCTTGCGCCGGGAAAGCTCGGCATCCAAGCTTTTAGCGGGGCTGATCTTGTCACGTCGTGCCACACCCGTAGTAGGAAGCGTGAGCACGTACCAGCGTACAGTCTTCAGGTCATGACGCTTGCCAACCCGCGCCGTACCCCTCTCCGAGCGACCGTCTCTCAAAACATTCATCATTATGATTATCTTTTCCTAAGATTATAGCAGGATCTCCACTCAAGCCTCACGACAATTCAAAGCCCTACCAAGAGCACCATATTTACTCCTGATAAACAACACTTTATGTCTTTAAAAATGGCTTTTCTGAAAATCACCACCGCTTGAAATATTAAGCTACTCGGGAAGTAGCTTAAAAGGTTGGAAAATGGTTATTACCCAGTTGTAGAGACGGGGCGTGCTCCGTCTCCCACCGTCTGACAGTAATTTAGAATACCATTTTGAGGGGATGAGACGGGGCACGCCCCGTCTCTACAAGAATGTATGTTCGATTTTTAGGAGGGACGTGATGATGTAGGAAATACGAGATCATTTCGTCTCTATTGCCATGTCTATGCACTAGGAATAAGAACGAAGATTTAAGGAGAATCAAGGTCGGAGCACAAACTAATGAACAAACTAAGCCTTATGATTGCTTGTTATTTGTTATTTTTTATTACTTTTGCGCCGTGAAAGAATACGCTACTTCCCGAGTAGCAAGCCTCTTACCCCACTTTGGGTATCGGTTTACACACGCTCTCAAAACAATTCCGGTTCACCTTCGATAAACGTTCCAACGAGAAGCTCTTCAAATAGATCTGTGTTGTCTTAATAGACTTATGCCCCAACAACTCACTGATAACCTCGATCGATACATCTTGTTCTTTCAAGAACGAGGCGAATGAATGACGGATCGTATATGAGGTGACCGGAAGCGTAACGCCCGTCGATCTCGCCAACGACCTCAAGTCACGGTTAAAGCGGGACAAGGTCCTGTTATATTCTTTGTAGGCTGCCTCACCGGTTCTCCTTCCACTCAAAAAAGGAAATAAATAAAGGGATTCCTTTGCCGTACAAGCGGACAACTCATCCAACAGCCGCAACGCCCCGGAGGGAATCTCCAGCTGTATGAGAGACCCGCTCTTTTGTCGGTGATACTGCAATATCCCATCCCGGATATTCTCCCATTTCAAATGCGCAAGATCCACAAACGCTATCCCGCTGAACGCGAACATCAACCGAACGGTCAACTGTACACGCCGCAAGGATTGATCCTCCAATTCAGCGTTAAACATACGCTCCAGCATCTCTTGCGGCAACGCCTTCTTCCGCTTGCTTTCAACGCCCGTGAAGACATCTTTGAACAGGTTGGGTACAAAGGGAGCCTCGTTCGCCTCCACGGCTAAGTTATAAATGTGACGAATCCGACGCATATAGGTAGACACCGTATTCAACGAACGGCCCTTGTCCAACAACCATGACTGATAGCACAAAAGCCTGTTCCTATTAATATAGGCATAAGGAATCGCCTCCATACCGCAAAAGCACTTGAACGAGTTCAAGGCATCTTGATAACTCTTCGCCGTGGAATACCGTTTTTTCTCACGCAGACAAGCCATGTAGATGGACAGGCCCATAACAAAATCTTCTTCTTTTTTCATATCTTCTCCTTAATAAAAAAGCCAAAAATACTACCTTTGTACACTATTAATTAAGTAAACCATATTTAGAGTAAAAACATTACCATGAAGAGATTTTGGAGTATTCCACTTATGCTCATGCTATTCGCATGCCAAACTCCCAAAGAGAGTAGAGAGGAATTATCGCTTGCCGGTTGCTGGGAATTACGATTGGATTCAACAGATGTCACCGAGCAAGTTCAATTACCGGGTACCACGGACACCAACCAAAAAGGATACCCTAACAATGATAAGGAGGAGACAACTCATTTGTCTAGGCCCTTCCGCTATCAAGGTAAGGCTTGGTATCAGAAAGAGATCACGATTCCAGAGAATTGGGAAGGCAAGAGCATTTGGTTAATCTTGGAGCGAACAAAACCGACCCAAATATGGGTAGATAGCATATATGTCGGTTCATCCGACCATATTTCCACCCCTCAAGAATACGATCTGTCCGCATATCTCCGGGCTGGGAAGCATCACTTGACTATTCTAGTCGATAACGGTTTGAGCGTTCCGCCCCAATTATTGGACAATTCACACGCTTATACGGAATCCACGCAGACAAACTGGAACGGTATTATCGGAGACCTGAAATTGGAAGCCCGTCCACAATTCCATATCCGCCGGATACAAGTATATCCACATGCGGATCAAAAAACGGTGGACGTAAAAATAAAGCTTTCAAATCCATTCGAGCAAATGATCGTAGCCGCCGTTCAAATAGAGATGGAGGCTTTCAACACAGGCTTAGAGCACCATATCAAATTCAATAAGAATATCGTAGTTCAACAAGACGAGATCATATTCCAAATACCGATGGGTGATGACGCCTTGGAATGGAGCGAGTTCTCCCCTACCCTGTATCGCTTGACCGCGAACATCCAAGGAGAGAATATCCAAGATAGCCAAAGTACTACTTTCGGATTAAGAGATTTCAAAGCAGAAGGAACACAATTCAACATCAACGGATTGACCACCTTCCTTCGTGGAAAACACGATGCTTGCGTATTTCCGCTTACAGGCCATGTACCGATGGATACCGCAGCATGGAGACGCTATTTCCGCATCGCCAAGGAATACGGTATCAATCATTGCCGTTTCCATTCATGGTGTCCTCCTAAAGCTTGTTTCGAGGCGGCCGATATCGAAGGTTTTTACCTCCAACCGGAACTACCTTTCTGGGGAAAGATGGAAAAGGGCGATACCACTTTGATCCATTTCCTCACCAAAGAAGGATTACAAATACAGGAGGCTTACGGGAATCACGCCTCTTTCGTCATGATGGCGATCGGCAACGAGCTTTCCGGGGATCAAGAAGCGATGGTAGACATGATCGCCCGTTTCCGTAGTGAGGACGGACGGCATTTATACGCATCTGGATCGAATGACTATCTAGGCTTCAACGGCCCTGCGGCGGGTGACGATTACTTCACGACCTGTCGAGTCCCCGGCGCTAACGTATTCAGCAACCATACCCGGGGTTCCTTCTCTTTCGCAGATGCGGAGGATGGCGGTTATATCAACCATACCTATCCAAACTCGGTCATGAATTTCGAATCCGCTATCGAACAATGTTCATTGCCTATCATCGGACATGAGACCGGGCAATTCCAATGTTATCCGAATTATGAGGAAATCAAGAAATATACCGGGGCACTAAAACCTTGGAATCTGGAGATATTCCGCAAACGACTGGGCGAGTCCGGTATGGCCGGACAAGCGGATGATTTCTTCAAGGCTTCCGGTAAATGGATGGCGCAACTTTACCGGGCCGAGATGGAAATGGCGTTCCGTACTCCGGGAATGGCCGGCTTCCAATTATTGGATTTACAGGATTATCCGGGACAGGGCACGGCGTTAGTCGGTATCTTGGACGCTTTTATGGATAATAAGGGCTTGATAACCGCCAAGGAATGGAAAGAGTCTTGCGATGATGTCGTATTACTGGCTCTCCTACCTAAATTCTGTTACTCTGGGAATGAGGCGCTCAAAGGCTCCATCAAGGTAGCGAACTATACACCTACCACTTTAAAAGGGAAACATCTAACTTGGACCTTGACGAATAGTCAAGATCAAGTAATCGCCCAAAACAACATACCGCTGCAAATCAATCAAGGTACGTTGGCCGAGGTAGGCCCATTAAATATCGCTTTACCTGCCATTCAAGAGGCTGAGACCTATACTTTACGGCTGGCGATCGAGGGCACGGATTATCACAATCATTATCCGTTATGGATTTATCCGGAACATAATAACGTGCAAATCCCTACGGATATCAATGTTATTAAGAAATGGGATAAACAGGCCGAGAACTTATTGGCGAACGGGGCGAAAGTATTGTGGTTCCCGGATGCCAAGACTTACAAGAACGTGACGGTAGAAGGATTATTCCAGACAGATTACTGGAATTACCGGATGTTTAAGTCCATCTGCGAATGGGTAAAGAAACCGGTCTCTCCGGGTACCCTCGGATTATTAATGAATCCCTCTCATCCGGTTTTCGCTCATTTCCCGACGGATTTCCATACAAACTGGCAATGGTTCACGATGATAAAGAATAGCCATCCGTTGATACTGGACCAGCTTCCGGATAATTACAGGCCAATCGTACAGGTGATCGATAACGTGGAGCGTAATCATAAATTAGGGATGATCCAAGAATTCAATGTCGGCCCGGGCAAGTTATTAATCTGTATGACAGACTTGGAAACCCAACAAGAATACCCGGAAGTCCGCCAATTATACCATAGCTTATTAAGTTATATGGATTCCTCCGAGTTCTCGCCTCAGATGACATTAACGCCCGCTCAATTGATTGAGTTATTCACGCATCAAGTCGGAGATTCGAAGATTAAGGAATTAGGGAATATCTCGTATGATGAGTAAGCGACCTCACTTTTGACGTATATTCACATAGAGACGCAGCGTGCTGCGTCTCTTTCCCTATAATATTCATAATCATCAAACAAGATAGTCTTTCGTAACGGAACGCTCGCAGGATAGTAACTCCTTGGGAGTACCACTAAACAAGATCTCACCCCCCATTAGTCCGCCTCCAGGACCTATCTCGATCACATAGTCCGCCGCTTTCAAGACATCCAGATTATGTTCGATCAAAAAGACACTATTGCCTTGATCTACCATAGAATCGAATAAGGAGATAATATGCCTGACATCTTTCACGTGCAAGCCATCCGTCGGCTCATCCAAGACAAAGACCTTGCTTTGGGTTCCTAGATAAGACGCCAGTTTCACCCGTTGCAACTCACCTCCCGATAATGTGGATAAGGCTTGGTTCAAATGCAAATACCCCAGACCAACCAGCATAAGCGGACGGAGTTTCTCCGCTATCACCGTTCCCGCAAAACGAAGGGAAGCCTTGCGGACTGTCAAGTCCATCACCTCGGCGATCGTAAGACCATCCACTGTATACCGCAAGGCTTCCGGGGAATAACGCAATCCTCCACAAGCCTCACAAACGGTCTCGATCGAATCCATAAAAGCCATATCAGACACGATCACGCCTTTTCCCCCACAAACCGGGCAACCGCCTTTTCCGTTAAACGTGAACATACTAAGCCCAGCCTTACTTTCCTTAGCGAAAAGTTTACGAATATCATCCGCAACTCCCAGATAAGTGGCCGGAGTGGAACGCAAGCTGATCCCGATATTCTTTTGGCTGATATAAATCACCTCCTCGGGGAAATCCCGGCGGAAGCATTCCATCAACGAGCTTTTCCCTGAACCGGCTACACCGGCGATCACCGCCAGTACTCCCATAGGAAGATCTACCGTCACGTCCTTCAAGTTATGAAGACGGGCATGCTTTACCGTAAACCAACCGGACGGGATCCGGAGGCTTTCCTTCAGAGGGGTATTTTCTCCTAGCATACGGCCGGTCAAGGTATCGCTACGGAGTAAGCCCGCATAATCTCCCTCGTACAAGATACGGCCGCCCTCCATACCCGAACCCGGCCCCATATCCACGATATGATCGGCGATCTGTATCATTTCCTTATGATGTTCCACCAGCAAGACCGTATTCCCATGATCCCGCAACTTTCGGACCGAGGCTTTCAATAAATGGATATCGTGGCTATGCAAGCCCACGCTCGGCTCATCCAACACATAAAGCATATCGGAAAGAGATGAGTTGATATATTTAGCGATCTTACAGCGTTGCGCCTCCCCGCCGGAAAGGGTTTCCATGGAGCGATCCAGCGTCAAATACCCCAAACCGATCTCCAATAAGGCGGATAACCGGCCTCCGATCGCCTGCTTCATGTCTTTCGCCAACGGGTCATCAATCTCCCGAAGCCAAGCGATTATCTCGGGGATCGCCATATGAGTTACTTCGGCTATATTTCTCCCGTTGATCCGGCAAGAAAGTACCTTATCGTTCAAGCGGGTCCCACCGCAATCCGGGCAGATTCCCATCGTAACCATCGGTTCCAAGACCTTTTGATGGATCTTCCCTTCCTCGGAATTGATGATGCTGCGATACATACGGGTTACCAAGCCCTCATATTTCGCCGTCTTCGGCCAGTCGGCAGGAGGATTCTTCAAACGGATTTGCGGGGAATAAAGGAATAAGCGCAACTCCTCCGGCGTATAATCCCGGATCTTCTTATCCAGATCGAAAAGGCCGCTGCAAGCATAACGTATCCATCGCCATTGGCCGGGCTGGAAGGTGACGTAATGGATCACGTCCTCATCGTTCAGGCATTTATCAAAATCAACCAGCTTATGCACGTCCAGCTCACGAATCTCCCCCAATCCGTCACAACGGGTACAACGGCCTTGCGGATGATTAAAGGAGAATGTATCCGAATATCCGACAAAGGGTTTGCCCACCCGTGAGAACAACAGACGGAGCAACGAATAGATATCCGTATAAGTCCCCACCGTAGAACGGGCGTTGGGAGCGGGCTTCCGCTGGTCTATCACGATAGCGACCGGCAGATTCCCGATCCGGTCTACATGCGGACGGCCATATTTGGGCAGGTATTGCTGCACGAAACTGGGGAACGTCTCATTCAACTCCCGACGTGAACTGGCGGCAATGGTATCCAATACCAACGACGATTTCCCGGAACCCGAGACCCCGGTGAATATAGTGATTTGCTTCTTCGGAATATCCAGAGAGATATGTTTCAAGTTATTCTCATAAGCTCCCTCGATCTTGATATATTCTTGATTTGACATAACCAATGACTTTAATGAACGAATGACAAAGATACGATCTAATCCTGTCTTTTTAATAGATATAAAGCGTATCTTGTAACACTACCTTTTGAGAGAGGTTACCAAGTAGAGGAAAGAGGATAGCTATATATGGCGCTTTTTACTCAAAAAGGCCGCTTTTTATACACGATAGGTCATGAAAGCCTACGCAACTAGTCGTGTTAGGCAACGCCAATAGTCACGTTGGGCATCGAAAGCAGTCATGAATAGGGTTATGAACTGTCATGAATAGGCATCATAACCCTATCATTTCCCCATCGTACCCCTATGAGATAGCCCAAACAACCCATAAGATATGAATTACGATGAACTAATTTCGCTAGAATGAAAGGCTGTTTTTTGACATCTATCTATTTAACAGACGATTACTGATTTTTTCTTGCGTATTTAGGAGCGAGCCGTACTTTGTCCCGGAAAAATCGATTCTCCGGGACTTAACTTTACAATTTGTCAATTTGATTATTCTGTCGAAAGACACCATCTTATTAAGGCATTTAATTCGTCGCATGGAAAGGAGCCTTGAATTCCGGACGGAGCGTACAGGTATCTTCCAATGGGAAATCCCGAGGGGCCTCTTGCGTCACTTCCCCGGTGGCTGCCCATTCAGCCCCTCTTAGTAAGGTTACCTGAAAACCCGTACACTCCATCGAGTAAATCATATTCGGGTCATTGCCGCAATGCCCCAACAGATCGACAAAGACACGCCCCTTCCCCCACTTCACCGTCCACATCAACGGTTCATGGCGTCCACGCTCATAAGCGGTAACCAATATCTCCACATTCCGTACCGGACCACGCAAGCGGGTATAAATCTCGTCCTTGAAATGTTTCCATCTTATAGGCAGACCTTTCAAAATAGGGTGCTCCGGCGCACGATGCTCTAGGATCGTCTCATGCTGCAAGCCATGATAACCCGCATGACCGGGTGTATAATCGTATACATATTTGCCCTCTTTCCAATACAGGTAAGGGCCGTCTTTCTCGTTCCGACCCTCCCAAGCTCCCATGCCGATTATCTCGTTGTACGCTTTCCAACCGGCCATAGGTACCACGGAGGAATGGATAATCACGACCCCACCACCATCCGCTACATAGTTCTCGAAAGCTTTTTGGACAGGCTCGGGCCAGACTTCACCTCCGTAATTAACAACAACCAAGTTATATTTAGCGAAATCGGGCTTAAAGGTATTTATATCTCCTCCGAAATCCGGGGTAAAGACGAAATCCACCTTAAACATTCCACTGTTCTCTAAGATCTGCTTCATGGCCTCGCAAGCACCTCGCCAATAATGACTGCCATCTTGCCCGGCGATCATCATCGTTTTTATCACCTTTTTCTGGGCGTAAGAGGTTGAGGCTGATAAGGCGCAACAGATAAGCGCTATAAAATAGATATACTTTCTCATGGTTGTTGGGGTTTAATGTTTTTACTCTCGGGGCTCCATTCGATACGGTCGTAGCAACGGGTGGTCCGCAAATTATATCCTCGCTCATCAACCGTAAACTTCCCATCCTTGAAATAATCGATATATAACTCGGAGATCCCGTCATTATTGCGATCCTCCACCGTAAGCGCATATTTATCCGTCACATAGATCTCATCCGATATATATTGGATCTCTTTCGTATAATTATCCACGATCACGTAATAAAACTTAAACAGGTCGAAAGTAGGGTAATGCCCATTATCCCGCCCGAAAAGCATGACCTCTTCCATAGCGGCATCATCATCCATATTCGCTAAAACGGATTGTTGAAACCAAAAGCCGTCTTTTTGCGCTTGCGGAGGAATCCGGTCCCAACCCTCTTGATGGGCTGTCACCCGGAATTGGGCATGGGCGCCCATACAAACGAAAAGTAGGAGAACCCAATAAATCAATCGTCTTATCATGTCTATCATTTTTAATTATTATTCATATTTATAAGGCACAAATGTAATGATATGTCTCTTATTGATTATATTTGTCTTGTATTAAATTCACCTTTAGTCTAAATATATTATGAGCGATCAACCAATAGATTTTACGCAACGTAACATAGCCATCGACATCCTCCGGGCCGTCACGATGTGCGTGATGATCTTCGAAAGCGTACATCAAATTAAAAATTTAAACATTAAAACATATCGCTATATGAAAAAGATTATCGGACTATTCTTGCTTATATGGGCTATAGGTTCAGCCCAAGTTTCCGCCCAATCAGAGACAAACCGTTTAGATAGTATCATGCCCGTACGAGGCTTGGCCATCGCCGCTCCATCCGCACAGAAGTTGGATCTATTCTTGAAGTTCGTCCAAGAGGAACTGGCTCCCAGTCATTTCAACTTGTTGATTCTACGGGTAGACTGGAATTATGCCTATGAGTCCCATCCAGAACTGAGGGATCCGACCCCACTCACACGAGAGGATGTGAAAAAGATCGTAAAGGTTTGCCGGGATAACGGAATACGTATCGCTCCCCAGATCAATCTCTTGGGGCATCAATCATGGGCTGAGACTACCTACGCTTTATTACGTGAGTATCCGGAGTTCGACGAGACGCCACACGTGGATACCAAGAACTATACGGGTTGGCCCAACTCAGACGGACTTTATTGTAAAAGTTACTGCCCGCTTCATCCGGAAGTACATAAAATCGTATTCGCTTTAGTAGACGAGTTGACGGATGTTTTCGAAACTCAATTATTCCATGCCGGAATGGACGAGGTCTTTTATATCGGACATGATAGTTGCGTCCGTTGCGGCGGACATGACAAGGCTGAGTTATATGCCGGTGAGGTCACTAAAATACAAAACCACTTAGCCTCACAAGGCAAACGATTGATGATATGGGGAGACCGCCTGATCGATGGCAAAACTACCGGGATCGGCGCTTGGGAAGCCAGCATGAACAATACCTACCGTGCGATCGACTTGATCCCGAAAGATGTTTTTATCTGCGACTGGCATTATGAGCGTGCCGAGCAAACCGCTGTTTACTTTGCCATGAAAGGCTTCGACGTTGCTACTTGCCCTTGGCGTAAACCTCAGATAGCGCTTCAACAGGTAGATGATATGATCCATTTCCGCCAGCATTCAAATCCGGAAATGTCTCGCCATTTCCAAGGAATTATCGAGACAGTCTGGTCCGGTGCAGACAGTTTCCTTGAGGCCTATTATAACCCGACTACCTATAAGCAAGAGGTCTCAGACGCTGTCACGGTCAAGAAACTAATCGAGAAATATAAGACCTTGGAGAATCGGTGAATGTAATTTAGGTCATAATTCCTGTAATCCATCTACAAAAGTTTCTCCGGATTTCATCGATCTTTGCCGTTGCAATCGAAAAGGAATAAACAAACCAAGAAGTAGAACTTATTAAAATAGCAATTATGACACTAAACGAATTCTTGAAGTATGTAGAGACAAGAAAGCCTCTTAAAGGAGACGAGATCCATCAGTTTATGAACAAGATGAGCGATGAGGCCAGACGCATGACATTCGAGTTAAACGGCTCATATCACGCTCCCGAGGAAATCCGTGAGCTGTTATCCCGCTTGTTTAATAAGCCGGTCGATCCGTCTTTTCGTGTATTCCCCCCGTTCTATACGGATTTCGGAAAGAATATCACGGTAGGCAAGAACGTTTTCATCAACGCTTGCTGTCATTTTCAAGATCATGGCGGGGTGACACTGGGTGACGGTTGCCAGATCGGGCATAACGTGGTCTTTGCCACCCTCAACCACGGCTTCGCCCCCGAGGACCGGAGCACTACCTACCCTGCCCCGATCGTTCTGAAGAAGAATGTCTGGGTAGGCTCGAACGCAACGATCCTATCCGGCGTAACCATTGGCGAGAACGCTATAGTCGGAGCCGGCTCGGTAGTTACTAAAGATGTACCGGACAATGCCATCGTGGGAGGTGTTCCCGCCAAGGTCATAAAATACATCCAATAGCCCGTAACACAGATTACGACATCTGGGATTTCCGATATTCATTCGGGGTACACCCCACGGTCTTCTTGAATATGCGGCTGAAATGCTGGGAGTATTGGAATCCTAGGTCGTAAGCGATTTGGCTGACGGTCTTGTTTGTCCCTAATATCCATTCTTTCGCTAAGGAAATAATCCGGTCTTGTATATTTTCTTGGGCAGTTTTCCCTGTCTCTTTCTTGATCAGATCACCGAAATAGTTCGGGGACAAACAAATCTTCTCGGCGAAATACCGTACAGTAGGTAGCCCCTCCTGTCTTAACAGATCGCTTTGCAGGTATTCATCCAGTAATCGTTCGAACCTCACCAACACATCCTTATTCGTCTCCGCACGGGTCGTAAACTGACGGTCATAAAAACGCAGGCAATAATCGAGCAGCAACTCGATATTCATCGCGATCAGCCGTTTGCTATGCTTGTCGATGGAGTGCTCCAACTCGATCTGGATTTTCCTCAGGCAATCCACGAAGATCCCCTTCTCTTCCTCAGAGAGATGTAACGCCTCGTTTGATTCATAGGAGAAGAAAGAATAACGCTTGATGTCCCGTCCCAAAGCCGTACCACGGATCAAGTCCGGATGGAAAAGCAACCCATGCGCCAAAGGCCGGGTCCCATCCTTAAGCTCAATACCCGTCACCTGCCCGGGAGCGAATCCTACTACGGTTCCTTCTTGATAATCATAATATTGCCTCCCATACCGAATATCCCCGCATTTCGTATCTTTCAGGAAAAGTCCGTATATACCATAATTAACCCGGAAATTAGTAGGCCATGTCTCGGACTTGGATAAATCTACCACGCTCACCAATGGGTGCAACGTCTCCAAGCCAAACATCTTGTTGTATTGATCGACGGTATCGATCTTTATTAGATTCTCCATAAGGCTATCTGTTTTATTGGTCTCAAAGATAAACATTCCAAATATAACAACCTCATGCCATCAGGCAAAATCCATAGAACCGGATGATATCGTATTAAAATATGTATTAAAGGAAAATTTAAAAAGAGGAAGGAGAAATAAAAAGCGGTCTGGACGGGACTCGAACCCGCGACCCCATGCGTGACAGGCATGTATTCTAACCAGCTGAACTACCAGACCAAAATGTTATTCTTTATCGCTATTCCGTTGAATTGCGGTGCAAAGATAGGTGGATTTTTTGAATTAGCAATAGTTTAGGATGAAAAAATTAGAACAAATCGATAAATTTCATACTTTTGTCCCCATATATAATTAACACTAGCATGAAAAATACTCCTGTAGACTATCAGACAGCCAGACGGATTATCGATGGCTTTGGACTTCCCGATTTTGGGAAAGCGACTATCCGGGAGGTAGTTGCCATATCCACGCAATTGGAACAAGAAACGGGAACCGAGTTCATCCATATGGAAATGGGCGTACCGGGCTTGAAAGCCGCTCAAGTAGGCGTAGACGCTGAGATCGAAGCCCTTCGTAACGGTATAGCGTCTATCTACCCGAACATCAACGGAACTCCCGAAGTGAAAAAGCAAGCTTCCCGCTTTATCAAGGCGTTTATAAATATAGATATAGACCCAGAGTGTTGCGTACCCGTAACCGGTTCCATGCAGGGCACATACGCCTCTTTCCTTACGGCCGGACAATGTACGCCGGGAAAAGACACCATCTTGTTTATCGACCCCGGATTCCCCGTGCAGAAACAGCAAATAGCCGTTATGGGCTATAAATATGAGTCGTTCGACGTATACGAATATCGTGGCGAGCGATTGCGTGAGGCCTTGGAAGCGCATCTTTCCAAAGGCAATATTGCTGCGATGATCTATTCCAACCCGAACAATCCGGCTTGGTTTTGCCTCACCGACGAGGAGTTGAAGATCATCGGCGAGATGGCCAACAAATACGACGTGATCGTCATAGAAGATCTCGCCTATTTTGCCATGGATTTTCGCAAGGACCTCGGATGTCCTTTCGAGCCTCCTTACCAAGCGAGCGTAGCCCGTTATACCGATAATTATATCATGCAGATATCCGGCTCTAAGGCGTTCAGCTATGCCGGACAGCGTATCGGCGTGACAGCGATCTCCAATAAACTTTACCATCGCTCCTATCCGGGATTGACTCAGCGTTATGGAGGTGGTACGTTCGGTACGGTATATATCCACCGTGTCTTATACGCCCTATCTTCCGGAACCAGCCACTCGGCCCAATTCGCCTTAGCCGCTATGTTCAAGGCCGCCGCGGACGGTACGTTCGACTTTGTCTCGCAAGTGAAAGAATACGGACGTCGTGCGGAGAAACTAAAGAAGATTTTTACGGATCATGGTTTCACAATCGTTTATGATCACGATCTGGACCAACCGATAGCCGACGGCTTCTATTTCACGATCGGTTACCCGGGAATGACCGGCGGACAATTGATGGAAGAACTGGTTTATTACGGAGTAAGCGCCATATCTTTAAGTACCACAGGCAGTAACCAACAAGGACTACGGGCTTGTACCTCTTTCATAAAAGATCACCAATATGATTTGCTGGACGAAAGACTGAGATTATTCGAGGAAAATCATCAAGCATAAATTAACAATAAGCCCGGTCGATTCACGTTTATTAACTTGAATCCCGGGCTTTTCATTTGCTTCTTATTAAAAAACGCCTTATATTGTCGGTGAATTAGTAACAACCTAACATTCACGATCATGGCATCTTATAAAAATATATTTAAAATAACACATAACGATGTCCTTCCTATTCAAGGAAGTATTCTGATTGCCGAGCCTTTTTTACAAGATGCCTATTTCCAACGTTCCGTCGTATTATTAATAGAGCATACGGAACACGGATCGATGGGATTTGTCTTGAATAAAAAAACGGATCTTATCGTAAACTCTTTTTTCAAGGAGTTTGCCGAATTTCCGGAGATACCGATTTATCTGGGGGGGCCGGTCAGCCCCAACCGTTTGTTCTTTATTCATTCCTTAGGGGATAATATCATTCCGGACGCATTAAAGATCAATGATTATTTATATTTCGACGGGGATTTCAACGCATTGAAACGATACATCCTCAACGGGCACCCAATCAATGGGAAAGTGAAGTTTTTCTTGGGATACTCCGGATGGACCGAAGGGCAATTAAACCATGAAATCAAACGGAACTCGTGGGCCGTAAGCCATATCACCACCGATAATATCTTGTCTGCCGACGGGGAGGGCTATTGGAAAGATTCCGTAGAATTATTAGGCAATGATTATAAAACTTGGACAAAATATCCGAAGGACCCGTATTTAAATTAACTGCATTATGCAGACATCGGAATAACCATCCGGTGTCCTGATCCAGTCCTTAAGCGTCCCCGCCTCGACAAATCCCAGACGGGTAAATAATTTCTTGCTAGGCTCGTTCGCCACGGGAATATGCACATAAAGTTGATGAAGCTTCAAAAACGTATAAGCGTATTCCATCAATAGCCTTAACGCTTCCGTAGCGAAGCCACGTCCTTGATACCTACGGTCCAGCATAATACCGCAAGCCGCCCGATTCGGATGCGGCTCAAAATCGAATAAATCCACGATCCCCACGGAAGTCCCCGTATCGCATTCCTCGATCATGAAGCGAAGTTGGCGAGACTCATAGATACTCCGGTCGCTACCCGCTATATATTCCTTCAATATATAACGGGAATAGGGCGCCAAGGTATTCCCTACTTCCCATAACTCCGGATCATTCTCCCAACGATACAACAACTCCAGATCCTCTGGTTCCAATGCCCTCAAACGGACTCTATCATTCGACAACAACATATTTACTCAAGGATTACTTAAACAAGCCGACCACTCTTCTTCGTATATATATGGAAAACCGCTTTCTTGTTCACGAGCTTGTCCATGAACAAGAGCATCTGCTCATAGCGGGCATCGGGGAAGCAGAAAGCGTAGTCCGTAAAGCCTTTCATCTGGTTCTTGCGACAGATAGCATCCATCACACGCTCCACGTCCAAATCCCAGAGATTCACGAATTCCAGATCCGGCATAGCTTTCAGGCAAACGGCCTTTACCTCCTCAAAATGATCCTCCCTGCACAAGATCAAAAGGCGGCGATGCTTAACCGCTTTAGCCTTCTTGCGTAGAGGGGCTGAAATCATCGCCCAGCAAGCTTTCAGCAGGACAGCTAACCGGATCAGTATCCGCATCAACCAACCGGCTCCCGGATAATATTTCTTATAGAAAATCAACATGGCACCGTAAAAAGCCCTTATGTACCTCAAGTCACCATGCTTCGTACTCTCCCCCTTATAATGCAGGATCCGTTCCGGCACGTACAAGTTCTTATAGCCTCCCAACACGATCCGATAAGACAAATCGATATCCTCCCCATACATGAAGAACGACTCATCTAACAAGCCAACCTTATCCAACGCCTCATGGCGAAGCAACATGAACGCACCCGCCAGCACCTCCACCTTATGCGTCTGCTCTTTATCCAGATACGGCAGGCTATAACGTGCGAATGCCGGAGAGTTAGGAAACAGCTTTGAAAGGCCGAATATCTTGCAGAACGACACCCAAGGCGAAGGGAAAGCCCGTTTGCTCTCCGGCAAGAATACCCCGTGCCCATTCAGCATCTTCACGCCGATAGCTCCGATCTCCGGATCCTCATCCATTTGGAAGCACAGGCTGCGGAGGCTCTCCTCTCCCACCACGGTATCGGGATTCAGCAATAACACGTATTCCCCGGTGCACTGGCGAATCGCCTGATTATTGGCCTTGGCGAAACCGGGATTATCTTTATTCTCGATGAAAACCACTTCCGGGAACTTAGGCCGGAGATATTCGACAGATCCATCCGTCGAGTTATTATCCACCACGAACACCTCGGCGTCCATCCCCGTTACGGCGGCACGGACAGAATAGAGGCATTGCTCCAGAAAATACTTCACGTTATAGTTAACGATGATAACGGACAACTTGGTTTCTTCGTAGGTCATTCCGGATATTAATTATGAGTTATGATTATGAATTAGAAGAGGTGAGATTGAACTCAGTACGATTGATAATGGATCGTCCTAAGGTGATCTCGTCGGCATACTCGATCTCATCACCGATAGATACGCCACGTGCGATGACACTGATCCTCACATCGTAACCGGATAGCTTCCGGTAAATAAAAAAGTTAGTCGTATCGCCTTCCATGGTAGTGCTCAACGCCAAGATGATCTCTTTCACCTCACCTTCGGCCACACGTCGCACCAGACTGTCGATACGCAAGTCGCTCGGTCCGATACCATCCATCGGCGAGATGATCCCGCCCAACACATGGTATACGCCACGGAATTGCCCGGTATTCTCTATCGCCATCACCTCCTTGATATTCTCTACCACGCAAACCAAGGAATGGTCACGGCTGGGGTTGGCGCAAATAGAGCAAACCTCATCATCACATATATTATGGCAGATCTTGCAGTACTTCACGTCTCGACGGAGGGCAACCAAGGCCGCGGCGAAGTTTTCCGTATAGCCGACGTCCCGGCGCAACATATAAAGCGCTAGCCGGAGCGCTGTCTTCCTCCCCACCCCCGGCAAGGAAGCCAATTCATTCACGGCATTTTCCAACAAGGCTGAAGGATATCTTTGATTCATCTACTTTCTGTATTTGACTACAAAAATAGAAAGAATTTACGAATTAACGATAAACCTCAAATTATTTACTCGGCTTCTCCCCCATCCCATTCAAGTCGCACATCTCTTGCTTGATATGTACAACTATAACTGCTCTAGGTATAATTGTTCATGTCCTCAAGTAATAAACATTCTTTTTGCCATATACAAACATACTTGCTACTTGATCTATTTCCAAATGATCGCCGTGGGATGTACAGACCACGACGTGATTTGTATATTCCACGACTTGGTCTGTACAGATCACGCCGTGGTTTATAGAATTATACAGCATGCGAACAAGAATTCATACGCTACTGGGTAAGAATTCATATAGATAATTTGGGTACGGTTGCCCTAACTATTCTAAAGAATCCTTGCATGTCTCAGCCAGAAAACATAAATTTGTCACCCAACACCCGTTTGGTGGAGCTATTACGAACTAATAATCTAACATTTTAATATCGTGAAACCAGAAAATGAAGAAAAGGTAACCGGGCTGCCAGAAAACGCCTACCGAGAATTAAAAGAAGGGGAAAGCTACAAGCCTCTTATGTCTCCCAACAAACACTATCCGGAGGTTACGCTTTGGTCCGTCCTTTGGGGATTGGTCATGGCGGTGATATTCAGCGCGGCGGCCGCTTATCTGGGCCTGAAGGTCGGTCAGGTATTCGAGGCCGCCATCCCGATCGCTATCATCGCCGTAGGGTTGTCCAGCGGATTCAAGCGGAAGAACGCCTTGGGAGAGAACGTCATCATCCAGTCTATCGGGGCCAGTAGCGGCGTGATCGTGGCGGGGGCCATTTTCACCTTGCCCGCCCTTTATATCCTGCAAGACAAATATCCGGAGATCACGGTCAATTTCTTCGAGGTTTTCATGAGTTCCTTGTTAGGAGGTATCATCGGGATCTTGCTATTAATCCCGTTCCGTAAATATTTCGTATCCGATATGCACGGTAAGTATCCCTTCCCGGAGGCTACGGCTACCACGCAAGTACTCGTCTCCGGCGAGAAAGGCGGAAGCCAAGCGAAGCCCTTGATCTTCGCCGGATTAATCGGAGGTTTGTACGACTTCATCATCGCCACCTTCGGTTGGTGGGGCGAGACGATCAGTACCCGTATCGTCGGAGCCGGTGAGATGCTGGCAGAGAAGGCCAAGATCGTATTGAAAGTCAATACGGGCGCTGCCGTACTAGGTCTGGGTTACATCATCGGATTAAAATATTCCTTGATCATCTGCGCCGGTTCATTCTTGGTATGGTTGGTAATCATCCCCGCCATGTCCGCCATTTTCAGCGCCGACGTGCTTACGTTCGGAAATGACGCTATCACGGCGACCGTCGGGAGCATGAGCGCCGAGCAAATCTTCACCACCTACGCCCGCCACATCGGTATCGGAGGTATCGCTACCGCCGGGGTGATCGGCATCATCAACTCTTGGGGAATCATCAAGGGAGCCGTAGGCTTGGCGGCGAACGAGTTGAAAGGAAAAGGAGACGCTGTGGAGAGTAATACCATACGTACGCAAAAGGATTTGTCGATGAAGGTGATAACGATCGGTATCATCGTATCGCTGATCGTCACCTTCCTGTTCTTCCAGTTCGGCGTACTTCATAATTGGTTCCATGCCGCCATCGGCTTATTGCTGGTCGGGGTGATCGCTTTCCTGTTTACGACCGTAGCGGCAAACGCTATCGCTATCGTAGGGACGAACCCGGTATCGGGCATGACGCTCATGACGTTGATCCTCGCCTCCATCATCTTGGTCGCCGTAGGGTTGAAAGGGCCGGCCGGCATGGTATCCGCCCTGATTATCGGAGGCGTGGTTTGTACAGCGCTTTCCATGGCGGGAGGTTTCATTACCGACTTAAAGATCGGCTATTGGCTGGGGAGCACACCCGCCAAGCAAGAGACTTGGAAATTCTTAGGCACACTAGTTTCCGCCGCTACGGTAGGAGGCGTGATCTTGATATTGAACCAGACGTACGGTTTCACGACCGGACAATTGGCCGCTCCGCAAGCGAACGCTATGGCCGCCGTTATCGAGCCATTGATGAGTGGTTCGGGGGCACCTTGGGCTTTATACGCAATTGGAGCCGTCCTCGCCGTCGTATTGAACTTCTGCAAGATACCGGCGTTGGCATTCGCCTTGGGTATGTTTATCCCTTTGGACCTGAATACGCCGCTTTTGATCGGTGGAGCGATCAGTTGGTACGTAGGAAGCCGTAGCAAAGACCAAAGCTTGAACTCAGCCCGCTTGGAGAAAGGTACGTTACTGGCTTCCGGCTTTATCGCCGGCGGCGCCTTGATGGGCGTGGTCAGCGCAGCCTTACGTTTCGGCGGAATCAACTTGATGAACGAGGAATGGGCATCTAGCAATGCCGCCGAGATACTGGCGGTTGTCATGTACCTTGTCATGATCGCTTACCTCACATTTAATTCCCTGAACGCAAAAAAAGAATAGAATAAAGGAATAAGGATATGGAAGCACCTGTAATCAATGTGGGAATCATGACCCACAAAGCAATCTCATTTGTTTTTAACGAGGAGTATGTACATACGGAAACCGGCACGTTCACCATAGGCGAGCAACGTGCCCTCTGGGTAAACGGCAAGATCGTGTACAATGGGAAGCTTTATCAGGAGCTATTCTTCGAGCCGACCAGCCCGCAATCCTCTTTCGACTTGAAGGCGGTCACGATCGGCGTGGATTTTCACTGGCAACGACAGGAGGATCAACGCTTCAAGGGAGCGTTGAACCTCGTGGCGACCGATAAAGGTATCGTCACGATCAACCAAGTGGACGTGGAGGAATACCTTACCAGCGTAATCTCCTCGGAGATGAGCGCCAACGCTTCCAAAGAGTTGCTGAAAGCCCATGCCGTGATCTCGCGAAGCTGGCTCTTGGCACAGGTCGAGAAGAATTTCAACTTGAACGGATCGGTTACGCCCTATAAAAGTTGTTACCGCAACAACGAGACCTTGATCCGCTGGTACGACCGGGAGGACCATGATCTGTTCGATGTCTGTGCCGACGACCATTGCCAGCGTTACCAAGGTATTACCCGGGCATCGAACCCGATAGTCAGGGAGGTGATCAAAGAGACACGTGGAGAGGTATTGATGGATAACGATACGATCTGCGACGCCCGCTTCTCGAAATGCTGCGGAGGCGTGACCGAGAAATTCGAGAATTGCTGGGAACCGGTTCCCCACTCCTATCTTACCGCCTTGAGGGATGACGAGGTTCCCTCCTATCCCGACTTGACGGACGAGCGGGAAGCGGAACAATGGATACGTACCTCACCCGAAGCCTTCTGTAATACAACGGACAAGGAGATCCTTAGCCAAGTGCTAAACAACTACGATCAAGAGACCTCGGATTTCTACCGTTGGAAAGTAGAATACACGCAAGAGGAACTATCGGGTTTGATCCACCGGAAAACGGGTATGGATTTCGGGCCGATCATCGATCTCATACCGTTGGAAAGAGGTTCGTCCGGACGTATCACGAAACTCAAGATCGTAGGGGTACGCCGTTCGTTCACCATCGGCAAAGAGCTTGAGATACGCCGGACATTATCCGAGACGCATCTATACAGCTCGGCCTTTGTTGTCGATAAGAAGGATATCCGCCTTGATATCCCCTCCCGCTTCATCTTGACAGGAGCCGGATGGGGACATGGCGTAGGGCTTTGCCAGATCGGAGCCGCCGTGATGGGAGCCAAAGGATATTCGTACCGGAAAATCCTCACGCATTATTTCCCCGGAGCCTCTATTGAGAAAAGGTATTAAACAAGGGTGTCCAGATTTTGGACACCCTTGTCCAATTATTGGACACTCATAAACAATCGTACGCCACTCACCCCTCTGTTTTTCAACCACATAAACACAATGGCACGGTATTTGATTTTATCTTACCAGAAAATAATACAATAACAATATGAAAAACATCGGGATCGCAATTCGCTCCCTTTTTAAGAGAGGGCAACACAATGTAATGAAGATTATCTCCTTGGGTATAGGACTGACCATCGGCTTGGTGCTGATCGCTAAAGTCCACTTCGAGAACACCTACGATAACTTCTATCCGAACGGAGACCGGATCTATCGAGTATATGAGAAATTTTTCATGAACGGGGAAGTGGGCGACCACGGGCAAACGCCCGCCGGAGTAATCCCCCTCTTGAAACAAGAGACACCAGAGATCGAGGCCGCCACACGCTATACGTACTTCCGGGGAAACTCCCCTTTTACGATGTCCGACAACAAGCATCGGCTCAAAGCGACCTTCATCCTAGCGGACAGTTGTCTTTTCGACGTATTGCCCCGCCCCATGCTCATCGGAGACCCTAAGCAAGTTCTCTCCCAACCCATGTACGTGCTCGTATCCGACGAGATCGCCGAACGTATCGGCGGTAACGTGATGGGAAAACGCTTCGAGATTGACGACGCACCGGGACAAGCCCTCACGATAGGCGGCGTATTCAAGAAACTACCGGACAACACCGAACAGAGTTATGACATTATCGTATCCCTTTCCTCCATCAGCAAGTTCATGTGGGACGGAACCCATATGTTAACCGGAAACGACCGTTACCAAAGTTTCGTCAAGGTATCGCCGGGTACGACAGAGGCCCAATTGGAAGCGGGAATGAGACAGATGATCGACAAGCATTTCCCCGTAAACGACCTTAAGAAAGCCGGCGTGGAACTGACCTTCACCTTCCACAAACTACTCAACGTACATATGGAGGACGATATGGCCAAACGTATGGCCTTGATCCTCTCGTTCATCGCCTTCGTATTGATCTTCACCGCCGTAATGAACTATATATTGATCGTGATCTCCTCCATCGTGAACCGCACGAAAGAGATGGCCGTACGCAAATGTTACGGGGCGAGCGGTAAGGATATCCAAGGTATGGCGTTGTCCGAGGTAGGGACCCACGTCACCGTCGCGCTAGCGCTGGTCGTACTTTTGATCCTAGGATTTCAAGGAATTATAAAGGAGCTGATCGGCACGGGAGTCCGATCGTTATTCCTATCCACGGGTATGTGGGCGATATGCCTCACGGTCATAGTCGTACTGATCTCTACGGGCATAGCTACCGGCTGGTTCTTAGGACGCATTCCTGTAGCGGCTGTTTTCCGGAGCATCCGTGAGGCACGCCGCCTTTGGAAATTGGGACTCTTGTTCTTCCAGTTCACGGCAATCAGCTTCCTCGCCTCCTTATTGCTAGTGGTAGGCAAGCAATACGACCATATGGTGAATGATCATCCGGGATACAATCCCGAGAATCTTGCCTATGTGTATATCGGTGCCGTAGACTCCACGGGGCGTGCCAAACTGATCGAGGAAACCCAGAGATTGCCCGAGGTAGACGCCATCACGACTTGCTATAACCTTCCTTTCTGGGGAGCCTCGGGCAATAACGTCTATCTTCCGGGAGACGACCGGGAACTATTCAACATCGCCGACCTCTACGACGTAGGAAACGATTACCTGAACGTATTGGAAATCCCGATCGTAGAAGGACAGTACTTCACCGAGAATACCACCTCCTCGCAAGAGATACTGGTGAGCCGCAATTTCATTGAATACATGAAACCTTTCGCCGACTGGAAGGATGGAGCCGTGGGCAAGACGGTACAAATAACCGGACACGATACCAAGTCCGAGTCGATGCCTCTCTTCACGATCCGGGGCGTATTCGAGGATTTCCGCCTAGGTTCCATAGCGGGAGAAGATCCGCGAGCCAAGATCATGTTCTATACGAAAGGGGCGGCCCAACATATGGTCATTCGGTACCATAGCCTTTCTTCCGAGGCCCTACGCAAGACACAGGATCTAATGGGGCAACTCATCCCGGATAAAGAACTCAACGTGATCTCCTTCAAGAGCGAGATGCTGGAAGGATACACCTCCTCCCGGAAATTCCGTGATTCCGTCATGATCGGTGGCATCGTCACCTTGCTGATCGTCTTCATCGGATTGATCGGATACACGAACGACGAGGTGAACCGTCGCCGGAAAGAAATGGCGATCCGTAAGATTAACGGAGCCACGGTAAAAGACATACTCCATATTTTCTTGAAAGATATCATCACCATGGCATTGCCGGCCATCTTACTTGGTTGCGGTATCGCTTTCTATATCTCCCAAAAATGGCAAGAACAATTCTCGGAAAAGATCCAGCTATCCTGGTATCTATTCGTGGGAGGAGGCGTATTGGTACTCACCGTCATACTGGCGGTTTCCGGATATAACGTATTCCGTACCACCCACGACAATCCCGTAAACAACCTCAAGTCTGAATAAATCAAAAGGGCCGCATCTTATCCGGACGGCGGCCCTTTGACTTAATGTTTACCTATTTCCCGGTTATGATGAACAACCGGTTCGCTTTCACTCTCACGAGCTATTACTATGACACAAAGGTAGGCCGAAGGTTTAAAACGATCAAAAAGAATTCGACGAATCAGGCGTTTTCCTCGGTGAATCCCGTTATTTTTCCTACTTTTGTCCCTATTAATACATACAACCATGGGACTGAAAAAACAATTCGTATCAGCGATTTTGCTAGGCAGCGCACTAATCGCTCCCCTATTCGCGCAAGATATCGCCACCCCGTCCAGCTCGATAGACACTTTAGCCATTTTCTCATTCAACGATTTCCATGGGGCTTTCGCCTCCGACGGGATCACGCCGGGAGCCGCCCGGTTGGTACAAATGACACAAAACGAGAAACAACGCTATCCGCATTCCATCGTTGTCTCAGGCGGAGATAATTTCAGCGGAAGCTATTTCTCCAAGATCACGAAAGGCGAGCCTATCAAAGAGATGTACGAGGCGATGGACGTGGAAATGTCCGCCATCGGTAACCACGAGTTCGACTGGGGGTTTCCTTATCTAGTGGACACCGCCGCCTTGAATATCCCCCATGTGGCCGCCAATATCACCGAAGAGAAGAGATATACTCACCCCGACTGGTTGAGTCCCTACCGTATCGTAGAGCGTAAGTTGAAAGATGGCTCCTCCCTGCGCATAGCCTTCATCGGACTGACCACGACGGACACCTACGTCAAGACCAAGCCGGAGAACCTGAAAGGGCTTCAGTTCACGCATCCGCTGGGAGCGGTGTGCATACAAACCGTCTACCAGTTAAAGAAAGAGGACCAGATCGATATGATTATCCTCTTGATGCACATCGGCACGGATATGAAAATGCCTTACCGCATCACCGAGGAGAACGCCCAAGGACTGCCGTTCATCGATAAGGTAGACGCCATCATATCCGCCCACTCGCATGAGCTGGTGCTCGATAAGATCAATAACATCCCCATCATCCAAGCCGGAGTAAACGGTACCCATATCGGGAAACTGCTGTTCCAGATACAGGATTTCAACGGACACCGGGATATCTCTTTCATCCAAGGGGATACCGTGCGTGTAGCCTGCGAGGAGAACCCGGAGATGCGAGAGGCCGTGGAGAAGATCATGGATAAATATCGGCTGAACGAGAAACTTGCCACGGCAAAAGAGGCCTTGATCCACGACCGTACCATCAATAAGTTCGACTATACGCCTATCGGGGCGTTGGTCACGGCCGCATACGCCCAGCGTTTCCAAAAAGAGATGCCCGCTTACAAGGATCAGCCGGTGATCGGCGTAAACCATTACGGAGGTATACGTGCGGCCCTCCCGAAAGGAGATATCACCCGACTGCGTGCCGGCAACATCTTGCCTTTCGGCTCCGCTATCGTTGCCTATCGTTTCGACGGCAAGCGGTTGAAGAAGCTATTGGAGGATGGACGGAAGAATCCGAACGGTTTCCTTCAATCCTCCGACCTCACGCTTACCCTAAGCGGAAATAAGATCGAGAAAATAGTCTATACGAGAGACGGGCAAAAGACCGAGATCGAGGACAATACCCCTTGCGTGGTGACCCTAGACGCTTTCATCACCGATGGCGGAGACGGGTACGACGCCTCTTTATTCAAGGGCTACGAGATCCCGGAATTCGATAATTTAGGTATCATATCGACCGACGCTTTCATGGACTACCTAAAGGGCATCAAGAAACCCATCACGGTAGAATCCACGCATATGCCCGTTATTTCAAAGTAAAGCCGTATCTTTGTGGAGAAAAAGAAAGAAGTTAGCAATACATGAACAGCTATATCATCCTTTTTATTATCGCTGCCTATTTCACCGTCTTGCTGCTGATAGCATGGATCACGGGGCGTAATAACAGCAACGAGGCATTCTTCCTCGGGGACAGGAAATCACCTTGGTATATCGTCTCTATCGGCATGGTAGGGACATCCTTATCGGGGGTGACGTTCGTATCGGTACCCGGCATGGTGCGGGCGATCGATATGACGTATATGCAGACTGTATTAGGCTTCTTCGTGGGATATATCATTATAGCCAAGGTATTGCTACCGCTATACTATAAGTTGCAGCTTACCTCCATCTACTCGTATCTGGATGACCGGATCGGGAGAAGGGGGTACAAGACAGGGGCCTCATTCTTCCTGCTCTCGAAGATCATAGGGGCGGCCGCACGCTTATATCTAGTGGTCTTGATCTTGCAAACCTACGTGTTCAACGCTTGGAACATCCCATTCGCCGTGACCGCTATCCTCAGTATCCTGCTGGTATGGCTATATACGTTCCGGAGCGGTATCAAGACGATCATCTGGACAGATACGTTGCAGGCCCTTTGTCTCGTGGCAATGTTGATCGTGATCATCTGGCAGGTGAAGGACAAGATGGGACTGGATTTCGGGGATATGGCGCAGACCTTGGTGGAAAGCCCTCATTTCCGGATCTTTGAGTTCGGCGATTGGCATAGTACGCAGAACTTCTTCAAGCAGTTCTTCAGCGGTATCTTTATCACGATCGTCATGACCGGGCTGGATCAGGACATGATGCAAAAGAACCTCTCCTGCAAGAGCTTGAAGGATGCCCAGAAAAACATGTACACATATGGCTTCGCCTTCACGCCGGTCAACTTCTTGTTTCTCGCACTGGGGGTACTGCTACTGACATTGGCGGCACAGCAGAACATCCAGTTGCCAACCCTCAACGACGATATCCTCCCGATGTTTTGTACCTCGGGGATCTTGGGCGGGAGTATCTTGATCTTCTTTACGATCGGTATCATAGCGGCGGCTTTCAGTAGCGCCGACTCGGCGTTGACAGCGCTCACCACCTCTTTTTGCGTGGATATCCTCGGCGTGCAGAGAGAGGAAGCGAAAAGGGCGAAACGTACCCGCCTAAAGGTACACGTGATGATATCCGTCTTGTTCGTCTTGATCATCTTGGCGTTCAAGGCCGTAAATAACCGAAGCGTTATCGACGCGATCTACATGATAGCGTCGTACACGTATGGTCCTCTATTGGGGCTGTTTGTTTTCGGGCTTTTCACGAAGCGGAAACCCCGTGACAAATACGTGCCCTATATCTGTATAGCCTCCCCGTTGATTTGCCTTGCCACGGATTTCTTAGTGAAACAATACGTAGGCTATACGTTCGGCTACGAGATGCTTATGGTAAACGGAGGCATCACGTTCGCCGGGCTGTGGCTTTCGGCAATTGAAAATGGAAATTTGAAAATTGAGAATTAAACCTAGCCATTATTCAATACTCATTATTCATTAATTTATATTTTATGGAAATTAAAAGCGCAGAATTTGTTATCAGCAACACAGACGTAAGGAAATGCCCCGAGGGTAATAAGCCGGAGTATGCCTTCATCGGACGAAGCAATGTAGGCAAATCCTCTTTGATCAATATGCTTACCAACAAGAAGGGCTTGGCGATGACTTCGCAAACACCGGGTAAGACTTTACTTATCAATCATTTTCTTATCAATAACGAGTGGTATCTGGTAGATCTTCCGGGGTATGGCTTCGCCCAACGAGGCAAGGAGAACCGGGAGCAATTGAAACGTATCATCGAGAACTATATCCTCGATCGAGAGCAACTGACCAACCTATTTGTCCTTTTGGACTGCCGTCACGAGGCGCAAAAGATCGATCTGGAGTTTATGGAATGGCTGGGTGAGAGCGGGGTTCCTTTCTCTATCATCTTCACGAAGATCGACAAGATCAGCAAGGGACGCTTGAAAGAGAACCTAAAAGTCTATACGGATAAATTACTGGAGACTTGGGAAGAGCTTCCTCCGATCTTCCTCTCTTCCTCGGAGAAGAAAGAGGGACGGGATGAGATTCTGGACTATATCGAGTCTATCAACAATAGCTTGAATAATTGAAAATTAGTTGAGTTGATATGGGATTAGCTTCGGTTCTTCTGGTTTTATCTCCGTTTACGCAGATCAATACGCCTTATCCTTCCACGGCTTACCTAAAAGGTTATTTGGAGGCAAAGGGTGTACATGCCGGGCAGACCGATCTGGGTATCGAGACAATCTTGGCTTTGTTTTCCACGCAGGGTCTCGGGGAGTTATTCGCCGAGATCGAGCGACGGAAAGGTAAATATCCGGCTAAAGTCCGGGGGATGCTAGCTAATAAGCAACGGTATATCGACACGATAGCCGCCGCCGTCGCTTTCCTTCAGGGAAAGAACGATCCTCTCGCTTATCGCATCTGTAACCAAGATTACCTTCCCGAAAGCGACCGCGGGAGCCAAAACGAGGAGGAGCTGGAATGGGCGTTCGGCACTTCGGGATTACGGGATAAGGCCCGTTATCTGGCGACCTTGTATCTGGAGGATCTCTGCGACTTGATCAGGGAAACGATCGACCCGGATTTCGGCTTCAGTCGATATGCCGAGCATCTGGGCCGCTGCGCCTCCTCTTTCGACGAGATCGAGGAAGCCCTCCAAAAACCTTTCGGCTTTATCGACCGCCTGACGCAACCGCTATTGGAAAAGCACATCGCCAAGAGCAAGCCCAAGGCGATCGCTTTCAGCGTACCTTTCCCGGGGAATTTATTCAGTACCCTCCGGCTCGCCCAATGGCTACGGCAGGCACATCCCGATATCCCGATCCTTATGGGAGGTGGTTTCGTGAATACGGAACTTCGCTCCATCACGGATACACGCTTCTTCAAATACATCGATTACCTCTTGCTAGATGATGGAGAGGACCCACTCTTCCAAGTGTTACGCTATCTGGACGGGGCGATCCAAAAAGAGGAACTGGTACGCACCTTCTCCTTGGACGAGAACGGTAGCCGGGTCGTTTATCAAGATAATCCCGCTTACCCCGCTTGCCGGCAAAGCGAGACCGGATTCCCGGATTACGAGGGCTTGCCG
This sequence comes from Parabacteroides sp. D25, assembly GCF_000307475.1. Classification (NCBI taxonomy): domain Bacteria; kingdom Pseudomonadati; phylum Bacteroidota; class Bacteroidia; order Bacteroidales; family Tannerellaceae; genus Parabacteroides; species Parabacteroides sp. D25. The sequence continues at coordinate 134,466 of NZ_JH976509.1, read as the reverse complement.
CTGGACAAATACATCTCCGTCATGGAAATGGCCAACCCGATGCACAAGCTTTGGAGCGATGGTCGCTGGAATAAACTGACCTTGGCGCACGGTTGCTACTGGGGGAAATGCGCCTTCTGTGACGGCTCATTGGATTACATCAAACGATATGAGCCGAATACAGCCAAGACTTTGGTAGACCGTATGGAGCGCTTGATCGAGCAAACCGGCGAGATCGGCTTCCATTTCGTGGACGAGGCCGCTCCACCCGCCTTGCTACGGGAAATGGCGCAGGAGATTATCCGCCGTGGGATAACCGTCGTGTGGTGGGGAAATATTCGTTTTGAGAAAAGCTATACTGAGGAACTATGCGACCTTCTTCAACGAAGTGGCTGCATCGCCGTGTCGGGAGGTCTGGAAGTAGCCTCTCCCCGACTCCTCAAGCTGATAAATAAAGGGGTGACAGTGGCTCAAGTGGCACGGGTCGCCAACAACTTTACCGGGGCAGGCATCATGGTCCATGCCTATTTGATGTATGGTTTCCCGACCCAAACCGCTCAAGAAACCATAGATTCCTTAGAAACGGTCCGGCAAATGTTTGAGCTTGGGCTGATTCAATCCGGATTTTGGCATCGTTTCGCCATGACAGCGCATAGCCCTGTGGGGTTGCACCCCGCCGAGTACAGTTGCCGTGTCACGGAGCCTCCCTTTGGCGGATTCGCCCGTAATGACGTACAGTTCGAGGCGCTATCCGGCTGCGATCCGGAGCTTTTCAGCGAGGGGCTTCGCGTTTCCCTCTACAATTACATGAATGGAACAGGCTTCGACTTGCCCTTGCATAAATGGTTCGGCGGCATGAAAGTACCACGCACCACCCTGCCGCCGAATTATATAGAGAGGATAGTGGAGGAATAGCCCCGTAGAGGCTCGCCGGAGGATTGGAAACGGGTTGGAACTCTGCGGCGATCTCCGCCGGGCATCTTGAGTTCCCTTCCGATCCTCCGGCGACCCCCGCCGGGCATCCCAAGAGTCTTCCACATCCCCCGGCGATAGCCGCCGGATGCTTCAAAGTCCTTCCAACTCCCTCGGCAAGGCTCGCCGAGTATTTAATAACTGATCTTGCACCCCACGAAATAACTTCTAGGAATTCCCGGGCCATAGATATACCCGGCATCCCGATGCGCTCCCTTGTCGAAATCATCTTGATAGGAGTCGAAGATATTCTGTATTCCGGCGTTCACCTGCAAGGTTGCGGACTTGAAGATCGGGAAGTCGTAAGACAGCTTCAGGTTCAAGTCGAAGAAATCACGAGTCTTCTCCTCACGATCCTCGGGAATGTAACCCGCCAAGTGCTGCACCAACATGCTGCCCGTATAGGTTCCCGTCAATGAGGCGGAGAAACGTTTCACGGGCGTGAAGGTAGAGGTGAAATAGCCATATACGTCCGGAGAGCGGAACATCTTCTTCTGCGGGGTGATATTCGGGTTCTCGCTCCATTGCTCTGCCTCCTTGTAGCGGCTCCGTTGCAAAGTAGCGCCCGCCTGTATCTGCATCCAAGAATAGGCCATCTTACCCTCCAGATTGATACCCATCACACGGGCACCCTTTCCATTACGGCGTTCCATCAGCAGGTTATTGTCCTCGTCACGGCCGATCTCCTCCAAGATAAACACGTTCCGTAAATCCGTATAGAAACCTTCCACTAAGAAATTCACTTGAACCGGGCCGAAGCGATGATAAAAATCCACGGAAGCGCTCACGCTCTGCGAATTCTCCTCCTTCAAGTCCGGAGAGATCTGGATGATCGCCACGTCGCCCCCCACGGCGGTGATATGCAAATCCTCGTCGAACGCTTGAGGGGCCCGGAAACCGCTGGAGTACGACATACGCAGGTTGATATCCTTCGTCGGATTGAAGCGCACGTTCGCACGAGGGCTAAAGATCACATGATCCATCATGTTATGCTTATCCAAACGGCCACCGATCAAGAAACTCCAACGGTCATTCTTCCACTCGTTCTGGGCGAAGGCGCTACCGATATGCACGGTCTGGGCGATCGTACGGTGATAGCCAAGCATCTCGTCTTGCAGATCATCGTAGCTATATTCGGCGCCTCCCGTAAAGGTAGCGGGCATAAAAAGGCATTTATCCCATTCGTAGGAATATTGGGCGCCACCGATAAAGGTCATGTCCGTCGTGTTACCATAGGCGTTCGGATCTTTTCCGGCACCGTAATAACTCTGGCGTTTCGTATGCTGGGCGGAGGTATACACATTCAGCCGATGATGGTAGTCGCGAGAGAAAAGATCGAATTTCAGGCCTCCCCCGTTGATCTGGTGGTCGGTCTGCTCGGTGATATCCGTCTCGTGAGGCGGAAGATCCAATAAATTACCACCTCGCCGGAACTCGCTGATGTTATGGTACTCGAAAGTCAGCTTGGAATAATTGCTGGTCTTCAAGTAGGAACGGAATCCGAGGGTCTTCGCCTCCAGCTTACCCAGCTCCGAGTAGCCATCGCCATCATGGTCGTAAGAGGCACGGTGGCGGCCCTGCCCAAAGAGGTAGATACCCGCCTTATGATCGTCCGTCACCAACGAGGCGTTCACGGTCGTATTATTATCCGGACGGCTTCCCCCGATCATCGTCAACGAATGGGCAATCTGGGCAGAGTTGCGCATCGGTTCCTTCGTGATGATATTGATCGTACCGGCGATAGCGGACGAGCCGAACAAGGCCGAGCCTCCTCCGCGCATCACCTCTACCCGCTCGATCATATTCGCCGGGATCTGCTCCAAGCCATATACGCCGGTCAGGGCGCTGAAGATCGGCCGGCTATCCACCAAGATCTGGGTATAAGGGCCTTCCAGACCATTGATACGTACTTGTTGGAAACCGCAATTCTGGCAGTTATTCTCCACACGCACGCCGGGCTGGAAGTTCAGACCGTCGGCCAAGGAAGTGGCGTGCGTAGTCTCGAACACCTTGGAGTCGAGTACATTTACCAAAGAAGGAGCCAGACGGCGGGTCGTCTCGTTACGGTTTGCCGATACGACGACACCGTCCAAGGAGACAGCGTCTTCCTCGGCATTGAAATTGATCTCCAATGTCTTCCCTTTCTTAAGGGTCACCGTCTTCTCCTCGGTTTTATATCCGATAGACTTCATGACCAAGGTGTATTTTCCCTCGGGAAGATTCTTCATATAGTAATGACCGGTAGCGTCGGTGGTCGTACCGATCGTCGTACCGTGGAGGTAGACATTGATAAAAGAGAGATGCTCTCCTGTTTTCTTATCGAGGATATGGCCTACGATATTAGCGTCGGAAGGATTCAGGGAGGTATGATCGTCTCCCTCTGCCCACGCTGATGTAAAGACACAGCACAGGCATAGTATAAGTGTAATGAACTTATTCATTGCTTGATTAATAGTTGTTTGAATATTAATGATTACGAATTGCCGAGGAGACGGGCATGCCCCGTCTCTACAAACGGATATTGATTTCTGGATATGTAATCAAACAACTGGGGGAGCCCGCAGGTATCGCAGTCCCTCAACGGAAGTGACATGATCCGGATAGACCGGAGACTCAGAGAGATTAGATATTTTTAAAGAATAGAATTGTAAACGTAACAGGTGAATCGCCCCGTCCATCACGTGAATAGATGAGAGCATATGAAACAACTGTATCTCCGCCAAAGAGGTATGATGATGGCAAGTACCGTCCGCCGTCTTCTTGAAAGGGTGCGCATGCACGATGGTCGTACCATGCTCCACATGGACGTGCGTAAAAAGCGAGACACTGCTATAATACGCAATAAAAAGTACCGGCAGCAACCACTTTATATATTTAACCATCGTTTCCCTCACCCTGTATCATCGTTATTTCGTGGGCAAAGATACTACAATTTTTTTAATTGCTTTGTTTTATATATTTTTGCGCTTCTAAAGCAAAAAAGAAACTCTTATGAATTGGTTACTTGAGACGCTTACAGAACCCTCGATGATACAGGCCGTGGCCGTCATTTCTATCGTGGCGGCGGTTGGTGTGTATTTAGGGCGGCTAAAGATATTCGGCATTTCATTAGGCATCACTTTTGTATTCTTCGCCGGTATTATGGCAGGGCATCTGGGCATTACCGTAAATAAGGACATGCTGAACTTCGCTCAGAACTTCGGGCTTATCGTTTTCGTATATACCTTGGGATTGCAGGTAGGTCCCGGTTTCTTCTCTTCCCTAAAAAAAGGCGGGGTGGAAATGAATACGATGGGATTAGGGGTGATCGCTTTAGGACTGATTTTGACGTTGGTGTTTCATTGGATAACAGGAATTTCCGTCCCCGTTATGGTAGGGTTGCTATCCGGTGCCGTAACGAATACCCCGGCCCTAGGTGCCGCCCAGCAAGCGCTCTTACAAATGGATCCGGAAAATACGAGGAACGTAACGGATATGGCTCTGGCCTGTGCCGTAGCTTATCCATTAGGTGTCGTAGGCGTAATTCTCGCTATTATCATCTTGAGGTCCTTATTCGCAAAAAAGACACAGAGCACGCATAAGGAGCAAGACACGACAACAAACGTAGCGGAATTTCAGGTATTAAACCCCTCTATTTACAATAAGAGCATCCAGCAAGTCATGAAATTGACAGAGAAACATTTCGTGATCTCCCGCCTCTGGAGGAACGGAAAGGTGACGATCCCTACCTCTGAAACCATCTTAAAGGAAAAAGACCATTTGCTTATCATATCCGTAAAGGCGGATGTCGAATCCATCAAGGTACTTTTCGGAGAACAAGAGACTACGGACTGGAATAAGGAAGATATTGACTGGAACGCTATCGACAGCCAATTGATCTCCCGCCGTATCGTCGTAACCCGCAACCGGGTAAACGGGGTAAAGCTAGGCTCGCTCCGGCTCCGCAACCTATACGGGATCAACATCACCCGGGTAAACCGTGCGGGTATCGATCTGGTGGCCTCCCGTGACCTCCGTCTACAGATTGGGGATAAACTAACGATCGTAGGCGAGGCCAATTCCGTGAATAACGTGGGTAAGATATTGGGAGACGAGCTGAAACGGCTGGATAACCCCAACCTGCTTGCCATATTCGTAGGACTTACGCTGGGCGTATTAATCGGGGCGATCCCAATCGCCATACCGGGAATGAGTACCCCCATCAAGCTGGGTATCGCCGGAGGACCGATCATCGTTGGAATCTTGATGGGTGCGTTCGGCCCCCGTTTCCACCTAACGACTTATACCACCCAGAGCGCAAACCTGATGATGCGGCAGTTCGGTATAGTGATCTATCTGGCGGGACTGGGAATCGACTCCGGAGCTCATTTCTTCGAGACCGTCTTCCGTGCCGAGGGATTGTTATGGATCGGTCTCGGTTTCCTATTGACGATCGTACCGGTCTTGATCGTCGGGTTCATCGCCTCGCAATTCTTCAAGTTAGATTACGCCCACAACATAGGTATGCTATGCGGAAGCATGGCCAATCCGATGGCCTTGAGTTATGCCAATACGACCGTCGAGGGTGACGAGCCTTCCGTATCTTACGCTACGGTTTACCCGTTATCCATGTTCATCCGGGTGATTTCTGCCCAATTATTGATCATGTTATTCACTTGACCGCTTAAAAAGTCTAACATTCGACCTGTTTTTTGTTTCACTTACCTTATCTTTGCAAGACATTTGAAACAATACTTTGATGAATGAATGAAACTATACTCAATGGGCTACTAAACTTGTTCGCTATATTTGCGTCCTTGGCAAAAATAGAAAGTGATCAAGCACGTCAAGCTGTCAATTCTTACTTAACCAGTCACTTTGGTATCCGCTCCCATAAAGAATATATGGAGCTATTTGAAGAGATACAAAGTGTTTACGATGACCCGGAGTTCGACATCGATAGAGAAAGCGTTATTATTAACGTATGCAACCAGCTCAAGCCCAAATTGATCGCGGAAGACCAACTATTGCTTCTTCTCCGTTTCATGGAGTTCGCCCATGGCAACAATGAAGGATTGAACGAGAACTTAGCCATTTTCCATAAGATCGCTACGATATTCAATATCGATACGGATACCTTCGACAACCTATACGCCTTTGTAGTCGGTAAAAAATCCCCCTCCATACTTACGATCAACGCTGATGATAGCGATAAAGACGTCAACCATATCTACAGAAGGGGGTTGGAGGGCGAGATACGGGTGTTGAGACTGACCCGGTTCGACCGAATGGTCTTTATCTACCAAGGCAGCGGACGGGTATTCATGAACGATATCCCGCTTACTTCCGGTATCTTCTATGGCTGGCAACGCAGCAGCGTAATCAAAAGCCCACTATTCTTGCCGGTTTATTATAGTGATGTCCTCGATGTATTCAATCAGAATGAGCATAAGGAACGTATTTTATTAACCGGGAGGGATATCGAGTTCAGCTTCAAGAATAGCGAGAACGGTATGCACAATTTCTCTTTCAACCTTGAATCTGGCCAGTTGGTAGCCATCATGGGAGGAAGCGGCGTTGGTAAGTCGACCTTGTTAAGCATCTTAAATGGGAATATTATCCCCGGAGAGGGAAATGTATGCCTGAACGGACATCCGCTGAGTGATCCGGAATGCAAGCAATTGATCGGTTTCGTGCCTCAGGATGACTTGCTGATCGAGGAGCTGACCGTATTCCAAAATCTATGGTATACCGCCCGCTTTTGTTTCGCCAACCTGACCAAAAAGGAGATCGAGGATCGTGTCAATACGATACTGGAGGATTTGGATCTGAGCAAGATCCGGGATTTGGCCGTCGGGTCTCCAATCCGGAAAACGATCAGCGGAGGGCAACGTAAACGTTTAAATATAGCACTGGAACTTATCCGTGAGCCGGCGATCCTTTATTTGGATGAGCCTACCTCCGGCCTCTCGTCCACCGATTCCGAAAAGGTCATCATGCTGTTAAAGGAACAAACACACCGGGGACGGCTCGTGGTTGTCAATATCCACCAACCTTCGTCCGAGATCTATAAACTGTTCGACCGCCTATGGTTATTAGATACCGGCGGTTACCCGATTTACGACGGTAACCCGATCGAGGCGATCACCTATTTCAAACGGATCGCCAATTATACAGATCAAGACATCAGTGTTTGCGGCACCTGCGGAAATATCAATCCGGAACTAATCCTAACCATTATCGACGCAAAAAAGATAGACGATAGCGGAAACCAGACAAACATCCGGAAGATAACTTCAAAAGAATGGCATGAGTTATATGTAGCTTCCCGCCCGAAGTTCCAAGAGGTTAAGCCTACCCCCCTGCCCCCGAATCATCAGCAGAAGCCCTCGATCTGGAAGCAATTCTGTATCTTCTTGGAAAGAAACATAAAGACCAAGCTGACCAATAAGCAGTACTTGTGCATCGCCTTACTGGAGACTCCTTTATTGGCGGTGATCGTGGCCCTGCTCACCCGCTTCGTACCCGATGACGGGTATTCTTTGCTGGCGAACAAAAATCTGGTATCCTACATTTTCATGGCGGTGATTGTCGCTACTTTCACGGGATTAAGTATCAGCGCCGAAGAGATCATCAAGGACCGGACGCTCCTAAAGCGAGAACGATTCTTGCGATTGAGCCGAGGCAGTTATCTCTCGTCAAAGATGTTCTACCTGCTTTGTATCTCAGCGATCCAAAGTTTGCTATTCATAGTGGTAGGAAATTTATTGATAGGCATTGGAAGCGAGATGTTCCTTACTTGGTGGATCACGCTATGGGCAACCTCATTCCTCGCCAACCTGACAGGTTTGGTACTATCGCAATCCCTAAACTCGATCGTAGCGATCTATATAACGATACCGCTGCTTTTAATCCCGCAGATCTTACTTTGCGGCTTAGTTGTCAAGTTCGACGATTTGAGCAGAAGCGCATCCAGCCGGAACATAGTGCCCCTTATCGGTGAGGTTATTCCCTCACGTTGGGCATTCGAGGCGTTGGTTACGGAACAATTCCGGAACAACAGCTACAACCGCCTATTTTTCACGGTCGAGAAAGAAAAGTTCCTAGCGCAATATTACCGGAATGTCCATGCTGACGAGGTGCGCAGCCTCATAAACAGCCTCAACCTGATCCCGGAGAAACGGGAAAAGAACACCCGGACGATCCACAACGAACTGGCCGTACTATCCCGTGCCGCCCGTATCGCCCCCTATACGTCCAAAGAGAGTTACGAGAGCTATATGGATAAAGTAGAAAAAGCCCTGCATACCCGTAGCGATAATTTCACGGCGTTATTAGAGAAAAAACGGAAAGAGGTCATTCAAGAACACGGCTCCGAATGGTTGAACACCTTGAAAAAGGAACATCATAACTCAGCCATCGAGGAGCTGGTACTCAACTCAACCAGTACCCAATTCTATAAGGAGGCCCACAACCGGATCTACCCTAAAATCGGGCAGATTTATCTGGAACCGGACAATAATTGGGGACGTGCGCCTTTCTATAGTCATGAGAAAAAATTCGCCGGTTATACATTTTCTACTTTTACATTTAATTTATTAATGTTAGGAATCTTTGCTTTATTGGTAATTATATCTATCTTCGCAGAGTTTCCCGGCAAGTATTTAAACAAAGGGAGCGATTAATGACAAAATATATAATCTAAAAATAAAGAATAACATGAAAAAGAGTTTTGTTAGCCTGCTAACCATAGCAGCGATTACATTTGGAATGGTATCTTGCAACAGCAGTAAAAAACAAGACGCCGCTGAGCAAAAAGTAGAGGAAGAAGCAGCTATCGCAGGAGAAGTATCTAAAGGTCTGCTTACTGCCGAGTTGAAAGACGAGGTTACTCGTTTCTTGAAAGATATGCCGGATTCGGAGTTGCCTTACAAAGTATCTACCGGCGAGGTTACGATCTCTGTCGCTAATACTGATTTTATGTTGCCGGTCAGCAAGGTTTCCGAATTGAACACACAAGCCCAGAAAGCACGTGCTTGCGGTATCTACTTCGCAGACTTGAACGTATTGAAGGCTATGAAAAAGCCGACTACAGATATCGAGAACGTATTGGTTAAATTGACTACGGATCTGGACATTCCATTCGCTATCGACATCATGAAAGAGTCCGCTCCCGCTAACGCCAGCAAAGAGGAGTTAAGCAAATTCATGAAAAACCAAGAAAACAAATTGATCGACGCTATGATGGAAAATGATAAGGCTGACGTTGAGCTTGAGTTGTTAGGGGGCATGGCTGTAGAATATGCCATTGTATACGCAAATCCGGGCTTGGTTGTTAAAGGCGACGCTATTTCCGCCGGTTTGAGCGAGAATATGGAAAAACGTATCGGTATCATCCAGCAGATCACAGCCGACTTAGCTAAATATTATCCTGACTTGGAGCAATTAGGGACTACAATCGCTCCGTTAAGCGGAATGGTAGCAACCATAAATACGGCTCGTGAGTCAAAAGCTAAGATTGAGGAAATGCGTGCGAATCTATTGAAGTAATATAAACCTCATATCATAAAAAGTGTATGGTGATAACATCATACACTTTTTTATATCCCTTCGGATATCACTGCAACAGGCTTTGCAATAGTACTGCAACAAGCCTTACAGTAGTACTGCAACAGGCCTAGCAGTAGTACTGCAACCCTTATGCAGTAATGCTGCAGCACCTATGCAGTATCCTATATCTTATGAGTTTTGATAAGTACCTTATCCCCATTTTCCAGAGTAGTAGCGAAAAGATAGATAGTTCCTCCATCCGCAATTTTAGTTCGCTTACGTAACTCATCCACCGAGAGGGGGAAATTACGGACTGTGATATTCGCTTGGGGAATCTGCCTCGACAAGGTCTTACATTGTTTATTCGTAAAGGGGATCACTTCGTCTACCACAAAAGAACGTCCCGGAAAACTAGGGACAACCTCATCCGACGTATATAAATGACTGTTGACATGCAATTTATTCAATCCAAAGCGAGTGGCGACCGCTTTAAACGCACCCGCCTTCAAGATGGAAGCGTTCGGTTCGTATAAATAACGCTTGACTTCTCCACGGATGGAAGCGACAGCTTCCCGTTCTTCCACCAATGAGAACACAAACAATTCCGGCTCTTCCTCCGAAGTGAAATTCACGCAACAGATTTGAGGACTCCCGCCTTTCGAGCCTCGCTCCAACACAAACAAAAGCTCCTTACATTCATTTTTCACCGAAAGCACCTGTATGGCTGTCACATCCGGAAGCAAATCCAACGTCATATGAATATCCGCCATCGGAGATAATTTAGCGATCACCTTAGGGGCATGACCAAACAAGACAGGAACCAACTTTGTCAAATCCGGCTCGCAATCCTGCAGCGCAAAAATCCGCTTATTCCCCTCTCCCCTACGAGCCGGATCGATATAAAACACATCTATTCCATCGATCTTATCTATCAACTCCGTAGAATCGCCATTCAATACCGTTACGTTACCAACGTCTAGCACCTTGAAATTATGGATAGCCGCCTCGCAATAAGCGGGAAAGCGTTCGATATAAGTAACCTGCCGTACTTTCCGGGAGAAGAAATAGCTATCGATCCCCAATCCACCAGTCAAATCACATACATGTGCCTGTGGATCTACCAACCTCTGTTTGTACAAGGCAGTCTGTTCCGAGGAACATTGCTCCGCCGCTATCTTCGCCGGAAAAACCAGTCGATCGTTTTGATACCATGAAGGTAGTTTATCCTTGATCTGCCGCCGAGATTTTAATTGATCCACCACGAAAGGGATATCGATCCCCGGATAACGAGAGGCGGAAAGCAACAGACGATTCAAATCATCCGACGCATGTTCCTTGATAAATCGTGAAAGTTCCTCTATTTGTTCCATGCTTTGTCAACCTATACGTTCTTTAGGCAAAGTTAGCATAAAACGGCTACCTTTACCATATTCCGACTTCAATTGTATCTCACCGCCGAAACGCTGCGCTATCACTTGGCAAATCGCCAGTCCGAGTCCGGTGCCTTGCGCAAACTCATCCAATTTGCAAAAACGATCAAAAACTTGCTTCTGTTTCTCCTCAGGGATACCGATACCAGTGTCTTCTACATAGATATGAAGGCAGTCGCCTTTCGTACAGAAATAGTATCCCACTTCTATATAGCCCGAAGTCGTGAACTTGATGGCATTATTGATAAAATTAGACAATACTTGTTTCAGCCGATAAGGATCTACCGCCACAACCACCGGGATCTCGGGGACACGCATGCGTAGCTCTACCCCCTCGGGCATCATCAACTGGAAAGTACAATAGATTTCATTGATCAAGACATTCAAATCATGGCGATCGAAAACAAAACTCATCTTTCCAGATTCCATACGGGAAAGATCTAAAATATCATTGATCAGTTTCAATAGTAAGTCGGAGTTCGTATTAATCAACTTCACGAACTGCTCACGCTCTTCCGGCTCCAAGACCTCTTCCGAGTTCATTAAATTCGAGAAACCGACAATCGCATTCAGCGGCGTACGGATCTCATGGCTCATATTCGCCAAGAAAGCCGACTTCATCCGATCCGACTCCTCGGCTTTTTCCCTCGCAGAGATCAAGACCTCCTCCGTATCCTTGATATTTTGGATATTCAAACATAAGCCATTGATTACATACCCATCATTCGCATCCTCTAAGCTTCCGTAACGAAATTCCCACCATTGGTAACCTTTCCCGTTAAAATCGCAACGATATTGAAGGATATGATGAGAGATCGTACCCGTACAAATGAAATCAATCAAGGAGCGCAAACTCTGCCTATCGTCCGGATGAGTCATCTCGTACAGCTCATCCAAAGGAATTTCCCGGGGAGAAATATTCACATAGCTAAAGAACTCGTTGTCAAACCGGAAGGTACCAGACTGTAATTTCCAAGCGAATATATTCCCCCCTTCCAACGCTAAAGAAAGATGCTCCTTCTCTTGCTTTAAATTAGCGAGCACCGCTTTCCTTCGTCTTGCTTCCCGCCAATAGAGATAAAACAAATAACCGATCAATGCCAGCAATAAGATCACGCCCAAGGAAGAGGCGATAAAAACCCCAATCTTATACCGTTCAGAAATAGGCATATTGATGATGTGAACATTAGTAGGGACCTCCTCCTTTGAGATACCTAAACGTTGCATCTCCCCCCAATCATACAGATACTCTTTAGGACTCTCTACGATCGGAACGGAAGAGACAGGCGTACCGGAAAGAATTTTAGCCGCCAACCGAGCCTGTTCCGCCGCTTGTATGCGATTCGAGCAAAAATAGCCTCCCAGAACTTCCACGTTTATATTAAAGATTTCCCGCACCGCCGTAAATGAAGGAGTCACGAACATCTTAGACAAACCTGCGGATGTATAGTCATAACGGATATTGAAAAATACGCAATAAGGATAGGTACCATTAATATTACTCAATAAAAACTCCCCATTGGCTTTACGAAAAGGCATGAAATGAATTACATTTTTCGAAGGACGTATCGCCTTCATTCTCATCTCGGTTCTAAACGTCATGGAATCTACCTTAAAGTCCGGGTCATTTAATTGGAAAGCCAATTGATTATAATTCAATACATATCGGCTCGTATCGACCGCTTTTATCAACTCCCGGAAAGCCAACTGCCCTAAGGAGGTCTTATCATAATTGATATAAATGCGAGACTTTCCCATTTGCTGATCGATCAAACGAAGGTTTTCCTTATAATCAATCTTGTCCCAACTACCTGTTACGTTCGGATATTTTTCCAGCAAATCCCAATTAGGGAAATTGACGCCAGAGAAAACAACCGGAACTTTCTTTACAAAAGGATGGCCGCATTTCATCAACGTATAGGTAGCCTGATCATCATTCACCAATATGATGTCGGGCTTCCAAAGACGTATCGTATCGATAAAGTTATACATCCGTTCCTCTTCCTCCTCAGCCATATAGCACTCACAATCGAGATAAAACGTGCGGATGTCCGCATTCACCCGTTTTTTTCTCAGTTCTTTCCGGATATCCGAGTTTAATTCCAGATAGTTCTTGTCATCCCACCGAAAAGATTGGATCACAAGCACACGGCTCCGCTTCGCCTCGGGTTTGCACCCCAACGCCAATAAGAGCAGAATAAAAACACCCCCGGCATAATTTAAAAATCTCATGTCCAAACTTTAAACAGTAAATGTGACAAAAGTACGACTATTTTCAGTATTCACATTCATTAGCTGTATCTTTCTTTCCTTTCATCCCTTCTAAAATGAATAAATAAATCTTTTATAGGGATTGTCAAGGAAAAGCCGTATATTTGTCCATTGGTTGAAAACCTTGTAAACTGTATATTAACAAGATTAATTCTATTAGTAAATGGGAAGAGTATTAGTTATTGGTGCAGGGGGCGTAAGTACCGTTGCTGTTAAGAAAATAGCGATGAATGCGGATGTCTTCACGGATATCATGGTAGCTAGCCGTACGAAAAGTAAATGCGACAAGATCGCCGCCGATATCAAGAACGTAAAAGTGCAAACCGCACAGGTAGACGCAGATAACGTGCAAGAGCTTGTTGCCTTGTTTAACGCCTTCAAACCGGATTTGGTGGTAAATCTGGCCTTACCTTATCAAGACTTGCATATCATGGATGCTTGTCTGGAATACGGCGTTAGCTATTTAGATACGGCCAACTACGAACCGCTTGATGAAGCCAAATATCAATACAGCTGGCAATGGGCCTATAAAGATCGTTTCGAGAAAGCCGGTCTTACCGCTATCTTGGGATGTGGTTTCGATCCGGGGGTTACCGGCGTATATACAGCCTATGCGGCAAAGCATCATTTCGACGAGATACACTATCTGGATATCGTAGACTGCAACGCAGGAGATCACCATAAGGCATTCGCTACCAATTTCAATCCGGAAATCAATATCCGTGAGATTACTCAACGTGGCAAATATTTCGAGGATGGGGAATGGAAGGAGACCGATCCGTTAAGCGTACATAAAGCCTTGAATTATCCGAATGTAGGACCGAAAGAATCGTATTTGATGTATCACGAGGAATTGGAAAGTTTGACCAAAAACTTCCCGACCCTCAAACGGGCTCGTTTCTGGATGACTTTCGGACAGGAATACTTGACTCATCTACGTGTCATCCAAAATATCGGTATGGCTCGTATCGACCCGATCCTTTACAACGGGCAGGAAATCGTTCCGATCCAATTCTTAAAAGCCGTATTGCCGAACCCGGGTGATCTGGGAGAGAATTATACTGGCGAGACTTCCATCGGTTGCCGCATCCGTGGTATCAAGGACGGTAAGGAATTAACTTATTACGTATACAACAACTGTAGCCACCATGCCGCTTATCTAGAGACAGGAGCGCAAGGTGTTAGTTATACCACCGGTGTTCCCGCCATGATCGGCGCCAAATTATTTATGCAAGGCATTTGGAAGAAACCGGGAGTATGGAATGTAGAGGAATTCAATCCGGACCCATTCATGAAAGAGCTAAATGAGCAAGGTTTGCCTTGGCATGAATTGTTTAACATTGACTTAGAATTGTAATATGGCAGTACAAATAGGCGATAAGGTTCCCGAGTTTTTGGGAACCGATCAAGACGGTAAAGAGGTAAAGATGAGTGACTATAAAGGGAAAAAAGTAGCGCTCTATTTCTATCCGAAAGATAACACGAGCGGTTGCACGGCGGAAGCATGCAGCTTACGTGACGGCTATCAAGCCTTACAAGCGAAAGGCTTCGAGATCATCGGAGTAAGCAAAGATAGCGCCAAATCGCATCAAGGCTTTATACAAAAGCAAAACTTACCTTTCCGTTTAATAGCGGACACAGACACGACCTTACAAGAACAGTTTGGTGTGTGGGCTGAGAAAAAAATGTACGGACGTTCATACATGGGGACTCTCCGGACCACCTTTATCATTAACGAGGAAGGTATTGTTACTAATATCATCGGGCCGAAAGAGGTGAAGACAAAAGACCATGCAAATCAAATCCTTAATTTATAAGGGACACATATGGCAAAAGAAGAAAATTTGTTCGAAGAAAAAGCGAAAGAAGAAGGTGGTAAACCAGCCGCTAACACGGATAAGCTAAAGGCTTTACGTGCGGCAATGGATAAAATCGAGAAGAACTACGGAAAAGGTTCGATCATGAAACTAGGCGATGAAAACATCGAGGATATCGAGGTGATACCGACAGGCTCTATCGCTTTAAACGCAGCGCTGGGCGTAGGCGGATATCCGAAAGGACGTATCGTCGAGATCTATGGTCCGGAATCTTCCGGTAAGACAACCATAGCGATCCATGCGATCGCCGAGGCTCAGAAAAAAGGAGGTATCGCCGCATTTATCGATGCGGAGCATGCTTTTGACCGTTTCTATGCTGAAAAGTTAGGCGTTGATGTAGAGAACCTATGGATCTCCCAGCCGGATAACGGTGAGCAGGCCTTGGAAATAGCCGAGCAGTTGATCCGTTCATCCGCCGTAGATATCATTGTTATCGACTCCGTAGCCGCTTTGACTCCTAAAGCTGAGATTGAGGGCGATATGGGAGACAGCAAGATGGGTCTGCAAGCTCGCTTAATGTCGCAAGCCCTTCGTAAATTGACAGCTGCGATCAATAAGACGAATACGACCTGTATCTTCATCAACCAATTGCGTGATAAGATCGGCGTAATGTTCGGGAACCCGGAAACGACGACTGGTGGTAATGCGTTGAAGTTCTACGCCTCAGTCCGTTTGGATATCCGTAGTATTGGAAAGCTGAAAGATGGTGACGAGATCAAGGGTAACCAAGTGCGTGTGAAAGTCATAAAAAACAAGGTGGCTCCTCCATTCCGCAAGGCAGAGTTCGATATCATGTTCGGTCAAGGTATCTCCCGTTCCGGAGAGATCATCGATCTTGGCTCTGAACTGAATATCATCAAGAAGAGCGGTTCGTGGTACAGCTACAATGATACCAAATTGGGACAAGGTCGTGATGCGGCAAAACAATGTGTCGAGGACAATCCCGAATTGGCAGACGAATTATCCGAATTAATATTTGAGGCATTAAAAGCCAACAAGTAATTTGCGGGGGCGGGCACCCCCCGCCCCTATACGAAATTGTAATGAGTAATAAAGACAAATATCGTTTACTTTGCAATACTGAAAAAAATATACCGATCTTCTCACATGACTGGTGGTTGGATACGGTTTGCGGAGAAAAAAAATGGGATGTCTTGCTTATAGAACAAAAGGGAAAGATACAGGCAACCCTCCCCCTTTACGTCCCCCATTCCGATATTGTCTCAATGCCTTCTTACACCCAAACAATGGGCCCTTGGTTCACCGCAAGTTCCTCCGACACGAAATATACGACCGAGTTAGGACGACGTCAAGAACTATGCAAACAATTCACGGAAGAACTAAAACGCTATCCGCACTTCCTGCAAAATTTCAATTATGACATCACGGATTGGCTTCCGTTTTATTGGGCGGGATATAACCAAACGACACGTTATACCTATTTATTAAAAAATATCCGGGATCATCAAGCGGTATGGGAGAATATGAGCCCCAATATCCGGCGAAATATTACGAAAGCGCAGAATAAATACCATATATCCGTAAAAAAAGGGATTCCTTTGAATGAGTTCCTAGCTGTACAAGCCCAAACATTTGACCGCCAGCATGTACGAATCAAGGAAGACACGAATGTACTGAAAGACTTGATCGCCACTTGCCGACAAAGAGGACAAGGTGATTTATGGGGAGGTTATGACGAGCAAGGCCATTTACATGCGGCCGCTTTCATCGTATGGCAAGATCGATCGGCTTACTATCTCGCTGGAGGAGGAAATCCGGTCTATAGAGGTTCCGGAGCGCAAAGCTACGTCCTGTGGGAATGTCTTCATTTCGTTTCTCAATTTACGACGGTATTTGATTTCGAAGGGTCTATGCTACCCGGAGTAGAACGTTTCTTCCGCGAGTTCGGAGCTATCCAAACCCCATTTTTCACAATATCTAGGGGGAAATTGAGTTTATTAGACAGAGCACGCATTAAACTAAGCAAATGGGTATGAAAAATCGCACTTTACATTATATAATACGTTTTCTTGTAGGAGATGATGTCCCTAGCGAACTGGTGGAAACGATCGGGTACACGGCTGATCCCAATAAATTCGACCGATATAACGTCGTTATCATTCCATCCGGCTTCTTTGATGGACAAACATACGGGACTCCTGCTTCCTTACCGGAACTCCCTTTGCAAGAGGTTCAAGGTATCCCCTTGTTATTCGGCTCGCCGAAAGAGGAATGGGTAAGAGATACATGGGTGGTTCATGCCGATATCATCGCAAGTACTTATTTTCTCATTTCCAGATACGAGGAGATGGTACGGCGTGGACTTCGGGATGAGCATGGAAGATTTCCCGGTAAAGAGTCCTTGCCCTACCGGGCCGGTTTCCTGCATCGTCCGATCGTGGATGAATATCGCATGCTGCTTCATCGTTGGCTACGCCAATCCCGGTTACGTGTACCCGAGGTAAAAAAGCAAATCCGGAAGATCTACCTCACGCACGACGTAGATTCTCCGACTCTATATCGTTCGTGGAAAGGTTTGATACGGTCTATTAGAGATAGAAGAGGTTTATATAAATCCTTTCAAGGTAAATTCGGTACCCTTGAGAAAGACCCGTTTTATACCTTCCCTTGGTTTTTCCGCCAGAATAGTATCCTTCAGGATTTGATCGGGAAGGAACAATGTCACCCTATCCTATTTATCCGGAACGGGGGGAAAGCCAAGCACGACAAACCTCATTACGATTTGAGGAATAAAGATATTCGTAAATTGATAAAAAGTGCTCTAGAGCATAATGTAACTATTGGTTTGCATAGTAGCTACCAAGCGGGTACGACTCCCAGCCTTATCCGGAAAGAGAAAACCGGTCTGGAAGATCATATCGGTAAAAATGTTCGGTTCAACCGTCATCATTTCTTGGCTATCCGGGAACCGGAAGATATGGACCAAATAGAGGCTGCTGGGGTTACGGACGATTTCACCATGGGGTATGCCGATGTCTCCGGATTCCGGTTAGGGACTTGCTACCCGGTTCGTTGGATCAATCCGATCACCCGCCGGCTATCTCCTCTCCGACTACATCCGCTTATTATAATGGATTGTACCCTAGAGGAGGAAAAATATATGGGACTGGATTTTGACAGGGCTTTAACCTATTGCCGGAATTTAGTGGAACAAGTAAATAATGTAGGAGGTGAATTGGTTTTACTATGGCATAATGACTCCGTACAAGAAGGGTCCGGAAGTTATTTACGTAAATTATACGCCCAGCTATTAAAAGAATTAGCGAAGCAGTGAAAACAACAAAATCCCTGTATTCAAATAAATCAGAAAGAATGATTACTAATTGTAAAAATATTTTAGTCCTCGCCCCTCATACGGATGATGGGGAACTTGGGTTGGGGGGAACTATCTCACGCCTGATAGAAGATGGTAAAAAAGTGACCTATGTGGCTTTCTCCACCGCACAGCAATCGGTTCCCGAAGGTTTTCCGAAAGATATCTTGAAGACAGAGGTCAAGCAAGCGACCCAGACCTTAGGTATAGAACCGGGAAACCTAATCATATACAATTACGAAGTAAGAAAACTGGGATACGCAAGACAAGAGATATTAGAGGAGTTAATACGCCTGAAAAAAGTATCCGATTTTGACCTAGTCTTCATCCCTAGCTTGCACGACATCCACCAAGATCATACGACGATCGCCCAAGAGGGTCTACGAGCGTTCAAAAACACGAATATATTAGGTTATGAGTTAATCTGGAACAACCTGACATTCAATACACAATGTTTTGTAAGGCTGGAAGAGCGCCATATCGACGCAAAGGTAGAATCATTGAAAGCCTATAAATCGCAAGGAGCGAGAGATTATCTATCCAAGGACTTTATCTATTCATTAGCAAGAGCACGGGGCGTCCAAGCAGGATGTACCTATGCGGAAGCGTTTGAAGTCATTCGTCTATTCTTATAACCCTGATTGAATCCATGAATAAACTCCTTATCATATGTGATATGTTCCCACCCGCTTTCGCCCCCAGAATGGGATATCTATGCAAATATTTGACACGCATGGGATGGGAAGTTACCGTAGTGACAGAATACATAGAAGACAATACATTCGAATTCCTTACGGGGTATGCGGACGTGTATTGCGTCCGCTACTACAAAGCATCAGGAAAGATCTCAAAGCATATCGAATGGATGTGGGTCATGTTTCTAGACATCTTGTTTGGTTATAAAGACATGAAAATAATCAACGCATGTATTCCCTTAATAAAGACCAACCAGTACAAAGGAATATTGTGTAGCACATACCGTACCTTTCCTTTAACCGCCGCCAAGACGTTAGCGATCCATACCAACCTCCCTTTCGTCGTGGATTTACGAGATATTATCGAGCAATACGCCTCCAACGAATATATATCGCATAAATTCCATACATTTTCATGGCTAGACGCATTCATCACAAAGCGATTTCGCAAACGGTTACTTAGAAAGCGGAATAACGCTTTGGAGGTAGCGGATTGTGTCACGACCGTATCGCCTTGGCACGTGGAGGTACTTAAACAATATAATCCCAATGTAAAACTGATTTATAACGGATTCGATCCCGAGTTGTTCTATCCGCAACAAATCAAGACCTCCCGGTTTATCATTACCTATACCGGACGGTTGTTAAGTTTAGCGATCCGAAATCCGGAGTTATTATTTGCGGCCATCGCCCGTCTTACGGAGGACAAGGTCATTATCCCCGAAACTTTTCGAGTTGTATGGTATACCGATCAAGAGTCCCGCTCCATCATCCGCCAAGAGGCCGAACAACATGGGGTGCAATCTTTCATGGATTACCATGAGTATGTACCGGCATCCGATATTCCCCTCATCTTGAACAAAAGCTCGGTGCTGCTTTCCTTGACGAATAAGTTTGACACGTCTGGTCCAAAAGGCTTCATGACAACTAAGTTCTTTGAATCGCTTGCGGTAGAAAAACCCATCTTATGCGTACAGAGTGACGAGGCTTACCTCGCCGAAGCCATCAAGGAGACCCATTCCGGACTGGCCGCAACCCGGGTAGACGAGGTGTACGATTTCTTGAAACATTACTATGAGGAATGGCAGGAAAAAGGATATACGACCTCGCCCGTCAATCGGGATAAGCTATCGAATTATTCCCGGAAAGAGCAAGCTAGCCAATTTGCGCGTATATTTGAGGAGATTTAAGCAGATGGATAAATACCTCAACATAGTATCGTTCAATATACCTTATCCCGCCAATTACGGAGGGGTCATTGATGTGTATTATAAACTGGAGGCCTTGCATGCATGCGGCGTGAAACTCATATTACATTGTTTCGAATATGAACGTCCGCACGCACCGGAATTAGAAAGCATTTGCGACAAGGTTTTCTATTATAAACGCCGTACCGGGGTAATCGCTAATTTAACATGGCTCCCTTACAATGTATATAGCCGTAAAGATCATCGCTTGATCGAGAATCTTTTACAAAATGATTACCCGATCTTATTTGAGGGCCTCCACTCCTGCTATTATATGGACGATCCCCGTTTAAGAAACCGGATGAAGATATTCCGGGAGTGCAATATCGAGCACGATTATTATCGCCACTTGGCAAAGTCTGGCAAAGGATTGGTTCGCAATGCCTTTTTCAAGATCGAGGCCATGCGCTTCCAAGCCTATCAGAAAGTAGCACAGTACGCAAATCTGATAATCGCCGTATCCACGACAGACGCAGACTATTTACGAAAACAATTTCCCAATCAAAGGATCGAGTTCGTTCCTTGTTTCCACGAGAATAACCGGATTACGGCCAAACCGGGAAAATCCGATTATATTTTATATCATGGCAAGTTATCCGTTATCGAGAATGAGCGAGCCGTGTTATTTCTCACCAAGCATGTTTTCAGCCAATTAAAACATACCTGCATAATAGCGGGCATGAACCCGACCCGTTTGATACGAGAGGCAGCCGCTCCTTACCCACATATAAAAGTAGAAGCAAATCCCAGTAAGGAACGTATGGACGCATTGATCCACAACGCACAAATTCATATGCTAATCACATTTCAAGATACCGGCCTAAAACTAAAGCTTTTGAACAGCTTATTCGCCGGAAGGCATACGATTGTCAATCATCTCATGCTAGCGGGTAGCGGATTAGATCCTTTATGCCATATCGCCGATACGCCGGATGAGATGATACGGGCTTGCGAACAATTAATGGCCCTACCTATAGATAAAGAGGCGATAGATAAACGAAAACAATTATTGTTCCCTGCTTTTTCTAATGAAGATCAGGGGATACGTTTATACAAGATGATATATGATGAAAGAGAATAGAAGTGATTTATTACATACATTAACCGAACGTTTGAAAGCGATCGACTATAATAAATTACCTATCAGCGATTATAATAAGCGATACATCGGCAACTTAAAGCCGGCGTTAAGCTATTTCATGCATATATACGCAGATTGCCTACAAAGAGGACTTCAAGCGATACAAACCCCTATCTCCGATGTCACGCTAATCGATTATGGAGGAGGAACCGGCTTCCTTAGTATTCTGGCGAAATCCATAGGAATAGGACAAGTTATTTATATTGATCTTAACCCATCTTCCGTGGAGACGATCCAGCTATTGAAACAAATAATAGGAATAGGCCCCGATACCATACTCCATGGAGATTCAGATGTTCTTGCGGACTGGTGCGCAAGGAACAAAGTCTCCCCCCAACTTTTAATCGCTACGGACCTGATAGAACATGTCTATGATTTATCTTTGTTCTTCAAGGATTTAATCCATATAAACGATTCCATGTATCTACTATTCACGACAGCCTCTACACCATTCAACCCGTATGTCCAACAACGGTTACATAAGATGATGATCGGATGCGAAAGTGGATCTTTGGAATCCCCCAACTATTATACATTACGAGAGCAATTCATAACGAAACTTTGCCCGGCTTTCTCCCCAAAAGAAGTAGAGACATGGGCCCGGCAGACTAGAGGCTTGACCTATCCCGATATCCAAAAAGCGATCGAGAAAAAGAGTTTACCAAGCCCGGAAGACCCATACAATACTTGCGATCCGGCTACAGGTAATTGGGCCGAACGAATCCTTCCCATACAGACTTATGAGGACTTATTGGCACCCTACCAGTTCAAGCTTAAAGTAGAGAAAGGATTTTATAACGCAGACCGAAACAACCCAGTTCTTTCTTTGATATGCAAAGGTATCAACGCATTGATCCGCAACAGCGGCTCCTTTGGTTTTCTATTGGCACCATTCATCATTCTCTCCTGCGGCAAGGAGCGAGCAGATGCCATCTAGAACATATTCACGGGTCAAGTCCTCTGCTTTCAAGATTTGGTCGTTCCACTGCAATAAATCAATATCTATCGGCACACGCCCACAAGATTTATCTTCCGGCTTACGGCCGATGCAGCATTCTATATCTTTCAAGACATCCTTTATTCGCGCCGGACTCTCCTCGCTATACAAAACAGCCACTCGATTCAAAAATGTAGTTGATAATGGACAATCGATCGGTTCCGTATAAACTGGCTGAGAAAACTGTATAAAAACAAAATGAGCACGCAGCATCTCCGCCGCGCGCTCCATATTTTTCTCTTTATCCCAATTAGAGCCTAAGCACAATAGAACCCGGTTTCGTTTATTCTCCATCTCCGGCTAAAAGCGTTTAGTCATTCTTATGATTATTCAAGAATGTATTGATAAAACCGATCAACTTCACGAAAGAAGCGGAAAATTGTCCGGTATCGCTATTACGGATAGAGATAAATTTCTCCTTACCTTCCGTGGTAAATGAAACCTGATACATGATATCCCCTAAATCCCGGTTCGTCTCCTCCTCAAAGCCATAAGAGTCTTTCATCTTAAAGAAATTACATTTTTGCAGAATCGGTTTTAAAGAAGCAAACTCCTCGTCAGTCAATGTCCCCTCCATAATTTTAGGATCTCGTTTCTTGGCGAAATTATCCATATAATAATTATACTCCTCGATACGGAATGTCTTGTCACTATCAAACAGAACCATTAGTTTGTAGTTATCTACACTTTCCATACTATAACTAAAAGAGAAATCCTTCAATTCTTTTTTACAGCCTGTAAAACAAGCAGACAGAAGAACCAATAAGGTGGTGAACAAAGTAATTCGTAGTTTCATTTGTCTAAAGTTGAAATTTGTGGCACAAACATACATAAAATACTCGAAAAACAACCCATGGAAATAAAAAAATACCTATTAGTTGGTATTGGTGGTACGAAGTTTTCAAGCTACCTTCGCGTAACATTTAATAGGACATGAGATTATCAGAACTTCGCACAGGCGATAAAGGTGTTATAGTAAAGGTAATGGGTCGCGGAGCTTTCCGCAAACGCATTATCGAGATGGGATTTATCAGAGGGAAAGAAGTGATCGTTATACAAAACGCTCCGCTCAAAGACCCTATTCACTATCGTGTAATGGGATATGATGTCTCATTGCGACGCTCGGACGCCGCATTGATCGAAGTCGTTAGCGCGGCGGATTTCGAGAAGGAACAAGCTACCTCGGTACAAGATACGAACAGGAGTGCAGACTCTTTTATCCTGCCTTCCGGCAATGAATTGCAAGCCATCGCATTACATAAAGGAAAAACAATTAACGTAGCCTTGGTTGGTAATCCGAACTGCGGAAAGACCTCTCTTTTCAATTTCGCATCCGGAGCACATGAGCATGTGGGTAACTATAGCGGCGTGACCGTAGATGCCAAGGAAGGAACCTTCCAACAGAATGGCTATACATTCCGCATCGTAGATTTACCGGGTACTTACTCCCTATCCGCTTACACGCCGGAAGAATTATACGTGCGTAAGCATTTGAATGAAGAGCAACCAGACGTGGTGATCAATGTTATCGACGCATCCAATCTGGAGCGAAACCTATATTTGACCGCCCAACTGATCGATATGGACGTTCGCATGGTAATCGCCTTAAACATGTATGATGAGCTGGAACGCCATGGTAATAAATTCGATCATGAGTCCTTAGCGAAAATGATCGGGGCACCGATTATCCCGACCGTAAGTAAAACAGGCTTTGGCATAGAGGATTTGTTTAACCGTGTAATCAAGGTATACGAAGAAGAAGATCCTGTCATCCGTCATATCCATATTAATTACGGAGAGTCTTTAGAGAAAGGGATCAGCAACGTTAGGAAGACCTTGAAAAATAGCGTGGATATACCCAAAAGCTTGTCAAAGCGCTATCTATCTATCAAGCTATTAGAGGGAGACCGGGAGATAGAGACATTTATAAAAACGCTGCCCGGTGCCGAAACGATCTTCCAAGAAAGAGACCGTAATACAGCCCTAATAGAAAAGTTATTGCAAGAGGATTGTGAGACCGCATTCACGAACGCACGCTATGGCTTTATTTCCGGAGCGTTGCGTGAGACTTACGAACAAAATATGATCAAAGAGGCAACGAGTACGCAGATCATCGATCTATTCGTCACGCATAAAGTCTTAGGCTTCCCTATCTTTATCCTATTCATGTGGATCATGTTCGAGGCCACTTTCCGTTTGGGAGGCTATCCGATGGAATGGATAGAGGCATTGGTCGAGGTGATCGGTAATTTCGTGCGCAACCATATGTCGGAAGGACCTTTGAAGGATCTTCTCGTGGATGGTATCATCGGTGGCGTGGGAGGTGTTATCGTGTTCCTGCCGAATATCTTGATTCTGTATATGTTCATATCGTTCATGGAAGACTCCGGATATATGGCACGTGCGGCTTTTATCATGGATAAGATCATGCATAAGATGGGACTGCATGGAAAGTCGTTCATCCCTTTAGTGATGGGATTCGGTTGTAATGTTCCTGCTATCATGGCCTCCCGTACGATAGAGAGCCGTAATAGCCGGATGATAACGATGTTGGTAAATCCGTTGATGAGCTGTAGCGCCCGCCTGCCGGTTTATGTATTGCTGACCGGGGCGTTTTTCCCGAAGAACGCCAGCTTTGTGTTATTAGCTTTATATGTATCCGGAATCTTGCTGGCAGTTATCATGGCCCGTCTTTTCAAACGCTTCCTGTTTAACGAGGAGGATGTTCCTTTCGTAATGGAACTCCCCCCCTACCGGATGCCTACCGGCAAATCCATCATGATCCATATGTGGGAGAAAGCGAAACAATACTTGCACAAGATGGGAGGTATCATCTTGGTCGCTTCTATCATCATCTGGTTCCTTGGGTATTTCCCCAGACATTCGGAGAGCGGAGATCAGTTTGATCGCCAGATAGCGGAGATCGAAAATACGGAGTTGGATTCTCAAGAAAAAACAGATACGATAGAGGAGTTAGAACGCTTGAAGGCAATCGACCACCAACAAAATTCGTATATCGGGCGTATCGGCCAGACGATTCAACCGATCTTGGCTCCTTTAGGATTCGATTGGAAAATGAGTGTAAGCCTACTTACCGGTATGGCGGCGAAAGAAGTTGTTGTCAGCACGTTAAGCGTATTATACACGGGGAATGCCGATGATGACAGCCAAGCCCTGTCGGAGCGTTTGAAGCAAGACCGTAACGCGGAAGGTAATTTGGTATTCACACCGCTCATAGCGATTAGCTTAATGCTTTTCGTCTTGATTTATTTTCCGTGCATAGCGACTATATCGGCTATTGTCAACGAGTCTGGCTCATGGAAATGGGGTATATTCGTTATCATTTATACTTGTGTCCTAGCATGGATCGTTTCTTTCATTGTTTATCAAACGGGAAATTTCTTTGTGGGTTTATTTTGCTAAGAACTTTCCTATGTTTTATTTAGTTATATATAGGAGGTAAATTTATAGGTATGTGGCAAGATATAGCAGTTTACGTTATTGGTATCTCGATTATCGGATATATCGCATATAAGGTTTATCGAATGTTCGCCGCCCCCAAATCCAAAGACCCTTGTTGCGGATGTAGTGGGTGTTCGTTAAAGAAAGAATTGATGAAATAGACAATGGGGTTGAGTCAAGCAAAGAATTGCAACACAGCCCCATAACTTATTTCCAACCAAAAGGTCTTTACCGACCTATGCAATGATAAATAAAACCGGCCTCCTCCAATTCTGCCTTATCATAGATATTACGTCCATCCAAGATTAAAGGCGTAGCCATTAATTTCTTAATAACAGACCAAGAAGGCATACGGAATTCTTTCCATTCAGTAACCAACAATAGTGCATCCGCATCTATCACAGCCTCATATATATCTTTAACATAAGAAATCACATCTTCAGGCAAACGTCTTTGAGCCTCAGGTATAGCCACTGGATCATAAGCCGAAACCAGACATCCGGCGTTTCTTAACTTTTCGATCAAAACCAATGAAGGAGCCTCTCGCATATCATCTGTCTCCGGCTTAAACGCCAACCCCCATAAAGCGATACGCTTGCCTTTAATATCCCCGTTAAAATGCTTCACCAACTTACGAAACAATATTGACTTCTGCTCTTCATTTACAGCCTCTACCGCTTCCAATATACGCATCTGATAACCACTATCGGCAGCGGTCTTCATAAGCGCCTTGACATCTTTCGGGAAACAAGAACCTCCATATCCGCAACCCGCATACAGAAAACGACTACCGATACGAGCATCCGTTCCAATCCCTTTACGCACCATATTTACGTCAGCACCGACAATCTCACACAAATTAGCGATATCATTCATAAAACTGATACGAGTCGCCAACATTGCGTTTGCCGCATATTTAGTCATTTCAGCGGAAGGAACATCCATAAAAATCACCCGGAAATTATTCAGTAAAAACGGACGATATAACTTTGACATCAATTTCTCGGCACGCTCGGATTCCACTCCTACAACTACACGGTCCGGACTCATAAAATCCTTTACCGCAGCCCCTTCCTTCAAGAACTCAGGGTTAGAAGCAATATCGAACTCTATATTTACATTCCGTTTAATTTGCTCATTTTTAATAGCTTGCTTTACCTTTTGGGCAGTACCAACAGGAACCGTGCTTTTAGTAACGACCAAAATATATTTATTCATATATCTTCCCACGGTCCGAGCAACCTCCAGCACATATTTCAAGTCCGCACTTCCATCCTCATCTGGAGGCGTCCCCACTGCGGAAAACAAGACTTCCACCTCATCCAGACATTCTTTTAACTCGGTAGTAAAATGCAAACGTCCCGCCTGCATATTACGAGCCACCAATTCATCCAAACCCGGCTCATAAATGGGAACGATGCCTTTCTTCAGATTATCGATCTTATTTTTATCCACATCTACACAAAACACCTCTGTACCCATTTCCGCAAAACACGTACCTGTTACCAAGCCTACATAGCCTGTTCCAACTATTGCTATTTTCATAATTCCCTTTGTTTCTCAAAATATCTTAAAAACGTATGCAAATGTACAATAATTCAGAGAAATCCGCTATCATAAATATACAAATTGAAAAAAATCATATATTCGTCTGTTTTTAAAGAAATAACTGTTAACTTTGTATTCGATTTCCCTTTAATAGAGGGAAATCTTACATTGTTAAACAAACGGAGAAATCAACAATAATAGATTCACCCGTCCGTTATTATTGCAGGTACAGTTTGACAGTAAAGAAAAATAAGGAAGAGAGCATGACTAAAGTTTGTTTCTTGGTATCATCATTATGCAACGAAGGCCCGGTTAATGTTATGTATAACATTATCCAATATATGGACTTCTCCAAGTTCAAGGTATCTATCATTACTTTCATACCAGAGAAAAAAACTACCCGAATTAAGGATTTCCAGAAGTATCCGCTTTCGATTCATCAATTGGCACCAGAAACACCTCTTAATCCATTCGCTTTATTCACGGCACTAAAACAAGAGGTAAAATTGATCAATCCGGATATGCTTCATGCGCATTGTCCGCGTTCATTATATTTAATGTGCTTTTTACCTCGAAAGTATAAACGAATCTATACGATTCATATCTATCCGGGACTGCAGCAGCAGATATTATATGGAAAATTTAAAGGAGATATCGTCAATCAACTGAACCATTTCTTCACCCGAAAAGTAGATCTCCCCATAGGTTGCTCTGAAAGTGTAGGAAAACTCTATAAAGAAAATAAAGGTTGGGACATCTCTTGCATACCCAATGGATCTTCGTTACCCATCTGGAATTGCGATCCGATTTATCGGCAAAAGCTAAGAAAAGATTTAGGACTAAAAGACGATATCCGATATTTTATTTTTATCGGGCGCTTCTCAGGAGAGAAGAATCCTGAACTATTAATACGTGCCTTTAAACAAATAGGGGCCAAGCAAGTGGGATTGATCATGCTCGGTGAGGGACCCTTATGGGAAGATTTAAAAAAAGAAGGTGATGACCGGATTCTTTTACCCGGTTTTAAAACGAATGTTTATGATTACTTAATCGCTTCCGATTATTATATTTCAGCCTCAGATGTCGAAGGATTGGCAAACACGCTGTTGGAGAGTATGACAGTAGGATTACCTATGTTACTTTCTGATATACCTTCACACCAAGAGGTGCTATCGAAGATGAGCGTCACGACAGGATATATTTTCAACAATAAAGACAGTAATAGTTTATTCGACAAAATAGAAAAAGTGCTCCTGTTAGATCGTACAGAAGTCGCACGAGAAGTACAAGACATATTCCAAAAGCATTATACAGCGAAGAAAATGTCTTTGTCTTATCAAAACGCATATACTAGTTTATGACACCTTATGTATCTATTATAACCATAACAAGGAATCATTTCAAATATATCATGGAGATACTAAATTCGTTGTTCACGACAGGAAGACCATCAGTCCCGCTCGAAGTCATCATCGTAGATAATTGCTCATCTGATGGTACGATTTACTTTTTAAAGAAGAATCGGTTTAAGGTAATAACCCGACCAACAAACTTAATAATGTTATAATAGGTGAAAAATACAATCTATCATCAACAAATAGAACATAAATTGCATCTATAAAATTAAAAATATAATAGGACAAAATGATAATGAAACCAGAAATATCGATTATAACAGTTGGCATGAATCACCTTTCATACGTGAAAGAGATGCTTGCGTCTTTGTATTCAGTAGGAAGTCCATCCGTTTCATTCGAGGTTATTTTTGTTGATAATTGTTCTACTGACGGAACCGCCGATTATATCCGGAACAATTATCCTACCATAAAACTCATTGAGAATCAAAAGAAATATGGTTTTGCCCGAAATAATAATATTGGAGCAAAACATGCTATAGGGAATTATATACTTATATTAAACCCAGACATCATATTAACGCAAGGAGCAATCGACAAATTATACAACTATGCGATAAAACATCCTTCATGTGGAATTGTCGCACCCAAGTTACAAAACCGGGACTGCTCATTGCAATATTCTGCACGTAGATTTCCTTCAATTAAGATTTTGCTAAATCGGGCTCTTACCAAAGGAAATGATAAGTCCGGCAATAAAAATGTTCAAACCTATTTACTGAAGAACCTTCCTATGGACACTCCTACAGAGGTCGATTGGTGTATGGGAGCAGCGTTTTTGATCTCTCACACATTCTACAATGAACTAAAAGGATTTGACGAGAAATTCTTCTTGTATGTAGAAGATATGGATATTTGCTATCGTTGTTGGAAAAAGAATAAGAAGGTAGTCTATTACCCTTTATCCAAAATGACGCATGTTCACCAAAGAAGTAGTCAGCGTCTTAATAAGAAAACGTTAATTCATTTGAAAAGTTTCTTTTATTTCTTTAGGAAAAACAGATTTAAGATCAAATCTGAGGCTCAGCACCTCACAAGTGCACCTCAAAGAGAAAAAGAAACATTTCAGTTACAACCAAAGGTCGTTCCTAGCAAATAAAAAAGATGATACAAGAATTCATAAACAAGCAATTTTATAACTTATTTATTTTCACGTTCATATTTGGATTGGTCCTTTATGGAACGATCGGATTTGATAGTATAGATGAGATATGTGCTTGCATCTTGCTTATCTTATTTATTTTCGCAACATTCAAGACGCCGGATTGGGCTATAAATAAGTCATTTCTAGCGGTAAGCTCTGTTTTCATATTTTATACGATTTATTCGTTTTATATACATAGTAACTCTGCGAAAGGAATCATCTCAGACATGATTATCCAATTTAAACCCTATTTAGCTTTTTTCGCAGTTTATTATCTCTGTCCTGTATTTAGTTCGAAACAGAAAGATTTGATAAAGAAAATCATTCTTATTATATCCTTTTTCATGTTTCTTATAGGATGTGCGTCTCTAGTCTATCCACTCGCCTTCAGGGTAACTGTTGGGCATGTCGCTTATTTCGCCGCTATCATAACCGCATCCTCCCTGCTTTATTATTATTGTAGCGAAGGTGCTAAAATTGATAAGATGATCTTTATCCTTATTTTAGCGATTGGATTATTCTCGGCTCGTTCAAAGTTCTATGGATTTTTTATCATATCTCTGGTCACCGTGATATTCTTCGGGAACATAAGTCGTCTGAAGCTCAATTTCAAGACAATAGCGATAGCCGTATTAAGTCTTGCCGCAATGGTTTTAGCTAGCTGGAAAAAAATGGTCATGTACTTTGGTGTGGGTAAATCCTTGGACAGTGTTCCCGAGGAATTCATGGCCCGTGCCATGCTATACGTCACATCTTTCGAGATTTTCAAGGACTTTTTCCCATTTGGGTCGGGCTTCGCTAGTTTTGCCTCCCACTCCTCTGGCGTTTATTATTCGCCTCTATACGCAAAATACGGTATCGAGAATGTAAAAGGGATCAGTAAAAACAATTATAGTTATATAGCGGACACCTATTATCCCTGTTTAGCTCAATTTGGGATAATAGGCGTATTCTTATATATACTATTTTTCGCCTATATCATACGGAAAGCCTACAAACTATTTCTCTCTACGCAAAAGGAGAAATATTTTATTATACCTTTTCTTATCATCGGGTATCTATTGATTGAGAATATCGCAGATGCCACGTTTACCGGACATCGGGGTTTCTTTATAATGATGTTGTTAGGGCTTGTAATGTCTGAGCAAAAGCACCAATTGTTGGCTAATAAATCAACCTCTCAAAAACAACCCGAATAATACATGGCAGGCAAAACAGTAAACGGTCTTTTTTGGAGTAGCATGGAAAGGCTTTCGGTACAGGGAGCTCAATTCGTGTTAAGTCTTTTCATCGCTCGTATCTTGTCGCCTTCCGACTATGGGCTTGTCGCCATGCTTGGTATTTTCATGGCGGTAGCTCAAACGTTCGTTGATAGTGGCTTCTCGAACGCTCTTATCCAGAAACAGGGAAGAACAGATGTAGACTATTCGACGGTATTCTTTTTCAATATATTTATCGGGATAGCCATGTACCTTCTCCTTTTCTCCACCGCTCCATTCATAGCCTCATTCTACAGCCAGCCTCAACTAGAAACCATCATAAAATTCGTAGGATTAAACTTAATCTTGACCTCATTCTGCGCCGTACAACGAGCACAACTGACCATTTCCCTCGATTTCAAAAAGCAAGCTATCATCTCATTCAGCACAGTAGCTATAAGTGGAGGAATAGGTATATGGCTGGCTTATCATGGTTATGGTGTATGGACACTGGTCATCCAAAGTTTACTCACGAATTTATTAGCTTTGATATTACTTTGGGGAAGTACCCGGTGGATTCCTCGCCTATGTTTCTCCAAAGAGTCTTTCAAGGAATTGTTCGGATTCGGATCTAAATTACTTGCCGGAGGATTGCTTCATACGATATATCTGAATCTATACTCATTGGTAATTGGTAAATATTTTTCATCCGCTGATCTGGGAAACTTCAACAGGGCTACTTCTCTTGCCCAATACGTTTCCGTTAATATAACAAGCATCATCACACGGGTCACTTATCCGATAGAATGCCAAATACAGCATGATAACGAGGAACTGCAACGAAAGTTCTTCATGTTCATCCGTATGACAGCCTTCATCATATTCCCGTTGATGATCGGCTTATGTGTACTGGCTGATCCATTAATTCGTGTTATCTTGACAGATAAGTGGGTACATACCATACCATATTTACAAATATTAAGTATCGCTTATATGTGGGACCCGATCTCACGCCTGAACTGGGATCTGCTCAACGTAAAACGGAGAAGTGATTATTCCCTGCGATCCGAGATCATAAAAAAGCTCATTGCGGTTACTATCTTAGTCATTACCATTCCATTTGGGATCACCATCATGTGCGCCGGTATCGCTGCTTATGCCTTATGTGACATCTATGTATTGACAAGATTCACTAAAAGACTTTTACCCGATGTTTACCTGCGAAAAGAGCTTAAGGCTTTATGTCCTATACTCTTGTTATCCATATCGATGGGACTAATCATATACGTTTGCGTAAGTTTTATCCCTATCTTATTATTTAAACTCATTGTCGGTATAATTATAGGTATCTGCTATTATCTAACTCTATCCTATTTGCTTAAATGGGAAGAGATAGATTTCATTCTCTCGTTGATCCTAAAAAAACATAGACAGTAGAAACACAGTATTAACCTGAATAAAAAACACATCCTATGGATATTGTATGTTGCACAGACAATAATTATGTCATACCCTGTGGTGTATTAGTAACCTCTATTTGTGTGAATAACCCGAAAGAGGAGATTACGGTACATATCTTGACAGAGGGAATATCCCCTGAAAACCAAGAGGTATTGAAAAAGGTCGTAGCCAAATATGGCCAGCAAATCCAGTTCTATACTGTAGATAAAAAGGTTTTCGCCAACTGCCCGATAAGTAGACATATCACGTTAGCGACCTATTTTAGACTTATCATGACGGATATACTTCCCAAAAGCGTTGAGAAGGTCCTTTATCTCGACTGTGATGTTGTCGTCCGCCACTCACTACGCTCATTATGGGATACAGATATAAAAAGCTATGCCGCCGGAGTAATCCCTGATATGTCAATAGATGACATACGTATCTACAACCGGCTCCAATATTCCCCATCTCTTGGCTATTTCAACGCTGGGGTATTATTGGTCAACCTAAGATATTGGCGAGAAAATAATCTTTCAGAAAGCTTTTTCGAGATAATCAACAAATACCCTGAGAGACTTAGATACCATGATCAAGATGTATTGAATATAGTATTAAAAGAGATCAAGCTAACCCTGCCCATGAAGTACAATGTACAACACGGATATTTTTTCAAGGACCCGTTGATTAGCCGAACTTACCGGGATGAAAGAGAGCAAGCTATCACTGACCCCGTTATCTTGCATTACAGCGGCAGCAAACCTTGGTTTATCGAATTTGAGCCTCCTTTCAAAAAAGATTTCGCGTTCTATTTAGACACATCCGGTTTGGACAAAAGCTTTATTAGGCATATCCCCATGAAGGCACGCATTAAGGCAAGATTCCGTTCGTTACTAGAAAAATTGGGGCTTATCGCTCCCAAGGATAGCCTATTCTAACTTACTTTTATCCACGTTCCACGTTTGTAATAATCAGTTCATGTCCCAATTATTACAAACGTGGATTATAATAGAAAAGAAAAAAATGAACATACATTTAAAAATCATCAATACGAGCTCATCCGATATTTAATGGTGATACGTATAAACCCAATCTATCAAGCCCCATTAAAGTGAACAACTTACGACTTGTCTAACCGTAGGCTTACGGCTATACCTAGTGCTAGGCTTACGGCTTGTATAGTAAATAACTTACGGTTTCAATAATAGATAACGAATCGCTAAAGCTCTCATCTGAACAGCACCAGACTCCTAGCCAATATATAAAATTGGCAGGATCAACAAGCACATTTTACCTCAATATAGGTAATGTCCTCCCCCTTTCATACGACGAAGATGAGACTAAATTGGTGAAGCCTGTTTCATCAACAAAGTTAACTAGCTGGAATGCCTAAGTAAGTTAACTTACTTTGCCGATGAAGCCAACTTACTTTATAACTACGGATATCCAAAAGAAAAAAGCCCTAAAACCACACGTTCAATATGGATGATTTCACATGATCAAATCGGTCAACTTCTCACAAAATATTTCTCCGGACATGATCATTCCAAACACTCAAACTTTCAACAACTATGCGGAATGACATATTACGGCAAACTACCGCTTACTAGTTTTCAAACGTGTGAAAAAATTAACAATATCTATTACTACATAGCACTGTTTTATGTAGTGGTGGAAGTTTTTAAATAAAAAGGATTACTAAGTATCTCTCATAGGAACTTCTTTAAATCAAAAAACTTACAAACAAGAGCTTATTTAATTTAATTTATAAATAGATAACATTATATATTTTGTAAATCATGAATATAACCGTAAATTGAAAAAACAAAAAAGGCTTATTGTTTTTTAACCTTATAATACAAAATATTATGAACAAATTTCTATTTCTAATCGTATTATCATTATTATTATCATGCAAGAATGATGAAAATAACAATAGTGATGAAATTATGCCACCAATTATTGTGACTAGCCTAAGTAGTGAAAAGCAAGTAGAAGAACCCAATATTCTATTTTCCAGCAATGATATAAAATCTTTTAATATAGCAACAGGTGAAATCACTTTCAATAATGAAGTTATCAAAGAAAATATAAGACCTAGCTCACAAAGGAATCTCTGTTTTTACTTAAATGGGGAACATTTATTCAATATAATTACTTTTACAGAAACATCTTCTATTATGTCTCATATCATCAACGATTTAGTTCTACTCCATGATATGCTAGACGGAAAAATATATCTCAAAGACGGTTATCCATCTATTGACGTTCTTGGCGAAAGTAAAAAGGAGGCTCAAGCTCTTCGAGAAAAAAATAAAGAAAAAATGACTGTTTCATGGGAACTCTTTATCAATGCATTAAAAATAGAGAATAAATTGATTGAATAAAAAATCTTCAATAACCAGTAACCTCATTCATATTATCTTCTCTGTTAGTTTAAGGTGTATATTTATAGAATAAATATACTAAAAAAATCATCAAAAACAACAAAATAAAATGAAAACTATAACTTACACTTATATATTTTTGATATCATTATTCTCTTGTTCAGAAGATATAGAGAACCATAGATTAGATTTGTCAGAAAAAGACATATCCACAAAATCAGCTACTATTGATGAGGTGAATATTCTATATTCCACAAAACCAATAGCAGATGAACCTATTACAGTTACAGGTCATACAAGTGCAATCATACGTGAGGGAATGGCCAATGCAATTATTAATATCACAGAAGAAAATAAAGATGCTTTCAAACTAGATCCTGGGCGATACGTCGTGGATTTTTATAGAGTAACAAAAAATATTACTTTACCAAACGGTGCATATGGTTTAAAACAAGCTTCACCTGATTGTGGATATGACCCTTATGAGGGTAATGGCGTTATAGGTTACAGTCCTACCCAGACTGGAAATATTTATTCAATGCAAACAAATACTACACATTTTAAGTCAAAAGATGGGGTTAGCTTGTCAAAGGAGACTTGGCGCCCTCATATGCCACAATATCTGAAGTGGGTATATGCTTGTAGATATAATCCTAATTTAATAAATAGAGTTGATGTTATAAAAAGTGACAAACATGTCGCTTTCACAACTATCGCCGGAAATTCAAACAGAAGTAAAATTTTAATTGCTTACAGAGAAGGGAATAGTCACTTAAGTTATGATGGAAAAATTATCCAACTAACAAGTTATGATTATGGCAAGACTTGGAAAGATAAAAAAGTCATTTATACACCGAGCCCTAATACAGATGCTAGAGATCCACAATTTTTAGTATTATCTGATAATACTCTAATATGTCGCTTTTTTGAAAGAACAGCAAATAAACATACAGTCAAATGTATCCGATCCAGCGATTTTGGCAACACTTATCAAAGTCCGATCACATTACCAGGTTCATCTGCTCCTAATTGGACAGGCGATGCTGCCGCTAGAGGTAATATGCTTCTTCTTAATGGTATAATCTATTCTGTCTCTTACGACTCCGTCCGTGCTTGGCTAACAAAATCTACTGATTCAGGAAATACATGGTCGTTATGTATCAGAGCTTAAAAATGGCATAAATGAAACATCTTTAGGATACGAGAATGGAAAAATATTTTGTATTGCGAGACAGGCCGCTACCGGACCTTCCGCATATGGTACAAGTAATGATATGGGAAAAACGTGGAGCTGGCAAGATATAAATATATCAGCTGATGCACCTTCATTAACCTCTTATAATAATGGCTACATTCTTACTTTTAGAAATAAAGCAAATGTTACATCTTCTGGCTATTCTTTAGATCTCGCTTTTTGGAAAAATGGCCAAATAGCTTCTACCCCTGTTACTTTATATAGTAATATGGACATGGACATAGGATATGCAGATGTACTAACCATGAATGGCTCTTTTTTAGTAAGTTGTTATATCCCCAATATAATAAGGAGTTATGAATTTTGGTATGACATACTTAAATGATCTTCTTTAAAGATTTCTGGTAAATCCTTCAAGACTTGCTCATACATTGCTTTATATCCATTCGGAGTTGGATGTATACCGTCATAAAATAAATAACCATCTCTCCATTGGGTTGGATCATTTTCTTTTGTCACAGCCTCATGCATATCTATATATTTAATATTCATACTTTTAATCCAGTCATTTATTAGTTTAACAGGCTCATAGTCACGATCCTTACGAGGAGTGACTGTGAGTAAAATAGGGATTTGTCCATTATTTCTTAAAATAGATATAGCTTGTAGCATATATTTCTTATATTCCTCAACATTAAGGTAATTATTTGTGCCTAAGGCTAAAATAACGTACTTAGTCTTATACCAAGAATTTTCTATCTTAAATCGATTAATAAATTCATCAGACATCATCTCTCCTCCTTTACCATCTATCAAACATCGTTCTTTTCCCAATACAGAAGTAAGCATCGAACTCCAACGATATTTTCGATCTATACCATTAATAAGTAACATTGTCCCCTCTACAAAAGAGTCTCCAAAAATACTCAATACAGGGTTATGAAAAGGAGCTGTTATCCATGAATCTAAGAGCTTTACTTCACCACGCCTCACCGCAAAGAAAGGTTTCCCCCACATCAAAAGTTGATAAGGATCCTTTTGCGCAGAATAAGTCCGCTTAAATTCCTTTAGTACGTTTTTGTCAGCCTCTATCTCCCTTATAAAAAAAGAAACACTATCTTCCCTTTTATCAAAACCTATCGAATATAACATATCCTTATTAAGTGTAAAGGACAAAGGAAGAGACTCATTTAAGGCAGCTTGATAATCCTTATTGGATTTATAAATATCCACTCGTTCCTTATAAATATTCATAAATCCTAAATCTTTTCCTACCGATAAATCTATATCATCTGATAATATACGAATAATTACTTCTTGGGATAGTTCATCCGTATAAACGTTTGAGATAAAAGTAAACAGACTATTTTGAACACCATCCTTTTTATCTAATATATCCGATCTTAAATTGGATATACCTTCCTTATAAAAAGGAATCGCTCCTTCAAATGTATTCATTTCATCTTTAGTA
Organism: Parabacteroides sp. D25; assembly: GCF_000307475.1. Taxonomy (NCBI): domain Bacteria; kingdom Pseudomonadati; phylum Bacteroidota; class Bacteroidia; order Bacteroidales; family Tannerellaceae; genus Parabacteroides; species Parabacteroides sp. D25. Next base: position 96,733 of record NZ_JH976509.1, on the reverse strand, counting down.
CATGCCAACAAGAAGAATAAGCACATCATTTTAATAATTATTTTCATTTTCTACAATTTGATCATCTAACATACAATTTCTTTATGTACTCCTTATAAACAAGTACAGGAACAATAGAAAATACAATAGTTGTCAACACACATATACTATGTTTCTAAACACCTCATTCTCGATAAAGAAAAATCTTTTCTCACTAATCAAACTAAACACCAACATCTGGAAAAGAAACACTTCATATGAGTAATTACCCAATTTTACAAAGAAAACAGATAGTCGTGACTTCATTATATAATTATATAGTTTCACCAGCAAGAAAAACACAAATAAAGTATAAAAATAATCAACCCAATGATATCCTTTCCATTGGTTCGTAAGATATGGCATCAAATCTACAGAAGTATATATCTCTAAAATAGCCAAGAACAAGGCTATAAGAGCTAATCCACAAACCCAAACGTTCAACTTTATTTTAAACTTCAAAATAACACAGCATAAATACAAAAGAAATAAATATCGATAAAAAAGAAGTCTATAAACATTATCCGGCACATGAAATACACAGGTAAACCATTCACCCAAAGCACAAATCCCAACAAATAACACAAAAGACCTCCTAAAAGAAAGACAATTAACCAGAAAAATAACAAAAGGCAATATCAGCCAACACTGTAAATAGATCCATGGATAATAGGATCCTGGACCAAAGCCACCTTGCATATAAAGCCGCTGCCAATCTACTCCACCTTTAAGAAGATAAAAGATTGCACATTGAGAAAAAATTAAGAGAAAGAATGGGAGAAAAACACGATCTAACATCTTCTTCACATTCCTAGCAGAGAAATAACCGTTGAAACCTTTTCGCTGAAAACCACCATAAGTCAAATAAGATGACACCAATAAAAATAAAGGAACAGCCTGCCCAATGTAAGCAATTGAGTAAATAGATTCATTTGGCATATTGTGCAACAATATCACAAAGAGAATGGCAACTCCCTTCACAAAATCAATCGAATAATCCCTTTCTCTCTTATCCATATCATCTATAATTGAAAACATCATATTTCAGTTCATAACAACGGATAGAGCCCGGTTGATAACAGCAAACCAAGAAACTATTTGGTAAAGTAAGAACATCTCCGTAGCCGACATCAAAATTATCGCTTTCAAAAAGACTAGCAGGATTACTAGCCAACTTCCCATCTTTAAGAAGTACCGTATCAAAACTATATTTACCACGATTGGAGTCCTTAACATTCCGGTAAGTTAGTATAAAAGCATCCTTATAAGGAGTTAAAGAAGGAGCATGCCCTTCTATCGGTAAAAAACTCCATGTCCAAGTCACCCCCAAATCCTCACTAACTCCAATCTCAAGACGATTGTCTCCATTCTCTGACTGTTGACGACCCACAACGTACATTTTCCCATCATAATACCCCAGCGAGGCCTCATTAATACGTCCACATTCTATTTGATTTGTCCACAGACGCTCATCTAACCAAGATACAACCTCCCAACTCCTCCCAAAGTCTTCCGATTTTTCCAACCATGTAACAGCCCAACGATTATAACATACCGCATAAATTACATCATCTATTATAACCATATTCCCACGGGCTGCCGCAAATGTCTCGTCTTTTGGAAAAGGAAATAAAACAGGCGATCCATAGAAAATACCCCAATTCTCCGAACAAATGCTTTTCACAATGGATTCCGTCTCCGATCCTCTTTCAAAGAAACGGCAAAGTATACCGTTATTAGGTAATACTAAAAGCTGAGGATCCCTCACGTCATGCCCTTTAACTGGAGCAAATATAACCTTCCTGTTAACCCATGTTTTTCCTTTATCGAAACTCTCCATCTGTATTAACTTACTATCAAAACTAACGTGGCTCGAACCTTCTCTATAAACTACGATAATCTTACTTCGATCCTTATTCCCCGCAATGGCAGGAAAAGCCAAATGTAGGCTACTATCGTCAATAGACGTACTACGAAGCAAATTTGGGTTATATATTTCCTTTAGCTCATCATCACCACAAGCCATAAAAGGAAATAGAAATACCATAATAAATAAAAGTAGATGGTGTTTCATAAAGCATATATTTTAACTTTAGTTAATCATCTGATAAATACTCCCGCTTGAAAGGTTCTCCTTTTTTTATATCACATTTCACCTTTTTGCCCAATATATCCGGTAAATACTTAGGCGATAGACCATCAGAGGGTCTAACAGAACGAACATTTTCTTCTGTTACTGTATCACCAGCATACATATCTTGAGCGACAAATAAGGAACGGGCAAATTTCCTGTTATTCCTCACCTTTTCAGTTAACTCATAGGTTGGCTTTCCCAATGCCATCTCGACTTCTCTTACACATCGAACCATTTCGGAGAACTCCTCCTTATTCATAGAAAAAGCCGCATCCGGTCCACCTATACCCCGATCCAAAATAAAATGCTTCTCGAGAATTCGAGCACCCAACGCAACCGAGGCTACCGCCACCGAACTAGACATCGTATGATCTGAAAGCCCTACAGGAAGTTTGAAACGCTTTCTCATATCAGGAATCGTCCTCAAGTTCGCAAGCGCCACAGGAGCCGGATAAGAAGATGTACATTTCAATAAGGCAATCTGATCATTACCGACTCTTTTGCAAGCGGCTATCGCCCCCTCAATATCCTCATAAGTAGCTATTCCCGTTGATATTATGACTGGTTTCATCTTTGAGGCCACATACTCGATCAAAGGAATATCCGTAATCTCAAAGCTAGCGATCTTATATGCCGGAACATCCATAGCCTCCAAGAAATCCACAGATGTTTTGTCAAATGGAGATGAGAAACAAATCAGACCTTCCTCTTCCGCAATACGTTTTAATTCAGGTTGCCATTTCCAAGGAGTAAAGGCGTTCTGATATAATTTATACAATGTGGTTCCATCCCATAAAGTATCTTGCTTTATTTGAAAATAAGCATTATCACAATCTAATGTAAGAGTATCCGCCGTATAGGTTTGCAATTTGATGGCATCCGCACCAGCAGCCTTGGCTGCTTTCACGGTCTCTACGGCGATGTTGAAATCATGATTATGATTCGCAGACATTTCCGCTATAATAAATACCCGATCGGAATCTTCCCGATCAAGACCAAAATATTCGAATAAATTAGTTTCCATACACATAACAATACTTCAACGCATGTTTATTATCACTAACACAATCCTTAAAACCAGCACGAATAAACGCATATCTTGAAGCCATATTCTCGGTTTTCACATATGCGTAAATCTTACTTATTTGCCTTTCACGCTCATGGAAATGCCTCAAAGCCTTTTCCAATAAGCAAAGAGCAAGTCCAAATCCTCTGTAGTTAGCTCCGATACTTATACTAATCACCGCACTGTTATTTTCCTCAATATCGAAACGGACTTGTCCAATTAATTTCTCTTTCTCGTAAAAGACAAATAGTCTTCTTGCTCTATTCTTTAAGGTCGCATAAAACCAATTTCTATGTTCATCCAATGATATAGCATGGGTCGAAAAAGAATTTTGCCGTACCATCCGATCATTCGTAAGCTCGAACAGAGGTAGTAAGTCTTCTTCTTTAGCCAATCTCATATCCATATTCATCTCATAAAACATCCGGATTACAGCTTTCATAATCCGATGAGCCCCTTTTCCATCGATTTGACTTATCCCCCGACAAAAAATCTCCCGCCGATATTCGGAGTTCTCAAATTTTAATATAATCTTATCCAGATCATCTATATGCCAATCTTTTGTGGCATCAATAAATTCATCGACAAAGCCAATATTCTTCCACCCCGCAATATTGTTACCTTGGTTTTCAGCCACCTTAAAGATAACGGATGGCAGACCTGTTATCGCCAATTCGTTTATCGTCTGTCCAGCCGCAGAGATCGCAAGATCCGCAGCTAACATCAAATCTCTCATCACTTCAGCCTCCACATTACGGTATATAACCGTATTATCATCCGCCATCCTCTCTATTTCTGCCTTATGAGAAAATGCTGGCCCTAAGATAACGATTTTCCTCAAATTAGCATAGCAGTTCGTCAACTTCTCCAAAATTTTTGGCGTTAGATTTAAAGGATCACTTCCTCCGAAAGTTATTAGGACGGTCTTTACTTTCTCCCGGATTTCTCTATGACCACATAAGTCTTTAAATGCCTCACGTAAAATCACAAAATCTTTTCCTAACAAATAATGTTGTCCAAGATTCCGTTTATAGGGTATCAATTCCGCACCGACCGTCCCATTTATGATGATTCCCTCCGGATATTCCAAACGATTAAAATCATCTAAATAGGCAGCGACCTTTACCCGCTGTCTTATTTCGGTATAAAGTCCTTTTCCTGCCAAATAGGAATCAATAACTATTATGTCATCTTGAGATAGATACTCAAGCAAACGTTCCGTGTTCTCCAACCAATTAAAGACAAACAGAGGATAAGATTGTACTAAGTTTTTTACACTCTCATCCCCATTTACAATAAAGGTTACATTTGCGTTTCTCTCCCGAAATACTTGGGCAATAGCCGTACAACGGGAAATATGCCCATAGCCTGTGTGCGAATATCCCTCAGTTAAAATCAGAACTCTCATATCAACTCATATGAAGTAGTTTATATTTCATCTCCGCTAAAGCCCAATCTGTATCCGTATCAATATCTTGTACACGAAACTCATCCAGAACAATCGCCGTGCCATTCTCACTTAGCAATTTTTTATCTTTTAATAGAGAAGAGGTCTTTATCCAATAAAACGTACCACTATCATGATAGGCGGGGCGCAAATCTTGACTCCGGCTAAATCTATACTCTGGCCAATTCATGTTTAAATTTCCTTTTTCATCTATCGATAAAGAACGCAGTATCGGATATGAGAAAGCGACCACCGGACAGATAGAATCAAAGGTAGACATAACTAACTGATCATAAGCAGAACGAACATCCTCGGAAGAAATCAATGGGGCTGTTGGAAGCAAACAACAGATCAAGTCAAACTCATACCCTCTCCCTTTATAGGCATTGACAACCTCGACCAATACATCCGCCAATGTAGCATAGTCATTAGCATTTTCCGTAGAACGCAGAAAAGGGACAGAAGCCCCTTCTTGACGGGCTATCTCGGCGATTTCCACATCATCCGTCGAAACCATCACCTCCTCAAACAGTCCGGTACCAAGAGCGGCCTCTATTGAATATGCTATTATCGGTCTGCCCAAAAAAGGTTTTATATTTTTATGAGGAATCCGTTTACTACCTCCTCGTGCTGGTATTATTGCCAAACATTTCATTTTTTCGTTATTTTTATGATCTTAATTTAACCAAAATCTGATACAAGCTTATGCCCAAATCAGTCTGAAAATAAATAGCACGAAGCAATATACGAAGTTTCAATGGAACTTTTGTCTTGTAATAACTATTCTTCATGAAACAAGGAAATATCTCTTCCATCTCCCGCTTGATTTGATTCACATACTTTTTCTCAGGAGGATCAAACTGTGATATGGCGCCTAGAATTGAGTTTACATAAAAAAGCTCAGTAAATCGAAACTCTACTTCTTCCGGATATATCTCATAGATACCTAATCTACGCATATTATCCAAAAACATTTTAGAAGTCTTCAAACGGTCAAAAAAGCGATAGTTATTAATGCTCCGAGTCGTAGAAATATTATTACAACGATAATAATAATAAGGATGGTTATCCTTCACGATCTTTCTCGCACTCAAATATAGAGCTGTTACAATCGCATTATCTTCATAGAATAGCTCCTCAGGAAACTCTATTTTATTTCTGATAAAGACTTCCTTTTTGATTATATTAGTCCAAATCCGACATTCACCTTCAATAAAACGCTTATTTCTCTCATATTCAGGCAATGAAAACCATTCAGACTTACAGTTAATCCGTAAACGAATATCTTGTTCACTATAATACTGAAAATAGTCACCACAAACCATTTCCGCATCATGCGTAACCGCTAATGTATAGAGATTTTCATACATATCAAGAGAAACCCAATCGTCACTATCAACAAAACCAAGGAAAGGAGCCCTCGCTTTTTTTATCCCGGCATTACGGGCTCCCCCTTGTTTTATATTCCGAGGTAAATCAATAACAACAATACGATTATCCTTTGCCTCATAATCCCGAAGTATATCTAATGATTTATCTGTAGAGCAATCGTTCACACAGATAATCTCAATATTATGCAATGTCTGGGAAATCAACGAATCCAAACATTTCCCAATGTATTTTTCCACATTAAATACCGGGATAACAATGCTAACCGCAGGAATATTTTGGTCCATCTCTCTATTTGTTTTTTAAGAAAGGAATTCTTTAATCTTCGCTATTACATATTCCTGCTCTTCATCAGTCAGTGTCGGATACATTGGCAGACTCAAACAATGCTTATAATATTCCTCCATCACAGGTTGATCTCCTTCTTTATTTCCTAACTGCCTATAATAAGGGGTCAGATGCAAAGGGACATAATGAACTTGCGCATAAATATTATTCTTATGCAAATAATCATATAATCCTAATCTATCCTCCACTTGGATTATAAATAAATGATAGGCATGAAAGACCTGATCCGATACAAAAGGGAGTGAAACCCCCTTCAGATCGGAAAGACCTTCCCTATATCGCCGGGCAATCTCTTGCCGCCGTGCCAATCCCATATCGGCTCTTTTCAATTGTGATATTCCTAAAGCTGCCTGAAAATCAGTAATCCGATAATTATATCCAAGCTCCTGCATCTCATAATACCAGCCACCATGGTTCTCGCACAAAAGTGCCGGATCCTTGGTAATGCCGTGTGTACGGTATAGACAAAGTTTTTCATATAATTTCTTACTATTTGTCGTAGCCATCCCCCCCTCGCCAGTCGCAATATGTTTTACCGGATGAAACGAAAAAACACTAATATCCGCAAAGTTCCCATTGCCACATAGCTGCTTTTCACCTTTACTATCAATAAAATATCCACCCGGAGCATGACAAGCATCTTCTATAATCCATAAGCCGTACTCATCCGCCAATTGACGAAAGGCCTCCAAATTGGCTGGATAACCCGCAAAATCAACCAAAACAATTCCCTTATAAGTGCCTTTGGGAGATTGTGACAATAAACGGCTTAATTTCTTTATATCCATCAAATAGGTATCTTCCTCTACATCACAGAACACAACCTCACCTCCCCGAAAGCGAATACAATTAGCGCTAGCCGCAAAAGTCAAAGGAGTCACAATCACTTTATCACCCAGATTCACATCAAGTACCGTAGCCGCTAAATGAAGACCCGCCGTAGCATTATTAACTGCTATAGCATATTTACAGCCGACATAAGAGGCAAAAGCCTCCTCAAATTCTTTTATTTTTGGCCCTTGAGTTAAATAATCCGACTTTAAGGCATCTATTACACATTGAATATCCTCATCCGTAATATGCTGACGTCCATAAGGAATAGGTTTAGTAATCATTTTATCTCAAAATTAGGATCTACATATTTCTTTATTTTTTCCCGCATAGACTCTACAGTCTCCCATTCCGTATTCGTATCAGAACTATAATGGAATCCCTCTGGAACCTTAACCGCATTATGATGATTTACATAGTCTTCATATTTATGATTAAACGCAACAGAGGGCAAGATCGCATAATAAGGACCTAGATCTATAGTATTCATGGCATCCGTGACCGTAATCATTTCCTCATGCAATTTTTCCCCGGGGCGTATACCGACCTCCACCAATGGAAGGTTAGGCGCAATAGCCTTCGCAACATCCACTATTCGATAAGATGGAATCTTAGGAATAAAAATCTCACCTCCTAAATGATGACCGATAGCGAACATGACCAAAGCAACTCCCGCTTCTAACGAAATATTGAAACGAGTCATCTTCATATTCGTAATAGGTAACTCTACCGCACCTGAATCTCTCTTGTTAATGAAAAAAGGAATAACAGAGCCCCTTGATCCCATAACATTGCCATAACGGACCACTGAAAACTTGATATCCCGCGGACCACTAATATTATTTGCGGCAACAAACAACTTATCAGAAGTCAGCTTTGTAGCCCCATATAAATTAATCGGAGCACAAGCCTTATCCGTAGATAAAGCCACAACATGCTTTACTTTTGTACGCAAGGCTGCATTAATCACATTTTGAGCTCCATGTACATTTGTCTTTATGCATTCATCCGGATTATATTCGGCCGTATCCACTTGCTTAATAGCCGCAGCATGAATAATTACATCTATGCCTTCGCAAGCACGTTCCAAACGTTCTCCATCCCGGACGTCTCCAATAAAGAAACGTAATTGAGGATACTTTGACGCAGGGTATTTTTGCTTCAGCTCAAACTGTTTCAACTCGTCACGTGAATAAATAACAATTCTTTTCACTTGAGGATAATCACGAAGGATTGTCTCCACGAATTTTTTACCAAAAGAACCTGTTCCTCCAGTAATTAAAACAGACTTTTCATTTAACATATTACTTCTATTTATATCTATTCTATAACTCCTTCGATTGTATATAAGAAGCTACAATATCATACTCTTCAAATGGTTGTCCCATATTTTTATTAATAATACGATCCTGAAACCAAATCACTGATGTACTATTTTCATGAAAAACAGAAAGTTTATTTCCATTATCCAACAAGATTAGAATTAAAAACTCAACCATTATGTTTGATTGTACTATTTTTAATCCATATTGATACAAATCCTCTGTCTTTTTTATATGAGGATGCAATTTCACATAAACATAATCAAAATCATTTTTCTCTTTATCCAGAGCTTTCAATATGTTTACATTAATTTGATGATTAGTTAAATAAATTCCAACCGATTTATTTTTCACAGATAAAAATTCTTCATATCCCGTAGAAAAATTCAAAAACAATGGTAATTCTTCCCTTAACCTCTTAACAAAGGGCTTCTGGAATGATTTCAAAGATTTTGAATATCCTGGGAACTGAGACCTATACAAATCCGGCAAATAAAGAAACTGCCCCGTAAGAAACTTTGAAAAACCAATATGGTCACCAACACCCGTAAGCTTATTTATTATATTCTTCAAGCCTTTTGAATTATCAAAACGATCTCTTCTGTAGCTTCCGAATCCTTCTTCAAACATATACATTCGTTTAAATCGGGATAGCTTAAAAAATATTCCATAAACAAAAGAAGCATCTACCTCTACGAACAACGTATTTACTGGGTGAAAAAACAAATATAAATCCAAATGAAACAAATCTTTGAAATATAATATATCATTCCATGTATCATCAAATGTCTTAACTTGATGAAAGAACAATTCCGCATCCCTAAAATGTCCTAAAATAATTAGAACCTTTTTTGAAGATGCATTTCCATATCCAATATTTCTTACATTAAAATATTGCAATGGCTTAGAACATATATATATATCAGTATCCATTATATCACGCCAGCTTGTTTCCTTGTTTTATCGTATTCTCTTTTTAGTTCTATAAGTTGCTCTTTACAGAATAAATATACGACAGGAACCACAATTGTCAATAAAAACACGGCGAGAGCAGCATATAGTTTACGAGGGGCCACGGGTGTACTCTTCACAAATGCCTCATCAACAATCAATGCCCTATTCATACTTTTATTTAATTTCAATAATGCCTCTTCTCGTTTTTGTAATAATATCAAATAAACACCTTGAGCAATCTCTTGATCACGCTTATAATTCATGAATTCTCGTTCTTGGGTTGGAACGTTACCCATTTTATCTAAAATAGCCTTCTCCTTTGCCTTGAGATCTTTCAAGGTCAAATTCAGGCTTTCTTGCGCATTCTTGATCGTAAGGGCAACACTCTTACGCATTTGATCTAATTGCTTATCCATCACAGTAAATAAAGGGTTGTCCTCTTTCGAGTTTTGCAACATTCGCTGACGATTTACCAACAACTCATTATAAGTAGTTATGGAACCGCCTTTCTCTCCTTCTTGGACATTCATCAATACGGGTACCAAATTATACTTATTAGCAGGATTTTGCACGAAGTCTTCCATAAATCTAATAGCATGCCCTTGAGCCTCCATCTCAACAATTTTCGTTTGGATCTCTTTCATTTGATCCACATAAAATTGCACATCGGCTGTCAAGTCAGTCATTTGGTTATTTTTCTTATAGATCTCTATAGATCGTTCAGCATTAGCTAAATCCGATATTACCTTATTGATTCGCTCATCCAAAAACTGTATTGTAGCACGAGCTTCTTTATTATTTATTGAATCGGCACGATTATTATATTCAAACATTAATGCGTTTAAAACGTCAATGCCTCGTTTTTTCTCATATTCCCTCAAAGTACATTCTATAACATTTGAATTATCTGAGTAAGTCTCAATTTCTATATCCTGCGCAAAATCATCTCCAACAAAACCAGCCGGCCTCATGGTTATATAAAGTTTCATGCTTTCTCCCAATTTATGGTTGGCTCCATAACTTAGGATAAACCGATTATTACCGAATTCAACGATCGCAGGTAATGAAGAAAACTCATAAGACCGCTTCTGACTTTTTGTCTTCCCTTCGATCTTTATTTTTCCCTCACGATCTTCACGGACATAAAACTCTATTGTTTCCTCTTGAGATTTCAATGTGCTAGAATCTGCAACCATCAGAAAAGGGGTATTCACATACTGTTTATATTTCCAAGTTAACGGTTCAACATACTCTGCATTTAAACCCAATTTTGAAACAACCTCATACCATAAAGTATGAGATTTTAACACCGCTAATTCATCATCAATAACAATACCCGCACTACCTCCTCCATTCAAACCAAAAGATTTCATCAAACCTGCCGCATCTCCCAAAGACATATTTCCTGAGGACATGGAAGTATCATCTTGAACTTTAAAACGAGCCATTACTTCGTAAGTTGTCGGATAATAAATCAAATATAATACAGCTGGTATTAGAGATATAACAAAAGTGCCTAGAAATAATCTCCAGTGCCTCAGATACCCTATTAGAATAGACTTTAAACTTATAGTCTCATTTCCTATATTTGTTGAATCCATAGCTAAACAATTACTTCTTAATATTAATAATCGTGATCACCATCGAAGAAATAACAGAAATCGCACTAATTATCGAGGAGAATACAGTTATATTATACTGTTTGCTTTGACTAAATCGAGAATTACGCTGCTTTGCCAAATTAGGCTCAACATAAATAACGTCATTTTGCCTTAAATAAAAATAGGGAGATGTAAATAGCGAAGGATCAGTTATATCCATACGAACAAATTCTTTTTGCCCATCATTATCTCTTATCAGCAAAATATTCTTCCTATTGGCTGTAATCGCCAAATCTCCAACATACCCAAACGCATCTAAAATAGAGATTCGATCATTCTTTATAGTAAAAGTACCGGGACGATTTACCTCTCCCATTACCGTAATTCTATAATTTGTAATCTGCACGTTAACCAATGGGTTTTCTATGTATTTTGACAATTTACTTTGTAACTCATCACACAGTTCTTGTTTTGATAAACCTGCGACATGAATCTTCCCTAATACTGGGAAATTTATATTACCATCCGAATCAACAAGATAAGTATACATTGATTGAGAGGCAGCGATAGGTTGGTCACCTTGCTGCGCATACGCAAAAACAGGGGGATTAAATGGCGTCGTCACGGACGGATCCGGAGCTGTAACAGATATCGCCAGTAAATCATCTTTACTGATACGAGACGTATAAGTTTGATTCATTTGGCTAATCTGTTCTGGAGTCAAAGTATCTACTCCTTGCAAATACACTACGTCTTTAGGTGCGGAACAAGCCCCTAGCAACAAGACAAACAATATCACTACTGATATTAATTTAATTCTCATAATCTTTGTTTTCTTCAAATAAGATGCAAATATACAATTTTTAGTTGAACTCAAAGGCATAAAGCACCCGTAAGTCCAAAGATACTTCTATAACGATGCAATTGTCTAGATATTGCTGCATGCTAAATCAAAATTATAGTTGTTTTTACCGCTTTTTCATGATTATTGCGTAAGTTTGTGACAAAACAAAAATATATGGTTGAGATAGGAAAATATAACACGCTGAAAATAGTGAAAGACCTTGACTTCGGGGTTTATCTGGATGGAGGTAACGGGGTGGAGATCTTGTTGCCGACTCGTTACGTACCTAAAAACGTGAAGCCCGGGGATGAGGTCGAGGTGTTTATTTATCATGATAATGAAGGGAGGTTGATCGCTACTACCGCACGTCCTCTGGCAACGGTCGGGGAGTTCCAGTTCATGGAGGTAAAAGACGTGAATAATGCCGGCGCATTTCTGGAATGGGGTATCATGAAAGATTTGCTCGTTCCTTTCAAGGAGCAGAAAATGCCGATGAGAGAGGGGAAATGGTACTTGGTCTATGTCCGGCTGGATCATGTGACAGGACGTATCATGGCATCTGCACGTATCGAGAAGTTCTTGAACAATACCCCTATCGATTACGAGCAGAATCAAGAGGTTCAGTTATTGGTAGCCGACGAGACGGATCTTGGCTATAAGGTGATCATCAATAACCAGCATTGGGGATTGATCTATTATAATGAGGTATTCCAGCGTCTTGAGAAAGGCGAGCATCTGAAAGGCTATATAAAAGAGGTACGTGAGGATGATAAGATAGATGTGAGCCTAACGCCGCAAGGCTACCAAAAGGTAGAGGGGATCGCCGGCGTCATTCTGGAAGCGATGAAAACACAAGGGGGATACATCCCGGTACACGACAAGAGCGATCCGGACGTGATCTATTCCTTATTCCGCTGTAGCAAGAAAGCTTTCAAACAAGCGATCGGGGCACTCTATAAGCAACATCTTATCACGCTGGAAGATGGCGGGATACGGCTCGTAAACGAGAAGTGACCCATTTATATAAAAAAGTCAATGGAATCCGTTACAGAATCCATTGACTTTTCTTTATAAATCCATTGAGTTAGCGAACGGATTCCATTGACTTTCTAATCCAACTTCAATACGGCCAGGAACGCTTTTTGCGGAACTTCTACCGTACCGATCTGCTTCATTCGTTTCTTTCCCTCTTTCTGTTTTTCCAGCAATTTACGCTTACGGGAGATATCGCCTCCATAACACTTCGCCGTCACGTCTTTACGGACAGCCTTGATCGTCTCACGAGCGATGATCTTTGCGCCTATCGCCGCTTGGATAGCGATATCGAATTGCTGGCGAGGGATCAACTCTTTCAGTTTCTCGCACATACGACGTCCGAAAGTAACGCTATTATCCACGTGCGTCAATGTAGACAAAGCGTCTACCGGCTCACCGTTCAACAGGATATCTAATTTAGCCAACTTACTGGGACGGAAATCATGTAAATGGTAATCGAAAGAAGCGTACCCTTTTGAAATACTCTTCAACTTATCATAAAAGTCGATTACGATCTCGCCCAACGGCAAGTCATAATGAATCTCGACACGATCACCAGAAATATATTCTTGCTTAAGCAGGACGCCACGCTTACCCAGACAGAGTGTCATGATCGGGCCGATATAGGTAGTGTTCGTGATCACGGAAGCACGGATAAACGGCTCGTCGATATGATCAATCAAGGTCGGGTCCGGCAAGCCTCCCGGATTATGTACCTCGATCTCCTCCCCTTTCTTTGTATGCACGATATAAGAAACGTTCGGTACAGTGGTTATCACATCCATATTGAACTCACGATCCAAACGCTCCTGAACAATCTCCATATGCAACAAGCCCAAGAAACCGCAACGGAACCCAAAACCCAGCGCGGCGGAACTCTCCGGCTGGAAAGTCAAGGAAGCGTCGTTCAACTGTAATTTCTCCAATGACGCACGAAGGTTCTCGAAATCCTCGCTATCGATTGGATAGACACCGGCGAAGACCATCGGCTTCACCTCCTCAAAACCGGCGATCGCGTCTTTAGCCGGGCGAGACACATGAGTGATCGTATCACCGACACGCACCTCCCGGGACGTCTTGATACCGGAAATGATATATCCTACGTCTCCCGTCCGTATCTCCTCACGGGGGCACATATCTAATTTCAATATACCTACCTCGTCGGCGTCATACTCTTTTCCTGTAGCGATAAACTTCACATGGTCACCTTTACGGATCACGCCGTTTACCACCTTGAAGTAAGCGATAATACCACGGAACGGATTAAAGACGGAGTCAAAAATCAAACACTGCAACGGGGCCTCCGGATCACCTTTCGGAGCCGGGACCTTCTCCACGATCGTATTCAAGATCTCGGTCACTCCCTCGCCTGTCTTTCCGCTCGCTCGTAAGATATCCTCGCGAGGGCAGCCCAACAGTTCCACGATCTGGTCTTCGACCTCCTCCGGCATGGCGCTAGGCAAGTCGATCTTGTTCATCACCGGAATAATCTCTAAGTCATTCTCTATCGCCATATACAGGTTAGAGATGGTTTGCGCCTGAATACCTTGGGCCGCGTCCACGATCAGCAACGCACCCTCGCAGGCGGCGATAGAGCGGGAAACCTCATACGAGAAGTCCACGTGCCCCGGAGTATCGATCAGGTTCAGTATATATTCTTCACCCTTATAATTATACTTCATCTGGATCGCATGGCTCTTGATCGTAATACCACGCTCACGCTCTAAATCCATGTCGTCAAGGACTTGAGCTTGCATGTCTTTACCTTCTACTGTCTTGGTATACTCAAGCAAACGGTCTGCCAAGGTACTTTTCCCATGGTCAATATGAGCAATAATACAGAAATTGCGGATATTCTTCATCTGCTAAATTTATTTTTAGGTACGCGAAGATAGGAAATTTAGCCTAAATACTATACTTTTGGCATACCATTTGTTGTTAATAGTATATGACAATACAAGAAATAAATAAAGCATACAACCGAATTATCGGTTCATTAGACGAAAAGGAGCTAAAGAATGCGTTCGATTTTCTCCAAGGTTTAATAGCGGGAATACGTGAGTACTCATTCCAAGACAGGTTGAACGAGCTACAAGATACTTATAAATATATGTTGCGATACCGGATCGAGGGGGCTAAAGATCCGATGCAAGACCAGATATACAACAACTTGATCGCATCCAGCTATGAGTTCGCGGATATAGTGAAGCACAAGGCCTTATCGGTAGATTCGCCTCTCTCCTATTATAGCCGTAGGCGAATGATGCAAAAGGAGCTTACCAACTATGACCAGCTCCACAAGGTCTTGAGAAACGCCTCTCTGGTGAAGATAGAGACTCCGACCGGAACCATCACGGAGCAGCAGCAAATCGAATCCGCCACGATCCTATTATTCAATAAGATCTGGACCTCGAATCCTCTCAATAAGGAAGAAATAGCCTCCATCAGGAACCTATTGAATGACCAAGAGTTGCCTTTTATCATCGGTAGCCAAATCGTATCGGCATTAATGTTGGGATTGCAAGTCGCTTTCGATAAGGAGAAACTGCTATTATTATTCGATGCGGCCAATATCCAAGAAGACGAGATTCGTTACCGCGCGTTGATCGGGATTCTCCTGACGCTCTATACCTATAGGAAACGTACGGCGCTATATCCGCAGATAGCGGATCGACTAGCGGCTTTATCCGAGGGATTTCCTAATTTCACGAAAGCGATCCGAACGATTACCCTTCGTTTTATCCTAGCCCGTGAGACAGAGAAGATCACCCGTAAGCTACAAGACGAGATCATTCCGGAGATGATCAAGCTAGGCCCTAAAATCAGTCAAAAGATAAACTTAAAGGATATCAATCCGGAACTTCTCGGAAACGAGATGAATCCGGAGTGGCAGAATATGTTATCGAACAGTTCCTTAGGGAAGAAAATGGAGGAGTTCAGCGAACTGCAACAAGAAGGCGCGGACGTAATGCACTCTACTTTCGTGCACCTAAAGCATTTCCCCTTTTTCCGGGAACTGGGTAACTGGTTCATGCCATTCACGACCGAGCATTCCGCTTTTGGCAATCAGTTGAGCAAGAATCAAACGGAAAAGGACATGCTAGATTCCATGACTCTTGCGGCATTCATGTGTAATTCCGATAAATACTCCTTATATTTCAGTATGATGCAATTGCCGGATCAAGCCCGTCAAATGATGATGGGACAATTTGGCAGCCAAGCCTCCGAGATGATTCAGCAAACGAAGGAGGAATTGATCAGTAAACGGGGAAAACTGGAAATCATATCCGGACAGTACATACAGGACTTGTATCGTTTCTTCAAACTTTATCCGGGACATCTGGATTTTGATGACATATTTACATCTGCGCTAGACTTTCATAACCTGCCAATTTTGCAGCCTTACGTCAGTGATGAGGAAAGTTTGACAACTATAGCGGAGTATTATCTCCGGAAGAATTACTTCCTCGATGCGCTCACGATCTACAATCGCTTATCCGATGCAAATCAAGAAAGTGATATCTTATTCCAGAAAATCGGTTACTGCAAACAAATGAATGGCGATATACAAGGCGCCTTGGAGGCTTATTTACATGCGGATCTTATCAATCCGGACAGTAAATGGGTTATTCGCCGGATCGCCGGTTGTTACCGTACCTTAAAGCAACCGGAAGAAGCGTTGAAATACTATCATCGTTACGAGGCTTTCAATCCGGATGATTTATCGATCCAAATATGTATCGGCCACTGCCATCTTGAACTCAAGAATTATAATGAGGCGCTGAAATATTATTTCAAGGTAGATTATCTGGACAATAAAAGCACGAAGGCTTGGCGTCCGATCGCTTGGTGTTCTTTCTTGACCGGTAAATACGATCAGGCCCGTAATTATTACAAAAAGATCATGGATAATCAACCCAACACCCAAGATTTCTTGAATGCGGGACATACGGAATGGGCATTACAGAATATAAAGGGAGCGCTTGCTTTTTATAAAAAAGCCGTGGAGAAAGAGTCCGGTGATTTCTCGAAGTTCCAAGAGCAGTTCAATCAAGATATCCCCGATCTTCTTGTAGCGGGAATCGAGGAGGCGGAAGTGCCGTTGATGATGGATCAACTCCGGTATTCCTTGAGCGATATATTCTAACTAGTCATCCAACAATTTGAGAAGACAAGAAAAAATATCGTATGAAAGAGATGATACTAAAGACAAAGCGACTCCTATTAAGGGAATTAAAACAAGATGATTTTGATGATATCTGTAAGCTTTTACAAGATCCGATTGTAATGTACGCTTACGAAGGAGCGTTCAGTAAAAAAGAGGTACAAGAATGGCTTGATAAGCAATTAAGGAGGTATCAAAACGATGGCTTTGGCTTATGGGGGATGATAGAGAAAGGCAGCGGAGAGCTTATCGGTCAGTGTGGTCTCACCTATCAAGAATTCAACGGTCAACAGGTTCCAGAGATCGGTTATTTGCTTAGGGCGGAATACTGGCATAAAGGTTATGCTACCGAGGCCGCCATAGCTTGTAAGGAATACGCCTTCAATATCCTTAACTTCGACAAAGTATACTCCATCATACGGGACACAAATATCCCCTCTCAAAAAGTAGCACTAAGAAACGATATGAGGGAAATCGCAAATTTCATAAAACATTATCGCAATATCGATATGCTTCATTTAGTATTCTGCGTGGATAAGTCATAGTTATCAAGCGGAAAGACTGGGATTCGAACCCAGGGAGCGGTTACCCGCTCACCGCATTTCGAGTGCGGCCCGTTCGACCACTCCGGCATCTTTCCTTGTGGTTGACGTGTACAAAAGTACATAAAATATAGTATCGTTATTCTCTTGAAAGGCTAAAATTACTTTATCAAATACAAAAAAGGGCATTCTTCACAGAACGCCCCTCTTTAAAACATATAACTAATACCTCTAAATTACTTGAAATAACGATTATATAAACCTTCAAATCCTTTGCCATGACGTGCCTCGTCTTTGCACATCTCATGTACGGTATCATGGATTGCGTCCAAATTCTGTTGTTTAGCCAATGTAGCGATACGTTTCTTGTCCTCGCATGCGCCAGCCTCAGCTTCCATACGCTTTTTCAAGTTAGTCTTCGTATCCCAAACTACGTCGCCAAGAAGCTCTGCGAACTTAGCAGCGTGCTCAGCCTCTTCCCAAGCGTAACGCTTGAATGCCTCAGCTACCTCAGGATAACCCTCACGGTCTGCTTGACGGCTCATGGCCAAATACATACCAACTTCGGTACATTCTCCCATAAAGTGAGCGTTCAGACCTTCCAAAATCACTGGGTCTACACCTTTAGCAACACCTAGTACATGTTCGTCAACGAACTGCAACGCACCTTCTGTCTCTACTAATTCCTTAAATTTGCTTTTCGGTTGTTTACATTGAGGGCAGAACTCAGGAGCCTCATCACCTTCGTGTACATAACCACATACTGTGCAAATCCATTTCTTTTTCATATATCGCAAAATTTTTATTGGTTGTATGGCACAAAATTAACTAAACTATCCGATACTACCATAATTCATCGATAGATTAATTCTATGTGTTAATCGATAAAAACTATGGAACTTATTTTTGACAGCGATTGTTTACTAAGTAAATATTTATTTATATGGATACATCAAAGATTATTAGTTTATTAGGAGACAAAAGTGATTATTATTTAAATCACGTATGTAAGACTATTGATAAATCGCTGCTTCATCTTCCATCACCCACTTGCGTGGACGATGTGTGGGGCAATTCAGATAGAAACATACAGACTCTCAATAGTCTGCAAACCTTGTTGGGGCACGGAAGATTAGCTAACACCGGATATGTTTCTATCCTCCCGGTAGATCAAGATATCGAGCATACCGCAGGGTCTTCCTTCGCTCCAAACCCCATTTATTTCGATCCGGAGAATATCGTAAAATTAGCGATCGAGGGTGGTTGCAACGCAGTCGCTTCTACGTTCGGCATACTAGGGTCAGTCGCACGAAAATATGCTCATAAGATTCCATTCTTGGTAAAACTAAATCATAATGAGCTTCTTACTTATCCGAATTCTTACAATCAAATCGTATTCGGTACGGTGAAGGAAGCATGGAATATGGGCGCCGTAGCTGTAGGGGCCACGATCTATTTCGGATCAGAGCAAAGCCGACGTCAGCTAGTCGAGATTGCCGACGCATTCGAGTATGCCCATGAACTAGGTATGGCGACCGTATTATGGTGCTATTTACGAAACAGCTCTTTTAAAAAGGATGGCATCGACTATTCCGCGGCAGCCGATTTGACCGGACAGGCTAATCACCTTGGTGTCACGATCAAGGCCGATATCATCAAGCAGAAGCTACCGGAGAACAACGGAGGTTTCACCGCTATCAATTTCGGGAAGATCGATCAAAAGATGTACACAGAGTTAACGACAGAACATCCGATCGACCTCTGCCGTTACCAAGTAGCCAATAATTATATGGGACGTGTCGGGCTTATCAACTCCGGCGGGGAATCTCATGGCGCCTCAGATCTTAAAGACGCTGTCGTCACTGCTGTCATAAACAAACGTGCGGGTGGCATGGGGCTGATTAGCGGAAGAAAGGCGTTCCAACGTCCGATGAAAGACGGCGTGGAGTTACTTCATTCAATTCAAGATATTTATTTGGATAAGGATATTACTATCGCTTAGTTTGTTATTGCGTTGAGAAAAGAAGGCCGTCCATCAAAGCTATATACTTTGGGGACGGCCTTCAAATTTTATTTCTTCAACCACATATCCAACCACTCAAAGAATGTGCGTTGCCATAGAACGCCATTCTGGGGCTTCAATACCCAATGGTTCTCATCCGGATAAATCAGCAACTCGGCCGGTACACCCCGAAGAACCGCGGCGTTAAACGCTGCCATTCCTTGATTAGCCAAGATCCGGTAATCCTTCTCTCCATGGATACAAAGGATAGGCGTATCCCATTTGTCCACGAACTTATGCGGGGAGTTCGCGAATGTACGCTGAGCCGTAGCGTTTTGCTTTTCCCAGTACGCTCCACCCATATCCCAATTGGCGAACCACATCTCTTCCGTTTCCAGATACTGCATTTCCATATTAAAGATACCATCGTGGGCGATAAACGCCTTGAAACGTTTATCATGATGACCTGCCAACCAATATACGGAGAATCCACCGAAGCTGGCGCCTACACACCCCAAGCGATCCTTATTTACATACGGTTCCTTGGCTACCTCGTCAATAGCGGTGAAATAGTCTTTCATGCATTGTCCGCCATAATCGCCACTGACAGCCTCATTCCATTCCAAGCCAAATCCGGGAAGCCCCCGACGGTTCGGTGCCACGATAATATAATCATTAGCCGCCATGATCTGGAAATTCCAGCGGTAAGACCAGAACTGGCTAACAGGGCTTTGCGGGCCACCCTCACAGAACAACAAGGTAGGATACTTCTTATTCGGATCGAACTGAGGCGGATAGATAACCCACGTTAGCATCTGCTTGCCATCTGTCGTCTTCATCCAACGCTCCTCCACCTTACCCATCGTAAGCTGGTCGTAAATATGCTTGTTCTCGAACGTAAGTTGAGTTACCGTATGATCCCCTGTCAAATCGATCGAATAGATCTCGTCTCCCATGCTCATGGAATGACGTTGAGCGATCAGCTTATCGCCCAGAAGAGCGACAGAGGCGTAATCGTACATACCTTCGGTCAGCGGGGTAATCTTATTGCCATTCGCCAAGTCTATCTGATAAACCTGCGACTCGCCATGCCAAACGCCCGTGAAATAGATACGCTCGCAATCAGCGCTCCAGCAATAAGAGTCCACGTTGGAGTCAAAATCCTTGCTTACGAATGTTTTCTCACCCGTCTCCAGATTCATTACCATCAAGCGATTTTGATCCGCCTCGTAACCATCCCGTTCCATACTTAACCAAGCGATGCTCTTTCCGTCCGGAGAATAGGTGGGATTCGTATCATATCCCTTGTTCTCTTCCGTTATATTGGTCGTTTGCTTCGTATTCAGATCATATACATAAATATCCGAATTCGTGGAGATCGCATATTCTTTACCCGTCTTTTTGCGGCTGGTATAGGCAATCTTGTCCGAGGTAGTGTTCCAAGCCAATTGCTCGATACCGCCAAACGGCTTCATCGGGCTCTCAAACAACTCGCCCTCCATCACATCCACAGGATTGCTGATCGATTCGCCATCGAAATCGGCGACAAAAGGATGCGGAACGGTAGTCACCCACTCATCCCAATGCTTGTACATTAAATCCGTAATGATAACACCTGTCGCCTTATCCAAATCCGGATATTTATCAGCGGTACTGTTCACGGTTTTCACTTGCGAGATAAACAAGACCTTTTTCTCATCGGGAGAGAAAGCGAAACCCTCGATATCCTTATCATAATCGGAAAGTCGCTTACGGTCCGTCCCATCCGGATTCATTTCCCAAAGCTGGCTGCTACCGCTCTCGTTACATAAGAAAGCGATCTTGGTTCCTCCTTTGATCCATACGGCCTCGTTCTCAGCGAATCCGGTTTTCGTGATTTGCTTATTATCCGATCCGTCCGCGTTCATCACGAAGACCTCACGGTTGCTCTTGTTTTCCGGTACACTATAGTACGCCACCGTATACACCACTCTTTTCCCGTCCGGAGATACGTTCATACCGCCGATACGTCCCATGGCCCACAAAGCCTCCGGGGTCATGCGGCCGTCTTTGATCCGGATGTCCGACTTCCCGATAAGGTTCTTATCGCCGGTCTCCTTCACGTTCACATCCGTAGCCGGATTGCAAGCACCTAACAGTAGGGATGTTGCCATAATCATTGTTCCGATAGATTTATTCATGCCGTTATAATATATTACAATTTGAGTGCGAAAGTACTAAATATAATTTATATCTTCGCGTTACTAATTATAAGAACTGAACAGTATGAATAAGATTTGGTTATTTGGAGCCGCTGTATGTATGGTATTAGCACTCGGCTCATGTAAACCTAAACAGAGCGCGTACAAGGCTGCTTACGAACAGGCCAAAGAAAAAGAGTCGACAGCTCCTGTTGAGGTTGTAGAACAAGAGGAAGAAGTTGTTGAGGTCGCTCCTGTCTCAAAACCCAGAACCTCTACGGCTACCACTCGTACGGAAAAAATCAACGCCGCTCAAGGTGAGGACGCCAGCCGTCTGAAACGTTATAGCGTCGTTGTCGGTAGTTTCAAGAACAAGACAAACGCTTACGCATTAAAAGAACGTATGCAGAATGATGGTTACAACGCAGTGTTGGGCGAGAACGAGCAAGGGATGTTGCGTGTGATCGTCGCTAGCTTCGACAATAAAGCGGACGCCGCCGATAGCCGTGACGCCATCAAGGCGAAATACGCTCCTAACTTCCAAGATGCTTGGTTATTGGAGAGAGCTTATTAATTGTAAGCTATCAGAAAAGATAAAAGCGGAAGGTCTCGTTAGCCTGTAAGAAGAATCTTGCAGGTTATCGAGACCATTCTATTTGAAGGAAACATAAGGACATAAAAATAGCCCGACTTCAACAGCCGAGCCACTTTTCACCAATCTAATCTAACTTAACCTAAAACAAAAACCATCTTTTTCTTTTTGCCTTTCTCTTCTTATATCCTAACAACCTTTTTACCTTAAAAACGTAATACCTATTCGAAATTGTATAAACTCAAAACATCTAAACACATATGATATAAACGAATTACTCTTCATAAACCGGCCACGCACCTTCTTTCGTACAAACGAAAGCCGCTGTCTTTACAGCGAAATGATGGGCCTCGCTTAAGGACTTCCCCTTTAAGAGCGAAATGATTAGAGCCCCCGAAAAAGCATCCCCCGCCCCGACCGTATCCGCCACCGTGACCTCCGGCGTGGGCAACGTAGAGATCTCCTCTCTCGTATAAATCGTACTATGGGAGCTCCCCGCAGTCAAGACAAACATCCGAAGGCCGTATTTCTCAATAAACCATAAAGCCACTTCCCTCTCAGTTCCATTCAAGCCGAATAAGTCCCGAAGAACGTTAAACTCCTCATCATTCACCTTCAACACATTCGCTAAGTACAAAGACTCCTCGATCAACTCCTTATCATAGTATCGCTGGCGAAGATTGATATCCAGCAAACGATAAGCGTCTTTCGGCGCAAACGACGAGATCGCTTGTATCGTCTCCCGGGACTGACGGGAACGCTGGGCTAATGTACCGAAACAAATAGCGTCCGCTTTCTCCGCCAAATCAATCGCATCGGATGTAGGCGATATATGATCCCAAGCCACTCGCTCATGAATCGTATAAGTAGGGATACCTTCTCGTAACTCTACCTGAACGGTTCCCGTCGGGTAAGGCACTTTCTCGATCAAATGCTGGATATGATTCTTATCCAACTCATCAACGATCTCTTTACCCAACTCATCATCTCCGACAGCGCTGATAGCATATCCCTCAGCACCTAGGCAAGACGCATGATAGACAAAATTAATCGGGGCCCCCCCAGCCTTTTTCCCGGAAGGAAGCATATCCCATAATAATTCTCCAATCCCAACGACAATTGGTTTACGTCTTGATTCAGTCACCTGTTCCATGGTCTTTCTATTAAAAACAACTTTCGTACTTATCGACACCGCAAAAGTATATCATCGTTATAAATACAACGATAACTATAGCTACAAGATAAATCACACAAGTTACATAAAAGATTTATTTTCAAGGGACAATAACAGACGTTACCCGTATGTAACATCTGTACAAGCAGCATCCTTACAAAGACTCTATAAACTCGGTTGGCGTTATATTATAAACCGCTTTAAAGCATTTGGAGAAATAGGCCGGCGAGCCGAATCCCGTGGCATAAGCAACCTCGCTAATCGTTCCGGATCGCTGCTTCAATAGGGCGGATGCCTTTTTCAAACGATAGTTACGCAAAAAGTCCGTAGGGGTAATCCCGGACAACTCCTTCACCTTTCGATATAAATGCACACGAGACAGGCCCAGTTTCTCACTGCCTTTCTCTATACTGAAATCGGGATCGCTATAATTCTCCTCTATCAAAGCGATAAACTTACGCATAAACAAATCATCCAGACTCTCTACCTTCCCTTTTGTCTCGATGGAAAGTCCCGCAGGCGATTGAGACTCTTTCAAGAAAACCTCTCGCAAACGATTACGTTCTTCCAACAATTTAATGATACGTAATTTCACGATCTCGATATTGAACGGTTTCTGGATATATTCATCCGCTCCCCCCTCAAATCCATACAAGCGTTGACTGTCATCCGAAAGAGCCGTAAGCAAGATTACCGGGATATGACTGAGGGCCATATCCGACTTAACCCGGCGGCAAAGCTCGAAGCCATTCATCTCCGGCATCATCACGTCACTGACGACCAGTGATACATTTTCCTTCAATAGAATATCCAAGGCCTTGGCACCATTCTCCGCTACAAGTACATTAAAATTCCCGGACAACTCATGCTGTAAATAAGCGCGAATATCCCAATCATCCTCAACGATCAAGATCATATAATCATATTTCTTATTCAACGTTTCTTGAACTTGGGATATATCCAAATGCGCTACACCAGAGGACGATTCTGTCGCATTCGACAGAAAGACACAAGATTCATCAAAATGAGATTTACCTTTCGGGATCTGAACGGTAAACACTGTCCGTTCGCCTTGCTCGCTTTCCACGTGGATCGAGCCTTTATGCATAAGGACAAATTCCCGTGTCAGATGCAGTCCGATACCCGTTCCCGGAGCATAGCTTTGCCCGCTTGTAAAAAAGCGCTCGAATACGGAGGCTAGGTTTTCCGGGGGAATACCCTCTCCATTATCTTCCACCGATAAGACAACCTCCGTCTCCTCCTCCCGCAAACGAATCGTAATCTTCCCCTGCTCCGGGGTAAACTTAAAAGCGTTCGAAAGCAAGTTCGTTAATATCTTCTCCATTTTGTCCGTATCCACCCAAACAAAAAGAGAATCCATTTCATGCAGGAAGGTATAATCAATTCGCTTACTCTGGGCCAGAGTATTAAAATAAGATTTCACCTCTTGGATTAAAAAGACCAAATCCATCTTAGTAACCCGCAATCCCATCTTATTATTCTCTATCTTCCGGAAATCCAGAAATTGGTCGATCACACGTTTCAAGCGTTCCGCATTCTTCTTAACGATGCGGATATCATCCGCGAAAGCGCCTGCCGGGGCATCTTGCGCCATCTTGTTCAGAGGCCCTAGAATCAAGGTTAAAGGAGTCTTTATCTCGTGAGATACATTCGTAAAGAACTGCAATTTCTGTGTCGTGACTTGCTCGATACGCTGGTTCGCTACCGAGAGTTCCTCTTTCTGTTGTTGTACCAAACGATTTCTCTCATTCAACAAATGATTCTTCTGGCGCACTTTACGATTAATATAAACCGTGTAAATAGCGGAACCACCCAACAAAAGCGCCAATATCAAGATAATAATCAAGGAACTATAAAGAAAGTTATATTTCGAGAGCAATTGCGACAAATTCGCACGCTGTTTCTCGATCTGGCGTTGATATTCTACCAACCGGTCTGATTGTAAATAAAGGGTACCGGCGTTGGTCTTATCGATCATAGCGGTGCTTAACGCATACTTTTTCGTATAAGCTTGTCCGCTTAAGATCTGCCATGCTACCTTAATAGCCACCCCACCACCTGTCGGATAATAAAAAGAGGCATCCAACTTACCCTGCGCAACCGCCTCCACGCCTAAGCCTCCTCCCAAGAGTCCATCCACGCCTATAAATTCCACGTGCCCCACCAGCGACGAATCTCGCTCCTCAATCGCCTCACGGGCCCCTAAGGCCATCATATCATTATGAGCGAAAACGATATCGACATCCTCTATGGAATCCAGCTTCAAGACTTCCTCATAGGCATTCTTCCTGTACCAATACCCATCCAACTCCCGGATTTTCACATTCGGATCAATAGACATCGCATCGACAAAACCTTGATGTCTTTCTGTAGCGGAGGAAGAGCCTCTCCGTCCCCATATCTCTAAAATCGTTGTCTCCCCCTTGATCAAGGAGCTGATGTACATTCCGATCGAGCGACCGATCTCGTAATTATCCGCTCCAATATACGTCGTATATTCATCGCTATTAATTTTCCGGTCCAATATGATAGTGGGAATACCAGCCCTGTACGCCTCAACAGCGACAGGCGTAACAGGCTCGGTCTCATTCGACGATATAATCAGCAAATCCACCTTTTTCTTGATAAAACCTTTTATCTGGCTGATCTGAGTATCATTATCCTGACTAGCATCCATTACGACCAACTCGATCTCCGGATGATTTAAAGCCTCTACTTCCATATCACGTATCATGGATTGACGCCAAATATCCGTCATCGAGCATTGAGATACACCGATGACATATTTCTTTTCTTTTTTACCGGGCGAACAGGCAAAGCAAAGAATAAGGAATAGCCAAAGCAGGATATAAAGCGGGTTTCCTTTCATGTGGTATATTTAATTCGATCGTTTATTCTACAAATATACGAAAACTATTCCGAAATTACCCCCAAACAAGTCAAGGTATCTTTTAACAACGGGGTAAATCTATGGATACCGATTTCATTCAAATGATCAGCGTCCCTATAGCAAGAATCAGGTAACGGTACAGCCGTATAATTCAAATAAAAGACCGTTTTATCATCCACGTATTCCCGAGCCAAAGAATCCGTCAATTCTCGATAACTCGAAGGAACCCGTTCCTTATATTCCGTGGAAACAGGGGCATTGTACAAAATAAGAGACAGATCCCGCTTCTTACATTCCTCTACGATTCGCCCCAACATCTCTTGTTGAAATGAGGATGGCAATAAATAAGCACCCTTATCATCATAGTAATGACGATCGATAATAACGTCTAGTGTTCCCCCGGTCGCCCCCGTGAAAATACGCTCGATCACATTCCTTTTAATCTCAGCTACGCAATTCTTGAACGGAACGCCAAACTCATACGAATACATGACCTCCTTACGGGTTACCGGCGAAACAGCCTCCTGTACCAAAAGTCGCAAATCCTCCCGCTCCTTTAGATGGGGATAAATAGACATATAGGCAGGAAACTCATCTTGATAGGAATCATCGGCCACGGTAAACGTGTGGTAACCAAACCCCAATATCACGGTTTTCAAATGGGGAAGGTAAGGCGCTTTCAAGCATAAATCGATATAGGTATTGAAATAATTCTCACTGGATTTAGCGTCATTCCTCGATTTCCCCAGCATATCGGCGGATATCGAATGTAAAGGATGGGAATCGCCCAAAATCAATACCTCCACTTCCGGATCACTTTTGAGGCTGGGTACGCTTATATGAAAATAAGAGCGGATCAGCAGGCAACTAAGCAACCCTAAACATCCTACCACCCCTAAATACCGGAATATAGCAATAAAGAACCTTCTCATACTTATCAGAATTGAAAATAAATGAAACCTTGTGGATTACTGGCGTCGAAACCATAGATGATAATCAGCAATACCGTATAGATAACATACCGAACCGGAAGGCTCAGGTCCTCTATCATCAACCCATGCGCCTGTTTTCGGCCGATCCATTCCACGACGAACATAAGAGCCGTGAAAAAGAAACATTTCTTCAGCAGGAGTTGCCCGAATCCCAAGCCCACAAGCTGAGGAGCCGAGAATAACGAGACATTGAACATCCGCTCGAGATACACAGCCGCTTGGGATATATCTTCCGACCGGAACAGAATCCATCCCAATAAGACCAGCAAAAACGTAGCTCCCATCTGTGTCAATTCCTTCACAGAGGGGAGGAAACTGTTTTCCGCCACGGAATCTCTATATCTCCTATTTTGACCCAACAATAACAATGGCAGAAACAACAATGCATGATACGCTCCCCATGCCACAAACGTCCAGTTAGCCCCGTGCCAGAACCCACTTACCAAGAAAATAACAAGGGTATTCCGGAAGCTCTTCCATTTCCCTGCCCGGCTTCCCCCTAGGGGTATATAGATATAATCCCGGAACCAAGTCGTCAAAGAGATATGCCAACGCCGCCAAAACTCCGCTATATCCCGGGAGAAATAAGGATACTTAAAGTTCTGCATAAGGTCTATGCCAAACAACCGGGCACAGCCGATCGCTATATCCGAGTATCCGGAAAAATCCCCGTAAATCTGTATCGTAAAGAAGAAAGCCCCCAGAAACAAGGTACTCCCATCCAACGTCTGGTAATTCTCAAACACACCGTTCACGAACAAAGCGCAGTTATCGGCAACCACCACTTTCTTGAAAAATCCCCAAAGCATCTGGCGTATACCATCCAACGCCAGATCACAATCGAAATTACGAGGCCGGAGAAACTGAGGCAACAAATGGGTAGCCCGTTCTATCGGGCCCGCCACTAATTGGGGGAAGAAACTGATATAAGCGAAGAATGCCACGATATCATGAGTCGCCTTGATTTTACCTTGGTAAACATCAATCGTATAGCTCAAAGCCTGAAACGTATAAAAGCTGATCCCGACAGGGAGCAAGATATTCAACGTCACGTAATCGGCATCCCAGCCCAATAGGTGAAGGACATTTACCAAATTCTCGGTAAAAAAATCAAAGTACTTAAATACACCCAAGATCGAAAGGTTCAGTAAAATATTACCGGCACTTATCCACTTTTGGACCGACCGGTTGCCAGCGCATTTCTCCAAATAGACTCCACTCAAGTAACTGCATAACGACGTAAACAGGATCAGCAGCAAAAAGCGCCAGTCCCACCATCCGTAGAACAGGTAACTAACAGCTACCACAAATAGATTTTGCCACCGCAAAGACTTGAAAACAAACCAGTAACCAAAGAAAACCAATGGCAGGAATATAAGGAACTCTATGGAATTAAATAACATAAATATTTAATTTTCAGACTCAAGAATATGTATCATCAAGGCGCAAAGATAGGAAAACTCGCTCACATACGGATAACTTTGGAGAAAATAATGTAAAGTGTTTGATAGCAAAAGGGATATGTCGTTTTGTACCACATTCTTCCGCAGGGGGCTTTTAGCAAGTTTTAGGTGGAGTTAGGAGGACAAATCACTACTTATCCGTTGCCTTTTCGGGATAAAAAAGAGGCTTGAAAAACAAGCTTTCGTCTTTCATTGATTACCCCGTTTACCACCGCAAAGAACGCTGTTTTTTCCATGTCTGCTGACGCAAACTTAGTCATATTTTTCCGTATCAGAAAAAAAATACAGGCTTTGTTTGCAGGCCGAGGGGTCTTATTCTACGTTCCGCTATATTTTTCATGCCGTTCATTTGCTCTGCATATAATAATTTTGCAAACAAAGGAATTGGTTATGAATCAGGCAAATGTAAAGGTGTCGTTCTACCTGAAAAAGAGCGAGGCGGATGCCGACGGGAATTGCCCCGTAATGGCAAAGTTGAATGTCGGAAAATATTCCGAAGCGGCATTCAGTGTGAAGATAAAAGTCCCGCAATCCCGCTGGTCTTCGGGACGCGCTTCTGGAAAAAGCGTGGCGGCAAAGGAAATCAACAACCGGCTGGATGAGATACGTGCGATGGCATTGAATATCTATATGGAACAGTCGGCTGTCCGTGACGGTGTGACGGCCGAAGAGGTGAAAGGCATACTGCTTGGAATGGCAAGCGGGCAGGAAACGCTTCTGGGATATTTCAGGCGGTTCATCCGCAACTTTGAAAAGCGTGTGGGGATAAACCGTACGGTAGGAAGCCTGAGAGCCTATAGCAATGCCTATAGCCATATCGAAAGATTCTTGCAGGCGCAATACAAGCTCTCCGATATTCCGTTTTCTGCGTTGGACCGTTCTTTCATTGACAAGTATGATTTGTATCTCCGGACGGAACGTAACCTCGCTCCCGGAACAATCATCAACCTGACCGTCCAACTGAAAACCATTGTCGGAGAGGCCATTGCTGACGGTATTATTACCGCCAGCCCGTTCATGGGCTACGAGCCGGTGCGCCCGAAGCACGTGCAGAAATATCTCACGGCAGAAGAGTTGCACAGGATTATGACCACCCCGCTTCACAGGCAGCCCCTCTATCATGTCCGTGACATGTTCCTTTTTTCCTGTTTTACCGGCATTCCATACGGAGATATGCGCCTGCTGACAAAGGACAACCTATGCCTTGCGGAAGATGGAATATGGTGGATCAAGAGTGCCAGGCAGAAAACCAAGATAGAATTTGAGATTCCTCTTTTGGATTTACCGTTGCAGATTCTGAAGAAATATAGCGGTACAGCTCCCGGTGACAAGCTGCTGCCGATGTATTGCAATTCCACGCTGAACCTCTACTTGAAAGAGATTGCCCGAATCTGCCACATTGACCGTCCGTTGGTCTTCCATGCAGGACGGCATACATACGCAACGGAAATCACACTCTCTCATGGGGTCCCCCTTGAAACGGTCAGCAGGATGCTCGGCCATAGTCAGATAGAGACCACACAAATCTACGCGAAAGTGACCGATGAGAAGATAGACGCCGACACCAAGGCATTGAACCGAAAAATTTCGGAGCGTTTTTCTGTCGTCATTTAATAACCTTTTAAATGGAAAGAATATGGAAAAGAATACTGAAAAACAGAATGTCAAACGACGCAGCACTTTTGCCGTGCTGTTTTATATTAACCGCACGAAAGTGCGAAAGGACGGAATGTGCCAGCTATTGTGCAAGGTGAGCATTGATGCCGAATGGGCACAGATAGGGACCAAAGTCTCTGTCAATCCGGGCATCTGGAATCCGGAGAAAGGCCGTGCCAACGGAAGGAGCGAGAATGCCGTTACCGTGAACCGTGCCATAGATGACCTGACACGTGAGATTGCCGGACATTATGAGCGGATAAGAAACAGCCTGGGGTTCATCACGGCTGAACTGGTCAAAAACGCAGTCAAGGGTATCGGACAGAAACCGCTTACCCTGCTGGCTCTTTTCAGGGAGCATAACGAGGAGTTCAGGAAACGGGTCGGGATAGACCGCATACAGGAAACATACGACTCCTATCAGCGTTCCTACAAGCATCTTTCCGCTTTTGTCCGGGAAAAGAAAGGCGTGGAAGATGTGACGCTGCGAAGCCTTGACCGGACGTTTTATGACGATTTCGAGGTATTCCTGCGGACTGACCGCAACCTGAAACCCAAAAGCGTGCATGAACACCTGTACCGTTTGAAAAAGCTCACGATGCGGGCTGTGAGCCAGGGCACGTTGCGACGCGACCCTTATTGCCGCCTGCATCCCGAACTGCCCAAAAGGAAGAGCCGCCACATGAAACTGGAAGACCTTAAAACACTCATGACCACTCCGGTGGAGAAACCGCAACTGCAATTCGTGCGGGATATGTTCATCTTTTCAACCTTTACCGGACTGGCGTATGCGGATCTGAAACGGCTTTCGGACAAGGACATCACGCAGGCCGGCGACGGCACATGGTGGATTCATATCCACCGGAAAAAGACCGATACGCTCTCTTCTGTCCGTCTGCTGGATATTCCTCTTCAAATCATAGAGAAATACCGCGGCCAAAGAAGCGGAGACAAGGTGTTCAATATTTATGCCCGCAGGTATTTTATCCTGTTGACTAGGGAATTGGGGCAGGTATATGGTTTTGATTTGACCTTTCACCTGGCCCGGCATAATTTCGGTACCCACATCACCCTTTCGCTCGGCGTTCCGATAGAGACGGTAAGCCGGATGATGGGACATACCTCTATTTCCACCACGCAGATTTACGCGCAGGTTACGGACACGAAAGTGGACGAGGACATGAAACGGTTGAGGTCCACAGGTTTCGGAAACAGGATAGACCTTTGCGAGGAGGATTTCACCGTCAGGAAAAAGCGGAAAATAAAATCACCGGCTGTATGAAATGGAAAACGGAGAAACTGCCCGGCTGACAGCAGGCAGTTTCTCCGTGCTTGATTAAAGAAGCAGTACTATACCCAGCGCTGTTCCTCCCGGCACCGTTTGTAGGCATCGTCCAGTATTTTCATGATATCGGACTCTTTATAGAGTGCCTTCCCTTGCACCAGATAGTAAGGGATTACACCGAATGTACGGTATTCCTGCAATGTACGCCTGCTTACCCGCAGGACTTTGGAAAGTTCCTCGTCCGTAAGGAAACGTTCACCGTTGAAGAGTGATCTCGGTACATCCTCCATTACTGAAAGCATCCTCTCCATTTTCTCCAGTCCCTGGAACATCACGTCAATGCGTGGGTCTTTCTTATCTATAAAGTGATAGCTCATAATTTGCTCTTTATTAAAGGGTGGTAACTCAATTCCAATAATCTCCGTATATCTTCCGGTTTGTAGAAAAGCTTGTTCTTGATGCGACTGAAAGGAAGGAGACCTTTGGCACGATACGCCTGAAGGGTCTTTTTGTTGATGCGGAGTACGTCGCACACCTCCTGGTTGTCCAGCCAGTTTTTCAGGCCGAGATCCTCGACCGGACGGCACAGGCGTGTCACCCGGTCCTCAAATTCGCAAAAACGGACACGCAGTTCTTCAAAAGTCTGTTTGTCAATACATACAAGTTCCATATTCTTTCATTTATATTAATTTTCCATCTGTTTTTTCAGTCTCGCCGGCAAACGCCTGCCCTTTTGGTTGAGGAACGCCTCGACCTCGGAGGACTTGTAATAGGTACGCCCGTCTATCATGTAATAGGTCACGAGTTTCTTCTGGCGGTACCGCGCGAGAGTGCGTTTGGTAATGCCGAGCAGCTCGCACATGTCCTGGTTGTCCAGCAGCTTGTCTCCGTCAAGCGCGGAGGTCTGGCGGTTCATACGGCTCAGCCTGTCTTCAATCCTGTCGAACCTTTCCATAATCTGATGAAGCATCATCTGGAAGGTCTCACGGTCTGTCTGTATCATAATACGGTCTGTCTTTAAAGTGTAAATAATTGACTGGTTACACCTTGTCGCGCAACAGGTTATATTATGATATAGGGCTAACGGCGTGCCAATTGCTCTGTATTTCACGAAATGACATAGCTATTCCGTTGAAATACAGTACAATAAAAAAAATAAAGGAGAAATATTTGATGGGAAATTAACCTTGCAGGATGCAAGGATTCTCGCAATCTGCAAGTTACATCCTGCAAGGATTACGATAAATCAGACGGCAGATGCCACCAGGCAGGACAACGGCCTTGTGTAACTGCCATTGCCGGACGGGAAAGATGGCCTGTATGGAATTCCCTTTGCCGGCGGAATAAGGAAAAAGGTAGATAATAAGTTCTTCCACAAGATTGTAATGGAAGAGGCCACGCAGGAGATCCAATGTTTCTGCATCAGAAACTTCTGCCAGGTAGATAAAGGAATCGCCTTTAGTGTCTTTTTCACAAAGAAGGTCTAGTATGTAATGGGGTAAAATCCGGGCATCACAACGCTCCCGCCAACGGGCAAAACCTTTCCTGTGGTTCATTACCCATCGCATCAGCACGTTGTCGGTTTCCGGCAGGAAGCCGTCCAGTGTCATCGCCGTTACAGCTTGGACTTTTGGCATAAATTCTGTTTTGATACCGGACCGTAAGCCGTCAAAAAAAGAAGCGTGCAAACACGCTACTTCTAATGGAGGCTCTGGAATGCCTTTGAAAGGAATAGGTGAATGCACGCTATGCGTAGGCATAGCATAAGCAATCACGCAATAGTTCCTTTCAATGTTAATTTTCCAGATTCCCATTAGAAACACCTTGCGGTCTTATGTCATATACAGTCAGCAATTGTCTTAGAGACAATATGTCGATTTTTCTCTATTTGTTTGCAAATGTACACATATTCAGTGAGATTTGCACTAACGGCAGGCTCATTTTTATTTCACCCCGTATTTCTTCATCTTCCGGTACAGTGTTGCTGGGTTGATGTTCAGCAGTGCGGCAGCCTGTTCCCGGTGTCCGTTGCAAGCTTTAAGAGCATTGATAATTTTCATTTTCTCCAATGACTCATCCTTCAACGGCTGAATTACCGGGGAGTGCGTATCTCCACTTTGGCGGATCTCAATATCCAATCCTTCCATATCCAGCATCGGAGTCTCCGCAATCAATACAGCACGTTTGATCCGGTTCTGTAAGTCCCGGACATTGCCCGGCCATGAATAGGTAAGCATCCTGCGCTTGGCATCTTCCGTAAAGCCTTGTGTTTCCCTTTTCAGTTCTTTCGAATGGCGTTCACGGAAAAACTCAGCCAAAGGGATGATGTCTTCCGGACATTCCGCCAATGAAGGCTGACGTATCTCGAATTCGCAAAGGCGGTGGTAAAGGTCTTCCCTGAACCGCCCTTCCTTGATGGCCAGTTGCAAATTCTCATTTGTGGCGGTAACGATACGCACGTCCGCTACCCGTTCCTTGTCACTGCCTATCGGAGTATAGGTATTCTCCTGTAACACGCGCAGCAACATGGACTGAATCTCATAGGACATTGTACCTATCTCGTCCAGAAACAGAGTTCCGCCTTTCGCCATGTCGAAATATCCGGTCTTGGCGGTGTCGGCACCGGTAAATGCCCCTTTCTCGTGACCGAAGAACAACGAGGCGGCCAGTTCACGTGGCAGTGCCCCGCAGTTCACCGCCACGAAAGGCATCTCCCGGCGTTCGCTGCCCAGATGGATGCTCTGTGCCACCGACTCCTTCCCTGTACCGTTGGCACCAAGTACCATCACCGACATTTCCGATGGAGCTACCAGTCTGGCAAGTTTCTCCACTTGTAGGATCTTCGGACTTGTACGGTGAAACAGTACCTTTTCCTGTTTCCGTACCGTAACCATGGGGCGGAACACATCTTCTGCCAGTTCCAGCAGATGTTCCTTGCGTACCGGCTTGGGAAGGTAGTCTATCGCTCCCAACTTAATAGTGCGCACCACATCGGGAACCGACACATACTCGGTCGTGATGATGAAAGGAATATCCTTTCTTTCCTTGCGCAGCCATTCCAGTAGAGATATTCCGTCCCCTTCGGGTAGACGTACGTCCGATAGAATCAGATCAAATTGTATTTTGCGTATCAGTGAACGGGCTATCGGTTCGTTCATAGCTGTCACGACATCATAACCAGCTTGTGCAAACCAGTCCTTCTGCATCTGAGACAGGCTGATATTGTCTTCAACTATCAGTATTTTCCGTTTCATTTGTCTGTCTTTTTATTTCATTTTTTGCTGCTGCCATCAACATATCGGTATGATTTATTATCCGTTGAGTATATTCTTTTAAAGCAGTGTCACTGGCCCTTTCATCTTTTAAAAGGGAACGATAAGCGAACAACATTTCTTCATTATGTAATAATTCCCACATCGGCAGCATACAGTGAACCGTTTCACGCAATTTCTTCCTATTACAATTTTCTATGGCCGAATTGAGTTCTTCAACATCTTTTTTCGACTGGTCAATAAAGGAACATAATAATTTTATCTTATCGCTCACCTCACACAACATCATGCTGAAATCTACATCATGCTTTTTGTCAGGGCAACCTCTTTCTATAGTTGACAACAGACCGATCAACTCTGTAGATGAGAACGGCTTATAAATACAGGCTGTAAATCCGGCATTCAAAAAAGCATCTTTCTCCTTCTCTCCACGTGCAGTCATAGCGACAATGGGTATAGTCTTTGAATTGCCAATACTTGAGTTACGTAACAAAGTCAACAATTCAAACCCGTTGGTGTAAGGCATCAGGATATCTGTAAGCAACAGGTCATAATCTTTTTCCCGCATGGCTTTTACTACCTCTTTGACTGTGGTACAAGTTGTACAGGTCATGCCATTACGCTCTAACATTTCTTTAATGACAGCTTGCAACATACTGTCGTCATCAATAACAAGTACATTGTGATGCAGGTGTGTGGAATGCGTCGGGACATGTTTTTCGCTTTCCAACGGTTCATCCGTTTCCGGCATGGGAAGGGTCACACGAAATGTGCTTCCACAATTAATCAAACTTGTTACTTCTATTGTCCCATCAAGAAGATTGACAAGTCCTTGCGTGATCGGAAGCCCCAATCCGAATCCGT
Organism: Parabacteroides sp. D25; assembly: GCF_000307475.1. NCBI lineage: Bacteria > Pseudomonadati > Bacteroidota > Bacteroidia > Bacteroidales > Tannerellaceae > Parabacteroides > Parabacteroides sp. D25. Next base: position 60,646 of record NZ_JH976509.1, on the reverse strand, counting down.
CCGCATTGGTTGCAGAGGTCTGGCGTTCAAAAGGACGAAAGATACGGGAAAGTGTCTCCTCACTCATACCAACACCGGTATCCACTATTTCCATGACCAGCAGTCCATTGAGATAGTGCACATTGAAATTGATTGTGCCGGTCTCCGTGAACTTAACTGCATTGGTAAGCAGATTGTCTATAATCTGTTCTATGCGGTCTGCATCACCATATAACTTGACTTCCGTATCCTTAAAATCACAATTGAACAGGATACCCTTATTATTGATTATATGAGAAAAACCGGCAGCGGTACGTTCCAATAATTCATGCAGGTCGAATGGGACATCGTTCCGTATTTCTTTCGCCTCGTTTAACCGGTACACATCCAACAGGTTGTTAAGCAGATGTACCACATGCTTGCACACCCTCCTTATGTTATTCAGATGGATATTCCTCCGTTTCTTTTCACGTGTATCCATTGCCAGATCGGCACTGCCGTCAATGACATTCAAAGGGGCACGTATGTCATGCGATATGGTCAGGATAATATTCTTGCGCATTTCCAACAGCGCAGTGTTTTGTTGTATCGTATCTTCCAAACGCTTCCTTGTTCTTGCCTTTTCCCGTAAATCTTTTTGAATAATCAGATAGGATATGACAAGCAGAATAATGGCGGAGATAATCAGCCAGGAGATGACACATATGGAACGGTTGTAAGATTCTCTAAGATGACATTCCTTCGCTTCAAGTACACGTTCTGTCTGGTTGTTCATCGTGGTTATCAGATGGCGAAGCTTTCGGTTAAGTTCCTTGTTGTGGTTGCGGAGGCTATCGGTATAAGCATTGATACTTTCCTGCCGTTCTTCCTGCATGGATAGCAATTCCTTGTTCAATGTCTTGAGAATTGTAGATGCGGAAGGAACTATCTCCAGAGTTTCTTTTGCCCCTAAAAATCCTGTAAAACCTTTCTTTTTACGAATAACAGTACGCGGTTGAGCTTCCGCTGGTAAATGAGAGAATTGCATACCTTCCTGACTGTTCTGACTATGGAAAAGTTGCATAATTTGGTATAAATGCTCTTCTTTACTGGATAATAGATAGCGCAGCGAGTCTATTTGACTTTGGCTGACAAATTCCTCATACCCCTTGTGCATGGCCTGCATCATGGAATCGATATGCAGACGAAGAGAATGATAGTTCGCAAAATCCTCCTCTTCCCAAGAAAGGGCTGTTTCACCATAAGTTGAGAGAATCGTGATGTGATGCTGGACTATATTTCCATTGTGTTGAACCCGATGAATTGTTTGTGCCTCAGTTTCAATCACCAAAACCCTATTCCGCTCACGTACCATGATTATAATCATACCGATTATAGCCACAATCAACACCATATATCCAAAGATGATTTTATATTGAATACTCATTTATCAATATTTGCTGTTTATTTAGACACTATATGTATGTGGAAAGCAACCAGTCCTTCTATCCGAAATTTAAGGGTGGCTTGTATAAACGGTAATATGCCTATTAGTACGAAAACGATTGGGTATATTGTATTCTAAAATCATAGTGTACTTTGAACTGCGATAATAAGGCTGCGGAAACTCTATTGTTTCGTATGAAATGAGAGTATTTCCATTTCTTCTGTATTACTTGTCTCCTTTCAAGGGTATAAATCCTATTTGTTCCAATTGGGCGATTTTTTGATCCGACAAGCTTCCTCTTCGATAATTCCGTCTTTGAACCGTACACCAACGCCCCAACGCCCCTTCACGACATCCAGGCCACCGTCCATTTTGGACATGAAACTGGTGCAACTGTTCCAAGTAGCTTCGCCAGACCTGCTCCACCGACCAGACAAATCCTATTCGATCTAATAGTGTTTGACGATTAGGGGAAAGTTTCCCTTGCTTGCGCATTTTCCGCTGTGTACTGCACCACTCGCCCAAATAGCCTTCGGCTGATTTGGGAAAGCGCTGCTGTTTGTCGAGAAAGATTTTCAACGCTTCATAATTTTTCATCCATTCACCGTTCAAGTCCTGACTCCACACAAATCCGATCTCATCCAACACACGAATGCGTTCTTTGCTCAAACGTCCTTTCTTACGTCTTTCCCGTTGAGTATAACACCAGGTAGCCAAGGCACCATCCTCCCGTTTGGGCCAGCGACCTTGAGTCGCAAAGAAGACTTTCAATGATTGGAATTCCTTCATCCAGTTTGAATCCAGCAGGTTCCATTCAAAGCCGACAGACTCCAGCAGTTTGTAACGCTCCTCCGAGAGTCTGCCCCGTTTGTAAGCCATGCGCTGCGTATTGCACCACAAGCCCAGCTTCCCCTCTGTAACCGAAGGCCAGTCATTTTCTTTCTTACGGAACTCAATAAGCCTCTCATACATGATCTGCCAAGGTTCCAACTCTGTCAATATCTCCTCAATACGAAGCCGTATGTCTGATAGGAAACCTGTGGTCAGAAAAGAGGTCACCCCTTCAAATCCCTTGGGTGAAGGCTGACAGGCAAGGCGTTCCATGTGCAAGGCCATCATGTCATATACAGATTTGCCCGATAGGTTGTTCACAAAATCCAATACGACAGGCTGTTTCCCGCTTCCGGCATCCAAGCAACGGCCCAGCTGTTGCAGGGTAACAATATAGGATTCTGTCCGCCGTAGAAACAAGACGGCATCTATGCCCTCCACATGCAGTCCTTCTATCAGCATATTGACAGAGAACAATACATGCAATTTCCCAGATTCTTTTTGGAAAGCCTTTAGTATTTGATTATTAGTCCGTTCGCTTTGAGTGTGATGGATCTCAAATGGTATGATTACCCGTCCGGCTTGTGTCAGCCAGCCACACACCTCAGGAACCATCTGTTTCAGATCGGTAAGATCACGGCAAAAAACCAGCAGTTTACATACATCTTTGGGCAAGAACTTTCGGATTACCTCAGGAGCTCCTAACGCCCCTTTAAAATCAACGCGAGCCACATCCAGTTTCTTTTGGACTTGTTCTTTTCGTCGAATTGAACATCCGCTTCGATCCAATCGCTTTTGTAAACGATTCAGTTCACCGTCTAATCCATAGGCACTTTGTACCAGGATTGGGACTGGTAAAATACGGTAATACCAAGCCTGAGGTAAGGTAAGTTCATAAAACAGATTTCCCTCGAAATAAAGATCCACCGTATCAATCATTCCCTCCGGGCGAATAGGAGTCGCCGATGTTCCTAATATATAGGCCTGCGGATTGGATTCAATTACCTCCTGCAAAGCAGCCCCCCATATTTCTGCACCGAAATGATGAAACTCATCAATCAAAATATGATCTGCTTTGAGTTGTTTATCATTTTTTCGATAATATATCAATGACTGAAACGTTCGATAGCAGATATAAGGAGAGGTAAAGCCTACCGCTTTTTTGATCTCCTCCAGGATTGTGACATTTGGAGCAAATACGCAAATTCGTTCTGTGGCATGGTCTGATATATAACGAGCCAGCAGATATGACTTTCCCGTCCCGGTCGCTTGCACAACGGTACCGATACGATGCTGTTCAAAGCCTTTTATAATAGCACGATAAGCTTTCTCGTTATGCGGGTAAAGTTCTACATGTCTGCCGGAATTAAGGCTTCTGAGGTAGTTGTCGTCAGAAACAGTCAAACCATGCAACTCATAAGCCAACGCCTCTTTCAGAAATCCACCATGAGCTACAATCCGAAAATAAAGACTCCCTTTACCTTGGGTTAATACTGTAAACTCCTCATAATATCTCTCAACATCCGTTCGGGTCAAGGGGCGAATATTCCAAACCTCTTTAGCAATAAAATGTACCATTCCCGGCTTGAATCCGACCCATAGGAAGCCGTCCGATTCTATTACGTGATAAGCAAGTTTTCGATAATAAACCGATAACGAAGAAACCATGTTATACAATCAATGTTTTCAAGATATCAAAAGAACAAAAAGTGATGTACAAGACGCAGTTTGTTCCAACACTTCTTGTTCTTTCTTCATTCCCATACGAAATAGCATAAGATAAATTCTTAATGGATTAACACCGGAATATTTTGATACTGTCCACTGAACATTTGCATTTTTGGAATGCAATATAAATTTTGATTCTCCCATAAACTCGATTTTCATAATCAATGGAAGAATCACAAAAGCCCTTGCCTTTTATAATACTGAATTTTGTGTAAAATATTTAATCGGATTTGATTATCTGAAAGTTCTAGCCAAACTTTGTATCTACTTTTGCCAATTCCAATCAAACAATTCCACATCATCTTCAAGAAGATCGCTTCCGGTTTGCGTTTCTATCAGGGTCAAGTCATTTATGGCTTTTAGACCGTGGCGCATATCTTGAAGGATACAAACAGTATCTCCCCGTTTAACTGGGGTAATTTTTCCTTCTATAGCCAACAGTCCCTCTCCGTCAACAACCGTCCATACCTCTTTCCGTAGATGATGAGCTTTTGATATGTGAGACTTTTTCCTGCCTTTATAATCAATTGCTTCGTCAACGACTGAAAGCCATCTGAATATTGAACATTATGAATAATCTTGTATTCTCCCCAATGTCTTTCCTCATACATTGGACAACACTGTAGCCGGTCTGCATATTTTTTTATGTTCTCGCTCTTGCTCTTTTCGGAAATTAAAATACCGTCATTCGATGCTGCAATCACCAAATCTTTGGTTCCTATACACATAATCGGAAGATCCAATTCATTAATGATATGTGTATTTTCTGCCTCTCCATCTGTGATAACATTACCTATTACATGGTCTTCCAACTCATCTGTAAGTGTATTCCAAGTCCCTAAATCTTTCCATTTGCCAGAGAAAGGAACTACTGCTACCAATTTGGCCTTTTCTGCCACCTCATAATCGAAACTGATTTTGGGGAATTCACTATATCTGTTACGGATTTCCGAAAAAGAAACAGCCCGGATATATTGCTCCACAATATTCATCATATATCCCAACTTAAAAGCAAATACGCCACCGTTCCAAAATGCATTTTCTTTTATAAGATATTCCGCTGTAGCTACATTCGGTTTTTCCGTAAACCGTTTGACCGAAAAGATTCCACCTTTCAGTTTCGATTCATCAGGCACTACATATCCATATTTAACAGATGGATAGGCTGGAGTAATCCCCATAAGAACCAGCTCGGCTACATTGTCATCCACCGCATGCACCATCTGCTCAATAACTTTGAAATATCCTGCTTCCGTAAAAGGGTCACAAGGCATAACAACAACTACTTCTTCATCGGCACATGATTTCTCATATTTCAGATATGAAGCTGCCAAGGCAATGGCTGGAAATGTATCACGTCTTTCTGGCTCCACCACTACATCGATGTATTCACCCAGCTGATTGTAAATAACATCAGCCTGAGACAAGCTGGTAGCCACGGTTACATGACCTTTTAAATCGGATTCTCCCAATTGACGAATAACCCGTTGTACCATCGACTCTTTTTGACCATCGGGAGAATTGAGTAATTTTATAAACTGTTTGGAACGACTGTTATTTGATAGAGGCCAAAGACGTTTCCCAGAGCCTCCGGATAATAAAAGAATTTGCATAAATAATGTTTTAAATCGTTACCTTTCTGCACGCATGGGATTATGCAGGAAATCATCATAAGCCAATCGGATACCATCTTCCAATTCAGTTTGGTAAGACCACCCCAAAGCCGTTGCTTTCGATACATCCAAAAGCTTTCGGGGTGTTCCGTTCGGACGTGAGGTATCCCACTTGATTTCGCCTGTAAATCCTACAACCTTAGCCACCAGTTCTGTAAGGGCTTTAATGGTCAATTCTTTGCCGGTTCCTGCATTTACCGTCTCATTCCCCGAGTAGTTATTCATCAGGAATACACATAGGTTGGCCAGATCGTCAACATAGAGAAACTCCCGGAGCGGGCTGCCGTCACCCCAGCAAGTCACTTCATCCAGACCCGCTTCTTTCGCCTCATGGAAACGGCGGATCAAAGCAGGAAGTACATGACTATGTTCAGGATGATAATTATCATTGGGTCCATACAGATTTGTTGGCATCACACTAATGAAATCCGTACCATACTGCCGATTCAAAAACTCACAATATTTCAGACCTGATATTTTGGCCAAGGCATACGCTTCATTCGTTTTCTCCAATTCTGATGTTAGCAAACAAGATTCAGGCATAGGCTGAGGGGCCAAACGTGGGTAAATACATGAAGAACCTAAGAACTCCAATTTTTTACAGCCGTTCTTCCAGGCTGCGTGAATCACGTTCATCTCCAGTATCATGTTGTCATACATGAAATCAGCCAATGCAGATTGGTTGGCAATGATACCACCCACTTTGGCAGCAGCCAAAAAGACATATTCCGGTTTTTCTTCCGCAAAAAACTTTTCAACAGCTTCCTGCCGTGTCAAATCCAATTCTGCATGAGTACGGGTGATAATATTCGTATACCCCTGCCGTTGCAGTTCACGGACAATGGCAGATCCCACCATTCCCCGGTGTCCTGCCACATAGATTTTTGCGTTCTTATCCATCATTTCACGATTCCTTTCTCCAGATATTCGGCCAAGTTGGTACGCATTACGTTGGCCACATGTTCCGCAGCCACTTTTTGCATATCATGAGACACCATAATTTTCACCAACTCTTCAAAGGAGGTGGATTGCGGATTCCATCCCAATTCATTCTTAGCTTTCGTAGGATCACCCCATAGGTTGACAACATCCGTAGGACGATAGAAATCCTCACTGACAGCTACCAGTACCTTTCCGGTCTTTGCATCAATACCTTTCTCATCTATACCTTCACCCTCCCAACGCAGTTCAATGCCGGCATAGTGGAATGCCAATGTAGCAAATTCGCGAACAGTGTGCTGTACACCTGTTGCAATGACGAAATCCTGCGGTTTGTCCTGTTGCAGAATCAGCCACATGCATTCCACATAATCCTTGGCATATCCCCAATCACGTAAGGAATCCAGATTACCCAGATACAGACAATCCTGCTTTCCTTGAGCAATACGGGCAGTAGCCAACGTAATCTTGCGCGTTACAAAGGTCTCGCCCCGACGTTCCGATTCGTGGTTGAACAGGATGCCCGAACAACAGAACATATTATAAGCCTCGCGGTACTCTTTCACAATCCAATAGCCGTAGAGTTTGGCTACGGCATAAGGGCTGTAAGGATGAAACGGTGTATTTTCATTTTGAGGAACTTCTTCTACCTTGCCATAAAGTTCGGAAGTTGAAGCCTGATAAATCTTACAGGTTTTCTCCAGATGATTGGTACGAACCGCCTCCAATATGCGAAGCACTCCTACAGCGTCCACATCAGCTGTAAATTCAGGTGCATCAAACGATACCTGCACATGGCTTTGAGCAGCCAAATTATAAATCTCGGTAGGTTGTACCTTGCCCACTAATTTCACTAAAGACATAGAGTCCCCCATATCCGCATAGTGCAAGTGAAAATGAGGTTTCCCCTCTAAATGAGCAATACGTTCCCGATAATCAACTGATGAACGACGGATGATACCATGAACATCATATCCTTTGTCCAATAAAAATTCTGCAAGAAACGAACCGTCTTGCCCGGTAATTCCGGTGATTAAAGCTGTTTTCATCTTGTTATTTTTGTTAGTAATACTTCATGAATTTTATAAATATACCTCAATGATTCCAAAAAGACATTACTGTATATGCCATTACGTTTGAATGCTTTTTGATGATCGGATATAATTTGTTTATGGCTGGCAAAGCCGCTGGTGGAAGTTCCTCCTGTACGCATGGTTACAAAATCCATTGGGATATATGTTGTCTGTATTTTATGTACGAAAATAAACCGTAAAAGACATTCAAAATCGGAAGCAATCTTGTATGACAAATCAAAGCCACCATATTTATCATATATAATTTTGCGGCAGTAGAAACTTGGGTGTGCGGGCATAAAGCCAAGTCGCATCCAGCTACGGTTGAAAAGTCTTGACGAATAATAGCGGACACATTTACCCAGGTCATTGCCATCCACGAAATGAATATCTCCATATACTGCATCCACCCGGTTGGTAGCAAGCTCTTTCTCTAATTTTTCCACTACATCCGATGAAGTATAAAAATCATCCGAATTCAAGATACCAACCACCTCCCCCGTAGCCATCCGGATTCCCTTGTTCATAGCATCATAAAGACCTTTGTCCGGTTCGCTTATATACCGCAATCGCCCATTATAACGAGGTTCATACTCCCGGATTATTTCCATCGTATTGTCTGTACTTCCCCCGTCCACGATAATATGCTCTATATCGGGATAACTTTGGTTGAGTACACTATCCAAGGTCGTGCGAAGCGTTTTACCGCTATTCCATGTAGCGGTAATAACTGATACTTTCATGTAAGTTATAATGTAATGTTATGTTTTGGGCTTCTATGCGTTCTCTCTTCTATATTGTTAAGTATAACTAACAATGTCGGTATATTTACCACAATTTATAAATCATACTTAATAATAGAATACATGAAACTGCCCCAAATATGTCGTCAGCTTTGATGAATGGACTATAGGCAGCAATTACGAAGGAATCCACACATTCATTTGCTCGATTTCTTGCTACGACAGGAGTTATAAATGAGACCATTGCTGATACGGAGATCAATCAAAATACGAACAGAAGAATCTTTTTCTTCGCACCGTCTTGCCACTGTTGAAAGTGGCAGTTATCACTGGTATCTTTATCGTTTCAAATAGTTATCAGCATTAACGATTTTATCTAAATCAAAAGTTTTGTTTGTTATATCCCAGAATACCCTTATGCGTATGTACTTTATGATTTCTGATGGAACGATTAGCTTATAGTTTACCATCACTTCTAAATTCGAATTCTCATCACTTGAAGGACTTCCCTCTTTGAGCTTGTCTAAATTTGTGTAAAGAAAACTTCCTTTGTCGTCTAAAGGTGTCAGTTCATTCGTATTATCTCTGATAAAGGATATATATGGCAACATTCCTCTATTAAGAATCAGGATTTCAGAATTATGAGCCACTATATTCTTTACATTAGCTGGAATTTTTTGAGCAATGGACTGGGGTATTTCTACTCCAAAACCGATGACTGTATACTGTTCGGACAAGCAAAGTTTCTTTAAGGCAGGTTCTATGTCAGCATACCTTATTGTATAGTTTAAAGAAGTATGGTTCAACAAGAAAAGGTGATTGTAAGCGATTTGAATATTTCTTATGAGTGATGAGATTATCACTACCTCCAAATTGATTGAGTATCTATAATCTCCTTCATAAATATCATTAGAATCAATTCTTACTTTGCTTTTGGCCGTTTTTTTCTCTTCTATTCCATAGCTGAGTGATGAATCCTTTTTTTGGATAAGAGAGTTTACCTGTCTATTAAATTCAAATGTGAGTTGGTCTTTAATTAAATTCTCTTTTTCTTCAGACCATTCTTTCTTTTTTATTGCATCATTACATTCTTTAATAAAGTCATCTAGTGCCTTTAATACACGGCTCTCAACATCTAGTGGTCTTTGTACTATTGTTTTAATTTCATTGATTGATTTTTTCAGTTGTATTGCTAACCGAATGTATCTCTTATTGGCAGGTATTATTTTTATCCCATTTTCTTCATCATTAGATGTGCATGGTAAAGGAGCTGTCATGGGATCCATATACCTAACATTATAGTCTATTTCATCCAAGAAGAGCATGGAATAAGCCAAATACTTTACAATGGCACCATATGCAATGTAGTCAGCTTGAACACCGCCATGTTTGGTGAAAGGATATTCAACTTCCAAGATAAATTGGTTGGATGCATCTTGCAACAAGTTGTCAAAGTGTATCAACCAGTCAAATATTTCAGTAAACGAGCAAAGTGTCAATTCATATTTTGGAGGGAGTTGATTGGTAAAACGCATGAGTTGTTTTAGCCATCCGTCTTTGCCACTATACAGCAGAAATGCTCCTAATGCAATATGAAATTCCTTGAATTTTTCACGCTTATTATCTATTAGACCATTGCGCACTTGTGGTTTATCATTATCATGTATTAGCTTGAAAGAATAATACTGGTCTGCATATTCCCAATAATTCATTACCCAGTCAAAATTGTCATTGTTGATGTGCCTCTGTAAAGTAATCCACATCAATCTGTAGTTTAGTGTGGGCAGGGAAAAGTAAAAGTTTATACCTACTGTATCCGACTTCAACATGTTGGGAGCATCTTTAGATGAGGAATAGTTTAATATTCTTTTCGTTATTTCCGTAATCTGATTAATTTGAGGTTTATCGGAACTTAACAAGCTAATAGAGTCATATAAATGTTGCATGCAAGCGTTATATAGACCGATATTATCTTTCTTGACCGCATAAATGGCAATATCTAAAATCTCCATATACCGACCATCCGGTTTTGAAATAAGTATATCAAACAATCGGCTTGGATAATAGTAACTTAGAAATAATTTATACAATCCTATCGAAGACATTAAAAGTGAAAGCATCGCAATGGAGGCAATAGCCAAGATGAATATCTGAATATATGGCACTCCATTAGATAGAAACAATATGAATGGAGTTGTTATAGAGAAGAAAATGCAAGTTAGAACCCTTTTATTGAAACGTTTGAAGTCGGGTTCCTCTTCAAAACACTTTAGGAGGAGCGTACTGTCATATTTCTTGTCAATTTCACCGATGGCTTGTATGATTAATGGGTACCCAACACCAAAGATAGCCGCAAAAAGAGCCAATAGTGCAGTATATGTACTATTACTGAAACTGAAATCCATGAAATCCATAAGATGTCAAAGAACGACTAAGTAACTTTAGGTTACTTCTTAATCAAACATATTATTATTGCTGTAGAAAAGGCTACAATGAAAGCCACGCACCACCTAAACACTTCTTTGTCTTCTGCTTTTTCATAAGCCATTCTTACTCTTTCGGTAAAATAAGAGATTATATAGGGGAATGCTCCTAAGCAAATAAAGAACCCCATGAAAAAGGTAATCAAGAAAGCACCAAGCAAAAATAATCCTTCCTTCATAAATCAAGCCTCCATTACACGCTTCCTTATTTTAATAGCAGGATTACCTTGATAGATACTATAAGCATCTAAATCATGATTTGCTACAGAACCCACACCCAGCACGGCGTGGGTGTGGAGGGTCACGCCCGGACATACAGTAGACTTAGCACCTACCCATGCTCCGTTCTCGATAATTATAGGTTTGACAATCAGGTCAAATGTTGGAAGTTTGTAATTGTGATTTCCACATAGAAGCATTGCTCCCTGACTTATGCAGACATTGGTCCCGATGGTCACTTGAACTAAATTGTCTATCCATACATTTTCTCCAATCCAAGAGTAATCTCCGATTTCGAGGAGCCAAGGATACTTGATGTTCACGTTGGGCTTAATGTTCACCCCCACTCCGACCTGTGCCCCGAACAACCTTAGCAGCCGCACCTTTATACCCGAGAACGGATTGAATGGATTGAGAAAAAACAGCACATTGACGAAATACCATAACAACCTCTTCACCGCCCCGCCAGGGCGATACCACGAATTGTCGTAGTCTTTGATAGAAACCGATTTCATAAATCATCTATTTTTTAACGCCCAAAAGATAATGGGCTAAAAAAGGGCTTGTGCATATCATAGCATTGGTTATCAACGAAATGATGATGACGAGAATAGCTATACCCATTGTGATAAATAGTTCCAAAGTTGGATTGGAGTGCTGCATAAAAAAGTTGCCGATGAATTGTAAATTTCGTGGCAAGAAAAAGTAATGCAACATATATATAGCCAGTGTGTTGCGACCGATGTATTGAAGCCATTTACCCATTTTACATGTGTTCTCGAAAACATATTGATATTTGTAGAAAAAAATGAGCACTATAAAAAGTGCCATTAGTCCACCAATGAAATTGTAAAGATGGTACATCATAGCATTACCGAATGTGAAACCACTGCGGTGCACGATTAAGAATAATGAGAAAAATGCTATTATCAACAATGTGATTATTTTACCATTCTCTAAAAGTTCTTTGAACCACGAAAAATGCTTCCTAACTAACGACCCAATAGCAAAATAAAAGAAAAACCTAAGCTGATCTAACCCCAACAAACTGATTGTTTCATTGTTTACGCCCAATCGGTTTAAGACAGACTGTGTAACTGCGAAATATAATATTGCCGAGCCTGACAATAGTAGCCAGTCAGTACCTTCGTGGCGATGCAACCTGTAACATATCCATCGGAATAATGTATAAAGCAAATAATACTCAAATAACGCAATGGTGAACCAATAGCCCAAGCGTCCCGACCGACAAAGCAAGTTCAGAGGTGAATTATACACAAAGATATATAGTGAAATGAAAACCAACGTAGGTACAAGCAGTTGTAAAGCTTTTTTAGCAATGAATTTGAAGCTCATAATACCATTCCATTCTACATCGGGTTTGTAAAGGACGAATCCACTTATGAAAAAAAATAGAGGCATGAAGAATAGCGTGATTAAATCCCTGTATATCAAGCAACTACCCCCCCCCACAAAAATTATACACCGATTGGATAAATTCACCATAACCAAAATATTGAACGTGACTGAAAACTACAAGAATCATGGTGAATCCACGCATTGCATCTATATATGCAAGTCTTTTTGTAAGTATTTCCATTAGAAGTTACGATTAAACGTGAATAAAAACAGGTTGGCTGCCGTTGCCCGTCAACCATTCATACAATTGCTGCATTTGCCGGGCCACTTGTGGCGCAGTGTATTTCCGGTGCACAAGCTCGCGTCCTTTTTCGCCCATTGTGAGAAGATCCTCCATTGGCATTTCAAGGACTTGATGCATGACGGTGGCAATGTTTTCGGGCGAGCGGTCAGTCCACCAGCCGCAACCCACCGTGTTCAATTCCTCCCAAGGTGTGCCAAGGCTGGCCATGACCGGCGTGCCCACCGACAATGCTTCGGTGACTATCATGCCGAAATTCTCGAAGTCGCTCGGCACGAACAGGCACGAGAGCTGTGCCAGTTGCTCAAATTTCTCGCGTCCCGATACGAAACCGCTGAATTTCACATTTTTCAGCCCGAGTCGAGCCACTTCGCTGCGCAGGAATTGCTCGTATGCGTCATCTCCCTTGCCCATAATCACGAGTTCGCAATCTTGCGGCGATGGCAACTTCGCTACCCCATAAAGAAGGTTCTCAACCTTCTTTATGGGGTGCAACCTACCAAGGAAACCAAATTTTCTTGGCAAGTCGTACCCCAGAAAGGGCGGTTTCGCTGTCGCCACTTCGTCTAAATAATCGGGCAGGTTGGCAGGGTTAGGAATGATGGCGATGGGGTTTCGGTAACCGAAGTTGCGCACATGTTCCATCTCGGCTTTGCATGTGACGTGCATACAGTCGGCGCAGCCAATGTCGTTGCGGAAGCAAAGCTGTATCAACGGCCATTTTTTCCAATATGAGCGATGGAGCGCATCGGGATAAAGCATCCCGTGGGGGGTGATGATATATGGCTTGCGGCGATGCCGAGCCACAGAGCAGGTTACGTGGTTGCAATACATCCACAGGCCGTTGGTGTGGTACAGGTCGTAATCATGACTCTTTAGATATTGGGCAATCCTCTTTGAATACTCGTAGGGTGTGACCGCATCGTTGGGTAACGCCTTAATCCAGTCTTCTCCTTTTCCCATCAACTTGTCAGCTGAATTCTTTACTTCCAAAGTCAGCAAGTCGAGCGGAAAACCAATGTCGTGCATCGCCGAAATCAAATCATACGTACAGGTGGCTATGCCACCATACAAGGCCCCAAAACCAGCAATGGTTTGTAATACTTTCATTGTTATGATCTTTGAAATGGAAAATAAAGTTATTATGTCAAACCTTTTCCAATGAATTCATTATTTCACCCCATCTATTGGGATTGAACATTGATTTGGCATAGTTTGATTGGTTGGCATACCGGATAAGTCCAACGGAATCCATTCTAATGATTCCCTCAATTTGATTTTTCAATTCATCTTCATCAGATGAAACGAAAAAATATTTTAAGCCAGCCAATTGCTTGTATTTTATTGTCGAAATTATTATGCGGTTATGCAGAATCCCTTCAATTATTTTTGAGGGGAAATTGCATTGATTGCCTTTTTCTTTTGGATCTCTTGTGCTTAACAGAAATGAGACCTTATGGAGTAAATCCATATACCTATTGAAAGATAATTCACCATAGTAATGAATATTGGGATATTTGCTACATTCCAGTTTCATCTCCTCTTCTTTTTCAGAAAATCCTGTTATATATAATGTAGCATTTTTTATTTTGGAAAAAACTCTGATAATCAACGAAATCTGGGAAATGTCTTCGCGTAATAGTCCCGAAAGTAAAAATTCGGCCTTCACACTTTCTATTATTGGGAATAGGGGGGCATTAAAAGGTACGACACCCGGCAGGCATTCTGTTTTTTTGCAAGTAAAAAGAGGTGAATCCGACAACTTAATTGTTGAGTTTGCATGATTTATTGCCCAAAGGAATAAAGCCTCAAGCGACAACTTTCTTTTCGGAATATAAATATCCAATATTATCACATTGCAATGTGCTGAAGGTTTGAACCATTTGCACAGGAAAAATAAAACAATGTTCAGAATACTTATGTTATAAAACCAGACATTACTATTGCGTTTGATTTTTCTAAAAATCAGAAAGCTCTCTTTTATGGGTGCGAGCTTTTGAAGGATTTTTCCTCTCTTTCTCCAATCAGAGTAAACAAGCTCTGGCATGTCAACATCATCTATAGCTCCTGAAACGTTAAGGGGCGCAATAGAAAAAACTTCATCAAAGACAGAACTGTGTATTAGCGCCCAGCTAAAGTTGGCGGCTGCATAAGAAATCTTATACTTTCCTGATAAATGATGGGGAAGTACGTTTGTAATGAAATATCTCATAATCTTTATTGAATGAATTTCTTTATTTTAGCGGCATATTTTACTGTAGCCTTTTCCGGCCTAATTTCTTCAGCTGCATATATGGCATTCTTTGCAATTTGCAAATACAATGCTTTGTCAGTCATCAGTCTTTCCATTGCATTTGCCAAGCCTATATAATCGCCACGGTTGAAGCTGAGTCCACAATTATACTCATCGACCATCTTAACTCCTCCCATGCCTCGATTGACAATTAATGGTGCGCCACACTGTAGGCAGTCGTTCAACCTCATTCCCCATGGCTCATAATTTCCGCAACCCACATAAACCGAACATGACTCATACAAATCTATCAATTTGGAAATATCTACAAAACCAAGGAACTCCACATTTGACAGTTGCCGTTTCTTCGCATAATCTTGCACTTTACCGAGGTATGGTCCAGACTGCGTGATATAGCACTTGGGCATGAAGCCTTTTTTTTTCAATATGTCTAATGCTTCCAGTAATATCCAAGGAGACCTGTGCCATTGGTGTAGTCCCGACAGAAGAATTGTAAAGTTATGCCAATTGTTTTCAGTTCGTTCCATTAGCTTGCTGCCGGGAATTCGAGGCGGGTAGTACCCACATGAAATTATCTGTTCTGGTTTCCATCCGAGGTTGAACAATCCCTTTTCATAATATCCGGAAGCGTTCAAGATAAAATCAGCATTGGATATAATATTTTTTAATTTTACAGGTAAAAAGCATCTTAAATAAAGCTCCTTGAAAAATCTTTTCGGATATTCGTCCATATTACACGGAGCTTCGGAAAACATTCCATACCGGGTCTTCTTTCTGATTAAAATATTCATTAAATGCTGATAGACAGGGCATGTTTGATATGCGCAAAATATATTGTAATCATCAATATGATTGGCCAATGTTTTTTCTGCTAAATCAATATCATTTCCTATATGCACAATTTTCAAATCCGAAAACTCAGAATTGCTAAATCCGGTAGCCGATCTCAAATCTAAGTTTTCAATCCATGTGTATATGAAGCAATTCCTTGAAAGAGCTTTAGCTAATTCAGAATAAAACTTAAGGGTTGAGCGACAATACGAATGCGCCCAAAAAACGAGATTATTCATTTCTATAAAAGATTGAGTAATAAGCTTGATATACGATTGTATAAGTCATCATAGGGTACAGTAATTGGGTGCTGTCATAAGGTCGTTGCAAGAAACCTAACAGCATCAACAATCCTATGCCATACAACTTTTTATCATACCTGCCTAAATGGAACAAGTATATCAGAGGCAAGTAAGTAATAATCGCCCCCACGATCCCGTCTGCAGCCCAATTGAAAAAAAAGTTAGCCCCGACAAAACCATATTTCGAAGCAACTTCGGGTGACACCAGATTTCTTGCTCCCATGCCTAATATGGGATAGTCACAGAAGATGCGCCAGCATCGTTCCATCAAGACGCTTCTATTATCTCCCGAAATCGTACCTGTGGATTCGTCATACTGAAACCTGCCCCAAAAAGCACTGTCCATAGCTTCATTATAGGATGTTATGAACTTTAGCGTTATGAGAATCACAGCCGCAATCATTATCAGTTTCCAAGATTGCTTGCGGTAAAACACTAATAAATATATCGCCAACTGTATGAAATATGCCACAGACATGGTTGATATCAAACCGACAATTAAAAGTATCTCTATTTTTGTGTTTTTTACAAACATCTTATTAATTATCAATGCATAGATTCCCCAAAACGCCAAGGCTCCCGGCTCATCATAAAATCCGGCATTACGGACAAGTCCCCCAAAGTAGGTATTTGTAGTGAATAATCCAAAGAAATACCCGGGTCGCATATCCATCTCAACAAATTTGAAAATAGGCTGCAATAATCCACCGAGTACTAATAAAATCCCTATTGTTCCGCTTATTGCTTGAACCACCAACCATACATCATACGTTTTGCAGAAATCCAATGAGCCACCCTCATCTTGCTGAATCCTTAGTATAGCAAAGGTAGTTAGCAGCAATATGATTCTTGTATAATATGAAGTATCCATATGGATTAATGAAAAGAAAATCCACCCAAATACCTGAATCAAGATCAGATCGTTTATTGGTTTGTCAAATTGGCCACATTTCCTTATTATGACATACGACATTGCCATGACAAACAGCAACACGTAGTTCACCGTATAATGGGGCAACCACCCCATTAGGTAGAATACGCACGGCCAGCCTGCGATGAAACTGAAGAAATACAGGAAATACCTAAAATTGAGATATGGCCTTATCTTTTCAAACATAGTTTAATGCTGCATTATATCGTTATAAATCTCCGCAAGCCGCAGGGCATTCTTTTCTCTATCGTGTCGCTTGCCGGCCACTTCCATTTCGGCAGCCGACAGTCCGATGTCACTTTCTTGCCCAAACAACCTCATCACCGTTTGTGCCAGCTGTTCATATTCTTCATAGCGATAGAAGTAGCCCGTCAGTCCGTCGGTGAGCAACGTGGGGATGCCGCCGCAGTAGCTTGCCACCACCGGCGTGCCAAGAATTTGCGCTTCGCACAACGAGTTGGGCGAGTTTTCAATGGCACTGGGCATGACATACACGTTAGCGTCAAGGAATTGTTGTTTCATCTGAGCTTCTGAAAGAGACCCAAGGAAATGCACATGCTCCTGCAATTGTAATCGCTTTACCAATCGACGAAGATATAGGTGGTAGCCTTGGAAACGAAGAATGTCTTTCAGATTATTACTCATAACACGGCTACCGCAGAAATTGACCACCGTGTCGGGATATTGCCGCAAGATAATAGGCAATGCCTTCAGCACCTGATGTGCACCTTTCAGTGGCGAACCGCTGTTGCTCACGAAAATCGTATGTTTTTTACACTGGGCATAATTCCAACGGGGAACTTCATAAAACGAATCTCGCAATGTTTCATTCATAAAGTGATAACGCAGTCGAGGATTAACGGTCATCACATGGTCACAATCCCACTGAGTACGCCCCACGATGTCAGTAATATACGTGAGGACATAATTCTCACATTCGGCTCGATGCTTGAAATTGCGTTTTGCATTGAGTAGAAATGTACCCCGATAGAAGTCAAGCGGAGTGATGTTTGTCCATTTGTTCCACAACGAAAGTCCACCATCGGCATAACGCATATAAGGCCCGGCAAGCCCCTGAATGTTTGCCACCATGCGCGTACCATTCTCATTGGCCACGCAAGCAGCTTTGGCCAGTGAATGTTCCGTGCCGTGGATATGCATCAAGTCTGGGGCAAAATCACGTATCGCCCTGCGGCAAGTCTCGATTTGTTTCTTCGACGTTCGGTCTATCCTTCCCGTAGGAATAAGGTAGTATGTAACACCGTCAATTTCATACCGTTCATAACTCCTGCCGTAAGAATAAACCATCACGCCAAGCCGTACTTCGGGCATCATCCTTAGCAATGCCTTGGCCGAGGAATACATCCATCCGCAATGTGCCGGAATAGTTTCACCCAAATGCTCGCACAGCGGAGGGAACTTGACTAATGATACCCACAACACTTTTATAGACTTTCTATCAATTTTACCCATTGTACAATTATTTTATCAGTTTCAAATCGCTTGCAACTCTCAATACCGTTCCGAGCTATTCGCTCACGCTCTTTGCGGTTGCGCATCAGTTCCTCCATGCAAACAGCGTATGCATCCAAATCGTTGTCGCGGATTATACAACCATCATAGCGGTCGGTGATAATCTCGTGCAATGCCGGGTAACTGTCAAAAGCTATCGGTACAACACCCGTCTGCATTGACTCGGTCAGTGTCAGTCCCCAGCCTTCCACCGCACTTGTCATCATGAAGATAGAAGCATTATGGTAATATGGTTCCGACGGTTGCCGTCCTTCAAAATGCACATTTCTTAGTTTTAATTTTCGAGCAAGGTTGTGGAGCATTTTTTCTTGAAGCCCCCAGCCGACTATATACAAATGCCAATCATCAAAGCCGCCGGTCTCTATCTTCTTCCATATCTTGAGTGCACGGTCAAGACGTTTCTCAAAATTGTTAAGCCTTGACACAATCAACACATTTTTTTTCTTATGGCATAAACATTCTGCTGTCTCAATTGTGTCAAATGTAAGTGGATTATGTATGGTCACACATTTCTCACTTACGTCATGTTTAAGGTAGCGGCCAAGTGTAGGCCAATCGTTGCTCGACAGCATCACGCATTTGTCACTGGCATCGTAGTTGACAGCATACATCTTCCCTGCCCCTTTAACAACCCTCTGCTTCCATAAAGGGTAAACTATCATTCTCACGCAATTCGACATCTTAGCAGAGACTCCACGCTGATGTAAGAAGTTATACCAAAGTCTTGAAAATGTTAATGTCTTTTCGTAAATAGCAGGAGTATTGTGAAAAACTGATATATATTTGAAACGACGCAAATTAAAGCCTAATACTAGTTTCGTGAACGATGTACTAAAAATAGCTTGTTGGTTAACCACCACATCCACCTTCTCTTGGGTAAGATAATTTTCCACTTGCTCTGGAGAAAGCTTGTGTACTTCGTCTTCGACATTGCCGGTATAATAGCATGATTCATCTATTGGGTAAAACAAGTAGATGCAGCGATAGCCGCGTTTCTTCAGCTCATTCATCAAGCAGTATGTGACCCGGTGAATGCCCCCCTTGGTGACAAGCAATTCACCCATGGAAACGAAACAAATGGTTTTCATTTTGCAAAAGTCTTTTCTATGATTTGTTTAGTTGCCGATATTTTTGCTTCGAGTATTTCATCCACTTTCTCATATACCACATCTGTATCGGATATAGAGTGGAGAAATGTCGAAGAATCAAACATTCTGTCTGCCAAGCCAAGACCACCTGTAAGGTTTTCCATACGGGAATTGAATCCAAAACTATTCCGTGAGCAAAAAAACGATCTGTGGAAAAGAATGGAAAAAACTGTTGCGTGGAAAGAATTGGTCACCACCATTTCGGCATTCTTTATCAAACCTAAAAACTCTTTCGGGCCAGCTTTGGCATAAATGGGCCACTTCCATGGCTTGTAGCGGAACGAATCTTTCAGTTCTATCACCTCATATCCCAGCTTGCGGTGCAAGTAATCAAGCATGGCATCGTAGTGAACGTCTCTATTTATAATCTGAAAACTCAGTATATATTTCTGTTGTTTTGATAACGGATAATTTGCCATCTTCTCCCACTGGCTGCGGGAAAGCAAAAATGTGGGATCGAGTACTACTTGTGAATCCAATCCTAATTGTGTATGCAACAAAGTTTTCCCAGTAACTTCGCGGATAAGAATTTTGTTAAACCTCTTGAGCAAAGGTTTGTAAACTTGGAGTATATCATCGGGAAGTTGTGACACACCGAAACTTGCGGCGTATGAAAATATCTTTTTATTATCCTTTACGAAATCAAGCAAGTAGGTCAGGTCGCCTTCGTTGTATTTTGGGTTCCATACTTGGTCACTTCCTGTAATAAAATAATCATACTTATCGTTGGCCTCTGCAATATTTGCCTTGTCATAATGCTTGGGCGAGTGAGGTATGATGTCCATGAACTCGTCAAAATGCCGTATTCTTTGCGGTTCAGCGATGCTCGAAGCAATATAGCATAATGTTGTTACAATAAAATCTTTCAGGCTTTTTGTGCCTATTTTGCGCAATTTCTCCTCCCCGATATTTCCGTAGTCAATGACTTCGGCCTCGAAGCCTATAGAAGTCAAATATGTGGCCAATGCATAGGCTTGCAGTTTAGCTCCGTAGCTATAAGCCCTGTGGTAGGTGAGTATCCCTATTTTCTCCATGTCTAAGTTTGTTAAAAAGTTCATTCCACTTATCGGCAATGTGTTGCAATGAAAATTCTTGCGCCCTCTCGATTGCCTTGCGCCGCATAGCAATCATCTTGCTCTGTGGCAACTTGGTAAATGCCAGAAATGTCTCAACATAAGCATCCACATCAAAAGGCTTTATAAGATACCCGGTTTGTCCGTCGTCAATGATATCTTTTGCCGATGCAAAACTGTTGAAAGCAAAAGGTATTGTTCCACGTATGGCGGCCTCCAAATTGGTTATGCCGAAACCTTCATATATCGATGTCATCAGGTGTGCCGACGATTCCATAAAGTAGCCTGACGTGTGTTGCTGAAAACCTATAAGCCTTATATTCTTGAGGCGGCGGGAACGTATTTCTTTTTCCATATACTGTCGTTTGTCACCATCTCCAACCACGAGAAGCTTCCAATTGCAATGCGGCTCAATTTTCGACCATATTTCTATTAAGTACTTAATCCCCTTTTGGTCTGTCAGCCGCCCGACATACAATGCCTGGTTTGGGCGGCTCTCGATAATGATCGGTTCTCTTGGCACTTCTATTGGATTAGGCATCGTAGATATTTGGGGACTTTCGATATGGAAAAAATCACGAAGTATCGGGCGGAAGCCATCTGAAAGGATTAAATACCTGTCGGCAACGTGCAGCATCTTTTTATGGTGCTCGGTGGTTGCCTTGTGGAGGTTGCGCATACGCCGTGGCAAACGCAGTTTCCGTATGATATTCATTGGATTGGCCCAGGATAGATTTTTCGTCACACTCTCAAGCCCGGTTTCGAGGCAATCGGGTGTGTTATGCTCGCACACTATTATTTTTATGCCCTGCGGCAAATGTTCCAGCAAAAAATCTTCGGGAACGTATGAGTCTTGATAGATAATAAAGTTTGGACTGAAATCATGAACCAAAGCATCAAATTCCTTCTTTAGCTCGTCGCCTTTCAAGTCGGAAGTTTGGTAATAAAACAGGTCGCCGTCGAGTAACTGCGAGGAGTTATCTTGTCGGGATGTGGAAAAAACTGCGACCCTGTAGCCGAACCGTCCGATAAATTCCCCAGCAAGCATCCGTGTCACCGACTCGATGCCTCCAAACCCGGGGTATCGTTGCAAAACAAATAATATATTCATTTCTGTGTTACCAGTCACACCGCAAATGATTTCCCATATTCGTGGTAAGTACCTGCCCCGTTATGCAGCGAGAAGTGTCCGACGCAAGGAATACCGCAACTTCGGCTACCTCCTCAGGCAGGTATGCCCTTCTACTGCAATTGTTTTCGCAATATAGGTTATCCCTTTTATATCCAGTCATGTCGCTTGCTGTCACTCCAGGAGCCAGGGCATTGACTCGGATTCCTTTTGTAACCCACCGGCGAGCCATTCCTTGTGTCAGACTCACAATCGCAGCCTTTGTCAGCCCGTATGGCAATTCGTCGGGAAATAACCCTTTCTCTGAGGCCATGAATATGATTGAAGCATTGGACTTTTCAATCTGATTTTCATACTGCCGCAGAAATTCCTGAGCGAGAAAGTACGGTCCAGTCAAGTTAGTCATAATTTGGCTGGAAAACCCTTCTACTGTCACATTCATCATATTACCCTCATGAAGGCTTATCCCTGCATTGTTGACAAGGATGTCTATTTGCCCACCGAGTTCCTTCCTTGCAATGGGAAAAAAGCCCTTAAACGATTCAAGATGGGTTACATCCAGACACAAGTATTTACAACCTATTTCCTTTGCCACAATGGCAGTCTTAGTTTCATCTCGCCCTGTGATTAATACCTCCCCCCCCTCGGCAGCAAATCGTTTGGCTATGTAATATCCCAGTCCGCGTGTACCGCCTGTGACGATTACTCGCTTACCTGCAAGTTTTCGAGAGGGGGCTGTAATTGATATATTTGCTACGGTGGTTTTTAACGGTTTGAAATACCACAGAATACGTTTAATCAGTGACATGTTATTTTTTGATTATTTTCTTAACTTGTGTAAGGATATCATTCCCTACCAGCTCTTTTACTGTTATTTTAATTTGCTCTTTGATTTGCTGTCCCTTAGGGGGTGGCACGATGTTCCTAAACCTATCGAGTGCCACGCTCTCGTCGGCACTGTTTGTAAAGACTTCCAGCATAATTGGCTTGTCAGATGTGGTTACAATCCATTTGGGATATACCTCCATGAAGTCTTCTTTGCTCGAAGCCGACAAATACTCAAAACCCAAGTTCTCGACAAAATCTTTCACCAGTTTCCTTGATTGCTTTCCGAAGTGTCCACCGGCAGCCATGTAAAGGTTAGCTTCCTCCCCCCAATAAGATGCGGGGTGGTCATAATTGCGAAACTCTGTCCCACACCCGTTGTTTATGAGGAGAATTCTCATGTTGTTGTCCATATGGCGGTTCCCCAACACATTCAGGTCGTAGAAGAAAGCCAAATCGCCGGTTACTATAAATGTGGTTTTGTCAGGACAGGCAATAGCTGCACCTAATGCCGTTGACAAGGGACCATCAATACCAAAACCACCCACGTTGCACGAAGTAGTTATAGAACTGTGTATGTCAAAGAAGTTCCACGCCCTCAAGCTATTGAGAATACTGAAATACAGTAGGCTACCTTCTGGCATTTTGTCATGGAGAGTATTGGCTATCCAAATGTTTGAGAACGGTATTTCAGGTATCCGGGAAAACATGGTTTTATATTCAAGGCTACATTCATTATATAATGTGTTTACACTGCTGCCTTTGGCAATGCCTTCCATGAACTGCTCTACCGACATTTCGAACACATACTCAAGATTTCTGAAACGGTCGCGCATCTCCCCGTCTTCGCTAATGCGCCAAGTGCGGGGACTCTTCAACTTTGAATAGGAATACACATCAGCGCTCACTTCGCCGATATGGATTATGAGATCTACATCGAATATGGATGAATTGTAATGGAATTGGCACCCAAGCAATGCCGAGTTGAAGGAATATTTGCCATTATAATTGCTCGTATGGTCAGCAAATACCACGGCGTTGTACTCACTGCAAAATTTATCAATAAGATCGGTCTCTTTTTGAGAAAAATGACGGTGCGAACCAATGACTATGGCTATCTTCCCATTCGGAATCGAGGGTATGCTTGCAACCGAAGTAATACGCTTGATGACCCTGCACGGAGGCAATTCCTCGCAAGCAAAATTACCACTGTGCATCGTTTCAAGATTTATATGGACTGGTCCGCCACCATGCCTGAAAAGTTCTGAAACGGCTTTGTTAATTTCCACATTGTTGTGCCATTCATCATCCGGACATTTTGTTTCTTTGATATTGGCACTGTAACGAACAATGTCGTTGGGAGTAACGCTTCTGTCTATCACCTGCGGATGAAGGTGCCCAATTAGATACTCTCCATGCGAGCCGGTTATGGCCAGTACGGGCAGTTTCCGATAGTATGCTTCGGTCAGTCCAGGCATATAATCCCTCGAAGCTGTGGCACCTGTGCACGATATCACCACAGCTTCACCCGACTCTTGCGACAATCCGCAGGCTATATAAGCTGCCGACCGCTCATCTACCGAGGAATACATTTCGAAACACGGGTCGCTTTGCGCACTGGCCACGAATGCCATGTTTGTCGTTCCCGGCGAAACCACAATTTTCTTTATCCCATAAGCTTTTAAAACCGACAATACCATTTGGGTGCTGCGGTCTGTCGTGTAATGCGTATTCATATATAATTATCTCATTTTCTCCCTCCTTCAAAGAGGAGAGCAGTTACATTATTCCTTTTGACTATCAAATGAAAGCAATAGCATGTGGCCACAGTAAGAATTATGGTAGCGAAATAGAATGTTATGGTAAGCAAGTCGCCCACATTCTGTTTCCCTACCATGAAAAGCAAAACAGATGATATACGACCGTTTATCAGGCTGTGCATAGCAAATATCACAAAACTTGAAGCTCCCAATCTCTTTAATGTTTCGCTGACTCGAACGTTACGCTCTGCCATGAGGTAAGCCAGTCTAAAGTAAAATGCCATTGATGTAAGAATCCATGTTATGTTGAGGATATCCCCCCAAATTCCATCGATGACATTCCCCATTACCAACAACCTGCATACGAAGAAAACAGCAGCAAGAACCACCACAATGTTCATGGGTATTTTCCCGAACGAGGTAGGCTTCTTGATCGACAGGTAACTGCCCAGACTGAACCACAACAAGGCTGTGCCTGAGAGTCCTGGGCACAAAGACTCATTGTCAATGAAAGATAGCCAAACCAACATTACGACTATGAACCAAATTCCGATTCGCTTTATTATCCAGTAAATGAAAGGGCTGAAAAGCATCACAACGAACAAGTCACGCAAAAACCACAATGGCCCGTCCCAAGGTCCTGCCCAGCTTCCCCATTCCATCCTCTGACTCCAAAATCCCAATAATTTTTCAGTCAACGTGGCATCAATAAAGCGACTTGGATAGGATAACGCTCCCAAGATGTTCCAAATGAAAAATGGCAATAACAGTATCTTGCATTTTCTCAGCATCTTGGCCTTATACTGCGCCCACGTAAACCCGTCATCCTGACGCAAGAAAAACAGATAGCCGCTTATAACAAAAAACATGGGCACCGCACAATCGGTCAGTACTATCGAACAAATATTTATAATCCACTCAACAAATACCCCCCCCATTTGCTTGGTAATGCGTTGATATTTAACGAGTTAAAGAAGTAACAATGGATTGCTACCACCATAATAGCCATCGGAAGTCGCAGGTTGTCAATGGCTTTTGATATCGAGTTCTTGTCTAGCATAATACAATTTTATTCTTTTCTCTTCAATACCTTGTCGCCGACTGGGAATAAGTCTTTCTGGGCTGTAAAGTATGGGAAATATTTTTTGAATATCCATATAGTAACCGGTGCCAATGCCATGGTCACTAAAAACATAACCCATACGCTGTTGGAATACTGTTTTACCACACCAAAGAAGAAACTTTGTGTTCCAAGAATAATTAGTGAATATCGGCCACAATAGGACACAAATAGTAGCTTATTAACAGCCACTGCAAGAAGCCATATTACCATTATTCCGCTCAACGATGCAATGTATATAAGAGGCAGATTAGGGAGCTGCAATTCTTTGAAGCTCACTTCGGGCTGAGCCGTTAATAAGCATATCGCCAAAAATAATACTACTCCAACAATGGTTTTCCATATCGGGAATTTCATCGATAGGATGTTGTGGTTACGAAGGAACTCAGCCACATAGAAATATGGCAAAGCCATAAATGCCATCGGTATGTTCAACAGCCATATCCATTGATTCAATGTATTGTTTTCCAAATGCTTGTTCCCAGCTTCTGTTCCCATATATGCGAGTAATGCGACTGCCAGCGTAACCATCAATTTCACCACTTCTGGCCATGAATGCGAAATTAGATGAAATGCGTAATACAACAGATAGGTTAGGAACAACGCTCTTAAAAACCACAGCGTGCCATTCATAGGTTCTATAACAAGGCGTAACGGAATATATGCCTTGAGTGTTTTGTGGAATCGTTTCGGGCCAAATCACAAACAGCAATGCGTATGGGAAAATTGCAAAAAACACATACGGGACAATCAGCTTATTTACCTTACGAACAACGAAATCGCTGAAACTCATATATTCTTTAAAAAAAATTCCTGACAAGAAAAAATACAGCGACATCCTTATGTTTATGAGTGCCATGTTTATTTCAAATCCTAAAGGCAAATAGTGTGGAATACATACTCCACAGTGGGTTGCTACCACCAGTGTGATACATATCCCTTTCATTAAATCGACATACTCAAGTCTTTTCTTTGAATTTGCGATATTTTGGCATACTTTTTGCTCCACACACATTAGGGTCTAATCTGCTATTCTTCTGCGAATTTTCCATGTGAAATAATTTATTTTCATCATCCTAAATTGTCAAAGAGTGCCTTCCACATCCCTGCAATCTTTTCCTGCGAAAAACGTTGCGATGATGCAATAGCTTGCCTTGCCATACGTTGCCGTGTGACATCATCCTGCATCAAGTTTAACACACAGCGCACATATCCATCAACATCGCCTTCGGCTATTATCTCGCCATCCACGCCATCGGTGATTATGTCCCGCAACGAGGCGTAGGTGTCGAAAGCTATTGGCACCACGCCCATCTGCTGCGCCTCGGTGAGCGTCAATCCCCACGCTTCGCTCCGCGAAGTCATCATGAAGATTGAAGCTTCCTTATAGTAAGGTATCGGATCCTGCCTCCCTTCAAGGGTAACAGCCGGAATATCCTCATTCTTGATTATATTCTCACATAGCTCGTAGTCCCCACCATGACCTACAATCTTCATCACCCAACCATCTGCCACAGGATTTTGCTTGACCTTCTTCCAAATGCGTAATGCCAATGATAGTCTTTTCTGTGTTTCGTCAAGACGAGAAACTATTAGTACCACCTTATGCTTGGTCAAATCCTCATAGTGTGCGGATAAATTAAAAGAAAGTCCATTAGGGATAATAGTGAATTTCGAAGTATCTTGAAGTTTGGCAAATTCACTGTACGGTTTAATAAAGCCTTTACTAAGCAGCACTACCCTGTGAGCACATTCATAAGCCGCACGGTATTGAGCCGAAAGTACTTTTTCTCGGTTCATCGCTGTGCGTGGATAAGTGACAATCCATTTCATCCATCGCATAAAGTCTATGACGGATTTGGGGCGATAATGAATCAAACTGCCGAAATGTCCAAACACAAGTTCCCATCTTGGCTCAAAATGATGGGCGAATATTATCTTGCACTTTGTCCCTTCTGCGGCAGTCTTAAAACGTGAAACATGAATGAAGGCTCCCTGTATGATGACGAAATCAATATCATTCTCCACGATTATTTTTCTAAGTGCCTTTTTGTTAATTTCGGCATCACGCTGCGCCGACCATTGGAATTCGGCTACGATGCAATTTTCCTTTGGGGTGTCGGCAATCCGTTCATAGATAGAGAAGCATCGAACTCCGTAAAGTTGAGCCAGTGCTTCTGCCATAGTGATAGTGGTGCGCTCTGTCCCTCCACTTGTCGAGTTTAATTTCCCACAAGTTTGGTATAGTATATTCATATATGTTTGCTTTTATTTGTGGTGTAATGATTACACAACCGACAAATTAATTATCCGTCTAAGCTATTTTCCCAATGAGTCTTTTAAGAATCTAAGTGAATGTTCTCTATTTTCAGCGACACTCTTATTTGCATTATTCCAATCTATTACCCCATCTAACTTTTCACAGTCTTTGGTGGAATATACTATCCTATCTGTAAGTCGATATGAAGAAAGAAGCGACTCGATACGTGACAGTCCACGCTTTGCATTTCCAAATACAGCAAATGGTTTATTGAAAATAATAGAAAAAACACAAGCGTGAAACGAATCAGTCAGTACGAAATTAGCATCGTAAAACCCTTTCAACCAAGTTTCTACCGAAGGTTGGATACATTCTTCAACTGGGTGAAACCCAGGGGTCTCATATTTGGAATTTACACTGAAAGGGGGCAATCCCAAAGTATTCGCAAAGTAGCTTATCATCTTCTCATTCTCCTCGCGTTGGTCAAGCAGATAAACAAGCAATCCATTTTGGTGGGGTTTTATATCTTTCCCCTCAAACAAATTGCAATAATCGTCTCTATCAAGCAATAAAGTAGGGTCAACGACATGAACAGCTTCTACTCCAAAATGTTTTTTACATAACGAGACACCAGATGCTTCTCTTACTGACACTGCATCAAATTTTTGTAGTAATCTTCGACATTCTGTCGTTTCTAATGGGCTATATTCCCATTCTTCTGTTCCGAAAGATGCAGCATAGCTAATCCGTCTTACGTTCCATCCCTCCGCAAAACTCAAATACTCGCGATAAATGTCGGGCATATATAACCTACGCCAAACTTGGTCGCTACCCACTATAAACGCATCAAAATCATTAGGATTCAACGCGTTGAAGTCGTTCACTTCAATCTTTTTTATATGCGTGTCGATAAAAGGCTGCAAGTTTTGCATCATTATAGGGTAAAGCCTATTGTACCTCCATTCTTTGAAAATATATACTTGCAAATGGAGTATATAGCGGTAATATAAGCGTTTAAGCACATCCTTTAGAAAGGTCGTCTTGTTAACCTTCATCACGTGGGGAACATCCAAAGTGAGTGGTTCATGTCCCAAACGCCTTAATACGGTCTGCAATGCATAGTTCTGTAGCAGCCCTCCATAATTGAAACGTAATGGATGCGTAAGTATTCCGATTTTCATCGTTGGAAATGTGAAATTAGTATGAGAAAAAGTCCGTTGGTCAATTCCGCAGGACCAAAGAAATGAGAATAGTTGTTTAAATCATACGTATCACCACTACATTTCATTACCAACCCTTCTTGAGTGATATGAGGTTTGATAAAATCGAGAGGCCGTTGTACGTTAGGAATGCGGCTCTGTTTGTAAATTTCAATCATTAGTGCAGTTGAGGAGTCAAATTGTTTGCTCGACAATGGGAATTGAGAGTAATTCAACAATTCAATGCTCTTGTCAAGAAGAGGGTCATCCAAGTGTGGCATATAAGCAGCCGCAAGTAAATACCAGCCTATACCTCTTCCCCAATTAGCACTGCCAACTTTTATATGGGTTTCTTTATTATAGCCATGCGTAGGAATGCCCGTTGCGATATCACATCCCCATTTCTTAAATTCGTTCAAGTTATCGTTCGCCATCATCAAAGCTGTTGAGTCCTGCGTTGCATGAAAGTATTCCATCAAGAATGGGCATATCATTCCAACACCATCGCTGAATTGGTTTGCACTTTCCGCACGGTATGAAATAAGATTGCTTCCATTGATTCTTTTTTCGTTCAAGTAATCGAAAACAGAACGAGCAACATCGAGAAATTCTTTATTTCGGGATATTTTATATAGGTTGATATACATAATACCAATAGGGACTTGGTCAACTTCGGTAAGTTCATATTCCAACTTTCCATTTGAAGAGAATTCATTGGACTTCAACAACAGAAAATCTATAACTTCTTTATCATTGCAATTCAAAGCGTAATATGACAATCCAGCATAGAGATATGCCATCGCATAATTATTTTGGCGTTGCTCCTTATTACCCCCCCGTTTGTTAAAAATAGTTTAACATCAGGTACTAAGCCTAAGCTGGGATGTCGAGTCTCAAACTTGCTACCATCCATTTTCAAAGACGCTTCAACAACAGCATTGATTACCACACTATCAATGGTGTTGGATTTAAAATATTGTGTCGGAAATATCTTCTCCTTGAACCTGTCGTAATATCCACCTATATATGGCAGGAAACAAGTAATATTCAGTATCACTGAAGCAATCAACATTAGAACAAGGACTTTTGACCTCTTCATTGTTTATATCTTTTAAAATTTGAAATACTCTCTCATCTTGCCGATGATTTGTAAGCGAATGCTTTTGGGTATGCCTATTGTGAAAATAATGATAACAGACGTTGTAAAGCTTACGAATCCAACCGCTAAAAACTCTCTCCAACCGGCATCATTGATAAAAAAAGTGTGCGTAATGTACGGTATAAAAAAACATAGGATAGCTATTGCTGCACCCAAAAGAATAACCTTCTTTATGTAGGATAATATCGGGAATTTACAATATCTGTAGAGTAGAACCAGACGGATTGGAATAGCAATTACCCAAGGGATAATGTTGACACAAAGCACAATTTCAGGAGAAGCTCCCGAACGCAAAAGAAAATACGTCACGGGTAATATCATCAATAATAATGAACCTACCAATATATTCATCAGTTTGATATTGCCAGTAGCATGGAGGGCACGGATAGTAGGAGTACCGAGAGTTTGCACCCACGATTGTATAAGAATGATGCGTAAAAATAATGGCGCATAGGGCGGATACTCGCCCAACCACAACTCAAGCAAAAACTCTACTTCAATAAATACGGGGATACCGATAATCAAAAGCAAGTAAGATGCCATCTTGGCCGTGTTTATAACCAGCGAGAACATTTCCTTAAGTTGATTCTGTGCATAAGTTTTGACTATTTGTGGATTGGATGCCATCATGAAATTGTTCACAAATCCCATGACAATGTTGTTGACTGTCGTTGCTATTCCATATGCTGCATTGACAATAGTTCCACAAAACATATTAATAACAATGTTCACGCCTTGTAATTGACCTATTGAAGCCAAACTACCGACCACATCCCAAGCCGAAAATGAAAACATACGCTTGAAAACGTTCTTGTCCAACCCCCACACGAATCGACATTCATCGTAATGTTTTCTGCAATACCAATTGTAAATAATAGCTGATGAAATGTTGACCAGTAAAATAAGTGAGGCATAGAATATGAGTTTGTCAAATGGTGCAAATGTCAATAAAAAGACAATAACAAGTTTCATCACTGCATCATATATGCTCATATAGGCATATATGTCGAACTTCTCATGAGCTACCAATGCCGCCATAAACGGCACCTGGATGATGCTTACCATGCAGGCTATGATGGAGAATTGATAAACCCAAATTGCCGCATTTAGTCGTCCTGGCTCAAAATTCATCTTATTCAGCAGAAACCATAACCCTACGGTTTCGGCAAGAAACAATATTAATAATGCCAAGAAAGTATATATGACAATAGCTGTCGAAAATATTTTCTTTAATTGAACAATGTTGCCTCGCCCCAATTCAAATGTCAAGAAACGCTGTGTACCAGCATTCAACGATCCATTGATGAAAGTAAACATCGTTACGATGCCGCCTACTACACTGTATAAGCCATAATCCGATATTCCTAATTCCGCAAGAACCACACGGGACGTGTACAGTCCTATGGCCATTGTCAATAGCATCCTGACATACAGCAGCAGTGTATTTTTGGCTATGCGCTTATTGGTTGATTCACTCGGCATGGTTGCAGTATTTTTCAAATATATCTTGTGGCAAACGTTTTAATTGAGCTTGCTGTTGTACCTATCAAGTATGCCATAGCAAACGACAAGCACATGCCCACAGCTAAAGCCGCCATAGGAGGCATGGCAAAATGTTCTGAAATCACTGTAAATATATATTGATGGCACAAATATATTTCAAGTAAATATTTTCCTATTCGATTAATAATGAATAATATATGAGATTTCTTCATAAGAAAGGCAATAAGAGCGAATAACGGAATCAGTAGTAACACATTAAACATATCCAATATGAAACGTCCGTTATCGGGAATAACTGACCTGTCCGGTAGCAATATCGCCAACTTTGTGAAGAAATCATGACTCGTTGGGTCACTATTGGCTAATATTGTATAGTGGAACACGCCCACATTGGCCAATGTGGCCAATACTCCCAATAAAACCACTTTGTAGATTCCAAATCTCAACAGCCTAATAGCTATGAACATTCCAAATACGAACACAGAAAACCGTTTCACAACCCAACGCCCATATTTTATCAAATATGGAGCATCGGCATCATATTGCCAAAAACAAATTGTTATATATGTGGCAATAATTATTGCTAAAAATGCAATCCCCCCCGTTTGTCTATTATTTTGTAAATAGCAGGGGCAAGCAGGTAGTAAACAACTATGGCATATATGTACCAATGTGACAGAGAAAACAAGTCCAAAAAGAAGTCTTGCATAGGAGGCATCGTGGGAATATAACTCAATGCAATCTTGCATAAATCGAACAGAATACAAGCTGGTATAAGCCTGATTACCCTATTTTTGTAATACTGTCCTAACGAGTTTTTCGCAAGCGAATGCGCAATACCAAAGCCTGATATGAACAAAAACACCTCTACACCTATGTATCCTAACATTCGCACCCATTCAAAGAAAATACCGTTGGTAATCCAATTTTGATGGTATAGCATAATGGAAACCATTGATATTCCCATTGCCGATATGCGATATTTCGATATTAATGTGTTAAAGGGGTATTTTTCATTCATCGCTAGTCATCTATTGTATTTGCATTTTCCAAAACAAATTAATGCATCCTTTGGGGACATGTTAGAATTGTGCGTCGAAGCCTTCTGACAGCACAAAATATGTTTTTAGATTCAGACTATCCATGGACTTCATAAAGAGGAAACTCTTCTATATTTCGTAATCCCCTTTCACTCAAATTCTATACAATGAACTTCCTGCAGCAAGGGGTTGAATATGGCATACTGTTGTTTAATACCTTATGATTTTTTGTTCTTGCAAATAAGTTTTTCATTTTTGAAAAAGCGGTACTGTGAAGTCCTTTTTCAAAATACTTAACAATATCATTTATGTAATTGCAAATGTACTTCAATTCAGTCTTCGTATCAACGGAGATGTCAGCTTTATCACATAAACTTAAGAATGAGGCAAGACTTTGCCGTAACGTACTCCTATATGAAGTTTCTTTAGCTTGCTCAATGGCAAATAATTTAGTTAGATCATCATATTTTATATTCATACTTCTTACGCAATAAATTATTTATAAACAAATTGCTCTGTTCAATGTATTCAATCGATGCAAATCTGTACCAGTATAGTCGTACATTCTTAACTTTTGGAGCATTAAAGCCTTTTTCTTAACTTCTTTACCATACAAACATAGAAGCGAAAATTGATTAAGCTGAAACTGAACATTTATAGATTTCAACTGTTGGTAATCACTCTCGTTCATATACAGATAACGTTCCGGATGAGCTAATATAGGATAATAACCTTTTGCTTTGATACGGAGCAGGATATTCTGCAAGTCCATCGGGGGATTGAAGTAACTTGTTTCCACCAACAGGTGTTTGCCAGCTTTACCAATAGGCAGTAGGTCGTTCTTATTCAATCGCTCTTCAAATAGGTTGTCCAGCATATTCTCAGAAGCAAGATTCAATGCTATATTACCTTGGTATGCGCTTTGTAATTCAACGAAACGTGCCCTCAAATGTTGGGTCGTATTTGGCATATCCTCCATAATGTGCGGAGTGAGCCATACTTCCTTTACTCCCAGTCGTTCGTATTCCCCTAAAATTTGCAGAGCTTCATCCATCGTCTGTACGCCGTCATCCACATCGGGGAGGATATGGCAATGCCAGTCGGTGAAGCCACGGAAAAATCCACTTTCTTTCAAAGTCTGTTTTTTACGGAACGGCCACATGATTACTTGGAGCTACTGCCGTAATAAGAACCGCTTCCATAACCGTATCGGTAGCCATACCGATAACCGTATCTTCCGCCGGCTCCTTCTGTCCCATTGAGGATTACAGACATATTCTTGTATTTCTTCTCTCGATAGATGTTTTCCAACTCCGGAAGCATGCTACGCTCCAGCAAGCCTGCACGTACCACAAAAACGGTACGGTCGGCCAGTTTCTCTATGATTTGAGTATCGGCCACCAATTCAACCGGTGGGCAGTCTATCAATACAACATCATATTGCTGCTTTAAAGTATGGATTGCGTCCTGTAGACGGTCGTCGAACAACAGTTCGGTCGGGTTGGGGGGAATGGTGCCGACGGGGATAAAACTGAATGAAGGGTGTTGCTTGTCCGTAACAATTATATCCGAAAGTTTGTCGACCTGTCCTCCTAAATAATTGCTCAGACCAACCTCCGGCGAATGGATATAGGCTGAGGCAGAGGCGTGGCGAAGGTCGCCGTCGATAACCAATACTTTTTTATTTTTGATGGCAAGACTCATGGCTATGTTCATGGTCAAAAACGATTTTCCACTTCCCGGATTGAACGAGGTGACTACAATCACATTAGAGGATTGGTCTTTGCCAATCATGAACTCCAGATTGGTACGCAAGACACGAAAAGCCTCATTCATGATGTCACGGTTTCCTTCTTTAACCACAATGGTATGTGCCTCATGTGATTTTACTCTTTTCTTACCACGTATAGACAAAGGAATCTCTCCGATAAAAGGAACGCTCAAGCCTTCTAGGTCTTTTCTTCCACGAACACGGGTATTCATGTTTTCACGCATGAACACAATGACTACCGGTATCAATATACCCAAGGCAAAAGCCACCAGGAAAATGTTCTTCTTTACGGGAGCGGTAGGAATCATGCTTCCTCCAGGCTTTGTTATAATACGGGTATTGTAGGCCGTAAATGCCTGAGAAAGCTCGTTCTCCTCACGTTTTTGTAACAGATATAGGTAAAGTGACTCCTTCACCTTTTGTTGGCGTTCCACGCTAAGCAGGTATTTGGACTGCTTCGGGTTGGAGGCAATCTGCGAGGTTGCCTGTCCCCCAATGGCCTCCAAACTTCTGATTTGTGCACGCAAAGCTACCATTTGGTTGTCAATGGAAGTGATCAAAGCGCTTCGCATATCATCCAACGACTTGTCCATTTCCCTGACTAAGGGGTTCTTGACACTACTGTGAGACACCAAGCTATTGCGCTCCAATAACTTGGTATTATATTCATTCAGTTGTGTGGCAAGGCTTGCATTTTCAATGCCGGAATTGGCAGGGAGTAACTGATGTTTATTGTTTTCATTGGTCAAATAGTTCTTTATGTATCGGGCCATATATGCCTGGTTGTTCAATTCACGAATTGCAGCATTGGCTTCATTGGCTTGAGTCATATACATATTTGCCGCCGCCTGTACATCCGGCAGCAAATGCTCACTTTTGAAAGAAGATATATCATCATCCACATTGCCAAGCTCACCCTCAATCACACCCAAACGCTCATTGATGAACATGGATGTACTAACCGCTATCTGATTCTTGTCCCTTACCCAGTTCTCATTGTAAACGGATATAAGGGTATTGAGCACATCTTCCGCCCGTTGGGTGGACACATCCTGGAAAGACAACGTGATGATATTGGACTTCTCATCGTTCTGGGATATATTCAAGCGAGCAGAACAGCCAGCTGATGCCGCAGACAAAGACTGGCGGGTTACATAAATTGTGCTTACCGTTTTATCTGAATAGGCAGCCGATGGAATAACGACAATAGGGCCTAGGGGGCTTTGAATACTGTCATTCAAATTGCCTTTCACAAAACCATCATTTTCTATTTCTGTTCCATTCCGTGTAAAAGAGGATAATTCCACTGCACCATCCTTTGCCAGATGCAGTTCGAAAGTTGCGGATTCATTCTCGGAAAGATTAGGAATCACCACCTGGACAGGAAGTTGGTTTCCATACACAGTCTGTTTATGAAAACGTCCGTCTGTCTGATAATTCATTTCCAAATGCAATCGAGACACCACTTCACGCATGATGTCGGGAGACTTCAAAGTTCCCATCTCGTTATAGACATTGGTGTTGGTCGTAAACAGTCCCAAATCGGAAAAAGACTCCATATCCGTAGAAGAAGATTTCCCTTTGGAATCGTCTTTAATCAAAATAGAGGCAGTCCTGACATATACCGATGGGGTTCTCAACAGATAAAAGGTCGCAACCCCCAAACATAAGGCCAATGAAATGGCAAACCAGTGCCATTTGTTGAGACAGAGGTAAAATAAATCCTGTATGGTAATGAAATCCTGCGTATTTTGTACTGTTGATTTATTCTGAATAGTAGCCATTTCTCTTTTTTATTTAGCGATAAGTACAGCGATGGAGGTCAATAAAGAAGCCAGGGAAATCCAGAAAGAGGTGCTGCGCACATTGTTCCCGTTTACGGTAGACTGACGGGCTTTGGTAGCATTAGGCTCCACATATACCACATCATTCTGTTGCAGATAATAAGCAGGCGAAGTGTAAAGATGCTCGGCAGAGCAAAGATTGACTCCATAAACCCGTTGTTTTCCTTCTTCTTGACGCAACACCAATACCTTTTCCCGCTTTCCGTAGATAGTGAGGTCTCCCGCCTGGCTTAAGGCATCCAGGATTGTAAGGTTATCCTTGTCGATACTAAAACGGCCGGGATTGTTCACTTCACCCATTACGGCTACGCTGAGATTCATATATTCCACCGTAACGACAGGGTCTTTAATCAAATCATGCGACTGTAGCTCTTTCTTAATATAGGCAGCCACCTCTTCACGGGTCATACCGGCTATGTGAATTTCTCCCAACACGGGAAAGTCAATGTTCCCTTTGGAATCTACCGTATAACCGGACACACCACGATTAGAACCGGAAGAGCCCTCCATGCCGATCTGTTGAGAAACAATCGGCAAGTTAAACAGGTTGGTTAGGCGCAAATCCTGGCTGTTGACTAAAATAGACAATTTGTCTTTCGGCTGAATCTTAATCTCTACCGGATCAGTAAGTGCCAATTCACTTTCGCCCGGACGTAAATCTTGAAAATAAACGACTTCTTTTGAAGTTGAGCAAGCTCCTAAAAACAGGAGTAATATTGCCCCAATTAAATTTTTGCAAAAATTCATATTGATATAAAACTATAGTTTCGAATGAGCTATATGGATTCTACGGGTTAACCATAGATTACCCAAGGTCCATATAAAGATGTCCAGTACTAAAAGTAAGGTTACATTTATATAACGTGAAAGCAAAATATTGCACAGGGTAAAACAGACGGATATAAGCACAATGGTAATCATGGCTGTACGCTGCTTCATACCAATGGCAAGCATTTTGTGATGGATATGGTTCTTATCTGGCAAAAAGGGATTCTTTCCGTTTCGCACACGGTGCAAATAAACCCGTACCACATCAAAACAGGGAATGATAAGCGGTGAATAGGCTAAAAAGAAAGCATTAGGCTGTTGCATAGAGGGATTTACCGGAAACCCGTTAAGCAGTTTCAGACTTAAAATGCAAGTCATCATACCAATCGTCAAGCTGCCGGTATCACCCATGAATATTTTGTTCTTTTTGGCAGGATCTCCAAATACGTTATAATAGAAAAAGGGGACGAGCACTCCAAGTGTCGCAAAAGCGAGCAGGGCATAAATGTATTCGCCTATTATAAAAAACACCAATCCATAAAAAAGCATAGCCACTCCACACAATCCGGAAGCCAATCCGTCTATCCCATCTATCAGATTGATGGCATTGATAATAAATACCACGGCGAATAAGGTAATGGGGTATCCAATCCATTCAAGAAGAGCGTGAATAAACAGCAAACCGTGCAGGTTATTGATCCACAGCCCGCCTGCAATGACCAGTAATCCGCAAATAATCTGTATGGCGAACTTGGCACGGTAACGGATACCAATCAGGTCATCAGCCATACCAACCAGATAAAGCATCATAATGGTACAGAAGCCGAATGCCAACGGGCGGCTTTCACTGCCGATATTACCAAGAAGCTGACCGTATCCCAACAACATATTGAGTCCCAAAGCAAGTGCCACCGAGAAAAAGACAACCGGCTTGAAGGCTATCCCTCCTAAACGGGGTACTACTCCCTGATGGATCTTCCGTTCATCAGGCACATCAAACAGACGCTTACGAAATGATATCAACAAGATTTGTGGAATCAAGACGCCGGCACAAAATACGCTCAAGGCGAATACAAACAAGGAGTTGACAACCCAAAAGGCACTGGAATTGTCCATTACATTTGAAATAACAGTCATAAATATCGTATCAGGCAAATTGAATATACTCAGGAAGAACCTCCACACCAACAGCGAGATAACCCTTTAATTCGACAAGCAAGCGTTTTATCTTGCTGCCTCGTATTTTAAGCAAACAGCCCTCATATCCATTGAGAGCGCCTCCTATAATCCGAATTTTATGTCCGCACATCTGAGGGGTTATTTCTTCCGGCAAATAATATTTGGGTGAATCGGAACTGCTGACGGCTTGTATGAATCTGTCCATTTCCAAATCAGACACAGTCATAGGCTCCCGGAACGTATTCCGCAACCAACGGTATTGAAGCGTTTTGGTTCTTTCCACAATGGAGTCCAAATGCTGACGGGAATCATAAACAAAGAGCAAATCTTGAATGACCGGAACTTTCTCACGCACCTTTTTGCCCTTTTGCAAAATGATTTGCCACTTCAAGGGGACAAACACCTTTACTCCTGCTTCTTGCAGTTGTTTGTATGCCGGCTTTTTAGCATTACACCGTTTTAAATCACGCATGACATACCATTGTGCGTATTCAGTATTTCCCATTGATATACTTTAGTTCAGGCAAATATCACCAATCCTGCACGATTATTCTATTTGTTAATAATCAGGCAGTTACAAAATACTTTCCAAAAGTAGGAATCTTTTATTCCTTTAATCATCCCTTGCATCGCTATTCTAAAAGGCAAGTGTTCACTTATACTAAAACATACTACTCTTCTTAAGAGAAGTACATCTTTTAGTTATAAAGCGATAATAACTTGATAAACAAAGTCATGTTAGAGGATATATGGGGATGATTGTTTTTCATTTTACGCATTATGTTGAAGATTCTTAAAAATAAGTAGTAAAAAAAGTTCGCTTTATGCCTTGATTTTTAGATTTTTTCGTACTTTTGCAAACGAAATATACTTCTCTTAAGAAGATAAAGTGACTATCGCTACTCTTTCAAGTTCATTATATAGATGTACTTCTCTTAAGAAGATATGTACCTTTTTCGGTATTTATTTATATAGACATCAAAATGAGACTATTTGCCTTGTCTACAATAGATGTGTCTAAAGAGGCAAGATAAATTCGGGTGGTTTGCTCCGAATCATGTCCCAGTGCCTCACTGATGACAGGCAAAGAAACATTTTTACTTTGAGCGATGCTGGCCCAAGCATGGCGGGCAACATAGGTGGTAAGTGGAATACCCAGACCCATTTGTTTGCCAATGTGTTTCAGATTTCTGTTGATACGGTGCGCTTCATTTTGGTATTGATGCCATTCGTCCACACCATTGTTCTGAATAATTGGTAGCAGGTAGGAAGTTTCAGAGGTATTGTATTTATCAATAAGTTCCTGCATGGGCTTTTCCCATTTGATAAACAATTGCTGACCGGTTTTTTTTCTCCGATAGGTCAGGATTCCATTCTGGAGGTCTTTCTTTTTCAGGAATGCCATATCCACAAAGGACATTCCACGTGTATAAAAACTGAACATAAAGATGTCTCTGGCAAAAATGAGAGACTTCTTATTAAGATCCAAATCCCGTATTCTTCGAATCACGCTGAGGGAAACCGCCCGTTTCTTCGTTTTGTCTATGCCGGTATAGACATGCTTGAAGGGATTTCGTTGAACAACAAGCCCTTCATTCACGGCCCGGTTATAAATGGCCCTGAGGTTACGCATATAATACGAACAGCTATTCGGGCAGATGCCATTCCCTTTGAGCCAGCTTTCATAAGCTATCATCTGATTGGAATCCATTTCATCCAACGGGACATCTCCACGGTTATTCAAGTAACGTTCAAAACTGTTCAAGGCACACTGATAGGTACCAGCTGTGCGTACCTTACCTATCTGCCTCAATTCTACCAGCAGTTCTTTTCCATATAAAAGGAAAGTGCAATTCCCTTCAGGAGCAGTGTAAAGTTCTATTATACGGTCCACAGTGAAAGGGCTGTCTTCCTGATTCAATCGGTTGATGCATTTCTTTATTCGGAAAAGGTCTTTATCAATTTGATTTTTTAATGCGGCAAGATAGCTTTTTCGGCCTTCTCCACTTCCTGCCGAGACATTGATTTCACCGGAAGCAGAAATCCACTCACTTGGAAACAGTTTGTAACCGGTGCGGATATGCCGTACTTTACAATGATGAATTATTTGATAATGAACCGTTCCCTCTTTAAGGATAACGGATGAAGGACTGAATTTTACTTTTACACTAGTCATAAACAATCAATTATTAGTTTAACATATGGAATAAAAACAGGAAGTAATTCAAAAAACTTCAAGCTGTTATGTATATCTCCAGCTAAACTATTCTTGATTGATAAAAGACGCTTTAATTATTTTTATCTAAAGCATTGTATTGAGTAATATGACATAATAAGTAGATGTTGAAAATTAGTTTATACTATTCTTAAGAATTAGTTATACTTAAAATCACGTTATTGCACCGCATCTGCTCGCCCTGCACTCAGTCACATAGCTGAGTACAGAACAAGCAGCTACAGTACAATAACGAAATTTTAATGTATAACTAATTTCCAACATCTACTTATGATAAAGTAAAAGACCGCGTTCTGTATATTACGTGAAGACTTGAAACGGAGTGTCAGAGCCAATGCAAAGAATATCTTGCCATATAGAAAATGGAAAACTCAAAATGGAGAGGCTGTTTCCTGAACTCTTTCCATTCAAGCGAAAGAATTTATAACTGTTGACCTGTCTATATGATTATCGGGTTCACTTTCATCGTGTCCAGGTTCAGGTACAATCCGTTATGCTCGATCACTCCGTTTCGGAACATCTTCCATAGGATGCCGCATCCGAGTTGTGCCAGTGTGGAGTTAATAAACAGGTCCTGTCTTTCCAACGCTTCAGCCAGCGAACAACTCGGGCCGGAATCGGTTTCCTTCACTCTCGCGTATTTCACCATGCGGGTGATGACTTTTAGCGAATTGACGGTTTCATAAAGTTTGGACGCCGGCTGTTTGATTTTCTTCGGTACGGTACCCAGCACGACTTGCCCCGTGGTCTGCGTGTTTCCGAAATCCATCCAGTACAAGGGGGTCTCGTAAGTGCAGTATGTCGGTTGCGGCAAAGCCCTCAACAGATTCCACAAGTCGATCCGTGACTTGATGTTATCGGTACAGGTAATCGTGATATTGGCCAGGTTGTCCCGTCTGGTATCCTTCAATACT
This sequence comes from Parabacteroides sp. D25, assembly GCF_000307475.1. Taxonomy (NCBI): domain Bacteria; kingdom Pseudomonadati; phylum Bacteroidota; class Bacteroidia; order Bacteroidales; family Tannerellaceae; genus Parabacteroides; species Parabacteroides sp. D25. Next base: position 19,113 of record NZ_JH976509.1, on the reverse strand, counting down.
GCCGGATAGATGTCCGCTTGCGCCTTCCAGTCATTCCCGAAAAAGTTGTTTATCCGGGTGACGAGGCATTGTGCCTTGTTCTGTCCCAGGTCGGACGGTCCGAAAAGCTGGCGACCGATGTTGGCTTCCGTCACGGTGTCGGGGTCATACAGTGTAACGAACAGTCCCGGGTGTCCGAGTCCCCTCAGAGCTGTGTCAAGACGTGCCAGGCAGGTGAGTACCTGCGACCCGGTTCCTCCCGCTCCGATCAGGTTTACCGTTACCGGATGCTGCGGACTCATCAGGTAACTGTCGGTATAATGTACTCTTTTCATGTCAGTATGTCTTTAAGTTTCATATTGTTCAACGGTTTCAACTCTTTGAGGTCGAATGGTTTGTTCCTGGCCGCTTTCGTTACTAGCACAAGGTTCGACCGGGTCGGATTTCCGTTGCCTCCCAAGTGCGAAAACTCCGTCAGCCAGAATTTCTTTTCCCAGTATTGCAGCAGGCTTTCGTATGTCAGGTTCTTTGGCAAGTCTATATTGGCAGAGCCCAGGCATACGCTGGAGCCGGTCACGTTGAAGAACGGCGCGACATATAGCAGCGTATCCTTGCCGGGCATGTCATCCTTGTAAGCATATATCCTCATCCCATGTTCCCCCGCCTCGTAAATCACTCCCGGCAGGTTGTATTCCGCATTTTCTATTTTGAGGTCGGAGCTGAAGAACATCATCCGCTTATGCGGGGGATTGTACCATACATACCGCTCGCTGCCCTTGCGTGAATCGCAATAGATCAGGTTGGACGGTACTTTTCCGTAAGGCGTGCTGCTATGCCTTTCCGAATATCCCTTTACAAGCTCGTTCATGAATTCCTGCGTTATAGGCCTGCCTTCCGCCATGTTTCCACGATCGTTTATGTCCCGTATCTCCAGAAAAAAATTCTTGTCATCCTCTGAGGCGTAGGCTATCAGTGCCGCCTTGGGGATAAGCTGGGTCTTCAAAGTTCTTGTAAGTTCGTTTGTCTCCATCATAGTGTTCAAATTATTATGTTGATGAATTTGTCCGCCCATTTGAAAAAGCGTTCCGGGTAGTCATCCATGCGGAACAGCTCTCCCGTTTCGGGAGACAGGGCGAGTGTCGTGACCGGTATGATGTCGTAGGTCTCCCTACTGTGGGAATTGTAACAATTCACGAGATAGTCCGTCACCATATCGTAACTGTCATAGATTACACGTATCTGTTGGTAGAGGTACATGGGGTGGAACTCCGGTTCCTCCTCATAAAAAGGATCGTAGCAGTATTCCATGATGCCGCGTTTCGGTGACAGGAATTGTAACCCCTCCTTCATGGCGGAAACCAGCGATCGTTCGTAGTCGTTCCGGGCTTTATACCTGTCAAGTGCCTTCGGCAGGTTCTTGTAGTAGCACTTGCGTTCCACCCTTTGGAGCAGCCTCTTTATTCTGCCGTTCTCGTAGGAGTGCAGGAGCCTCAGCCGTTTTTTCCTTTCCTCCGGGACCTCTTCCGGTACTTCCTCTGAAATCCAGGTCAGAACATATTCCGTGTCGTCCTCGTCTAGAACGGTCTGTATTCCGTTTGCCTTCATCAATTCATGGATGAACGTGATGGAGATACGCCTCAATTCCGGTCCGAGAGCCTCCACGAATTTCATCGGGAAATAATACAGTGTCAGTTTTCCCCAATGATGGGCTTTCCAGAGCTTGAACAGCAACCGTCCGTCTTGCTCTTCAATATTGACGTTCAGCCCCTCACCGACAAGGTCATCCATCTCCTCGTGCAGCCTTGCGATCCCTTCCCCGAATGTCCGGCCCGGGGTATGTACCGCCTCCTTCTCCATCAGATAGGCATATCTGAAGAAGGAGTCACGCAGAAATCCGTAGTTCTCCCGCGTGATGAGATTATGCCTTTTCCCGTCGGAATCTTCCACGACAAGACTCGGTAAAGGTTTTGGCTGAAACGTGGCGTTCAGAAAAGAGGAACGGCACCCCCCGGTGCCGTAATCCTTTCTTTCCTGTCCGTACCGTAACGGATATTGCGTACGGTCTGTCCGATGATGAGCCTTGCAAGCCGTTCCACCTGCTGTTCGTCCAATGGTACACATGATTTCTTCTGTTTTTTATTGTCCTTTCCCATTACTTTTATCCTTTTGTCCCGATGGTAGTTTTGAATTCATACACCGCCTTGTCTTCCTTGATGACCGGCCCGTGCACCGTCGCCGTGGTCAGTTCCGGATAGAAGTTCGAGTAGTAGTTCATGACCATTTCGGGGCTGTCCGACGTGTTCGGGTCATCGAGTGTGACCATCCCGTTGCCTTTCTTGAATGTGAATGAACGTGTCATTCCCTTGATTTCTAATGCCATAATATTAAATGCTTTGATAATGTGAAACATTGGGTTCTAACATGGATTGCGGAAAATCGGGATATTCCTCATAATCTTCCGGGCGGTAGGTAGGGATTTCCTGTCCCCTCTGATAGTACGGATAGAGGTCTTCGGGATTTTGCTCCTGTTCCTGCCGGTATGAAATCTGTTGTTCCGCGTATGCAGGCTGTGGAGGGAGCTGGCGGCTCATCGGCCGTTGTCCGGCGTATTGCGGCTGTGGGGGAGCCTGATGCGGTGCCGGCCTTTGCGCAGGCTGCTGTGGCGGCCACATTGTCTGCTGCTGCCCGTCAGGAATTTGTCCGCCCGCCGGTCCTGATGCCTGGGATTGCGGTGGACAGTGCGGTGCAGGCTGCAACTGTTGTGCCGTTGCTGCCGGTGGTTGTGACCGAAGCTGTTGCGGCGCAGGCGGTTCTTCCATCAGCTCGAACAGGCTTCCCCGGTTCATGGCCTTTTTCTGCTGCTCAAGCATCTCGTCAATCTTCTTCTGGTCCTGCGGCTTGGCATAAAGTCGGGCCTGTCCGAGAGCCGTCACTGCATCCTTATGGTTTCCCGCGGCAATCAGTTCCTCAGCTTTCTTGAGATGCTTCTCGTACTTCTCCCGTTTCTCTTTCTCCTCTTTCGTCTCCTTGGCCTTTGCATCCTTCGCCGCCTTGCTCTCGGAAGCGGCCTTTTCCGTCTGTGCCTCGAACTGCGCCATGTTGGTGATCAGTCCCGTAGCTTTCTGCACCGGCCGGGCGACGGCTTGCAGGAATCCGGTATCCAGTTCCTGCGGAACTCCCTTGAGGGTCAACGGGATAATGTGGTTCTGGGCTTCGTCTTTCAGCCCGTTTGACTTCGGCAGTACGGATACCGCCATTTGTCCGTTCGCTTTACGGATGACGAGTGTCAGGTCGACTCCTTCTGTCATCATCTGGTTGATTGCTGTAAAAAACATAATTATATGGATTAAAGTGTGAATAACCGTATTCTTTCTATCTGTTGAAGAACTCCGCCAGCAGCCTGTTCCGGTCAGGATGACTGCTTATCTCCAGTATCGGGTCCAGCAGTGTGGAGATGTGTACGGGTCCGCCCTTTTCCCGTGGAGGGAATTTGACGGTCGGTTCCGGGACATGGTACTTTCTTCTTGCCGGTATCGGCATTGGTATCTGTACCGGTGCCGTCGGCGGTCTTGAGATGATTGCTTGATTCATGACTTTATCATTTTAATTGTGGATACTCGGGCTTTGGCAGCCCGTTGAACTACATGGGCTTTACGGCAGACGCTTCCGGAAAGGCAAGGCTTTCGGGAAAAATACCGCAAGCCCTCCGGGCGAGGATGATTTTTCCGCGAAACCCGAAGGGTCCCGGCCTTGCCGTCCGAAAAGAAGCGTTTGCCAACTTTGCCCTGTAGTTCCCGGTCTGCCAATGGCTGTATATGCCTCTCTTTCCTTTCCGTCCCTGATCCCGTCATCCTTGTCTTCATAAAGTATGGGATACCAAAAGAGCCGTCCGTTGGGACAGCCCTGTCCTGCAAGGTGTTGCAGTGGTTTATATGCCGCATTTGTTTCATTTCCCGATATTGTATGCCGGTGGAATCAGAATACCAGGCAGCTGAGGATGCAGAAAAGTATCGCCGCCGCTACCAGAAGGCAGGCGATTTTATAGAGGAACCTGAAGAATCCCCTGAAACAGACGATGGCGACTGCCGCCCATACCGGTGAAATCCCTCTTGAATAAAGATAACTGAACATTATGAAGGCTGCGGCGGCCAGTGCCATTCTTTTTATCCATTTGCCGGTTCTCGGTTTTTCGATACATTCCTTTGCTTTCATGATCATTTGCTATTAAAAGGTGAAACATGTCATTTCCAATTTCAGGGGCCAGGATGCGGACCGCCTCCACTGGCAAGGTTTTCGGGGAAAATACCGGAGCAGGGCGAGGATGATTTTCCCCCGAAACCTGCAAGGCCCGACCTTGCAGGTGGAAACGGGCGGTTCCGCTACCTTTGCCCCGGAATTGGAATGACGGTATCATTTACCTTTCCCGCCCTTGGATTTTGGAAAAGAAAGTTTCAGGTTAAAACTTTCGTCAAAAATGATTGCCGCATCGAAAGACACCCCTTTCTTGCCCTTGAAACCCTTGATCAGTCGGGTGGAACCGGAAGAGAAAAGCTGTTCGAGATGCTGGTCCGTCAGTTCCTTGTTCAGAAAATGGCGGAACACCAGCAGTCCGCATCCTTCACGGTCGCATTTCGCGACTTTGGACTTCACCACCACGTTGCCGGTCTTGCACTTGGGGCAGGCAAGGACGCATGATGACGGCTCCGGAAATTTGAGACGCAGTATCTCGCCGGTCACTTTTCCCGTGTATTCCCTGATGGAGAGCATGAAGCTTTCCGGATCGAGGGTACGCCCCTCTATCTGTTCCAGTGCTTTTTCCCATGTGCCGGTCAGCTTCGCGTCAGCCACCATCATGTCCTTTACCGATTCATAGAGATAAAGCCCCTTTTCCGTCGGACGGATACTCTTGCCGGAACGCTCGATGTAGTCACGTTTGAGCAGGGTCGTGATGATGGCGGCACGGGTGGCAGGCGTACCGATACCCGTATCCTTCACCGCTTCGCGTGCCTGTCCGTCAGTGATTTCCTTGCCGCAGTTCTCCATAGCCGTGAGCAGGGTGGCTTCCGTATAAAGAGGTTTGGGCAATGTCTTTTTCTGTGACAGTCCATGTCCCATGACCGGTATTTCCTCACCCTCTGTAAAAGATGCTGTGCCTTCGTCTCTTTCCGGCTCGTCCTTTTCCCGGTCCTCCTTTCGGGAGAACACCGCCCGCCAGCCCGGATTGGCGATAACAGTGGAACGGGAGTGGAAGTCCAGTCCCCCGCATACGCACTCCATGAGCAGCAGTTCTTTCTCGCAAGGGGGAGAGAAGGCTTCCAGCATCCTGCCGGCTATCAGAGTATAAACCGTGGATTCCGCTTCGGACAATCCCTCAGGGACGATACCGGTGATAATCAGCGCATGGTGGTCGGTCACTTTTGCGGCATCCACGCTTCGTGTATTCAGGGCGGAAAGGTCTAAGCTCCTTCTGTACTCACGAAACTCCGGCATGGCTGTTATCTTTTCCAACAATACCGGAATGTGCGCCATGACATCCTGCGGAATATACCTGCTGCCTGTCCTCGGATATGAAACCAGTTTTTTCTCGTACAGGGACTGTGTGATGGCAAGGGTCTTGTCCACCGGAAGGTCGTAATGAATGTTACAGTCCTTCTGGAGGGCTGTCAAATCGTATAGGAGCGGAGCCTGCTGGAATATCTTCCCTCGCTTTACTTTAGTGATTGTTACCACCGATCCGGGGGTAATACTCTTGTATGCCGCTTCCGCCATATTCTTGTCCTTGAACTCCTTCGTGTGGATGAACTGCCGGTGCCCGTTGTCCCTTTTCAGCACTATATGCAACTGCCAGTATGGTGTGGAGACGAAGTTACGGTTCTCCTTGAAGCGTGCGCATATCATGGCAAGGGTCGGTGTCTGTACCCGTCCGATGGAGTTGTTCACCGAACCGGAGGCTGCCGCCAATGCGCGGCTGGCATTCATGCCCACCAGCCAATCCGCCTTCGCCCTGCTGTCCGCGGCTGCATACAGGCTGTCATATCCGGTTCCTTCCTTGAGGCTTGCCATTCCCTCACGGATGGCCTCGTCGGTAAGCGAGGAGATCCACAACCGTTTGAACGGCTTGGTACAGCCCAAATAAGAATATATCCACCGGAAGATGAGTTCCCCCTCACGTCCGGCATCGGTCGCCACGATGATGCTCTCGCATCCGGCGAGCACTTCGCCGATGACCTTGAGCTGCCTGCCGGCTGCGATGTCCGTCACCATCCCCCTGTCAGTGCGTACCTGCCGCACGACAAGACGGAACGGATCGGGAATCATCGGAAGGTCTTCGGCGGCGGTTCTCGTGTAGCCGTATGCATCCGGTAAGGCCAGTGACACCAGATGTCCCAGTGCCCATGTCACCATGTAACCGTTTCCCACTATGTAGCCGTCCTTTTTTTCTGTAGCCCCGACCACACGGGCTATGTCCTGACCGACACTCGGTTTTTCTGCTATGATTGCTATCATGATTCGGATAAAGTCAAGCCGTTTCCCGCTTGCCGGTGTGTGGTGGAACGGAAAACGGCGGTTATACATTCAGTTTACATATTATATATAAGGAGGGGCTACTGTTGTCCGAAGGGTTTGATGCCGAGGATTTCGAGCAGCGGTCCGCCGTCCTTGCGCACCAGCTGTAGCGTGGCGTCCATCACCACGTCCACACCAAGCAGCACCAGGCTGAGCCGTATCACATTCGTTTTCTCCCCCTTGAGCAACGTGTCGAGTTCTCCCGACATTTCCAGCTCGTCTTTCAATATGCCGATACCTGCCAGTTCCTCCCAGTTTACGTCCTCTACCTTGAAAGGCGTGTTGTTTTCCTTGTTCATTTCCATATTTCTTTTCTTTTAGGATTCCACATTCATTTGATTCATGCATCATGCTATACTTGCGCCTTTGGATTTCCGGCTGCCCTGTTCCTGCCTCTGTGTTTCAGCCACGACATTTCGTTGCGAGGCGTCACGCTTGCGGTCGGGGTTCTCGTTGTAGAAGTCCAGCCTGCCCTGGTTGAAGTTCGCCTTGACATACTGGGAGATGGTCTTGCCGTCATATCCCTTGATACCCTCCACCAAAACAGCCTTGCCACTCTGCAGGTCGGAACGCTGCTTGCGGGTAAGCTCCACATCCCACACCTTATCCGGAATCTTGAATTCCGCACGCTGCTCGAAACCGTCCGGAGTGCGTGAATAACTGAGCCGTCCGGTTTCCAGGTCCGCCTTGATGAACGAGGAGAACTCCTCGCCCTTGCGGTTCACCATGTCATTGAGGAAGATGGTCCTGCCCTCCCGTAGTTGTTGCTGCTCCTCGGCGGTGATTTTCACGCCATTGATCTCGTTCGGGATATAAATTTCCCGTGCGCCCTCCGGGGAGTCGGGATTGTAGCGGGTATAGGCGGGCCTGCCCGTCACCTCGTCCAGCTTGACATAGGAGGAGAATCTCTCCCCGTCCTTACGCTCCATTCCCTCCACGAAAATGGCCTTTCCGGCATTCAGGTCTTCAACCTGCTGTTTGGTCAGTTCCACGCCACCCAATGACTGGCGGTTGAAGAGCTTGTCGTTATCGAAGATATATTCGATACCCCTGCGCTCGGCGTTGATCTGGATGTGGGCGTCGAACTCCTTTCCGTTGTTGGAAATCATACCCTCGATGAACACCTTCTTGCCTTCGCGCAGGTCGTTCTGCTCCTGTTCGGTAAGCTTTACGCCTTTAATCTCCTTCGGGATGAAGACATTTTCCGCACGCATGGCGACCACCTCATTGGTGAGCTTGTCAATGCTGACAAAAGAGGGGATGTATTCACCGCCACGTCCTTTCAGTTCCACGACACGTCCCATATTGCCTGTTTCAAGCAGATTCTTCTTGTCCTCCTCGGAGAAGATATGCCCGAAGTACGGGCGGTCAAGTTCGGGTTTCTGCCGGATACCGTGGATGCCCAGCACGATGGGACCTCCCACGGACTGCTGGAGTGACAGCCGTGCGTCGGTACGCAATACGGCAGAACCGAAATTCATGCTGATGGGCACGACCTGGTTGGTCTTGTAGCCCCTGAGCATCTGGTCAAGGAGTCCGCGTTCCTGAAGATACTCGCGGGACAGCCCGTATTTCTTCAGTTCCTCCCAGTTGATCATGGATTCATTGTAGCGGTATTTCGGCTGCTGCGCGGTTTCCGGAGCGGCCTGTTGCTGTGTCTCAGTTTTTTTTGCCATTTCTTCTTGATTTTGATGGTTTATACTTTGGTTTTCTTTGGAGCGGGGAACAATCTCGTATTTCTTTAGAAATTCCTCCACCGCGTCTGATTTTCTGCCTGCGGCAAGATCCTCGATTGCCTGTCTGACTTCCGGGTTGTCCAGCGCATTCTCCTTGACGGAAAGGATGCCGAAACGAGTCGGGTCTTTCAACTGGCTCCAAAAGTTCTTCAGGAAATTCTCGAACATGCTGGCATATCGGTCAATTTTCAGGAAAGAGTTCCGGTGTTTTTTGTCTGCCGAAACCGTCTTGTACCTGCCGTTCTTGTCGATGTCGGATATTGCCTGTAGAAGCAGTTCCATCTTGTCGAGGATAAACACGATGTCGCTCAGCTGGGCGTTCTCGGTGACTTGCGTTTTTGGGGGTTCGTCCCTTACATTTTTCTTTGCCATAACTGTAATTTTTAGGGTTTATAACTGTTGTTGTCACCGCAAATATATAGTCATAAATTTGATAAATCACTATTTCTCAATGCGTTATACTATCTGTTTCATCGGATGTCATCACGTTTCACCGCAGAGGGAGAAAACGCAAGGCGGAAAAACGGAAGAATCAAGGATAAAAGTGTGAGAAACGTACCGGGTCCGATAAAAGAAGAGAGAGAAATACGCGAAGGGAAAGCCAAAAACAAAAAAGGCGGAACGGGAAAATGGGAAAGGGTAGAAAAGCCGCAAACGACACGAAGCCGATAAAGAGAAACTGTATTATGCAGAGTGGAGAGCGAGCTGTCTTTAGTCCCCGCTTCCTTCTGTTACTCCATAGGACTGGATGAGAATTTACGTGCGGTTGATGTTGACAGCATAATCCATTAGGACATCAGGTGTCGGCAAAATACCGCCGCCGGATTGTATCTTGGTTTTGTCCTATGCGTCGTAGGTCGCTTCGCTTGCTAAGTCCCGGAACGTTTCTCCAACTCGGACGGCGATACCGGAACGTTTTTTCGGGTGAAAAATTACCGAAGGGAATTTTTTGCCCGAAAACCGCAGGCCTGAACGTAGAAGGTATCGTCCCTCCGAGTTATCTTCTTAAAGGGACTTGACAAGTGAAGCGTGGCTTATGATGGATTTTTATAGAGAAATATGGAAAAATGTACCTTTAGCCCAAGAAAATTGCAATCATTTCGCAGAAGTAATCAGAAAGTGATTACTCTTGCAGAACGATAATACATGAAAAAATGTTTTTGTTCACTCATCTATAGATGTTCATTTTTAATGAATGCGAGCAAATAATGAACATGGATTCGCTTATATCCGCCTTCTATTGGAGAAAATTGGTCTTTTACCCATTTTTCTCCAATAAAATAACCGTAATACTGATAATTTTCACTACTTTTGCAACATGATTATACCAAGGGATAAATATTTGCAAGAGCTAAGAAGTGTGATGCACAACGGAATGATTAAGATTATTACCGGTGTACGCCGTTGTGGAAAATCTTATCTTCTATTTGAATTATTCAAACAATCATTACTTGAAAACGGTGTGAATGAAGAGCACATTATTCAAGTTGATTTGGAAGACCGACGTAATAAACACCTCAGAGAGCCGGACAGATTATTGGATCACATCGATGGACATATCACAGATAACGATATGTATTACATACTATTGGATGAAATACAACTTGTTCCTGAGTTTGAAGATGTACTCAACAGCTATCTGAAAATTAAAAATACAGACGTATATGTAACAGGAAGCAATAGCCGAATGTTGTCCAGTGATGTAAAAACAGAATTTCGTGGTCGAGGGTATGAAATCAGAGTCCATCCACTGAGTTTTTCGGAATTTCTCAAGGCAGGACAGTACACAAATGAACTTTCTGCCCTACAGGATTATATGATTTATGGAGGAATGCCACAAGTCGTATCTTTTTCAAAGAAAACAGAAAAAGAAAATTATCTAAAATCCTTGTTTCAAGGAACTTATATACGCGATATAAAAGAGCGTTACAATATTAGGAACGATGATGATTTGAGTGAACTTATAGATATTATTGCTTCCAACATAGGCTGCTTGACCAATCCGACAAACCTTGAAAATACATTCAAGTCCGTAAAAGGTCATAGTATTTCAGATACAACCATACAGAGTTATCTTGGAATGTTACAAGATGCCTTTATGTTGGAAAAAGCCATTCGATATGACATCAAAGGAAAGCATTACATCAACACGCCTTCAAAATATTATTTTGAAGATGTCGGACTACGTAATGCCCGTCTGAATTACCGTCAAATTGATGGGGGTCATCTTATGGAAAATATCATATATAACGAACTGCGTATCAGAGGGTATTCGATTGATGTAGGGCAAGTGGAAGTGAGAATAACAAATGATGATGGAAAGAAAATGCGAAAACTACTGGAAGTTGATTTCATTTGCAATAGTGGGGATAAACGTGTGTACATACAATCAGCACTTGATATGCCCACTCAAGAAAAAATTGACCAGGAAACCAATTCCCTTCGTCATATCAAAGATGGATTCCCTAAAATAGTCATTGTGGGAGGTTTGACCCCTTCTCATGTGAATACAGATGGCATATCAATCATTAATATAATAGATTTCCTTAAAGATACAGAAGGAAATCTATTATGAATCCACCATAATATGTAGCATAATAGTGTGTAAAAATAGTAAGGACAATGTGCATAATGCACCCAAAATATAAATCCACCCCTGCTACAAATAGCTGTAACAGGGGTGGTTTTATCAGAAAGGGAGTTTTGACTTTACCTGCACCGTTTTTCACGCAATTGCAGATTAACTTGTGGTATAAAAATTTTATGTATGTATGCTCCAGCCGTGAAATGGTTCCATCATTACGGCAAAAGACTCATCCGGTCTGCCGTGATAGAGCAATCCACCCACAATGCCGTTTCTTCCATCCGGTGTCCTTTCCGCAAATCCGAATGAATACGGAGCGAAATCGTAATACAGTTCAATTTCATACCTGCCGCCAGAGTTCTTCTCCCATTGTTTGAGGCGTTCAATGCAATTCTGAAAGGTTGTGTCACCAATACTTTTGGCGTATTCCGCCACCTTGTCGTAGTGTTCCTGACATTTGATTTTCATATCCGGTAATTTTAAGTTGTTTGTAGCAATTCTTCGTATATTCCGAAATCGAGGCATCCGGCAACAGTAAAATCCTCCCCATCTTTGTCCGTCAATGATTTCAAGTCTTCCAGACTATTGCAGTAGAAGAATATCTCGTCATCCTTTTCCGTGTCGGATTCCATAGCCAAAGCGATCCTTACTTCTACTGTTTCCAGTGTGTCACACCATCTGATGACACAGTCCGCATAATGAGGTTCACATCCTTGCTCACTGTAGAACTTCAGATAAAGACCTCCTATTTCCTGTCTGACTTCATCGGGCTTTTTCCATGTACTGTCATCCACGATTTCAAAGCCTATTCCTTCAACCAACAGGCACGTGCCATTGTCATTGACCATCATGGTGCGCTTGCCGATATGTTTTTCTCGTATTTCCGCCCAATCTGGCAAGTCCCAACGTTCTACAGTCCAGATTCCACGGTAATTTTCCGGGATGGCATTGTATTCACTCAATATTATCTTTTTCATTTCAAATCGGTTTATGCTGTTATAAAAGTCACTTCATACGTTTTACATGGTTTCCCAAAGGCCGGGTAAGCATCAAACTCTCTGTATGCTTCCCAATCCACCGACATGGTATATCCGTTCGGAAAATTTTCACCGATGAATCGGGTTATCAGATCCTTGTCTTCATCGGTAAGGAACAATTCTTCTTCAATGCCGTACTCCAATGCAAAAATCGCCCATTCGGGAATGTTGTTCCAAACGAGCGGTGTATTATTGTTTTCCTTCATACTTTCAAGTTTATTGCGGTGATACCAGCAGTCTTTGGATGATGCCGTCAAGTTCCGTTTCCCATTTGTCCGTACCGTTAAGGAGAGACGGGTAAGTCAACTGTTGCCATTGCCGGTAGTCGAAGAGTTTCATCCGGAGCGGATAATAATCAAAAAGTTTCCGTCCTTCGGAGAATATTCTCAGGTGATTGACACCTACTTCCATCAGTTTCAGACCGTAATGGTCGATAATCTCATGAAATCTATTCATCGGTGTGAAATTGCTTCTTTTCCTCATAATTCATTTGTCATTATAATTCGTTCAACAATACATTTTATACAAATCGGTATCTGACAGCGTACACAACTCTTCATCCGTACAGTAACCGTCAATCTCTTCGCTGGCTTCCATTGCCTCATATATACCGTTACGCATATCGTTTGCCAGTTCATTCCGCAGGCTCTCCACTGACACCCTGAATATATGGTTGCCGGCATCTATTTCCCTGACGGGATAGACACATCCTTTCCAATGGATTTGCCCGATGACGATTGCTTCATTCGCATTTTCAGCCATCCAGTCCAGGTATTCTTTAATGATATCCCCATGACAAGGATCCGGTTTGCAGAAACATCCCAATGTCTTGCCCTGCAAATTCCCGATCCGCTTGCGGAACTCTTTATCCGTACTCAGGCGATGATAAAAGTATTTCCTGTATCGGCCAAGCGTACTGCCTTTTGCCATCGTTGCTTCCAGTCTGAACGGATTCCCGAAATAACCGTCCTTGCCATATCCAGCCCTGCCAATGTACACGTCACAGGTTTCCTTGCGGATATTGACCACTCTTGTTCTGCCCATAGCCATATTTCTTTTATTCAGTTAAACATTCACCGGCTCGTGAGCCGATATTTTATTTCTTGCCTGCATCACTGTCCCGTGCCGGATTGTGCAAGGCTTTCCGGAAAAATACCGCAAGCGGAGCGCGGAAGATTTTTGCGGAAACCCGTAAGGGCTTGGCCTTGCTCAATCCAGGCGGGCACGGGACTACCTTTGCAGGCTGAAATAAAAAAGCGGACTTGTTCTATTCGTCTTTTTTATCATCTTCCTTCTGCGGAATCAGGTGTTTCAGATCCGGATCATTGGCTATCCTTGCCATCTCTTCCTCAATGATCTGCAGTACGTCAGCCTTGATGCGTGAATAGTTGCGGTCTATCTGTTGCTGCATGATGTCGTTGCCGTCCTCGTCCTTGAACTCGTTGATGACGGGTATCTTCTTGTAGGCTTTTGTTTCCGCCGCCACTTTTTCACTGTCGACAATAATCCGCGCATGGAAAATCTTCTGTTCTATCTCTTCTCCGAAATTGTCCGCCACGCTGCCCACGAATGTTCCCTGCGAGAGATTGGCTATTTTGGATGCCGGTATCAGAGAATCCAACTGCGTGTTGATGGAGGTGGATGTATCCTGCCGGTTGATGGAGATGGATTGCCTTTGTTGCAGGATTTTACCGAACCGCTCGGAAAGGCTCTTTGCGGTTTCACCTACCACTTGGCCGCTGAATATATTGCCGACCGTATTTTGGATTACCTTCGCCTCTTTTTCACCGTAGTCACGGGTCAGCTGGGAGAAATCCTGGAAGCCGAGACAGACTGCCACTTTGTTGCTTCGGGCGGTGGCTATCAGATTGTCAATACCCCGAAAATATATCGTGGGTAGCTCATCTATGATGATGGAGGATTTCAACTGTCCTTTCTTGTTTACCAGTTTCACTATACGGGAATTATACAGACCGAGAGCCGCCGAGTAGATATTCTGCCTGTCCGGATTATTTCCCACACATAGGATTTTCGGATGTTCAGGATTATTCAAATCCAACGTGAAGTCATCGCCTGTCATGACCCAATAAAGCTGCGGTGAAATCATCCTCGAAAGCGGGATTTTAGCACTCGCTATCTGGCCATAGGCTAAGCACCCGGCGCCTTGCCGTGTTTTATCACGATAGGTTTCCAAGCACTCGCCTCCGAACCGTGCATACAGGTCTCCCCGTACACGGCTCTCCACCTTCTCATTCAATCTAACTTTCCTGCGTGTATCTTGTGATGACAAACTGAACATACTGCTAATGTTTTACGTTTACGTGAAATCATTTTAATCTCCCAATCACTTTTGCCATTAAGGTCTTTAAGTTTACGTACATGGTGCATTTCGAGGTTGTCCGTAGCACCGCAGTTTTCACATACCCGTGCTTGAAGTCTCTTGATTAAACCATTTCTGCCGCCCGTTATGGCAATCGTGTTGGGTAGTCTGTCATCTAAATACCGATTAGGCAGTTCCTTACGTTTAAAGCCTTTGTCATAGAACTCACGTTTGAACTCATATCCATTTTTATTGGTGTACGGTATGGCAAACACTCCGTTTTTCTTGTACCTTGCTATGATTTTCTTTTTCGAGGTACTGTATTTTGCGGCATATGTCTTATACATACTGTATTCCATTATATTATAGAATGAATCTATCACAGGACTGTTGTTTGCAATCGAATAGAAGTTATAGAACCCCATGATTTCGGAGTTATATTGGCTTATAATCTCCAAATCATCAAGACAACGCATGTATGAACGACCTTTTGGCTTCCAGATTTCCTTTCCATTTTGTACGGTGATTTTTACCGCATCATATTCAAGGAGTTTCTTTCTCATAACCTCGGTTGTCACATACAAAACTATCTTGTGGTCTAAGCTTCTTGTTAAATGTCCGTTTTTATCCCTATGGATATCGTTTGACTTTCTCACGAATATGTCATATCCGAGAAATTTAGCATGTTTCCTTGCATTAGTAATCAGCGTTTTCTCATCAGATAGTTCCAATTTCAATTTTTCAGCCATAAATTTCTTTATGTCCTCTTTGATATGGATACAGTCTTCTTTACTGCCAATAATACCAATCAGGAAATCATCCGCATATCTCACATATTTCAGTCGTTTCATGTCCGAGTCCATTTCATCACTTGCGGGATACTTAAGACGTTCTTTAACAATCTCTTTGATTTGCATCATCAGTCGTTGACGTTCAACTTCGTCCGTTGACTTTTTTAGCTTCTCCACTACCTTGGCTTTCCGTTGTCCAAAACGTTTTACTATCGGATTTTCTTTACGCCTTTTCCCTTTATCAAATCTATTGATGTATTCCTTAATGTATTTGTCAAACTTGTCAAGATAGATATTTGCCAATATGGGACTTATTATTCCACCTTGAGGTGTTCCACTATACGATTTGTGAAATACCCAATCTTCTACATACCCGGCATTCAGGAACTTTCGGATAAGACGCAGAAAGCGTACATCCGAAATACGTTCTGAAAGAATTGCTATCAATACTTCGTGGTCGATATTATCAAAGAAACCTTTGATGTCTCCCTCGATAAACCACTTTGTATTGTTGAATCTCTTTTGGATGTTCCAAAGTGCAGTCTGTGGACTTCTCTGTGGTCTGAAACCATGAGAGGAGTTTTCAAAACTACCCTCATAGATTGCTTCCAAAATCATTCGAATAGCTTCTTGCAGGAGCTTGTCAATGAATGACGGAATACCCAGCGGTCGCATCTTCCCGTTTTTCTTGGGAATATACACCCGTTGAGGGGGATTCGGCTGATACGTCTCATCTTTGAGCGTATCAATCAACCGTTCAATATGAGATATACTGAAGCCGTCAACGGTTTTTCCGTCAACACCTTTGGTCATATTGCCCTGTTTTGCATATATGCGTTGGTAGGCAATATAGTATATCTCTTCATTAAACAGTATCCGGTACAAACGTTCAAACTTGTACTCCAAGTCGGAACTATGTTGTGTTAGACTGTTTAATATCTTCTCTGGATTTCTTTTCATGTCTCTCACATTTTCCAAAATTTGACATTAAACGATATTGGCTGCTTCCCTTCGCCATGTACAAGGTTTTCCCTTGCTCGGACTACTACGGAAGCTCTGTTGCCATATGGGTTGCCCCACTTAGGCAATCCCCGTTTAGACATATAATAACTATTTGGCATGATAGATTGTCGGATACGACTTTCGTCCTTTACTATGTATGTAGTTGCTCCGTGATAAGTTCTTTTGCCCAAACAACCTACAAGGCGAAGTTGGGTATCACGGCTTGGCGTCTATAACTGTCTTCCGCCAAGGCTTAACCATCGAGCCGCTCGGACTATCGTTTAACCAGTATAGGCTTTATCCTCATATCTATCGTTTCACCTCGCCACCCGGTCAGGACTTGACAATTAGTCCACTTGTGGCTTTACCGACATGCTACACTCCCCATCGTCTTTCGTTGAATGGATAAGTCGGCTGGTGATAGGTAATTATTTCAAAGAACACGTACCTAATAGCTTGCCAAAGCTATATTTATTATATGCCCTTACGGGCGCACCTGCAACTGATCTTGTGCTCCGCCCTGCCAGGCATCCATAAAGGGGGAAAGATAGTTTTCGAGGGACGGGTAAGAGGTGAGAATCGTGAAAATATCAGCATACGGCTTGTTAAGGAATTCTATCGCGTGAGGGAAGGTACAATACTTGCCGTCCTTGTAAATTCGCAGATACCAGATGATTGCCGCGAGCAGGATAATCGGTGATTCCACGAAAAAATCACCCTGCTTCTGTATATCGGGTAAGTCAAGGGCATTACTGCCCCCTTCTCCCCTAAGAACCGTACGTGAGAGTTTCCCCTCATACGGCTCAAGCAACTCAATATTTCTATTTGTTGTTAGAAATCGGCTCATACTTTCAACAGTTTCGTTTATTTCGCTTGTAGCAGTTGTTATGGACAAGTTGCCGTACAATTGAACCACCAACAGATATTTCATTGACGTTCCATGCTTTTGTACAATCTATCTCCTTGCCGCATAACGGACAAGTCCGCTTCTGCTTGTTCCATAAATATAAGAGTGACTTACGTCCTTTGAGAGATTCCAGCATTTGTTGCTCCTTTCGCTGAAAGAAATAATCATCGTATTCCGGGTCGAAAGGGTTTGCCTCCCCCTTGACTTGCTTGTACGGAGTATAATGTATATCCGACAACCTTTTAAGGGTCAGGTAGTTCACTTTCTTGCTTTTTGTTTCATATTTCCATGCAAACGTCCATTTACGCCCCCGAATTTCATGCCAATACTTATCTGCAACCCAAGACTTGCGTTTCTTTGGGTGGCGACGTAAAGCCCATTTCTTTGTGAGGTTGTAAATGTGATTGTCGCAACCGTGAAAAGCATTGGTTGATGCACCATATCGGTAATAGTTTCCCCAACCTGTTATCACAGGATTGAGCATTCGTATCAGCGATTCCTGCTTACACATTTTATGTCCTTTAACGATGTCACTGATTTTTGCCCTAAAGCGTTTCTGTGCATCTTTGGACGGAGATGTGTACAGCCTTTTGCCGAACTTCCTTACATTGAAACCTAAGAAATCAAATCCATCGTATATGTTCGTAATGGTAGTTTTCTCTTCGGATAAGGTAAGACCCCTTTCTTTGAGAAATTCTATCACCATTGGTTTGACCTCGTTTTCCAATAATTCCTTATCTCGACCCGTGATTATAAAGTCGTCCGCATACCTGATAAGATTCACTTTGTAGTGGAATGTCTTATAGTTGATGAAACGTCTTTTGAATCTTTCAGCCAAGAGTGGTTGAAGTCCGTCAAGTGCCATATTTGCAAGTGTCGGTGATATGATACCTCCTTGTGGTGTACCCTCTTCTGTCGGGAACAGTTTACCATTGAATACAGCTCCACATTTCAGCCATTTTCTGAGTATTGTTTTATCCATAGGGATATTTTCAATAAGCCAGTCGTGACTGATGTGGTCGAAGCAACCCTTAATATCTCCCTCCAAAATCCATTCGGGGGAATGCTGGCGATTTAGAACCGTATCAATCTGACGAATTGCGTCCATTGTCCTGCGCTTCTTTCGGAAGCCGTAAGAAAAACGGCCGCCTGTCGTTTCGGCTATCGGTTCCAATGCCATGAGATATAATGCTTGCATCGCCCTGTCTTTCATGGTCGGTATTCCCAACGGTCGGAGTTTACCGTTCTTTTTCTTGATGTGAACCCTACGGAGCGGCTGTGGATGGTAGCCACGACGTCTAAGTTCACCGATTGCTTTGTACTTGCGCTTGGGAGAGTCCCAAAGCTGTTTATCTACTCCAGACGTATTCTTCCCTTTGTTGGAAGTAACCCTCTTTACTGCCAATGCCTTGGCGTAAAAAGAGTGAGTAAGCATCCACTGCAAGGTTTTCACCTTGTTATGTCTGCCTTCTTTCTGAGCCTTTACAATACGCGCTTGTAGCTTTCGGACATAGGTTTCACACTTAGACCAGTTCATACCGTCCCAAGTCAGATTCCTGCTGTCAGCAGGCGCACACGATGTTTTAATCTCGTTCATTTGCTTTCCTCCTTTTGAAAGTTCTAAAAGTTATCTTGTAAAGAGTTACCATATACGGAAGTCTGCCCACTTTCGTGTCGGATGATGTTACCCTCATTAACTCGTGATGTTGGTTCAATCCGTATCCTCCCCATTACAGGGCGGCATTCGCTTTCTTCGTTATCTCATACCTGCACCCCATTCGGCTTGCCTTGCGGTTCGCTTACTCGCATTATTACGAGAGAGATACAGGCTTGCCCTGTTCCACGCAATTGACAAACGGATAGTTTAGGTTCTGCCAAGTCCGCCGGCAGTGCTATGTCCGTGTAACCCCAACATGGGCGAGGGTTATCCGACTGCTTACCTTTTGGTGAGAGCTAAAGTATCTTGCGCTCCTTCAAACCTTACGACGGCTAAAGTCAGTTCACATTACGTTAACCATGCTATCCAGCCTCGCCACTCGACGGTATGATACTAACCGCCCTTGACGTTCCCTCACGGTTCAGTCTTGTCCTTTCGGAAAGTGTACTTTGTCCTATAAGCTTAGCACAACCCATCACTGGAGATGCACCTTATAGTAGGCTACCGCTGACGGAACAGCGGGTTAAATCTTG
>NZ_JH976508.1:0-188915 GCF_000307475.1 Parabacteroides sp. D25 | reverse complement strand
GGCCGCCTACGCACCCTTTAAACCCAATAAATCCGGATAACGCTCGGATCCTCCGTATTACCGCGGCTGCTGGCACGGAGTTAGCCGATCCTTATTCATAAGGTACATACAAAACGGGACACGTCCCGCACTTTATTCCCTTATAAAAGAGGTTTACGATCCATAGAACCTTCATCCCTCACGCGACTTGGCTGGTTCAGCCTCTCGGCCATTGACCAATATTCCTCACTGCTGCCTCCCGTAGGAGTTTGGTCCGTGTCTCAGTACCAATGTGGGGGACCTTCCTCTCAGAACCCCTATCCATCGTCGGTTTGGTGGGCCGTTACCCCGCCAACTGCCTAATGGAACGCATGCCTATCTATCAGCGATGAATCTTTAGCAAATATTCCCATGCGGGATCCCTGCTTCATGCGGTATTAGTCCGACTTTCGCCGGGTTATCCCCCTCTGATAGGCAAGTTGCATACGCGTTACTCACCCGTGCGCCGGTCGCCACCCGGTATTGCTACCTGTGCTGCCCCTCGACTTGCATGTGTTAAGCCTGTCGCTAGCGTTCATCCTGAGCCAGGATCAAACTCTTCGTTGTTTAAATTGTTTTTATATCCTCGCTCCGGAATCCGTTATTGTAGTCCAAAGTCATACTTCTTTGACGGTATCAATCCGGAAAATTAATTTTCCTATACTTGTACTACTTGTTGAATTATGTAAATCTCTCAAAGAACTCTTGTCGCTATCGTTTCTCGATTGCGGCTGCAAAGGTAAGGACTTTTTCTTAACCTCCAAATTTTTCGGTGAAAAATTTTCAAGTTTTTTTTCTCAAGCCGATCTCCGGGCGGTTGGAAATTATCGCTTGGCCTAGCCAACCTCATCCCCTACCCAAGGATACCTCCACGTTTCCATCATTTCTGAAGCGCCGTTCTCTCTCGAATGCGGGTGCAAAAGTAATGCTATAAAACATACGGTCCAAATTTATCGGGCATTATTTTTCAAGTTTTTTACGGCAACGGATATCGGGTACATTATAATATAGCACACGCAAAAATACCGACTACTCACGTAAACGATATAGCCGGTACCCTTGCCATCATAGCGGCAATACTGTGCCACTACGATGGCACGGCCCTGCCACACGGATGGCACAGCGTTGCCACTGTGATGGCACGACCGTGCCAAAGGCGATAAATAAACTGGCACTGCAAACAATTGATAAACAATCATATGCTAGCATGAAAATTTCCCCAGAGGAGACATCTAAAAGACAGGGGACTTTATCTTTTATCTAGATATCTAAAGACAGAATAAAAATCTGCCGTTTTTTTTCATATATTTGAGGTCTCATCTAAATATAAACAAATAATGAAGCACTTGAGTTCCTCTATTTTATTGGGGCTTGGGTTGTTTTCCTTCTTCTCCTGTAAAGAAGCGACAGCGCCCGCCCCTATCCTGCCCGTTCCCACGCCGGCACAAGTTGAATGGCATAAGATGGAAACATACGCCTTTGTCCATTTCGGATTAAATACGTTCAATGATCTGGAATGGGGTTACGGAAATACTCCCGCCTCCACATTCAATCCAACGGATCTGGATTGCGATCAATGGGCGCAAACAATCAAAGCCGCCGGATTGAAAGGCGTAATCTTAACCACCAAGCATCACGATGGTTTCTGTCTATGGCCTACCGCCACAACCGAATATAGCGTAAAGAATTCTCCTTGGAAAGATGGCAAAGGGGATATGGTAAAAGAACTATCCGACGCTTGTAAGAAACACGGGCTGAAATTCGGTGTCTATCTCTCCCCTTGGGACAGAAACAGTGAGAACTACGGACAACCGGGATATGTAGAGAAATTCCATGCCCAATTACATGAATTAGTCTCCAACTATGGCCCGTTGTTCGAATACTGGTTTGATGGGGCAAACGGTGGCAATGGCTGGTATGGCGGCACGAATGAAACCCGTGCTATAGACGCCAAGACCTATTATCAATATGAGCGGGCACGAGACACGATCAAGGCGCACCACCCGGACATCATGGTTTTCGGAGGGACAGTACCCGATATCCGCTGGATCGGTAACGAGGAAGGTTGGGCCGGTGATACCCAATGGAGCATCTTCGCCCCGGAACCCTCCATGCCTACTTTCCAACAGAGTGTATGGGGAGATGAGAACGGACCGATGTGGCTAGGTGGGGAATGCGATGTATCTATCCGTCCGGGATGGTTCTATCACTCCCGGGAAGATCACCAAGTCAAATCTCTGGCAAAATTAGTCGATCTTTATTACCGAAGCGTCGGGCATAACGCCAATTTCCTATTGAACTTCCCCGTAGCGTTGAACGGAAAAATAAGTCCGGTAGACTCCGCCCGTGCCGTACAATGGTATCAAACCATCCAAAATGACTTTAAGGAGAATCTTTTGAAAGGATGTTACGTACAAGCGAGCAATAAAAGAGGACGTAATTTTAGTCCCAATAAGGCAGTAGATGGGGATTGGGATACCTATTGGGCTACGGACGATGGAGTAACCAGTGGTTCATTGACTTTCACGTTAACCCATCCTACCGATGTAAACCGCTTGGTAATACAAGAATATATCCCATTAGGACAACGAGTACGCTCGTTCAATATCGAACTCGAGCAAGGGGGTAAATGGATTCCGGCACAGACTGTGGATTCTACGACAACTGTCGGCTATAAACGAATTGTCCGTTTCCAGACCGAGAAAGCGGAGAAGATACGCATCAACTTCACGGACGCCCGCGGGCCGCTTTGTATCAATAACGTGGAAGCATACCTTGCCCCCGCCTTGGTGACCGAGCCAACGATTGCCCGTAATATCAATGACGAGGTAACCATACAGGCCGGGGATAAAGGCTCCGAGGTTCATTATACCACCGACGGTTCAGATCCGACCAAGGACTCACCGCTTTATCAGGCGCCATTCGCTTTCGCTCAAAAAGGAACTGTCAAGGCGATTGCCTATGATCCGACTTTCGATACAGTCAGTCCGGTTTCCGCGCAAACGTTCGATATTCCTGCTTGTGATTACACGATCGTATCACCGAAAGATGAGAAAACCAGCCTAATCCTAGACGGAAACGGCTACACGACCTACTATTTACCACAAGGGAAACAAGAGTTAGTCGTACAATTAGCGAAAGAAATGCCTATATCCGGATTCCGCTACACCCCGAACCAAGGACGTGACGCAAGCGGTCATATCTCCAACTATCAATTATATATTAATGGAAAGAAGGTGGCCGAAGGCGAATTCTCCAATATCAAGGCTAACCCGATCGAGCAAGTCGTACATTTCCCGATAACGAAAGGTAACCAAATCCGTTTGGTCGCAACCCGTATCGTAGATAATAAAAAGCAAGCGGGTATCGGTGAATTCTCGGTAATTACGGAAAAATAAAGAATATCTAATAAAAGCAGAAGGGACCGCCTCGAAAGTTTAATTTCCAGAGGCAGCCCCTTTTTATTATTTATCAATCTTTTATTTATCCTTGAAGGTACCGGTTCATTTGCTTATACACGGCACGTATATTTAATGGTTTAGATATATGAGCGTTCATACCGGCCTCCCTACTTTTCTGCACATCCTCAGCGAATGCGTTGGCTGTCATAGCGAAGATAGGAACCTTTTGAGCATCAGAACGCCCTAATGCACGAATACATCGGGTAGCCTCATAGCCATCCATATGCGGCATCTGCACATCCATCAATATCAAATCATAATACCCTTCGGCAGACTCCTTAAACATCTCTACGGCCTGTACTCCGTCCTCAGCACTCTCCACCGACGCACCGGTAACTCCGATCAATTCCTCCGCTATCTCCCGGTTAAGCTCATTGTCCTCAACCAATAAGATCCGTTTACCTTTGAAGTCATAATCAACAGCATAACAATCCTTCGCAAGGTCATTCCTCCCATTAATATCGGAAAAACGAGTGGGCTTACCCGATTCCTTTATTTTGCCGAAAGGCAGATCAACGGTGAATGTACTGCCACTCCCCTGCACGCTCGTCACATGTATGCCACCACCCATCAACCCTGTGAAACGCTTAACGATAGAAAGCCCTAATCCTGTACCTCCATATTTATAAGTAACATCCACATTTTCCTGTTCGAACGATTCGAAGATTTTATCATAATTCTCCTCGGCTATACCACATCCCGTATCGATTACCTCGAAACGAAGGTAAACATTCTCTTGATCCTCACCTGTTTTAGATACCCGAAGTTTAATCATTCCCTTGGCCGGCGTAAATTTCAGCGCATTCGATAACAGGTTGGAGAGAACTTGATTCAAGCGCAAGGAGTCTCCTATAATCTGTACTTCCAGATCACTAGCCAATATCGTCTCATAGCTGATCCCTTTACTCTTGGCCTGCTCGCCATACAGATTTTCAAGGTCCTGCAAGAATGCCCGGAAATTAAAGCTCTCATGTCGAAGTTCCACTTTTCCGCTTTCTATCTTCGACATATCCAGCACGTCGTTAATGAGAGCGAGAAGATGCTTGGAAGACATGATTACTTTCTCTAGGCAATCCTTTATCTTATCGGTATTATCTATGTTTTGCATGGCGATAGTACTCATACCTACAATTCCGTTCATCGGCGTACGGATCTCATGACTCATCCGGGAAAGAAACTCGCTCTTCGCCAAGTTAGCCGCCTCAGCCCGTTTCAGGTTGCCCTGTATCACGGTCGCTTTCATCCGGGCCCCTATAGCCAGCAGTAATGCCGTAAATAGCACCGACAGGACAAACATCACGATAAACATAAATTGTAAGGGATTCGCATATATAAAGTCCGTAAGAGAGAATTCATTCACGCCGATAGATTCCAGATTCCGATTGCGTATAACAGTCCTCTCGGACTCAGAAAGATTATTGATCGCCTTGTTGAGTACGGTTAATAAATCCGGGTCAACTGGGGTAGGTAACGCAAAACTTATCGCACTCTGATCATTGACCAATGTCACAGGAGCAAGATTGGTGAAATGATAACGCGAAATATCCTGTTCCATTTTAGAGGACAATCCATAGATAAAATCAGCCTCTCCGCTATTGACAGCGGCTAATGCCTCCTTAATGCCCGGATAGGACCGAATCTTCTCCGCAGATATGCCACTTGGAAATCGCTGACTTTCCACCAAAGCACCAACCAAACCCGGAGCGGGATAACTACAGGCTTTATTGCGTACTATGATATTGTTCGCACTCACATAAGAGGCTGAAAGCGCAAGCCCTAGCTGGGCCGCATCGTTCTCATCTCCCAAGAAAAAGCCTAAGATATCAGCTTTCCCTCGTTGTACCAGATGGACCGCATCACTATAATTCTTCGCATACACATACGAAAAATCCAAACCGGTAAAGTCCTTGATCTTATCCAATATATCCACCATGATACCGACATGGTTCTTCTGGGAGGTTTCTTTACAATAAAAGGGATACCAATTCTCCGGAACGGCTACCGTGATCGTTTTCCTTTTCTTGACATATTCCAAGTCCCGGTCACTAAATTGGACATTTACAAGTCGGGCAGGAAAGTTAGCGGCATAACGCTCTGCCGCAAAATTTGGATTAGCATCCAATATCCGTTCCAAAGCCATATTCAAACCATCCAATACTTCCTTATTACCCGGATTGGTTACGATATAATAGGGTTGAGAATTATAGGTAACGATTACCCGTAAAGAATCGTGATTGTGAATAATGCCACTCAACAGCAAGTCTATCTCTCCATTCATTAAATAAAAATATAATTCCCCGTCGTTCTTCTGTATATCTTTCAAGCTGTCAAATGATTCCGATAAGGATACAGATAATAAACAATAAGCAAAAGCGTGCAGCTCAATGAGTTGCACGCTTTTTGCGTTTATGGAGTTCATGGTTGCTATGTGTTTTCTATGGGCTTTTTTATCTCTTATTTGCGACATGTTTGCGACAAGACAAAAAAGTAGATAATGTGGTACTTAATCACACTTATACATACTAATACATACTTAAAAGTAGATAACATGCCAACAATCGGATTTGAAATCAAACGGAAGTGTAAGGTCTGCGGCAAAGTGTTTGTCGCAAAAACACTTGACAGTCACTATTGTTCCCCTAAATGTGGTAAAGTGGCTTGGAAACGCAAAAAGGATGCAAAGGATAGAAACGCGAAGTTAGAAGCCATTGCTAAACAAGTATCAGACATCAGAGAGTACATTTCTGTAAAGGAAGCCGTCGCTATGTTCGGGGTGGAACGTAGCACTCTGTATCGCCTGATTAAATTGGGACGTATTCCAACTATCAATATGGGTACAAGGCTCACACGTATCAAACGCTCTGAAATGGAATGGCTTTTTCTAAACAGACCGGAAAGTATTGCGGAGAAAGAAAAGCCTGTTCCTAAAACATACAGCTTAGAGCCGGAGGATTGCTATACCATTACTGAGATTTGTGAGAAGTACCATATTAATGACAGTTCAGTATGGGCGCACGTTAGAAAATACTCTATTCCCTCAAGACAAATAGGAAACTATGTGTATGTACCCAAGCAAGAAATTGATAATCTATATAAATCAGAAGTAAAATGAAGAAAGCATTACCTAATACCAAAGTGACCGTCAAACTCAGAAGGTCGAACTACAAAGAAGAGTGGTATCTGATTATAGAGTCGTACCCAGTGTACAAACGAGGTTCAACCCGTGCAAGCCGTGTGGTGGAATCCATTAACCGGACTATATCCACGCCTGTTTGGGACAAATCGTCCATTGCACGCATCCTGCCGGATGGAACATTCAACTATAAGCCTAAACGTGATTTGAATGGGATTATCCAATGCCGTTCAACGATAGACCAAGAGGCTTGTATCTATGCCGACAATGTGCGGAAGTTACGCCAACACGAATACGATAGTGCCATCCTTTACACTGATAAGGAAAACGAAATAGCTGCACAGAATGAACGGAGCGAACAGGATTTTATCAAGTATTTCAATCGTATTATAAGCACACGTCATCCCAATAGTTCCGATTCGATTATAGTCAACTGGAGGCGTGTAGGCGAATTATTGAAAATGTATTCACAAGGGCAGCCAATTCCATTCAAGACGATTTCCGTTAAACTGCTTGAAGATATAAAGATGTTCCTTCTCCGTGCTCCAATGGGAGGGAATAAGAAAGGTACTATCTCACAAAACACGGCATCGACTTATTTCTCTATACTCAAAGCCGGATTGAAACAGGCATTCATTGATGAATATCTGACCGTTGATATAAGCGCGAAAGTAAAGGGGATAACAAACATAGAGAAACCTCGTGTTGCGCTTACCATGAATGAAGTACAGATGTTGGTTGATACTCCTTGCAAGGATGATGTTTTGAAACGTGCGTTCTTGTTCTCTATTCTCACTGGATTGCGGCATAGCGATATTCAAACTTTGAGATGGAAACAAATTCAGCAAACAAGCAAGGGTACATGGCAAGCAGTCGTAATTCAGCAAAAGACAAAAAGACCCGATTACAAGCCAGTCATTCAACAGGCACTTCAACTATGCGGCATACGTCCAGACGATGATGAAGCACTTGTTTTTGAAGGGTTGACTGATGCCTCTTGGATTTCTCGCCCGTTGAAAGTCTGGATAGAAGCATCCGGTATCAAGAAGCACATCACCTTCCATTGTGGCCGTCATAGCTATGCTTCATTGTTGCTGGAAAATGGCGTTGACATATACACTATCAAGTCTTTGATGGGACATACTAACGTCAAAACCACGCAGATTTATACGCACATCGTAAATGAACAAAAAGAGAAAGCCGCCAATACACTACATATAGAGAATTTGGATTTATAGGTTGTGGTGGTTTTATCCACCATTGAGCACCAATGACTTATGTAATACCAATCATATACTTACCACCGTTTACCCCTCATGAAGCATCGGCTTTTTGAGGGGTATTTTGTAGATTGAAGCTTTCGATAAGGAATGTGTTAGTCCCAATAGTGGTTTATTCCCCTTTTATTATGTCTTCCAATAAATTCTCGTATTAATGAAACTTAAATCTGTCAGTGGTAAATGAGCGGTTGATTGGTGGCGGTCAAGCACCTATTTAGCACCTATAAGCATCCCTATACTTTTGCGGCATAAACTTTAATACGAAGAAAAAATGGCCTATAAAGTAAATTCATTGGAGGAAATGCCGAATGCGTTGTCCTACCTGATTGAGTCCGTAGAAGTACTGCAATCCAAAGTAAATGCCTTGCAACATAAGCAGGCAAGTAACTCACCTAAGTGGATGGATATAGACGAACTTTGCGCTTATCTTCCATCACATCCAGCCAAACAAACGGTTTATGGATGGGTATCAACCAAACAGATTCCCGTACATAAAATAAATAAAGCGTTGGCTTTCCTGCAATCAGAGATTGATGATTGGTTGAAGAACAAATCACATAAGACACAAGATGACTTAATGGAAGAAGCCAGACGATTTGTCGAATCTAAAAAGATTATCAGATGATGGAAACGACAGACTATTGTTTTTCATTCTTTCGCAAGCCCATTCAAAACATCGAACCGATAAGGGCGGTAGGTATTGTGGATGTGTATCGTTATATCATCGGGCATTATGCCCAACCACAAACCGAAGCCCTGCGTTTGATGCTATCTTCTTCCGAAGCCAAAAGATACAAAGCCACTCATTTTGACTATTGTACTTTTTCGGGATTATTTCGCAAGCGTAATGAGAAGGAACTGATTATGCACTCAGGATTGATGTGTTTGGATTTCGATCATGTGGATAACATAGGGGAGTTAAAACAGCAACTGCTCAACCATGAGTATTTTGATACGGAACTGTTATTTGTCAGTCCATCTGGTAATGGATTGAAGTGGATAATACCTGTTGACTTGAAAGGCTGGGAACATTCCCGGTACTTTAAGGCTGTTGCCAACTGCATCAAAGCAACAGGTTTGCCATTAGTGGATATGTCCGGCAGTGATGTGGCTCGTTCATGCTTCTTATCCTACGACCCACAAGCATATATTAACCATAAATACAAAGATGATGTCGAAGAAAATATTTTCCGCCCAAGATTGGGAGAATGTCCCTTCTGAAATACAACAGGCACATACACCAAGTATTGTCCCTATATATAATAAGGTGGAGGAAGATGTGGAAAGTGTTGTTCGGGAGATAGAACAACGTTCCATTGATATAGCCCCTAATTATAAAGATTGGGTGGAGTTGGGCTTTGCGCTTGTGGATGGATTGGGAGAGAATGGACGGGAGTATTATCACCGTATCAGCAGGTTTTACCCTATCTATCAAAGGGAAGAAACGGATCAACAATATACGCATTGCCTGCACTCTAAAGGGCAAGGCATTACTATCCGTTCTTTCTTCCATTTGGCAAATCAAGCCGGAATCCCATTGGCTCCGTTCAGTAAAGAGCATTTATCCATTTTACCAAATATCCAAAATGGTAAAACGGGTAAATGGATAAAATCAGAAGAAGAACTTCCTGTATTTCCTGAATGTGTGTTTGAGCATCTTCCTCCTTTTCTAAATGAGGTTGTCAATAATTCCATTTCAGTAGATGACCGTGATACGATACTGATTGGGGCTATTGTGTGTTTGTCGGTCTGCTTTCATAATGTTTGTGGTGTTTACGATGAGCGCATTGTTTATCCGAATCTCTATCTGTTCGTTGTGGCAGATGCAGGTATGGGAAAAGGAGCATTGACCTTATGCCGGGAATTGGTAGCTCCCATCAATCGTAATTTGCATGAACTTTCCAAACGATTAGAGCAGGAATACAAAGAAGCGATGAGCGCTTATATCAAAGGTAAGAAAACT
This sequence comes from Parabacteroides sp. D25, assembly GCF_000307475.1. Taxonomy (NCBI): domain Bacteria; kingdom Pseudomonadati; phylum Bacteroidota; class Bacteroidia; order Bacteroidales; family Tannerellaceae; genus Parabacteroides; species Parabacteroides sp. D25. Next base: position 179,060 of record NZ_JH976508.1, on the reverse strand, counting down.
GATGAAATGACTATGCCAACAGAACCGCCCATGCGTATGCTCGTCATTCCTGCCAATAGTAGCGCAAGTTCTTTCTTGAAGATATTGGGGGATAATGACGGAATCGGGCTGTTGTTTGAATCGGAAGGAGACACATTAAGCCAGACTTTGAAGTCTGACTATGGTAACTATTCCGATGTGTTACGAAAGGCATTTCACCATGAGTTGGTAAGTTTGAGTCGGCGCAAGGACAGGGAGTATTGCGAAGTAGCTAATCCGAGAGTTTCGGTAGCTTTGGCTGGAACTCCAGAGCAAGTAAGAAAATTGATACCTGATGCGGAAAATGGATTGATGAGTCGCTTTTGTTTCTATATTATCCGCTTCAAACGAGGTATAAGAAATGTGTTTGCCACAAGCGACATTTCTCAATCCAAGAATGCCATGTTCAAACTGTTGGGAGATAAATTCTGTCATCTGCATAAAGAATTTGTGAGGCGGGGTAATTATTCCTTTTCTCTTCCCTCTGATTTGCAGGAACAGTTTATTGAATATCTCAGTCGTGTGAATGAGGAATGTTGTGACGAAGTGGATAACAAGATGCAAGGAGTAGTCAGACGGATGGGACTAATTGCTTATCGTATAATGATGATGTTAACCGCTGTCCGACATTTGGATAATGTGATTCACAAATCTTCTTCTGACGAGACTGTACAATTGGTTTGCCATGAGTTTGACTATTCCATAGCCATGAGTATTTGCGACACCCTGCTTTATCATGCCGTATTCATTTATCAGAATTTGTCAGGAAATCAGTCTAAACGATTCAATACCGTTTCGCAAGAGACAGGCGTTTATGCACGAAGGAACACCCTTTATAATATGTTGCCTGACACTTTCACAAAGAAAGATTATGATGCGGTGGTTTTAACTTTGGGCGAGAATGGAAGTACAGCAAATAAGTGGATAGAAGCCTTTATTAAAGATGGCAAGCTATGCCGGATAGAGCAGGGGAAATATAGGAAGATTTTTTGAGTGGCAAGTTTGTGTTTTAGTGTCACTAAAACCTATGCGGCAAGCGATAGAACTGCCACTCTCAAAAAAATAATTTATCAATATCGAGAATCAATATGAGTATAAAGGAAAAGAAACTTGGTGGTCGCCCAAAGTTGGCGAGCTATCAGAAACGTACCAAATGTTTTCGGGTAATGTTTACCGAGAACGACTACATTTATATCCAATCCAAAGCGGAACAGGCAGGATTGTCAGTCAATGAATTTTGCCATCAGGCAGCAATGGATTGTCAGGTCTGTCAACGTATCAGTCCGGAAATAGTATCGGCAATTCGTGACCTTTCCGGTATCGCCAATAACGTCAATCAGATTGCCCATCAGATGCACATCTATGGATTGGAAACAGTCAAACAACAGTGTTTTTCGATTATCTCGGAAGTTAGTAGAATTATCACCCAAGTAAAGAATACCTGTCATGATAGCGAAGATTAAAACAAGAGTTGATTTCGGAGGTATTGTAAACTATGCCAACGACCAAAAGAGCAAGAAGAAATGCGCTACACTTTTGGCGCACGAAGGAGTATGTGCCATTAGCAATAAGTTGATTGCCGATTCTTTTTACCTTCAAGCATCCATGCGCCCGAAAGTAAAGAGTCCTGTGAAGCACGTATCACTTGCTTTCTCTTTGCAAGATATTAGCCGTTTTCCAGATAATGAAGAAGGGGATGCGCTTATGGTGGAAATTGCCAAGAAATGGATGGAGCAAATGGGGATTCGCAATACTCAATATATCATAGCCCGGCATCACGACACGAAACATCCTCATTGTCATTTGGTATTCAATCGGATAAACAATGAAGGCAATCTCATTTCTGACAGTAATGAAAGAATACGCAATGCAAAAGTTTGTCGCGTTTTAACTAAAGTGTATGGACTTTACTTTGCCCCTAAAAATAGTAAAGCCAGAAATAAGAGTCGTTTGCGTCCTCATCAACTACGGAAGTATAATCTTCGTTCCTCTGTGCTTGACGCACGAGCAAATTCCCGTTCTTGGAATAGCTTTTTTAGTATTCTCAAAGGTTTGGGTATAGATATGCGTTTTAATCACGCTGAGAACTCGGATAAAATTTGTGGTATATCCTTCTGTCAGGATGAATATAGCATGGCTGGTTCTAAACTTGACCGTGATTTGAGTTTTAACAGTCTTTGTGCTACATTGGGTAATGTGGCAGCGGAACTGATTATTCAACCCCATCAAGCCATAATTCCCAGTGGAGGAGGTGGAGGAACCAACAATGAACAAGGATGGCGAAACGATAAAGATAAGGATAACCAAAGAAACGAACCTTTTTATAAAACCTCAAAACGTAGAAGATAATGAAAGAAGATGTAGTAGCTGCAAATCTTGCGAATTTGCGCCAAAGTATCAACGAGCTAAAAGAGTGTATTGAAAAACAGAATACTACAGTTCCTAAACCAGAACAATCTGTAAAAGTGGACTTTGACGAAAAGACCATTTATGATGGAATCGCCAAAAGTTTCTGTTCCTGTTGGAATGATGCGTTATCAGTGGTGAAGAAACATATCTGGAAGCAGCAACCTGATACATTGCCGTTTTCGCTATGGTTCCCGAAGCTTATTGAACTATTCAAACAGAAGTCTAAATTTCTAGAATATCTTTATAGACACGTTTGCGATTACAATCTCAATCGTATGACTATTGAAGCAAATACCGATTGCATATTAAAGCGGCAGGACGAGATACTTGTGAGAATCAATGAATTGAAAAGCCCTGTAACCATTATTCCACCAAATATCAATGGGATGTTTATACGGGGGCATCATATCAAACTTCGATATGTCGTAGTGTTTGTTATCATTATAGTTACATGGGCTGTTGCTGCATCAGTTAGTAGCATGAGGCATAGAGAAGAAGCCTTTGCGTATTATTCGATGTATCGGGTGGTGAATGAGCAGCATAAGAACTTGATAAAAAAGCAGATAGCAATAAAAAGGAAAAATTAGTATATGTTTTTACGTATATACTGTTTACTCCAATTTATCCTTTTACATCTCAATTAATTGTGAAGGGATTTTTTATATTGGTGTGTGTTAATATAAATTTTAGCGTTATGATTTACGGATACATTAGAGTAAGCAGTGATAAACAAACTGTAGAGAATCAGCGTTTTGAAATTAATAATTTCTGTGAGCGCAATAAACTAGTGATAGATGGTTGGATAGAGGAAACCATCAGTGGTACAAAATCTTATAGTAAGCGAGAACTTGGTAAACTTTTGAAACGTGTAAACAAGGATGACCTTATTATATGTGCCGAGTTGTCACGGCTTGGTAGGAATCTGTTCATGATCATGGAAATATTGAATATTTGCATGACTAAGGAATGTAAGGTTTGGACAATAAAAGACAACTATCGCTTAGGCGAAGACATCCAAAGTAAGGTGTTAGCTTTCGCCTTCGGTTTATCTGCGGAGATTGAGCGGAATCTTATTAGCCAGCGCACAAAAGAAGCCTTAGCAAGATTAAAGTCTGAGGGAAAGCCAATAGGGCGTGCTACTGGGCGTAGAAACAATCGCCCAAATTCGAAATGCGAAGCTAAACATCTCTTTATTGTAAAGCAGTTATCAGAAGGAGTAAGTATTCCAATAATAGCCAAAAAAATAAAAGTTGCGAGAGGAACTCTATATCGGTATTTGGCATATACTGGTATTCGTTTACCTACTAAATCTGTTAATGGCAGATGGGAAAGAGGAATCTATTAATATCGTCCAGTTTTTGAAGACAAATTCAGGAAAGAAAGGTGAAGGAATGCCAGTTGTCCGCAATCCTCAATTCTACTTTAGGGAGGGATTGTGTTGGAGTGATATAAACACAATGTTTCTGAAGTGCCGTAAGAAAGAAAAAAGCATACATGACGTCAAAAGTATGAGCATTTTTGGAGTTTCTAATTTGCTTTCAGAAGACTACATCATCACAATGATAAACTCAACCTTGATTAGTCATTATGTTGACAACTTCGTCAATAATACTCAGACATTTCAGATTAATGATGCACGTCAGTTACCCATCATCATTCCTACATCGACAGATGATGAGCAGGCAAAATCATTTGTCTCAAATGCAATTAAAATAAAGAAAGGACACACAACGAACAATGCTCTTGATGTCATCCAGAAAGAAGTGGATTCTTATGTTGAGAAAATTTATAATCTCTAAACACAGAGGGATTTTGTTGGAATAATGTTTTGACAACATATATGAAATGCAAAAAGAAAGAAAAGACTGTACAAAGCACAGAAAGCATGAGTTTCTTTTCTTGTGTCAACCAGGTTCCAGAGTTCTATCTGATTTCTTTAATGAACTCTAGATTTGCAGCTATATACGTTGATAACTTTATTAATTCGACTTCTCATTGTACAACAGGAGATGCTAAATTAATTCCTGTATTAATTCCAGATAATGAGATATTAAAATCGTGTAACAGATTATTTACCAGTGCTTTTGAGTTAAAAAAGTCTGTTGCTAAAGGTATAACAACAGACATATCAATTCAATCAGAGTTGGAAATAATAGAAGAGGAAAATGACAATTTAATAGCATGCTTATATTCCATATAGTTCTGCTTGTACATAATAATCCAAATCTCGTTGCAATGCTAATAGTTTTTCTTCCGCAGTTGTTCTATCAACCAAGGAAGAAAAACTATCTTTCTTTAAACAAATCGCCTCTTTACATAACTGTTCTATTTTATTCAAAATTTTTAAATTTGGTATTACGATTGGTAACTGCCTCGCATCATTTATTTGGAAATGAGATGTATTGTTCACAAAATTATCTACATAGAGACTAATAAGCTCCGAATTAATAAGGCTAACGTAATACCAATCAGGTATTTGGTTCATAGAGAATAAACTCATACTTAAAACATCAAATACGCCATTACCTTTCAGTCTTGCTTTAAGATAAGTAGAATTTACATCTATCCAACAAAATCCCTCCCTAAAGTAGAACGTATAACCTTGGTATCGCGCCCTTGGATCTGTCTTCAAAAACTGGACGTTCTCCTTAGACCAAGCAATGGCAAATGGGGTTTCAAGATACCAGCGATTACCGTCTTTGTCTCCCTTGTCGTAAGGCACATAGAAGTTTTTTGAGGTATCAATGCCGTTCTCCTTCTCATCTTTGGTCAGCTCATCAACGTTTGCCAGTTCACTATCATCAATGATTTTATAGATATAGCCCTGTCCGAAAATGTCACGGCCATACTTCTCTTTGAGATTGTCGAAGAGGTTTGCTATTTCTTTTTCCGAGAGGGATGCCAAGAATTCCTTTTCGTTGGCATAGGCGTCCAATCCTTCCACCTTAATTTTCTTTTTCTTAATGGCTTCTACCAGTTTCTTGGGTCGTGACTCTATGATATTCTTCGCCCATTTTGTGGAACGGCGCACAGCAATGTACTTACCGTTGTTGGCCGTTGCAAGTCCTTGTCCTCCCTCTGTAAGACAGCCCAATAAAGCAATATCGCCTGGTTTTAGGCTGGCACGATAGGCTTCCAACTCCTTATGGTTTTGAGAAATCTTCTTTGATGTCTCAATCTTGCTCCACCATTTGTCATATAGTTCTTTCACTTTCTTCCCATAGAGTTCATAGATGCGCAAATTCAGTGGCGTAGGTTTGAATATTACGGAGTTCTGCGCATTTATGAACATGCTTTGTTGAATAGGAGTGAACACAATGGGATGAGACAAATCTGCAGTACCATCATAGAAATCAACAATGTGCTCATCTACCATCGGCTGCTTAACAGTCTGTGTGATGCAGGTGTCAACCATTGCTGCTTCAAAAGGATTGGCTGTATCAAAAATATAGCGAATGGTATTTGACAACAATATATCTCTCATATTGCGCTTGGTCTGTGTCGTCCAAAACGTCTTTGGTGTGATATAAGTTAGTGTTCCACCATCTTTACAGAGAGCCAATCCTTTGAATGTAAAAAGATTGTATGTGTCATCAGAAAAGCCAAACTCCTTTTCATACTTCACTTTGTCTTCTTCCTTTACTCCTTTAGTAGAAATATATGGCGGATTACCAATCACTATGTCAAACTTCTCTTTAAGACAGAACATCCATTCGGGGTCAAAGAAGGAAGACACTGAATTTTGGTCATATGGATTCCATTCCGTTATCTGCTTGACTGCGGCTTCAAATCCTGTGATTTCGCCTTTGTTCTGCTCTTTGGCAATTTCTGCTTTTGTCGCTTTTATGCGTACTGTCAGTTCCTTGCGCTTCTTCTTGTTGATGTCCTCACGAAACAAAGAGTCAGGATGCTCTACTACACCGAACAGTGTTTGCTCTACGGGATGAGTTTTGTCTACCCACACTTCATCCTTGTACAATTCCCATTCATCAGAGAGTTGCTGCAAGAGTCGTTCATGTGCTGCAATTTTTTCAAGGTCAGGCTTTTGGGCATGGCTGACTATATAGTCGAGCAGCTGTTGGCGGGTGGCATTGTCTTGACGCTCACTTCGTTTCTTGGCTACACGACCTTTCGCAAGGAAGTGGTCGTTGCGGATACAGAGCAGTTTTTCTTTCATGCTATCCAGTTTCTCGTCGTTCGTCCAATCGTCCTCGTAGTTGCGTATATTGGCACTGATGAGCGTGTTGGCTGCAACGAACTTTGTTTCCAGGTTAGGAAGAGTGTTGATGCCAAAGTTCGTTTCGGGAGAACTAAAGTCGATGTCATTCTGCTCGCAGATAAGCGAGATGAAGAAACGCAGTTTACATATAAGCATGGCGATTGGCTGGATATCAACGCCATAGACACAATTCTCAATGATAGTGAGTTTGAGTTGGTAGCGGTCGACCGTATCTCCCTTGAGCAACTCTATGATGTCAACAATACGCAAGAGACACCCCATGGGGAACGCTCCCGAGCCGCAGGCTGGGTCGAGTATCTTGACTTGTTTGAGCGCGTTGGCGATAGCATCCTTGTTGCTATCTGTCCAATCTGTAGAAACGGTTCTCTCTTTAAATAGTGCATTCAATTTTTCTTCGCTTATTCGGTCGAGTCGTTTGCCAAGGAGATAACTCTTTATGGCCTCGTCCACCATATAGTCGACGATGGGACGCGGCGTATAGAATGAGCCAGTGGATTTGCGTGCCGATTCCTGTGTTTCGGGATTGTATGCCGCTAAAAGGTTCTCGAACACACGACCGAGCAATTCGGGGTCAAGCGATATGACGGCATCCGTAGGCGAGTTCTCTTCGATGGTGAAGTTGTATTGCTTCAACAAATTAATGAGTCCAGGTTGGTCTTCATCATCATTAAAGAAAAGAATGTTGGGAACAAACGCCCGATACTTGAAGTTACCATTAGATGATTTGGTAGCATTGCGGCTAAAGCCGTCATAAAAAATGTCATATTCTTGGTTGAGATACAAATCTTTGGGTTTGTCGAGACACTCAAAGAGTCCACCGTTCAGAAACGGAACGTGGGCAAAGAGAGTCAGTATCTCCTCTTCTTTCTGTTGGAACATTTCCTTGTAGCGGTAAAGGTTCCGTGTATCACGTCCAGACTTGGAGGCAGCAAAACAGCGAGGATTGCCCTCCTCATCGATAATGGCACAGTTGAGCGTGGCAAAAAAGAGGTTTTGCAGGATGGCATTATAGTAGTTGCCATCAATGTGCGATGTTTCATCAAAGTCAACAAGAATGGACTTTAACTGTTTCGGGTTAAAGATACTGTCAGGCACCAGTCCTTTCTGTTTAATGAACCACACGAAGAGCAGACGTGTTATCATGCGTATCAACTTGACATTGATGTTCTCTCGGTCATCCTTCTCGGTGTTGGGATTGTTGGGGAAGGTGACGTTTATATCCTCAGACAAAGCCCACAAATACCAATTGTAGAGCTTGTTATAAAAATCTTTCGATAGTGCTTCCACGGAGAACGCTTCCTTGATGTTGGTAAAAGAAAGACCTTTCTGTTGCAAGTCGATGAAACGGGCTACTGGTGTGTTATAATGACTTCCTTTGTCACCCAGTACAAAAGTGTAACGTTTAGGCGATGTTGCCTCACCATTAATATCACAAATGAATGACAAACGCCAATGGTCGCCACTATCAAATACCACCAATGCCGCATCAAATTCGCCCCAAGTAGGGTTGATAAATGATTTTACGAGATTGCGAAGTCCTACACGTTTATTTGCGACAGAGCCTTGACGGATATTATAATGAAACAAACCTATACGGTAACTATCAGTAGTATTTATGTTACCTAAATAGTAGCCTTCATCCGAAGTGTTCTCAATAATTCTTTCAGGCTTCTCTTTCAATTCACTTGCATTGAAAAAGTGTTGCGAAAAGCTATACCATTGTGTCAAGTTGAATGACGATTGGAATATGTTTCTTAAACTATCTGAGGTATATATAGTTGCCATAGTAATATTGGTTTATAGTGAGTGATTTATTTGAAACTCTCTGAAATAATGATTTGTGGATTGGAAATATCTTGGGCATCGTGGCGTTGCTCCTTGTTCATCGTCTGATACTCGCTAAGTAGTTCCGAAATTTTGTTTTGTAAACTATACTCGTTTTGTTTCATCTTTGCACGGTCGTTCTTGTATTCACGAGACAAAGTTTTCAAGTAACGAGGTAGTTGGGCATAGATACCTTCATTGATATATCCCATCAACACATCGCATTGTGATTTCAATTCATTATCGGTTGTTATCTGCTTGATAGTACGCAAGAACTTGTTGGCTTCAAGCGAAGTCTTGTCAAGGTCAGTGCGGTTGATGGATGATGTATCGGCAGCCTCCACATATTCGGTCGTATATTGAGCTAATGCACTATTTACATGTTTGTAGTGTTGCTCTTCTTTAGAAAATGGCACAGGCTGTTCTTCTGGCTTCGCTTTGAGATATTTTACTGCTTCAAGGAAGTCAATAACCTCCACACTAGTTGCTGATGCCAAATAGAACTCTGTTTTAACATTGGAAGAAACAAATATTATAGACTTACCGCTATGCTTTCCTGTATCACGCATTACACGGCTCTTCATTGGCAGTGCCTTGATTTTGTGATACAGTTTGCGGTCGCTATTATAGAGTTCACGTACCTCACGCAATAGGGCAATTTTCTTGTCAATGCTATCCTTTACATTGCTATCGAACATCTGGAACTCCTTTACAATCTCCTCTTTGGAGTAGATTTGTGCATCTTCGCCAAATGCCGAATGGAAACCTTGCAACTTGACAAGGGCATTCTTATATAACTGAATTTCTTTATCTCCCTGTTGAGATGGGTAGAACATATAGTTGTAGATGTTGGTAGCAACTGATCCGATACGGTTTACACGACCGATGCGCTGCATCAATCGGGTAGCGTTCCAAGGTGAATCATAATTGACAATCACATTAGAACGATGCAAGTTCACACCTTCCGCTAACACATCAGAGGTAATGATAATGTTGTACCTCATAGAATCGCTGTCAAAGTTTGCATCAAAATTTTCCTTGATGGTCTGCCCCAAACGATTGCGGTTGGCTGCTGTAACCATTAAGACATCGGAACGACCAATTTCCTTTGTAAGTCTATCGTACAAATAGTTCAGTGTATCTACACTTTCGGAGAACAATACCAATTTGCCCGATGGATTTCTCTCTTTATCGAAGAAGTTATGAGTAAGGTTTTCTTGGAACTTATCGAATTTTGGGTCGTCATTTTCTTTCTCCCAATCTGCATTGAGTTGTTCCAATATCTCACGGTCGTGATGGAGCATTTCAACAAAGTCGGAACTGAAAGCATCTGCGGTAAAGAGTATATCTTCTGTGGCATATCCTTTTGTAATAGCATACTCTATAATCTCGTCAAGTTCCATATTCTTTGCTTGAAGATCTTTTACTTTCAAGTCAGGAGCAATGATAACCTTGTCCTCTTCAAACATCTTAATCATATCGGTTGTGATACGAAGAAGTGTGCGGAGCGACTTCTTGAAAGCATAGAAACTACTCTCCAATCGCTTTACCATATGGACACGATAGATAGCTGCCAATGTCTGACCGATATGTACAGCATTCTTGTACTTGTTACGATATTCAGGCTTCAAAAACTCTACTGCACGATAACGAGCATAAGTTAGTCCCTTGCCCTCTGGATTCTCATCTGTTTTCCCATCGGTTAATTGTTTCAATGTTTCGTAGAAACGATTACTTGTGTCGGAGTCCATCACGTACTCCAATTCGTTAGGTGGCAGAATATTGGGGAATATGATGCCCTGAGACTTGATGTCTGCTCTATAATCAGGGTCATTTAGAATGTTGTTGCGTGTACGACGAACTGTTACTTTGTCGATAACCTTACTACGGATTTGCTCATATATTTTATCCACTTCGGATGTAACATCACGCTGGTCACGTTCACGCATCAATCGCTTGTAGTCCAATATGTATTCTGAGAAGAAACCTTTGAGGTTTGGAACTCCATCAATGGTACAACTCTGACTGTTTTGGAACAGCAATAATTGATTCTGCAAATCATCGGGACGGTTGTTGAGCGGAGTTGCTGAAAGAAGCATCACTTTCTTCTGTGAACTCTTCAATAAGCCCATATTTATGCAAGGAGACTTGCATATCTTCTGCAACTCGTCATACTTGCCCGAACTATCGCTACGGAAACCGTGTGCTTCATCGACAATGATTAGATCAAACTCCTCTTTATCCTTGTAGTTGTCTTTACCGTCAAGAACTTTGGATAGGCTACCATTAGTGATAAACTGAGCTTTTTTGTAGATGCCGAACAACTTGAATGTATTTCTCCAGTTGTCTTCCAGAGCAGGAGGATAAACAACAAGGATATTGGTGTTTTTACCGTTAGCCTCTACAAATCGCTTGGCTATCATTGTAGCAATCATAGTCTTTCCCAAACCTACAACATCAGCAAGAAACAAGCCGTTATGCTGCATCAGCATCTGATAGCCTTGAATAACGGCATCTTTCTGATATTTCAAATCCTTGACACCATCGGGCAACTGAATAGAAAAATCATCTTCCACTTGGTCGCCAAAAGTATCGATAAGCACTTTTATGTATAGTTCGTATGGCGTTGGCTGATAACCCAAATATGTTTTCTTCTTGTACTCTTCAATATCTTCTACAGTCAATGGCACAGCTTCATTCCACAAAGCCCAAAACTCATCAGAGCAATACTTCACATCGTCAAAGTCTTTCATCGCTACATTAAGTTCGTATTGTGGTGGTTGCTTAATGCCTAAACCCGAATCAGAGATATTTGACGATCCCATAATAACCCAACCATCGCTATGTTCGCTATGATTTTGTGGCAAACAGAGATAGAATTTAGCGTGCAAGTTTTTAGTAGCGTGGATACGCATTTGTAAGCGTCCTGAAACAAGGTCTTCACACATCTGTAAAATACCCTCTTCTACTTCAGGAGAATATTGGGCATTAATAATGTCCTCTTTGAAGCCGTTGTGATAGATTTCTTTCGCTTTATCTTCGTCTGCTAACATCAATAGAGCTTTATTGTGTTTGCGAAAAATATCATCAATATTAATACCTACCAATATTTTAATTTCTGATACATTACCCAACTCTTTTCGTAATTTAAAATAACCAGATGAGCGAAAAAATCCAACAACTGCTAAAAAACTATCGAAATTTATCATATCAGCAGCAATACCTTTGAATTTATCAAACAAGGTGTTTCCTGTGCTGTTTGTGAAAAATTTTGTACTCATTATTATTCGTATTAAAATTTAATTAGAAATAAGTGACGCTAATAATACTAATTGTTATTGAGCATTTTCTTTTTCTCTCCTTTCCTTAACTTTCTCCAATCCCGGCATCTTTTTAGCCAATGCACTTTCTCCAGCAGGAAAATAGAGAGGAAAAACTTTATATAAGAAACCCACAACTTCACTACGGCTTTTATCCATATTGTAAAAAGCAGAGCAGACAAAGTACATTAGTTCTTGCTGACTACATGTTTCTTTGGGCTGTATGCTTATTGAGGGAGCAACTATCAAGTCATGTTCAGCAAATGATAGAGCACTGGCAAGAATAGCTTCCTGTTCTTCTTCGGTAAACATCTTTATTTTCCCAGCTAACCATTCAAGCTCTCTTTGCCGGAGTGCTTGTTGTTTTTCGTTTTGATGCTCCAATAGGATTGCTACATTTTCTTGTTGCTTTTCTGTCAAGGCGTTTTCTAATGCTTGGTTCTTTCGTTTAAGAACGTTGAATTTTAGCAAAGCAGCAATGTACATACAGAAATATCCTACTGCAATATCGAATATTAGGACAAGCAGATAATTGTTACTTGAGTTTTGTATGCCACCAGCCATATATTCACTAATAGGGATAACAGCTAATAGCATGATAATGGCTATTGCATAAAGCACTCGGTATCGCGTTTTATGGTTTACCTGTGGCAAAGAGGCAAACAAAAAGGCGATAATCAAAACGGCTATGATTGCAAAGAATGGTATGAAAGAGGTCTCCATAGGTTTGTTGTTCTGTTTATGGTTTAACAATAATGCGCCAATAACCAGCCTTGTCTGAACCTTCGTGAACCAAAATTCCCATACCCCTAAGGCTCTTGATATTTTTCTCTATAGCGCGTTTAGTTACACCAATCTTGTTGGCCATATTATCAGCTGTGATTGAAGGATCTGAAATAACGAGGTCGATTATCTTTTGTGCAGTTTTACTGACTTTCTTCTGTGTTTCCGATGTATCTCCGAACTTATCCGCATTTACACCGAACTTTTCGACCGAACTTTCTTCATTTACACCGAACTCTTTTGTGTTTACACCGAACTTTTCGACCGAACTTTCTTCGTTTACCGGGTACTTTTCGAGGGTACTATTTACTCTGTTGGCTACTTCTTCAACAGGCATTCTTCCGTTGTCACCCCAGTTCAAATTATAGAATGTGGTGTAGAAAGAAGTCGCTTCCGTTTGATATTGCGGCTCTTTACCTTGCAGGAAATTGGGTAGCTTCTCTGTAAGCTCTCGCATTTTGCGTAAGCCGGAACCACGTTTTTCCATATAATCCAACTGTGTGAACACATCCGCAATGACGGGGTTGCGGCGCATGGACGGCACTTTGTATATGTCACGGTCTTGAATCTGTGTTCCGTCAAGCATTGCGCCCGGTGATACCAGTTCTACACGGTCATCGTAAATATCGATATGTACTTCACCGCCCATCACGGTATAATCCCGATGGATAAGATGGTTTACCAATCCTTCGAAGATAGCACGGTCGGAATAGTCGGGGAGGTTAAGGCGATAGTTTGGCATCTTCACCCAGCCGCTCATGGTATAGTTTTTGATGAAATCCATACCATATTTTAAGAGCAGCACAAGGTTAGCCCGATGTTCTACGGAACTGATGGCATCATCCTTATAGAGTCCAGTCCAACGGGTGCAGAAAATACGCGATTGAAATACCGTGCAATTATCCACAAACAGCAATCCTGCATTGGTCAGTTTGCCGTCAGGAGTTACCAGCCCGAATGATTCCAGATACTTATCGTTCCATTCCTGATGGGTTTGCTCACGGAAAGTATTGGCAAGGATGATGAAAGAATGTTTGCTGGCATCCACTTGGGTAGGCAGTGAATCCCAAGTCATGTGCGTGCCTTTTAATACCAACGAAAGTAATTGTTGGGAGTTGCATTCTACACTTTCATTCCCAACTCGTACATATGCGGTACGTGTCCCATCCTGATAATAGTAATAAGGTGTAAGCGTTCCTGCCTTTACTTTCACTTCAAGCAGGGTATGTCCTTCATGTTCTATCGGAATAAGTTGAACTTCCGGCACAGGGTCAAGTCGTGCCTTTATCATTTCACTGATAAAATCAGCATCGGCTTGTGGATTCTCCAACCCTACAATTACGCCGTCATCATTCACTCCATAGAACAAACTGCCACCGTCCGTATTGGCAAATGCCGACACGGATTTAAGCCATGACTTTACTTTCTTACGCTCCAACATTTCCTTGAAATCGTAAGCCGAGCATTCCGCTATCAATGTATTGTTATGTATCTGCATCGTTTTCTTATTGTTGTTTGGGTATAACATCCCAATATCATACACAAAGGTAAGGATAAAACCGAAGAATCTGTTAAAAACATCGCTTTCTTTTGATTTTTATGCGTTTACATCTCTTTATTTATGAATAAAAATCGTAATTTTGCAAGCAAGAGCTGTGGTTGCTTATGGATGCTTATTTTCGGGTTTGCGTTATATTTGCAACACATGTACGCAAGTCGCTGATAGATATATCACGTTGATTTTGAGGAAGTAATATCGTAATTTACAGTCTAATCCATTGATAGCCAAAAACTCCTTGAGGCGGCGAATATTTTCTTTAGCATTCTCATATACACCTATGGTTTTCCCGTTCATACTCTCCAAATCATAACTATGGATAGTACGATCATCAGAACGAGCAAGCAACAAGGAACAGCTATATCCCATATTATAATCCGGATAAGCATAATATTTCTCTAAACCGGGTATATAATAGTTTCCACCCATCAATTCATACTGACCTGCGATAAATTCATTTAACATGGCTTGCCCGTTCGTATCAATATACTCGTATTCCCAACCGGTATATTTGGCAATCTCATTGAGATAGTCTACGAGCATACCATGACGACTACCGTCCTCCGCCGTCCAACTCATGCCTACCACCTGCGGAAAGGCAACCCGGAGCACACGTTTTTCACTTGTCCGTGCTAACGCAGACAAATGAAACGCCAGCATTATAAATACTAACAAACTTATAGTTATACCATGACCCACATATCTCAGAAGTAAGTTCATTATAATGTATATCTTTTATTATCGGCTTTCCCGATGATAACAACCCCTAGACCTCTCCGCAAAACAACGGTTTATTTAGGATAATGCCTATTCATTCTGGTGAACAAAGCTTTTGCGTACCCCAAAACAGAGTACGCAAATATACTACATTTTATATCACAGCGGATTATAAAATAATTGATTTTTAAGAGAAGATACTATAAAAACAGAAGGGACCGCCTCGAAGGTAAAACACCTCGAAGCAGTCCCTTTCCTAAATCCCAACAAACTTTTATCCCATCGAACTATTGATTACCTGTGTGGTTTTCTCAAAACTCTTCTTTAAGACCTCCTTTACATCCATGGTTTCCCAATATCCCTTATTAAAAAGCTCTACGGATAACCCACCCCGGAAACCGGAATCGTATAGCAAAGGAAGTACCTTATTAAACGGGCAAATACCATCTCCCGGAAACACCCGATCCGAATCTCTCAACTCCGTACGAGGAGGCAACTCCGGATAATCGTTGATATGAAAAACCGGAAGGATCTTACCATTTATCAAGCGTAAACTATCAAAACTATTTCCTCCTCTGTACAAATGGTAGAAATCCAATAAGACAGAAGCCCGCGAATGCCCGGAGGCGATCGCTATCGCCATGGTATCCGATAATTGATTCAGAACCCCGGCTCCCCATAGTTCCAATATCGGAGTGACACCCATCTCATCCCCTAAATCCAGTATCGCCCGATAGCGTTCGGAATACTCCGGCAACCGTGTACGATCCAGTTGAGTAACTCCTTGAGCAGGAGCGGCGATAAATTTACCGCCCAATCCCGCTACCATCTCCATATCATGCCGCATTTGGTTTAGCCCTTCCTTCCGTTTCGAAGGATCATCGGCAAACCACGAGGCAAAACCGATCATATTCTCCAATAAAAGTCCGGAACCTTCCAGCTGACGCCTGAGTGTCTCATAAGTTCCCCCTTGCTTTACGAACGCATCCACATCACGGGTCCATAACTCAATTCCCTCAAAACCAGCCTCGGCACATAAGTCAATCTGTTTTTGAACAGGAAGTTTATAACCCGCTATCGTAGAGACATTGAGACAGACACGGAAAGGACGTTTCGAAGAGGATGCTTCGGGTGATGGCTCCTCTTTTTTCTTCGGAGCGCAAGAAGCCAAGCCTGCGAACGTACTGCCCAAAACCGCCAGACCGGTAGTCCGAAGCATATTACGTCTTGAAATCTTTTTCTCAAGCATAACACTCTCGTTTTAAATTAAACCTCCAAAGATTTACGGGCCTCCCGGTCCGGATCATTCCGAGCCTCACACGTATTATTCAAGATCATCACCTCTCCATTTTCTTCCGTGTATTTCGGCCAAACGGGTAACTCTCCTCCGTTCGGATCTCCTGTCCGCATGAAATTCAACAAAGCGCCAGACATCTTATCTGACAACGCACGAGGTACCTTACCTCCACCCGTATGAGTAAACATCCGATCCGTATTTTTAAACCAGAAACAGATATCCGAGCAATGGAACGCACGCATACGGTTATTAAACAAGGGCGGACACCAGCCAAACCAAGCTACATACACAGGCTGGCCTTGCTTTAATTTTGCGTTAGCCGCCTCAACCACTCGTTGACGGGAAGACAAAATCATCGCCCAAAGCTCCATCGGAGTCTTATCCGGGAAATTCTTGGCGAAAGCCTTCACGATCGATTCCGCTTTATCACCATATTGACTTCTCAGTTTCTCGATCACACCGTCTTGAGTGATTTTTTCCAAGGCCGCATCCGCCCTGTTCGGGTTCCATTCATGGAAAGTCGTACAGAATATCATCGGGACGACAGGAGACTCCAAATGGCTCTCACCGGAGTAGAATACACCGGCCGGAATATTCCGGTCATCAGCAACAGGGCCAAAAGTCCGTCTCATGCTAATCCCTTGATCTTCCCAGCACTTTTTACAAGCCCTATCCGCTATATCCAAATATTCCCGCCAAGGTATTCTTTGCAATTTATCCAGTTGGGAAGCAGTCAGCCCCGCTTCTCTCAAAATATATTCTCCCACCTTCCGGGTCATCACCTGATCGGAAGCTCCTACCGTAGATCCACTTAAAGCCACGGCTCTATGGATCAAACCTTTTGCCGCCGGCATAGCGGCTACTGTACAGACCTTAGAACCTCCTCCGGATTGTCCCATAACCGTTACGTTCCCGGGATCTCCACCGAAATTGGCGATATTATCATGAACCCATCGCAAGGCGGCAATAATATCTAACATCCCCACGTTTCCGGAATCCTTATACGCTTCTCCACCAACACCAGATAAGTCAGAGAAGCCAATCGGCCCCAACCGATGATTAATGGAACAGAATACGATATCTCCTTCCCGGCTTATATTCTCTCCATGATATCCATCCTGCTCGATCCCACTACCATTTGTAAAACCACCGCCATGCAGCCACACCAATACGGGACGTTTCTTACCATCCGCAATGCCCGGTGTCCATACATTTAAATATAAGCAATCCTCACTCACATCCCAGTAGTTCCAATGATCGGCAAAAGTTCCGTAATTATTGGGCCACCGGTTCTCCATACGTTGCGGCGCCGTATTCCCATAAAAAACCGCCGGTCTCACATCTGTCCACGGCTCTGGCTTTTGGGGAGGCATAAAGCGATTTTTTCCCGACGTATCAGCCCCATAAGGAACTCCCAAGAACGTATATACATGATTCAGCAGATATCCCTGCACCTTCCCATACTCTGTCTGGGCGATGGCGATATCGTCACCGATAAATAGGAATTGATCGTCATCACTCACTTTCCCTCTTTTATCACGGGAATCCCCAGAAGGGGCACAAGAAGAAGTCGATATCAAACTTCCCATACTCAACGAGGCTGTGCCCAATCCTAAGTTTCTTACGAATTGTCGTCTGTTTATTTTCATAATCTCTTAATTCATCTCAACGACCAATACCTCTTTAGATGCCAGCTTCAAGCTGTCCTTAAATAAGATCGTTCGTTTCGTTATTATATCCTTTCCTTCTATTCCCTCTTTTAAAGATTCCTTATAACGGGCAAGTGGAAGATCAACTTCATGATTAGCTCCATTAATAATGACCATGACACTTTTACCCTCTAGATAACGCTCATATACATACACTCCTAATTGTGGCATATAATGTTTCATATTACCTTCAGAAATGATCTTATTGCCCTTCCTCCACTTCAATAAAGTCTGTAAATAATCCCAAGCCTTATTCTGTAGGTCGGAACGTCCTTCCCTCGTAAACCAATTCTGAGAATCTCCAGGCCACCCTCCTGGAACATCTAAACGTATATTCCCATCCCCACCCGGGCGACTTTTCGTCCCAGACATTAACAATTCATGTCCATAATATAATTGAGGAGTGCCAGGGATTGTTAATAAAAAGGCAACCCCTTGTTTATAACCATCTAAGTCTTTAGGCTCCGAACGTAAAAACCTATCAGTATCGTGATTATCTAAAAAACGCAAAACATTTTTAATATCTGGATACACGAAATCATAACACAAATGATCATAGATTTTATCTAATCGCCCTTCCGGTGAAGACTTGTCATTAAAGATATCACTTGCAATACTCATCAGAGTAAAATCCATCACAGACTTCAGTTCCGTATCTTTTCCAAAATTAAGTTTACACCCTTTTTGCCACCAAGCCGTACCAATCGTATAATTAGTCCAAATCTCACCAACTATATTAAACTGAGGATATTCATTCATGATTTGGATATTCCACTCACGCATCATATCAAAATCGGAATATGGATATGTATCTTGCCTAATCGCATCAATCCGAGCATACTCAATCCACCATATAGAATTCTGAATAAGATATTTACCAACATGAGGATTTGCTTGATTCAAATCTATTCCAAATCCTGCATATTTCATTACTTCAGAATCATAAGTTGATGCATAATTGTCATAGAAAATAGCCTTAGCATGATTCCCCCTTTTAGAAGGACTTACATTAAACCAATCCTTAGATGGCACATCTAGCACCCAAGGATGATTTGCTCCAATATGATTAAAAATCATATCCATAACAACCCGTAATCCCTTTTGATGCGCTTTATTTATCAATCGAAGGTAATCTTCATTTGATCCTAGACGCCTATCCACATGAAACATATCCGTTGAGAAATAGCCATGATAAGAACCTCCTTTCCCATCATTCTCCAACACGGGATTTAACCATATAGCTGTTACCCCAAGGTCCACAAAATAATCCAAATGATCTTCGATCCCCTTCAAATCACCTCCATGTCGAGCCCCAGGCTTACTACGATCCATCACATATTCCGTTGACATAGAAATCTGATCATTCGATTGGTCACCATTAGCAAAACGGTCCGGCATAATTAAATACAACACATCCGAAGAATCATATCCTTGTATATCATCTGTACTCTCCTTGCGCTCTTTCAGCTCGTAAGCATATACGAACTTCTTTTCCCCATTCACAAAAGTTATATCAAATGTTCCAGAATGAGCTTGTGATAAATCTAAATATAATATTAAATAATTGGGACTATCTACCGTTACACAACTTTTTAAATAAACACCAGGTTCATTTATAACAGGATGATATTCAGAAATATGATCCCCATATACCATCAACTGTAATTCTGGATTTCTCATTCCTGCCCACCAAAACAACGGCTCTACCTTATTTATCGTTTGAGCAGCCACTGTCCCAAGTACAAATAACAGAAATGAAGTAAATATTATTATTTTTCTAATCATAGCTATAATTATTTAGATGTAAAAGCAAATAAAGGGTGAGCCAAACTCACCCTTTTTAAACAGCCAAGTTAATTCATATTAACATCAGGATTACCATTCTGCTCAACATCCGGAATCTGAAACATCACTTTATGAGAATCCCAAGCTTCACCACGAACCGACTGTTTGATACGCTTCAATTCAAATAATCTCTCACCTTGTAAAGCTATTTCCAAACGACGTTCCTTCTGTACTGCTTTAATAAAAGAAGCCCTATCAGTAGTTGTAGTATTAGCTTTGCCATAAGCCCTTTTTTCTATTTTTTGCAAAGCATTCAAAGCTTGATTCATATTTCCATTCGATTTAGCTAAAGACTCGGCATAAAGTAGTAACAACTCATTATATCCAATAATAATACCATCCATATACTCATAATCAAACTTCAGAGTATACCATGAACCGTCTATATTTTTAAAAAACGTTTTAAAACGATTATCATTTTGTTGGTCATAAGCAGCAATCAACTCATTAGACGGCCTGCTTGTGGGTAAAGCCAATCCATTCGTACGATAATCTCTTAAACCACCCCAAGAATCCTCAATCAATGACGCAGAAGGTATCATCGCTACAATTTCTTGCGTAACAGTCTTTTTTTCCGCTCTACCGAATTTAGCAGTCAAATCCTCATCAAGATCATACTTCTGAGTATTAATAACTTGTTCCGCATATTTAGCCGCATTCCCAAAATCATGTTTATAAAAATAGACTTTTGCCAATAACGCTTTTGCGCCATCAACGGTCGCTCTACCAGACTCTACTTTATTCTCTCCAGGTAAGTTTTCGATCGCATATTCCAAATCTGAGATTATTTGAGAATAAACCTCAGAGACCGTTGAACGTTGTACGACCTCAAATGCAGTAGCACGATCCATCACCCCCCTTAAACGAAGGGGAACTCCCATCTCTGCGATATCCTTAGTCTCCTCTGCATAAGGAGGGCCAAAGGCTCTTACTAAATGAAAATATCCTAATGCACGAATAAAAGATGCCTCAGCCTTAAATTGAGCTTCTTTCTGAGGATCACTCGCCAAGATACTTTCCCCTAAATCGCTAAACGCAACTTGATTCGCCATATTTATGGCATTATATGTCGCGGTCCAGGTATCACGTCCAACCGCATTTACCAAATTCATTGTATGAGCACTCATCTGAACCCATTCAAAAGTAGCCACATCTGCCACACCATCATCTGCGATCACATCAAAACCACGCAACGTCCGGCCTCCCCAAAAGCCCGAAGAACGTATTCCATTATAAGCACCCAACAATAAATTCTCCAAATCATCTACCGTCTTAATACGATCATCTGTCAGTTCTAAACTATCTGGTTTTATTTGTAGAAATCCCATGTCATCACATGCCGTATAGACTAATTGGGTACTGAGTAATATTACTGCTATATATTTTACTTTCATAATCTTATTCATTTAAAAGTTAACACTTAATCCGATAGTATATGTACGAGCTTGAGGAGGTGTTAAATAAGTCACATTCAAACTCAAATTCCTCTTCTGAGCTGAATCGACATCACGCATAATCTCAGGCTCACCACTATATTTATTATAGTATTCACTAAATAAAGTCAATAAATTAGTTGCTTGAGCATATAATCGAATATCCCTTATATTAAACTTCTTGATTCTAATACCTTTGAAAGTATAACCCACATTTACATTTTTTAAACGTAAGAATCCCGCATCATGTAGATATTCAGTTGTATTTCTCGCCAGTTCAATGCCACTTTTTCCTAAACTTACCCGAGGTACATCTGTCACATCACCAGGTTTCTGCCATCTATCAAGAACATTACTTTTCAGATTCCAAGTGCCAACATTATTCATCTGAAATTTCTCACCATCGTCATAAATATTGCCGCCTATTTGGAATGTAAACATAAAACCGAAATCCCAGTTCTTATATGTAAACGTATTATTCAAACCTCCTACAAAATCGGAATAAGGATGGCCTACAGGCTGACGATCTCTATCCGCATTATATTCTTTAGTTTCACCAACCGGTTTCTTATTCTCATCAAGCATTTCATAAACAGGCATACCATCCTGAGGATCAACACGTAGAACCTTAACCAAATAGTTTACGCCAATAGGCTGTCCTACTAACACACGTGTATCACCTTCTCCACTTAATGCGTCTGGTCCTGCATTACCAACATCCAAAACCTTATTCTTATTATAGCTGATATTAAAATCAGTAGTCCATGTAAAATCTCTATTTGTAATATTCACGGATTTAATATTAAACTCCACACCCGTATTTCTGACTTTTCCGATATTTGCCAAGAATGCCGTATATCCCACAGATGCTGGAACACTTACATTCAAAAATAGATCTTTGGAATTCTTATTATAAAATCCGATTTCACCTGAAATCCGATTTTTTAAGAAACCATACTCCAAACCTACATCAAAAGTAGAGGTTGTTTCCCACTTCAAATCTGGGTTTTTCAAAGAATTGATATACCAATAATTATCCCCTACATACAATTGATTCGTATTCACGCTAACTGCCCCCCATTGCGCATAGTTAGGGATTTCCGCATTACCAGTAATACCAAAACCTGTTTTCAATTTCAACAAGCTTACAACCTCGTTATCTTTTAAAAAGTCCTCTTCCGTGATCATCCAACCAATAGAAGCCGCAGGGAAATTACCAAATTTATTATTCTCCCCAAATCGTGACGAACCATCTCTACGGAAAGTACCAGTGAACATATAACGGTCTTTAAATGTATAATTTATACGTCCGAAAAAGGATATAAATGAGAAATCTTGATTAGGATAGCTCGTAAAAGTCTTATTCGTTTCATCATAAGCCGGATTATTAAATAACCAATCTTCTTTTCCTTGCTCAAATACGACATTCGTATAATTCGATACTCGTGTAGATTTCAATGCTTCTGTTCCCAACAAGAAATGAAAACGATGTTTTTCATTAATCGACAAGCTATAATTCAAGAGTGCTTTCGCATTCCAATTTGTCTCATAACGATTTGTCACATTACTATTCGGTTTTGTTGATAATTCTTTCGTTCGTAAATAATTAGACTCATTATCTCGATAATCTATATTACCTTCTAGCCGCAATGACAATCCTTTGATTATCTGTAAGTCAGCATATAAACTTGCCATTGTACGTTGGGTAAATATTCTACGTCTTTTCTCATTTGCCTCCGTCACCGGATTTGTTGATTTAGGAAAAACATAATAACTACCATCCGAATTATAGGCTGGGAAATAAGGCAAAGCCGTACTTATGGCACGTCCCCAACCACCATCCCAACTTGAAGGAGTGGGTCGATGATCCGTGTGAGAGAAACTAAAATTTCCACCTATTTTTAAAATGTTTATAGGCTTATAATCAATATTAAGGCGTACGCTCGTCCTTCCGAAATGATCATTCACCAAATATGAATTCTCTTCTACATTAGAAACCCCTAAATAAGTCTGTATTTTCTTATTACCCTACGATACCGATAAATCATTGTAGGTAGAAATTCCTGTTCTCGTAATAAGATCTTGCCAATCCGTATTATTTAATAAAGCTTGTTCTTCTGAATAACCACCGGGATATGATGATACAGTAGAAGGATATGTCGCACCAGAGGGATTAAACTTATAATCATTTTCCAATGCTTCTTTATAAATATCCAGATAATCTTTAGTTTCCAACATATCAACTTTCCTATTAGTTGTTGAAAATGCAACTTTAGAACTAAAATTTATTTGAGGTTTTCCTGATTTACCACGTTTAGTTGTTATTAAGACAACACCGTTCGCACCTCTGGATCCATAAATAGCCGTTGCCGAGGCATCTTTCAATATATCAATACTTTCAATATCATTCGCATTTATAGATGACATTGGATTATCTTGTGCTGCACCCACTCGATCTCCGGCATTTTGCATGATGGGTATTCCATCAACAACAATCAATGGATCACCTCCAGCGGTAATAGAAGCGATACCTCTCACTCGAATGGCTGCACCAGAGCCAGCCAAACACGATGTTTGGGTTACTTGTACACCAGCGGCACGCCCTTGTAAAGCGGCATCGAAAGAGCTTGTTGGAACAGACATTAGTTCCTCACTTCCAATTTTAGCGATCGATCCTGTCACATCTCTCTTATTCTGAACTCCATAGCCAACAACGACCACTTCATCTAATGTCTCCACATCTTCCGATAGACGAACATTAATATGAGTCTGATTTCCGACCTTTATCTCTTGGGAACGATAACCAATATAAGAATACACTAAAATGGCATCTCTATTAGGTACCTCAATTGAATAATTTCCATCCATATCGGAAGTAGTACCCGCAGTGGTACCTTTAATCTGTATGGTGATAAAAGATAAAGGCTCTCCTGTCTCCGCATCAGAAGCAGTTCCTGTGATCTTGATTTGCGCAAACGCTGTCAATGAAAACAAAGAAAGCATAAAGCACATAATAAATTCACTAATACTTTTACATCTCATGACATATTAAATTTAAAGTTAGACAAGTTCTAAAATATAAACACCACGAGCCGGAATATGAACCGCCGTGTCTATCGCAACGATCGTATCTGTTATAATATCTTTCCCAGATCTATAATCTTTTACGACTTCATGAAAACGATTCATATCTAATGTCTGGTTTTGATCTGTTCCATTCATTAAAACAAGTACCGTTTTATTATCCTTTACCCTAGCATATACGTAACAACCCGATTTATCAGGAGTATAATGAATCAACTTACCTTCTTTAACAGCATCACATCGCTGTCTCCAATTCAATAATTTTCTCATATAATCCCAAGCTTGATTCTGCAAATCCGTACGTCCCTCAGGAGTGAAAGCATCTTTTGGATCTCCTGCCCAACCTCCGGGAAAATCAGTGCGGATAATACCATCTCCTTCTGCTTTTGTCCCAGACATTAAAATCTCTGTCCCATAATAAATCTGAGGAATCCCTCGAGTTGTTAATAAAAAAGCAATAGCCTGTTTATACCTTCTTAAATCAGATTCTCCTTTCTGCATAAAGCGTCCTAAATCATGATTATCCAAAAAGACTAGTACATTATTAGGATCTGGGAATAAAAAATCCTGTGCGATAACTTCATAAATTTTAAATAACCCTGCTTCGAATCCTTCACGGCTAGAACATGCATCTCCAAACGCTTTTTGGCAAGTAAAGGTCAAATCAAAATCCATCACTGTCTTTAAGTTACTATTAGATTCATTCATTTTAGAATCTCTTTGCCACCAAGCCGAAGCAGTCCCTCTTGGATACCAAGCTTCTCCCACAATATTGAAATCCGGATATTCATTTTCCACCTCCTTACACCAAGTTGCCATAAAATCATAATCTGCATATGGATGTGTATCTTGACGGATACCATCAATCCGTGAGTATTCAATCCACCAAATGCTATTTTGAATCAAATATCGGGCTAAGTGCCTATTTTTCTGATTTAAATCTGGCATACCTCTACCAAACCAACCATTTACCAAGATCTCTCTCTCCGACTGAGGAGCGTGAACATCCATAAGAGTCCATTTAAAATGATTTGTTTGAACAAAGTTGTCTTGATTATTCAGCCAATCCGAGGAAGGAAAATCTTTTAACCACCAATGAGAGCTTCCGCAATGATTAAAAATCATATCCATCACGACTTTCATTCCTTTTTCGTGGGCCTTATCTATCAATTCACAATATTCTTCATTCGTTCCAAAACGAGGATCTACCTGATAAAAATCAGTAATAGCGTATCCGTGATAAGAACCTCCCGGCATCCTATTTTCCAATACAGGATTTAACCAAATTGTCGTAAAGCCTAAATCACGGATATAATCCAATTTATTAATAATACCACGTAAATCACCTCCATGGCGAGCTCCCCCTCTCGAACGATCTATTTTCACATCATCTAGATTGTCATTAGATGGATCCGCATTTGCAAAACGATCTGGAGTAATCAAGTACATCACATCCGCAGGTGAAAATCCAGCAGCTCCAACCTTTTTATTTCTTTCCTTTAACTCAAAGGCCCGGATTTCTTTCTCTTTCCCTTTTTGAAATATCAAATTCATTGTACCGGGAGAGGCATCTCTGGAGATATCCAAATAAAGGAACAAGTAATTAGGGTTCTCGACTCCAACAATTTCCTTGACTCTTACCCCCGGATAATCAATATAAACTTGAGAGCTTGCGATATTCTTGCCATATACCATAATCTGTAATTCCGGATTTTTCATCCCTACCCACCAGCAAGCAGGTTCTAACCGTGAAATATCAATAGCATATACAGAACTGGCGCACAACAAGCAAATGGTAAACAATAATAGTCTTTTCATAATTTCATTCATTTTATATTCGGAAATTGCCAAGGGCTTCTATATGTTTTGTTCAAGTATGCATCCGCTTTAGGATTGTCCACAAATTTCCTTGTTTGAGGATCGTATACCACACGAGTTCCTGTCCGATACGAGATATTGGCCATATGAGCCAATATTGTAGCAAAAGCCCCCTTTTCTATCGGACTATTTGTCTCAATCGATTTATTCAAAATACATTTACACCAATTAGTCGCATGAGCCTCTACTCCCCCATCTTCAAATTTACCAACCAATTGAGCTTTATCGGCCAAAAGGATACCATCACGGGTTTTCTCCGGTATCAACTCATAGCCTTCACGATTACATACCAGAGTGGCTTTACTTCCGACCCAAGCGACCCCTTGATTCCGATTATAAAGGTAAGCAACTTGTTGAGCCCATTCAATATGGAAATTCTTATATTGGAAAATACTTGTTTGGCAACTTGGAGTTTCATTAAACGATGCCGGATCTTTATATGCAATAGAAAAGACCGCATCTGGGTATTCTCTATCACATAAACCAAGTGCTTTTAACCCGTCAAAAGCAGAATCAATCCAATGCACCCCCCAATCAGTCTGTTGGCCACCACCATAATCCCAAAAACCACGCCAACCACGAAAACGGGAATTATTAAAAGGACGTTCCGGAGCCGGTCCTAACCACATATCATAGTCCAAAGTGGATGGTGCCTCTGAATCCTCAACAGAAGGACGAGGATTTGTAGATTGGCAAAGCCATAATTGTACCTTATAAACATCCCCTAGCACACCAGATTTTAATATCTCATTCGCAGCCCTGAAATAGCGTTGGCTTGTTTGCCATAATCCCGTTGTCACAACACCTTTATACTTTTTCTGAAAGTCCATCATCGCATTGCACTCAGAAATTGAATTACCAACAGGTTTCTCTACATAAATAGCTTTTCCCGCCTTCAAGGCTTCTGCAAAAATATAAGGATGCCAATGGTCGGGCGTGGCAATAATAACCCCATCAATTTCTTTATTGGCCAGTACCTCCCGAAAATCAGTATAAGCTTTTATAGAAACCGTCTGTTCTGGAAAATCTTTCTTAAAACGTGCAAGCTGCTCTTCAAGTCTGACTTTATTCACATCACACATACCGACACAATGTACCCATGGATTATCAGTCAACGCTCCTTGCAAATCTCGACATCCCATTCCAACTCCAATCACGGCAATTCTTACTTTTCCATTTATGACCTCTTCTTTCTGATAAGATCGTAAGGGTGACGAAGACAAAAGAGGAGATACTCCTAAACCTGCCGCCAGCATTGTTGTATTTTTCAAGAAATTTCTACGTGTAGTCATAAGTTATCATTCTTTAAGGTTAAACTTCTTTCTACAAATCTCTAATCCAAATATTTCGGAAAGCAACTTCTACCCCATGGTCTTGTAAACTTAAAGGCATACGGCCATGAGCTACATATTTAGGTAACCCTGTATATGGGGTATTCCCTTTCAGCACATAATTATTCTGAACAACAATCCCATTCAAGACGACTGTTATCATCGCAGGAGATTCCAACTCATCATTTGTTCCAAAACGAGGAGCTTTCCAATATATATCATAAACTTGCCATTCATTCGTCTTTGTAAAAGCATTTGCTAAAGGAGCACTTTGCTTATAAACACTACCAACCCAGCCATTTACGTAAGTAGGATTATCCTCACAATCTAGGACCTGTACCTCATAACGACTTTGTAACATAATGCCACTATTTCCTTTCATTTGTAAAGTATTATCTTTACCTGGTATCGGGGTCTTAAACTCTATGTGTAATTGGCAATCACCAAAATACTCTTTTGTACGGATAGAGCCAGAACCGGGAACTACAACCATCGTTCCATCCTTTATAGCCCATTTTGCAGATCCACCATCCTTCCCAGCAGCTTCCCATTTTGTAAGATCTTTTCCATCAAACAGGATGATTGCATCAGAAGGAGCACTTGTTCCAACTCCAGGGGTTACTTTTGGAGGTACAGGATGATACCATTCTGTACTTTCCGGTTTCCACCGCTCTTGTTGCCTTTGTTGTTGATTACCTTGTTGAGCACTTACAAAGAACGCTCCACATAAAAAACTGATTAAAACAATTACTTTCTTCATATTAACATAGTATTAATTTAACGTTACTAGTCTTATCTCATTAAAGAACTTGTCGCAAATGTATCATTGATATTGAAAAACAAACCATTCAATCATATCAAAATTGTTACTTTTCGTATCAACACACCTATAAACCAACTAGAATTAGAAGAAATTGGAATCTGAAAATCAATATTGAGACTATATGAAAAAGAATGAAACTAATTTACAAAAGCAAAAATCAAAAAAGTTGATATCTTGCAAACGAAACATGGAAAACATCAACAGCTCATGAAGTTTCAAATTGTGCTATTATGCTTATTCTTCTTAGTAGAACTGAATGCAACCCCATTCTACTTTAAGTCCTATGACATGGAAGACGGATTAAGTAATAATCATGTCACATGTTGCGTACAAGACGACTATGGCTTTATGTGGTTTGGTACCAGAGATGGGCTCAATAGATTTGACAGCAAAAAATTCTATACATTCAAGAGCTACTCTTCAGAAAAAGGCTCTTTAATGAGCAGTTATATTCTTGACTTAGCGAAAAGTCCCACCGGACAAATTTGGGTAAGTACCAACCTTGGGCTACAAAAATATGACTATCAAACAGATTCCTTCACACTCATTGATTTCACCAAAGGAATCAACTGTTATTCACTACAATTTGACCAGCAAGGAAATCTCTGGATGATTCTTAATGGGTACTCACTCGTAAAATACAATGAAAGTCAAGGTATGCATCTTAATTATATGTATAAAGGAAGTGATCCTATTACCTCCTTTTATATAACTCCTCAAGACCAAATTTGGGCAACAACAGCGAATGGTAATGTCGTTTTTCTAGATGATGACAAAAATGAATTCATAGCCTTAGATATCAAGAATCTAGATAAAAATCATCCTATCGATGATATGACAGCAATATGGGCCTCTCCTTTAGATAATATATTATTAATTGGAACTAAAGATAATGGTATAAAACGAATCGATATACAGACAAAAACATATAAAGATATTTTACCTCAACAAAAAAAATCTCCACTTTATACTAGAAATATCATTCGTATGACAAAGGAGAAAGTATGGATTGGCACTTTTAATGGCATATATTTATATGATATTCAAAATGATACGATAATGTCTATCCAGCAAAATAAAAGTGACCTCTATTCATTATCCAGCAATGCTATCAAAGAACTCTACAAAGATCAAGAAGGAGGTATCTGGGTTTGTACTGATAATGGCGGTATCAGCTACTCTCCTCCTTATTCAAAATTCAAAAGGCACTATAATATTCCTGGACAAAGAACGCTCAATGGAGATATTATACACGATATTTGCATAGACAAAAATAATAATCTATGGATTGGCACAGAAGACGCTGGATTGAATAAGCTAAACATGAAGGACCATTCATATACATCTTTTAATGACATGAAAGGCCTTTCACAAAATTGTATACATGGATTAGCGTCTATAGATAATCACCTATGGATAGGGACACACGCTAATGGTATTGATTTAATGGATATCCGTACTGAGAAAATAATCAAACATTACACGATTTCCGTAAATCCTTATGCAAACAAAAACGACATCATCGTATACCTTTATAAACTCCAAAACAATGATTTGCTGGTAGCTACCGCTCTTGGTGTCTATCAATATAATTCTCAAAAAGACATTTTTGAGAAATTAAGCCAATTTCCTAATAATTGTAGGATACAAACTCTTTTTGAAGATCATGATGGAGTAATATGGGCTGGAACATCGAGTAAAGGACTATATTATTATAATCCTGCTACTTCCCAACACGGAGAATTTAAATTAGATACAGTAAATACAAGCCGAACAATAAACAATATTTATGAAGATCGTAAGAACAACTTATGGTTCGCAACTGGTGACGGAATCAAAATTTATGACCGTAGTACTCAACAAACGACCAAATACGATATGCAAGATGGCTTACCTAGCAATGTAATTTACCGTATTGAAGAAGATAAAAAAGGAAACATGTGGATCAGTACGGCTAACGGCCTCGCAAGACTCAACCCTAAAAACCATAAAATAAAAGTCTTCAAAAAAGAACATGGATTAACTTCAAATCAATTCAATTATAACTCTTCTTTAAAAACAGATAATGACAAATTATATTTTGGGACACTAAAGGGGATGATTAGCTTCCAACCTAATAGTATCCAAGAATTTTCCATTCAACCGAAAGTATATATATCACAGATTAATTATAATGATCCAGATCATAACTTCTTACACCAAGAGGCTATCACTTTTAAAAAAGGAATCACCTTAGAACATAATCAGTCCACATTCTACATCGACTACACATCATTAAGCTACCAAGCTCCCAACCTCACCCAATACGCCTATTGCATGGAAGGGTTAAGTTCCAAATGGTATCATGTGGTGGGCGAGAACCGGGTTTATTTCACAAAACTACCGCCCGGTAATTATACGTTCAAGGTGAAGGCGACGAACCTGTCCGGTATTTGGAATGATGAGCCGGCGATGTTCCAGATTACGATCCTTCCCCCATGGTGGCTCTCTACCAAGGCGTTAATCCTATATGGGATTATCGCTATCGGATGCGTAGTGTTGCTGATCTTTATCATTTCCCGGCATAATAAGGCCAATATACAGCAGAAAATACAGGAGTTCGAGAATGAAAAGGAGAAGGAGCTTTATCAAGCTAAGATTGATTTCTTCATCAATATCGCTCATGAGATACGTACGCCCCTAACTTTAATTAAAAGTCCTCTGGAGAAAGTAACACGGGACATCAAGCTATCTCCCAGCGCAAAGAATTATCTGACGATTGTGGATAAAAACGCGAACCGGCTACTGGATCTGGTGAATCAACTACTGGATTTCAGGAAGACGGAAATCGAGGGATATAAACTAAACTTCATACATACGGACATCATCGCATTGATGCAAGAGACCTTTGAGCGTTTCCACGATACGGCGGAGCAGGAGGCATTGCAAATGATTATCGAGTGTAACGTGAAATCTTTCTACGCCTTTATCGATAAGGAGGCTTGCACGAAGATACTCAGCAACCTCCTATCGAACGCTATTAAATACGCAAGAAGCAAGATCATCGTCCGGTTCGAGACGCAAGATGGCGAGCGATTCACGATCGATATCATGAACGATGGAAAGCCCATCTCGGAGGAGATAAAAGAAAAGATCTTCGAGCCTTTCTACCGGGATGACTCCTCTATCCATAAATCCGGGACCGGGCTCGGACTACCCTTGGCCCGTTCTTTAGCGGAGATGCACGAGGGATCGTTGACGTTGGAGGAATCTCCGACTGGGCTTATCATCTTTAGATTACGTTTGCCGGTGAACCAACCGAACTCATTAAAACTAGAGGAAGAGAAAGCAGAGGTCCTGACCAACCCTGCCAGCGAGCGGAAATATGTCACCCAAGAATCCCGCCCGACGGTTCTCGTGGTGGAAGATAACACCGAAATGCTCCATTTCATCGGTCAAGAGATCAATGTCCATTACAATGTTGTCACCGCCGGTAATGGCGAGGAGGCGATTGCCCGTCTTCAGGAATATGGCATCCAATTAATCATCAGCGATATCATGATGCCTGTCATGGATGGTTTCACCTTATTGAAAAAGATAAAGACTAATCTGGAGTTCAGCCATATCCCGATCATCCTCCTGACGGCTAAGAACACCTTGCAATCTCGCATGGAAGGGCTTGAGCTGGGGGCGGACGCTTACATCGACAAACCTTTCTCCATGGATCTATTGCTTTCCCAAGTGACGAACCTGCTGAACAACCGGAGCAATATGCGTGCCTATTATTTCAACTCGCCGATTGCCAATATCAAATCCATGGCTTACACGAAGGCGGACGAGAAGTTCTTGAAGAAACTGAACGATATCATCGACAGCCATATAAACGACGTGAACCTAGACGTGGACATGATAGCGGACTTGATGAATCTAAGCCGTCCGACCCTTTACCGTAAAATCAACGGCCTGTCGAACGTAACGCCCAACGAGTTGATCAAGATCAGCCGGCTAAAGAAAGCCGCCGAGTTAATCCTTCAAGGCGATATGAGGATTTACGAGATCGCCGAGGCGGTTGGTTTCAACTCGCAATCCTATTTCAGCCGGGCCTTCTCCAAGCAATTCAACATGAGCCCCTCGCAATACGCGAAAGAAAATAATATCGAATTGAAATAGCCCGCTAGGAAGAATAGGTCTGGAACCAGCGGGTTACCTTCTCGCTATACGTCTTGGAGATCGGGATATCGGGTACTTTCTCGATCCCCAGCTCCAGATAAACGCCCTCCTTCTCCCTGCGGATCACCTTCACTTGGTCGAAATTTACCATGAAAGAACGATGGCAACGGAGTACATTCGTATCAGCGAGGCTCTCTTCGATCGCCTTCAAGGAGTTGCGAAGCATAAACTTCGTGAGCTGCCCCTTATTCAGATACCAGATACAAACGTAATTATCCGCCGATTCAAGATACAGCAGGTTACTTCGCTTCACGGAAAGGCGCAACTCGTTCTTCTCGTCATAGAAAGAGAAAACGCTTTGCCGAACCGCCGCTTCTGTCTGGTTCTCCTCCAACAATCGCAATTGCCGCTCTTTCTCTTTATAAGAGAAATACAGGTGCAGCACGGAATAAGGGAGCAATAAAACCAGACTGGTATTCACCGCCGAATCGTTAAAAACTTCCATATATTCTCGTTCCGGATTCAGTACCAACGTATAAATCGTATAGAAAAGCGACATGAAGAATATCTCCAGCACGATCCAGATCGCATAGGTCCGGACCGTGATAGCATGCCGCTTCCCCCAATGGAACAGAATAATACGGCTCAAGACAACCACCAATACTCCCGTCAAGATAATCAAGCTAGAGAATACGAAGAACTTAAACTCCGAGACCTTGTACCAAGAGGTGGAGCTAAACGGCTTGTAGATGTTGATAAACACCAACGCGAACAAGGCCGTCCACAGGATCAGCCTCACGATATTCTGCTTACCGTATATGTAACTTGGTATTTTTTGATCCCACATTCCCATCTTTTTGCCTCTATTTTGGAACAAATGTAATCATTTTCCCAGACGAAATTCACCCCTCTATAAAAGATTTCACCCCTAAATAACACTTTATGTCCCCAACAAAGCCCGTTTAAACCATTTATTTTGAAGAGATGTTTTTCTATTGTTTGTTTGCAGTAAAAAATCAGAGGATTATGGATATTTCACTTCGTACTAAGCAACTGAACAGTCTTTTCTCTTATGACAAAAAGACAGAATTGGAAGAGAGCCATCTGGAGATCATCCCGTTTCGCTTCACCCAGACCCGTGGCGCCAGCGAGATCGACGAGTTCCAGAAGGGACTTACCCCCACCGGATTCTGTCCGATGACCGACGATCGTATCCAAGAGAACAAATCTTTCTCATATGCCATATTCACGCCCTCTGGACGTAAAAAGAATAATGAGGCGATTATCCTGTTGCATGGCCTGAACGAGCGGACTTGGGAAAAATACCTCACATGGGCGGAATACCTCACCCATACGACCGGTAAGCCGGTCATCCTGTTCCCGATCGCTTTCCATATGAACCGTACCCCGGGATTATGGGCCAATCCCCGTGCGATCCTCCCTTGGGTAAGCAAACGCAAGGAGGAGGTAGCGAACGTGACGAACTCCACCTTCGCCAACGTAGCCCTCAGCAGCCGGCTATCCCAAAACCCGTTACGCTTTTACGCCTCGGGCAGAGAGTCCGTTTATAATATGTGGCAATTGGTTCATGAGATCAAGAACGGCAAGCATCCTTTGTTCAAGGAAGATACGTCCATCAACTTATTCGCTTATTCCATCGGGGCGTTACTCTCGCAGGTCTTGTTATTAGCGAATCCGGACAAGATGTTTACGGACACCCGTTTATTCATGTTTTG
Organism: Parabacteroides sp. D25; assembly: GCF_000307475.1. NCBI lineage: Bacteria > Pseudomonadati > Bacteroidota > Bacteroidia > Bacteroidales > Tannerellaceae > Parabacteroides > Parabacteroides sp. D25. The sequence continues at coordinate 144,906 of NZ_JH976508.1, read as the reverse complement.
CGGTGGCTCCATCTTCAGTGAGATGGATGGCAACGCCCGTGATATCATGGACAAGGAGGCGTTCGCCAAGGTACGCCATTACTTCCGGCATGATTTCTTGGAGAACCGTACGCTTCCCACCTCGTTCAAGAATGATTTTCTGGAGCAAGCCTTTAAGGCCATGGTACGTGAGGATGTGTTACGAGATTACCGGGAGTCGTTCTTCCAACGGGCTTGCGATCGTATTCGGGCGATCTCATTGAAAAAAGATATCGTTATGCCTACTGGCGGGGTGATCAAGGCTTTAGGAAAAGCGTCCGGCAAGATATTGGAAGAGCTGGATTTCCCGTTCGCTTACTCCCATCAAATCCCCTTCCCGACACACTCCCGTATCGATCCGGGCCTGATCAACCAAGCCTTTCATTCCATATTCACGAGGGCGGCGGCGTTTCTCTAAAGAGATCACAAATTGTGACCTCAAACACTCATATTCTTTTTTAGTTCATGCAGGTACAATAAAAAATCGCTAAATAACTAATATTACGTTATTTAGCGATCATCCATCGTGGTCCCACTTGGGCTTGAACCAAGGACTCCCTGATTATGAGTCAGGTGCTCTAACCAACTGAGCTATAGGACCTGTTCAGAGCTAGGCTCTGAAATCGGGTGCAATATTACGATTTATTATCGAGATATGCAAATGTTAAAGGGAAAAACTTATTTTTCCGAGCTTTCTTCTCCGGCGAACTCCATCAAGTATGCTTTGATGAAATCGTCGATCTTTCCATCCATCACACCGTTCACGTCGGAAGTCTGGTAGTTCGTACGATGGTCTTTTACGCGACGGTCATCGAATACGTAACTACGGATCTGCGAACCCCACTCGATCTTCTTCTTTCCGGCCTCCACCTTGGCCTGCTCGGCCATACGATGCTGCAACTCCTTATCGTAAAGGATGGAACGCAATTGACGCATAGCGTTCTCACGGTTCTTGGGTTGGTCGCGAGTCTCGGTATTCTCGATCAAGATCTCTTCTTCCTCGCCTGTATACGGGTCCTTGAACTGATAACGCAAGCGAACTCCGGATTCCACCTTGTTCACGTTCTGTCCTCCGGCGCCGCCCGAACGGAACGTATCCCAAGAGATAGCCGCCGCCTCTACCTTTACCTCGATCGTATCATCCACCAACGGGGTGACGAATACGGAGGCGAAAGAGGTCATTCGTTTACCTTGGGCGTTGTAAGGAGATACACGTACCAAACGATGCACGCCATTCTCGCTCTTTAGATAGCCATAGGCATAATCGCCCTCAATATTGAAGGTCACGGTCTTGATACCGGCCTCATCCCCTTCCTGATAGTTGGCGATAGAGATCTTATAACCGTTATTCTCAGCCCAACGCTGATACATACGCATCAACATGGAAGCCCAATCTTGGCTCTCGGTACCACCGGCACCCGAGTTGATCTTGAGCACGCAGCTCATTTGATCGGCCTCGTCACGAAGCATATTGCGGAACTCCAAGTCTTCCAGTAAATGAAGGGCCTTCTTATAAGCCGCGTCCACCTCTTCCTCGGTGATAATCTCTTCCTTTACATATTCGTAAGCCAACTCTAGCTCCTCAGCCGCCGCATGTACCTCACCGTAAAGCTCGATCCATTTCTTTAGCTCCTTTACTTTCTTCATCTGGACTTCCGCGCGTTTGGCGTCTTCCCAGAAACCGGGGTCTTGCGTACGTAGCTCCTCCTCTTCTAACTGAATGGTCTTGCTATCGATGTCAAAGATACCCCCTCAGCGCCTTATCGCGCTCCAACACGTCATGTAGTTGGTCTGATGTGATCATATGTTCTTTTCTTTTTTAAATTTACCGCGAAGATAAGAAATAGTTGATAGCCGACAAACTCGTTATTCCTCGTACATCGCCTCTATCTCGGTAGCGTACTTCTGCAATACGACCGGACGGCGCAACTTTAGCGTATCCGTCAGCTCGCATCCCATCATGAAGGGTTCCGGCAACAAGGTAAAGCGCTTGATCTTCTCGTAAGAAGCCAAGTTCTTCTGGTGCTCCTCTACCCTAGCCTCGATGAAACGAATGATATCCTTGTTCTTCACCAACTCCTCCCGGCTCTCGAACGAGATGCCTTTTTCCCCGGCATACTTCTCCAACAATGGATAAGCCGGCACGATCAAGGCGCTCACGAACTTACGTTGATCGCCGATAACAGCGATTTGCTCGATATAATTATCACCGCTCATCACCATCTCGATCGCTTGCGGGGCGATATATTTTCCGTTTGAAGTCTTATACAAATCCTTGATTCGTTCCGTAAAGAATAACGTATTACCCTCCAAACGACCAGCGTCGCCGGTACGGAAGAAACCATCCTCGGTGAAAGCCTTCTTCGTCTCCTCCGGTTTATTATAATACCCGGACATCACGGTCTTGCCTTTCACCAAGATCTCGTTATTCCCCGGATCTATTTTCACTTGAACTCCCGGCATTACCTCACCAATAGAACCAAACTGGAATCCGATCTCCGGGTAGAAACAAACCGTAGCCGTCGTCTCGCTCAGTCCATAACCATAAGCGATCGGGATATTCACGGACTGCAAGAACTCATTAATCGTGTCCGATAACGGAGCGCCCGCCACCGGGAAAAACCGTCCACGCTCAATACCCAATACCTTCTTCAATAAGGTAAAAACCGTTTTATTGTAAAATTGGAACTTCAACTTCAGACTACACGGGGCCGGAATACCTTTATTCTTATACTCCAGATTATACCTTCGCCCAGTCTCGATCGCATCCAAGAAAATCTTCTTCATGGCCGGAGAGGCGGAGTTGATCTTCTCATGCACGCCCGCATACACCTTCTCCCAGAAACGAGGCACATTGCACATCAAGGTAGGATGAACCTCCGGCAATGTCTTCTGGATCATTTTCGGGTCTTGGTTGATAGCGATCGTAACCCCTTTATGGAGACAATAATAACACCAAGCCTTCTCGAAGATATGAGTCATTGGCAAGAAACTCATGGATAGATCCTTGTCGGTTACCAGAGGCAGACGTACATCATGTATCCGCATCGCCTCCAGATAGCAAGAATGAGGAAGCATTACGCCTTTCGACTCACCTGTCGTACCGGACGTATATATAATGGTAGCCAGATCCTCCGGAACGGCTTCCGTCATACGTATTTTCACCGTGCTCTCCGCATGCGCATTATCCCCCAAGCGCAAGAAATCATCAAAATAAATGGACGTCTTATCTTCCGGATTCATCTTGACCGCCGGATCAAAGACAACCAGACGCTCCAGATACTTAGAGTCCTTCTGTACCTTGAAAGCGTTATTATACTGCAATTGCTCACCCACGAACAACGTGCGGATCTTAGCGTCATTGATGATGTACTCGATTTGTCCCGGAGAATTCGTCGCATACATCGGGATGGAAACCACCCGGTTACCATACGCACCGAAGTCCGTATATAAACACTGAGGCATATTCTGGGAATAAACCCCGATATTCTCTTGTACCTTTATCCCGAACTCAGCCATCGCCTTGGCCGTAAGCATAACTTTATCGGAAAACTCCCTCCAAGAAATCTTCAACCATTTCCCCGTAGCGTTATCTCTATGTTTCAACGCTGTACGGTTCCCATATTTCTCTGCCTGACGGTGTATTAACTCGGCGAAATGATAATAAATCATAATTCCTTATTTTGAATTGATACCGCGAAAGTACGCTTTTCTCTTCTAAAAGACACGACATCAGTCCTTTTTTACACATAATTGCTCTTTTTGTGCAAGTATTCGGTTAAATAATAATAATTCATAGTAGCATGTATTGCATAGTACATATGTAATACATACATTTGTAGCATAAAATTAAAAGAGATGAATGCAGAGAACGTAAAATCACAAATGAGGAAAGGGACGCTGGAATATTGCATCCTCCTGCTTCTCAAAAAGGAACCCGCTTACACCTCTGATATCATTCAGAAGTTACAAGAAGCGAAGTTGATCGTTGTGGAAGGCACTTTATATCCTCTTTTAACCCGACTAAAAAATAGCGAGCTATTAAGTTATCAGTGGATAGAATCTACGCAAGGACCGCCACGCAAGTATTACCAACTGACCGAGAAAGGAGAACTATTCCTCGGCGAGCTGGAGGCTTCATGGCAGGAACTAAATGATACAATAAACCACATCAGAAACAATTAAAACGAAAGAGTGATGAAGAAGACACTTACTGTTAATCTGGGAGGCACAGTTTTCCACATTGACGAAGACGCATACCAATTATTAGACAAATATCTGTCTAACCTGCGCATCCACTTCCGCAAAGAAGAGGGTTCGGATGAGATCATGGATGATTTCGAGATGCGTATCTCGGAACTTCTTAACGAGCGTGTCCGCTTAGGCTACGAGGTCATCACGATCGAGCAGGTAGAGGAAGTGATCAAACGGATGGGTAAGCCGGAAGAGATTTTCGAGGAGGAAGAGAAAAGCACCGACCACGAGGATAATTACCGGACGCAACAACAGGAGACTCATGCCCAGACGACCAAGAAACGCTTGATGCGTGACCCGGACAACCGTATTCTGGGAGGTGTCGCCGGAGGTTTCGCCGCCTACATGGATTGGGACCCGACTGCCGTACGTATCGTGCTTTTCCTTCTGATGTTCTTCTATGGAATCACGGTTCCGCTTTACTTCTTGTTGTGGATCATAGTACCGATGGCACGCACGGCGACCGAGAAACTCGAGATGCGCGGGCAAAGCGTGACGGTGGAGAATATCGGAAAGACCGTGACAGATGGATTCGAGAAAGTCAGCAATAACGTGAACGACTTCATCAGCTCGGATAAGCCGAGGAACTTCTTCCAAAAGCTGGCGGATGTTTTCGTTCTGGTCATCGGGTTCATCTTGAAGTTTTTCATCATATTAGCCGGAATCTTCTTGTTGCCGCCGCTAGTACTAGTCGTATTCATTCTGGTAGTCGTAACATTCGCTTTGCTCATGGGTGGAGCCGGATTCATCTATAATCTCTCTCCGTTCGGAGCGGACTTGATAAACGGAGCACCGCTGTCAATGGCAATCATGGGATGCATAGGGACGATCTTATTCATCGGCATCCCCATATTCTCCCTGATATACGCGATTTGCTGCCAATTGTTCAAGGTACGTCCCTTACCGACGCAAGCAAGATGGATATTATTAGCCTTATGGCTTATCTCCCTTGTATTATGTGGCGTATATATCCATCAATCCGGTATGCTATATGACTGGCATGATTACTGGAACGGTGTACACGGTTGGAACAGGCATGCCGTTTGGCTCCCCTAATCCTATTCGAAGATGTAAGATGAAGATATCAATTTAGTAGTTTATAATGTTTATTGTGTGTTTAAAAAAAGAAGGCCGCTCTGTCACAGAGGGGCCTTTCTTCTAAGGTTAACAAATTTATGAGTAAAAACCACTAATGAATCATATTAATGATTTGCTGTCCCCTTTGCATGATATTGTCACGCATAAAACAGCGGGTACAAATATAACCAATTTTTTATAATTAAAAAATTATATTCAATTATTTGAATTCTTTTCTAATCTTAGCGGCGATCTCGGCCAATTCTTCTTGACTTACAGCCAATTTCTTCCCGCCGAAATACATATCGGACTCCTTCGTGATAGGAATCAAATGGATATGCGCATGGGGCACTTCCAAACCCATGACAGCCAATCCTACACGCTTACACTCGATAGCGGTCTCTTGAGCACGAGCTACCCGTTTAGCGAAAGCTACCATCCGTCCCAGCATCGGATCATCGATATCAAAGATATAATCGACCTCCTTCTTAGGAATTACCAAGGTATGCCCCAAGGCTACCGGATTGATATCGAGGAAAGCAAAAAACTCATCGTCTTCCGCAACCTTGTGGCTAGGGATCTCACCCGCCACGATTCTACTGAAAATAGTTGCCATACGTCTTTCTGTTTTTAAATTGAAATATCCATAATCTCAAACGTCATCAAGCCGGAAGGCACACGGATCTCAACGACATCCCCTACCTTCTTTCCCATCAAACCTTGGGCGATCGGCGTGCTTACGGAGATCTTTCCTTCTTTTAGGTTAGCCTCCGAATCCGATACCAACGTGTAGGTCATGACAGCGTTATTCTTCGTATTCTTAATTTTCACCTTGTTCAAAATCTGAACCTCATCAGTTTTCACACGACTCTCATCGATCAGACGGGCGTTTGAGATCAAACCTTTTAACTGCGCAAGCTTAGCCTCCATGATACCTTGAGCCTCTTTGGCGGCATCGTACTCAGCGTTCTCGGATAAGTCACCCTTATCCCTCGCCTCAGCGATCTGGGCTGATATTTCAGGGCGCTTCACGGTCTCCAAATAGTTGATTTCAGCTAAAATCTTATCGTAGCCGTCCTTTGTCATATAACTAACAGCCATACTAAATCCTCCTTATTCTTTATATTAATATTGATTGATTATCGCATAATAAAAAAGAATCCCGACCAAGTCATATGGCCGGAACTCCCCTTTTTTATCATTTCAAGACTCCGCAAAGTTAGGTTATCTTTCTAAGATGAACAAGTTTACGAAAGTGCTTTATAACATATAAATCTGATGATTAAATCATGAACAATTTACAACACGGACTTGATGTCAGCCTCAAGTTTCTTCACGTCATCCACCCGTTTAACCAAGTTTCCCTTGCGATCCAAGATAAAGATCGCCGGAAGCTGTTTCACGTTATACAACGCTGCGGTCTGAGAGTAAACCGACTGTGGATCACGCACGCAAGTCCAAGGTAAATTAGAAGCGGCGTTCTTCCAGAAGTGAAGATCACTATCCAAAGAGATCTGGTAAATCTCCAAGCCCTTATCGTGGTACCTCGTATATAAATCGCCAAATTCCATATTCAAGGCAGGAGACCATTCGGACATATAGGCCGTGAAGTTGATCAACACCACCTTACCTGTAGCGACAGAAGACAATTTCGTGTTTTCCCCATGTACATCCGGCAACTCGATATCCAAGAAACTAACCTCTTTCTTCTCCACCTTATCCAAGTCCATCGGGCGCTGGCTACGAATCACCTTTATCGATTGAAGAGCCAAGTTATACAGATGCTTAGCACGAGGGCTTTCCGGATAATAGTGATCGAAGCTGGTGGCTACGGCGCCATAAGCCTTCGAGTCGTTCTTGTCATACAAATCGAAGAACAGCAAGCCGTCAATTTGCTGGAACAAGGCAAAGTAAGCGGCAGCGGACATCGGGGCGGAATAAATATACTTACGAGCCACGTCCTTATAAGCCTCGGCGGCCTCGAGCACCTGGCGGGAATATACGGAATCCGCCAACAGACCGGACTCAGATTCTTTCCGTAAACGATGGATCGCTTGGTTCGCATCTAATTGAGCCAAAGTAATATTCTTGATCGCCTTGCAATTCTCTGAGCCCTCCACGCTATAAGAAGTAGCGAAAGTCCCGGCATCGGCCACGAACGAGATCGTCTCCGTAGAATCTACCGAGAAGTTGATCAATTGGTTATTCAGACGCAAGCGATAAAAATCCGGGAATGCCGGACGAGGCTTCGTAAAGCTGAATTTACCGGCCGCCGTCAGTTTTACGGAGTCCATCAACTCTACCGTCGACACACCTACATTCTCCAGATACATCATCTGGCCGTCTGCGCCGGACACTACACCTTCCACCGTAAAATCAGAATTCTTCTTACAAGCCGTGAACAAAAGCAACATAACACACAGCACAGCTAGTAAATTCGTAGATATTTGTTTCATTATTCCAGTTTGTCTATATTACTAATCCGGTGCAAATATACATTATTTTACAATTGTGGCACTATTATTCCGTATTTCTTCAAGGCTTTTTTCAAAAAAAGTGCTTTAAGACTGTTATTTCTTTTCATTTTCATGCAATTACAGGTAAACTTTCATTACATTTGCACCAATTTTTGACAGATAGAAAAATAAGAAAAAAGATTATGCTTAATCCAATTAACAAGACGATCGAGTTAGGTGATGGAAGAACCATTACCATCGAAACCGGGAAATTGGCCAAACAGGCGGACGGAGCGGTTACCGTTCGTATGAACAACACCGTGTTGCTCGCCACTGTTTGTGCCGCTAAAGACGCGAACCCGGGTGTTGACTTCATGCCGTTGCAAGTAGAATACAAAGAGAAATACTCCGCTTTTGGACGTTTCCCCGGAGGTTTTACAAAAAGAGAAGGAAAAGCTTCTGATTATGAAATCCTCACATCTCGTTTAGTAGACCGTGCGTTGCGTCCTCTTTTCCCAGACAACTACCACGCTGAGGTATATGTAAATATTATATTGTTCTCCGCTGATGGCGAAGATTTGCCGGACGCATTAGCAGGTTTGGCCGCTTCCGCCGCTTTGGCAGTTTCTGATATTCCTTTTAACGGACCGATCTCTGAGGTTCGCGTAGCTCGTACGGATGGAAAATACATCGTCAACCCAACTTCCGCAGAATTGGAGAAAGCTGATATCGACATCATGGTTGCCGCTACCATAGACAACATCATGATGGTTGAGGGTGAGATGAACGAGGTTCAGGAATCTGAGATGCTTGAGGCTATCAAGGTCGCTCACGAGGCTATCAAGGTACAATGCAAGGCTCAGCTGGAGTTATCCGAAGCTTGCGGCAAATTGGTAAAACGCGAATATTGCCACGAGGTAAACGATGACGAGTTGCGCAAGGACGTACACGACAAATGTTACGCCAAGGCTTACGCCGTAGCCACATCCGGTAGCGGCAAGCACGAACGCAGCGAGGCATTCGAGAAAATCGTAGAAGAATACAAGGCTCAATTCTCCGAGGAGGAGTTGACGGACGAGAAACTGGAAATGATCGGTCGCTACTATCACGATGTAGAGAAAGAGGCTATGCGCCGTGCCATCCTTGATGAGGGCAAGCGTTTGGATGGTCGTAAGACTACCGAGATCCGTCCGATCTGGATCGAGACAGATTGCCTGCCGGGTCCTCACGGTTCCGCTATCTTTACACGTGGAGAGACTCAGTCTTTATCTACGGTAACTTTAGGTACGAAGTCTGATGAGAAAATGATAGACGACGTATTGAACCATGGATACGAGCGTTTCCTTTTACATTATAACTTCCCCCCATTCTCCACAGGCGAGGCCAAAGCAACACGTGGCGTAGGCCGTCGTGAGATCGGACACGGCAACTTGGCTCACCGTGCGCTGAAACGTATGATCCCGGACAACTATCCGTATGTAGTACGTGTAATCTCCGATATCTTGGAGTCTAACGGTTCTTCTTCTATGGCTACGGTTTGCGCCGGTACCTTGGCGTTGAGAGACGCAGGTGTCCCGATGAAGAAACCGGTATCCGGTATCGCTATGGGATTGATCTCCGAGAACAAGGGTACGAACTACGCGATCTTGTCTGATATCTTAGGCGACGAGGATCACTTGGGTGATATGGACTTCAAGGTAACGGGTACGAAAGACGGTATCACGGCAACTCAGATGGATATCAAGGTAGACGGTTTGTCTTACGAGATCCTTGAGAATGCTTTGGCTCAAGCTAAAGAGGGTCGTATGCATATCTTGGGCAAGATCTTGGAGGCTCAACCGGAAGCTCGTGAGGATTTGAAACCTCATGCACCTCGTATCGAGACGATGATTATCGGTAAGGAATTCATCGGTGCGGTAATCGGCCCGGGCGGTAAGATCATCCAAGGTATCCAAGAGAAAACGGGAGCTACGGTATCTATCGATGAGGTAGACGGCGTAGGAAAGATCGAGATCTCCGGCACGAATAAGGCTACGATCGACGCGGCTGTCAAGGCGATCAAGGCTATCGTCGCTGTTCCTGAGATCGGAGAGGTTTATGAAGGAAAGATTTCCTCTATCATGCCTTATGGTGCATTCGTTGAGTTCATGCCGGGTAAGGATGGTTTGCTTCACATTTCCGAGATCGATTGGAAACGTCTGGAGACCGTTGAGCAAGCCGGCTTGAAGGAAGGCGATACGGTTTCTGTCAAGTTGGTTGATATCGATCCGAAAACAGGCAAGTTCAAACTTTCCCGCAAGGTATTGCTTCCGAAACCGGAAGGTTACGAGGAACGTCCGCCAAGACCAGAAAGAGGTGAGCGTGGACCTCGCCAAGATCGTGGAGACCGTGGTCCTCGTCAGGATCGTGGTGATCGCGGACCTCGCAGGGAGTACAGAGACTAAGATAAGGTCTTATACATTATATATTATCCCGGGTAGATTAAACACTATCCGGGATTTTTTTATCAAATCATCTACCACACCTACAACTATAGCTATAATCAATTGGTCATAAGTTATTTATCGGGTGGTGGTAGATAAATAGCATCTACCACTATTGGCTCGTATCTACAACCATTTACTACTTTTCAATCACAAAACACCACCGTCCCCTACTCGCCAACCGTATTATTAGTCCTATCTTTTTCAAGAAGCGACCGAAGACGGAGACATTGCTTAGCCGGCAAGCTATCTATTTGGTCATGCTTCATATATCATCTAAAAAACTGATTAATTGACATTTATAGTTTTTCTTGGTATAAAACAAAAGTTTTCCGCTATGGAAACATTTGTTTCCTCATGAGGAAACCTTAGTTTTGTGCTTACGAAACTTTAGTTTTCCCTAGGAGAAACTATTTGTTCGCCTAAGGGAAACGCTTTTCTCATGCCGGAAAAGTCAGTACTACTTACTTATCCATGGGATATATACTGCAAGTGGCATAGAAGATATACTGCGTTGGCAAGGTAAGTACTACTGATAATTTAGGATCATGTTGCCAAACATGCCTTTTGAGGGATAACGCTTCTCTTATGCCTTACGGTACGTTCGTTGAGTTTATATCGGGCAAGGATGATCTGCTTCACATTTCCGAGATCGGCTGGAAGCGTCTGGAGACCGTGGTCCTCATCAAGATCGTAATGATTGCGGGCCTCGCAGGGAGTACAGAAACTAAGATAAGGTCTTATACATTAATATATAATCCCGGGTAGATTAAACGCTATCCGGGATTTTATTTTATAGGACGTTACCATCTCCTAAGAAGTTCTTATATCTCGTTCTCCCAACGAATTTAGTCTTTATACTCCGTCGAACGATGTATCAAATGACCTATTAAAACTTATAGGCTACACCTGCCGCCAAAGCAAATTGCTGGAAATCCTTCGTAAGCTGGTATTTCCCTTCGGCACTTACATAAAAAGACGAGGAAATCGGATATTCCACACCAGCTCCAATATTTCCCCCAAATTCATTAGTCATGAAATGAGTATAAGTGACTCCCAGCAAAGGATAAACCTGCCATGTGTTTTTTATCGGAAATAAATAATGTACATCCGCACTAACCACATAAGAGGTACTACTGGCAAAATAGCAATCGAAAGAAGGCGACAAACGAATATGATCCGTTGCGTTCCAATTGAACTCAGCACCTAAGCGAAACGACTCAAAACTACTTGCTGTGCCGTAACCCACATTTATCCCGACACTTTTCTCTCCTTGTTGGGCAAAAACACTCAATATTTGTGTACACAAGCCCACGCAACTCAACAAAGTCAAAAGTAAAATTCTTTTCATCCCATTCATTTTTTGACTGCAAAAGTATCCGATAAGGTTGGATTCGGGGCTAAAACACTGTTCGCTTTTTGTTCGCTTTTTGTTCGCAGAGTTGTATAAGGCTAAAGACCAGCGATTAATTCATCCAGTTCATTCGGGGTTCCATCCTCTCCCTTTATTTTTTTATAAAGCCGTTTACGGGATGAGGATACGGAGGGTTTGGAGCGACCCAAGATTTTTGCCATATCAGTTACCTTGACTGATATCTTTATCAAGTAACAAATCCGGAGTTCTATCAATGACATTCCCGAATATAACTGATATAGACGATTCGTAAAATTATTGTATGTCTTATCTAACTCCTTCCGTAAAGCATTCCAATCTTCTTCCCTGATTATCTGATCTGCCTCATTCGTGGAATGGAATTTCATATAGATATCCGAATGCCTTAAATCCGACTCTAACAAATCACGCTCGGTACGCCGCAACTGTATTTGTTCATTGGTCACTTGCAAAAGTTCTTTTCGCACATGAAGCAATGAATTTGTATCTTCATGGTCTTTAGATAGTAAGGTTCCCAATTCATTCAATTTCGCGTTATTCGCTTCTACATATTGAAAACTTCTCTCATATTGTTCTTGCTTTTCCCGCTGAAGCGCCTCAAACTGCCTAGCCAACCGCTCTTTCTGCCGTTTCAGTCTATATATAAACAATAAGGTTATCGAAAGCCCCAATCCGAACAAGGATAATATCCGGTAAATACGAATCTGCATCCGGTCATTCTCGCCCTTTAGCCGTAAATTCTCAGTTTCCCGCTTTTGATAATTATATAAAGAGGTCATTTTACGGATTTCCTCCGAATCGGTTATCTTGCGGATGGAATCTTGCACTTGCTGGCCAAGACGGACATAGCGAATAGCCTCCCGATAATTCAACCGACGCTCATACAAAAGCGACAAGTACTCATAAATAGCGTCTCTAACATGTAAGTTAGGACTATCCAGGCACTTTCTTAAATAGTAATCGGCAGAATCCAATTTATTGAGTTCTAAATAAGTATTCCCCAAAACCGAATAAGTAGGATACATATTCCGGTCTACGGAATCTTTTAATGATTCAGACAAACATTCCAAAGCTTTATCATACATTACCAATTCCCGGTAAAGATCACCCAGCTCAGTCAATATACCGGAATATCGATGTCTATTTCCTGTTTCATTCGCTATAATTGCCGCTTTTTGAAAATAGAGAAGCGCACTGTCATTCTTATCGACCATATCATATACTCGGGCAATATCTCTCAGCACAAGAGAAAAACTAGTACTATCTCCTTTCAGTAATTTATACTCAGCCGCTTTCTCATACATACGGATCGCCTCTTCATATACATTCTGATAATCATAAAGCATCCCCATCTGCGAATAGACATTGGACAATAATCGGTACTTTCTCGTATCCCCCGCCACATCCAATGCCTTTTGGAAATACTTCAACGCTTCCGGGGCATCATTCAAATCCCGGTAGACACGGCCCATATAGTAATAAGACTCTAGTAATTTGTCTCGATCGCCATATGTCTCATAGAAAGCGGTGATTCGTTTGATCAAAGAATCAGAAGTATGCCGGACATACATCTTATCATTGACCTTCAAGTCGAGCAAGTCATAATACATACGCTGTTCCTCATCAAAGGACGAAAGGCTATCCCGCAATCGATCCAACAAAGGGCGGGCTTCCTCCGGATTTGTATCCGCAAGGGATTCGATCCGTGACAGGGTAGCGGGGTAAGGCTTCCCCCGATGATCGCAAGCATAAAAAGCCGAGATCAAGACCGACATCAAGAGGATGTATATACGAGGCATTGGAAATCTGTTTTATCACTTAAACGCAACAAAGGTAAAAAATTAAAGTGTAATAGTTTCATTGATATTTATACAAACTTTTGAAAGCCAATACGCAAAGTACGCTACGACCGGATACTTACAGGTTTTGCTTTTTACTCTTAACAAAAAAACACCAGATTTGCTTTTTGCCCTTAACAAATCCATGTACTTTTTGCTATCTATCTTGAATAAATCGTATATTTGTCATTCATTCAATCAGCGTATGGATAGTCTATTTATTAAACAAGAACGATTACTGGCACAAACGAGTACCCATATCATAAGGGAACTCATGAACCAAATTCACTGGGATAATCCTCTGATCGCCATCAGAGGATCAAGGGGTGTCGGAAAAACAACACTCATGTTGCAATACATCAAACTGAATTTCCAGCCGGGAAGCAGGGAGGTACTTTATTGCACGCTCGACAGCATCTATTTCAGTAATCACACCCTATCTGAACTGATTGAGCGGTTCTATTTGCAAGGAGGAAAACAATTATTCCTTGATGAAGTACATAAATATCCCACTTGGAGTAAAGAGATAAAAGAGGCCTACGACCTGTATCCATCTCTACGAATTGTTTTTAGCGGTTCTTCCCTATTGAATATATTGAATGCGGATGCCGATCTTTCCAGACGTTGCCTACCATATAATATGTACGGACTTTCCTTCCGGGAATTTCTCATGTTCTATAAGCAAATTGATATACCTGTCTATTCCCTACAAACGATACTGGAAAATCCAGGAAACATTTGCCGGGAAATAAATGAGAAATGTCGCCCCGTACAAATGTTTAACGAATATCTCCACGAAGGGTATTACCCCTTTTTTACGGGTAACAGAGAAGATTATTATATTAATATCGAGAATGTGGTCAATCTCATTATTGAGCAGGAACTCCCGTTGCTGTGTGGCGTAGATCCTGCCTATACACGGAAGCTAAAGGCTTTGATGGGTATCTTAGCTACCTCTGTTCCTTATGAGCTGGACATCACGAAACTAGCGGGAATGATCGGACTTTCCCGAAACTCTGTCATCAATTACTTACAGAATTTGGACAAGGCGGAATTGCTCAAGTTATTGTACTCGGATTTACTATCTGTCAAAAAGATGCAAAAACCGGATAAGATTTACCTACAGAATCCCAACCTATTGTACGCCATAGCTTCCGCTCCCGTACAGATCGGGACGGCAAGGGAAACTTTTGTCGTCAACCAGTTATCCGTAAATCATAACGTGGAATATGGAAAAACAAAAGGTGACTTTATCGTAGACCATGCCTACACCTTCGAGGTAGGAGGAGCGGATAAAACATTCAAGCAAATAGCGGATCTCCCCGATTCCTTCATCTTGGCTGACAATATGGAGTTCGCCACCGGCAAGAAACTACCGCTGTGGATCGTGGGATTAACCTATTAAAAAAACACGTACGACTTTTTTTTTAGAAAAAAGCGGTATCCAGCTTGCCGCCGGATACCGCTTTTCATTTATCTTTACCGATCAAGGAATCAGCAACGAGGCTTGATCTGCTTGAAGAAGTCATTACCCTTGTTATCTACCAAGATAAATGCGGGGAAGTTCTCTACCTCGATCTTCCAGATCGCTTCCATACCCAATTCCGGATATTCCACGCACTCGATGCTCTTGATATTGTTCTGAGCCAGGATAGCCGCAGGGCCACCGATAGATCCTAGGTAGAAACCGCCGTGATTCTTACAAGCGTCCGTAACTTGCTGGCTACGGTTACCCTTCGCCAACATGATCATGCTACCGCCATGGCTCTGGAACAAGTCAACGTATGAGTCCATACGACCCGCGGTCGTCGGGCCCATAGAGCCACAAGCCATACCTGCCGGAGTCTTAGCCGGGCCCGCGTAATAAATAGGATGATCCTTGATGTATTGGGGAAGATCCTCGCCACGATCCAGACGCTCCTTCAACTTAGCGTGAGCGATATCACGGCCCACGATGATCGTTCCGTTCAATGACAAACGAGTAGATACTGGATATTTATCCAATTCCTTCAAGATATCCGCCATCGGTTGGTTCAAGTTGATCTTGACAGCGTCGCCCTCACCCGCTTGACGAAGTTCCTCCGGAATCAATTCGCCGGGATGGCTATCCAACTTCTCGATCCAGATACCTTCCTTATTGATCTTACATTTAATATTACGGTCCGCGGAGCAACTTACACCCAAACCTACCGGGCAAGAAGCGCCATGGCGAGGCAAACGGATGATGCGAACATCATGTGCCAGATATTTACCACCGAATTGAGCGCCCAAGCCAATATTCTGGGCGGCGGCCAATACCTCTTTCTCCAACTCCACGTCGCGGAAAGCACGGCCACCCTCGCTACCGGTCGTAGGCAAGCTATCATAGAAACGGGTAGAAGCCAACTTCACCGTCAATAAATTCTTCTCAGCGGAAGTACCGCCAATCACGATCGCTATATGATACGGAGGACAAGCGGCCGTACCCAATGTCTTGATCTTCTCTACGAGGAAGGGAACCAATGTACCCGGATTCAAGATCGCTTTTGTCTCTTGGTATAAATAAGTCTTATTGGCGGAACCACCTCCTTTTGTCACGCAAAGGAACTCATACTCCATGCCTTCCGTAGCCTCGATATCGATCTGGGCCGGCAAGTTACATTTCGTATTTACCTCATCGTACATATTCAGCGGAGCGTTCTGGGAGTAACGAAGGTTCTCTTCCGTGTAGGTCTTGTAAACACCTAAGGAAAGCGCTTCTTCATCACAGTAACCGGTCCAGACCTGCTGGCCCTTCTCGCCGTGGATAATAGCCGTACCGGTATCTTGGCAGAAAGGAAGTACGCCTTTAGCCGCTACCTCGGCGTTGCGAAGGAATGTCAAGGCCACGTACTTATCGTTGTCCGTAGCTTCCGGATCGCTTAGGATCTTTGCGACCTGCTCGTTGTGAGAACGGCGAAGCATGAATGATACGTCGCGGAAAGCGGCGTTAGCCATAGCGGTCAAACCTTCTTTAGCGACTTTCAAGATCGGTTTTCCTTCAAACTCAGAAACGGAAACATAATCTTTTGTAAGCAAATAATACTCTGTTGTGTCCGGTCCCTTTTGGAACATCGGCTCGTAGTGAAACGGAGGTGTTGCCATATCTTTAGAATTTAATTATATATTGGTTTTATTTAAGTTTGTCCGTACTTTTCGATTGGCAAACTTAGCGAAAAAACTTGATATATAGATCATGGGGTAAAGAAATATAGTTATATTTGCCCGATATGAAAAAGTTGACCTCTTTATACATTATATTCCTGCTAACGATGCTCGGTTTTCAAGGAAATCTGAAAGCGCAGGTTAGCCACGGAGGCCGCCCGCTTCCGCTATCGCTCATGCGAAGTACAAACGGACAGATGTTTAAAGAAATGCCTCCGTTCGACGTCCAAGAGGAGTTACGCATCGACTCGCTGAATGAGAGCGACCTAAGAAGCGGTTTCCGTTTTGCCTATAAATTCATAACGGATTACAATCGGTACAACTCGGGCGTAACTTTCACCGGGCCGGATGGGACACGTGTATGGAGACTCGGGATCTACTCGCCCGGGGCCCTTTCCATCAACGTGCTCTTCACGGAATATGAACTGCCCGAAGGCGCCCAGCTCTTCCTATATAATGAGGACCAGACACAGATATTAGGCTCGTTCAATCACCTAAACAACTCGGAGTTAAACCTATTGCCGGTCTCTCCTATCCAAGGGGATCGCCTGATCATAGAATATCAAGAACCGGCTAACGCCTCTTTTCAAGGAAGACTGACCGTCGGGGAAGTCAACCATGGCTACCGGAGCTTGCGGGGGTTAGAACCGGGAGACAACACCTCACTGATCGGTAAAATTCCACCGTTAGCTTGCTATCAAGATGGGACAAACGATTACGCCCAATGGGGGCAAAGCGTCGTTCTCCTGATCATAGACGGAAGCGTAGGGTGCACGGGCACCCTGATAAATAATACGGACAATGACGGAAAGCCTTATCTACTCACCGCCTCCCATTGCCTGAACAAGCAATTCACGATGAAAAACCCCGATTATGAGAAAATAGCCGGAAGTATCGTCTGCTTTTTCAACTTCAACAGCCCTTTCTGCGACCCGATCCTAAGGGGAACGGAAGAGATGTCTACCGCATCCACTTACTTCAAGGCGGTTAATGAAATGGCAGACATGGCCTTGTTGGAACTTACCGCCACACCTCCGGTTTATTACAGGCCTTATTACGCGGGCTGGAACGCACAAGAGGTAGGACCTGCCCCCTATACGTGCATCCAACATCCCCAATACTCGGTAAAGCGAATCAGTATATCCGATGAGGATCTGGCTCCCTTTACCTTGACAGATCCAAACATGATTTTTTACAAGAACGCTCATTGGCATGTCAAGACTTGGGAAGTAGGTTATACGGCCAGCGGTTCCTCCGGATCTCCTTTATTCAATGCCGACGGAGAGATTATCGGAGCGTTATCCGGCGGGCAGTCCAGCGAGAATAGCCCGAAGGATGATTACTTCTTCTCTTTGATGAAACCATGGGACGCAATCGATACCCCCGAGAGACAGCTCAAATATTGGCTGAACCCGTCCAATGACGAGACCAAGGTTTGTGAGGGACTTGATCCGTATAAATCAGCCCCTTGTTTCCGGTTGAGCAACATCTATGACTCCGGTAATCAAGAAAACGCCGAATGTACGCTCTATCCCGGGTCTGAAAAAGCGTATTTATTCGGGAACAACCCCGCCAATATCACTGAATATGCGGAAGCTTACCAAGTAGCCGAAGCGGGTACCTTATACGGAGCTTATTTCGTAACACCGCCTGCCGGAGCGAATTACAAACAGATGGAAGTGGAAGTTACCGTTTACAGCGGCGACTCTAAGCCCTCTACATTATTATATACGGAGACATTCCAACCCACCTATAGCAATAAATCGATATTGGACGATACGTTTATTGAGACCGCTAAATCCCTAAATCGGTCACAGGAAAGTTATATCCATTTCTCCAAGCCCGTGAACGTCAGCGGAAAGTTCTACATCGGCTATAAGCTCAAGAGCGTCCCGGAGAACACGTATTTCTCCGCTTACAATTTGCCCAAAGGCAAAACGACCCGGAATACGGCTTGGGTTCATGATAAAAACGGCTGGAGACAAGCTACCGAATATACGCAAGCAGGTTTTAGCACCTCCTTGTTTATCGATCCCGTCATTCAATACGGTAACCCCATCAGCAACGAAAAGCTCGAGGCGAACGAGCAGGTACTCATTCATCTCGGTCCGGAGAAAGGCATGGTACACCTTGTTTTGCCGGATGGAATGGAGAAAGCGACTTATACATTGCACTCGGCACAAGGAAAAGTGTCGGAAAACGGAGAGATCACGGACAGGCAAGCTACACTCCATTTCCTAAAATTAACATCTGGAGTCTACTTTCTAACCGTGCATTATGGCGAGGAGCATTATACACAAAAGATTATATTTTAATCAAAAAATATACAATAAGAGTTCTGGGAAACCATCCATTGAAAAGAATGGCAAGAGGTACACAGCCATATTTTTTCAATAATTCTACCCATATTTTATGTATAAAACAAGCCTAGGATTCATTAATAAGTATTAATTAAAAAGATTTTATCGCTTCTTTGCTATCCATAACAAAAAAATACTTTAGTTTTGCACGATAATGGCTAAGGGATAATTTGGAAGTGAATATATTAACATAGTAACATTTTAAACTTACATCAAGATTATGAACAAAAAGTTTTTATTGCCATTCTTCGTATTGGCAGCCATTTTAACTCTTTCTTCTTGTTCAAACAAGTTGAAACCGTTGGCAGAACAGTACATTAAAGCAGAGCCGCAGCCGCTAGAGGCTATCGGAGGCAAAGTTCCTGTAACGATCAATGCGACTTTCCCCGCTAAATGGTTCAACAAGAAAGCTGTTGTAACTGTAACTCCGGTATTGCGTTACCAGGGTGGCGAAGCTTGGGGCACTTCTTACACTTACCAAGGTGAGAAAGTAAAAGGTAACAACCAAGTAATCCCTCAAAAAGAAGGCGCTAACGTAACTATGAAGTCTTCTTTCACTTACAAACCCGAGATGAAAAAATCAGAATTGTATTTGACTTTCGACGCGAAGATCAAAAACAAGACTGTTAAATTGCCGGACGTAAAGATCGGTGAAGGCGTTATCGCTACTTCCGAATTGGCAGACGCAGCTACTGCTACAGCAGCTATCGCAGCTGATAAATTCCAACGTATTATCAAAGAGGCTCATGACGCTAACATCATGTTCTTGATCCAACAAGCTAACCTTCGCGCTCAAGAATTGAATTCTGACGCTATCAAAGAATGGAAAGATCTTGTTAAGAACGCAGACGAGGCTCCGAACCAGAATGTAGCTATCGAGATCAGCGCTTACGCTTCTCCTGATGGTGGTTTCAAATTGAACAACACGTTGGCTGAGAATCGTGAAGGAAACACTACGAAATATTTGAACAAGGAATTGAAGAAGATGAAAGTTGACGCTCCGGTTGACGCTCGTTACACAGCTCAAGACTGGGAAGGCTTCAAGGAATTAGTTTCTGCTTCTAACTTGCAAGATAAAGACTTAGTATTGCGTGTGATCTCTATGTACCAAGATCCTGAGACAAGAGAGAAAGAAATCAAGAATATCTCCGCTGTTTACTCTGACTTGGCTGAGACTATCCTTCCGCAATTACGTCGTTCTCGTTTGACCGCTAACATCGAGATCATCGGTAAGTCTGACGACGAGATCAGCGCTTTGGCTAAGAGCAATCCTTCTGAGTTGAATATCGAGGAAATCCTTTACGCCGCTACATTGACGAACAACGACAATGAAAAGATGGCTATCTATACAAAAGCTTCTGAATTGTATCCTAACTGCTACCGCACTTGGAACAACATCGGTATGATGGCATTCAAGGCTGGTGATTTGGCTAAGGCTGAGCAAATGTTTAACAAGTCTAACTCTGTTAAGAATAACGCTTCCGCTAACATGAACTTAGGTTTGATCGCATTAACGAAGGGTGACCAAGCTAAAGCTCAACAATTGTTCGGTAACGCTGCCGGCGTAAACGAATTGAGCGAGGCTCTTGGCGTTCTTTACTTAGAGCAAGGCGAATATGCTAAGGCTGTTAACTCTTTCGGTTCTGTTAAGACTAACAACGCTGCTTTGGCTCAGATCTTGGTTAAGGATTACAGCAAGGCTTCTCAGACTTTGAACGGTGTTGCTAAACCTGATGCTATCACCTCTTACTTGAAGGCTGTTGTTGCTGCTCGTACAAACGACGCTAACGGTGTAGTAAGCAACTTGAAGGCCGCTATCGCTGCTGACAAGAGCTTGGCTAAGGAAGCTGCTATCGACTTAGAGTTCGCTAAATATGCGACTAACTCTGACTTCTCAGCTTTAGTAAAATAATTAGAAAATATTCTTTCTAAATAAGAAAAAGACCTCATCCTTTTGGATGGGGTTTTTTTATATTCCACCCACTCAAGCCTATATTTCAGAATATTGCAACACTTCAAAATAAATATTGATTATCAATGACTTTTTTATAAAATAAATCCGTAGATTTGCAAAATTCAATAAAGTTGTTGTAAATATTAATCAAATAGGGTAAAGAAATTATGAGATCACAAATCTGGAAACAAATGGTGTGGGTATTTTGTCTGCTCTTCCTTATGGAATCATGCGTTAAGCATGACATTTATCAAGGAGAAGACCCCTCGGTATATCCTCAAGAACCTACCAAAGAAGAAGAAGATTACATAGCCCAGTTCGAGAATTTCGAGAACATACAGGTTAACATATCTTCTCAGCATGAAGGGACCCTATATTCTATTTATTATGAATATCCTTATGAGGAAGGCTCTTTAGTCAAAGATCCTTATTTAATTGGTAAAACTCCGATCCATATGGCTCTGGAAGTACCTACACACGTAAAGAAACTCTATATCCTAAGAGGGGATGGGGAACTTATTGAGAGCGATGTAAAGGATATCACGATCGGTAGCGGAACCAAAAGCAGTTTACGGGCTACAAATGCGATCAGTGATGAAGTCCTTCATCTGATCAATAACAAATACTTCCCGGAAAAGTCATACAATGTGAAAAGCGAAGATTTATATAGATGTTCTGATCTAAAAATCACGGAAACCGTTTTTACCAGTAGCTTTGAGAAAGCGGATATTTGGCTAACCTATATAAGCGACGGAGGAATGTCCAAAGGCAACAGTAATATGCATGGTAAAATTTGGTTCTATACATATCCCTCCGAGAAGATGGAGAACCTTACTTTAGATGACTGCACCTTCTATGGAAAAACTAATGGTGCTATCCAAGTCACTGACTTCAATACGATCAACCAAGGCGATAATTATATATTCTACTCCAAAGAAGAACAGCCAAAGGCCCAAGCAGGAGAATATACCCGAATACCCTTGGGAAGATTCGACAAGGGGCTCAACGTCGGCTTCGTATATCGAGGCACAGACCGTCCACAGTTCTCCACTCCGGCATTAAATGGGCCGGATAACAATAAAGTACCAGATAATGGGACATTCTCCCATAATTACGTAGGCCATACCTTAAAATATGGTAATTCCTCTTTCAAAATAGAGAAAAACGTAGCAAACGGCTTCATTCACCACATTCAAGAAGGTGATTTTGAAGGAAATGTACTGGGAATGGAAAATCGCTGCCCAAACTATAGGGCCTATGATGGAGACTACAACGATATGCTTTGTCTAATCGAAAGTAATCCCGTTGCCATCGAGCCGGCAGAGCCGGTAACCCCTCCCGTCATAGAATCGCAAACGAACAAGAAAGGATTCCTCTTGTTCGAAGATAATTATCCAAACCAAGGCGATTTCGATTTCAATGACGCTGTCATATATTATAGCATCACAGCATATACCGATAAGAGTACCGCAGATGTTTATGCCCAGTTACTGGCTAAAGGCTGTACATTCCACAACCAATTTGGATTTAAGGACGCCAATGGACTAACTCCCTTTTTCTCCGATGTCAATGGATATGTCAATGTGAGAAAATTCGACAAGGAACCGGAAAGTGGGATTACAAAGACATTAACATATAGTGCGACTCAGCTGATCATGCCTTACATTGATAACGGGAAGGGACCGGTAAGTAAAAACGTCAAGAATACGGATCTATACCCATATGTATTGGATATTCCTTATTCGGAAAATCAACCTTTCCGTTGGTGTATAGAGAATAAAAGCATCGACGAAGCTTATAATTTTGACCAAGATTACCGAAAGGCACATGGAGATTGGTATGAGACTCCTAAAGATGAATCGTTAGTGATACAATTTACCACTCCGGATGAAGAGAAGAAAGATCCGGAAAATAAAGAATGAAGGATACACACTCATTGAAGGATCTCTAAAATCCTAACATCATATAAAAAACGGCGGGCTTTTTAA
The DNA here is from genome assembly GCF_000307475.1 of Parabacteroides sp. D25. NCBI lineage: Bacteria > Pseudomonadati > Bacteroidota > Bacteroidia > Bacteroidales > Tannerellaceae > Parabacteroides > Parabacteroides sp. D25. The sequence continues at coordinate 121,902 of NZ_JH976508.1, read as the reverse complement.
AGGCCCGCCGTTTTTTGTATCTATTAATAGAAGAATATATTATCTACCTTGGCGCTTACGCTCTGTCTCATCCAAGATGATCTTACGCATACGCATATTATTCGGGGTGATCTCTACGTACTCATCGCCCTTGATGTACTCAAGCGCATCCTCTAGGCTGAATACGATAGGAGGAGCCAAGGAAACTTTGTCGTCCGAACCAGAGGCACGCATATTCGTCAACTTCTTGGATTTGGTAACATTTACCACCAAGTCATTGTCCTTGGTATGCTCACCAACCACCTGTCCAGCGTAAACCTCCTCGCCCGGGGCGATGAAGAAACGTCCGCGGGATTGCAAGTTATTCAGGGCATAAGCGAAAGCCTGACCTGTCTCCATAGCGATAATCGAACCATTCATACGTCGTTCGATATCACCCTTCCACGGTTGATATTCCAAGAAACGGTGTGCCATGATAGCCTCACCGGCAGAGGCGGTCAATACGGCGTTGTTCAAACCGATAATACCACGGGAAGGAATCGTGAATTCTAAGTGCATACGACCATTCTTGCTTTCCATCATGGTCATCTCGCCCTTACGCTTCGTTACCATATCGATAATACGGCTAGAGCATTCCTCCGGAAGATTCACCGTCAATTGCTCTACCGGCTCACATTTCTCACCATCGATCTCCTTGATGATAACCTGAGGCTGACCTACCTGCAACTCGTATCCCTCACGACGCATCGTCTCGATCAATACAGACAAGTGAAGCACGCCACGGCCATATACCAACCAAGAATCAGCGGAATCAGTAGGAACTACGCGTAAAGCCAAGTTCTTATCCAATTCTTTCTGCAAACGGTCAAAAATATGACGGGAAGTAACAAACTTACCATCCTTACCAAAGAACGGAGAATTGTTGATCGTGAAAAGCATAGACATCGTAGGCTCGTCGATAGCGATCGTTGGCAATGGCTCCGGCTCGTTCACGTCGGCGATAGTCTCACCGATCTCGAAACCATCGATACCGATAATAGCGCAAATATCCCCGGACTGCACGGAATCAACTTTCGTACGTCCCAAGCCCTCGAATACATCCACTTCCTTGATCCTCGATTTCACCATACTACCATCACGCTTACAAAGCATGACATCTTGGCCCTCTTTCAACTCGCCACGGTGTACACGTCCTACGGCGATACGACCTACATACTTAGAATAATCCAAAGAAGTAATCAACATCTGCGGAGTACCCTCCAACATCTTTGGTTCGGGGATATACTTGATGATCGCATCAAGCACAGCCGCGATATCCTCTTTCGGCTCCTTCCAATCCTCGGACATCCAGCCCTGCTTGGCGGAACCATAAATAGTAGGGAAGTCAAGCTGCTCCTCGGTAGCATCCAGACTAAACATCAAGTCGAATACCATTTCCTGCACTTCCGACGGGCGGCAATTCGGCTTATCCACCTTATTAATTACCACGATCGGCTTCAAACCCAGTTGAATCGCTTTTTGCAAAACAAAACGAGTCTGCGGCATAGGCCCCTCAAAGGCGTCTACCAATAGCAAACAACCATCCGCCATATTCAAGACACGCTCCACCTCGCCACCAAAGTCGGCGTGGCCCGGAGTGTCAATAATATTGATCTTATATCCCTTATAATTGATAGACACGTTCTTGGCAAGAATCGTGATACCTCGTTCCCGTTCCAGATCATTGTTATCCATGAACTGATCCGGTTCTGCCTGTCCTTCACGGAAAAGCTTACCGGCTAATAACATCTTATCCACGAGCGTCGTTTTGCCGTGGTCTACGTGCGCGATAATCGCAATGTTTCTGATCTTTTGCATTGAAGACTAATTTATTGGCTGCAAAAATACGATATTTTTACGATATATATATGACATTCATGCTTCAAAACACAAAAAAGATAGCAGAATCTATTGCAAATCAAAAAGGAATGCCTACCTTTGCGACCGCTTAGATAACATAGTATTAATTTATTAAAGTAAAAAGAATCATGTATTTAGATTCAGCAAAGAAACAAGAATTATTTGAAAAGTATGGCAAATCAGCTACTAACACAGGTTCTGCTGAGAGCCAAATCGCATTGTTCACATTCCGTATCTCTCACTTGACAGAGCACTTGAAAGTGAATCACAAAGATTACGCTACGGAAAGATCATTGAAGATGTTGGTAGGTAAACGTCGTCGTTTATTGGACTATCTGATCAAGACTGACATCGAGAGATACCGCGCTATCATCAAAGAACTTGGTATCAGAAAGTAAGAAAAAGCTTACTCGAAAATATTAAAAAGGGCAATCCCAAATGGGTATTGCCCTTTTTATTTGTCTTAATCCTAGATATAATAAAATATTAATGTAAATTTGCGCCGTTTAGTATCAAATTATCAAACATTACAGGACTATAAATAACAAATCATACACATGGGAAACAACAAAATTATAGGCGCGAAAATTAAAAATATCCGGGAATCGAAACAACTCTCTATCGAGGAGGTAGCCGAACGCTCCGGGTTAGGTATCGAACAGATCGAACGTATCGAGGGTAACTTGGATTTTCCATCTTTGGCCCCTCTTATCAAAATAGCACGGGTATTAGGGGTACGTTTGGGTACATTCTTGGATGACCAAGCGGAGCTAGGCCCGGTCGTATGCCGCAAAAAGGACAGCGAGGCCGATGGTATCGGGTTCACGAACAACGCGACACAAGGGCACAAGCATATGGATTACCACTCGCTCTCGCAAGATAAGTCCGGCCGCCATATGGAACCCTTCTTGATCGAGATCGCTCCCTCCGAGGAAGGCGAGGATTTCATCCTGTCCACGCATGAGGGAGAGGAGTTTATCTACGTATTGAATGGCGTCGTAGAGATCAATTACGGAAAGAACACCTATATCCTAGAGGAAGGCGATAGCATCTATTATGATTCCATCGTGGCGCATCATGTACATGCGGCAGCCGACAACAAGGCCCGAATCCTAGGAGTTGTCTATACACCTTATTAAATCCAGCGTTTTATGGAATTACATAACAGAACCCTTGGCCAATGGCTGGAACATTGGGCCGAGACTACACCGGACAAGGAATATATCGTTTATTCGGACCGTGACTTACGTTTCACTTGGAGCGAATTCAACAAGCGTGTGGACGACATGGCGAAAGGCATGCTGGCGATCGGTATCACTCATGGCACACATGTCGGCGTATGGGCGACAAACGTACCGGATTGGCTGACTTTCTTATATGCCGGAGCCAAGATCGGTGCCGTACTGGTCACGATCAACACCAACTATAAACAAAGCGAACTGGAATATCTGGTTGAGAACGCCGATATCCATACGATGTGTATCACAGACGGCGTGTTTGATGGAAGTTACGTGGACATGGTCTATACCATGTTGCCGGAATTGAAGACCTCTCAACGGGGGTATTTGAAAAGCAAGCGTTTCCCACGCTTGAGAAATGTAGTATATATCGGACAGGAGAAATACAGGGGTATGTACAATACGCCCGAGATGTTGCTCCTCGGACAAAATATCAAGGATGAGACGTTAGAGGCTGCCAAAGCGAGAGTAAATTGCCACGACGTTGTCAATATGCAATATACTTCCGGTACGACCGGCTTCCCGAAAGGGGTCATGTTGACTCACTACAACATCGCCAACAACGGTTTCTTGACGGGTGAGCATATGAAATTCACCGCCGACGATAAGCTTTGTTGCTGCGTACCTCTCTTTCATTGCTTTGGTGTGGTATTAGCTTCCATGAACGTATTGACGCATGGATGTACGCAAGTGATGGTCGAGAAATTCGATCCGCTATTGGTATTAGCTTCTATACATAAAGAGCGTTGCACGGCCGTGTACGGCGTGCCTACCATGTTCATTGCCGAGCTGAACCACCCGATGTTCGAGATGTTCGACCTCACGTCGTTACGTACCGGTATTATGGCAGGTTCTCTTTGCCCGGTTGAACTCATGAAAACCGTGGACGAGAAGATGCATATGCGTGTAACCAGCGTGTATGGATTGACAGAGACCTCACCGGGTATGACCCACTCCCGTATCGAAGATCCGGCCGAGGTGCGTTATAATACCGTAGGCCATGAGTTCGAATTTACCGAGGTACGGGTTATCGATCCGGAGACTGGCGAGGAATGCCCCGTCGGTGTACAGGGCGAGATGTGTAACCGCGGTTATAATAACATGAAAGGTTACTATAAAAACGAAGCCGCCACCAATGAGGCGATCGACAAGGATGGCTTCCTGCATTCCGGCGACTTAGGCGTGAAAGACGAGAACGGCAACTATCGGATCACCGGCCGTATCAAGGACATGATTATCCGCGGGGGCGAGAATATCTATCCCCGTGAGCTGGAGGAGTTCCTCTATCATTTCCCCGGCGTGAAAGACGTGCAAGTAGCTGCTGTTCCTTCCAAGAAATATGGAGAGGAAGTGGGTGCCTTTATCATCCTTCACGATGGTGTGACGGCTACGGAGGAAGAGGTGAAAGACTTCTGCCGCGGAAAGATCGCCCGGCATAAGATCCCGAAATACATCTTCTTCGTCGATACCTTCCCGATGACCGGAAGCGGAAAGATACAGAAGTTCAAGTTGAAAGACCTCGGGCTGAAACTATTGCAAGAGCAAGGTATCACGCCGGCCTAACGATTTAGTGGACAGTTAACAGTTACTTTAAAATCCTCATAATGGGCGGCACGATCTTCCCGTGTCGCCCATTTTCCTAAAGAACGATGGACGGGATCAACACACTGCGTTACTCGGATTTATTTTTAGCGATGTATTTCGATGGCGGAAAGAGCTGCCTGCACCGGAATCATTCGCATGTGTTGGTGTATGTATACTCCGGAGAGATGGTAATCGACGAGAAAGGCCAAATCACCCGGTTACATAAAGGAGAATGCGCTTTCATCCGCAAGGACTTCAGCGTACAGATGACGAAACAAGCATGGAATGGCGAGCAGTTCAAGGCGATCTTCTTGATGTTCACCATGAAGTTCCTACGCGACTTTTACAGCAAATTAGATCGAAATACTCTCCCTAAAGACGCCAAGCGAGATCAGGTAAGCCTTTACAAGCTACCGTCCAACCGTCCCGATATCGTAAGCTTGTTTGAGTCGATGACCCCTTATTTCAATTCCAAGATCCAACCGACAGACGAATTGCTTCAACTAAAAATGGTCGAGGGCGTCTATGTGTTGCTCAATACCGACAAGAATCTATATGCCTCTATCTTCGATTTTACCGATCCATGGAAGATAGACATACTGGAATTTATGGAGCGGAATTATATGAACGATATTTCCATGGAAGAAATCGCCAACTATACGGGACGCAGTCTCTCCACATTTAAACGTGATTTCAAGAAATGTAGCGCTCTCTCGCCCCGGGAATGGCTCATCCGACGCCGCCTTGAAGCCGCACATGGGCTGATACGTAAGGGGGGGCGTAAGGTCTCGGAGATTTGTTTCGAGGTAGGCTTCAAGAACCTTTCCCATTTCTCGAAAATCTATAAGATAGCGTATGGCGTACCGCCAACCGAGGATATATAATATTTATAATGGCCCACACAACAAAGCTATTTGAACCACATAACAAAGCCTCTATACCACTCCCTCCTTATCTTCGCGACATAAATAATAACAAAATGTAAATCAAATGATCATGACAAAGACAATGGAAGAGAAAGTAGCTTTAGTAACCGGTTCAGCGATGGGTATCGGACTCGCTTGCGCTGAAGCCTTCGCCAAGGCTGGATACATAACCGTATTGGCAGACATCCGTGAGCCGGGAGAACAAGTAGAGAAATTAGTAGCCGAGGGACAGAAGGCCGTAGCATATCGGTGCGACGTATCAAACACGCAAGCCGTAAAAGAGATGATCGACTGGACCGTAGCTACCTACGGAAGACTGGATGCGGCTCTTAACAACGCAGGCATACAAACACCGCAACGCCCAATGGCGGAAATCACCGACGATGAATTCGACCGTACCGTGGCTGTGGATTTGAAAGGTGTCTGGAACTGCATGCGTTATGAGATCCTGCAAATGCTGAAACAAGGCGGCGGCGCCATCGTCAACACCTCATCGCAAGGTGGAGTCACGGGATTTCCGGGGCAAGCGGCCTACATAGCCTGTAAGCATGCCGTTATCGGACTGACACGTACCGCCGCTATCGACTATGCGGCAAAGAATATCCGCATCAATGCCGTATGTCCGGGCGTTATCCGTACGCCGATGGCGGAAGACTTAATGCGGCGTGACCCTTCCTTGGAGAAGGAGCTGGTGCGCGACATTCCCGCAGGGCGGCTCGGCAAACCGGAAGAGATCGCCAACGCCGTACTTTGGCTATGCAGCCCGCAAGCGAGCTTCGTAGATGGCCACGCGCTATTGGTAGATGGAGCCTTCAGTATTCATTAAATCGCAAAACTACAGAGAGTCCAATACTGCAACGGCATTGCAGTGTTACTGCAATGCAGGTTGCAGTAATGCTGCATGGCTGTTGCAGAACTACTGCAAGGCAGGTTGCAGTAACAAACCCACCTACCCCTCGGCAAGCCTCTGCCCTAGATGGAAATTCATAGATAAAGAACACCTACTATCAACGCTTTTTCGTACCTTTGCGTCTCAACCATTTATAGTATTAATTTATGTCACAATTATTTCCAACTAATCTGCCTTATAAAGTGGCAGATATGAGTTTGGCTGAATTCGGTCGCAAAGAGATCGAGATCGCCGAACACGAAATGCCGGGATTAATGGCGCTACGCCAGAAATACGCCGATCAGAAACCCTTGAAAGGCGCACGTATCACCGGCTCACTGCATATGACTATTCAGACGGCGGTGTTAATCGAAACATTAGTTGCGTTGGGAGCGGACGTTCGCTGGGCTAGCTGTAACATCTTCTCCACACAAGATCATGCCGCTGCCGCTATCGCAGCGGACGGCGTACCGGTATTCGCTTGGAAAGGCGAGACGCTGGAGGAGTATTGGTGGTGTACGGACATGGCGCTTCGTTTCCCGGAAGGTAAAGGCCCTCACATGATTGTTGACGATGGCGGCGACGCTTCCTTGCTGATTCACATGGGCTATCGTGCGGAGAACGATGCGGAGACTATCAACCGCAAAGGCGGAAATCATGAGAAACAGGTAATCCTGGATACATTAAATCGTATCCTTCAAGAAGATAACAGCCGTTGGCACCGTACGGTAGCCGAGATGAAAGGGGTATCGGAAGAGACGACCACCGGCGTTCACCGTCTGTATCAGATGATGGAGAAAGGTGAGTTGCTGGTTCCGGCTATCAATGTTAATGACTCCGTGACGAAATCCAAGTTCGATAACCTATACGGTTGCCGTGAGTCTTTGGCGGACGGCATCAAGCGGGCTACGGACGTAATGATCGCCGGCAAGGTGGTAGTCGTTGCCGGATATGGTGACGTAGGTAAAGGCTGCTCTCACTCCATGCGCTCTTACGGGGCCCGTGTACTCGTGACCGAGATCGATCCGATCTGCGCCCTGCAAGCCGCTATGGAAGGTTTCGAGGTTACGACCATGGAAGAGGCCGTGAAAGAGGGTAACATCTTCGTTACGACCACCGGAAACTGCGATATCATCACGATCGAGCATATGACACAGATGAAAGACCAATCGATCGTATGTAACATCGGTCACTTCGACAACGAGATACAGGTGGATAAGCTTGTCAACTATCCGAATATCAAGCACACGAATATCAAGCCTCAAGTGGACAAATATACGTTCCCGAACGGAAACTCCATCTTCTTATTGGCAGAGGGACGCTTGGTAAACTTAGGTTGCGCTACGGGACACCCATCATTCGTAATGAGCAACTCATTTACGAACCAAGTTCTTGCCCAGATGGATTTATGGCAAATGGCCTATGAGGTAGGCGTATATCGTTTGCCGAAACGTTTGGATGAGGAAGTTGCCCGCCTACACTTGGAACGTATCGGCGTGAAATTATCTACATTATCACAAAAGCAAGCTGATTATATCGGCGTACCGGTAGAAGGACCGTACAAGGCTGATCATTACAGATACTAATTAATTGAAGATTGAAAGTTGAGAATTGATAATGAAGGGAGGGCAGCTCCTGTAGTTCTCGATTCTTAATTTTCAATTTTCAATTCTTAATTTTCAATTACCATGCGTTTCGCTATTCTCTCCCCCATTTATCCCTATCGTGGCGGTATCGCCCAATTCAGCGGGATGCTCTATACGGAATTAGTAAAAGAAGGTCATGAAGTAAAGGCTTTCAACTTCAAACGTCTTTATCCGGATATCTTATTTCCCGGCAAGACTCAATACGTAGAAGCGGGAGACCGTGCGATCGAAATCGAGAGCGTGCGAGTATTAGATAGCGTCAACCCGGTTAGTTATTTCAGTACCGTAAACGCCATTCGTTCCTATGCGCCGGACGTACTGATTATCTCTTACTGGATGTCCTTTTTCGTTCCCGGATACGCCCACGTAGCAAATCGGATGAAAAAGCATTGTAAGGTAATCACCCTTATCCACAACGCGATTCCCCATGAGCCGCGTTTCTTCGACAAGCCTTTAGCTTCGTTACTTTTCAAGCAATGCCATGGCTTTATCGTGATGAGCGATAACGTGCGGTATGATTTGCGGAAACTTTACCCGGGCGCTAAATATATCCAGAACCCACACCCGCTTTATAATCATTTCGGGAGTAAGATCAACAAGAACGAGGCATGCCGGAAATTAGGAATCCATCCGTCCAAAAAGAATCTTCTATTCTTTGGACTGATACGGGATTATAAAGGATTAGACCTGCTGATAGAAGCGATGGGACAGCTTAACGAGGATTACCATCTCATTATAGCCGGCGAATGTTACGGTAGTTTCGAGAAGTATCAGGCTCTGATCGATGCATCTCCGGCAAAAGAACGTATATTCGTCCACTGTGAATATATCAGCGACGAGGAAATCCCCATTTATTTCTCAGCGGCGGATGCCTTAGTACTCCCCTATCGCTCCGCCACTCAAAGTGGTGTCGTATCCGTAGCCTACAATTACGATTTACCTATGTTAAGTACTCCCGTAGGCGATTTCAAGAACAGCATCGAAAAGCCGGGTACAGGCATCGTAGTGCCTGAGATATCCGCAACGGCCCTCGCCCAAGGTATCGAGGAACTTTTCACCCCCTCACAGCAAGCCACCATCCCTGCGAACATATCCAAAGAAAAAGCAGCTCTCTCGTGGGAAACCCTAACGAGAAAACTGCTCGATTTTATCAATAGCGGTTTCATCTAGTTGTAGAGACGGGGTGTGCCCCGTCTCTACAACCAACCGGAATTTATATCTCTTTTTGCTTTCTAGCTTTCCAAACCGAATATCCTACCGCACCAATCAATAACAACAAGATAATCAACGAACTGAAAGAGGTAATATAAGCCGCCGTAATATAACCTTGCGGTCTAAACTCAAATACGATCTGATGCTCTCCCGCAGGAACTAACATAGCTCGTAATATCCAATCCGCCCGGAAATGCGAAGCGGGCTTACCATCAATAGTTACCTCCCATCCCGGTTGATAATAGATCTCTGAGAATACCGCTAATTGCTCAGAATTCGTCTTCGTCGTATAAACTAATTTATTAGGGCGATAACTATCCAATGTTATCGTAGCAGTAGAGTCCAATTGAGGCGTGAAACCTTTCACCTCATCAGCGAAACGTTTATCGACAACCGCCGTCGTTAACGGATTGATCGTATTCAACGCCGCTATTTCCGCATCCGCATTCTCCACGACCTCCACTTTATCCACAAACCAAGCGTTGCCGAAAGCAAACGGATTCCTCAAAGGCGGTTGCTCCGGATTATAGATAATATAACGTGTATTGAGCATATTCAAGGACGGGCAAGCAGCGAACGCCCCCATCAAATCCTCTGCGGTCTGCGCTTTCTGGAAAGCCCCGATAACCGAGTTAAGCTCTCCTTGCAGACGGTGGTCGATCAGTTCTTGGTACCGTCTCAGCTTCGCAGCGTAATAACCACCGACGGAATGGTGATAGTACGAGGTCGTTGTCTCCAAGAAAGGATTATTCAAATTCAAGACACGATAAGAAAGGTCCTTATCCTTCATGATTTCTTGATCGGCTACCGTCTCTTTATATACCTCTGTAGGTTTCTGGCGGATAAAGTTACTATCGTTCAAATACCGTTTATCCACCGTCCATAAGTCAACCAACATCAAGACCGCAACACCGATCCCTACGAATGTCGCCACCTTTTTCCGATCTTTCGAGGTATAGAACCAGAACAACAAAGCCGCCCCTAATAAGATAAAGACCAAAGAGCGCAACGCATCCGCCGAAGCCAAGGAAGCACGATCCATTAACAAGGCGTTGTAATACCAATCCGGCAACTGATATTGAGCGTCGAAAGAAGAACGGAAATCCAACAGCATACTCGGCATCAACCAAAGGATTAAAGAAAGCCCCCCCGTGATAGCCAAAGCAGCGATCAATCCTCTCTTCAACAAGGCATCGCTCACGGTCTCGGATAACACCTCTTTCAATCCCCATATAGCGATAATAGGAAATACCATACCCGGAATAACCAATGCCATCTCTACGGTACGGAACTTATTATACATCGGCAAGTAATGGAACATAAAGTCATTGAAGTTATCAAAATTACGTCCCAATGCCAGCAATATCAAAAAGACAGAACCTCCGAATAACCACCATTTCATCGGATTCCGGATCACGAACATTCCCAGAACAAACAAGAAGCAGACCAATGCCCCGAAATAAACCGGCCCGGAAGTAAATGTCTTCTCTCCCCAATAGGTAGGAGCCTGTACCTCTTTTCCGACTTGAGCGCCTTTCGCCCTTAATTCCTTATATAACTCAGAATCCGGGCCTAGCATTCCACCCGAACTTCCACCATAGGCATTCGGAACCAACAAGGTCAACAACTCCCCTTTTCCATAGCTCCAAGCGAACGCATAATCCTTGTCCAAGCCGGAAGAGATCTTCTCGCCCGAAGGGGTCGTTGTCGTTAATTCCGTAGCCCCACGGATAGAGTTCTGTCCCAAATCCCATTGAGCATACATATTCTGGGCATTCGGCAACACCGCCAATATCACGCATCCAGCCATAATAGCGGTTACCGTACCCAGTTCTTTATAAGCTTTTTCCTTCAGTTTATTGAACAAATATCCCAAATAAACGAAGAAGCAAAGTAATAATAAATAATAAGTGATTTGCAGGTGCGTATTCGCGATAGAGAAAGCGACACCCAACAAGAACACGACCGCCCCCCATAAATACTTACGCTTGAACAACAGGGCCATACCCGCCAACGTTAATGGCATATAAGCGATTACATACGCTTTCGTGACATGGCCGGCCTCTATAATGATCAGATTATAAGACGCTAAAGCGAAAGCGATAGCACCAGCGATCGCCAACCACCAATTTACGCCCATGACACACATCAAGATATAGAAACAAACGAATCCGGTAAACACCATCCCCGCATCCATATACCCCAGCGCTTTTAAAGGCTTCTCCACTAAAAGATATCCGGGAAATCGTGGAGCCGGATTTCCATATCCCGACACATAAGGCATTCCGCCAAACATAGCATCAGACCATGCGCTGAATTCTCCCGGTTGGGCCGTCTTCTCATATTCATCCATCTGGCTATTCCCCATACCGATAGCCTTTTCCGTATCCCCTTGCCGGACGACTTTACCCTCAAATACGGCCGGAGAAAAATAAATCACCGTCAATACCAAGAATACGGCTATCGCTGCGATATGTTTTCCCCATTTACTCATTATACTCCGCATAAAACTTATCTATAATTTATTGTTTATACTCTACCTTTAAACCATTTGGCAAAATAGAATCTCACGGCGAACCAACCATGCAACAGAATCGTCGACACCTTGCCATAATACTTACACATGACCTCATATCGCTCCTTTAAGGAAGCTTTCCGGTTCACACTACTTAACCCTTCCTCCAAAAAATTAGACAGGATCAAACGTGTATTATGTATTCTTTTCGATCGTCTCAGACATTGGATACACCAATCATAATCCGCCGTCAAACGGTATTCCGTATTATATAACGGAGCGATCTCCCGTTTTGATATAAACGACTGGTGACAAACCAACATTCCCATCCGGAAACTCTTCCAAGTCAGTTTCTCCGGTGCTTTCAATCTGCGCATCCCTAATGATCTACCCTCCGCGTCAACGATCCGGGTTTCTCCGTAAATCACGTCTGGCAAAGATACTTTCTTTTTCAAAGACGCCACAATTCTTTGCACGGTATCTGCGGTATAAAGTGTATCCCCCGCATTCAGGAACCACACATAATCCCCCGTAGCCCGCTTCAATCCCTTATTCATAGCATCATACAAGCCTTTATCAGGCTCGCTTATCCAAGAAGCGATACCGGACTCATATTGCTTGATGATCTCTACGGTCTTATCCTTCGACGCTCCGTCAATCAATATATACTCGATATTCGGATACGACTGGCTAAGTACGCTCAATATCGTACGCTCCAACCATCGCTCCGCATTATAGGTGATCGTTATGATCGAAAATGTAGGTTGCTGATTCATTGTTGTTTCTTTTTATATGCTTGATTAGGATGATTTGGAGTAGTAGGATATAAACGTTCTAAAAGCCCATCTTTCAATAATTGAGATACTATCTTATTCTTCAGATATTTTGAAGTACGTCGGGTTTTTACCGCAATCTCCTCGATTGTTAAATACCTACTTGAGCAAATTTCTACAATATAAGACTTTAATTCTGAGCTTTTAATTTCTTGCATATTTCTGCCAAGGTGTCCATCTTTCTTGTCCGAGGTGTCCATCTTTTCATTAAGGTGTCCATCTTTCTTGTCCGAGGTGTCCATCTTTTCATTAAGGTGTCCATCCAAGTTCTCAAATAAACTTCCTTGTTTAAGTCCTATTCCCTTATTCAAATGATAAGAAGTCCAACGTCCCTTATTCTCTGGATTTAAATATCCTTGCGAACATAAATCTTTTAACATAATAGATATCTCCGAGGAATGTTTATTAAGTAAACCCTGTAATCGAAGATTTGAGACAACCCCTTCTATCTCAGCGGTAGACAATATAACCAAAGCATCCCCATACATATTACGAACATCCTTCCCAAATATATATTCTAAGTGCTCCAAACTATCCTTAGGCAACAATACTTCCATTTTTAAATCTAGACAAACACGATCCGGTCTATTGGTCATAGATATAAACGGTTTTCTCCAATGCGCACTAGCCCAAGCCGACATTATCCGAAGACTACCCGACCCTGCTTTTTCACCATAACCTAATAAAGAGAACATGGTTTGTATCGTAGTATTCCTCGGGACACTACATCCTCCTTTATAATACTGTTCCAAAGGAACTAACATATAACCCGGATTCACGAACAGGAATCGATCCGGATATTTCTTTATAACAATTCCTCCCTGCCCCCTATAATCCGCATGAATAATACTGTTTGCAAAAGCCTCACGCAAAGCTTCATGGATAGCACCTTCATCACGTCTCCTCCCATTCTCCAATAAAAATGGTTTGGGCAAAGAAAAACTTAATTTAGGCCATACCCTATGAAAAAATTGAAAAAGATTAGCCTCCCATGTACCATCTGGATATATACGGTCTATCCAGCGACTCCCTTGATTGGATATCTCTTGGTAATCGACATGATAGTCCGGGAAAAATTCTTGTATTGATTGTGTTTTTCCGAACATCAATAATCCTGCGGCAGTTAAACCATAAGTTCCTGTCGCTCGATTTACTTTCCAAGCTCCCAACCTCTGCAAAAAAGGAAGATTATCAAGTGTCAAAAAGGGATGCATGGGTTTAACACTTCGAAGAATATTTCGATATTGATCTAATGTTGGCAAATCCAAGTCCTCTATCGTCGAATGTTCCAACACAAGAGAATCGGGTTTATCAGGCAAGGAATCTGCCAACATTCGCTTTACTTCCTCTGGCATGCACCTATAGTCTCCAGTATGATCTCGCCTATAAGTTCCTTTTAACATATCCGTTCCTATATAAACCGGACGATAACGAAAACTTGCGGGAGGCACCCTTATGATTAATACATTAATATCATCTTTCACCTTTTCTATACGAACATCCTTAGCCGTCAAAAGGTTAACGCTCACTTTTTCTTTATTGTTTATCTGATTCCAAAAATCATCAAGCCACTTACGCACAACATCCTCTCCTAAACCATCCAAATAACAATAATTATCTTTTTCGGAAACGCCAAGAATAATTGTACCTCCCTCGGAATTAGCAAACGCAGAATAAGACTCCCAAAGAGACCGAGGAAGCCCCCCCTTCGCACTTTTGAACTCCAGATCATACGATTCGTTCAAAACGCCTTTTTCTTCCAATATCTCTAAAACATTTGATAAATACTCTTTCATCTCATAGCATTCCTTCCTATACTATATAGTAACTTCCATTTTTCACAAAAGTAACTATATTCTTGATATAGATGAAATATCCAAAGAATTCATTCTAAGGCGAAGTTAAACTCCGATACAAATCAATATACCTCCCCGCTACAACCGATTCTTGATAACAATCATGGACCTTTCGAATGCAAGCCTCACTTAATTGTAAAGATTCCCGGCTATCTATTATCCACTTAATTCCCTCCGCTAAATCTTCAGTATCCTTATATTTAGCTACATACCCATTCTTCAAATGATCTATCATCTCTGGAATCCCTCCTGTCTCAAATCCCACACAAGGCGTACCGCATGCCATCGACTCCATAATCGTATTGGGTAAGTTATCCTCCAACGAAGGAATAACGAACATATCGGCACAGGCATAAACGGAAATCATAGAGTCTTGATCCGATATATATCCCAGCGTATTCACCTTAAAAGGAAACTGGCTAATCAATTCTTCCGAGCTATTTCCCATCAACACGATTTCTATGCGATCTTGGTATTTCTCTTTTAGTTTTTCGCAAGCCTCGATCAAAAAAATCGCTCCCTTCCGGGTATCTGAAAGCTTAGCGGCGGCAAAAAGAAGAAGGAACTTATCTTCCGGCAGGCCGAATCGTTTACGGGCCACCCGCTTTTCCATACGCTTAAAGGCTGTCACGTCAATCGGGTTAGGAATCGAGGTAAAACAGGCTGTTCTCAACCAATTGCCTTTTTTGGCCTCTTCCATTATCCATCGGCTACAACCGACAAATGTAATCTTAGATAACCCTATTTTCCCTTTCTCCTTAAAAACAGAAGCCGCTAAATCAAAAAACGGATTTCGTTTCAGCATCGGGCACTGATAACAATTCGATATATACTTCTCACATCCTCCCGGATAATGACAAATAGCCGTAGCAGGCCACAAATCATGCATAGTCCACACAATGGGTTTTCCGGTATTTACTAATTTCTTAATATCAGAAAGAGATAGAAATCCTTGATTAACCCAATGCAGATGAATCACATCCGCCTGTTGCACTAATGGGTGCTTCGATAAGTCCGTGCCTGTATTGGCTATGGAAACTTGAAAGAGGTTCTTCTTGCTAAAGAAGTTACAGATAAAGATTATCAGTCGTTCCCAAATGAAACGAAAAGAATTAAGCCTATGTGAAGTCCATGAATTATTTACAGAGAAAACTTTTACATGGTCTGTTTTCCGATCACGTACTAACATAGAAACCTCTACACCAGATTTACCCAATGCTTTCGCTAGTCGGTTCGCGGCGACTGCCGCTCCACCAGTTAATTCAGAGGTATTTAATATCAATATCTTCATGACTTCTCTATTATTTTCCAATAACCATTTTTATCTGCACCTACACGTTCTATGTAATTCTTATCTTTCAACGCCTTCATTATTTTGCGAATATATTGTACCGTTAGCCGCAACTCCGCAGCTAATTCTAATTGAGTAACAGATGGCTTATTTGCAACGAGCCTATAGACAGCTCTCTCTGTATCAGTAAGCTCATTTACCCGCTCATTTACCCGCTCATTTACCCGCTCATTTACCCGCTCATTTACCCGCTCATGAGAAAAAGTTAAGTACAAAAATCCCATCTTATACTCATACATAGGAGCGGATAATCCCTCAGCTACGCAGTTATCAATAATACGTTGTGTTCCCCGCCCCCAACTTTCAATAAAACCTGCCTTGTAAAAGACATCCGCTATCAATTTATTATGAGGCCTAGAGGGGTGAGATCGAGATAAATCCTCTACCGTGATATCTTGTAAACGAGCTTCATTTCCTATCACCAGTTTATTTTCGTAAACACGAATTTGAATTTCGGAAGAAACAAAATATTCTCGATGGATAATCGAATTCAATAAGGCTTCCCGCAGAGCCTCGTAGGGATAAACCAGTTTCTCACGCCTATGAATCCCCTCATACGATATATAACTTAATAAATATTTCGTTCGCAATATATCCAAAGCCCGATCCACCTGCTGAATCAGGTTCCCCTCGATAATATCGGTTGTCAGTACCTCCGTATCGGTAAGGAACTTTCCTATTTTAATACGAGCTTGTAACACATATCTCTGCACGTTCTTTCCAAACAGGACCACAGCGGCTCTCTTGAAACGGCCTCCTACGACCAAATTCAACCTCTCCATTAAAGCCAGCAGATCCGTTTCCTGCTCAATGGAAGGAACCCGATCTTTAGCCAATAGCTTAAAACGTTCTACAGTCTCGGTATCTATGTCCTCCAATGAGAAATCCTCCTCGATCACACTTTCCCATGTCAACCCCATTTTCGCAGCCAAGAACATATTTAACTGATTCCCCTGTAACTCGGAAGTAACGCTTCCACTCCGGGTATAATACCGTCCATGCACGGAAATCGGCATGGCAGAAGGTTGGACTTCTATTTCCAAATATTCTTTACCAGCCTTCTCCCTCAAATGGATAAGAGGCATAATACCCGTTTTCTGAGCGATAAAGTTCGGAAGTTTCTCAATCAACTTCTTTGGCTGCTCTATCCCTACAACTTCTCCTTTATCATCGATACCGATATATAATACACCACCCTCCGTATTACAGAAAGCTGATATATAACGGGTATATTCGTCATGCCATGACTCCTTAAATTCGGTATGTTGGTTTTCTCTCATACTCCAGTCTCCATTTACCAAACTACCCAATGATCAAAATCCACACCACTACAAATCGACGGATTTCTCATACCTTGAAACATTCCTATATTAGAATTATAGGTTCCTACAAATCGCTCTGATCGGTTCAAGATCTCCATTGTGGCAAACAACAAAATCATATTCCGATCTTTCTCCTGAAAACTCTCTTTATCCGCAACAGACTGAACATATCCTCTTTCCAAAGGAGAACATAATGTCCAAACATTCCAATCAGGATATTTCTTTTTTATATCTTCAATAACAGTATAATCATCTGTGGCTACAAATAAATTCTTATTTTTCGTACCTAACTTCTCAAAATATCGTTCTAAGGAATAATAAGGACTTTCTACAATTTTATCACCTCTCCTCACATGGATAGATACATATTTATCAGGGAGGGAAAGAGTCTTTAGAATTTCTTTTATTCTTTTATTCGTAGAATCATTATATTTCCAAGTTAAACAGACAAGCATAGAGCATATCTCCTGCGTACTTCCTCGAAATCCCAGCTCCGGAATAACGTGTCTTTTTCGATACCTCAATTTATCCCGGCATTTGCCAAAAACATCTTGCGTTAATAACTCTTTTTTCCAAAAACTCATATATGAAAAAAGAGAATGTACAGCTAATCGATCAAAACGTTTAACAACTAATTTCAAAGAATATCTCCAATCTAACGTTCTATAGTGTAATCTATTATCTACTACAGAATCACAAAAACTATCAAAATAGCCATTCCAACCAAACTGGGTGTTAAAATTCGCACCATTTGATGATAGTTTGAATTGAATCCGGTTTTCTAAGCAATACAACATTGCCAGAATCATATTATTATATTCAGAAAAAAAACCAGAGTTGAGCCCTATCTTAAATATCAGAACTCTCTTAAAAGATTTATTTATTCTCCTATATTCATCAATGGACATATCTTTTTATGACTTTAGTTGTTTATTTGCGACCTCTACTAACTCAGAGACTTTACTTGAAGAAAATTTATACATCTCATACAATTTCCCTCGATTCTTGATTTCTTGAAATCCCATCAACCCCTTATTCCAAATACGCATTCCACCAGCGATCATGGACTTAAAGCCGGCGTTATACCACCCTACTTTCAAGCCACACAACCACGCACGTAGACACAGCTCGCAATCATCGCATTGAAAGGGAGCAAAAGAGAAATCAATATGTCCCAAATGATCTAGGAACAATCTCTTGTTTAACAACATAGGGGCCCGGTTTACTGCATGCACAAAATAAAAATCTTTATCTCGTAGTCTATCATCCTTATACAAATCCACATATCCCCACTTTTCCTTATCATCGGTAACAAATTCCAATCCATTCAAACCACCGAGAATAACCATATCCGGATATTTCTTAAAATAAGAGACACCCTTATCAACCCAATCCAGATCGGTTATCTCATCATCATCCTGCATTAAAACAATATATTCGCCATTCGCAAAACGAATGGTTTTATCATACATCACATTCTCATATAAATCATTAGCTCGTACTAAAAATTCATTACCACGAGTAAGATACCTCATAAGAGACTTAGTATGTTTGTACTCAGAACCATCATCTATTACTACGATCTCAGCGTTCGGATACTCACGTAATTCGCTGACAATACGTTTGACTCCCACACTTTTATTATGAGATTCTATAATAAAGCTAACAAGTGGTTGATTGGTATATCCTTTCGCCAACCAATCCTCATAAGTTTTCTGCTTTCTTTTAAAAACACGTTTCGCCAACGCCCAATAAACTTTCTCCCAATATAAACGAATATCCATTCTTACTTATCTATTATAGAATTTAACTGATTAAAAAAAGAGGTTATATACAGATCGTAACTATAACACATATTATTTGCTTTTAACGATATATGTCTCAGATCCTTACAACACTCTAGACCTTGCGCCAATTTCTCCGCAAGATCCTTTTTAGATGCCGGATCAAAGAGATCACCATTTTTTTGCGGCTCAATCAAACAAGCCGCACCCGCAACAACAGAGCATAAGGTATAACAACCAGCCAATAATGCCTCATTCACCACCGCTCCAAAACGCTCATAATAACTTGGCAGCACAAATATCTGACCGACATTATAATAAGCATATAGATCCTTACCTTGCTTTTTCCCTGCGAAAATCACATGGTCAGCCAATCCATTTCTCTCCGCATGTCGCTCTAAAGCGACTCGCTGATCACCATCACCCACAAATAAAAGAACAGCTTTAGGATACCTATCTACGACCAAGGCCAAGGCATCCAGTAAAAAGAATAAATTCTTGATATCTATTAAACGCCCAACAAACAGCAGAACTTGCCTTCCTCTCAAATGATACGTATCCTCCAACATCTTAGAAACAGGCAACGCATTCTCCAATAGCAACCTAAAATCTTGATCTTTTTGGATAATCGGGAAAAACAAAAATTTCTGCTTCGCCTGAAAGTGTTTAACATACCAAGACAACACATCGTCGTTTGTCAAGATAATACCACTGTAAAACTTAACCACAATAAAACGCATACATCTTTTCACAAGAGTTGCGCTTTCAGCAATCTCTTTGCTATCATCACAGATCGTAAAAATAGACAATTTCCAGTTGAATAGAAATTTATAAACCAACAATAATAAACCCAATATATTATACTCACTACAAAATACCACATTCGGCTGTTCCTTCCTCAATATCGAGAAAACCTGCGTCCTTAGATTCTTAATTCCAAATAATCCCGGAGCCAAAAAATGGGGTACGAACTTCAATCGTCCTCTCAACTTATCTTGAGCGAAAGATTGCTCCAATACATCTCCAAACTCAAAATAGAATATAGCATCAAACTCCTTATTCAAGGAATTAAAAAAATCTACTCGATAAGGAGCTATCGCCGGATGAAAAACCACTAGCTTCTTTTTCATTTCAAAATACGTTTTATTCTTTCGGAGTTCCAGACCTCCCTGTTCGTCTCTAGTTTCATTTTCCAGTAAGCCCCTCTTTTCCGATTTCCCAACAAAAGAAACTGAAAAATCCGAACATAACTCTTCAGTTGCGTAATGGCAAAAATCAATCGACACCCAAATTTACCATAAACCTTCCGGAAATAAATATATTGTCCCTCATACAAGAAATAAAGACGAGATTGTTTTATATAAGAGGCACGCCCCTCCAAATGTGTGATTTGAGCCGAAGGCACTGAATATATATCCCAACCCGACCGATGAATCCGAAGACATAATTCTGTCTCCTCATAATTCATGAAGAAATCCGCATCAAAACCTCCTACAGAGGATAGCACCGTTCTCCTTACCATCAAATCCGCACCTATCACAGAAGCAACCTTTATCGGCTTTCCTTCATAATTAAAGAATAAAGAACGCCTCGACGAAATACAAAGTGAAGGTATATATAAGATCCCTAATAGTTCCCATAAAAAAGACGGGTATTTACGGCTAAAAGAAGTAGTAGCGTTTCCCTCTTCATCATATAGGTTACCTCCACAGCCCCCTACAGACGGATTATCCTTCATGAAACGACAAAGTATATCTATCGCATTATTCCGTAAAACTGTATCTGGATTCAGAAATAACACAAAATCACCTTGAGCCTGCTCAATCCCCAAGTTATTTCCTTTACCAAATCCCAGATTATCAACTGACTGAATACATATTATTTCCGGATAACGGTCTTTTATCAAACGAAATGATTCCTCATCACAAGCATTATCGACAACAATAATCTCATAACTTATGCCTAAGGTTCTTTCTTTAATGGATTTGACACTATCCAATATCAATTGTATAGTTCTATAATTGACATATATAACAGAAACATCCACCATCCTTATTACAAAAATTTGTTCATCACTTTTTCTTGTTTTCTCATAATCATATCCCAAGAGATATCTTCTTTATCATAATTTTCATACACATCAATACAAATTTCTCCATTGATGATTTTTTGACAAAATAAAGCGAGTTCCTTATAATTCTCTTGGGCTATCAAACAACCATATTTCCCATTCTCTAATAAATCTTCCGAAGCATCCAATTCTGTTGAAACAATATAATTTCTAAATCTCTTAGCCTCTGTTAGAACTAAAGGATAGCCTTCAAATCTCGATGTTAATATAAAAACCTTCGCCCTATTATAGAACTCCCATAAACTCTTTTTATCATAAATTGGACCCACAAAAAAGACTGATTCCTTTTTTGACGGGTTTCTCATAAAAAAATCCTTCAAAAAAAAGTCCAAATCCTCTGAAATGCTACCTATCAAATACACTTTCCAATCCCTAAGTTCCATTAAGTCCAATGCGTTTAAAAGCATTTCCGTATTTTTCTGATATGTTCCCAATCTACCTACCGTAATCATTATATTCTCTTTATGTCCAAAATCCTTCTCTACAATGGACAGAGTTTTCAATGTTTCTTCATCAAAGCCATTTGGCATTAACACCAATTTCAGTTTTATATCATAAACATCTATAAATTCCTTATATTACCTATCATATAAGCATTGAGTCTCTACCGTTAATAAATCCACTTGCCTTAAAGTTCTAAAAAATACTTTATGTTTCAATCTCTTAAATAACGAAAGAGAATCAGAACTAAAGAATAATGGATCTAGATAGCCATCTAACTTGACGGCAGTAATACCTTTTGGATTTATCATTTTATATAACAGCACAAATAAAGCTGTCATAAACGTAAAATGTATCCGTAAAAGGATATCAATCTCTTTGGATTTTCTAATTAAGAAAATTAAAAAATTCCATTCCCGATATAAGAACCAGCTAGATTCTTTCCCCTTAAAAGGAAGCGATTTTAGGGTTACATTTCTATATTCACTTGGAAAATTTTTATTTGAAGATGTCTCAGGATATACAATCATGGCTTTCCCTCCCACACATTTAGACAAAGTATAAGGAAATAGAAAGACATCTTTTCCAAAATGCTCTCTCTCAAAATGATTAAATATCAATACTATCTTTTTCATAACTACATGAATTGATCATTATTTAGCTCCTCTTATACCAAGTAGATTCAATATTTGCTGTTTGTTGATAGTATAATGAATCTTCCGGCATATGATTTTCTCTCTCATACCAAGGCATATGTTTAGCGACATAAGGATACCCCATCCGAATTTGATTACGGAAAACACCTAGGTGCTTCGTTACAAAAGGTCTATATAAGGCAAATGTCGTATCAATCATGGCCTCATAAAGTAAAAAATCATCACCATGTATCACTTTTTGCCAACTATCCGATTGAGTATTCCACACTGCTTTCCAATTTTCTTCCGGAATATCTTTCACCTCTAAGGCTGGCCCTACTTTATGTACTTTCGAATATCGTCCTAATATAGAATAAGCCTTTTCCAAGATATCAGCTGGGCATTCATCCGATAAGACAACATCTGAATCTGTATAAACGAAATAGTTTTTCCTGAACTTACGGATCAAACCGGAATCCCATAAAGCATTATAACCCACATTTTTATTCAAATAAAAAACAGGATAAATGCATTCTTTACTATAATAATCCAATAGTGGAGGATAGGTAGAATCATTATCAATAATATATATATTATTGTATCCTCTTTTCTCTAAAGAGGATATCAACATTTTCATATAAGTTAATCGATTCCTATTATTAATAATGATCGGAATATTTTTCACATCAAGGCAATTAGGCCGTATTAGCTGATTAATCAACCACACACCCCAATAAAAGAATGCGACCTTAATCTTAAAGTACAAATGATTTATATATTGCTTCATGTTTCACTTTTTTCTTAAATAGGTCAATGCCTCTTTAAATATCACTGAATTACCTAGCCACATAATTACCACATAAGAGAGTACTGACAAAACGATCTTCAAGATTAGCAATAGCAACATATCTTCTATCTGATAGGTCAACACCCATACGATAAAAAATGACAAGAATGTAGCGAACAAATAAGGTAACATATCCTTTATCACATATATTAGGCCCAAACAGATAAGCCGTGAGGCAAAATAATGCCAAAATAGGATTCCCAAGAAGTAAACGCTGATGTAAGCCCCTAACATATAATATATACCATAACGCAGAAAAGCAAACACACAGAGAAGTTGTATCATCCCAACAAAAACAATACCCCACATATACAAATCAGACTTCCCATGAGAGATCAACAGGTTTGAATATAGATTCCATAAGAAACTCACCGCTCCCCATATGCAAAAAAGTTGTAGGAAGGGTACGCTGGGTAGCCATTTATCCCCGATAAGCACACAGATAAATTCTTTCCCGACAAAAGCAAGACCAAGCATCACAGGAAAGGATACAAAGGAGCCAAAACGGACCATTTTCCTAAACACATTCCTTTGCCGGCACAAGTCATCCCCCACCGAGACAAGAACCGGTTGAGCGACACTATTGATCATCCCTGAAATAAACGTATTGCCCATACCCTGCCATTTATTACCTTGAGAATAAAATCCTACTTGCCGAGCATCATAGAACCGCCCTAATAATACAGAAAATATATTCGTATTAATTTGGGTAAACACATTGGTCAAGAAGAGCTTCACGCTAAAAGAGAACATATGCCTCAATGGGGAAAAATCAAATTCAAATGTAGGACGCCACGGCGAGACATAGCACTTCAGCAAAGAATTAATCGTCACGTATGACATACTCTGCAAAGCGATCGCCCAATAAGCGAAGCCATTTAAGGCGAGACTAACCCCTATAATCCCCGAGAAGAACAAAGACAGAATATCAATTTTGGCCTGTTCCTTAACCATCAGCCTTTTAAACATGACCGTATAAGGAACGGAAGCAATCCCAGAGACGAAAAAGCTAATGAACAAAACACGGGATAAAGCTGTTAGTTCCGGTCGGTGATAGAACTCAGAAATCAACGGCGCAGCCAGAAACAGCACTAAATATAAAATCAAACCGATAAAAAAGGTAAACCAAAACACCGCATTATAATCCTTATGAGTCGCATTTTGATTATTTGTTAGCGCTACCGTAAATCCACTATTGATAATCGTACCAGCAATTCCACTAAATATCGCCAACATCCCTACCAACCCATAATCCTCCGCATTAAGAATCCGAGCCAGATAAATACCAAACAACATCCCCAACAACTGCTGCACCCCATTGCTCACCCCTCCCCAGAAGAGCCCTTTCGCTGTCTTATCTTTTAGTGATTGTTCTGCCATTTGATATTTACGGTAAAAGTGCCACAAAGATAAACATTTACTCTTGGGTAACGGGCAAAACCCGGAAGCTTTTCATACTTTATGTATAAAATAACAAATAGTACGTATGGAAATATGAATTAGTATCAATAGAAAACACCAATTAGTATCAATAGAAATCCGGATTTCTATTGATACTAATTAAAAAGTCTCGCACCTATCAGATATAATAAACTAATAATCAGAAATATACAAAACACACCCATTCTAATATAGCTTATTGTACATTTTTACATTTTACTAGTCTTGTGAACTAAAGGAAGCGAAACAGGCACTCGTAGACTAATAGGCACATACACGGACATTGACAGACATAAACCGACACAGACCGATTTGCCTCATACGGCTTGCGATACCTTTGTCATGTTTTCGAAAACAAGGTAATTCATTTAATCATCTTTTAAAATTCAGGAATTATGGCAGTAAAGTACAGATTGATCGAGAGAAAGAACTTGGGTAACGACAAGACAGAAACACCCAAGAAACAGTATGCGCAAGTGGTCTATGGAGATCTTGTAGAGTTCGAGACTTTCCTCGAGGAAGTGGCAGATGGAAGTGGAGTAGGCTCCGCCCAAGTCAAGGCGGTACTCGACCGTATCAATATCGTGTTGAAACGAAATCTCTCGCAAGGGCGCAGGGTGAATGTAGGCGAATTGGGTAATTTCCGTTTTGGGGTAGGCTCTACGGGAGCCGCTACCACCGAGGAGTTCTCCAATAACCTGATTAAAGAACCGAAAGTGGTCTTCAGCCCGGGAAAGGCTTTGCGGGTATCCAAAAAACTCGCCGTTTTCGAAAAAGCGAAACTTCCCGAAGCGGAGAACCCAAGTGGAGGAGATAGCGAGAGCCCCGACGAGATCTAAAACCTAAGTATCCAGAGGATTTATGCCCTCCCTGCATAAATCCTCACGGTACAAAAATGAAAATAAAACATCTTTTCAGTAAACCACTTTCTTTTATTGAATATTTTTCACATCTTTGTTTCATTACTAATCGTTGAGTATAGTATTATGGAAGAACAATTATCTTTTATAAGAAGAAACAAAGAGATCGCTTTGCTGGAAAATTCATTAAAAAAGGTTTCTAGCCAAAAAGAATTACAAGTCCAGTTTATAACAGGAGAAGCAGGGACTGGTAAATCAGTTCTCATACAAACTTTCTTAAACGACATAAAAGAGACAGAAAGAATAGTGATTGCCTCTTCGTTCTGCAGCATACCTTCCGAATACAATATTCCGTATCAACCTTTTAAAGAAATACTTAAGCAACTGATAGAGGATATTCAAGAAGACTCGGCCAATAAGAGATGGAGTAAGGAAAACCTAAAGGAATTACTTAGTTTCTCTACCTCCATGTTATTGACCCATGCGCCGGACTTGATAGGTAGTTTAATTCCGGGAGGTAGTATCCTAAGTGGAATTAGCCAATCAATCATTGAGAAGACAAATATTCTTGAACGGCTAAAAGCGCAAAAGACAGGGGAAGACGTATCTATAGACGAATCGAAAATCATCGAGCAATTCGTTAATTATATGCGTGCCATTAGTGAGAAATATACCATTGTCCTATTTATTGATGACCTACAGTGGATCGATAAACCGTCCGTCGAATTACTTTATCAGCTAATCGTATCCTTACGACGTTCTTCCCTCATGATTGTCGGCTGTTACCGCAGTGAAGATATCGATGGCTATACTGGCGAAGGGCGGCATCCTATGCAAAAGCTTATCAATGAAATAAAGATAGCTTTCGGAAATGTTTTCATCCAATTAGATAATCTGTCAGAGGCCGACAGAAAAGATTTCATGAATCAAATTCTTGACAGGGATAAGAACCAGTATACAGCATCTTTCCGAAAAAAACTATTTGAGCGGACGAATGGTAATCCATTGTTTATCACGGAAATGATGAACTTGTTCAAAGACGAGGGGGTTGTTTATCAAGAAGATGAGATCTGGAAAAACCAAAAGAACATGGAGTGGCATGATTATCCGATCCGGATTGAGGGTATCATTGAAGAACGGATCAGCAACTTAGAGGACTCGCTGATGGAAATCCTTTCACACGCAAGCGTTCAAGGTCCGAATTTCATACTTCAAGTATTATCTAGAACCCTAAATGAATCGGAACGGAATTTGCTGATGAGCCTTTCCAAAAAATTACAGAAACAGCATCATCTCGTTATGGAAGGAGATTGCGTACGGTCCGGAAAACAGTTTGTATCTAAATTCTATTTCTCTAATTATATATTCCAACAATACATTTATCAAGAACTTAGCTTAACCCAACGCATGGTCTTGCATTCGGATATAGCAACTATATTACAAGAACTCTTCAAAGACAAGATAGAAGAAATGGCTGGAGATATAGCGTATCACTATGAGATGTCCGGTGAATACGACAGCGCATTGAGGTTTATCATGATCTCCGTGAACGCCATGATGAAAATATCGGCGTTTGAGAACGCTATTCCTCTGTTGAAGAATATGTTGAAGTATCTGGATGATCTTGCCGATGATATGGAGCACGACCGGATCCGTCTGGAAGCCACCGTAAAACTGGGATTATGCTATCGCAATACGATTGGCTGGGGGAGTAAGATCCCGATGGATCTATTCACGGAAGCAAACCAGCTAAGTAAGAAAATCCAGTGTTTCGATTACATGGATACCATCACGTATTGCATTTGGATTTACTACTTCATGCAAATAGATCTGGACAAGTGCGTAGATCTATGTGAGAAAAATATCGCCCAGACAAAGGAATCCGAGAATTTGATCGGTCTGCAGACCGGTTATATTATGCTTATCAATACCCTCTTCTGGATCGGAGATTTCAAGAGGCTAAAATTATTTCTTCATGAGTATGAGGTGTTGATTGACCAAATGGGAGAAAACGTGAGGCAAGCTACTTCTATCAATAATCTATTCTACTTTATGTTCGCCTCTATTACGGCTTTTGAAGCGGGAGAATATGAGGTGTTCAAGAAATTAAGCCAGGATATGGAAGATCGGTACACCTCGGTAAAGGATTATTTTGTCCTAGCTATCTTTTATCATGTCGTGGCATGGAACGAGCTTTTGCAAGGGAATTACGAACGCTGTGAGGAATTTGCCCTCAAAGTCCACAAAACCTCTGAAGATCATTCTTTTTCTTACTACACTGCGGTCAGCAAATTGTTTTACGGGTTCACTTATGCCTTAAAAGAGAAAGAAACCGGGTTAAGTATTCTCGAAGAAGGATATAAAAGCCTCATACCTGATAAGACCTCGACAACTGATATCACTCATCCTTTCTATACTTATTTATTAGGAATGGTCCACTTGAATTATAATGATTATAGATCTTGTTTAGATATAATAAACATGTCATTTCCTATCATAGAAGCTAATAAGGAAAAATGTTACCTCGGGGAGCTTTACTTCCTAAAGGCAAAGTGCCATAAAGCTCTTGGCGATACGGAAAATATGGAAGTCGCTATAAAAAAAGCATTGGATATAGCGGATGAAACAGGAGCCGAGCATGTTAAGCACTTATTGAAATCAATATAATACGACAAACCATGAAAAAGAAAAATGAACCTCTTAAGCAAATCGACCTCGAGAATCTAGTCAAGGGAGCTACATTCCTAGCTAGTGGCGGTGGTGGAACGTATGATAGCGCGATGCTATTTGTCCAAAATTTCACAAAGAAGCATTACGAACGTACTGAGGTTTCCATCATCGATGTAGATGATATTCCGGAAAACGACTCTAAATGCGCTATTGTTTTAGCTTATTTAGGTACCCCTACGAAACTAAAAGATGCCGTTACACCAGATGCGGCTATCCAGTCGGTCAATACAATCCAAGAAGAACTCAAGAAAAGAGGGAAAGAACTCGGTTATATCGTGCCAATTGAGGTAGGAGGAATCTCGACTCTTGTTTCTTGCCTTGTCGGGGCTAAATTGAATCTTACCGTCATTAACGCTGATGGCGCAGGCAGAGCCGTTCCCTTATTGCAGATGACAACTTTCGCGACGCATGGAGCCGATGTAAATCCTTGCGTACTTACCAACAGCTCTGACTATAAAATCGTATATGAAGTAAGCGATAGTCGTGAAGCTTCTGCCTCTACCACGATCGAGGCTCTGGCACGATCAGCCCTAAGCATGCGTGAATTCGACCAAGTTGGTGGCATAACGATGTGGACGATGGACCGGGCCTTAATGAGCAAAGCCATTCTGATCAAAGGGACAATAACAAAATGTATACAATTGGGAAAAATCATAGGAAACGAACAATATTTAATAAAGCCGAATATCTCCTCTATCCAAAATGTACTTAACACTATTAATTACCACTCTCAAATCGTATGTCAGGGAAAAATCCTAGACGCAAAAAACACCGCTATCGGAGGTTTTGATAGCGGGTTGATGACCATCCAACAAGATCAAACCCCAGAAAATCTTATCAAGATTATTTTTCAAAACGAAAGCTTGATCGTTTGGGATTCCGGGCAAGGAAGTCCTTTAGTCACAGCCCCAGACCTGATCAGTTATCTGATTATACCAGAGGCGACTCATAAACGGCAATTAGTATACTCTAATAGCGATATCATTGATCCAAGTACACAACAGCTAAAAGAGGAGTTAAAAAATGCAGAGATCATCGTTCTCACGATGAAAGCACCACAAACATTGCTTGATCAAGAGTCCAATTTAATAAGCAGCTCTGTATTAAAAAGTTTTCACGAAGTCTTGCAGAATGTCGGATATTACGGGGCTTGCATATCCTTTCAAGAAGAAGCATAAATCCTCTGAATGATATCCACCACCTTCATGCCTTCCAACACGTTGGTCGTTATGATCTCGCCCGGAGCGCCGGAAAGGACGTTGACTACGTTACGGATCACGAAGTTGTGGTTCTGGGCGGAGCCTTTGTAAGGGCCATAATCATTGCCGGGGTTGGTAGGAGCCAATTCCGGCATCTCATAATCCTTGATATGGCAATATTCCACCTCATTCATGTATTGTCCACCGATCTTCACGCTTCCATTTTCCGCCACGATCAACATACTGCTCTCCATATTCTTATTCCACACCGCCGTTGAATAACTCAAGCTTCCCATTCCTCCGTTCACGAAATTGAAATTGACGAAACCGGAATCCTCGAACGCCGTTAGCTTCTCATGGTTGAAATCAGCGAAACGGGACTGGATATTGCAAATATCCCCGAATAACCAATACATAATATCGATGAAATGGGAGAATTGAGTGAATAAGGTACCTCCATCCAAGGCAGCGTCGCCATGCCATCCTCCGGGTTTATAGTAGCGTTCGTCACGGTTCCAGTAGCAATTCAGCTGCACCATATAAATCTGGCCTAATTTTCCGGACTCAACCATCTCCTTGATCCAGACCGAAGGCGGGGAATATCGGTTTTGCATTACGCAAAATACCTGCTTACGGAATCTCAACGAGGTATAAACCACTTTCTCGGCATCCGCCAAGGTCAAGGCCATAGGCTTTTCTATGACCACATGATGTCCACTCTCTATCGCTTGGATCGCCATCTCGGCATGTAAGCCGTTAGGTGTACAAATATTCACCACATCTATATCCAATCCCAAACGGAATAGTTCATCTATATCCCGGGCGAAAGGGACCGCATAAGCCTCGATCCCCAGCTCCTCTTTCGGACGGATATCACATAAAGCGACCAACTCCGCTCCTTCATCCCGGGTAATCATCTCGGCATGACGCTTACCTATATGACCACAGCCGATCACGGCGAAACGTATCTTCTTATTCATAAAACACTCTTTATAGATTCTATAATATAAGCCTGCTCCTCTTCTGTCATCTCCGTATGAATCGGCAAGGATAATACGGATCGGCTCAAGCGAGAAGCGACATTCAAATCCCCGGAAATCCGGCATCGCCCCCTCATCACCTCTTGCTCCTGCAAAGGCAATGGATAATAAATCATAGAAGGAATGCCTCGTTCTTTTAACGCAGCTTGTACTTGATCCCTCTTTTCTACAGCTAGCTGTACCGTATATTGATGATAAACATGCGATGAAAAGGCTGATTTTAGTGGTTTGCGTACAGCATCCAATCCGGAAAAGGCAGCATCGTATCTAGCAGCCACTTTACAACGAGCGGCGGCAAATTCATCCAAATACCGAAGCTTAACATCTAAGACAGCGGCCTGCAAGGTATCCAAACGGGAGTTGCAGCCCACCAAAGCATGATGATATTTTACCTTTTGCCCATGATTGGCGATCATTCGCAGTCGTTCGGCCAATCGTGCGTCGGAAGTAAACATCGCCCCACCATCACCATAACAAGCCAACGGTTTCGAAGGGAAGAAGGAGGTCGTTCCTATAGAGGCGATCGTACAGGCTTTCTTCACCGTTCCATCCGAGAAAGTATAATTAGCACCGATGGACTGGGCATTATCCTCGATCACATATAGATTATGACGGCTGGCAATACGCAAGATCGGTTCCATATCACAACACTGGCCAAAAAGATGAACTGCGATAATAGCTCTCGTCTTTTCAGACAAGGCATCTTCTATCTTTTCCGGGTCTATATTGAATGTACCGGGATCTACATCCACTAATACCGGCACTAGGCCAAGAGCCAAAGCGACCTCAGCCGCGGCGATATACGTAAAAGCAGGAACGATCACCTCATCGCCCGGATGTAAGTCTAATGCCATCAAGGAGATTTGCAAGGCATCCGTACCGTTGCCGCACGGGATCGCATAAGGAATACCTAAATAATCTGATAAATGGTTACAAAATCCCTTCACCTGAGGGCCATTGATAAAGGCGCAAGCATTTATCACCGTTTGCATGGCGGGATCGATCTCACTACGCAAACGTTCATACTGCTTCCGCAGATCTACCATCTGTATCTGTTTCTCAAGCATCTTATCCACTCAAAAATAGGGCTATCCCATCGTTAAAACGGAATAGCCCCCTCATTATTGCGTCTACCTTATTATTTCACCTCGCTACCCGGTTTCACCTCTTTCTCCGGAGTGATAACGGCCAGCTTTCCATCGAAATTCTCGGCGGAGAGAATCATACCCTCGGAAACAATACCTTTCAGCTTACGAGGAGCTAAGTTAGCGATGAAGCAAACTTGCTTGCCTACCAATTCCTCGGGTTTATAATGCTGAGCGATGCCCGATACGATCGTGCGTTTCTCCAGGCCATCGTCGATACGGAACTGAAGCAGCTTATCCGCTTTCGGAACCTTCGTGCATTCTAGAACCGTACCCACACGGATATCCAGTTTCATAAAATCATCGAACTCAATATTCTCACGGATCGGTTTCGCCTTATAATTCGCTTCCTCATTCGCTTTCTTCGTATCCAATAATTTCTGCACTTGGGCCTCGATCACGCTATCCTCTATCTTCTCGAACAACAACTCGGCCTTGCCCAATTGATGACCGGCCTCCAATAGATCCGTAGCACCTAGGCGATTCCATCCCAACGGCTCTACATTCAGCATCTTGTTCAGTTTCTCCATGCTAAACGGCAAGAACGGCTCAAAAGCGATCGCCAGATTAGCCGTAATCTGCAAAGCGATGTTCATGATCGTAGCGACACGAGGCATATCCGTCTTCGCCAACTTCCAAGGCTCCATATCAGCGAGATACTTATTTCCGATACGGGCCAGGTTCATCGCCTCTTTCTGAGCGTCACGGAAGTGGTAGGTATCCAACAGGCGTTCCACGTTCTCTTTCACATCCGCGAAATCCTTCAAGGTCTGGCGATCATAATCTGTCAACTCGCCAGCCGCCGGCACCTTACCCTCGAAATACTTATCCGTAAGGACTAACGCACGGTTCACGAAGTTCCCTAAGATAGCGACCAACTCATTATTATTACGAGCCTGAAAATCTTTCCATGTGAAATCATTATCCTTTGTCTCCGGCGCATTGGCCGTCAAGACATAGCGCAACACGTCTTGCTTGCCCGGCATATCCACCAGATACTCGTTCAACCAAACCGCCCAGTTGCGGGAAGTAGAGATCTTGTCCCCCTCCAAGTTCAAGAACTCATTAGCGGGGACATTCTCCGGCAAGTTATAAGAACCTTCCGCTTTCAGCATGGAAGGGAACACGATACAATGGAACACGATATTATCTTTACCGATGAAATGGACCATTTTAGTCTCCGGATCCTTCCACCAAGTCTCCCAGCTATCCGGCAACAACTCCTTCGTATTAGAGATATAACCAATCGGAGCGTCGAACCAGACATACAGCACCTTTCCTTCCGCCCCTTCCACGGGAACAGGGATACCCCAATCCAAATCACGACTCACCGCACGGGGTTGCAGTCCCATATCCAGCCAGCTCTTACACTGTCCGTATACGTTCGGCTTCCATTCCTTATGTCCCTCTAATATCCATTCACGCAAGAACGGCTCCCACTTGTCTAAAGGCAGATACCAATGCTTCGTCTCACGCATCACCGGCTTGCTGCCACTGATAGCGGATTTCGGATCGATCAAATCCGTCGGGCTAAGAGACGTACCGCAAGCCTCGCACTGGTCACCATACGCCTTCTCGTTTCCACAATGCGGACAAGTACCCGTGATATAACGGTCGGCCAAGAATTGCTTCGCCTCCTCATCGTAGTATTGCTCGCTTGTTTTCTCGATGAATTCACCTTTATCATACAATGTACGGAAAAAATCCGAGGCCATCTGATGATGCATAGCGGAAGTAGTACGAGAATAGATATCAAACGTGATACCGAACTCCTCGAACGATTTCTTGATAATACCGTGGTAACGATCCACCACATCCTGCGGTGTAATCCCCTCTTTCTTCGCTCTCAATGTGATGGGTACCCCATGCTCGTCCGAACCTCCAATCATCAACACTTCCTCTCCCTTCAAACGAAGGTAACGGGCATAAATATCAGCAGGCACATATACCCCGGCCAAATGGCCGATATGCACCGGTCCGTTCGCATACGGCAACGCCGTAGTAATCAGCGTTCTCTTAAAATGTTTTTCCATACCTTGTGTTCTCTTTTTGAGGGGCAAAGGTACGGAATAATTTGGTTAGATAAAAAAGATTGGAATATCATTCAAGGATGGATATATTCCTCTTTCGATCGCATAGTATATATTGCCGATCAAGACATAATAGAATAATCAACAAATGTCTCATGTCTTGTCCTTTACATTAGAGATTAATAACTTCCCATGTCTTACAAACTTTTCCTGCCGCTATATACACCACATACGCTCGCATGCGGTAAGCGGGGAATTGCCGATTGATATCAGCGGCATATCTTCTCACCTGATCGGCATCTTCGGGACGAACGACCTTCAAGGCCTCTACCATGGTAGCGTCTTTCGCCTTGAAATACTTGAACTCCACCACCCGGCAATCGTTGTGGAAGGCGGTGCCCGATATGCCCGTCAATACCAGATCCGCACGGCCGCTTGGCAAGTTCTGCTCCACGGCGAAGGTATAGCAGTTGCTCAAGTAACGACTCAGTACCTCGTAGAAAGAGCAACGAATAAAGTTCTCGTTGATCTTGTCGAATACTTGCGCCGGGAACTGGCCGAGATATTCCTTGAAATAATTTTCCACAAGCGGCTCCAGCTTCCGATGATCCATAAACAGGCGATAAGCGGGAACAAAACAGCGAGCGTCATCGCTAATCTGATTCAACTCGTTGTAATAATTCATGTAGATGCTCTGAGCGGTCAAGTTGGGAAGCACCATCACATAATTATCTTTCAACGTTGTCATGCCCAAGTAATATAGACTGACGGGGTAAAAATCCGGATCGAAGAACTTCTGCTTATTGAACTTACTCCTAAGATCCGGTTGAGAGTAGATCAACTCGCCATCGATCACCAAGGCATCCAGCATCTCTTTCGCATTCTCCAAGGTGATGGTAAGGCGGCGGATCCAATTCACGTCCGTTCGAAGGTTCTCGTCCACCATCTCATCGGGGACACCACCGGACAGCTCGGCGAAGTTCTTGAAAAAATAAGTCAATATAGTGGAATTAAATAACGGATGCGCGTTGGGCAGAAAGCGATAGCCATCATAGTTGTTTACGATAAGCGTCCACAGCTCGTCGAAACGATCCTCATTATTGCCATATTTACGAATAACATAGCGCAGGTATTCGGCAGCCTCCTCATGATTGAAACCCAACATCTCCGTGAAGTCAGGCTTCAAGGTAAGAATTTCGGCGATATTATAGCCGCTCGTCAAGTCATCCATCGTAACAGGCAGCACACCCGTACAAAAGCAAGTACGGATACTTCCCTCGCCGATACCCGCCTTGATAGCCTTGAAGAAGGTACGCAAGAAGCTCTCGCCAGTGGTGACAGACTCGTAAAGCGGGTCCTTATAGGCCGTGAGCAATTGGTTGGTGAAATTATCGTACTCATCAATAAGGATATAAACCTTGGGCAAGCCGCGCATACGGACATAAGCCAACGCCTCCTCCAGCATCTTGGTGGCATTACCTCTCACAGAGAACTTAAAATCACCGAAAAGATCACGGTTATGCTCTACCATGATCTCCACGGGGGAACAATTCAGATCATTAAAATTCTGCTCTAACCCGTCCATCGTGCTATCCATCACCATCTTCGAGAAGTCGTAGCGGATAATCATGTATTGGTTATGCTCCGGCGTAGGATTGGTCCCGATCCAAGTCCCCCCAAAAAGTTCCTCAAAGCGATGAGACTTACTGCGATCGTAGTAATGGGCGAGCATAGAGACCAACAAGCTCTTACCAAAACGCCGCGGACGCAGAAACACCGGAGCCTTATACCGCTCCAAATAAGGGATAAACCGAGTTTTATCCACATAATAAAAGCCACGTTCGCGTATTTCAGCGAAATCAGCCACGGCATAGGGAATGGTTATCAGAGGTATCATAAGATCTTCCTTTCTTTTTGATGTATACTGACAAACTTAGATAAAAATCTCCAATTCTTATACCTGTTCGCTAAGAAATCTTCTTTTATCAAGAAAAGGTAAGGAATAATTTGCGAATAACGGTTGGGACACGAGGGATGGAAATTGTCCATATGCTTTAATACATATTTGCACCTAGGTGCATTGGCCAACGAAACTAAGATACTTGGCCAACACACTTAGTTTCGTTGAACGATACAGTTAAGATACTTTTTAATCCAAAAGGGGAGAAAAGTAACTGGATATGTTTTTGGATTTGCCTTTAAAGAGAGAGACTGTATATTTTAATGTACGCACGTACGTTTTATATTATATGTAAAGAACGACACCCCCCTTGTTTATAGCTTGTGAAGTGAATAACTAGCGGCTACCCCCAGTGGTAAGCTAACGGCTTGGGAAGCCGTTAGTTATTCATTTCATAAGCCATATTTAGCATTAACAATCAACCCTTTAGTCGCATAGCCATAAGAGATTTCATATATAGTTCCTGCCACTGGTGATTTGATCGTCTTTGAATTCGTTTTATTTTCACCATCGTTATTTGTGACACTTAAAATGTAAGTTACTTCACTCGAGGGGAAATAAGCGGTTTCTCCATTGGATATTTCTACGGATCGGTTTCCGAATTGTACGGTAAAATGATAATCCTTAAAGCGATCACTAAAACCTTCCGGGAGTTTTAAGGAAACACCGATATTCACCATCGGGACTTCTACATTCAGATAGTTTATTTTACCAGCGTCTATCTTAAAATTCTTTTCAGCATAAAAGGCTGCTCCACCAGTTTCTGTATCTACCCAATTGGGCATGTCTTTATACGCTAGGTTATAGGTTTTCAGCAGATAGCTTCCGGCAGGCAAATCCAGCTTAGCAGGCACTTTTCCCGGTTCATATTGTTGCCCGCTCATTAATTGACCGTTTTGCCAAATCTCCACATATAGATCATTCTCCACGGCCCGGGTAAAAACCGTATTGATATTTCCTACTTGAACAGAAAGATCTTCCAATATCAAAGTTCCCTTTCCTTGAGAAGAACTGACAAAGTCTTCTTTCTGGCAACTTGGCAAAAAGAAGAGAATCGATAAGATATAAACAAAGTGTCTCATTTTTCCATTTATTCTATACAGTAAATAAACACAACCCTCCTCATTATTTATCATAGATTAAAGAGAGATCATCAATATAAAGCATACTACCAATATGGGCATTCCAACTACCCATTACAGGAAATGTTATTCCCTTATTTTTATCAAAATCACCTTCTGAAAAAGAGGTCTTTGTCGTTGATAAAAATTGTACATAAATTGAAGTTGCCTCCTTCGGCTGATCAACGTACTCTATAGTAACAGTTGCTTCTGCCCAGCCTTCATTCGAAGTAGAAGAAATAAATGTTCCGGAACCGACAAATTCTTCTCCATTTTTCAACTCCACATAAGCCTTGAATGTGTCGGTATTCTTTGGCACATAGTTATAATAAAATTTTAACGCTGATGGACGTGAGGAAAAAGCATGTCCTGGAGTAATAGATTCTGTCTTATCATTCCAACTATATTTTCCAATAAATAGACTACCTGCGAAAGCCCCTGCTGGATAAATTGTACCATTTGTGGAAGCATACTCTCCTCCATGACCCGATGTATAGATTAATGCGGAATAAGAACCTGTATGCCTAATATTTTCCGAAGAACTAACACAAGGGCTAGATGTTACATGAACACGAGATACTGAATAGGCTCTAGAACGCTCATTATTCGTAGTCCAAAAAATATCAGTTTCTCCTTCCTTATAAGGCAAATAATCGTAATAATAATATTTATTCCAGAAGTCAGGAATACCAACAAATGAACCAAGCAGCTTTACTTGCCACTCCTCCATCCCAGAATTCGGCAACTGCACCGGATTCTCTAGCTCCACATCAATAGCATCCGTCATAACCACATCACGATAAACCGCTCTCACTTGATATGATCTATTTTGGGGATGTTCATTGAATAACACTTTCATATCTTGAATGTCTTTCCAAGTATCATCACCTCCGGACTTTTCTTTATACTGATATTTCAACTTAGACTTGATAACCTCCGGATCTCCTGTAGTAACGGTCAGTTCATCAATCGTAAACTCTTTCGTCCAGATATTTCCGGGTTGAACAGATACTGCCATTTCCGGCTTATTACACCTCAACGTATAAACCCGGCTTGGGTTTTCTTGCCCTTTAATCTCCTCACTACTCCAGCGATTATTCGCTCTCACATCTACTTCAATCTTATTTTCTACTGTCGTACCCGCATCTGTTCGCAACTTAGCGACAATGGAAGTCAAATCTAAAGAGGCTTTATCTACACCAATCTCAGGCAATACAATGCCTAACACATTTTCCATTTCCGCTTTATCTGCCGGAACAGATAAAAGATAGTCCTTATCATTCAAGCTTGAAAATTGCGGATCACCAAAAGTAAATTTCAGCTTCAAGTCTTGCAGTGCTGAAGCCGTATTTAAATTCAATATTGCCGTTTTAGTCTCTGTCTCAGCAAAGGAAAGTATATTATTCTCAAATCCTTCCGCCTCAACTTTCGGCTTAGGCAACCAATCCATCGGGATATCGCTCGTTATTGTCTCCTTTTTAATTTCAACTTTAGCGACATCCAACAATAAATCATCCGATAACTTCAATGTCAGTTTAACATGATGTCCGGCTTTCAATACCGAAGGCAAATCCTTATGTTTTAACTCCTCGGAAAAATCCTTACCGCTCACCTTTGTTCCCTCAAAATAAAAGGCAACCTGTTTCTCTGCTTGAAAATAGGCACTTTTCTTACTATCAGAAGTCAATTTACAAGAGGACTTCCCAACAACTACTTTCACCCAATAAGAAGAGAAGATTTTCTTCAACTCCGTATCAGTGGGGAAAGAGGCAGAAGCCAACGCATTGGCCACCTTGCAACTCAAGGTAATTTTCTTCTGCTCGCCCTCCTTAATCACCACATTAGTAGTGTCGCCTAAATAATAGGGCGCATCCAACGCTAAAACCGGATTATCTCCATAGGAAGCAGATATCGTATAAGTACCGGCCGAAGCAGGTATCGTCTGGCTGGTATAATTACCATCAAACAACGGAGAGGAATCCCCGTTCTTCACGACCTTAAGCTTAAACTGATCCGCTAGTGGCTTTCCCAATTCCGCTGGCGTACTTTTCGTCTCAATGGCAACACCCATATCCTGCAAGGATACCTGAAAGCCGGCGGTTTTATCCATTATTTCTTCCTCCTGACAGGCCATCATGAGAAATAATGAGAATATACAACAACAAAATTTATCAATCTGCTTCATCATATTATTTAGTCGTATATAAGTTCGAAATCATCTACATATAACACACTACCGTCTCCCCCGGTAAAATAATCGCCATACTTGCTGGCACTTGCCACGATGATAAGGTGCATATCGCCGGGCTTTTCCTGCGTCTTATACTCTAGATTAATGGTAAACTCCTTCCATGCCCCATTCGTAGATACACATTCCTTTACAGGAACCTCTCCATAAGCAATGATATTATTATCCCCCTTGAAATCAATAAAGGTATCAGTATCGGTATTATCTACCGTATATTGCTTTTTAGCCAAGGCGATATAGATAGAGCAAACATCCATATCTCCTTTTGAAAGCGTCCCCGCAGGCTGATTATCTCCTATATGAGTTACCGCAACCGGAGCGTATTGGAAAAAGCCATGCAATGCGAACGGGCGCGAAGCGAACGACCTTCCGAATTTGATCTTCGCACCATTCATTCCAACCAAACTGCCAAAAGATCCGGTATACAGGCTCGCAGCGGCAAATTTCACCTTAAACTGCGATTTCAACTCGGCAGATTTTCCACCCGGCGTATGCACAACCGTTGAATTTCCTTGAGTCGGGTTGATATTGACCACAGCCCCCAATCCAGTTGTCGTACCCGGATTGCTCGTATCCCAAAATGAATGACCCGCCTCACCGGCATACCATGTTTTCCCATCTTGATGCCACAGATCGAAATTACCATTATATAATGGTGTGGCAGTCTCTGTCGTGAAGGTAGACTCGCCCAACACGCTTCCCGAGGCATCCACCAGTCGGCATTGATAAGCCGTGGCGGGCTGCAATCCCTCGATCTTCGCAGAAACCTTCGAACCGTTTGCCTTCGCGGAAACCATGTTCCAAGAAGTCTCTCCCTGTTTCACATACTCAAACGAACAATTAGCCTCCGTTGCTTTCCCCTCCACAAACGCATACTTGCTCCATGTATTCACGGAAAGATCTCCGGCTGAAGGCTGCGAGCCTCCCTCCTCATCGGTCAGGCGGACATATACCGTCCATATTGTCCCCTTATTGGGCTCGCTCCAGGGATACTGAACCAAAAACTTCTGTGGAGAGGTGAAATCTTTCACGGTAGTAGGATTTGGCGTCACCTCGCCATAGGCTCCACCCAAAGCCAAAGAGGTTATAGAGATATTCTTCAGATTCTCTCCTTTCCCTACATAAATAATCACTCGATTATCCAGTTCGTCAATAGAATAGTCTATCATACCCTTGGCCTCGACCTTCCGGTCTATGATTTGCTTCACCTTTACTTGCCATACATAATCTTGATAGGTTTTTATAGTAAAATTGACCGGTTTGGTAAAATCGACCCTCGTATTGGATGACATAGGAATACTATCCAATGAGGCGAATCCGGCAAACGGGAATTTATTAGGATTAGCACAGAGAGTCGAATCAACCAAAACCTGCGCATTCCTTGGATTCACCACCAAACGAGTAAGTTTCAATCTAGAAATATCAGCAGAATCGTTTACATACAGTAATATGGTCTTTGCCGAAGCATCAATTAATGCCGCATCATCCGAAGAGCCTTCAGCCGGACGCTGTCCCTCCACACGAATGTCCGTGATACCCGCATTGACGATCGGATAGGGTATATCATTCTCTATCGCACAGGAAACCAGCACGAAGAAAACAAAAAGGCAAAAGCGACAGGTCACTTTATATATATCATTGATTATTCGCATATCCAATTACAAATAGAAAGTCATACCTATGTTAATGGAAAAAAGATTGATCTTGAAATTACCGGACGATGTACGGCTCGAACCCTGCTCCACTTGGTTGGTTGTCTGATCGATCCACTTGAAATCGAAACCCATCACACCGACCGACACCTCCACGGCGCTCCAATCGGTGATAAAGGCAGCCAGTCCGGGGGCGAAACCAATCTGTAGGTTCTGTACCTTCTGGTAAGTACCATCATAATTAACCCCCGAGCCTGTGGAATTCTTGCCCGTACCGTAGCCATAGGTCACACGAGCCTCGTTGAAGAGACCGAATATCTTGCTCTTCCCTATCGGGATATAGGTGCGCAGGAAACCGGATGTCTCATATTTATGCTCCAGATAATAGAGGTCCTTGAACGAGATGGTAATGTCGCCCAAATTGGCATCCACATTCCCTAGATCCAAATAGTTCCTACGGTAAGCGAAGCGAACACCGGCCGAGATATTATCCCGGAAGAAATAGCCCACGTACGGACTTATCGCAAAATTATAGCCATTCCCTTCCAAATCCTTTATAACAAGAAAGTTCAAGTTACTCTCGTCATGCTCGGAATACGATACGGCACCTCCGGCCATCCATGTTCCTTTCGGGATGAACACAGCCTCCTGTACCTCTCGGTCGATGCGCTTGATGGTGCGTTTACCGCGTTGTGCATTTACGGTACCGGTCACTATTGCTAATAACAGCAATAAGGTAAATAGTTTTCTACTCATTCAAATAATTCGCTCTATTGTTATTGCCATTTTCTAGTTCTATCCTTTATATTGCCACAAAGATATTTAAAATCTACTTAGCAAGGAAGATATCCTTACTTGCCAAATAGATTTATAGTAAAAACTTATTGTTCCCTACATAGACTTTCAGCCTATGGTTTATTTCCACATTGTAGGCTCGTCATCGTAAATGAGTGAAAAATCATCGAGATACATTATGCTGCCATCGCCTCCGGTGAAATAGTCGCCATACTTGCTGGACGAGCAGACCACAATGATATGGGTCGGTTTCTCCGTCAGATTCTTATATTTCAAGAGGATATTGAACTCCTTCCATTGTCCGTTGGTACTTACGCATTCCGACACAGGCACCTCACCATAGGCGATAATGTTCGCATCATTCTCAAAATCGATCGCAGTTTCTGCCATTTTGGTATTATCTATAGTATATTGCTTTTTAGACATCGCTATATAAATAGAACAAACATCAGGATCTCCTTTTTCAACAACTGCGTCAGCCGGAAGATTATCCCCTACATGAGTTACATTTACCGGAGCGTATTGGAACCAGCCCTTTAATGCTGTTGGACGAGAAGCGAACGGCTGACCAAAATTGATCTTAGCACCATTCATACCAACCAGCCCACCAAAAGATCCGGTATACAGGCTCGCCGCTGCGAATTTCACCTTAAACTGGGATTTCAACTCCGCAGATTTTCCGCCCGATGTATGCACAACCGCTGAACTACCTTGGGTAGGATTGATATTCACTATGGCTCCCAACCCCGTTGTCGTACCCGGGTTACTCGTATCCCAGAATGATTTACCGGATTCCCCAGCATACCATGTCTTTCCATTCTGATACCATAAATCAAAATTAGCATTATATAATGCGATAGCCGCCTCCGTAGTAAACTCTACGATTTCGCTTGCCACCTCTTCCGTATCCTTATAGATAAAACGGTATTGATATTTTGTTGCAGGAGTCAAGCCCGTAATCCTTACCGAATAGGTATCGTTTTCACCTACGGTCAGATACGCAACCGGAGTCCAAGCCTCGTCTGTTGCCAGTTTATATTCCATCGCCAACTTGCTTTGATCCAAGACACCTGCCTTTGAAAGCACCTTCCCCTCCAAGTAAGCAAATGAACTCCAAGCGTTCGCCGCACTTGCCGATAGAGTTGTCTTAGCGGTCAGAGGCACACCTATGGTGAAATTATAGGTCTTGATTGTTCCGTCCAAAGTAATATCAATACTGGTAGAACCATTTGGCGAGTCAGCCACTTTATACATCAAGCGAACATTATCTCGAGCTTTTACCGCACGAACGGTATCTTTCTTAGAATGTAGTGTACCCTTTTGATTCGTTACGCTCGTTGAGATAATCAACGACTTCTCGGGAACTGGGAAATAGGCCTTTGCTGTCTCGTTCTTACCTAACTCAAAGGTAAGGCGGGTTCCAGTTTGGTCTGCCGAATCAGCCACAACAATGGTCGCAGACTTAAAGCTTTTCTTGAACAGCTCGTCAAATTCAACAGTCACCAAGACATTCGCCAATGTACAGATAACTTCGGCCGTCACATCCTTTCCTGCCATAACCTCTACCTCAGCTGATCCCACATAATAGGGCTTATCAAACTCGGCAGCTTTACCATCGAAGCCATTTGAAGAGGCTTTCACCACGTATTTACCCGTAGGCAAGGAAAATCGCT
This sequence comes from Parabacteroides sp. D25, assembly GCF_000307475.1. Lineage (NCBI taxonomy): Bacteria > Pseudomonadati > Bacteroidota > Bacteroidia > Bacteroidales > Tannerellaceae > Parabacteroides > Parabacteroides sp. D25. The sequence goes on along the minus strand of NZ_JH976508.1, from coordinate 78,921 downwards.
CTCCATCCCACGCCGTATAGTCATCCGTTTCCTTAACAACACCTCCTTGATCATTCAAGATTTGTACCGCCAACTGTTTGGGATTATAAACAACCTCCTCACTTCCCGCTTTGGTGGCTGTGGAATTATTGGTCGTTATATCCATACTTAAATAACCGGTATTTTTCATGGATGTATCATCCTCGGCCTGGCAAGCGACCAAACCTAATACCAACACAAAAAATAAAAGTGTATATATTGTCTTCATATTATTCAGCCACTTTTACACTTAATTTATCTTTTACGACTTTACCATCATTATCTTCCACCGTAATATTAAATACGTGTCCTTCTGGATCTGTTGTAACACCTCCACCAGTACTTGGATCTAGCAACAAACTAAAAAAGGCATGTACCGGAAATTCATAGCTCTTTTCTCCACCAACAGGTAAAGTTACACCCATTGACGTCAACGTCTCTCCTAAAGCTTCATTTCCTATCAATTTAAACTCTTCACCAAATAGATCTTTAACTATTGACGCAAAAAGCTCATTTCCTCCCTTTATCGCGACAGTGATATTTTTCAAGCCGGCAGGAGTTGATATAATAACATTTGCATTTTTTTGTTCATCAGCGGGCAACGTATAAAGAGCTTGCGGTATCGTGATTGTCGGATCATCACCCGTCACCGGTGGTGTCGGAGGTTCAGGATTCTCTTCGCCACTATCACCTTCCACTTCTATATCAATATTCTCATTTGTCTCTTGGTTAAAACCGTTAACCGTGATGGTGATACCGGTTTTATTGAGATCCACTTCTTTTCCGGGAGCCAACGAGATCGCCAAACCATCTCCTCCTACAAAATAGGGGCTGTCGCTTTCTACAAAATCAGCACTTTCCTTCTTCGTTAATGTCTGATTTATAATAACTTCTTCACTCGTTTCCTTCACTATAGCTGTTCCCGACACATAAATCTTATCTGTCTCAGCAGCCATTTTCCAATAAATCGGAGTTGGGTTTGGATTTTCTTGCGTATAAATATCTGAATGACCGCACTTGTCATCCACCGTAATAGACCATTTGCTATAATAGTTTATAAACTCGGAGGTAAAATCCATCGCAATTTTGACATTCTGGATCTTACATTTCACCGTAGCGGTTTTTTCCACACTAGGCATTATCTCTGCTTTTTCTACACCTCCATAATAAGGATCGTACATCTTTTCGGCAAACTCTCCCGGCGAATGCGCCTCTATCTCATAATTTCCTTTCGGCAACTCAATCACACCATTCGCATTTTCTTCTTTAAACTTAGCAAACGACTCATAGTTTTTAGTAAGATCAAAATCCATCGCCTTGATCACGAGCGGAAAATCTTCTTTCTGATCAGTTGCTCCTTTCGTTGCTAAAGAAGCAGAGGAACCTGCGCTCACGTCAAGTGTCAAATAGCCAGTTTCCTTTGGGATCTCTTTCCCGAAAATCTCCTCTTTCATCTCACACGACATCAAGCCGGAAAACAAAACCGTGCTCAACATCCATATATTGATCGCTTTCATATTCTAATCTCTTATTATTACTGTTATATATATTTATACCCAATCCCCCGGAATAACGATATCTACCGGATGATCAACCGTAGTCTCCTCAATTGTAATCGAAATTCCTAAATTGCCATTGTTGACTACTGGTTTCAAAGTAAGTTTCAAAGCATCCGCTGGACTTAACGTATAGGTCTTAACCGTCCCTTCTGCTTTTACATTCTCTTTCTTAGTCAAGCTTACCGTAACCTGGACCTTTTCCTGATTACCTACCTTAAAATACATCGGACCGACTGTCGCCTTTGCCCAAACAAAAGAAGAGGGTTTCTGCGCCTCTGTCTCAATCTTCAAGGAATAGTCGGAGAAATACTCATCCATCTTCGGATCGAACACAACATTAATTCGAGCTGAGCTGGGCTTACATATTACAGGAGCTGTCACCTCCTTTCCCTCCTTCACTTCAAAAGCAGCTTCGCCAGAAAAATACAACACATCGGAAGAAACCGGTTTATCTTCACCCGTAAAGGCTTTCAACACATAGTTACCAACATTCAAAGAATATTTCTCTTCCAAATTCTTATACAAATCATTAATAATAAGATTCTCCTCTTGCCCGGATTTAAACACTTGCACAGTATAATTGTTCACATCCTTATACTCACTCTCATCCACGGCTTTTGTTTGAAAACCGACCTCCGGTGCCAGATCTATTTTCACGAAACCTTTGCCCTTCGGAATATCCAAATTATCCACTTCAGAGCTACAGCTACCCAACATCAAACAACAGCCCAGTAAGCAGGCCATTCCCATAGATGTAAAATTCTTTTTCCTCATATAAATGCTTTTTTCAATTACTTCAATTCGTATAGATCCATTCGATCCCAATTTGGATGCAAAAGAATATATTTCACAAAGATCCTACAAGGTCTATTTGTCTTATTACCTATTCCTTTTTTTAGATTCCATACCTCACCCCTACACATACAGAGCCATTTATAAAGAGTGGCCATGTTCTATTTTTACAACCCATTGTTCCTTTTATTAGAAACCGTGCCTAAACAAAATGCGCTCAGACAAGAGCCGCCCCTAGAGAAAGCAAGATTACAAGATAGTCGCTTCGATGGAAGAAAAAAGGATTTGACAAAATGGCAATTTGTAATCTCAACCTCTTGAGTATCGATTATTTCGGGGCAAAGTACTACTTACTTCCAAATTCATAAGAGAAAATCAGCAATTATTTGAATGATAGCCATATATCAAAAAACGACATTTTGTTCTAGCAAAAATAATTCATCGTAATTCATATTATGGGGAGTGAGAGAGGGAAAAAACAGTCTTACAATAGGGTTATAACAGTATAAGAATGCCTATTCACGACTACTTACACCCCTATTCACGACTACTCACGATGCCCAACGGCAGTATAGGCATTGCCCAATGCTGCCTATTGCATACATATTCGCCGTCTAACGTGTACCGAAAACGTTACTTTTTAACATAAAAGGCCACTTATCTTCCTGATTCTTTCGCTATTTTGATAGGTCAAGGAAATACCCCTGTCACAATATACATCCAAATTCAATCAAAACGAAACAGAAAAGATAATTCTAATGGCAACTACTTCCTTCGACAAGAAACCATACCAGTCCAGCCCAAACACCCAAGCGACTCCGAAAAGCCTCCGGAATACCGCAAGTTTCAGACGCTCGTATAATTTTCCTTCCACAAGACACGGCAAATCTTTAAAAATGCCTACTTTTGTCAAACGTTCCCGATAAGTGAATAATTAAACAAACATGGAAAATGACATTCCCAAAATAGACCTGCCTCAAGATTGGGTGATCGGGAAGCTTTCGATCGAAGATATAGGCCTGCTGAATCTGTATGCGAATTACCCATGCCGATTGAAAGCGGGGATTTTCGTGCTATGCCTAGGAGGAGAGATCGAGGCATCCATCAACTTAACGCAACTCAAGGTAGAACCCGGAAGCTTCATCACCATCATGCCCGGATCAATCCTGCAGATCCATAGGGCAGACGGGGACCTACAGATCTATTTCATGGGATTCTCATCTGATTTCCTCAGCCAAGCGAACTCCAGCAAAGCTGTCATAGACATGCATTATATCGTGAAAGACAATCCGGTGTATAAGCTAAAAGAGAAAGCCCAGCCTCTTATGAAAGATTATTTTGAGTTATTACTCAAAACATACGAGTTTTACGCCACGAAAATAAATCGCGGGATTACCAACCATTTGTTTACCGGTATGCTGATGGGGATCAGCAGCATGTATAAAGACCAGACGGAAGACCTGTCAATGCTCTCCAAAGCAGAGCTAATCAGTAAGAATTTCACTCAACTAGTAATGCAAAACTATACCATGCAACGATCCGTTGCATGGTATGCCAAGCGGCTTGGCATCACGCAAGCACACCTAAGTACGATCGTCAAACAAAGTACGGGAAAAACTTGTATAGAGATTATCACCTCGATGGTTATCATGGACGCAAAGGCACAACTAAAATCGACGAACCTTACCATCCACGATATCGCCTATACACTGAATTTCACTAATATGTCCTTCTTCGGAAAGTATTTTAAACGCCATGTAGGTATGAGTCCGCAAGAATACCGCAATTCCTAAACAACCCTAAAAAAGTAAGCTAGCTTACTTTTAAAGACCTTCTGCTCGGATATCTTTTCTTGACTGGCATACAGCACGTTAAATCATTCACAAAAGGCTTCCCAAGTGATTAGTTATTCACTTCCCAAGCCGTAAGCTGACCACCAGGTATAGCCATCAGTTGTTCACTCGACAAGCCGTCAGTTATTCACTTCAACAGCCATAAATAGCGCAATTTCCAACTAATATAAAGATAGTTTTTTCAGCTTAGTAACTGCACTATTATGGTTAATAGATGTATTCTAAGTGCAATCTCACATCCCCCAATTCTCCCTATCCAAACTCCTATACTGTATCGCCTCCGCCAAATGCCGGACTTCGATATGTTCCGAATTATCCAAGTCGGCTATCGTGCGGGAGACTTTCAGGATACGGTCATAGGCACGGGCGGAGAGGCAGAGACGTTGCATGGCGGTTTTGAGGATGGAGAGGCCGGAAGCGTCGGGAACGGCGTACTGATGGAGTAGCTTGGAGTTCATCTGGGCATTACAATAAATACCCTCATAAGCGGCAAAACGCCTTTCCTGGATCGCACGGGCTTTTATGACCCGCTCACGGATAGCGATACTAGGCTCTGAGGGCTGTTGCTCGGAAATCTTCTCGAAAGGGACAGGGACAATCTCTATCTGGATATCGATACGATCGAGTAATGGGCCGGAAATGCGGTTCATATATTTCTGGACGGCTCCGGGAGAACAGAGACAAGGACGGTCCGGATGGTTGTAGTAGCCGCAGGGACAAGGATTCATGGAGGCCACAAGCATAAAGCCAGCTGGATATTCCACCGTGAAACGGGCACGGGAGATATTGATCACTCGATCTTCCAATGGCTGCCGCATGACTTCCAAGACACTCCTGTTAAATTCCGGCAACTCATCCAAAAAAAGGACACCATTGTGAGCCAAGCTGATCTCTCCCGGCTGCGGGAAAGTGCCACCTCCTACCATAGCGACATTAGAGATCGTATGATGGGGAGAGCGAAAAGGACGTTGTACCATCAAGGAGGTGCCACCTCCTATCTTACCGGCTACGGAATGGATTTTAGTTGTTTCCAAGGACTCATGCAAGGTAAAGGGAGGCAAGATCGTAGGGAGACGTTTCGCCAACATGGACTTGCCACTTCCGGGAGGACCTACCATGATCAGATTATGTCCGCCGGCTGCGGCCACCTCCATCGCACGCTTCACGTTCTCTTGTCCCCGGACATCGGAGAAATCGCAATCAAACAATTGCTGGCGGTCGTAAAACTCCTTACGGGTATCAATGACCGTAGGCCGCAATGTAGGTTTCCCCTCCATAAACTCCAGCACCTCTTTGATATTCGAAGCTCCATACACTTCCAGATCGTTCACCACCGCAGCCTCACAAGCGTTTTGCTTGGGTAAGATAAAGCCCTTAAAGCCTTCTTCCCTAGCCTTAATAGCGATAGGCAATGCCCCTTTTATCGGTTGGAGGCTCCCATCCATAGAAAGCTCGCCCATCAATACGAATTTGGATAAGTTGGATGAATCTATCTGCTCTGCCGCCGCCAGAATACCGATCGCCAAAGGCAGATCATAAGAAGACCCTTCCTTACGGATATCTGCGGGGGCCATATTAATAACGATACGATTGCGGGGGAATTTATAACCACATACTTGAAGAGCCGAGATAATGCGTTCATGGCTCTCACGAACGGCCACGTCCGGAAGACCGACTAAAAAGAATTGGATACCTTTGGAACAGTTCACTTCTACGGTAACGACCGTAGCGGAAATCCCCTGCACGGCAGCGGCATAAGATTTTACTAACATAGTTAAGAATTTTGAGTTACTAATTACAAATTAAAACCGGAACCTCCTGTTTTCAATCGCTCAGTCTTCGAACAAGTTTTCCAGTGTTTGCTTGATCTCGATTCCATTCTCTGTTTTCATCAAGATCTTATGATCCTCATCTATCAAGAAACAGCGTGGCAATACGCTTACGTTATACAGATCTATCAACATAGCCGCTTGTCCGGCCGAATCTGTTACCAAGTTCCACGCTATACTATCCTTCTTCAGTACATCCCGGACATTATCCGGATTATCGTCCAAGCTAACCAAAAGAATGTCCAACTGATCTTTCGGATATTTCATCGCTACCTTATCCAGATATAGATCCTCTGTCTGGCACATATCACACCAAGGAGCGGTAAACGTCAGCAATAAATATTTCTGCGGGAAAGAATCCAAACTTACCGTATTCCCATAAATATTCCTTACGGAGAAATCTGGGGCTTCCGCACCCAAAGCCGTACGTTTCGCACGGGCGCTATATTGCTCCAGCTCCTTCACCAGATAAAAGTCTTTCAACCTTGGATTCAATAACGCCAACAACTCATCAATTTTACGAGTATCATCGGGATCTGAGAAAAAAGATTGAATCAAGACAACGGATGCCTCTTCATCCGGGTTCTCTTTCACGTACCGGATCGCTTCCTCGCTCAATTGCATATTAACATTCGCCAAACGAGCGGCGATATCCGTCTCCTCGATCGTATCGTTCAAATCCTTGCTATTTAAAGAATTTGATAAATTTGTCAATTCCGTCAATAAAGGAGCGATTTTTTTCTTAAAAGCGGTCAACTTATCATTTGTCCGTCCCCCCTTTACCTGCAATAGCAATGGAGAGTTAGCGTCGCCCGTGATTTTTACGGTTTCTCCCGGTTCCAGATAAGCCGTAACCCAATGCTCTTTATCTGCAAAGAAAATAGTCACACAATGGAAACCCGCTTCATTTTGATCGATCTGGAACTGCCCGGGTTTCGTACAAGCCACGGTATCAACCACTTTATAATTATCCTTCTCAAATACAGCATATACGGTTTGACCTTCCAGATTAGAAAGTTCCCCTTCAATCCGATAGACATAATCCTTGCCACAAGATGACAAACAAATTATAAAGCCAATAATAAGTGCCAGTTTTTTTATCATTACTCCTTTTTAAGCTCTTCTTATAACAGATAATCCGGTCTAAAGGTAGGAATATTTTTTTTAACTACTTTACATTTATAATAAAATTAACGTAGTTATCATAAAAAAAGCGCAGAATTAGTAATTCCACGCTTTTTTATAAAGATATTTTTAAACCTTGACCTTTTTTGATCAAGGTTTTTTAAGCAATTATAACTGAGGACCAGCAGCAACCAATGCCTTACCAGCTTCGTTGCCCGTGAACTTAGCAAAGTTCTTCTGGAAGCGAGCAGCCAAATCCTTCGCTTTCTCATCCCATTGAGCAGGATCAGCATAGGTATCGCGAGGATCTAAGATCTTCGGATCTACGCCCGGTAATGCAGTCGGAACCTCGAAGTCGAAATACGGGATCTTCTTTGTCGGAGCCTCATTGATAGAACCATCAAGGATAGCGTCGATGATACCTCTTGTATCTTTGATAGAGATACGTTTGCCGCTACCGTTCCAACCTGTGTTCACCAAGTAAGCCTTAGCGCCAGTCATTTCCATCTTCTTAACCAACTCTTCGCCGTATTTTGTCGGGTGCAATGACAAGAAAGCAGCACCGAAACAAGCGGAGAATGTAGGAGTCGGTTCCGTGATACCACGCTCTGTACCTGCTAATTTAGCGGTAAATCCAGACAAGAAGTAGTATTGAGTTTGCTCCGGAGTCAAGATAGATACTGGAGGCAATACACCAAATGCGTCAGCAGACAAGAAGATAACTTGTTTTGCGTGCGGGCCTTTAGAAACCGGCTTAACGATGTTCTCGATGTGATAGATCGGATAAGAAACACGAGTGTTCTCTGTAACTGACTTATCAGCGAAATCGATCTTACCATCAGCGGCAACTGTTACGTTCTCAAGAAGAGCGTCACGTTTGATAGCGTTGTAGATATCCGGCTCGCTCTCTTTATCCAAGTTGATAACCTTAGCGTAGCAACCACCCTCGTAGTTGAATACACCTTCGTTATCCCATCCGTGCTCATCGTCACCGATCAACAAACGTTTCGGGTCCGTAGACAAAGTAGTCTTACCAGTACCAGACAAACCGAAGAAGATAGCTGAGCTCTTGCCCTCTTTATCCGTGTTAGCGGAGCAGTGCATAGAAGCGATACCACGCAACGGGTTCAAGTAGTTCATGATAGAGAAGATACCCTTCTTCATCTCACCACCGTACCAAGTATTCAAGATAACTTGCTCTTTAGTCTTCAAGTTGAAAACAGTAGCAGTCTCAGAGTTCAAGCCTAATTCTTTGTAGTTGTCAACTTTAGCCTTAGCAGCGTTGAAAGAAACGAAATCAGGTTCGCCGTAGTTAGCCAATTCCTCAGCTGTCGGACGGATGAACATATTAGTTACGAAGTGAGCTTGCCAAGCAACCTCCATGATGAAACGTACTTTCAAACGAGTAGCCTCGTTAGCGCCACAGAATGTATCGACAACGAACAAACGTTTGCCAGACAATTCTTTTACGGCTTTAGCCTTCAAGTCTGCCCAAGCGGCCTCAGAACAAGGCTTGTTATCATTCTTATATTCATCAGAAGTCCACCATACAGAATCTTCGCTGGCTTCATTCTTTACGAAAAATTTATCTTTAGGAGAACGACCTGTATAAATACCAGTCATCACGTTTACAGCACCTAGCTCAGTTACTTGGCCTTTCTCGAAGCCTTCCAAACTCGGTTTAGTTTCTTCTGCGAACAGAACATCATAAGACGGATTGTGAACGATTTCTTTCACATCAACAATTCCGTACTTGCTTAAATCTAAATTAGCCATCTTGAATTTAATTTAAATGATTGACTTTATATAACTTTTCTCTCTACTCTAGTTCGATACGGTGAGGCTTTCCGACCTTTTGGAGCTTGCTGCGACTCCACCTTGTTAACCGCGGTACAAAAGTAATATTTTTTTTTATCGTACACAGCTTATTAAGGAAATTTTTCAGTAATAATTACTCTTTTCCATGCAATTAACAAAACCCTTAGTCTATTTGTAATATGGAGTTTACAAATCATATACTTTTAGCTAGCATCTCAACTATTTCCGAAGTTGTCATCATAGGTATTCGCTTTTATTGTGACTGAAACAAAGATATATACTTTTTTCCGCACAAACAAATCCAGCGTATAAATATAAGAAAGGCGCAGGATAAATATCTTGCGCCTTCTCTTATATCCAATCAGAAATATATTACTTTACCTCCCAAATCTCACCTTTCATCAAAAGGTCGTGTAATTTACGTGTAGGATTCTTCGCTTGTACCTCCTCGATTTGCTGGTGGACAGCCTCATCATAGGTCGGTCCCTCCACATCTCGTATTACGCCTAACGCAATTGGCATATCACCGCTCATCATGGCAAGCATCATATGCAAGGTGTTATCCTTCTCATGGGCGTCGTGTACCAATACGTCATCCATCGTATAACCATCTTGTCCGATCGTTACGGATTTCAGTTTTAGGCCATCTAGCACAAGACCTTTATCCATGTTAGCGCCATAAACCATTTTCTCGCCATGGCGAAGGAAAATCGTACGATCCGCACGGTATTCCTTGTCTACGATACCTTTATGGATACCGTCATTAAAGATCACACAATTCACTAATACCTCCGTAACGGAAGCGCCTTTATGACGGGCGGAAGCCGTCAATACCTCGGTCGTATTCTTCAAATCCACGTCAATCGTACGGGCGAAGAAATTACCACGGGCACCCAACGCCAACTCGGCCGGGATAAACGGATCTTCCACCGTCCCATAAGGAGAACTCTTGGATACGAAACCACGGTCGGATGTCGGGGAGTACTGTCCCTTCGTCAAACCATAGATCTTATTGTTGAAAAGAACGATATTCAAATCGATATTACGACGGACAGCGTGGATAAAATGATTACCGCCGATAGCCAAGCAGTCGCCATCACCCGTAATCAACCATACGCTCAAGTCCGGGCGAGCCGTCTTTACGCCGGTAGCGATAGCCGCTCCACGACCATGGATCGTATGGAAGCCATACGTATTCATATAATAAGGTAAGCGGGAAGAACAGCCGATACCTGAGATAACTGCCATATTGTGAGGAGCCACTCCTACCTCGGCCATAGCCTTATGCAGGCAATTCAGTACCGCATGGTCGCCACAACCCGGGCACCAACGTACGTACTGGTCGCTTTTATAATCTTTCGGTTGAAATTTAGTTTCTTCTGTTGTCATCTTTTAAACCTCCAATATTTTAGTGAATTCCTCAACTAATCTCGCAACGACAAAAGGTTGTCCCTTTACACGATTGAAGCGATACGGGTTAAATCCGGGTACCTTTCCACGTAAATAGTTAGCGAACTGGCCGTTATTTTGCTCAGCCACCACCACTTTCTTATACTTAGAAAGAACCTCAGCCGTATTCTTAGGCAGCGGGTTGATAAACTTGAAGTGAGCGAAAGCCACCTTCTTGCCATTCTCTTGCATCGTCTCCATCGTCTCGTAAAGGTGTCCGTAGGTTCCACCCCAACCAACAATCAATAAATCAGCGTCCTCATCTCCGATCACTTCCAGTTCGGGGATATAGTCGGCGATCTTATCGATCTTAGCCTGACGGGTCGTCACCATCTTCTGGTGGTTAGCCGGATCGGTAGAGATCGCACTCGTCTCGTAGTCTTTCTCCAGACCGCCCAGACGATGAGCGAAACCTTCCGTTCCCGGAATCGCCCAGTAACGAACCAAGCTTTCCTTGTTACGACGATACGCCTTCCAGACTTTCTCGTCTTGATAATTAGCTACGTAATTCGGCTTAATCTCCGGATATTTATCCATTTCCGGAATTCTCCAAGCGGAAGAACCGTTAGCGATAAAGGCATCGGTCAACAAGATAACCGGAGTCATATGCTCCACGGCCAACTTACCCGCCCAAAATGCGGCATCAAAACAATCAGTCGGCGTAGAGGCCGCTATTACCACGGCAGGGCTCTCACCATTACGGCCATACAGAGCCTGCATCAAGTCCGTTTGCTCGCTCTTCGTCGGCAAGCCCGTAGAAGGACCGCCACGCTGAACATCGATAATCACCAAAGGCAACTCGGCGATTACAGCCAAACCGATCGCCTCGCTCTTCAAGGCAAGCCCCGGTCCGGAAGTAGATGTAGCCGCCAAGCAACCGGCGAAACTAGCTCCGATAGAAGTACAGATACCGGCGATCTCATCCTCGGCCTGAACCGTGATAACGCCTAAATCCTTACGTTTAGATAATTCATGTAAAATATCAGTAGCCGGAGTGATCGGGTAACTACCCAAGAACAACTGCAAACCAGCCTTCTCGGCAGCGGCTATCAAACCATAGGAAGTAGCCTTATTACCATTCACGTCCGTATAGAATCCAGGCTCGGCTTTCTTACTCTCGATACGATACGTAGAAACTGAGGCATGGATGTTATTACCATAATTATAACCGTCCGTCAAAGCCTTGATATTAGCTTGGGCGATAACCGGTTTCTTAGCGAACTTATTCTGCAACATGTGCATAGCCTCCTCCAGTGGACGCTCGAACAACCAGCAAACAAGTCCTAAGGCGAACATATTCTTACAGCGAAGAGCCGATTTATTGTCCAAACCAAACTCAACCAATCCGTCTTTTACCATCGTAGAGATCGGAGCGGCAACAACCTGCACGCCAGTCAATCCCAGCTCAGTAAACGGATCATCGGTCGTAAACAAGGCCTTATCCAAATCACTTTTCTTGAAAGAGTCCGTGTCGATTAAAACAATCGCATTGGGTTTTAGGTGTTTTACGTTCACCTTCAGCGCGGCGGGATTCATGGCCACCAATACGTCGGCCTTATCACCGGGTGTGAAGATCTTGCGCGATCCCAAGTGCACTTGGAATCCAGATACACCACTTAGTGTTCCTTGTGGAGCACGTACTTCTGCCGGATAGTCTGGGAATGTAGAAATCTCGTTCCCGAAAACCGCGGACAGGTTTGAAAAGATTGTACCGGTTAACTGCATACCATCTCCCGAGTCTCCCGAGAAACGAATTACAACCTTCTCCAGCGTCTTAACTTTTGTCTGTTCTGCCATAATATACTTTATTAGCTTTATCGCTTATTGGTATTTAGATCGTCCGCAAAGTAAAGCATAAACTTTGCGAGTTCAAAACTTTTCCGCATCAAAAAGCAGAGAGGTATAGATCAAGATTATTAGATGATAGATTAAAATGGTTAGACACATAACTATTCACTGTCTTCCCATAATACATATATACTCCCGCCCTAAAGCCCTTATCCGATTTGATCATTCCTTGCACGGAACCGGCGTCGCCCAACGACAATAATAAAGGTACGAATATATTACTATAAGCCATCGAGGTAGTACGAGCCACCCGGTTGCTGATATTCAGTTTACAATAATGTAATACCCCATATTGCTCGAACACCGCAGGATCTTCCCTCGACAAGCAGCAAGTCGTCTCAAAGCAACCGCCTTGGCTTACCCTCAGATCGATCACCAAAGCTCCCTTTTTCATCGTACGCACCAAGTCCGTAGCGATAATATAGCGATGTCTCGTATTAATATAACGCATCGCCCCGATCACCACGTCAGCGCTACGAAACGCATTATGCAGCACATTCGGATGGAACGTGGAAGTAAAAAGCCCTTGCCCCAAGACCTGTTGTATTATACGCAATTTATTGATATCATCATCGAATACTTTCACGGATGCTCCCAAGGCCAACGCGGCACGCGCGGCCACGGTCCCGGCGTTTCCGGCCCCGATAATCACCACTTCTGTAGGGGATACGCCCGGGATACCGCCTAATAAGATCCCTTTACCTCCTTGGGTATTGCTCAACAGCTCGGAAGCGATCGTTATGGAAGCCGCCCCCTCGATCTCGGAAGTGACATTCAGCACCGGGAAACGATTATATTCATCCGCCATCAACTCATAAGAGATAGCGGTAATCCGTTTCGCCATCATCAACTCGAAAGCCTCTTGAGCGAATAAATTAAACTGCACCAATGAGAAAACGGTCGTGCGAGGTCTCATAAGTGCGATTTCCACCGGCAACGGAGGCAATATCTTCAAGATCAGATCCGCTTGGAAAACTTCTGCGGGCGTATCGACGATCTCCGCCCCCGCCTCCGAGAAATGATTATCGGAATAGTTGATACCTAATCCGGCGCCACTTTCCACCAGCACCCGGTGACCGCAATCGGTCAGCATATCCACCGCCTCCGGAGTTAACGGCAAACGTTTTTCCGCCTCGCATTGTTCACGAGGAATACCGATGAGCAAACGGTTATTCACCTTGCTGATCTCTTTCAATAATTCCTGCGGGATATAGGCCCCCTGTGCCTGCCGGCCGTCGTTCGCTTCCATATGCTATAGGATTTTCATTAACGCGTTCGATATGTCATGTACATCAGATTCTGTTAACATCTTCTCGGCATCAAACGTTATGGACGCCTTCGTATAAAACGGATTCCTTTTCTCCAGACTCTCGGCGATAAACGCCTTCAGTTCCTCCCCGGAACGTCCTTTCAACACCGGACGGGTATGTTTGCACAACTCCAGACGCTTCGCCAGCTCCTCGACTGACACCTTCAAGTAAACCGTCGTGCCAGAAGCGTTCATAAACTCCATGTTATCGAAAAAGCAAGGAGCGCCTCCTCCCGTGGAGATCAGCACGTCCTCAAACTCAGCGACCTCGTGAAGCATATTCCGTTCTATCTCTCGGAAAGCCTCCTCCCCTCTCTCGGCGAATATCTGCGAAACGGCCTTATGATAACGCCCTTCGATATAGTAATCAAGATCTATGAACGAAAGACCGGCGAGCTTGGCAAGCTCTTTTCCCACCGTTGTCTTGCCCGCTCCCATATATCCGACCAAAAAAACACGTTTCATACGTTATTATAATAGTTTTCGCAAATGTAAACTTTTTCCGGGAACTCCATCTTCTTTATTCCTAAGAATCAATAAAAAAATCATAGGCCAATGGCTTTTACTGTCTGGGTCGCACGATCCACTACCAATAAAGTATGACGAGCACCGGCTATTTTCTCGGGATAGACCATCGAATCAGTAAAGTCCTGCAATAATTTTCCGTTCTTAGGGCTGATCTCCCATAGCTCCGACCGTTTATCATCGACACGAAGCGTAACAAACAAACGATCCCCTACAAACGCTATCGACTGGGGAGACTTTTCAAATCCCAATGTCACCAGATACGGCGCAAAGCCCGTGTCCCCTGCCCGAATGTCCGCAGGATCGAATAAATAGATTATATTTTTATTCTGGGCCGTCACATATAAAAAGCCATCATTTCGTGCCGCTACTGCATAAGTACCCATTGCCTCTTGTAAATTTACGCTACGGCTATATATAGGTACCCGAGCAGCGGAACCGGGCTGTACATCTTGCTCCAAGACAACTACCAGTTTCCGTTTATCCCGGATAAAGACAGCCCCTTGACTAGCCGTCACATCAAACGCATGAACGGTCTGATAACCACCCTCACCCCAAGTACCCGTACCGATACAAGTAATGAACTCATACGTTTCCGCATCAAACACATCCGTACGGCTTCCCGTATTCGTGACATATATTTTCCCATACGAGCGAGTCACGCCGTTTGGCTCCCCCGCAAAGGTCTCTTTCTTATCTCCGTTCATCCACTCAACCATACTTTTCACATGACGCACATTACCGGAAGATACATCAAAGACCTCCAAACTATAATGTCCCGGAGCGTCATTTGCTACATATAGCGTATTCCCATAAAGATGGACCGCTTTCGGATGAAAAGTTTCCACAGTGGCACCGGGAATATCCAAGACAGAAAGTGTAAATGAGAGAGGAGAACCCTCATCACCAGCCCTATCCGTCTCCATCGGAGCAAGCCCAAGCCCGCCATCTATGGCATCCAATTCCGGATCATCGATAATGTATTTCGAGGAAGTATACACGTTTTTATTCTCTACCAGATTCTTATTCCTCCGGGTATGCAAGAAACGGCGGGAATAAACCGGTAATTTCTTGCTCACGGAAAGCTGTGAGTAAACCTTCATACAAATTGTAGGGAAACCGCCTTCCGCCGGATAGTACGTCATATTCCCACTATGCCCATACCCCAAGCAGTGCGCCAGCTCATGATACGGCGTGTCAGAACCATTGGCATCGTCGGCATAATGGGTCAGATAGACATATTCACCTAGCCCAAAGGTATTTCCTCCACCCAGACCGACAACATTCACCACGCGTCCATAACACAACCCGCCATGATTCGTGATCTGTTTCTTCAACACATCTATATCCACGATTTGCTCGTTATTTATCAGCTTGCCGCGCCACTTCTCCAGTTCCTCATCAAAAAGCGAGGAAGAAAACATCGCGGCCATATTCAAGGAAAGGGCAACCGCCTCACGAGCCAGATGTGGCCTGAAGTTGCCCCAGTTCGAACCAGAATATTTACCAAACCAAATATCCCACTTAGGTTTCACGTTTATCATTCCTTGATAGACCGGATCTCCACATTCAACCCGCAAACTTATATTCTCGGCCACGATATCCGGATGGGCATCTATGGTAACCTCCTCGCCGGAACGTGTATAATAAACCTTCGCCCGTTCTAGAAAAGGCAGCTTCATTTTAAACTCCTGAAAAGGTAAAACCGTAGTAAACTCCGCAAACCGTACCTCATCCTCACAACCCTCAACCGTAGCCCAGACAATCACATTATGGATAGCTCTAGGAGAATAGAAACGAAGCATCAACTCCTTCTGCCCGGTAACTGACACCTGCAAAGGCTCATTCACCTTGAATTTTCGCTTTGACGAATCGAAAAGAACCTCGTCCGGTTCCTCATCCCGAAGGATATAAGAAGTATTCGACGAATCATAATCCTCCTCCGCCATCCGTATTAAACCATATTTACTCGTTCCTCCACTATTATCCACATCATCTTCATCCGAACATCCGAGAACAAGAAAGCCTCCCATTACAAACAGAATGACACGAATGATCGTGTATCTCAACATTTCATTCATAAATAATCTCTTACCAGTTTTGGACGCAAAAATAGTATTTTTATTTAACTCGCATAAAAGTCACCGTTTTTATGTAATTTTGCCCCGTAGACAGATAGAGATTCGATGATGAAATTTATAGATAAATTCAATACGATCATCCATAAACCATTCTTCAGCAAATATAGTACCTTGATGGGGCTATGGACATTGCTGGGGGTTATCGCATGGATTACCAAGTATTTCCCCGGGAAATATAACAACTTCTCGATCTTCAGACAATCCTTTTGGCATACGTTGAATGAATTGCCGCTCTATGCCGCCTATCCGGAAGAATACAACGACATTTTTCACTACGGGCCGGTATTTAGCTTGGTAGTGGCTCCGTTCGCCATTACACCGTTATGGTTAGGACTGCTCACTTGGTCGGTGGCGCAAAGCCTTTTCTTATTCTGGGCGGTCAAGATGCTGCCGGGGATCAAGCGGGAACGTATCTTTATCTATTGGTTCTGTGCCCACGAGTTGCTTACCTCGCTTTTCATGTCGCAATTTAATATCAGTATCGCCGCTATCATTGTCCTCGCCTACGCATTGATAGAGAAAGAGAAAGACGTATGGGCCGCTTTCGTGATCATGTTGGGTACCTTTACTAAATTGTATGGGATCACGGGATTGGCATTCTTCTTTTTCTCTCGCCATAAGATGAAGTTTAGCCTATCTTGCGTAGGATGGGCGGTCATCATGGTCGTAGCCCCGATGATATTGTCCGGGCCGGATTATATAATGTCCCAATATACCGGTTGGTTCGAGGACTTATCCGGAAAAAATTCGGAGAACTTATTTGCGCTCATGCAGAACATTTCCTTCTTGGGAATGGTTCGTAAGATATCGGGATCGGTCAGTTACTCGGACATTTATCTGATAATAGGGGGATTAATAGTATTCGGCCTGCCTTATCTACGCATCAGTCAATATAAATATGAGGCTTTCCGGAAAACGTTATTGGCCTCGGTGTTGATGTTTGTCGTACTGTTCAGCACGGGTAGCGAGTCCAGTACCTATATCATAGCGTTTATCGGAGTCGCTATTTGGTATACGGCTGTACCGTGGAAACGTTCGACATTGGATATTGTCTTGATGGTCTTCGCCTTTATATTGACCAGCATGTCTCCGTCCGATCTTTTCCCGAAATACATACGAGTGCATTATGTATACCCGTATGCGTTAAAAGCGTTGCCTTGTATGCTGATCTGGCTAAAGCTGACATTTGAGATGTGTACGAGGAGTTATAATCCGGTAAAGGTATAAATGGAATGAACGCACGAGCAGACATAGATTTGGTATTACCTTGTTACAACCCGCCTTCGGGCTGGGAGGAACGAGTAGCCACCCATTTCCGCGAAGTGGAGCGATTATTCAGCCCGGTACGTTTCCACCTTTTTATTGTCAGTGATGGTTCGAGACGGGGATACGAGCCGGAAACGATTGACCGCCTCCGGCAATTGATACCGAATGTCTGCGTCGTAGACTATAAGCCCAACAGGGGAAAAGGATATGCCTTGCGAGAGGCAGTAAAGCGATGTACCTCTCCCTACATTATTTATACGGACTACGATTTCCCTTATACAAACGACTCGTTCGGCAGGATGGTCGAGACGTTGCTAGGAGGAGCGGACGTGGTCGTGGCTACCCGTAGCAAAAGTTATCAGGAGAATTTGCCTCCTTTCCGAAAAGTGCTATCCAAGCTATCCCATATATGTAACACATGGATTTTGAGGATCAAGATCAAGGATACGCAAGGAGGTATGAAAGGATTCAGTCAAGCGGGACAAGCGATATTCCTGACCACCCGTATCAATAGCTTCCTGTTCGATACAGAATTTATCTATAAGGCAAGTCGCCGGAAAGAGATAAACTTACGGACGATCAATGCGAACATCAAAGAAGGACTAGCGGTATCCGATATGGGATTCAAGGTCCTGCGGCGGGAAGCGTTGAACTTCTTATCCATCTTATTTCATAGAGATTAATTAACATTCATGATATTACTTAGTTTTGATATCGAGGAGTTTGACGCTCCATTGGAACACGGCGTGGAATTGCCGTTCGAGGAACAAATGCGTACTTCCGTGGAAGGAACCCGGAAGATATTGGCATGTCTGGCCCGTCACCGGGTAAAAGCGACTTTCTTTTGCACGGCGAACTTCGCCCTTCATGCGAAGGATTTGATCTTGGACATCCAAAAGGGTGGACATGAGATCGCTTCGCATGGTTTTTATCACTCGTCGTTCGAGACCGCCGATCTACGCAAGTCCAAAGAGGCATTGGAGGAACTGACCGGACAACCGGTGAACGGTTTCCGTATGGCCCGCATGATGCCCGTCGAAGAAGAAGAGATCCATAAGGCCGGTTACTTATACAACTCGTCCTTGAACCCGACTTGTATTCCCGGCCGTTATAACCATCTGGGGCAACCCCGCACCTATTTCATGAAAGATGGCGTATTGCAACTGCCCGCCTCGGTGACCCCGATCGTCCGTTTCCCCTTGTTTTGGCTGGCTTACCATAACCTTCCGGCCACCTTGTACCGTAAGTTAGCGCTTTGGACTTGGAAAGAGGACGGTTATTTCCTGACCTATTTCCATCCGTGGGAGTTTACCTCCTTGAGCGACCGGAAAGAGCTAAAGTTGCCGTTTATCATGACCAACCATTCCGGTTGCGGCATGGAAAGAAGGCTGGACGCCTTGATCCGTTTCTTCAAGGATAAAAGAGCGCCGTTCGGTACCTATACGCAATTCTCACAAGAAATCTTGAGTAAGAGTCATGGCCAAGAATAAGTTTTATGTCGTATGGAAAGGGTTGAACCCGGGAATCTATGATAACTGGGCGGAATGCAAGGCACAGGTAGACGGACAAGAGGGAGCCAAATATAAATCCTTCGAGAACCGGGAGGAAGCCGCCAAAGCCTTCGAGGCCGGCTATACCCATTACCTAAAGACCGCCTCTTCCCCGAAAGCCGTGGCCCGTCTCGCGCCAGAAGCCCCGATCGGGAACCCCATCAATGAGAGTCTTGCCGTAGACGCCGCCTGTAGCGGTAATCCCGGGGATATGGAGTACAGAGGCGTTTATACCGCTACCGGGCAAGAGATCTTCCATATCGGCCCGCTGAAGGAGGGCACGAACAATGTCGGGGAATTCCTCGCCTTAGTACACGGCCTCGCCTTGCTACAGCAAAAGGGAAGCGACCTGCCGATCTATTCGGATAGCCGCAACGCCATCAGCTGGGTCAAGAAAAAGAAATGCAAAACCCTATTAGCACGTAAACCGATCAACGAACCTATCTTCGACCTCATCGAGCGGGCCGAGAAATGGTTGAACACCCATACCTATACCACCCAGATCCTCAAATGGGAAACATCCGTATGGGGGGAGATCCCGGCGGATTTCGGAAGGAAATGAGGTAAAGGTAATTAAAATTATATCGTATATTTGCCCAATATATCGAATTCAAGCCTATGAAGATCGCTTTCGACGCAAAACGGATTACGCATAACGCTACCGGACTGGGTAATTATAGCCGGTTCATAGTGAATAGTTTGTCCGCTTCTTTCCCGGAGCATACCTATCAACTCTATACGCCGGGCAAAGGCAAAGAAGTGTTACGGAAACGGATCGAGGAGCGTCCAAGTGTCTCATTCCATTATCCGGAAGGCAGGTTCGATAAACTATTTCCGTCTTTATGGCGTACCTCGGGCCTAACGGCTACGCTTCGAAAAGAGCACGTAGATCTGTTCCATGGCTTGAGTAATGAGATTCCTATGAATCTAAAACAGAACGGAATCCCAGCGGTCGTAACGATACATGACTTGATCTTCTTGCGTTACCCGCAGCTTTATAAACCGATCGATCGTTCCATCTATACCTACAAATTCAAGCAAGCTTGTTTACGGTCGGACAAGATCATAGCGATCAGCCGACAGACGATGCGAGACATCCGGGACTTCTTCCACATTCCGGAAAGCAAGATCGAGGTTGTTTACCAAGGTTGTGACCCGATATTCGGCCAAGCGGTTCAAGAAGACGTGAAATCGTCCGTACGCGAGAAATATCAGATAAACGGGCCTTATATATTATATGTAGGGAGCATCGAGGAACGGAAAAATTTATTGCTTCTGGTAAAAGCCCTGAAAAAGCTGAAAGAAGATATCTCCGTGATCGCTATCGGTAAGCATACGCCTTATACGGACACGGTAGAGACTTATATCCGGGAAAACAACCTGTCCGGTCGCGTCCATATCTTGACTCATATACCTTTTAACGAATTAGCCGCTTTCTATCAGATGGCGACCTTATTTGTCTATCCCTCGTTTTTCGAAGGATTCGGTATCCCGATCTTAGAAGCCCAGCTTGCCGGTATTCCGGTGATAGCGGCTACCGGTTCTTGTCTGGAAGAGGCGGGCGGACCGTCCGCTTTATATACCGATCCAAGAAACGAACAAGAACTGCGCGGCTTGATAGAGTCCGTATTGAACGAGCCGAAGCTGGCCGAATCCATGCGTTCCGGCGGACGAGAGAATATACGGCGATTCATGCCCGACGTATTAGCGGCTCATTTCATGCGAGTATACGAGAATATCTCACGATCTTAGCAAATCCATTTTATCCATACACAATGAATATACTTTTAGTCTATAAAGAAGCCGATATAGCAACCTACAAAATGCTGGAAGGATTGTCCAAGCTTGAGGACTTCAACATCTATATCGCTTCTCCCCAATCGTATACCGACAAAAATATCTATGGGAATTGTACACCTTTGGATCTGCCGGTCATTACCTCGAAGTTCAACTGGAACGTTATTCGTGCCCTGCGCAAAATCATCAAGACTTATCGGATCGACCTTATCTACTCACCGAGTAGTTCCGGTTTATCAAACGCTCTATTCGCTTCCATAGGCACACGGGCGAAGAATATCGCATACCGAGGTACGCAGGCTAAATTGAAGCGGTTCGATCCGACCTATTATCTAGGCATATTAAATCCCGCCGTGGAGCATGTCGTATGCGAGACCAAAGATATCGAGGAATATCTCTCCCGATTCATCGCACGAAAAAGACTAACGACCAGCACAAAGCCATTTGATATCGATTGGATCAAGGAGGCAGTCCGTACGCCCAAACAAGCAGACGATATTCCGGACGACGCCTTTCGTTGCATCTATATCGGAGCGACGAAGAACAGGCCGTTCAAAGGCTTAACCGATTTGATTGATGCGTTTATCTTATTGGATGATCCACGGGTACATCTTACAATCGTGGGAGAATATGGGGAAAATGATTTCCAATTAGCCCAACAGTCGAAGGTAAGCGCACAAATTCATTTTCTGGGACAGCGTTCCGACGCCATCTCTTTTCTGGTCACGTCCCAGTTGTTTATACTTCCCTCGCACCGGGATGCCTCCCCAAGAGTCGTGCGAGAGGCTATGGCTTGTTCAGTACCTTGTATCGTAACAGACATACCGGGAGCAAGAGACTTAATCATAGACGGAGTCACCGGATTGTTAGTGCCGCCTTCTTCTCCTCAACAAATGGCGGCGTCTATCCGCTCGCTTATCGATAACCCGGAGCGATTGGAAGCGTTCGCCAAGGCCTCACGTGAGCATATCATCCAAGATTTCAGCGTAAAGGCTTATACAGACGGCTTCGCCACGTTATTCAGGTCGATCAAGAAAGCATAGATTATTTACAGATTCAGAAACAACGGATATAAGCTAATGAATAGCTATCATAAAGATGGTCCTTCATTCCATGTTTATATTGGAAGGACAGGATATTTTTCTTAAGCTCATAATTTAGCTTTGTCCGTAGAATCATCGGCTTATCCCCATTATCCCGATATCCCCGGAAACCGGCATAATTACAATCCAACGAGACCCCCCGATAGGTCCCTGACACACCTGCCCCATAACAGAAAGCGTCGTTCTGACGATTAACGACATCGTTAGTCATCCAACAATAAAAACCCGCTAAAGCTTGCACACGGATCGAAGCGTTTACATCTTTCCGCTTCCACAACGTACGTCCCAGATTGGCGTCGAACCAATAAGAGGCCGCATCCGTATAACGAGCGTCGCACAAGCGTCCGCCACTGGCGGTTTTCAGGTTGGCGCTTACCACGATATCCATCCATTTCTCGCTCCGGAGGGCTTGGAAATAAAAATTAAAGATCACGTCGCCCCGGCAAACAATCGGGGATTTCAGTTCTACCGCATAACGCTCATCCCGCACTTCCGGCGACATCTCATACCATTCTTGGAATACCCAACTGACATTCACTCCTACACGTCCCTTTACGACAGGAATGTACAAACGGGTAAAGATATCTTTCGTCTGATCGCCTCGCGTCTTATGATATTCCCCCCGAAGCTCCACTTCCCAACGGCTGGACAGGCTTCCTCCTACCAACTCGGGAATCGGAAAGGCATTTGGCCCGAAATAACGGGGCGAGTAAGTCAGATACTCTACCTTTTCCCACCATTCTAACGCCTTAACCGGAGATACATAGGCCAAAAGACAACTAACAACTAAACAGAACCGGAGTATTTGTATTTTCATAAAAGTCTATAATTCAAATTCAATCTCATGCTTCAACGCATATTTCTTCCAGAAACGATTTCGATAGTATAATATCCAACGAAGGCATTCCGCTTTATCAAAATGCCGGCTCTCGGCATAGGTCTCTGCCATTAAACGAAAAGCGGCTTCCCGTCCCCACAAACGGGAGAAATTCGCGCATCCTCGTTTCAGCGAGACAGGCCCGAAGTGCATCCGGTTTATATCGATCAAGGAGAACTTAACCCCTTCCTCCGTACGATCGTACAATACATTTCCGGGAGAGAAATCGGCATGATAAACCTCCGCCTCATGCAACTTTGCCATATAAGTACCTAACGCACGGAAAATATCCTCGTTCTCCTCTACCGGACGCTGTCCGACTTTATACAATGTCTTATAGCTGGATTGCAAACTGATAAAATAACTATATCCCAAAAGGCCTTTCTCCCGAAAAAGGACATAAGCGATCGGGGCAGGAGTCTCAAACCCCTTGGCAACCAATCGCAGAGCGTACTCATAGGCTCGCACAGCCTTAGGCTGACGGAAAAAACGATAAATAACACGGTTTATCAAGAGGGGGATTCTATACCGCTTGACATTCAGTTCCACACCATCTACCTCAAAAACCTTGATCTCATTCCTCGCCTTATAAATCGTTTTTCCCTCTTCCGAAAATATACGAGGTACACGCCTTACAAAATCCTCGAATCGCCCGTACGCCGGGTTAATGACCTCCTTCATCCGAAACCATTTCATTTAAAGAGGTTAATACCTTGTTTATGATTAGATCCGGATTGAGCTGTCTCATACACGCCCAATCCTTCCGCAGGCAGGGCTTTTGGCCGAATACGGAACAAGGACGGCAAGGTAAGTCCAACTGGATACAATCTTCCGGATCCTGATGATATCCGTAAAATCCGGCATAGGGATGGGTAGCGCCCCAAACGGAAAGCACCCGTGTACCGACCAAGGAAGCGAAATGCATATTGGCGGAATCCATGCAAATCAACAGATCCAACCGGCTGATCAAGGCCAGTTCCTGATCCAAGGAATACTTGCCCGCCACGCTTTTTACCCGGGGATACTCAAAAGCCCATTGATCCAAGAGCGCCTCCTCGTAGCCACGACCACCGAACAGGAAGATGGTAAAATCCTCTCGATCGGAAAGCTCGGCCATGACCAGCTCCATCTCCCCGGTCGGATAAATCTTTCCCCGGTGCTTGGCGAAGGGGGCGATACCGATCCATTTGCCCGTCTTCGTTCCCGCAAGGGGTTCCAAGGCGGATAAATCAGGGGTCGAGGTCTCATAAAGCGAGGTGAACGATTCCGTATAATGAAGTCCAGCGTTACGGAACACATCCGCATAACGTTCGATCACCGGGCGAAGTTGTTTAAATCGTTTATGCTTCGCGTCGGTCAACCGGGCACGATCTTTCCGGGCCTTATCCACGACAAACACCCGTCTGCCGTTCAAGCGGAACAGCGTACGGATAATCATGGTTCGCAACACATCGTGCAAATCCAGCACCATATCGAAATCGTATTTCACCAAGGCAGAGGCAAAACGAAGCAATCCCGCCAACGTTTTCTCCGTGCTCTTCGTATTGATACCGATCACGTTCACGTTCTTCGGGCGGTTGATAAAAACCGGGATCAAGAACGCTTGCGTCAACACGGTAAACGAGTCCGTAGGATTCGCCTTGGCTGCGGAATAGATAACGGGAACGGTCATCGCCACATCCCCGATAGCCGAAAGTCGTATTACTAATATATTTGCCATTATTTCTTACCGTACAACACAGGATTCAAGGCCGGGTCGTTGTACATCTTCATTTGCTTGTAGACCTTCATGTATTTCTTACCGTCACGGATATCGGATAGCAATTGATCCAAAGCCATCGACAAATCCTTCTTCTGCTCCATCAGCACCGCCAGTTTCTGCTCACAACGAGCCTTATGCTCGGCAGTAGCATCCGGACGGTTTGCCTCCTCACGCATATGATAGATCTTTAGCGTAAGGATAGAGAGACGATCGATCGCCCAAGCCGGGCTTTCCGTATTGATCGTAGCGTCCGGCAAGACTTTCACGTTCTTGTATTTATCCAGAAAGAAACTATCGATCAACTCTACCAAATCCGTACGATCTTGATTCGACTTGTCGATGCGGCGTTTGATAGCCAGCGCTTCCACCGGGTCGATCTCCGGATTCCGGATAATGTCCTCCAAATGCCATTGTACGGCATCGATCCAGTTCTTAAGATAAAGATAAAACTCGATGCTTTTTACCGCATAGGGATTATGCACTGTAGCATCTACATTGTCAGTTACATGATAAGCCTCCGTAGCTTGCTCAAAAATGCGGAAACATTGTTCGCTGAAGTTCATATATGATTCATTTTCTTTCTGTGAATACTTTGTGGGACAAAGATAATGCTTACGGATCAGAAACCCAATTCTACCGGATAAATTCTATCCTCTTAGCATATATCCTTTCTTCGGCAAGGATACAATGCCGGTAGACGGATCGTTATGAAGCGCTTTACGGAGATAGGTGACCTGCACATTCAAGGCCAGGGAGTTGGCGTATGAGCTAGTTCCCCAGACGGTTTCCAACAGAAGGTCACGATCCACCGCCAGATTCAGGTTTGTCGCCAGGATTCGCAGAATATCCGCTTGGCGGGAAGTGATCAATACCTTGTTATTACCCGTACGGATCTCGTTCGTGGTGTAGTTGAAGGTCGTGTTTCCGAAATGGAAGCTCTCCTCCTGCACGCTTTCATGGACACCGATCTCAAAACGGTCCTTGATACGGGCGATCAGCTCTTCCGGATAGAAGGGTTTCGCCAAGTAATCGTTTCCGCGCAAGCTAAAACCTTTCAAACGGTCGTTCTTATCGGAACGGTCGGAAAGGAAAAAGATCAAGACATGGCGGTCTTGCTCACGGATCTTTTCCGCTACCTCGAAACCGTTTAGGCCGGGCATGTTGATATCCAGCAAGACCAGATCCGGTTTCACGACCGGGAATTGCTTCAAAGCCATGGTACCATTGCCGGTATAAGTCACCTCATACCCCTCCCGTTCCAAGAATCGCTTCAAGACGAGGGAATACTTAAAGTCATCGTCAGCGAAAAGTATTTTCAATGTCGATTTCATAAAGCTGCAGTAGGTAGATTTATAGTAATTCGAGTGCCTTCACCTAATTCACTTCGCAGGGATACTGAACCATGATGCGCCTCTACTATTTGGCGAACGTAGCTCAATCCCAACCCAATACCCGGAATTTGCTTATCCGGCAGATGAGACGAACGGTAAAACTTCTCGAATACCTTTCGCCGCTCATCCGGAGCGATACCGAAGCCATTATCCGAAACGGTCAATCCCACCCCTTGCTGATTCCAAAGCACTACGATATCGATATTCACTTCCTCTCCCGAATATTTGATAGCGTTCTCTATCAAGTTAGACAAGACATTCGCCACATGTACCGGATCGGCTGTCAGATCCGGCATATCCGGGGGAAAGGCCGTCGAGAAAGAGACTTTTTTCCCGGTGGGGATATTGGTTAGGCGTACCACCTTCTCCACCAACTCACGGAGATTAAAAGCGGAAGGTCTCAGAAGCGTCTCCCGCTCGTCCGCACAGACCATATCTTTCAATTTTCCCAGATAGGCGGAAAGATTATCCAACTCGAACATGGAGTCTTGAAGGACCCGTTCCGTCGTGGCCTCATCCATCCGCATCTCCCGGTCATTCAAGAAAGAGACGAATACCTTCAAGGTTTGTACCGGTCGCCTCAGCTCATGGATCATCGTATGCACGAACCCCTCACGCAACTCGTTCAAGCGCATTTGCTCCCAGATCGTACGGATCTGGAAACCCAAACAAGCCAGCAATAACAAGATAAGGAAAATACTTAGGAAAAGCTGCCATCCCATCCGGCCCAATAACGGATTCATGGGAAGATCCACATCCACCCACACCGCCTTTCTCTCGATCGGGGCGAACAAATAGCATATCGAGATAGAGGTTGAAAGCAGTTTTTTCGATAACGGCAACCATAAGGCCGACGACTGCCCGGACAAGGTATCGCCCGCTACGAACGGACGTACCCGATAATCCAGACCGGGCAGACCGGCAGACAAGATGGAGTCCAAACGCTCCGCGGAGAAAGGCACGAAGAACTCCACGACCGAACGATCTACCCCAACTAATAAGCTATCTTCCGGCATATTCGGGTCCAGATGAAGCCGAAAACTATGGATCTTTGTCGTATCCTTGGGATAAAGCTGGAAACCGAACGAGTTTTTCAACCCGTTTAACACGCTATCACCAGACTGGTATTTCGACTGGCGTTCTATAATATAAGTACCTTTCGTCATCTCCGCCTCTTCCTTCCGCATACGAAATTCCTCCTGCCCGGCATGAAATACCTCACCGGCGATCTCATCCGCATAAGTACACATCTCATACCGGAACTGATTGAACAACCAATAGCCTTGTACCCCGATCGCCGCCAAAGCCGCCGCCAACGAGATTACCCATATCCATCGAATCCTCTTTCCCATATCTTATTCCTTTCCGGCAAAGATAGATAGCTACTCCATGATTACAACGTACATGTAGCCATTTTTATAAGCGGAGTAATATTTCAGTAATAAAAATCTTCCTTACGGTAAACGTTCCTCTCTTACATTCGCGACAAATAACTTCTAAAACCAACAGATCATGAAACGAATCATAGCGACAATCGGCCTGCTTTGCGTAGGTCTGTCAGGGGCGGGACACGAGACGAACGCCCAAGTGACAATCAACATCTTCAACCTAAACGACGTACTAAGAGCCAAGCCCATCGACGAGACACGTTTCACGGTACAATACCAGACCACGTCCATGCCGGACACGCTCCAACCCGACAAGAAAGAGGAAGAGACCCTCATGCTGAAGGTCGGGGATAAATGCTCCGTTTACTATAGTTACGCCAAATTCCTCACCGATTCCGTACTAGAGGCCGACAAAGCCGCCGGAGCCTCACAAGAAGTCATCAATGAACACCTGCAACAATATTCATCCAAGACCAACGCGCAGGTCTACAAGAATTATCCGGCGGGAAAGACCACGACCTTGGATGCCCTTGCCGCCAGTCGCTTTCGCTGCGAGGAAAAGGAGGAGCGCCCGGAATGGACCTTACTGCCCGATACGATGACCATCCTGTCCTATCCTTGCCGGAAAGCGACCTGTCATTTCAAGGGCAGGCATTATGAGGCTTGGTACACGCCGGAGATACCGAAAAGCGAGGGTCCTTGGAAATTATGCGGATTACCGGGCCTGATCCTAAAAGCCCAAGACAGCCAAGGACATTACACTTTCATCTGCACGGGTATCGAACTGAGCCGGGATAAGAACCCGATCCTTTTCGGGGGAAACGATTTCGAGCCGATCAGCCGCAAGAACCTGCAAAAGGTTTACGAACGATATGCCGCCGATCCTATCGGATACATCGCCTTGACCTCGCCACAGGTGAAAGTGACCGTCACCGACGATAACGGGAAACCTTACCAACCCAAGAACATGCCGTATAACCCTATAGAAAGGGAAGAAAGATGAAACGGATCATACTGCATATACACACTTTTTGTTTACTTACGCTGCTCTGCCCGGCAGGATTGGCCGCCCAATCCGTCATCCGAGGGATCGTGATCGACAGGGAAAGCCAACTGCCGGTAGAAGCGGCCACCGTGCAATTAACTAGAGGCAACGTCTCCCTTCCGATCAACTATACGTTAAGTAATAATGAAGGGACCTTTACCCTCACCCAACCGAAGCGGACGGACTCACTTCTCGTCTCCGTCTCGCTCTTAGGGTACCAAACCCAGCAACAAGCCGTACATGCCGGACAAACGCTTCGTTTTGAGATGGAGCCGCAGGTATTCAGCCTAAAGGAGGTGGAAATCCGTCCGGGACGTGTCTGGGGGCAGCAAGATACGATCAATTATGATGTCACCCGCTTTCTATCCCCAAAGGATCAATCCATCAAGGACGTATTACGGAAACTTCCGGGTATCGATATCGATGATCTGGGGAAGATCTCTTACAACGGGAAAGAGATCCGTAATTTCTATGTGGAGGGACTGGATCTCACCAACGGGAAATACAAGCAAATCAGCGAGAACCTGCGAGCCGACGCCGTACAGAACATACAAGTGATGGAGAACCACCAACCGATCCGTGTGTTACAGAGAAAGATCAAGACCGAAGACGTAGCGTTGAACCTCAAACTGAGACCGGAATTCCGGGATCGCTGGCTGATCAATGCCGAAGGCGGTCTCGGCGCATCCCCGTTCTTATGGAAAGGAGCCGCTGACGCCTTGCAGATCAGCCGCAGCAGCCAATCCGCTTATCTATATAAAGGGAATAATACCGGGCAAGATGTATCGGGCGAGCAAAATACGCTTACCGAATCACCCGAATCCCGTTTATCCGAGCCCAAGGTTCCCCAATTTCTGCTACAACCCTCATTCTCCGCCCCGCTAAAGAAAGAGCGCTGGCTGTTCAACCATATACACAGCCTATCCGCAAATCGCCTATATAAACTGAACGAGAACACCCAACTCCGTATAAACGCCGGTTATATCCACGACCTGCGAACACAGGAAAGGGGGAGTGAGACGACTTATTACCAATCCGAGGACACGATTCATCTAACGGAGCAAAGCGATAGCCGCATTCGCTCGGATCAAGCCAACCTCAATATCGGAGTGGAAAACAACTCGCAGGAAAGGTATCTCAAGAACCAGTTCTCAGCCACCGGAGATTGGCAATCCAGCCTTTCCCATATAACCGGAAACACAATTTCCACCGGCCGTACAACATTGGACCAACGCATCAAAACCCCGAACCTCAACTTACGTAATAATTTACGGAGCCTGTGGAGCTTGGACAAATACACGTTGGAAGTCCAGTCTTTGCTCCGTTACCACAGCAACGCGGCCGATCTTCGCTTGGATAACCATCCTTATCCAATGAGCTTACGCGACTTTTATACCGATAATTCCTTTTCATTCCTGAAAAAGAGCGGTTCCCTCACCCAGCGATATACGGTGGGCATAAGCGGGGAGATCAGCAATATCAAGAAAAGCCTGCAAACTTATCTCTCACCCGATTACCAATGGAATACCTATAAATGGACCCTATCCCTCAGCTCCCCACTCAGATGGACCGGATATACAGGGGTCGGTTTCTCCCGCATCTCGGTTAATCCGTCCCTGTCTATTATCTACAAACTGAATTACGCATGGCGTTTCACGGCACACGCCTCCTATAAGGAAAGATATGGAGAGATGACCGACTTATACGACCGGCCTTATCAAACGGATTACCGGAATAGCGTCTGGAATTGCGGAATCCTCCCGGTTTACAGACAACAGCTTTATTCCGTTTATGGGGAATACAAGAGTACAGCACGGGAATTCTTCGCCACGGTAAACCTGACACACAACCGGGAGTGGTACAATCGTATATACGAGCAACGTATAGAGAACGGGCAGGTACAACGAGTCTCCTTACCGCTGTCCAACCACGGTTCCGGCTATACCGTCAAAAGCACGCTATCCAAAGGCTTTTACGATCTAGGGCTAAAGACCTCGCTCATGGCGCTCCTCAATATCAGCAAGGCCGAGCAAATCAGCGGGGGACAAAGGCTTCCTTATCAATATCGCCTCATGCGCCTAGAGCCCAAAGTGATCTGGACTCCCAACCGCCATTGGGAAACCAGTTACCAAACCGATATCCGGTACGGAGGAAATAAAATAGGAGAACGTACCCGTTTGGCGCCCTTATGGAACGTCACCCAACAAGTACAACTCTCCTACATTTTCTCACCCATAGAGGCAAGCCTTTCCGTAGATCATTATCACAATGACGTGAATGAAGACCAATCCGTCAACGCCGTTTTCGCGGACTTCTCGGTCTTATGGAAATCCCGGCGTTTGCAAATCACCGCCACGGCGACAAACCTGTTCGACAAACGTACCTACGGATACACGCGATACGCATCGTTGGAAAGCTATACCTCATGGGTACGTATCCGTCCCCGGGAGTTTCTGGTAGCGATCCGCTACCAGCTATAAACGATCCAGACGAGTCCGGGTTATATGCGTATCTTCCGCTCCACCGTACCCTCTGCCGTATCTATCCGTATGAAATAAACGCCGGGCTGGACATTTCCCAAGGAAACAGCGTAATCCACCGAGGCTGGAGAATCTACCTTCTCACCATACAGATGACGGCCCGAAGCGTCATGTACATGGATGCTGAACGAACCGGGGACCTCCGCCCAACGGACATGGAAACTTCCTTTCGTACCGCTAGCATATACGGACACGGCCTCTTGCGGAGCCTCCTCGAATACGTTCTCCGTAGAGGTAGGGATTCCCAATATATCCAGCAGACCTTTATACACGTCTATCTTTCCCCATCCCCATTGCTTGTTCGGATAAGAGAGCGGTTTATCCTGAACAGCCGTACGGGAGAAGACATCCTTGATATCATCCGGGGATAAAGCAGGATTCGCCTGTAACCAGAGAGCGATACTGCCAGTCACGAAAGGACAAGCCATCGAGGTTCCACTCATATACCCCCATGGATATCGATGTCCATTGAAAGTGGAATAGCGAGCCTGTGATGCCTTGGCTCCTTCACCGGTCTCACCCTCCAGATAGAATGAGTTATAGGAGGATGCCACCCAAAGTCCGGGTGCTGTTATATCTGGTTTCATGCGATTATCAAGCGTAGGGCCTACGCTTGAAAATGATGTTAACTCACCCAAACTATTACCTGCCAAATAAGAGGTACCCCCATCTACATTTACCGGGCATATACGAGTGGCATAAGCCCCGACAGCTATCACGTTTTTGGCCGATGCCGGAGAGCCGACAGTGAAATCTCCCGTACCGACCGTATAAGGATACCCTTTTCCCAAGTCCGTAAATAAGCTCTCGCCATTGTTGCCCCAAGCCCGGACCGGCGTGTTATTTGTCGCCACATGAAGTAAGAATATCTTTTCATTTTTGGTGCCTTCCGGATAATTGAACTGAATAAAAAGACGGTATCTCCCATTAAACACATATAATTCAGATTCCATTTGCGCCTCATACACCAACGTGCCATCCACGCTCTCACTAGTAAAAACAGAAGACTTAGGCATTGTATCCAAGGCGAAAAACCCGGTAGTATTTAATATCTCATCGCTTTCGCGATCATACAGATCCAGGCAAACAGAAAAAGGTTCCCCGGGCTCGTCCGCCCAAATATCCACCAGTCCATAAGAAAGACCCGTATTAGACCTGCCTACAAAAGTATGCAAGGTATCCGAAGGCGACATCTGTTCGGTATATACTGGCATGTCCCTAGAATTTCCCATGGCAACCGTGATGATTTTTCCCGGTCCGACCATTCGGTCCAACATTATATCCATAAAATTAGTACCATCGTGTCCTCCAATACCATCCCCTAAACTAAGATTCACCACGCAAGGTCTACCCAGTCTCTCGCTCTCCTTGAATATATAGTCCACTCCGTCTACGATATCAGAATTCTGCATGGTAGTAGCCACCAAGATCATATCACTCTCGTTGGCCACACCTTGGTAGGGCGTATCAAACCCTCCTCCGGCAGCTATGCCCGCGACATGGGTACCATGCGTATTTACATCCGAATCAAACGAGCAAGCCGCATCCAGCAGTTCCTCTTCCGTCCTGTATTCCGCTTTACTATAAGGACTCGTTTGGTCCCAAACTTGTTTGATACGATACGCTTTACCCTCTTTGTCATAGAAATTTGGGTGAGTAAAATCTAATCCCTGATCGACCACACCCACGATGACCCCCTTGCCCGTATAAGGCTGGGGAAGCTTAGTCCCCGCATAGGCATCCGCCACGTCCGAGTAGTAACGGGCCGAGTCCATACTGGCCCTCATAGGTTGTGAAGCGGATACATATTGGATACAACCCAGCTCAGACACCGACTCCACGGCAGACAGGGGGATCAACACCGTAGCGATATCTCCCGTCCTTGTCCGGATACGGCACCCGGCCGAATCCAAGGAAGCCCATCCCTCATCCGTCGCCACCTTCACGAAAGCCGAGAGATAATCTCCCGAGATAGAACTCCTCAACAACGAGTTCGCCGTATCTTTCTTCGCTAATTTGTCTAAAAGAATACGTGTATAGGGAGACATCTTGGAATACGTAGGTTCTTGGGCAAACATCCCTCCTACCACAAAAATCGCTAGAAGCAGCGATAACAAAATAGATTTTCTCTTCATATTAACCATCTTTTCCATTATATTTCAATTAAGACGTAAAGCTCGTCTCATCACGCCAGCCACGACATTTTAAATGCGCCATTTTATCTGTCTTATTGTGATACAAAGTAAGGCTTTTAAATGCGGACTTTCATTAAGAAACCCCGCTACCTTACGACATTTAGTCCAAAAACAGTGTGACATATAATCCGGATTCGAGGTAAACTAGGCCCTTTTCATATCTAATCGTCACAAAAAACACTTATAAATCAAAGAAAAATTTATATTTTTGTTCGCTAAAAAGTAAATGAATGAAACTAACATATATAACTTTATTCTTTTTTTCTATCGTACTCTTGAGAGCGGCAAACCCTTCCGCAGATAACCGCCCCCAAGAAAAATTATCTTACCAATCCATATTCAATCAGATCATCGCAACCCCCGAAAAAGCGATAAACCTAGCCGATAGCGCCGAGAACCTACGGATCATACCGGAATACAAAGCACATATCATCCGGTCACGGGCATACGCCCGGTTGAAAAACGAGAAGAAAGCGCTGGAATACGCTCTAGCCGCATTCCACACCGATTCCGTACAAAACGACTCCACGGCCTACATGAATGTTTGCCAGATACTAAGTAATTGCTATATCGAGCTATCCCGCCAGAACGAAGCCATAGAATACGCAACGAAAGCGATACAGATCGCACGCTCCCAAGGCAATAAGAGCGTCGAGGCTACCTCTATGATCTCCATCTCACGGGCACAAAACGAGCTGGCACAAAAAGACAAGGCTATCGAGACACTTGACCAAGCGATTGAACTGCTACAAGGCACCACCGATCCGGAAGAAAAGTGTACGTTGATCTCACTTTATATGGAGAAGCTACGAAACATCATGATCCAGGAGAAAAATGAAGAAGCAATAAATACCGGAAAGGAAGTAGAGGCACTTCTGGAAAAGATGGAACAAACAGGCGACATGCAAGAGACAAGGGTGGATATGCACCTAGGTTATTTATATAGCTTCCTTTGCGAAGCGTATCAACTGATCGGAGAGGAACAAGCAGCGGCCAGTTACTACCAAAAGTTCCTCACCACCAAATTCGCCCAAAAGCCGCAGGGAAGAACGAGAGCGGACCCTTACCTGCTATTAATAAATGATTATAAGCAAGTGATCCATAACACCTTGGAACGGGAGAGACTGACTCCGGCGCAAGATTCCATCAATAAAGATTATACGGTGATGCTAGCGAAGCTAAAGAATACCTATTCCTTAATGGGGGACTATAAAACAGCTCTCCAATACAGTGATCGTCTCTCCAACATACGAAAGGAACTGTATGCCCGCGACAAGGAAAACGCGGCCATGGAACTTGCCATCGCCTATGAGACGAACGAAAAGGAAACCAAGATCATCAAGCAGGAAATGGAGCTGAAGCAGCGCAACACATTTCTCGGAGCCTCTCTAGGCATCATAATCCTCCTTATTCTCTTGCTTTGGATCTCGTACCGGAACAGCAAGGTCATCAAGCGAAAGAACAAGATCACAGTGAACCAAGTAAACCAACTCCTAGCCTACAAGAATGAGCTATTGGCGATCAAGGAACGTGACAAAGAGGCAGAACTATCGCACCAAGAAGAACTTCCCAAATCAGATAGCAAGACACAAACTGACCCAGATCAACCAATCGACCAAGATTCTTTCATCCTGTTGGAAGAAATAATGCATAAAGAGAAACTCTATCTAAAATCAGATCTTACCCGTGAGGACGTACTAAAACGGCTCCACATGGACAAAAACCGTTTTGCCCGGATGATACAGAGCAACACGGAAGACAATTACACAAACTATATCGGCAACCTCCGCATGGAACACTCCATACAGCTAATGAAACAATATCCTTATTACAACCTAGAAGCCATCGCCCTCGATTCCGGATTGGGAAACGTACGTGCCTTACACCGCCTCTTCAAGAATAAGATCGGGATGACGCCTACCGAGTATAAAAAAGCCTTACATGTGAATTAAATTAACTATTTGCAGCAATCGGTCCCAATCCCGTACAAAAAACTTACTTTAAGCCCTTTTATTCAATAAATTCATCTAATTTCGCGTCATTTATAAACGACACGTCTCTATGAATAATGATAAGATCGTCACACCCAGCTTTTGCTATATACTAGCGGCGAATTTCCTGCTTTTTTTCGCTTTCTATCTAATCCTGCCGATCTTACCTTTTTATCTGAAGGAAGAATTCATGATCGGGAAGTCTATGATCGGGTTTATCTTGTCGTGCTATACGCTAGCGGCGCTCTGTATCCGTCCGTTCGCCGGATATTTGCTGGATACTTTCGCCCGCCGTCCCTTATATCTGGTGGCTTATTTCATTTTCACCGCCATATTTGGCGGATACATGGTAGCCACGGCGCTTACCCTCTTTATCGCCTTACGCGTCGTACACGGTTTCGCCTTCGGCATGGTGACGGTGGCCGGAAATACGATACTGATCGACATCTTGCCCTCCTCCCGCCGTGGGGAAGGTATTGGCTATTACGGCCTAGCCAATAACATCGCCATGAGTTTCGGGCCGATGATCGGTCTGTTCATGCAAGGGAACTTCACATACGACGTGATCTTTTCCTGCTCGTTGCTATCCGGAAGCCTTGGTTTTATCATGGCCTATATGGTCAAGACTCCTTATAAGCAACCGGTCAAACGAGAACCGATCTCCCTAGACCGCTTTTTCTTGGTGAAGGGAACTTGGGCGGGTATCTCCCTATTATTGCTCTCCATTCCTTATGGTATGACTACCACTTATGTAGCGATGTACGCCGCTGAGATCGGGATCAGCGTAAACTCCGGACTTTATTTCACCTTTATGGCCGTGGGACTCGCTGTCTCCCGCCTGTTCTCCGGACGGCAAGTGGATAAAGGACGGATCACGCTTGTTATCTCCCTCGGGATGTATTTGGCGGCGGCCACATTCTTTCTTCTTGCGGCGCTCAAGGAGTTGATGCATTGGAATCCGGTATTTTCCTCTTATCTCTACATAGGTATAGCCCTCTCGCAAGGCGTGGCGTTCGGAACCATGTTCCCTGCTTTCAACACGCTTTTCGTGAATCTGGCACCCAATAACCAGCGGGGTACGGCCACGTCTACATATCTAACTAGTTGGGATGTAGGTATCGGTATCGGGTTGATGGCCGGGGGCAGTATCGCACAAGAGCTGGGTGGCTTCAACTACGCCTACCTGTCCGGCGCTTGCCTTACGGTATTGTCTACGTTTTTCTTTTTGTTCAAGGCAGGGCCGCATTTCAACCGGCACAAGCTAAGATAAGCATCACGTTATAAAGAAACCTTAAATTCCCCCGAGCGTATCCGCTCATTCAGTTCTTTCACCAAATCCTTATATTGATACCGGTTACCGCAGGTATGAATCTCTGTTAGCGGGTGTTTATCGATTACCTTCTCCAGTAATTCGGAGCGAGACGGCGTAGATGGCAAGGCCGCGTATTCCTCGTACGTGTAAGACAAGAAAGCCACGTTGCGCCCGATACCCCGGTTATCCAACAGATAGCCATCGGCCAAAGGAGTCGGGTAGGGATACTTATCCCCCACTTTCACATCGCTTACCGCCGGATACGAGACAATCGTCTGGCCATCCTCACTCAATCCAACCGGGACATGACGGCTATAATCTTTCGCCGTCTTATAGATCACCACAGGAGGAGCCGCTTGCACGGAGGAAGAAATCCGTCCGGAAGAAGCTGGTGTCGGCACCATTCCGGAAAACCGGCTGTCGGTCGTTTCTAACCCGGCAGCCTGCTTCCGACTGGAGGAACAACTGATCCCCCAGCAGGAAGCGATGAAGCATAAAGCCATAATCCCTTTTTTCATTTTTGCATTTTCTCTGTTATCGCATAAAGATCTCCCGTGAAGTTAAAACTTTCCGGTACCTGTCACAATACTATTTTCTTCTCCGCCCAACCCTGTTCGATACGGACTTTCAACACATAGATCCCCCCGGATAAACCAGCGGTAGAAAGGACGGACCCCGCCGTCCCGTTCATCACGCCCGTAGAGCAAAGCCTGCCCGATACATCGTATAAGTAAGCCTCATGGAGCGGAGACGTGAAGGATACGGACAGACGGCCTTCTCCCGCCAGGACCCGAAGCTTATCATCAACCGCCAATGGATGGATGCCTGTGGGAACGCCTTCCACGGTTACAAATACCTCTGTTCCTTTTATAAAATAGAGACCATCAGATACCACACTATACGCAGCCAGCACGTAGCGACCCGGGGATAGGTTTACTTTTATTTGAGTACGTACCTCTTTCTCTTCCCCTGACTGAAAGTAAGCGCCTTCAATAGACAAGTCCGTATATTCCCCCGTAGACAACGAATGCGCCATGAAGACTATCATCGGATTACGCTCATAGGCGCTCTCGTTGCGAATCACCGTGCACAACACGTTCGAGCCATCCACTACCAAGCTCTCTTCCGAATAGACAGAATGTGTCCCTGTATATTCATCAGCGTAGGATATCACCTCTATCAAGGAATCCGTCGCCAACAAATGGATTTCGTTATTCCTCACCCTTGAAGGGGTTAGCTCCCGCCACTCCTTTTCGCCAGATACACGATACAACGCCCTCAACCCGTATAGACCCGGATCCAAGCATAGTGGATCAGTCTTCCACAAAAAAGAAGGTGAAACCACAACTGGACTTATAACGCCCTTTTCCTCATAAACGATCTTGGATAGACTATCTCCGGTAAAGACTCCTAGAGCAAGTTCTAGCTCCTTCTCGGAGGAGGCATCTAGCTGTAGGGCATATTCAATGCCCAAAGAATCACCTTGCGAGATCGACGGACGATCTACATTCACCGAATTAACATTCAACGACAGATAAGGCTCGCTCGCCTCCGTGGGTTTCTGGAAACCGATAATCATATCTTGACCATAAGAGAATCCGCTATACGTTTTAATATATGGATTCAGCACATCCAGCTCGAAGAAACCGTTAGCGGCTCCTCCCCAACCCCAATTGATATGGAACAGGCCGTCCTTATCATAGCCATCGCAAACAAAGGCATGCCCACCACTCGTAGACGTCCCCCCGTACAAGACCGGACGTTTGGCCGCGAGCTCGACTTTCAACAACCTTTTCCAGCCTGCGGTCATATAATAGTCACGATGCAGACATAGCAGATTTTTATCATAATTAAGATTCTCGATCAATCCCTTGGCCATATATTCGTCCATAGTTCCGCTGCCAGCAGCAGAATAGAGCATATTACCAGCCACGCCCACAGCATACATCAACTCGGCGACAGCCTTATCTTGAACGGCGGTGGAAGTAGAGTCGTACACATCCAGCATATTCTTCCAGTCAAACGTATAGCCACTTAAATCCACGGAGAAAACAGTCTCGTTCACATTTTCCTCTCCCATTCGATATTGCCCTTTACCTACCGCTTTCTCCGGCCATTGGTGGTAATTCATGATCTGGACGGCAGCCGTAGCCACACAACCCGTCGCTGAACGCTTATCCCCATCCAACGGGCAAAGACTATTGTAAGGAGCGCCTTGATCCCATTTCGTCTGTATCAACGGCTCCACTCGCTCCGGAAACCCATCGTCTGAACGCGGAGACGAAACATTCTCCGGAAACACCTGTTCAAGCTGCGTATGGGCATGATCAATCTGGCGCTCGTATTCCTCAAACCAACCCCTCATGTTCGACGGCATATCTCCCGGATCGAAAGAGCCCGACAGGGAGTAACCCAGCACCGGGGCGACACGGTCGTCGCCCGACACCATCACGAAACCATCCCCTTCCCCTACATTATAGATATAGTAATACGGATCGGACGACACGGAACGCAGGCCGCTCCCCTCTCCCGTATACACCAACCGAAAATCGGATCCCGGGGCCGAGCGTAACATACCCTGTCCCTCATAAAAAGAGCGGGCTATCCTCAACGCCTCCGCCTCAGTACGCTGACGGGCCTCCAACGAGAAGGCCACGCTCACGACACACAATAAACATAACAGTAATCTTTTTTCCATCTATTATTTGTTTTTGACACTCGCAATGTACGCCTTTATTTAATGACGAATCCTTCCTCACAACCTTGAGTTGTGACATTCAGTCCTTAGTTTATGTCATTTGATACAAAATAACCAACGGGGTATGACCGTTTCCATACGGCTCTTTCATTTAACCATCCGTCTTTGCCAAGCTGGAATACAGGGATCCCCAATAAAATTCCGTACAATAAGCTCGTAAAAAGGAGACCGTATATAACACATTGATAATCAATACCCCAAAAACAGAATGATCTTTTCCGGAAAACACGTACATGTTTTCGCGAAAAGTCGTACATGTTTTCCGGAAAAGTCGTACGTGTTTTCCCGGGATCCTTCCTCCGAAAACAAAAGCGCATGATAAAATTCACAAGAAGCGAAACTCCCATCACTTGTATATCCCCTGTTTTTTACTTAATATCGCGTAACGATAATCAAGCTGATAAGATGAAAATAATAGCAGATAACACGGTTCCTTACCTAAAAGGGATCTTGGAGCCGATAGCGGACGTATCCTACCTTGACTCCAAAGAGTTTACGCCCACGAACATAAAAGACGCGGATGCCTTGATCGTACGTAGCATAGATAAATGTACATGCGAGCTATTGGAAGGTAGCCGGGTTCGCCTCATCACGACAGCCACGATCGGGTACGACCATATCGATATCCATTATTGCGAGAAGGCAGGGATCACGTGGAAGAACGCCCCGGGTTGCAACGCCGCTTCCGTGGGGCAATATGTATTATCCTCTTTGGTAGCCGTCGCCCTCCGCAAAGGAGAGAGACTAGCAGGGAAGACTATCGGTATCGTTGGCGTAGGCCATGTAGGGAGTATCGTAGAGAGGCTATGCGAGGCCATGGGGATGCGTGTGCTTCGCAATGACCCGCCCCGTGCCGAGCAGGAAGGCGACGGTGGATTCGTATCCTTGGACACGATCGCGAGAGAGGCGGATATCATAACCTTGCATGTGCCGTTGACCAAAGAGGGACGTTTCGCCACCCGCCATCTCGCCGATCCTGCTTTTTTCGACAAATTGGAACGAAAACCATGGTTTATCAACAGTTGCCGGGGCGCCGTACATGATACGCAGGCCTTATTGCAGGCCAAACGAACCGGCAAGGTCAGCGAACTGATCATCGATTGCTGGGAGAACGAGCCGGATATCGACCGGAAATTACTGTCGGAAGCCACGATCGCTACTCCTCATATAGCCGGTTTCTCCGCCGACGGGAAGGCGAACGGGACACGAATGTGCCTAGAGAATATAGGATGCTTTTTCGGTATCCGTATCGAAAAGATCAAGGAAGTCATTCCGCCTACCCCAACCAACCCATTCATCGACTTGGGACAATTCAAGGAGCACCGGGTGGAAGAAGCCATCTTGAGAAGTTTCAACCCAGAAGTAATCGACCAAGCACTAAGAGCGAATCCTCATCATTTCGAGCGATTTAGGGCAGCGTATGACCATCCCCGTGAGTTCCATGCTTACCAAGCGATCAAAGCTGACCCGGAAGAATTCGCCGTACTCCAGAAACTAGGTTTTCAAGTAGGCTAATGACAAAAAAGCCTTACAGTAAACTTTCGATCACATGAGGATAATGCGCATACTCCAGGGCATGCACTTTCGAGGCTACCTCCTCCGGCGTATCCGAAGGTAATACCGGACAAGAAGCCTGGAAGATGATAGCGCCCTCATCATAATGCTCATTAATATAATGTATAGTAATACCCGACTCCCGCTCACCAGCCTTCACGACCGCCTCATGCACATGCATGCCATACATCCCCTTGCCGCCATATTTAGGGAGTAACGCGGGATGGATGTTCACGATCTTACCGGGAAAAGCCTGAAGAATCACGTCTGAGATCTTATTCATAAAACCGGCCAACACGATAAGGCAGACATCATATTCCGCCAACTTTTCCAAGATCGGCACACCGGCAATAAATTCCTCCCGTGAAAACACGAAAGAAGGTACGCCCAACTTATTTACCCGCCCATGCACGCCAACATTACGATTATTTGATAAAACAACCGCAACATTAACGTTTTCACTGTTAGCAAAATATCGGGCGATGTTCTCGGCATTCGTACCAGATCCGGAAGCAAAAATCGCTATGTTTTTCATATTTTCAGATGTTTAAATGCACAAGAAAAGAAAAAATGTGCAGTTTTCCGCATTTTTAGCTTATTAAATTTGCTTTGTAACATAAAAAATTCTTTTCTTTGCACTGCAAATTTAAAAAGTATATTCGTATTTATTAATCTAAATTGAAAAAGTTATGTCTGAAGTTGCTGAAAGAGTAAAAGCTATCATCGTTGACAAGTTAAGTGTTGAAGAAACAGAAGTTACAAACGAAGCAAGCTTTACTAACGATTTAGGAGCAGACTCTCTTGACACTGTAGAATTGATTATGGAATTCGAAAAAGAATTCGGTATCTCAATTCCTGACGATCAAGCAGAAAAGATTACAACTGTAGGTGACGCTATCGCTTACATCGAGGCTAACGCGAAGTAATCAATCCTTTTAACTAAAGGTATGGAATTAAAAAGAGTTGTAGTAACAGGTCTTGGAGCTATTACTCCTCTTGGTAATACCCTCCCCGAAACATGGGAAGGTATTATCAACGGAAAAAGTGGCGCTGGACCTATTACTCAGTTTGATGCATCCAAATTCAAGACACAATTTGCATGCGAAGTTAAAGGCTTCGATCCGTTGAAAGTTATGGATCGTAAGGAAGCCCGCAAGTGTGATCGTTATAGCTTATTCGCGATCGATGCGGCGAAACAAGCGATCGAGGACGCGGCAATGGACTTGGATAAAGAAGATAAGAACCGTATCGGCGTTATTTTCGCTTCAGGTATCGGTGGTATCAAGACATTTGACGAGGAAGTATTGAGTTATGCGAAGATCAAGGATACGATCGGTCCGAAGTTTAACCCGTTCTTCATCCCGAAAATGATCTCGGATATCGCGGCTGGACATATTTCCATGCTTTATGGATTCCACGGCCCGAACTTTGCGACCGTCTCAGCTTGTGCATCTTCTACAAACGCTATCAGCGACGCATTCAATTATATCCGTTTAGGCAAGGCTAACGTCATCATCACCGGTGGAGCGGAAGCTGCTGTTTCTGAATCGGGTGTAGGTGGATTCAACTCCATGAACGCGTTATCGACACGTAATGATTCTCCCGAGACCGCATCTCGCCCGTTCAGCGCTAGCCGTGACGGATTCGTGATGGGTGAAGGTGGAGCTTGCTTGGTATTGGAAGAAATGGAGCACGCATTGGCTCGTGGCGCTAAAATATATTGCGAGATCGCAGGAACCGGAATGTCTGCCGATGCCTATCACTTGACCGCTTCTCATCCGGATGGTTTAGGAGCGAAGCTGGTTATGCGCAACGCATTGGAAGACGCTGGAATGGCTCCGGAAGATATTGATTACATCAATGTTCATGGAACATCGACTCCCGTAGGCGATATCTCAGAGGTTAAGGCGATCAAAGATGTGTTCGGAGAACATGCTTATCAACTGAATATCAGTTCCACAAAGTCAATGACCGGTCACTTGCTTGGTGCTGCCGGAGCGGTAGAGGCGATCCTGTGTATTATGGCTATAAACGATGGTATTATCCCGCCGACCATTAACCATGCGGAAGGCGACGATGATCCTGAAATAGATTATAAACTGAATTTCACATTCAATAAGGCTCAAAAGAGAGAAGTGAAAGCCGCTTTATCGAATACGTTTGGTTTCGGTGGACACAACGCTTGCGCCATTGTTAAAAAATTCGTGAAATAACGTGTTTAGAAAGCTATACAAACAGCTACATAAAAGAATAAGGCTCCTGCATAATAAAGGTAGGGAGCCTTATTTGTCTTTATCAAAGATTCTAGGTTTTTATCCGGATAATCTCCAGATTTACGAGCAGGCCTTGTTGCATAAATCATCATCGGTAGAGACGGGTGATGGTAAATGGCTTAACAATGAGCGTCTTGAATTTTTAGGAGATGGAATTTTGGATGCGGCGGTCGCCGATATTGTCTATAAGCGCTACCCAAATAAGCGGGAAGGCTTTTTGACAAACACACGCTCCAAGATCGTACAACGGGAAACGATGAATAAGGTCGCCGTACAACTCGGCCTCGATCAAATGGTAGTCTATTCAACCAAGATAAACTCTCATAACAATCATATGTATGGTAATGCGCTCGAGGCTTTGATCGGCGCTATTTATCTGGATCAAGGTTATGACGTTTGTTATAAGTTTATCCGTGACGTGATGATAGAAAAGTATATCGATGTAGATATGCTCGTCCGGAAAGAGATAAATTTCAAGTCAAACTTGATTGAATGGAGCCAAAAGAACAAAATATCGATCTCGTTCGATCTAATAGAGTCTTTTACGGATCATGATGGGAATCCTGTATTCCAAAGTGCGATTAAATTGCTGGGCGAGCAAATTGGCATAGGTATCGGTTACTCCAAAAAAGAATCCCAGCAAGCGGCTTCTAAAATGGCGGTCAAAAGATTGCGGACAGACAAAGAACTCCAGCAACGTATCTCTGCCACAAAGAAAAAGAAGACTGGTGAACTAACCGATGAAAAAGAGTTTTCTGACCTCCCAGAGGAAGAAACTGTATGATAAACAGCAGAACTTGGGTACATCGTTTGATATACCCAAGTTCTTAGCTATATAAGAATAAGCTCATATAAAGTTGTATGTATGAAAAAACAGTACAGTAAATTTCTCCGAATATTAATAACCGGCATGTTATGTATCGGTTATTTCTCGATTTCAAGTTCGTTGGCGCAGATCAGCGAAGGAGGACTCCCCCCCAGCTTTCAATTCGCAGGTTCACTTCGAAGTGAAAAGCTAGCAGAACAAGTTCCAGTGAATTTCAGTGTGGAAGACCTCAAGACGGTCGATGCGTGGAGGGTCAGCCAAGGCGCTCCGTTGCGTGTAGCCAAGTCGATCCCAACCAGCTTCGACATCGCCGATAGTGGCGATTGGATTTCACTGCCCGACGGCAGCCAAGTATGGCAACTTCACCTTCAAGCGAAAGGAGCGATCGCCTTGATCCTGTATTACTCCGATTTTTATATCCCCAAAGGTGCCCGGTTATACCTGTATAACGCAGCGAAAACCCAAGTATTGGGTGCCTATACGCATCGTACGCATCCTGAAAACGGACCGTTCGCAACCCAAGCCGTAGCAGGCGATGAGGTGATCCTCGAATAT
Source organism: Parabacteroides sp. D25 (assembly GCF_000307475.1). Classification (NCBI taxonomy): domain Bacteria; kingdom Pseudomonadati; phylum Bacteroidota; class Bacteroidia; order Bacteroidales; family Tannerellaceae; genus Parabacteroides; species Parabacteroides sp. D25. The sequence goes on along the minus strand of NZ_JH976508.1, from coordinate 34,472 downwards.
GTACCGGCACCATCCGGCGAGACACCTCGACTACGCATCCGGGAGGTCGGTTACGGGTATAATCATCTTGAAGCGATCATGCCAGAAGTACAGGAAGCGCCGGGAGCCGGCTTTTCAGAAGCTTGCGAAGTGAATATCAATTGCGAGGAGGGAGCCGATTGGCAGGAGCAAAAGAAGGGGGTGATACAAATGATTCAATACATCCGTAATAAAGAGGGAGAAGGAGGAAGCTATATTTGTACGGCTTCTCTGGTAAATAATACGGCCCGTGACAAAAAGCCTTATGTATTATCCGCCTTCCATTGTTCGCAAGATATGCTGGGCGAACAGACGGTTACTCCCGAGGAATTAGCAGTCTGGTTGTTTTATTTCCACCAAGAACATGTGGGCTGCGATAATGAGTCACCCATTTATCCGATAAAAACCATGGTAGGATGTACACGGAAAGCCTCTACCCCTGTCGAAAACGGTTCCGACGGACTGTTGCTGTTGCTTAACGACGAGATCCCCGACGATTATAATGTATTCTTTAACGGATGGGATCGTTCAAATATGCTTTCACTCTCGGGCGTAGGCATCCATCATCCTTCCGGCGATTATATGAAAATCTCCACCTATGGAAATTATCCGACAGAATCGATTACATGGCGTAATAGTGATGTTGGGAAAACCGGGGCCACGAACGCTCATTGGAACGCGACTTTCGATGCCACGCTAAACGGACACGGGGTGACCGAGGGAGGTTCTTCCGGCTCGCCTTTATTTAATAGCAAAGGTTTGATTATAGGTACGCTGAGCGGTGGAAGCTCCAGTTGCGAACTGCCCGAAGGATTGAATTTATACGGTAAATTGTATTATCACTGGAATAAATACAGTGATAATGATACAGCCCGGATGGATGTCTGGCTAGATCCACTCGGAACGGGCGTCACCTCGTTGCAGGGAATGACGCAGGATGGGAAAACGATCGGAAACGAGTATGAAAGTCCGACTGATTTGAAATACAAACAGATCTCCACGGGTGAGATTCAACTGACATGGAATGCCCCAGTCCTCGAAAAAATAGCTGGTTGGGGATCACAAGATCGTTATCAACAGTTCGGTCTCGGAGGAGATCCATTCTATTTCGCTCAGAAATGGGATACGAAAGATCTACAACCGGTGCATAAAAAAACGATCCGGAAGGTTAATTTCTATCCGCAGGAAGGAGTCACCTATGGAGTCTATATCAAACAGGGAAACCGGGAGTATGAAGAGAGTTTCACTCAACTGAAATCAGGTAAAATAAATTCGGTCACACTTAAAACACCATTCGTAATCGACGCGAAGCAGGATTTACTGGTAGCCATTCATGTGATAAGCTATGCCAATAACACATACCCGGCATGTTCCGATGAAGGCCCCGCAGTCGATGGAAAAGGGAATTTATATTCTTTGGACGGAAAAAAATGGGAAACATTCTCAGATGATGAGCTAGATGCCAATGTTGTGTTATCGATCGTAATAAGCGCGGAAGAAGGTGAGTTCCCCTCAAGTTCCGTATTCTCCACGAGCACTTTCTCGGAGAAACCGCAACCCATGAGAACGGGCCGATTATCATTCCGGAAACTGGCTATCGCCTCCGATGCGCAAGAAGCAGAGTTGATTACGGCTTTTCCGGAGCTGACCGGTTATAAGGTATATCAAGATACTCGGGAACTGACGACATTACCTGTTTCTCAACGGAATTATACGGTGAAAAATCTGGCAACAAGTACCCCTCTGCTCCAAGTAACGGCACTTTATGGTACCGACGAGAGCGCTCCGACTACGGTAATTCCGGAAACGAGCGTAGGTAACGAACTGAAGCCAACAGGCGAAGAAGTAGACATTCAACCACGTATCTTCTCGAATGAAGTACAGATCCAGAATTATCAACAACTGAAATCGCTTGAGATCTACAGGGCCGATGGAAAGTTGATACGTAGCATCCCGCAACCGGGAAGCAGTCTCAGCACGGGTGATTTTGCCACTGGAATGTATATCTTTCGCTTGACTACTGAAAAGGGAAGCCAAACCGTTCAAGGTATTAAGAAATAAACGGCCGCCTACTAGTATAAAGTAAAAAAGGTTGTGTGTCAGAGAACGCACAACCTTTTTTATTTTATTTCCCGAATGTTACCCCCATCCGCTTTCCTTGTACGATCAAATCATGATCCGGTGTCACTAATTTTAGTTTTCCCGCTACTTCTAACAAGGGAATGGATTCTACCCTATCTCCTTTCATACAAACCATACGTCCGAATTCACCATTAGCGATCAGTTCCGTGGCATGGCCTCCCAAGCGAGTCGCAAGGTTACGGTCGAACGGAGAGGGGTTTCCACCCCGTTGGGTGTATCCCAATACGGTATCCCGGGTCTCGATACCCGTTCCCGCCTCGATAGCCCGGGTAATATAATCAGAAGGACGCTTTTTATCCGGAGTCTCGATACCCTCGGCTACTACAACGATGGAATAAGGTTTGCCCCTGCGAGCCCGATCCAAGATCGCCTCGTTCACCTTATCGATATCGTATCCCAATTCCGGAAGTAAGATCACGTCGGCACCTCCAGCCATCCCGGCATACAAGGCGATCCATCCGGCATGATGGCCCATCACCTCCACGACCATCACCCGCTTATGTGAACTAGCCGTAGAATGAAGACGGTCTATAGATTCCGTGGCGATATTCACGGCGGTATTAAAACCGAACGTAATATCCGTACCCCATATGTCATTATCGATTGTCTTGGGAACGCCTATCACGTTCAATCCGATCTGAGATAACAGATTGGCCGTCTTCTGCGTACCGTTACCTCCGATACAAACCAAGCAGTCCAGCCCCAGCTCCTCATAATTTTTCTTAATGATCTCCGGCTTTTCCGAATCTCCCGAGGCCAAAAGCTTACGGAAAGGCTTCTCTCTGGACGTTCCTAAAATGGTTCCCCCTAAATTTAATATGCCGGATAAGCTCCGTTCATCGAAAACTTGGACGTCTTTATTCAAAAGACCTATAAAACCGCTATGAATACCTATCACTTCCATGCCGTAATGCATGATAGCGGTCTTGCCAACACCACGGATCGTAGCGTTGATACCGGGGCAATCGCCACCCGATGAGAGAATCCCTATTTTCATCGTAACGTTAATTTAGTACTTAGCAAAGATATAAATAAAAAGAGAATGCCTACATTTGCACTCGAACAAATAAAAAGGGCATGGATATTTTAACACAGACGATTTCGCTCCTTTTCCGCCATCGACAAACGGAGATCGGACGATTTGGGCAGGATATAGACCATATCCAGCGCAAACAGCTGCATGCTCTGCTTTCGACGGCACGCAAGACGGAATGGGGACTCAAATATGATTATAAAAGCATTCGCTCTTATTCTGACTTCTGCCAACGTCTTCCCTTACAGACTTATGACGAGATAAAGCCGTATGTCACCCGAATGATAAACGGAGAAAGGAATATTCTCTGGCCTTCGGTGGTGCGGTGGTACGCTAAGAGTAGCGGGACCACGAACGACAAAAGTAAATTCCTGCCCGTCACCCCCGAGATATTAAAGGGTTGCCACTATAAAGGCGGCTTTGATTGCGTAGCCATCTATCTGCGGAACAACCCGGAAAGCCGTTTCTTCTCCAAGAAAGGCTTGATATTGGGCGGTAGCCATAGCCCTTCCCCGCTAAACTCCGAGGCTCATCAAGGCGACTTATCCGCCGTATTACTTCAAAATCTCAATCCGCTCGTCAATTTAATACGCGTCCCCAAGAAACCCATTATCCTAATGGATGAATGGGAAAGCAAGATCAAGGCGATCGTGGAGAACACTTGGAATAAGGATGTAAACAGCCTATCCGGTGTTCCTTCTTGGATGTTGGTATTGATCAAGGCCGTATTGAAAAAAACGGGTAGGGAATATCTTACGGACGTATGGCCTAATCTGGAGGTCTTCTTCCATGGGGGAATCAGTTTCGAGCCTTACCGGGAGCAATATAAAACCTTGATTCCATCGAATAAGATGCATTATATGGAGACCTATAACGCATCCGAGGGCTTCTTCGGGCTGCAAGACGATCCTACGGACTCCAGTTTGCTTATGATGCCGGATTACGGTATTTTCTATGAGTTCATCCCGATGAACGAGGTGGGTAACGCCCATCCGACCGTGTTGCCGCTGGAATCGGTAGAGACCGGGAAAAACTATGCGATGGTAATCACGACCTCGGGAGGATTATGGCGTTATCAGATCGGGGATACGGTACGTTTCACCTCGTTATTCCCTCATAAATTTGTCATCTCCGGACGCACCAAGCACTTTATCAACGCCTTTGGCGAGGAGCTAATGGTGGATAACGCCGATAAAGCGATCGCCATGACTTGCCTACGAACCGGGGCGAAAGTAAAAGAATATACCGCCGCCCCACTCTTTATGCTGGATAAGGCGAAAGGACGGCACCAATGGTTTATCGAGTTTGACAAGAAACCGGAATCTCTCGATGAATTCGCCACTTTATTAGATCAGAACTTACAAAAGCTGAACTCGGACTATGAGGCGAAGCGGTATAAAGAGATCTCCCTCCAACCGCTGGAAATCGTTATCGCCCACGACGGCGCTTTCTATGAATGGCTCAAGCAGAAAGGCAAATTAGGCGGCCAACACAAGATCCCACGCCTCAGCAACGACCGCACGCATATAGAGGAGCTTTTGCGCATCAACCAGTCTCTATAAGCCGACATGCGCTTGATCCATAAGACGCATTAAAATTGATAAGTCAGATAGAATCCCGCCATATTCGAACTGAATACCGGAGCGGCCACGATCGGGCAGTTCTTCACATTTCGATTGATCCGCCGGGCGATAGCGTTACGAATCGGGAAATAGATCAGATACGATAACTCAACCGACAAGATACCGAAGCCGGCACCAGCCACTACATCCGCCACCCAATGCCTGTTATTGTATAAGCGGGAACCCGCCACGAACGCCGCTATCGCATAACCCGAGTAAGCGAGTATAGGTGAGCTATCCTTAAATTCCTTATAAGCCATATGCGCCCCTAAGAAAGCATTCGAGGTATGTCCGGAAGGAAACGAATAAGGCGCCCCATCCGGGCGAGGCTCATTTACCCAGTTCTTCAGTCCATGCACCATCAATCCGTTCATCCCCTCCGCTAAAGCGACCAAGCAAAGTTGGTCCACCCAGTTATGCTTCTCTTTTCCCATAAGGTCGCAGACAAATACCCAACCGAGCATTCCCCACTCCAAGTAATTGTCGATATGGATTTGCTTCACGGAATCTTTCCGGGAAAACAGGTGAAAGTCATTCATCCCGTCAATCGCCGTGCCTACGGCTCCCACCGTTATCAATGAGGCCGGAAGAATCAAGCTTTTCGGGTTAAACTTATAGGCGACGACAGGCATTCTCTCCTTGACAGGGGCTTGAGAACGTACGTTTAACGTATCGAGATCACCAACGCCGGCGAACGCAATGTTTACGAAGCCTATCAAAAGGCTTACCAAGACGATTAATTTCCTATATATCATATCCGTTATTTTCCTCTAAGACATCCCTCTCCCGGATAAACCCTTCATCAAAATAGTTGTTCTCTATTTTCGAATGGATCACCCGCTGGAAATAGAAACGATGGTTATTCCAATGGAAGGCTGGGTATTCCTTATTTTGTTTGACAATATTATTCGTGAAGACCAACCCGTCCACGGACTTGGCGTATACCAATGGCCTATCGAACGTAATAAACTCGTTCGCGTCGATCACGATATCACTATGGAAATATTTCCTTTGCGACGCTAAATCCGGGATTTCGGGATAAATAGAGATAATAGCGTTCGTAAATTGGAACATATTCGTCAAGGAGTTGATGAACTTATTCTTACGGATCAACACGTTCCGGCAAGCGCCGGTCTCGAACCAGCCGTTGCAATCACCGCACAGCAGGATCGCCGTCCCCGAGGTATGATCGAAAACATTATTCTCTACGACCGTTTGCCGAGGCGTGCTGAACAAGGAACCGCGGGCACGGTTATTACGGATTAAGTTATCCGAGAATAGGACCGTCGGCGTCCACTCCAGATTCTCTATGCCGAAACCGCTTCCCTCATGGATCGAAGGATTCACCGTATTCTCAAACCGGATCTCGAACTCCTTCGCCCCTCGGTAATCCGGTTGATCTACCGCCTTGATAGCGGTAATCCGGTTTCTCGCCCCTATCAATTCCATGGTGCTCGAATGGATGAACTGCACGGAATCCCCTACCCTTCCCCATTCGAAACCATACGATTGCGGGTGCATATACCGGCCTACCAAGGTCGAGTCATTCACTCGTCTCACCACTTTCAGGTAAGTTCCATGCACATTGATAGCATCGTCCATCATCCCTTCGTACAAGCCATTCTTGGAGATGATCGCTCCCTTACAGGCCGAGAAATGGGTAGCGTCCGCCTGTGTCGTGAAATACCGCGGATCGTCCGCCCCTTTCAAGCAAACGGAGAAACCATCCAGCGTGATATTCTCGCTCACTTGCGCCAAGAGGCCCATTCCCTCGGCATAATGAACCTTGATATTCTCCAGAGTCGTATTCACGTCATGATACAGGAAGACACCGGGAGCCGGACGTTCCCAAGAACGCATGGCGATCACCGTACCGGGCACCAAACGGCTGTCTTTCCAACGGGGAGACTTTATCAGCCTTGGAGAAACCTCGATCAAGCCCCGCACGCCTACCGGGATATCGCTTGTATTATACACCAAATGACGTGTATCTCCCTCGAAGGCGATACCGGAACCGGGAGTCAACTCCCAGCCTTCTCCCTTCGCTACAAACACGCTATCCCGTATCTCATAGCGTACCCATGGAGCCACCTCGAAGGTGATCCCGCCTTTCAGCGTATCGTTCTCCACCACTTTTACCTGTGAAATCTGAGGATGCTTGAAGTCTATACTGAAATTCTTCAAGACACAATTCCTCGAATCCAGCAAAGAGACCGGCAACATCCTGCCGTGGAAGATTAACTCCGAGCCTTGCCCGTCGAACACCATATTCTTCATCCCCTCGAAAGGCAAACCTACTTTCTTCGGATTCATTTGATCATGATTCGAGATGAAATAGACACGCTCCGCCGCGCTATCGGGATAAAACTCATAGCGGCCCTTAGGCAAGGTCACCACAATGGTCTGGTTTTCCTCGCATTTCTCCCGTATCTGCTCCAATGCCCTCGCCATAGCGGGCGCATTATCCACATTCTCGACCGGGGATAAACCATAAGCCGACAAATCATACCTCCGTTCCGTAGAACAAGCGCTTCCAAACAGGGAATAAAGCAGGACAACTGCCCCCCATAGATACCATTTCATAGAAAATCAATTAAATATATCCGCGAAGGTATGTATTTTACAGGGTAAGCGCACTAAAAACAGACAATAACTTTCCGTCTCATGAATCCTATCACGAATCTCCTATAATAGCAGCCTGAGTTTTCTCCTAATAAAACAAAAGTTTCCTCAGTAAGAAACTTTTGTTTCCCTATATAGAAACGAAAGTTTTTCCTTGAAGAAACTAAAGTTTTCCGTATAAGAAATTTAGAAAAACTGCAATAGGCTGATAATCAATTAAAGTACAAAAAGAAACAGCTACCCTTTCCATTCTCGGATTCTACCGAGATATGGCCGCCATGCAAGGTGATTATTTGCTTACAGATGCTTAAACCGATACCCGAGCCGGAGGGCTTGGTGGTGAAGAAAGGTACAAAAACCCGGTCGATAACCTCGGGTAAGACACCGATACCGTTGTCTCGCACGGTAAAGACGAGTTCGTTTCCCTCCCGCTGAGCCGCCACGATAATCTCGGGGTTTGGCTTTTCCGCACAAGCCTCACAAGCATTCTTCAGTAAGTTCAAGAAGACCTGCTCCATCTGCGCCCGATCCGCGAACCATTCCAGAGGCTCGTCCGGCAAGCGGAAACGGATAGAAGGCTCAGGGCACAAACGCCTTAAATCCGAAAAGAAATCTTTCACTAAGATACGGGTCTTTACCGGAGAGGCGATCCGGGTCAATCTCCGGTAATTCTCAACGAAATCCAGCAACCCTTTACTCCGGCGATGGATGACATTTACCCCATGCTGGATATACGAACGATTCCGGACATCATCCGGATCTGCTTTGCAACGTTTGCTCAAGGTCTCGGACAACGAGATAACGGGTGTGATGGAGTTCATGATCTCGTGCGTCAAGACACGGATCAATTTCTGCCAAGCCTCCATCTCATTCCGCTCCAAGGTAGAATGGATGTTCTTCAAGCTGACGATCCAACGCTCGCAACCTCGCAAGTCGATACGAGTGGCATCGATCGCCCAATCTTGCGGAACGGATGGTTTTCCGTAACGCACCACCGTCTTCCCCGCCTTGATAGCCTCCAAGAACTCATTGGGTAACCGACACCTCGTATCCAGCAACGCGTCGGCGGCCCAGTTCTTCCATTCAATAGCCCCTTCCCTGTCAGTAACGAGTACGGCAGTGTCCACCTTATTCAACAGACTCTCAAAATACTGCCGCCTCACCTCCTCGTCCATCAATCGGCCACGCAAGGATCGCAGGGCTGCGGACAAATCGTCCGCCAACTCCCGCATCACCTTATCCTCGTAAGGTGAACGAACGATCTGGATCAAGTCTTGCTGCCGCAAGCAATCCACCACATAACGCCAATACTTCACCTGCCGCATCTGTATGAAATAAAGATGAATCGAGAAATACAAGATCGCGATCCCGCAAAAAGTAGGACAAAAGATAATCTCCTCATGCACGCAATAGAACAGGAGTCCCGTAGACAAGACGATGCCTACGATGTGCGAGATGACCGTGAACGCATACGATCTCATAAGCCGAACTTCTCTATTTTACGATACAAGGAAAAACGGGTGATACCCAATAGCTCGGCGGCATAGCTCATATTACCATTGCTTTGCCGCAAGGCTCGCCCGATGATTTTCCGCTCGGCTTGCTCTAGATTCAAATCAGGGTCCAGCTCCTTCTTCCGCTCGTAAGAGGCTGTATAGAGAGGGAAATCATCCGGTCTCAGCACCGTGCCCTCGTTCAAGATCACGGCTCGCTCCAAAACATGCTGCAACTCCCGGACATTACCGGGCCAAGGGTATTTCATCAACTTACTCCCCGCCTCCCGGCTCAACCCTTTGATCGTTTTCTTGTATTTCCGGCTATACAGCCTCTGGAAATGATCGGCCAGCATCAAGATATCCTCTCCCCGCTCACGCAGCGGTGGTATGGCTATCTCTATGGTATTGATCCGATAGAGCAAGTCTTGCCGGAAACTCCCCTCGCCCACCAGCTGACGCAGATTGGCGTTGGTGGCGCAGATCAAACGGACATCGATCGAGATCGGTTCCACCGCTCCCAAACGGGTGATATGACGTTTCTCTATAGCCGTCAACAATTTAGACTGCATCGGCAAGGACAGGTTACCGATCTCGTCCAGAAAGAGCGTACCGCCGGAAGCCATCTCCATACGTCCCGGCTTGGATCTTCGGGCATCCGTGAAGGCACCTTTCTCATAGCCGAACAACTCACTCTCAAATAATTGTTCCGGGATACTTCCCAAGTCGATCGTCACGAAAGCATCGTCACGCCGGGGCGAGTAATGCCTCAACAAACGGGCAACCAGATCTTTTCCGGTACCGCTCTCACCGGTAATCAATATATTCGCGTCGGTCTCCACAAGTTTGTAGATCGTGTCTTTTACCTTCAGCATAGCCGGCGACTCACCGATCAATTCCGGCAATGTGTCGTCCTCCTTCATGGCTTTCATCTGCTCCCGCAAACGTCCGACCTCCTTACGGGAATGGCTCAATCGAATGCCCGACGAGAGGGTAGCCAGCAACTTCTCCGTTTCCCACGGCTTGGAGATGAAATCGGTAGCGCCAACCTTAATGGCCTTGACCGCTTTCTCTATATCCGAATAGGCTGTCATGAAGATCACGACCGCTTGCGGATCGATCTCCAAGATTTGTCCCAAATACTCAAAACCCTCCTGCCCGCTCACGGCATCCCGATGGAAATTCATATCCAGCAAGACCACGTCCGGTTGGAACGTCCGCATGAAATACTCGATGCGTGCCGGTTGTGTCGTTACCTTCACCTTTTGCATGTACGGCTCCAACAGTAAGTTCAATGCGAACAACACATCCTTATTATCGTCGATGATCAATATTTTCCCCTTTTCTTCCATACGGACAAAGATAAAGGGAATAAAGACAGCTTGTATGTGCATTATCGCACAAAAAATGTACGCTATCGCACTACATGAAGAAATACAGATTTTTCTATGATTCTATTTTCTAATACGTTACATTTATGGCATGATATTTGAATCGGATTCAGCGAAATTGAGTCATCAGCGATATCATCAAAAAAACGGAATTGCCATGTTAATACATTACTGTGTCATTGCCTTCAAAAACATCTGGAAGTATAAAGTCAGCGCCTCCATCAGTATCCTAGGGCTGGCTTTCGCCCTCGTCTGTTTCGTGCCCATACTCTATTGGATGGATCATGAGACCACTTACGATTCTTTCTACAAGGATTCCGAATCCATCTACCGTGTCTATAGCGTAGAGAAACAATCCGGGAAAGTGAACAAAGGAGCCTCGAAAGGTATCGAGAATAGCTTACGAGAGCAAGTCCCAGCTATCGAAGCCTCCACCACGCTTATGCTTTCAACCGAAAACTGCCGTACCCAAGCGACTCCTTATATCCAAATGAATATGCTTTATACAGACAGTACGTTCCTAGAGGTATTCCCGCAATCTTTCGTTTGTGGAGAAATGAATCATCCGCTACAAATCGTAAACAACATGATCTTGAGCGAACGTACGGCGGTCCGTCTATTTGGCGACGCGGAAAAGGCGATCGGGCAACCGATACACACCTTGATGAGAGCCTCCTTACCTCCCTACATCGTCACGGCTGTGGTGAAAGACCCATCACCCCATACCAATCTACCGTTCGACGCGATCATCAACCATAACATGATACAGCATTTCTCCCAGTTACCTCCGGAGGCACAATGGAGCTTCTTCGTGATGGACTTATACGTGAAACTCCATCCAAGCTCAGACCCAAAAGCCTTCGCCAATCAACTAAAAGAGCTACCTGAACGTATCGGGGTGAACAAGGAGATCGAGTTGCGAACACTCCCCATCCGTGAGATCCGGCATCATCTGAATGAAGATACACCCTTCACCTTAAATTTCATCGGCTTGTTTGTCGTATCTGGTGCCCTATTATTGTTTGCCGCCCTCTTCAATTTCTTGAATTCCTACATGGATCTCTTTCGGCAACGTGTGCGGGAATGGCGTTTACGGACGGTCAACGGCGCAACGAGAAAGCAATTGATCGAACAAATGTCTGTCGAGCTAGGCTGTTCCGTACTTGCATCCTTGTTGGTAGCCTTGATCTTCATAGTCCAAGTCAAGCCGCTTTTCGCCCGATGGCTGGAGATTGATTTGGAGATGGGCCGGTTCCTGTTTCTTTTCGCAGGGGTAGGTATAGGTACATTTCTCATCCTCCAATGTGCAGGATTAGTATTCTTCGGGCAGTTCAGCCATACGGCAACCACCTCGCTCGTTCCCAAAGAGACAGTCAAACCCCTTTTGTTACGCCGCATGGCCGTAACCTTACAATTGATGATCAGTATCCTGTTCATCGTAGCATCGCTGGTTGTCATGGAGCAAATGCGATTCGTAAATCAAAAAGATTTAGGTTTCGATCCAAAAGGCCTTATCCAACTATCCGGCTTCGTAGACGTATCCGGGAAAATAGAATCCACGTTGATGCAAGAGTTAAGTGCCCTGCCGCAGGTCAAAAGTTTCACCGACACGAACTTTAAGCCTCAACATCATGTCGATCCCATGGCGATCTTCACGAATGTGGAATGGGAGGGAAAACCGCTGGACACAAAGGTGGACTTCCACCTCTATGGAACCGATCACCGGTTCGGTGAGACCTTCGACCTAAAGATGTTAATGGGCCGGTGGTGGACAGAAGGCAACGAACTTAGTGTCGTGCTCAATGAGTCGGCGGTTCGAGCCATGGGCTTACAAGACCCGGTCGGCAGTATCATCCGTATGCCGTGGTGGTCTGATTTCAGTGTGATCAAAGAATACGAAATCGTCGGTGTCGTCAACGATTTCCATGCGCTATCCTTCCGGGAGAGCATTCATCCGATGCTATTCATTCCTTCGGGCGGACTGGTGAATAATTTGTATATCCGGGTCGTAGCGGGTGAGGAAGGAAACATCGCCCACCATATCACGGAGCTACTGCCCAAGATAGACCCGACATTAGCGGATACCCGGATCACCCCGATCGGAACGCTTTACGATCAACTGAACCAATCCGAGATAGTCGGGTTGAAGATCTTTTCATTCCTCGCTTTCGCTTGTTTGCTAATCTCCTTGTTCGGCATCTACGCCGTCGCTACAGCCTCCACGAAACGGAGGCGTAAAGAGATCGCTATCCGGAAAGTGGTAGGCTCGAAAGCCTCCGAGATCATTTTCTTGTTCTTCAAGGAATACATGCGATTAATTGTCATCGCCGGAATCATCGCTTTCCCGATCAGCTATCTCGTCATGAACTACTGGTTGCAAGGCTACGCCTATCGCATCCAAATCCAGATCTGGTGGTTGGTGGGAATATTCATCACCATTACCAGCATGGTTCTAGGTACGATACGTGAACAGGTATGTAAGGCAGCCAACGAGAATCCGTCGGAAGTCATCAAGAGTCAATGAATGCCTATGAAAACTACAGACTATTCACGATCAGCTTGATAATACCAAGGATTTTATGTAAGTTCGCGATTCCTAAATATATAATAGAATATGGAACATCCATTGAATATTTACAACACGCTTACGAGAAAGAAGGAGCAATTCATACCCCTGCACGAGCCGCATGTAGGTATGTACGTATGTGGCCCCACGGTTTATGGTGACGCCCACTTGGGACACGCACGTCCGGCGATCACGTTCGACTTGCTATTCCGTTACCTTACCCACCTAGGATATAAAGTGCGTTATGTACGTAATATAACGGATGTAGGGCATCTGGAGCACGACGCCGATGATGGGGAGGATAAGATCGCCAAGAAGGCACGGCTAGAACAGTTGGAGCCGATGGAAGTGGTTCAATATTACCTCAATCGTTATCATCAAGCGATGGATGCGCTGAACGTACTTCCTCCCAGCATCGAGCCGCACGCTTCCGGACATATTATCGAACAAATCGAGTTAGTCAAGAAGATTCTGGATAACGGCTACGCTTACGAAAGCCAAGGCTCCGTCTATTTCGACGTAGAGAAATATAATAAAGATCATAGATACGGCATCCTCTCGGGTCGCAATATCGAGGATATGTTGAATACGACCCGTGCGTTGGACGGGCAGGACGAGAAGCATAACGCCATCGACTTCGCCCTTTGGAAATGCGCCCAGCCGGAGCATATCATGCGTTGGCCGTCTCCGTGGAGCGACGGCTTCCCCGGTTGGCACTGCGAATGTACCGCTATGGGCAAGAAATACCTCGGGGAGCATTTCGACATCCACGGGGGTGGCATGGACTTGATCTTCCCGCACCATGAATGCGAGATCGCACAAGCCGTGGCTTCCCAAGGAGATGATATGGTTCATTATTGGATGCACAACAATATGATCACCATCAACGGGCAGAAGATGGGTAAATCATTAGGTAATTTCATCACACTGGAGCAATTCTTCACGGGTGATCATCCCTCCTTGCAACAAGCGTATTCCGCCATGACCATCCGTTTCTTCATCCTGCAAGCGCATTACCGCAGCACGGTTGATTTCAGCAATGAGGCTTTGCAAGCTGCCGAGAAGGGCTTGTCACGCTTGATGGAGGCATACGGACATTTGATGAAGTTGCAGCCGTCCGCTACCTCTACCGTAGACACGAAAGGTCTTCGTGAGAAATGTTTCGAGGCCATGAATGACGATTTGAACTCACCAATCGTGATTTCTCATCTATTCGACGCTACCCGTGCGATCAATTCCGTAAAAGACGGTAAGGCTACTCTGTCCGAGGAAGACTTGAAAGAGTTACAAGAGGTATTCCATTTATTCTTGTTCGATATCCTTGGCATGAAAGACGAGGCTTCCGCCAGCGGCAACCATTACGAGGCGTTTGGCAAAGCCGTGGATTTATTGCTGTCCATCCGCCAGCAAGCCAAGGCAAACAAAGACTGGGCAACTTCCGATAAAATCCGTAACGAATTAACCGCTATGGGATTCGAGATCAAGGATACCAAGGATGGAGCGGAATGGAAACTAAGCAAATAATCCACCAAGCGAATAGTAAGAGGTTATGACAATCCATGAATTTCTTCAAGGCGATAAATTCGCCTTGCTTGCGGGCGTTGAATTATTAGAAACGGGCAACGGTTACGCCAAGGCGCGTATGCTCATCAAGCCCGAACATTTAAATGGTGGAGGCGTATGTCAAGGTGGGGCGATCTTCACGTTGGCGGATCTGGCTTTCGCCGCGGCGACTAATAGCCACGCACGCCTGACATTATCCATTACCTCAAACATCAATTTCTTTAAGGCGGAGAGTAAGGGATACTTATATGCGGAAGCGAAAGAAGCGTTCAGCCATAAGAGACTGGCGAATTGCGAAGTCCGTATCACCAATGAAGCCGAAGAATTAATCGCGACTTTTAATGGTACAGGTTACCGCAAAGACACGGAATTACCCTTCACTCCGTTGGTTTAAAAAAGAAATTCTATAAAAAGCTCTCGCCCCAGCTCCGTGATGAGCTGGGTGCGAGAAACACAAGCCTATCTAAAAAGCTTTCATTTCTTCTGCACCACGATACGGCAAGTAAGCGGGGCACGCAGGTTATAGGAGTCTTTATAATAGACCTCGGCCGCCCCGATCTTCAGTTTCGCCCGGATCTTTACCGGGATATGGTTCTCGTCATCACCGATCCAAACCTCCGCCGCTTCCTTGGCTTGGGAAAATGCCTCATCGTAGATATCGATATAGAAATGACGGGTACGGAATTTCGCCTCCTTATGCTCGACGATCTGTTGTCCCGTATAGCGGAAACGAGCGTTCACGAGCTCCCGGCCGATAGCGATCATGAAAGGGAACTCCGCACCATAACTCATCGTCCGCCAATCCAGCGAACGGAGATACATCGTAGCTCCCAGCATATCGAATACACGCCCTTTCGCCATTAGCATCGTGTCGATCTTCGTCTCCTTTAATGTATGGCGATGCGAGTGGATATCGATCCTACCGCTTCCTTGATACTCAAACTGGAGATTATCCACCAGATAGTAGTCTCCCTCGTTCGTGCGCTTCGAGCTGAACAAGAGCCGAGGCTCCTTTGAGTAATGGCAATCCATCGTATCACGCATCCTGAAGACTTTCTCGATCACGCCGGCAGAGCGGAACAACAGGTTATAATGCCATGACGGCGCTCCTTGGTATTCCGATTCTTTCACGGAAAGGGTAGCCAATCCGGCCTTCGACATGATCAGGCCCCATTTAAAATAAAGATCGTAATCCACCCGTTCCCCATGGGATAACGGCAACGTTTGTGCCCGCAAAGACGTAAGACTCGCTACACACAAAAAGAAAACGCATATATACAGTTTAGAAGCGCAAGCCGCCCACACCGCTGTTCCTATTGGACGAAGACTGTGTTCCCTCATTTTTGTAATCTCTTTTCTTTTTCGTTAGCTCTTTCGGTTTATTCTTCGTGATATCGATCGGTTTCTGCCGTTTCATCGGTGTAGCCTTGATATTCCAAGTCTCCTCCACTTGCCAATTCTGCATGATATTGAATATCTTCGGGCAATAGAAGACAAGTTCCGGCTGCCGTTTATCGGCGTAATTACCGGTATCCCAGACACCGTTATCATTCACGTCTAATACTAAACGGGCATAATATTTATCCGGTTTCAAGTCCATGAAAAGCACGCCGCCATCTTTTACCTTCACCTTACGGATCGGCTGGTCGCTGCTATTCAATAATTCCACGAAAGCGGTGGTATCCGCTCCCTCAATATTGATATATAAATGCCCGTACTCATCTTCCTTCTTGATCTTGAATTCCCCGCTATACACATCGTTCCATTTACCATAGGCACTGAATATCGTGGCGGAGTCTACTTCCAAACGGTATTCCTCTCCATACTTCCACGGGCGCTTGATGAAGAAGTTCAAAGAGTTCGTCGTATCCGGAAAGAAATCGAAGTCTACGGCTTCCCAAAGCGTATCCACTTTCTGATCCAGATAGAAATGATCTTTCGTTAACCCCGCTACCGGTTCGCTAAACGTAACAGCGACCGTATCATACAGGTTGATCGAACCGGAAGCGTTTACGTTCATTCCCAGAAACTCGATGGGTTCCGGCTCATCGTCTTTTTTCTTTTTCTTCTTCTCCACAGGACGGCGACGCATGGTAAATTGTACCGTATCGGTCTGCGGACGAAGTATATTCATGGAATCGCTTTTCAGGTAATTCACCTCCACTTGCAGCGTATCTTGCTTCCAGATCAAAGAATCGGTCAACCAGTAATGCACGGCTTTTCCTTCCTCCGCTGTCTGCAAGAAATACCAATTGCTATCCGCCGGGGTGAAATTCAAAGGAACCGGTACCGGAATAGTATCCAAGGAGGTATTGAAACGCAAGGTTAGTATTTTCTCATCCGTACGCTCCGGCTTCAACATATATTGACGCTCTACTTTTTCCTTAAACAGGCGCAACTCGATATTGTCCGGCATAAAATGGGTATAACCGACTGTCATCACCGTATCGATCGTCAAGCTATCTTTCCAAATCGTATCCTGACGGGTCGTCAACTCGAACGCGGGGACGATCAAGGAATCGTAAAAAGCGATCTGCTGCCCGGGCTGGCTGTACTTGTAGGAGCGCATCACATCCTCCAAGGCATAGATCCGATAGGTTCCGGGGGCCATATTACGAATCGTAAACTCTCCCTTGTCGTTCGTACGGGAAGTACGGACAAATGGGATCGTCGTAAAGGCGGAATCCTCCAGATTCGTATGCACGCCGATCGTAATACCCGGCATAGGCTCCAGATTCTCGGCGTTCAGCAAGACTCCGGACACCTCCATACTATCAATGGATTCGCCGGTAGAGAACGCGAAGGAATAATTCTCCAATACATTCTTCTCATTATTATCGGAGATCGAATTGGTAAAGTCTATCGTATAGGTCGTATTCTCCTTCAACGTATCCATCAGCTCGATGACCGCCTTCCGGCCGTTCGCCCGGATAACGGGTTGCTCCATTTGGGGTGGAGTGATGATCACGTTCTCGGTAGGCTTATCGATCTGGATCAACTCATCAAAAATAATCTCCACCTTCTTTCCCTTATAGTTTATCTGGCCGGGCAACGGCGTACTGCTTACGAACTTAGGCGGAGCCTCATCATAAGGCCCTCCGTTCGGCGAGGCTATATTCGCGCACGAATACAGCACGACCAGCAGAAGTACCCCTATAAAGAACCGTAAACTATTTCTCACATATTTATCTTCCATTCAATACTCTCATTTCAATTGAGGGACAAAAATAGGGAAAAATCCCGTGAACGATAAGGATATATACGCTAATTAATCTATCTTAAAATGAAAAAGCCCCTATCTCCTATTAAATAAAAGAGATAGGGGCTCTACAAGTATCTCAATTATTTGAACGCTACTCTATGAACCTCAAAAATCGCATCGCTTACTTGTATCCTTAAAATATATATGCCGGAATTCACTTGATTAAAATCAAGCGTACCCCCGCTTCGTTCCATTTTCCCCTCAGCGACTAATAGGCCTGTCGCTTGATTATATAGCTGATAAGAGACTTGATTTGAAACAACCACATCAGACAAAATAGATGACTCGTCATTCTCTAATTGATTTTCTATGACATCCACAATTTTACTGGATCCATCAGAATAAACCATATAAGAGCTTTGCACGGATACAGTTGTTGATGCCGCAGAGCCCGCCGCCCCACACTGAGTAGTATAAGCACGACACGCTATATAATAACTGCCCGGAATCGAGAATGTTATATAATTTGTATTACGAGAAGGAGATTGGCTCGCTCCCTGACTTGGTGATACGGTCCATTTATACTCACAAACACTATTATCATAAAGAGGATTCGCTATAAAACTCCCCCCTTGATTTAGGCGTACACTCGAAGGTCCGGTAACTTTAGTTACTGTTGGATATCCTGCATAAATCGCTTTAGATACCGCAGCACTTTGTCCTCCTAAACTAGCGGTCAAGCGTATCCACTCATCTCCAAACTTACCCGGAGCTATCCCTACAGATACTGTTTTCGTACTCTGTCCTCCCTGTATCTCTAGCTTGCCATTAGTATAGCTCCAAGTCAATTGTACCTCAGAAGGAACAGTTACATTACTAATCGTATAATTACCATTATAGCAAATCATGGATTCTCCAGAAATCAGATAACGGAAAGGTGATACGGTAAATGTCTTAGAGATAGTTCGCACACCGGAACAACCCGACAAGCTAACAACAGCTTGCACCGTAACAGATCCGGACTTCGTAAATATCACTTTAGGGGCAGCTGTTCCTTGCCCTGATGCCACATATATACCCGTTCCGGACCATGTAGCCTTGCTTAACGAAGAAGAAGCGACATCCAACGCTAACGTACTATATTCAAATTGGTAAGCAGCTGTAGAAGTTATCGCTGGATCTGAAATTCCTTTATAAGGACAATTATACCATTGAGATACTTCACCATTTTTCTTCAACCGGACCTTAACTATTCCATCTGTAGGGCACACACTTGAGGTGATACTTACGCTATTCTATTCCAACCCTTCCTTCGTATTTCCTCCATTATTGATTTTCCATCCGGAGGGCGTATTCCATTCATAAGTCATTCCTTTCACTAATTGAGTGGTAAATGTATTAGTCTGAGTTTTTCCAAAAGGAACAGAAGTTGGATAAGCCGTAAAGCCAAATTTACGAGTGAAAGATATAGAGGAATACCCACTTTTATCAAATTCAGCACCTTGATTTACACCACGTACCTTGACTGTTCCTGTACCGACATTATTTGTCGTAATATTGATGGATTCAGAAGAAGTAGTAAATACACCTGTTTGAGTACCACTTTTCCATCCTTCAGGTAAAGTCTACTCATATTTAGTAACCAGATTTTTATCTCCAGTTGTTGTTTGTCCCGGGTAATAAAATTTTTGACCAAGCAAAACTGTTATATTCTGAACTCCATAGTCTAAATTAGTAGAAGTTTTTGAAGTAAGAGAAGGCGGAGTTACTCCATTCAAACTTTTTATTTTTTGAGTGTAAGAGGCTGACTGCACTCCGCTAACTCCCGAACTATAATAAACTTCAGCCGTTAATTTCCCTTGAGGAGTACTACCATTTGTAGACTTCACATTATCCCAATATACGGTTATACCATAGAAATTCCCACCGGGGATTGAGGTTTGGGATGAACCAAGGGAAAAAGACCCACCCGAGACAGTCCAATTTACTCGGGCAATATTACTCCCTGCATCCAATACATAATAATATCCCATTTTTGGAGTAACGAACTCTGGTACGTCTTTGTCTGGTTTTAACACTGGATGCTGTGCCATCGCACTAACTATACTGAAAAAAACATACCAAAACGGATAACAACAATTTCATTCGTTTCATAATAAATCAATTTAAAGGTTTAAAACAAAAAATACACTCCACATCGAAAAGCATGATCGATATGTGTATCATAATCCACTTCACGAGGAAGTTCTGAGAATTGTTCGGAATAATTATCCAACCCTCTCACGGAGAAATAGCATCTATAATCAAACTCAACACCTACAAATTTCCACGTATATCTCAATCCCACTTTGGGATATAAAGAATAATCATTGAATCTATCACGTTGAAAAGGGAAAGGCTCTCCTTCTTGAACCTCCTGATATCGATTATAAAATCTCTGGTATTCCAACCCTCCACCCGCAAACAGATCTAAGTTCTTATACGACACAATGGAATAATCATATCCAATGCCCAAACCATACAATCGCATTTTATGAGTATAGTAACCCCGTATGACGGGATCTACAGAAGCATAATCGTCTCTCCAACTTTTCCATCCCAACGGCACATTCACATAAAATGAATGCTTTTCTGAAAGATTATACCGTACCGTAAGCTCTATCGGATGTATTAGCTCCTTCACCCGATCTTTAAAACCATAGGCGATACCAATACCAAACCGAGCCGGTTCCTTTTCCTTTGTAATCTCCTGCGCATTGGATGTCGCAAATAATAAAAGAACAGCCATAGACAAAAACCATTTACTCCTCAGTATATACTTCTTACTCATACTCCATCCCATATTGCACGTTCATAAATATTCGATATAAAAACTATCTTTCAATAACTCCATAAAGATAGCCTCCCAAAGCCCTTACCAGTTAACTGATAACTTCCCGATCCAACCTCAGAGATATCAAGCATATATAGTACTCCGTATCCCCGAATATTCGTCAGTATATGACTAAGGCATAAATATGCCAATAACATGATAAAATTTTTGTTTACTTCCACCGTCCTTTCTTTATTAACAATAGGTTAAATCCTATCAACAAATATAGGTCTTATATTTAACTATTCCAAGATATTTGAGTAGATAAAGAGAGATTTTCTTAATCATATCATGTTATAAATAAAGCATTGTCCGGATATTCCCACATCACAGATTCCGCACCAACTAATTTTTGTAACACAGAAGAGAAAAGCCCTTATTGTCATTTTTCTCTCCTAAAGAATATCATCGCGGCTCATCCGGGAAAAAACATCAGCTTGTTTTCCCGAAAACACGTACATGTTTTTCGGAAAACACGTACGACTTTTCCAAAAAACATGTACGTGTTTTTTCGAGTCCGGTTATCAATCTCTTACAAAACAGTAATTCACATCGAACTTATTGTAAAATAAAACACCCGAAATAAGGCAGATACCTAATTAAAAACAGTATCTTCGCAATAGATGGAAGTATAACCAAATAAATAGAGCAACTATGTCAGAAGTATCAGGTATCGAATTGGAGAAAGATGCGGCAGGGAACAACAGCTACGTTCGCATCGACTTAAAGAAATATGGGGATATGATCAATCCTATATTGAAACGATTGGGAGTAAACCTATCGGATAGTAACCTTGATGAATTTGAACGAGATTGGAACAAAGGATTGAGCATCGAGGAATTCAGACAATACGCAAAACAAGAACTAAGAAAACATTTCTATGAAAAAAACGCACAAAGAAAATAACACAAAAGTTATTATCCCTAAAGAAATAATCACTTATCTGATGGATTTAGCCGACACCTTATTTGAGAAAGATTATTATTCATACATTGAGTACGCAAACATACTTATCGATGATATCCTCGATTTCATCCACACTTTACCTCATGCACCACATTATAATCTCTCCCATACAGCTGAAATGAGGTTCAACCGATACGGGAGAGATTTGCAATACGCTTTTTTCAAACGAAAAAGCAGCAAGCATACCACATGGTATGTTTTTTCAACCGGAAAGGTGATCGATATATTACGTTATATCACCAATAATCATAAAGACGGCAAGTATATAAGAGCTCCTTTTACCGAGGAGGATTAACACTTCGTTTTAGCAACCTGAACCCAATCCGGCAATACAAACACTTTCGCTTCTCGCAATATTCTCGTTTTAACTGGATGAGTGATTGCGTATCACCAGCGTTATGGACTTCGATACCGGATCGAGCGAAAGCGGTTACGATATGATTGCGTTCCGGCGGGATACTCTCCAAGAGGCGGGTCGCACGCAGGCAATACTCAGGAAGTTTATTTCGACCGCCGTAAGCGAATAGCAGAGGGACTACCGTATTTATTAACAGGATATTCAAGGCATTCTCCCCGATCATTTTATCTTTTTCCACCGAGGCGTATTGGAAATGATAATGATTCTTCCAATAATCCGAGGGTTGGATACGGAAATAATCCTTGATCTCTTTAGGAGAAGAAGCGGACAGGATCATCGAGAATAACGTATCGTACCGATGCCAGATAGCGGCCAGTTGCGCCAACTTCACATGCGGGAAGTTGGTCGGACGGATACGGAGGCTTTTGAACAAGGAGTCATCCAAAGGCTTGAGCCCGAACTTATGGCGGAGAAACTCATATTCCCGCCTCAGCAGACGGTAGTAATGGCAGGAGCCCTCTTCCGAGAGCATACCCGCTTGTCCGAAAAGCATCGCCTCTACTTGCGACTCGCTAGCCCTTTGCTTTTGGATATATCGCAGGGGGAGGCTTTTCGCCAACCACTCGAAAGCGTCGCTATTCACGCCAAAGCCGAAACTACGGGTTAATAGGATATAGAACACCTCGTTCCAATCCTCTTGATACTGATCCAACAGACGGTATATATCCTCTGTCTTTCGTTCCAGCCGCTCACCGAGCAAGGCATCCATCCATGAGGCCAGATGTACGGAGTCCACATCTTGAATCCGCTCGAGGCAGGGGACGGGCACCTCTCTTACCAATAACCAATCGATATTTTTCCGGACAGGTTCCGGAACGGATAATATCAATTGAGGAATAGGCTCACCGTTCATCCGGCAGATAGATGCGTCATTCACACCCGTTACATGCAAGATAACGGAGTCATATGCCTTATCTGAATCATGATGATGCAGCAACCAATCGGAAGCTTTTTCGTGGATCTCCACGCTTCCCGCCCATACCGTGCCGTCGATTTTTACCTTGGCGTTGAAGAAGTCGGGACCGGCGTCGGTGTTTTGTATTCCGGGATCGATAACAGCGATAGGAAGCCCCTCGGTGGTAGTCAATGGAGTACTCGCATAGAGTTTGTATTTCCAAACATAGTGTAATAAACGTTCCATATTCTTTCAGAGTTAAGATTTTGGATTCAAATGTAATTCATTTTCTGTATATTTGCGACATTAATTGAATTAAAGTATGAAAATTGCACTTATAGGTTACGGGAAAATGGGCAAAACGATCGAGCAGATCGCCATCCAAAGAGGACATCAAATTGTTTCCATCATAGATATCAATAACGCTGAGGATATATATTCAGAAGCGTTCAAGAGCGCCGACGCGGCGATTGAGTTTACTACCCCGGCTACCGCTTTCAATAACTATATGAAATGTTTCGAGGTAGGCGTGCCGGTCGTATCGGGTACTACCGGATGGCTGGACCGTATCGGCGAGATCAAGGAGAAATGCGAGAAAGAGGGCAAAACCTTCTTCTACGCCTCCAACTTCAGCATCGGCGTAAATATCTTCTTCGCCATGAATAAGTATCTGGCGAAAATCATGAACAACTTCCCCTCCTACGACGTTAAAATGACAGAAGTCCACCATATCCACAAGCTGGACGCACCCAGTGGAACGGCTATCACGTTGGCCGAAGGAATCTTGGAAAATATCGATCGTAAAGACCGCTGGACCTTAGAGAACGCCGAGAGCGCGACCGACCTGCCGATCCACGCTATCCGTGAGGGTGAGGTTCCGGGTATCCACGAGATCACGTATGAGTCGGACGTAGATACGATCAGTATCAAGCATGATGCCAAGAGCCGTGCCGGATTTGCGCTAGGCGCCGTAATAGCGGCAGAGTTTACCGCCGGAAAGAAAGGTTTCCTAGGCATGAATGACTTATTCAAATTCTAAACGTATTAGCTAAAAGATGAAGAAGTTCACGAAAAAACAATGGATCAAGTTTAGTATAGCGGCCGTATTATACACGTTGTTCGCTATCTGGATGCAAAACGTATGGTTACTGCTGGGATTAATCGTCCTAGTCGATATATTCTTGACGCACTACATCCCTTGGGGAGCTTGGAAACGGTCTAAGAACCCGACGGTACGCAACGTATTGGAATGGGTGGACGATATCGTATTCGCGCTGGTAGCCGTTTATTTCATCAATTTGTTCGTCTTCCAGAACTATCAGATACCGAGTTCTTCCCTAGAGAAATCCTTGCTGGTAGGAGATTACCTGTTCGTCAGCAAATTAAGTTACGGCCCTCGCGTACCGAACACGCCGATCTCCTTTCCGTTGGTACAAAATACGTTGCCTATCTTAAACTGTAAATCGTATCTGGATTGGCCGGAATGGGGCTACAAACGGGTGAAAGGTTTGGGCCACGTGAAACGTAATGATATCGTAGTGTTCAACTTCCCCGCAGGCGACACGATCGCCGTGAAAGTGCAAAACCCGGATTACTACTCCTTGGTCGAGGAGTACGGACGGGAACGTATCTTATTGGATAAGGCCACGTTCGGCGAGGTAATGTACCGCCCGGTCGACAAACGGGAGAATTACGTGAAGCGTTGTATCGGTATGCCGGGTGATACGCTCCAACTCATAGACAACCAAGTGTACATAGACGGTAAACCCGCCGAGAACCCGAAAGATATGCAATTCAACTACTTTATCGAAACAGACGGTTCCCCGATCACAGAGGAGCAATTCCGTTTGATGGACGTAAGCAAGGATGACCGTATGCTGGCCTCCAGCGGCGGTTATTACCAAAACCTATTGTCATACCTAGGCTTTACGCCTAACGCGAAGGGACAGTACAACCCGGTATATCGCCTGCCACTCACGAAAAAGGCCTTGGCGATAGCGGAGAAGTTACCTACCGTGAAGAAGGTTATCATCGAGCCGGAGACGTTGGGCGGCCCTACCTATCCGGTCGGATACAATACTGGCTGGACCCGTGATAACTTCGGGCCGCTTTGGATCCCGAAGAAAGGGGCTACCATCCCGTTGGACGAACGTAATCTGGCGTTGTACAGCCGTTGTATCAAGAATTACGAGAACAACACCTTGGAAGTGAAGGACAGCAAGGTCTACATCAACGGCAAGCCCGAGACTTCCTATACGTTTAAATACGATTATTACTGGATGATGGGCGATAACCGCCATAATAGCGCAGATAGCCGCTCATGGGGTTTCGTACCCGAGGATCACATTGTCGGCAAGCCGATCTTGGTTTGGCTATCCTTGGACAAGGATCGCAGCCTGTTCGACGGTGGTATCCGTTGGAACCGCCTGTTCCGCTGGGTTCATCCGGATTAAGAGGTGAAAACTTCGTATTATGACAATCCAACGATTCCTGATAGTTCTCATGAAATGGCTGGCAGCTTTCGCGCTAGCCTCGGGGATCGTCATGCTCATACGCCTTTTCTGCATAGAGTCCTATCGCATCTCCACGGACTCTATGGAAGAGGCTTTGCATAAAGGGGATTATATCCTAGTCAATAAAATACCGGGGAAGAATAAGCCCGTCCGGGGCAAGGTCGTGCTTTTTACCAGCCCGCTCTCTCGAGATTCCGCGGATGCTCCCTTATTCATCAGCCGCTGCATCGGTATGCCGGGCGATACGATCCGGGTCAGCATGGACGGATATACGATAAACGGGCATAAAATCCCCCGCTCTCCTCGCTCCCTCTGTTCCTATTTCATAACACTGAGCGCCAAGGAGACGTTCTTGGAGACGTTAGAGAAGTTGGACATCCCACTTAGGGATTTCAGGCAGGAAAGTTTCGGCTGTATGCTCAGCCTCACGGCTTTCGAGGAATATCAATTGAGGGAGGAATTGCCCGACGCCATAAACCGTCATTTTATCGGGGAACAAATGCAAGAATACATGTTGATCGTCCCACGGAAAGACCGGGCTTACCCGCTGGACGCCGCCTCGCTCACCGCCTGCAAGGAGATCATCATGCGGGAGACGGATGGTAAAGCTTCCTTCCGTGACGGAAAGTTATATCTGGACGGGCGGGAGACTAATTTCTTCTTTTTCCAACAAGACTACTATTGGGTACTGTCCGATAATACCAACGAGGCGGTAGATTCCCGCCATCTCGGTTTCATACCGGCCGACCATATCGTCGGCAACGCTTGGCTCTGCTGGTACAGCCCCGACAAACAACGAATCTTTAAACCCGTTCATTAATCATGCGACCTGTATATATAGCGACCGCCTATCTAGGCCCCATACAACAATATTGTAAGATGCTCCAATACCCGGAGGTCCGTATCGAGACCGCCGAGAATTACGTGAAGCAAACCTATCGTAACCGTTGTTCCATCGCCGCCGCGAACGGCCCACTCTCCCTATCCATCCCCATCGTCAAGCCAGATACCTTGAAATGCCAGACCAAGGACATCCGTATCTCCGACCACGGAAACTGGCGGCACCTACACTGGAACGCTTTGGTATCGGCCTACAATATGAGTCCGTTTTTCGAGTATTATGCCGATGACTTCGCTCCTTTCTACGAAAAGAAATACGAGTTCCTCCTCGACTTCAACGAGGAACTGCGCCGTCTAGTCTGTGACCTGTTGGATATGCAACCCGCAGTCGTCTACACCGAGCATTATGAATCGGAGGTAGCCAACGATTTCCGGGAAACGATCCGCCCGAAACACGAAGGGGAAGATCCCGCCTTCCGCCCGGAACCTTATTATCAAGTATTCCGGGAGAAATTCGGATTCCTCCCCAATCTGAGTATAGCGGATTTGCTGTTCAATATGGGCCCCGAAGGACTCGTTACGTTACGGGCATCAATTACCGGATCTCTTTAATCGATTGTATCAAGGCTTCCATATCTTTCGGGAAGATATCTCCGATATTACCGATACGGAACGTATCCGCATCCGAGATCTTACCCGGATAGATCACGAAGCCTTTCTCCTTCAGCCGTGCGTAGAACGAGGTGAAATCGAAATCCGCGGAAGGATATAAGAACGAAGTGATAATAGGCCCTTGGGCATCATCGGGCAGCAAGGTCTTGAAACCCAATCTACGCATACCTTCCACCAATATCTGGTGATTCTCTTGATATCTCTTATAACGAGCCGTGATACCGCCTTCCTCGTTCAATTCCTTCATGGCTTGGTAGAAAGCGTGAACCACGTGCGTCGGAGACGTGAAACGCCATTTGCCTCCCCCTTTCTCCATCGCTTCCCACTGGGCATAGATATCTAAGGAAAGCGAGCGGGCATTCCCCTTCGTCGCCATCAATTTATCTTTTTGGGCGAGGATAAAGCCGAAGCCGGGAACTCCTTGAATACATTTGTTCGCACTACTGACCAAGAAGTCGATACCTAAACCTTTCACGTCGATAGGGACACCGCCAAAGCTGCTCATCGCATCCACGATAAAGGTAATCCCCCGGCCCTTGATCACCTCGGCTACCTCCTCAATCGGATTCAACAAACCGGTCGTGGTCTCGCTATGTACCATTGAGAGATGCGTGATACCGGGATGTTCCTCCAAGGCACGTCGGGCTACCTCGCCGGTTACCAGTTCCGTCTCATGCAAAGAGACCAGTACGTAATTGATATGATAATAATCGGCGATCTGCGCCATACGTTTGCCATAAGCACCGTTAGCGAGGATCAATAATTTATCCTCCGGACGCACGGCGGCCCCGATCGTAGCCTCCACACAATACGTTCCGCTACCTTGCAGCAGGACACTGGTGTACTCATCCCCGTCCAATCCCGCTATCGCCAGCAAGCCTTTACGGATCGGGGTAACGATACCCTCGTTATAATCCTTATCCCACGTACACCAATCTTGAAGCATGGCCTCACGCACCGTCTGCGACGTACTCAACGGGCCCGGTGTCAATAATAAATAGTTTCTCATATGATTGTTTTATTCTATTCGGTTATCAAGCTTAATTCCTGTTGTTAATCTTCTCGATGCAAGCGGGCAGCTCGGCGATCGTATCCAAGACGAAATGAGCCCCCGCCGCCAACATACGCTCACGCACCTCTTTCTTCAGAGATTCCCATTCTTCCGCCGGACGGCTGTTATATTCCTCCTCGCTCACGCCCATCTCGTTGCTACCGGTCACGATACCGACGCTCCATACCTTGGCGTTCACGCCCTCCTTAATATCAGCGATCGTATCTCCTACCTTCACCACTTGATCTACGGAAGGAATCGCTAAATCTATCATATTCTTATAGATCATATACGGGGCGGGGCGACCGGCCGGGACCTCGTTCGGTGTCACCAGATTATCTACCCTATATCCTTTGGCCTCGGCTCCGGGACGGACAATCTCCATCATCTTCGCCGTGTACCCGGTCGTAGAGCCGATCTTTATACCTTGCTCGCGAAGCATCGCCATCGTCTCCAAGACTCCCGGTATCGGAGTGGTGAAATCCTTCAAGGAAGCGAACAAATGTTTCTCGAAACTAGTGTACATCTCATCCACGTCCCTCTTGTTCCAGTCCCTCTTATACAAGGCACGGAACTTCTCGTTCACCTCCGGCATGCTCAAGATCGCCTTGATATGATCGATCTTCAAGAGACCCATCGGCTCACGGGCCTGCCGGTAAGTGATATCAATCCCTTTCTCTTCCGAGAATACCTTGAGGAAAGCGTTCAACGGAGCGAAGCATCCATAATCCACGGCCGTACCGGCCCAATCCATAATGACACCTGAAATCTTCTTCATATTCTGTATGTATCGTATTTAATAATTTTCTTGTTTAAGCGATCGTAAGGACATTGTTTTCGGTAGGCTCAAGAGTTGCTATTTCCTCGCAGCCACATAAAGCGGTCTCCTTGCGATAGCGTTGCCGCAAATATACGAAGGAAGCGACAAAAGTGGCGCAGCAAAAGATCCCTACATATCCGGCAAGTTGGTTATAAAATACCGCCCAGTCCAATCTCGTACCCACGAATTCCTTTAGCACCAATACCAGTATCGTACCCGTGTACCCCAGAAAATCTGTTAAGACAATAAAGAAACCGACGTTTCCCCGTATCTTGAAACAAGCGATGAAGCGATCGAAGAAAATCGTCTGGAAGGTTAAGTAAGCCATATACAGGCAAAGGCTCTGCAAGAAAAGCCATGTCACCGGGCTCAATCCCATCCGCTCCTGCCCGAACGACACGAACGCCATGACCATCATGCCCGTAAT
Source organism: Parabacteroides sp. D25 (assembly GCF_000307475.1). Taxonomy (NCBI): domain Bacteria; kingdom Pseudomonadati; phylum Bacteroidota; class Bacteroidia; order Bacteroidales; family Tannerellaceae; genus Parabacteroides; species Parabacteroides sp. D25. Next base: position 5,346 of record NZ_JH976508.1, on the reverse strand, counting down.
AATCAAACCGTACAGGACTGAAAGCGCCTTAAAATTATCTTTCACGAGCACCATCAAACCAAAGATCGCCAAGATAGTCAAGGTCACCACGCTATCTATTTGCGTGAACAACCAAGGCGAGTAACCGGACATATCGATGATATTCACCAAGAAGTCCTCCTTGATATCCCGCAATACCACGATCGCTATATTCGCCACGAAAAGCATCGTCAAGAAAGGCATGAAATGCTTAAAAAGCTCCCAACGCTGCCGCCCGTTCAAGGTCTCCCGCTCCGACTTCAAGGCGATATCCTCCTCCGTAGGCTGTGGAAGCCGGTTCAGCGCATATCCCAACAAGGCTAGCAAAGGCAATGCCACCGCCCCGATCAAGGCGGGCATCCAGAACTCGCTGACCTGCCACGTATCCATTACGTACAAGCCGACAGACTTTGCCGTACCGGAACTGATCACCATACTTACGCCCAGCAGACTAGCGAGGACATCCGTCATCCTACGTCCTTCTATAAAGCTGAAAATAATCCCCCACATACATCCCAGCGAAAGCCCGTTCAAGAACATCGCCGCTATATTATAAGGAGCCGAGAGCAACCCGAAGAATACCAACGAAAGTTCCGCCATCACCACGGACATCAAGATGAACCGCAAGCGCTCTTCCCGCCGCAACTCCGATATCAACTTAATTCCCATGAACTTCGACACCACGTACCCCAAGATCTGCACGATCGTAACCGCCACCTTATAGTCCATATTGAATACCTCCAGATCCTCGAAAGCGGCAGCCGTATAAGGCTTACGCAACATATATACCAAGGAATAAGAAAGCAAAGCGGCCCCTCCGGCCCATAGGATGAAGAAGAGATCGGAAACCCGCCTCCGGGATGTTTTATTTGTCTGTATCGCAGTGTCCATAATCTTCTGTCGTTTTATTTTCGAAGGCAAAAGTACAGCCGCCATGTTACAGACATATTACTGAACCCATGAATGTATATTATTAATACCCAACTAGGAATCAATAAATTATAAAGAAATATTTATGTAACATTCATGAAACGGAAACGCAACATATGTCCTCTTATTTTGTAAGGTAAATCAAGAATATAAACACATGAACAATCTTCAAGAATTCTACCGAAAGATCGAATATCTACGAAGCAATGGGGTTAAGATGAAAGAGATAGCCGACTGGATCGATATGGCTCCCAGCATATTGTCCTCCCTATATACGACCGTATTGCCGAATTATTTCGAGGGCATCAAGAGTTACCCGCCGGAAGAAGCGCTGGACTCGGCGCTCGCCCTAGTGAATAACGTGTCGAAAAAACGTTTGCTTTCCCATATAGAGGAGATGATCCTTCGCCTAGACCAGATGGAGCTCGCCGAACCGGATAGCCTAAAAGATAATCCTTTCGCCAAGCAATTGATGGAGGAGACACGGCTCTCCGCCTCTAAAATAGAGGCTTTCAAAGGAATCTATACCAGTTACAGCCTTTCTTCCTCCTCGGACTGCCTCAAGATGGAACCCTTCCTACTCTCCCCCTCGGATAATCAAGTCCGTGTAGGGCGGATCAGCGCTTATGGAGAGGCTCAATGGGGATTCGGGATCATGCCCGATCCTCAGAATTTCCATTGCATGCTGAACGAGAACCAAGCGCCCCAATTCACGATGGTAACGATATACCTGCAAATACCATTTTTCAAGAATCCCCGCCAATTACGAGGATTATACATCGGGCAGGATTATAATCGTAACCCGATCGCCCGCCGAATCCTTCTTATCAAGGAATCAGAAAGCACGGAGATCGATGAATTCATGAGCCGGAAAAGCGGACTGATCGATAAAGAAGATTTTACCCCGGAACAACAGGCCTACTATGATTATACTTGCCAAACAGGAGATTTTATCAAGATGTGTACAGTCCCATCCCTGCGGATGGACGAGAGTGATTTAGTCAAAGAAAAGAAGATGCTAACCCTATAAACCAGTAGAGACGGGGCATGCCCCGTCTCCCACCATCCCAATATAATAGAGACTGATTATTCCTTCTGGAACTTCCTACTCACCTTCAAGAGGTTCGCCGTAAAAGAAACCACGTTCTGGGCCTCTTGTACCATGTTCAAATAAACCATGCTCACCTTCGTGCTGCCGGACTGCCCTTGGATACGCTTCAACTCCCCTTTCTTCAAGGCGGTAAGTTGGTTCATCAAGGTAATCGACTCAGCGATCAGCTCCTCAAAACCAATATAATCGTTTTTACGGATCATAGTAGCGCAATTTCTCAAGAAGGAGATGATTTGTTCAGATACCTTACCAAAATCATCTTTCTGTACCGGACTCAACGGGCTGAAATTATTATCGATATGATCTTTCATCGGTTCTGCCAAGCGACGGATACTGAATATGATCTCGCTGGCGAAGTCATTTCCTTGATAATAATAAAGCCCCTTCTCCACAGCGATATCGTGATCCAATTGGGTAACGCCAAGCGTACCGACACGTTTCACTTGCTTCAAGTGAATCTTCTTCTCTTCCACGGCAGTCAAGACCTTGCGCAACTCACGGAGGTTCTCATTCATGAATCCATTTACCGCCTTACCGAATACTTCCGCCGTAAAATCCAGATCGGATTGTAATTCCTCACGGCTATGCTCGCGGAACAGGGCCAAAGCCTCACGGGTATCCGTAGCCTTACGAAGTTTAGACACCGTAGAATTCACCTCCTCCTTCAATGCCTCTTTCCGCAATTTAGCCTTATAAGCGAAGTGGCTACGAACCAACGAATAGATCGCCAAACCAATCATAGCGACCAAAGCTGGAATACCTCCCCAATAAATCAAAAGAGCGACGATGAAACAGATCGTAAAAGCAGCCCCTGCCGTAATGAACCAACCACCTATCACGGACAATACGCCTGTGATGCGATATACGGCGCTCTCACGCCCCCAAGCACGGTCTGCCAACGAAGTACCCATAGCGACCATGAAAGCCACATACGTCGTAGATAAAGGCAATTTCAAGGAGGTTCCCAAAGCGATTAGCAATCCGGACAAAACCACGTTCACCGAGGCACGTACCAAGTCGAAACTAGCCTTGTCATCCATGATCATCTCGCTTTGGTCGAAACGGCTATCAATCCAGTTCTTAACCGGAGTGGGCACGATACTTAATATCGTAGCGGATATATTACTGCAATTCCGTACCAATACCCGTGCGACAGGCGATGTACCGAAAGACTCCTCTCCATCCGATTGACGAGACAGATCCAAGGAAGTCTTCACCACGTTCTGAGCCTTTTTGGAGGTAGCCAAGGCGATTACCATCACGATCCCGGACCCCACCAAGAAATACCAAGGTGTCTGGGCCGGTCCCAACAAGGAGGTCATCAAAAATGTATCCGTGGTAGTGGTCCCTCCCTGCGCCATCAAGTCCATATAAGAGGAATAGCCAGCCAAGGGGACTCCGATAAAGTTCACCAAGTCATTCCCGGCAAAAGCCAACGCCAAGGCAAACGTACCCATCAAAATGACCACCTTGAATACATTCACCTTCAACCAATGCAATACCTGCATCAAGATCGTAAAAAATACCATACATCCCAAAACGATCATCCCCGTATTGGCATACACCATATCCTTGAACTCACCCGTCATAAAAGAACTTGTCTTCAGTCCCTTTATCAGCATAAAGTAAATGATGGAAGTGGCCGCTAAACCTCCGAACAGACCAATAAAATATTTAGAACTTTTCTTATAATTAAATGAGAACAAGATCCGGGACAGATACTGCACGATCACACCAAAGAAAAAAGCGATCGCCACAGAAAGAAAGATACCCAGAATCACGGTAAAAGCCTTCTCTGTATTCAGCAGATCCCCCAATTGCAAAGCGCCTGAAGAACTAGCGATCTTTACCAAGGCAATCGCTACCGTTCCACCCACCAACTCAAACACCATGGAAACCGTTGTCGAGGTCGGCATACCTAACGAGTTAAAAATATCCAGTAACACCACATCCGTAAGCATAACGGCCGCAAGGATACACATGATCTCCGAGAAATAAAAATGCTGGGGTTGATAAATACCATGCCGGGCAATATCCATCATACCATTGGATAACGCCGCACCAACAAAGACTCCCACGGCAGCGATAGCGATAATAACTTTAAAGGATGCGGCTCTTGCGCCGATAGCTGAATTCAAGAAATTCACGGCGTCATTACTAACACCGACCGATAAATCTACGATGGCCAATACAAACAAAAATATGACCAAGAACAAATAAAATGTTTCCATACTGATTGTTATAATTCTTGCGCAAAGTTCTGAAACAATTATTTCGCATCCGTTACATACATATTACAATGATGTTACAACCTGCGGATTAGATTCAAAAACAACCAGATATGAAATTAGGTTGAAATTAACATCAAGTATTTCTCTTTTAAGAGAGAGATCCACTAAGGGTTTTTATATACATTTGCGACTATATATTTAGAAGGGAAATAAGTTAACAAGATTCTAGTTACTTGGAAAAACACTCCAAAGAAATAATGCAATGGGTCTGTGAAATCGCACTATCCGATTCTCAAACTGCTTTTAAATCGCTTTATTTAGCCTATTTTCAGAGGCTAATGCGGTTTACATCCCTTTATGTGCCTTCCTCTGTAGAAGCTGAGGAAATTGTCTCTGATACATTTCTAAGTCTTTGGAATAATAGAAAGTCATTACCGGAGATCTCTAACTTCGATTCTTATATCTATGGCATAGCCCGCCACAAAGCCATCAGCCTATACCGGACACAACATATGGAGAAAGTCCAGATCGATGAGAATACGATCGATTTATTCGCACATACCGATACTACGCCCGAGGAAGAACTTATTTCTAAAGAATGCATCGATCATTTAAATGAGGCGATCAATACGCTCCCGGATAAATGCAAGATGGCTTTTAAACTGATCCGTGAAGATAAGATGAAATATAAGGATGCGGCAAATATCCTAGAAATATCAGTAAAGACATTAGAAGCCCACATCGCCACGGCAGTACGGAAACTACGGGAATCTCTAGCTAAAGAAATAAACGACTAATCTATCCACGTTCCCTCTTTGTAAAGACGTAGCGTGCCACATCTCTACAACGGCTGGTGTATATACCAAAAAAAGGAGCCAATCTTTCGACTGACTCCTTTCACCTAAGACGGCGGCTACCTACTCTTCCACTGTTACGCAGTACCATCGGCGTGACGAGGCTTAACTTCTCTGTTCGGAATGGGAAGAGGTGGATCCCTCGTGCTATAGCCACCTTAATATCATTATCAAGATTTTGACCGGACATCAATCCGAAGAG
>NZ_JH976507.1:0-269992 GCF_000307475.1 Parabacteroides sp. D25 | reverse complement strand
GGCCGCCTACGCACCCTTTAAACCCAATAAATCCGGATAACGCTCGGATCCTCCGTATTACCGCGGCTGCTGGCACGGAGTTAGCCGATCCTTATTCATAAGGTACATACAAAACGGGACACGTCCCGCACTTTATTCCCTTATAAAAGAGGTTTACGATCCATAGAACCTTCATCCCTCACGCGACTTGGCTGGTTCAGGCTCTCGGCCATTGACCAATATTCCTCACTGCTGCCTCCCGTAGGAGTTTGGTCCGTGTCTCAGTACCAATGTGGGGGACCTTCCTCTCAGAACCCCTATCCATCGTCGGTTTGGTGGGCCGTTACCCCGCCAACTGCCTAATGGAACGCATGCCTATCTATCAGCGATGAATCTTTAGCAAATATTCCCATGCGGGATCCCTGCTTCATGCGGTATTAGTCCGACTTTCGCCGGGTTATCCCCCTCTGATAGGCAAGTTGCATACGCGTTACTCACCCGTGCGCCGGTCGCCACCCGGTATTGCTACCTGTGCTGCCCCTCGACTTGCATGTGTTAAGCCTGTCGCTAGCGTTCATCCTGAGCCAGGATCAAACTCTTCGTTGTTTAAATTGTTTTATCATATCCTCGCTCCGGAATCCGTTTATCGTAGTCCAAAGTCATACTTCTATTGATGGTATCGATCCGGAAAATTTCTTTTCCTAATACTTGTACTACTTGTTGAATTATGTAAATCTCTCAAAGAACTCTTTTGTCGCTTTCGTTTTGCGAACGTGGATGCAAAGATAAGTGTTTTTCTTTTAAACTTCCAAATTATTTCAGAACTTTTTTCAAGAAAAATTTGTTTCATTATTTCGGTATCGCCGTTCTCTCTCGAATGCGGGTGCAAAAGTAGTGCTATAAAACATAACCTCCAAACTTTTTCGGCATTATTTTTCAAGTTTTTTCTCATGGCTCAACAATCCTTATTTTTAATGTACGCACACGATAAAGGCACATATATTTATCTGTACTGATGTTGACAATAGCTGGATGGGCATGGAAATAGGTTTCAAGTTTCAAGGTTTCACGAACCCCTTTTCCTCACACACGCACAAGTACATATAATACAGTTCCTCATGATCGCTCCGTCCGCCTCGGGTAAAAACATCATGTCGTGGCTACGCAAGTTCTTCGAGGCTATCCATCCCGCATAACAAACATAAAGGGATTTATTTGAAACCTATATAATGTACGCATCGTGTGTGTGAAGAAAAAGGTTTCATGAAACCTTGAAACTTGAAACCTGCCTATAGTCATTTTTTAATTCGATACACGCATAAGCAAAGAAGAGCCATACGATAGACTTAATACCTTCGAGCCAATGACTTAAATCAAAGAGCGCAAAGAGCTAAGTCATCAAGCGCAAAGGCTCAACTTCTCATCCCCCAAGTTCCAAGTCCTTTATGCACCTTAATCCACAACTAATTAAAAAATCTGATAACAGAACACGAATGTCCGCTCTCATCAGTCCGACACATTGAAGCGTATTCCCACAGGGTCATCATATTGTTTTTGCAGCTTATAAAGCTCGTCTCGCATGCGTTTCGTCACTGCCTCGTAACTGGGCTTACCGTAAAGGTTATTCATCTCGTGGGGATCTTCTTGGAGGTCGTAAAGCTCCCATACGTCGATGTCGTTGTAGAAATGGATCAATTTATAACGATCGTCACGTACGCCGTAATGACGCTTCACGGAATGCTCGGCGGGATACTCGTAGTAATGATAGTAAAGGGAGTTACGCCAGTTCTCCGGCCGCTCGCCTTTCAGCAAGGGAAGCAAGGACTCGCCTTGGATGTCGGCTGGGATGGGGACTCCGGCCAGTTCCAAAAAAGTGGGAGCGTAATCAATATTCTGCACGAGCTGCGGGATATCACCCTTCTTGCCACCCGGCAGACGCATCAGCAACGGGGTGCGGAAGGATTCCTCATACATGAAGCGCTTGTCGAACCAGCCATGCTCGCCCATGTAGAAGCCTTGGTCGGAGGTGTAGACGATCAACGTGTTATCCAGCAAATCGTTCTTCTCCAGATAATCGAGCACGATACCGATGTTCCGATCCACGGAATGGATCACCCGAAGGTAATCGTGCATATAACGCTGGTATTTCCACTCGGCCAGCTCCTTACCCGTGCGTTTCTTCGCCTTGAAGTCTTGGATGATCGGATCGTAATAGGCGTCCCAAGCGGCTTTCTGGTCCGGATTCATGCGGTTATAAAGCTCACGGCCGTACTTCTCCAGATCGGCGTTGGAGGAATGGATCTCGTTCTCCTTATCGGCCATTTTCAAGTCGTATACGATATCCATATCCTTGATGATGCTCATCTCCTGCTCCGAGGCGGCGATGCGGCCGGCGTAATCGTCGTAGAAGTTCTCGGGCAGCGGGAAGGTCACATCGTCGTAAAGACGCAGGTCGCAGGTATCGGGCATCCAAGTACGGTGCGGAGCCTTATGGTGCAGCAGGAGGCAGAAAGGCTTGCTCTTGTCTCGTTTATTGTCCAGCCAATCAAGAGCCAGATCGGTCGTGATGTTCGTGGCGTACCCTTCGATCTGACGCTTCTCGCCGTTATCGATGAAGATGGGGTTATAGTAATCGCCTTGGCCTACGAGGATGTTCCAGTAATCGAAACCGGTGGGATCGGAGGTGAGGTGCCATTTGCCGATCATGGCGGTTTGGTAACCAGCTTTACGCAATAGCTTCGGGAAGGTCTGCTGCGAGCCGTCGAAGGTATGGGCGTTATCGATGAAGCCGTTCTTGTGGCTGTGCTTGCCGGTCAGCATGCAGGCACGGCTGGGGCCACTGATGGAGTTGGCTACGAAGCTATTGGTGAAACGTACGCCCTCGTTTGCGATGCGGTCGATGTTGGGGGTTTGGATGTATCGCTTGTCGTAGGCGCTGATGGTTTGGAAGGAGTGATCGTCCGTCATGATATAAAGGATATTCATGGGCTTGGCGGGCTGCCCGGACGTATTCTCTTTTTGGCTACAGGAGGTGGAGGCTATCGCCGCCAGACCTGCCAGAATGAATAGTTTATTTGTTTTCATGTATTCCGCTTAGATTTATGTTGTTTTGATTGATTTTGTCTAAATACACTCAGCTACAGACTTGTAGAGACGGGGCATGCCCCGTCTCTACAATTGGTGATATTAACCTTGGTGATATTAGCCGAGGAGGTCTTTCAGCTTGCCTTCGGATTGCAGCTTCACGATCAACTCGCCAAACAGAGTATTCGTCCAAGCGAACCACGAGCGGGTGTAATCGGAAGGATTGTCCTTATGGAAAGACTCGTGCATGAAGCCCGTGCCTCCGTCCGTATCACGAAGCGTCTCTATGCAATACCGGATCTCCTTCTCGTCGTTGGAAGTCGTAGCACGCATGATCAAGCTCATCGGCCAGATATAGTTGAAACCGATATGCGGACCGCCGATGCCCTCGCCGGCCTTTCCCTTGAAGAAGTAAGGGTTGGAAGGGCTCAGCACCAAGCGGCGGGTATTCTGGTAAATCGGGTCGTTCACGTCCACGCACCCCAAGAACGGCAAGGCCAGCAAGCTCGGAACGTTAGCGTCGTCCATGAAGACACGGCTGCCGTAACCATCTACCTCGAAGGCGTACACCTTACCGAATTCCGGATGCTCCACGATGGCATATTTCTTCACGGCCTCCTCTACCTCACCCGCCAACGCCTCGCAACGACCGGCCAAGTCCGTGTTATTTCTTACGGCACGAAGAATCTCAGCCACCTGACGAAGCGAGGTGATAGCGAACAAGTTCGATGGCACCAAGAAGCCAAACAGCGTAGCGTCGTCGGAAGGACGGAAAGAGGAGACGATCAGGCCCACCGGATTCACCGGGCTACCCCAACCATCGTTCAAGAGGGTATCGCCTTGGCGGTCCGTCACACGGGAGAAACGGTACGGCCCGAGGCTGTCCTTGCGCTGTTGCTCACGGAAAGTACGGTAAACGGCCTCCATCGCCTGCTCCCATTTGCTGTCGAATACGGAGGTATCGCCTACTTCCTTCCAATAATGATACGCCAAGCGGATCGGGTAGCAAAGCGAGTCGATCTCCCATTTACGCTCGTGAAGCTCTTTCTTCATCTCCGTGCGGTCGCTCTCCCACTCGCTCCCGGTAGGGCCTTCGTTGAAGCCATTAGCGTAGGGATCGATCAGGATGCAGGCGGTCTGGCGATTGATAGCACCAACCAGCATCTGCCGCAAGTCCTTATCCTTCTTCGCCAAGGTGACGAAGGGGTAAACCTGCGCCGAGGAGTCACGCAACCACATGGCGTGAATATCTCCGGTGATCACGAACGTATCCGGCTTGCCGTCTACCATCTTGAACTCACAGGTCGTGTCCAAGGTATTCGGGTAGCAGTTCTCGAACATCCAAGCCAGTTTCGGGTCCTTGATACGGGCCTTGGAAGCCTTCAGTTGCTCCTCTACCGCCTTGGAGGTAAACTTACGGGCCTCGGGAGCCGGGCGCTTGCTGGCGTAATCGCCGGTCACCTTAGAGGCGATCGTGCTAAAACTCTTTTTATTGTCGGGCGTACTCACGGCGGAGTATACCTTCTCGCCAACCAACAGGCCGGCCAAGGAAATAGATCCTGTTTTCAGGAAATTACGTCTTGTAGTCATTTATATAGTTTTTATGGTATTATATTCCAGTGGCAAAGTTAAGAAAAAAAATAAAGGCTCCCAATCCTTTTCGGACCGGAGCCTTCGCCAACTCAATAATTCCTTAAATTAGCCTAAATACGATTTGAGGAGCTTGCTACGAGTTCCTTGTCTTAATCTTCTGATTGCTTTTTCCTTGATCTGGCGGACACGCTCTCTAGTGAGGCCAAATTTGTCGCCAATCTCTTCCAATGTCATTTCCTGACAGCCAATACCGAAAAACATCTTGATAATCTCACATTCTCTTTCGGTCAGTGTAGCAAGCGCTCGATCAATTTCCTTAGCCAATGACTCGTTCATTAACGACCGGTCCGCGATAGGAGCGTCATCGTTCACAAGCACATCCAAAAGGCTGTTGTCTTCGCCTTCCACGAACGGGGCATCCACGGAAATATGACGTCCGGACACCTTCAAGGTATCGGAAATCTTATCCACCGGGATATCCAACTCATCAGCAAGTTCCTCTGGAGACGGTCTACGCTCGTTTTCCTGCTCGAACTTGGAGAAGGCCTTGCTGATCTTGTTCAGCGAGCCTACTTGGTTCAACGGAAGACGCACGATTCTTGACTGCTCTGCCAAAGCTTGCAGAATAGATTGGCGAATCCACCATACAGCATAGGAAATAAACTTGAAACCTCTCGTCTCATCGAATTTCTCAGCAGCCTTGATCAAGCCTAAGTTACCCTCATTAATAAGGTCGGGCAAACTCAAACCTTGGTTCTGATATTGCTTAGCCACAGAAACGACGAAACGGAGATTCGCACGGGTCAATTTCTCTAACGCCCTACGGTCTCCTCTTTTGATAGCCTGTGCCAATTCCACTTCCTCTTCTACCGTGATAAGATCTTCTCGACCAATCTCTTGAAGATATTTATCCAGCGAAGCGCTTTCGCGGTTGGTAATGGACTTTGTGATCTTTAATTGTCTCATTCAATTTGTTTAATTGAGAATACGGGGTGCAAAGATAACCATTTTTGTTGAAAGAATTGGCTGGATGCACCCCACATCCAGCCAATTAAAAACCTTTAACAATCTTTTCACACCTATAAGACTACAGTCCTTGTTTATCTTATTCGGCAAGATCTATCGCATAGTACTTCGTACGTCCGTTCGGGTAGAAGCCTTTAATGAAGAGGCCTTGATCTTCCGTACGTCCTTGAAGTATGCTTTCCACAATCTTTTCCAAGTCTTCCGGAGCAGAGATCTTCTGGTTGTTTACAATCATGATAATGAAGCCTTTCTTTATACCGGCGTCTTTCAGCTTGCCGCTGGTCAGACCGGTGACCTCGATACCATAACTTACACCTAACTTACGTTTCTGCTCGTCGTTCAAAGCCTTGAACGCTGCGCCCATAACCTCTGCGCTGTCGCCACCCTTCACGACCTTGGTGCTACCTTGCGCATTACGGAGTTCTACCGTGAATTTCTTCGTGCTACCGTTGCGGTTGATCGTCAACTCTACCTTGTCGCCCGGACGGTATTTGCTGATCTGCTCTTGCAAAGCGCTAGACGATTTGATCTTCACGCCGTTCACGGCTACAATCACGTCACCCTTCTCGATTCCGGCTTCCTTAGCGGAGCTGCGCTCGGCGAAACCACCTACGTAAGCGCCCTCGAATACTTTCACTTTCTCTTTCTCAGCGTCGGGCACGTATTGCGGGTCTTGTATCAATACGCCTAATACGGCACGCTGCACGGTTCCGAATTGCTTCAAGTCGTTAGCCACCTTGCCGGCGATGCTGATGGGCACGGCGAAAGAGTATCCGGCGAAGTTACCGGTCTCGGAGTAGATAGCGGTATTGATACCGACTAACTCGCCTTTCGTGTTCACTAGTGCCCCACCACTGTTACCCGGGTTCACGGCGGCGTCTGTCTGTATAAACGACTCGATCTTGCTACGATCCTTGCCACCGGCGCCGATGTTGCCACGGCTCTTAGCGCTCACGATACCTGCTGTAACGGTAGAGGTCAAGTTAAACGGGTTACCTACCGCCAACACCCACTCACCTACTTTCAACTTCTCAGAATCACCAAAGGGGATCGTAGGTAAGTCGGTTGCCTCAATCTTGATCAAGGCGATATCTGTTGTCGGATCAGCCCCTATAATCTTTGCCGGGAATTTCCGGTTATCGTTTAAGGTAACCTCCAGCTCGTCGGCTCCGTCGATCACGTGGTTGTTCGTGATGATATAACCATCCGTAGAGATAATGACACCCGAGCCAGCGCCCACACGAGGTTGCTGTTGCGGACGTTGGAACCCTCCACGGCCACCGAAGCCGAAGAAATACTCGAACGGGTCCATATACTGCTGACCGCCGTCCCCGTTAGAGGCTTGCGCGTTAGCCGTGGCCTTGATATGGACAACCCCGTGGATGGCGCTCTCGGCGGCCGTAGTGAAATCGATATTCTCGGCGGCCACGGTTCCATAATTCGTCAATCGGTACGGTTGCTTGAAGGTATTCTCAACTCCGGAGGCCAACTCCGCCGGACGTTGATTCTTATTCATCAGGTAAGTACTCGTTCCGATCGCGGCACCAGAACTAATGGCTGCTATCAGAGCAACACCAAGCACATTCTTCCAGATATTTTTCATACTTTTCTTATTTAATTAAACACTTAAATTTAACAGTTTCTTTACGGCAAAGAAAACTCAAAAATTGTGCGGATATTCCATTTCCATCGTATTTTTTATCACTTTTAACGAGGCATCACAGGGGCTTAACCGCACTTAACAGTACTGTGTATTGCAAAGTACCTTTTTAACAATTAAACAGCAGACGAATTGACAGTTGACACGCGATAACTGACAGTCGGCAATCGATAAATGACAGTCGGTTACTGGCAATCTAGAATCTCTGTTCGTATAAAAAACACCTAGGAGACAGAATATGTTTACGGCTGAAAAAGAAAATGTTATCCTATCTCTCCTATGCGTCTACAAAATAATTGTCAACCGCCGACCGTCAACTGTCAACTAAAATACCTATCTTTGTCCTATCGCAGTCTGCTGGTCTGTCGCTCACCTTCGGGTGTGAGGAAAGTCCGGGCAACACAGAGCACCATACTTCTTAACGGGAAGCTGTCCGTGAGGGTAGAGTAACGTAACAGAGAATAACCGCCGGACTCGTCCGGTAAGGGTGAAAAGGTGAGGTAAGAGCTCACCGGGTCCCGTAGCGATACGGGATGCCGTACGTCTTATGGGTTGTAAGGTCATGTATACCGGCGCATGTAGGATGGCTCGTCCGATGCCGGGGGGTAGACCGCTAAAGCTTACCGGCGACGGTAAGACAAGATAAATGGCAGGCGCCTCTTTCCAAAGAGGTACAGGACCCGGCTTATAGGCAGACTGCTTTTTTTATTTGCCAATTAAATCATGTGCCGATATGCCCAAAAACAAGCCACGGGAAGAAAAGAAACCTATTGGAGAACGGATCAGCGCATTATTAGCACGAACCATCCGTTTCGTTACCTACGACATTTGGCGGATTACCGAGAATGAAGTTAGTGGGCTGAAGGAGATTTATATCAATATCATCAAGACGGTCATACTCGCCGTGCGGGGTTTCCAGAGCGAGAACCTGCAAACCAAGGCGTCGGCGCTTACCTACAGCACCTTGTTATCTATCGTACCTTTGCTGGCCGTATTATTAGGTATAGCTAAGGGCTTCGGTTTCCAAGGGACGGTACGGCAGGAGTTGTTCGATTATTTCCCCGGGCACGAGATGGAGCTGAACAAGGCGTTCGAGTTCGTGGAGAGCTATCTGGCGCAGGCGCAGGGGGGAGTGATCATCGGGGTCGGTTTGATTTTATTGTTTTATACGGTGATCAACTTGATCTCGTCCGTGGAGGATACGTTCAACGACATCTGGCAGATCCAGAAATCCCGTCCGTGGTACCGGAAGATATCCGATTATCTGGCCTTATTCCTCGTGCTGCCGGTGCTGATGACGGCATCCAGCGGTTTGTCCATCTTCATGTCTACCTTGCAGAACTCGTTCTTGGGGCAATACTTGTTTTTTACGCCACTCGTAGAGCTGTTCTTGCATATAGCGCCTTATATTATCACGACATTGGCTTTCACGGGGCTGTACGTCTCCCTGCCGAATACGAAAGTAAGGTTCGTGAACGGGTTGGTGGCAGGCTTTATCGCTGGTTGCGCCTTCCAGTTGTTCCAATTTATTTATATCAGTGGGCAGATTTGGGTGAGCAAGTACAACGCTATTTACGGTAGTTTTGCCGCACTGCCTTTGTTGTTGCTTTGGTTGCAGCTTTCTTGGTTGATTTGCTTGTTTGGCGCAGAGCTGTCGTACGCCTCCCAGAACGTGAAGAAATTCAGCTTTGAGAGGGACAGCAAAAGTATCAGCCGCCGGTACAAGGATTTCTTGACCTTGCTGATCGCCTCGCTGATCGTCAAACGGTTCGTGAAAGGCGAGAAACCCTATACGGCCGACGAGCTATCCGACGCTTACCGCATCCCTATCCGCATAACGACACAGATCTTATACCTGCTCACGGAGTTGAACATCATCATCGAGGTGAACTACGGGAATGACGACCGTGTGGCATACTACCAGCCGGCGATCGATGTCAATAAGATCACGGTCAGCTACCTGCTGACCCGCATGGACGAGTATGGCTCCGAGAACTTTAAGATTGACACGAGCAAGCTTTTCAGCAAGGAATGGAAAGCCCTGCTGAAGACACGTGAGGATATGATAAAGGCAAACGACAATATCCTGCTGAAAGACCTATAGGGAATTGAAAATTGAGAATTGAGAATTGAGAATTAATACAGGAAATAGGGATTTGACGAGTGGGGCGGTATGGAAGGTGATCCTGCGTTTCGCTTTCCCTTTGCTGATCGGCAATCTGCTGCAACAACTCTATAACGTGACCGACAGCGTCATCGTCGGGCAGTTTCTGGGGAAAGAGTCGCTGGCGGCGGTATCGGCTTCCTTCTTCATCTATTACTTTATTATCTCGCTGGTGATCGGTATCGGGAGCGGTACGTCGGTGGTGATCTCACAGTTTTTCGGGGCGAAGGAGTTCGATAAGGTGCAGAAGGCCTTCTCCTCTTTCTTTATCTTCATGTTGGTCGCAGGGGTATTGCTGTCCATAGCGGGAATTATTTTTGCCGAGCCGATGTTCAGGCTGACGAACACACCGGAGGACGTGATCCCGCAGGCGGTCGCTTATTTTAGGATTTATGTAGGGGGTACGTTCTTGTTTGTCACTTTCAATAGCATTATCTCCATATTGCGGGGTGTCGGGGAGTCCGTGCGCCCCATGCTGTTTATCCTGCTTACCACGATTTTGAATATAGCCTTGGATTTACTCTTCATTGTCGTTTTCAAATGGGGGATCGAAGGGGCGGCACGGGCTACGGTGATCGCCCAAGGGATCGGCATGTGCGTGGCCCTAGGCTACGTGAACAACACCCATCCCCTGCTCTCTATCAAGAAACAGGATTTATTGTTCGATATGGGACTGTTCAAGGAAGGGCTCCGCATCGGGCTTCCCTCCAGCGTACAGCAATGTGCCATCTCGCTAGGATTGATTGCCTTACTGGGGATCGTGAACAGTTTCGGCACGGATACGCTCACCGCTTACGGGGCAGCGGGAAAGATCGACACGATCATCATCCAAGCGGTATTGACCCTCTCTGGGGCGCTAGCTGCTTTCTGCGGGCAAAACATCGGAGCTGGGCACTTGGACCGGGTACGTGACGGGGTACGATTCGCCATGCTTGTCAACCTATTGCTGGGTCTAGCAACCTTCACGGCCATCTATTTCTTCGGGGACAAGATGATGCTGGCTTTCACCAAGGACCCGGAGGTGATCCGGATTGGCAAGGAATATTTATTGATCATGGGAGGATTCTTTATCGTACACGGCGGCTTGAACGTCTTCAACGGGGCATTACGGGGAGCTGGCGATACCCTGTTCCCAATGGCAGTAAGCATCACTTGTCTTTGGCTGATACGCATTCCCCTCGCCTATTGGTTTAGCTCTATCTGGGGACGGAGCGGTATCTGGTGGGCCATCGGCGCCAGCCTTTGCATCGGGCTTACAATCACCTATATCTATTATAAATTGGGATTCTGGAAGAACAAAGGGCCTTTACGGAAGAAATAAGCATAGCTTATTATTCGTTTCCATCGGGGTCGCATCGCCCGATCGCTTGATTGAATAGAGAAAAAGTCCTCAAGTCAATGACTTGAGGACTTTTTAGTTGCGGAGGCAAGACTCGAACTTACGACCTTTGGGTTATGAGCCCAACGAGCTACCACTGCTCCACTCCGCGATATAGTCGCTATCATTTCTTGATTGCGAGTGCAAAGGTATATATTACATTCCAAACTTCCAAACATTTTCAAGAAATATTTTCAATTTGTTTGCGTACACCCTTCGCTATCGGGCAGTGAAGCCTTGTTAAGCAGCAATTTGACACTAGAAATTCTCGATCGTATCAAAACCGAATGGTTCATATAAATGCAGACGGTTTCTCAACGATTGTATCTCCGCCTGCAAATTCCGCATCCGGTCCAGCATATGATGAATGGCCTCGATTCCCTCGATGTTAATAGACAAGTCGTAATACATACGTGTGTATTGTTCCAGATCACGGAGCTGGGAAGAGAAGAGATACCTCTCTCCATCCGTGATATTAATGTCTATCAAACCTCCCTCTTCCAGCAAAATGATGAACGAAGGGTCTATATGGCATTTCTGGCAGTATTCACTGACAATAACTAAATCTGTTTGCATAATACACCTGTTTTTAATTTAGACTTTGTATTTCCCGGAACAAATCCTTCTGTTTCTCCGTCAAGTTGGTCGGCACCTCGATCGAGTACGTGACAATCAAGTCACCAAACTGCCCCTCCTTCTTGTAAACAGGGAATCCCTTACCTTTCAACCGGACTTTCGTATTGTTTTGCGTGCCCGGTTTTACTTTCAGTTTCACCTTGCTATCCAAGGTATCGATAATCTGCTCGCCACCCAAGACCGCCGTATAGAGGTTCAAGGGGACGGTCAGGTACAGATCGTCTCCCACCCGTTTGAAACGGCTGTCGTCCGGAATAATGAACGTGATGTACAAATCACCGGCAGGTCCTCCATTCATGCCCGGCCCGCCTTGGCCTTTCAGCTTAATGGTTTGCCCGTTGGCTACGCCGGCGGGAACCGTGATACGCAGGTTCTTGCCGTTCACGGTGATCACCTGCTTATGTGTCTTGGCCGCATCCATCAAGGATAAGTGCAATTCGGCCGTGTAATCCTGTCCACGGAACCCATGATTAGAATGGCCACCGCCACCCCGGCGGGAACCAAACATAGACTCAAAGAAATCCGAGAACTCTCCATCATCGCCGGAGGAGGACCAATACGTACCTCCGCCGTTCGAGAAGCCACCGCCAAAGCCGCCACCTTGCTGGCCATACTGCTTCCGTTGAGCCTCGAACTCATCCGCATGTTTCCAATTCTCCCCGTACTGGTCGTATTTCTTACGCTTTTCCGGATCGCTAAGCACCTCGTTCGCCTCATTGATCTCCTGAAACTTACGATGGGCGTCGGGATCGTTCGGATTCAAGTCAGGGTGATATTGCCGAGCCAACTTCTTATAGGCTTTCTTGATATCATCCTGAGAAGCGTCCTTGTTCACCCCCAAAATCTTGTAATAATCGATATAGGCCATAATCTGATATGTTTAGTCTATTTTTCTCATATAATTATATAACAATAAACATACCAAGGATAGTTTTGGTTAGTGAAAATTTACTTAAAACGTTTTTAATCGTACACGCACGGAATTAAGATTGTCCGTAGATAGAAAAGGCTCTAGCCGGGATCATCAGATACCGCTAAAGCCTTTTATGGATAGGAAATTCTTCGAACCTTATTTAAACTGCATCATCTTGCTGATATACTTCCCGACAATATCGAACTCTAGGTTCACTACCGTACCTTTCTCGATCTGGCAAAAGTTCGTGTTATCGTGCGTATAAGGGATGATAGCGACTTGGAAACTGTTTTGCTGGGAGTTGCATACCGTCAGACTGACGCCGTTCACGCAAACGGAGCCTTTCTCCACGGTCATATACCCCTGCTGGGCCATCTCCTTATCAAAAGCGTACTCGAACGTATAGTACCAGCTGCCGTCCGCCTCCTTCACCTCCGCACAAACGGCAGTCTGGTCCACGTGCCCCTGTACGATATGCCCGTCCAGACGGCCGTTCATCAACATGCTACGCTCCAAGTTCACCTTATCGCCCACTTTCAGGTTCCCGAGGTTCGAACGTTCCAAGGTCTCCTTGATAGCGGTAACCGTATACGTATCTTCCGTCATGCTTACCACCGTAAGGCAAACGCCGTTGTGAGCCACGCTCTGATCTATTTTCAGCTCATTCACGAATGAGCACTTCATCGTCAGATGAAGGTTTCCTTTATCGGATTGGAGGGCTACTACCTGAGCCGCTTCTTCTACAATACCTGAGAACATAATCAAATCGTTTTTAGTTTGTACTCCCAAAACTGTTATTTATTCATGGGCAAAGATAACGCCTTTGAGGTAATAAGCCCGATAAAAAGGAAGTTATTAAATGTTTTTAATTTACGATATTATTTATCGTCCAAGGAGACCAAATCATACCGCTGGCTTCCCATACCCAACGCCTCCGCATGCTCGACGATATGGATGCCATGGCGGGATTCCATGCGCTCGATCAAGTGGACACGGCCAGGGTCCGGCGAGGCGTAAACCAGATCTACGCAAGCCTTATCCAAGGCCACGGGATCGAGTGAGGCTAGCATACCGATATCCGCCATTTTCGGCTCTTCCGGGTTCGAATCGCAATCGCAATCTACGGAGAGTCGATTCATTACGCTGATATAAAGTATATTTTCGCCACAATGGGTAGTCACGGCCTTAGCCGCCTCGGCCATTGATTCCAAGAAATGATCCTGTTCGGGAAGGTTGTTCCACAAGTCGGTTTTCGTCTTACCCGCCGTATGTATCCAAGCCTTTCCGGCGGATGAGGCTATACCGATAGAGATATTTTTCAGCGCTCCCCCGAAACCGCCCATGGCATGTCCCTTGAAATGGGAAAGGACGACCGTAAAATCATAATCCAGATAATGGGAGCCTACGAAATCCTCTTTCAGGTGTTTACCGCCTTGAACCGGAAGAGCCACCTCGCCGTCGGCATCCATGATATCCACCTTAGCGATGGCCGTGAAGCCATGATCGGCGGCGGCTTTCAAATGGCTGTCGGTATCCGCGCGTCCGCCTCCGTAAGCCGTGTTACATTCCACGATCGTACCGTTTACTTTCTTTACCAAGTCTTTGATAAGTGTAGGTTGCAGGAAGTTATGGCCTCCCGGCTCTCCGGTAGAGAGCTTCACCGCCACTTTCCCCTTGGCCTTCCGTCCCAAGGCGTCGTAGAGACGGATCATGTTCTGAGGAGTGATATCTTTCAACATATATACCTTCGAAACTCCGGCAGAGGATTCGCTTTTCGCAATCTCCGGCCTCACTTCGCCTGCGATACTCTCTACAGGTATAGAACCTGCCACCATCCATGCGCCACCCATAACGACCGAACTCCGTATGAAGTTACGGCGTGACATTTTTTGTTTTGCTGTCATGATATAGAATTTAAATTCATATGTTTCTTATTTAATCGATACGCGAAGTTCTTTAAAAACTTGAAAAATAAGACTCCTTTACGAACAAAACGAATTTTGAAAGCCTAAAAACGAAATGGGGGTTGTTCACACGGCTCCGTATCCCGTATATCATTCTAAAACATTCCTTAAAGCCACTTGTTTCATAAATAGATTATCCTAATAATATAGATCTTATGAAATCAAAGAATTTAACACTGGCCTCTCTTTTCGCCGGCTTGTTCATGTTCATGAACCCTATGGGAAGCGAGGCGTGTACAAGGGCCGTTTACCTCGGGCCGGACGATATGGTCGTAACCGGACGTACCATGGATTGGAAAGAGGACCCGCAATCCAACCTGTATCTCTTCCCCCGGGGCGTACAGAGAAGGGGAGCGATATCCGATAATACCATCCAATGGACCTCGAAATACGGAAGCGTGGTGACCGCCGGGTATGATATCGGTACGTGCGACGGCATGAACGAGAAGGGACTTGTTGCCAACCTATTGTTCCTCACCGAGTCATCTTATTTCCGACCGGACGATAACCGCCCGGTTATGGGGCTTAGCATCTGGACGCAGTATGTACTCGATAATTTCGCCACGGTAGATGAGGCGGTTGCCGAGTTAAGCAAGGAGGTCTTCCGCATCGACGATCCGGATCTTCCGAACGGGGCGAAATCGACCTTGCATCTCTCGATCTCGGACGCATCAGGGAATAGCGCTATCTTCGAGTACCTAAATGGGAACTTGGTTATCCATGAGGGACGGGAATGCCAAGTCATGACGAATTCCCCTACATACGATAAGCAACTAACCTTAAACGATTACTGGCAACAGATAGGCGGCTTGGTCATGTTGCCGGGTACGAACCGGGCTTCCGATCGTTTCGTGCGTGCCTCTTTCTATATCCACGCCATCCCGCAGACAAGTAATTTCCGGGAAGCGGTAGCCGGGGTATTCAGCGTAATGCGTAACGTATCGGTACCTCTGGGAATCACGACCCCGGATCAACCGAATATCTCCTCTACCCGCTGGCGTACGGTAGCCGACCAGAAGAATAAGGTATATTACTTCGAGTCTACTTTAAGCCCGGATATCTTTTGGGTCGATTTCAAGAGCTTGGACTTCAAGGCAGGTACACCTATCAAGAAACTAACGCTCACAAACGGCGAGATTTACGCCGGAAACACCGCCAAAGATTTCAAGGACAGCAAGCCGTTACCGTTCTTGTTCGGGATCTGAAGGACTAGAAAAACAGACAAGAATAAATAAGGGGAGGTATCAAAAGTCGGTATTTACTCCCCCCTTATTTTTAAACAAGCGTTATTACCTTTTATGATATGCTTAACAATTAAAGCCTATGCCTAAAGCTATCCACCGGATTCGATGTGGCAGCCCGGTAGCTCTGGAAAAAGACAGAGACAAACGAGATCATGAGGCAGAATAAGCCGGCGGCGATAAATATCAGCGGACTTAAACCGATACGATACGAATAGTCGGACAGCCAATCTTTCATAAAGTACATAATAATAGGTATGGCGATCACGAAAGCAATCAACACATAGTTCAAGAACGTGAATACGAGCTTAACCAATATCTGCCGGTTGCTGGAACCAAATACCTTTCGTACGGATACTTCTTGCAAACGCTGTTGGATAAAGTAAGTGGACATCGCCAATAAGCCTAGCAAAGAAATAAGGATGGCGATTATCGAGAATACGATCACGATCTTTGCCAAACGGATTTGCGAGTCGAATGAGTTTTGTAAACGCTCATCCATGAAGTAAGCCTCAAACTCAAGTCCGGTCACTTTCTCATATACTTTACCGATAGCCTCCTTTGCGGCGAAAGGATCACCTTGTGTCTCGATCAAGATCATCCAAGGATCTTCATTATCTTTCAAGAAACGGAACATGACAGGGTTCATCCCTGTCGTCACATTTCCAAAGCAATAGAAATCCCGGACGATACCCGCTATCGCTATCGGTCTTTCTTGCCTGTCCAGCATAAAAGAGGCCGCATCCTCCGATAAGTTCATCTCACGCATCGCTTGCTCGTTTAGGAACCAGCCCTCTGTCGTTAAATGGTTATCACGCAAAATCTCCAATCCCAGCATATCGTAACACTCCTTATCCATAACGAATTGCTGAAAAGATATATTTTGCCCCTGATAAGTAGCAGTCCAATTATTACTACCGAATAAAGGCAATCCTTGAGTCTTCCCGACCCTATCTACGCATGACAAACCTTTCAACTCACCGACAAAAGCGGATAACTGCCTTTCATCCACCGACCGCATAGCCAATAAATTCTTCGTTTTATATCCGACAGGAGCGTTGATCATATGAACGATCTGACAAACCATCGTGATAGAGGCGGCGATCATCGTGATCGTGATCACATTTTGGAATACGATAAAGAACTTACTGAATACCATTTTCGTCTTAGCCCGGAACGTACCCCTTACCACCTCGATCGGTTTAGAAGAAGAAATAATGATAGCAGGCAGTAAGCCGGATAAAACTCCCACGGCAACCGTTAATGAAACCAGAGCCAATAGCCAGACAGGTCTACCCAATACATTCATATCGACACGTGTCTGCAATAAATCATTGACAAACGGCACGACCGCCAGCGCAAGGAGAACCCCGATAATCAAAGAAATAAACGTAAGTAAAGTGGACTCCAGCATCAAACGCATGAATAACTCACCCCGTAAAGATCCCAAAAGGCGCCGGGTAGCCATCTCCTTCGCCCTGAAACCCGCTTGGGCAACCGTCAAGTTAATATAATTGATAACCGCAAAAATCAAGATAAGAAGACCTACGGACATCAGCACGATCACGAAACGCCAATCTCCCTTTCGCAAAGAAGAGTAAGAAGCGGCTTTCGCAAAATACTGCTCACTAAGCGGCAATATGCGTACCTCTTTTGCCGTCCCATATTGATACGGCCAATAAAATTCCTTGAACCAATGGGCCATATCCTCCGCACGAGAAGGGAAATCACTACCCTCACGCACCAAGACAAAAGCCGATGTACTTCCGGCATTCCCCAATTGATCCGGAGCCAACGACCAGTTCAAATACCGAACCTGCTCCCAACGCACGATCACATCGGCTTCGGGAATAGAGGAATGAAGTAAATCCTCCACCACCCCGTTTATAGTAGCCGATATGGTATCGCCCACCACCAACTTCCGTCCCATCGGATCATCCGTTCCGAACATCTTACGGGCGAACGAAGAGGAGACCACCGCATAGTTCCCGGCGGCCAACGCTTGCTCACGAGTGCCTTGTAGCAACCGGAAATCAAAGAAATCGAAGAACGTAGAGTCTGCGAACATCACGTTTGCCTTCAGTTTCCGATCACCGGAAACTACAACTATATCACTCGAATTACCCGCCACTACCGGACAAACTTTTTCTACCTCCGGATAGCGTTCCTTTATCTTATAAGGAATGGCGGCTCCGGTGGCCATCCAATTTTCATTCCCGACCAGATAGATACGATCCGCCTTGGTATGGAATTTATCTGTAGACATCTCCTGTACCGTATAGACCGCTATCAATAACACAAACATCAACGATACAGACAGACCAAACACGTCTATCAGCGTATAAGCCTTATTCCTTCCGAGGAACTTGAAAAAGGACTTAAAGTTCAATAAATTATTCATGAATTATAAATTTTCAATTACTCAGATTTCAAGCAGTTCACCGGATTATCATTAGCCGTCTTGCGGGCATCCAGACAAACCACGGAATATATAATCAATAAGACACATACGCCGCAACCCAAGAATATGTACCATGACAAAGGTACTTTCTCCGTGAATTGCTCTTGCCACTTTTGCAAGACAAAGTATGCTATGCCACCGCCTAATATGACCGCATAGATACAGATATATCCGATATCCTTTATGAACAACCTCAATATATCCCATAAGGTAGCCCCATTCACCCGGCGGACGGCGATCTCCTTACGACGACGGCTCACCTCATCATTCGTATAGCCTATAAGTCCTATCAACGTAACAAGAAGCGTGACCAGACCTCCGATCATCACGGAATCACGGAATTGGCGGGAGTCCTTATATAGATCCATGATCTCGGAACGGAAAGAGATAGCGCTCAGTTCACGATCCGGAAATGTCTCGGATATCTTCTGCTGTAAACGAGCCATATTATCGTTGGTCAGCTCATGGAACTTCACCTGCAAGGTGTACATGGGCTTATGCGCATAGAATAATACGGAGGGCCGCATATCTTGGTTCGAGATTCCTCCCAGACGGATATTCTCATACACGCCGCAAATCGTGAATGGCTCCTCATTCCATTTGCTATGCTCGGTGACGCAAATATCCTTCCCAACAACATCATCCGTCCAGCCCGCTACCAATTTCATCTTCTCCACGAAACGGCGGTCTACCATCACCTCTCTCGAGTTGGTCACATTCTCCGTGAACGAGCGGCCTTGGATCACGGGAATCTCCATCATGTCCAGATATCCGTTGCCTACCCAATAGAGATCGGCGATATTAAAAAGCTCTTGAGTCCCGCCCGGTAAAAGAATATTATTACCGGAAGCATGCTCGAAAGGCAATTGATAAACGGTGGTAGCCGCAGCGACTCCCGGAAGCCGCATCACCTCATCCAGAATCTTGGCACGAGAGGTAGAGTCCACGCCAGCTAACCCGCAGTAGGCAAGGTTCTCATAGGCATATCCCGGACGATCATTCACCATAAACGTATATTGACGGGCAACGAAAACAAGCATCGTCACCAAAAAGCCCGTAGCAACAAACTGGACAAGCAACAAGGCTTTCTTCCAGATACGCTTATTCTCCCGGTAATTACGGAAAGCGGAGGCCACCGGAATCCGGGCGTATAATGATCCCGGCATAAAACCAGATACGAAAAACACCAAGATACATATCCCTAGCAAGACCAAGCTACCATTAGACAAGAGCAAGGAATCTAACGAAGTCGCCAACAACTCCTCTACCGTACCTCTAAACGCAAGGATCAACAATAAGGCCAAGATCAGTGAAAGCACTATATGTACCAACGCCTCACCAAACATCATACCATGAATATTATTCTCGCTTGCCCCATAACATTTATGGACAGCCACCTCCTTCGAGCGATTTACGATAGAGGATATCACGATCAAGATATAGTTCATCACCGCCGTAAAGATCAAAGCGAAGGCCAGTAAGGAAAGTATCCACGTCATTCGCTTGACTTGCGGCAACTCCTTGTGTAGATTATCTAGCTTATGAAATGAGAAATCAATGCTTAACCCGACCTTTTGCTGTTCCTCCGGAGGGAAATAAGAATTCACAAACGTACGCACCTGTTCCTCCAAAGCTAAAGGATTCACCCCCTTGTGCAACTTCACATAGCTTATGTAACGATCGTTTCCCAACATATTAGTAGGCGAACCCTCCCACATGAACCGACCCGCCGAAGCCATGGAAACAATTACATCGTAACGGGAATGAGAATTTTCCGGAACTTCCTCAAAAACGCCACCAATAGTCATAGTACGTCCCGGCGAATTGTCTACCGTGAAGTTTTTCCCGATAACATCGCCTCCGATATTTTTCGCTATACGACTTGATATCAACACGTACATCGGGGTGGAAAGAACCTCTTTCGCATTTCCGATCAACATAGGACGAGGAAGAATATCAAAGAAACAACTATCCGCTATGATACAACGACCGGAGTATTTCATCTTGGTGTCGGTCATCGTAAAGGTCCAGTCTCCAAAACTCGTGTATCGGGTGACGGTCTCGATCTCGGGTATCTGTTGTTGCATAGTTGGAGCGATGCCACCGCTTGTTTGCGGATAATCCTTCAACTCCCCTCCATTTTGCTGGTATTTCGCCCAGACTTGATAGACCCGGTCTCTATCCGGATAAAAATCATCATACGATTGTTCGAAATAGACTTTAGCGATCAATACCAAGCCTACCGCTAAGCCGATTCCCAACGATACGATTTTCATCACGTTATGCCGCCCTTTCTTAAAAATGGAACGAATGGCGATTAGTATGTTTTTCATATTATATCGATTTTATTCCAGCACCAGCACTTCATTATCCTTATAACTCTCATAACTGGACACAATCACCTTCTCACCGGCTTCCAGACCTTCAAGAACCTCATAATATTGCGGGTTCTGACGGCCGATCTTGATAGAACGCCTGTAAGCTTTCTTTCCATCCGGATCAAGAACAAATATCCAGCTTCCGCCCGTGCTCTGGAAGAAAGTTCCCTTCGGGATAATGATACTCTCGGTAGGTTGCCCCAGCTCCAAGTTGATATAGTAGGTCTGTCCACTACGGATATTATCCGGACGCTCACCCGTGAAAACGAAATCCGTACGGAACTTACCATCACGAACCTCGGGATAAACTTTGCGCACCGTTAAGTCGAAAGACGAGCCTTGACGCTCGAAAGCGGCGCTTAAGCCCGGTTTCACGCGGTCTATATAATGCTCGTCGATCATGGCCTCTATCTTATAATCGGAAAGGTCGTTAATCTGGCCGATCTTTTGTCCGGGATTGATGCTTTGCCCCAATACGACATCCAACAGTCCCAACTCACCGTCGATCTGGGAACGGACATTCAAGTTTTCCTTACGTTCGCGGATCAACAGGATATTCTTCCGCATGTTCGCCAAGCTGGCCTCCATCTCATCCATCTGGATCGTGCGGGAGATAGAGTCTTGGCGCAAGCGCTCGGTAATCAAGGCGTGCTTTTGAGAGGCTAACTCGAAGTCCTCCTTCGCTTTCAGATAATCCTCCTTGGCGATCAAGTTCTCTTTATACAACTGCTCTTGTTGGTTGAACGAGCGGCGGGCCCGGTTCATGTCCATATCGTATTGAAGTTTCTCCATCTGATTGGTCAGCTTATCCTGCTCCATGGTAACCTGCGTATTACGAAGGAAGTTCTGCTTCTCCGCCAACTCGGCCTCAGCGTTCAAGATCTGCAAATCTAGATTTGAGTTGCTCAGACGAACAATGATATCGCCTTTCTTCACTTGGGCACCCTCTTCCACGACTTTCTCCTGTACGATACCGCCCTCCTCGGGGCTAAGCTGCACGACCGTGATAGGTTGCACCTGACCATCCATACGAAAGAAGTCATTGAATTGCTCACGGGTCACATTACCGATGCTAATCCCTCTCGCATCCACTTTCAACGTAGAAGCATGATCACCAAAGATAATCCATCCCAACAAGATAACGAACAACACGCCACCCGCTACATAAGGAATATGCTTCTTCTGAAGACCTTTCTTTTTCTCTAATTGTATATCCATCGTATTCTATATTTTTTATTATCATCTAAATTCTATGTTCTCAATTCTTATTCATTGATAAGAGGCTTGCCCTTATAATAATCCACCAGCTTGCTTTTCAATAAGTACATCAATCGCTTTTGAAGCAGATTGGCCTTGGACTCCAACAGCGTATTCGCACTTGTCTGTACATCCAGCGTGCTCATCAGGCCTTCCTCGTACTTCCGTAGGGTAACACGATAAGCCAACTCATCCGATTTCACCTTCTTATCCATCTGTATGGCCTCTTTAGCGTATCCCTCACGATCCAAGACCGATTGCTCTACCGCTGTCTGCAACTGGCGAAAGACCTCTGTCCTTGTCTCCCGTGCGATCCGCATATTGTTACGGTAACGACGAGCGTTCGTTAATCTGCTCAAACCATCGAATAAGGGGAAGCTAAGGCTAAAAGAGACATATTCACCACGGTTATTTTTAAACTGATCCTTGAAACCTTCCGGGGCATTATCAGACTTCAGGTTCTCGAAATAACTCGTAGAGATTCCGGCATTCAAATAAATGCTCGGTAGCAACTTTCCTTTATAAATACGATATTGGTATTTACTTTGCGTTAATTGATACTCGGCTTGCAAGGCGGTAGGGTTATTCCCGGACGCATAGGCGAAAATCTCCGCCACATTCTCTACTTCCGGGACATAATTGATATCCGGTAATAAAGTATCCACCTCCAGTTCTAAATCAGATGGATAATTCATACATTCCCTCAAAGTAAGCAAGGCCGTATTGAAAAGATTCTGTTGGTGGGTCAATGTATAATCATCGGCTGCCACCTGAGCCTCGAATTGAGCTACATCCGCTTTCCCTTTCAAACCCAGCTCTTCTTGCCGGCGAGTCTTATATAAGGTACGGTTACTCTCCTCCAATTTCTCGGCCGCCATACGAATCGTTCCTTTATAATACACCACATCCATATAAGCCTGCATGGTTTTCATCGCTAAATCATCTTTCGCTTTCTGTATGTCATTAACTCCCATACGGCGATTGGATTTTGCCATCAACCATTGATTGATCAGCTGTCCGCCCGTAAAAATAGGAATAGAAGCGTCGAGGCCATAGTTATTATTAAACGTAGAAGTATTCTCATAGGTATTGGTCGCAGGGTCGATCGAACGGCCAAAACTATATTGCGCTCCGACCTTAGCCGATGCCGCCGGGAAAAAAGAAGCTACGGCGGCATTCCGTTCCGCCTTATACGTATCTGATGTATAAACTTGCTTTTTAACCGATGGGCTGTTTTCCACGGCATAGCGCATACATTCATCCAAAGTCCAAAGTTTCTCTTGGGCCACCGTCGCGGTAGCGAAACTGAGAGAAAGAACTGTTGTAAGTAATATTTGTTTCATTGCTCTATTATTTTCTACCTAAATAATAGCAAAGAACGTGCCAAAACACATAAACAACTAAACAACAATCAGATAACAAAAAGCTATTCTTTTAGAACTGTCCAATATTTTGACAACGCTGTCTAATTGTTTGACACTATTCCCACTTTGACACGTAAGAGCGTCTCCTCTTCTCCCTAAGTAAAAAACGCTCTACTCCTATATGAATTCTTGCTCGATAGCCTATGAATTCTTATGCGCATACTGTATAATTCTACAAACCACGACGTGGTCTGTACAGATCAAGACGTGGAATATACAGATCACGACGTGGTCTATATATTCCACGGCGATAATCTGGAAATAGATGAGATAGTAATTATATTTGTATATAGTAAGAAGAATTTTTTTTACTTGAAGATACGAACAATTGTTTTGATTACAATCGTTGACTATCCTTTAGATTTAAGGGTAGGACACAAAAAAGGGAAACAGTTGAATACCAACCATTTCCCTTTCATCAAGTCGGGGTACCAAGATTCGAACTTGGGACCCCCTGCTCCCAAAGCAGGTGCGCTAACCGGACTGCGCTACACCCCGTCTTGCAATTCATAGTGTTTATCTCTGATTGCGGTGCAAAGGTACGCCTTTATTTTAAACTACAAAACTTTTCGGTAACTTTTTTCATGAAAAATATCATTTTCTTGTTGAGTGGATAGAATGGAACTTTGCGTCAGATAGTTCTTATCGTTGGCGTAAATAAATAAAAGGGTTCCATTCTTTATCGTATTAATAATTGGCTTACTGACAGATACAGGCAACGCAGGGCAACCAAGGCTACGTCCTAACCGCCCCGAGGAAGCTGCCACAGAAGGATCGGAATAAGAGGCACCATGAATTACAATCGCCCTTTGCTTAGCCAAATCATTTATTCCTTTTTCCAATCCATTTAGGATAAGCGAATAGCCATTCCGGCCTTGGTACGTATTTTCCGTCAGATAAAATCCTAAAGAGCTTTTATGGGAACCGTTCTCGTTCGAGAAAGAGGTCGCATAATTCCCTCCGCTATTCTTACCGTGAGAAACCAAAGAGGTGTAAAGTATTCTCTTTTGCCGTATATCCAATACAACCATACGCTCCGCCGTAGAAGGTTTAGAGAAATCGATCAATGTAAGGATATCCTTATTTTTCCGATCAATCTTCTCGGAACCTCTAAGCCCCTGCATAAACGCATCGAAACAAACCCATTGATCCAATCGCATCTCCTCATATAATTGGCGCCCCATAACCGCCACAGACGTTGATCTCGTTTCCGGAGATAGGGCACGCAAAACGCCACCGGTTGAAATTGAACCTACAGACAAGACAATAAAAAACAAATACAAGAAAATCCTTCGCATACTAAAAAACAATAACGCCGCAAAGTTATGATTTTTATTCTAATACAAAAACAATCGTCTCATTAACAGGCGCCCAATCGTAAACAAATTGCGCATGCGAAGTCGCGTTTCTCACACACATATGAGACCGTGGTGTCGTTCCCAACGAAGGACTATATTCGATCAACGATTTACGAGGAGCGTTGACCGGTACGCCATGGATATACGCCCCATTCGTAAAACGGTTGGCATAAGGAGCGAATCCACCTGTCTCCTTGGAACCGTCTACCAAATAGATCATGCGAGACTTTTTTTCTTGGAGAACATACATTCCCAACGGGGTTTCCTGCGCATAAGGAGGACGATGCTGTCCGGTAGTCGCAGGGTTCATGCTACGAACCAACCATTTCGAGCCGACGTGCTCCAAGGTCGCGATATTCTGGTTATGACGATCCACGAAGATCGCCTTATCGAAGACTACCGTATCCCCTATTTGCTTGATATATTTCTTCGGAGCATACCACTCCTCCTCCCCATCATACACGGTTTGTATACGAGCGAATTTAGAATCCTCATCCATCGCCTTGATACGAACCAAGCTACCGTCACGTCCATAGATCTCGGGAGTCACGGTATCAGTCAGCAAATAAAGCGGGACGGATTGATAGCGTTCTACACCAAGCGTATCGGAAACCCTCTTATAGGCATCTCTCTTGAAGACTTTTACAAGAGGAGCCTCTCCATTCCTGTTTTTATAGTTCTGCAAGATCGCCCATTGAGACGGCTCCCTTTGGATCGACTCCAATAAGGATAATCTTTCTTTCATTTTCTCCCACTGGAACTCCCGTGTCGTATCTTTATAGGGGTAAGTATCTTCTAAAGTATGCTTATCGTAAAGCAGCTCTTTCTCTATTTCGATACGGAGAGGCAAAGTCTCCACGATCACAGCGGAATCCTTCGATATAGAATCCACAGGAATTAAGACCTCGGTTTGAGCAGGCTCGGTCCTCGGCGTACAATAACTTAGCGTACAAAGGCTCGATATCAAAAGTATAAAAACTGTTCTCGTCATCATTATTACCCGGGATTTATTTGAATATCGTAAATATACGATTTTTTCCAAATAACAGGTAATCTTATCATCTTGTTTACAAAGTAACCGCGCCAAATGACAGAGCTATCCTATATTCATCCTATAATCCATTTACTGCCCGGTATTAATGAGATAATCTTTGTCGTCACATAACAGCAGATAAATGTACTTACCGCAATGCATGGTATGGCGGCGACAGTAGGCAAGGCTAAGTCGTGCTTAAACACCGTTACCCACAATCCGAGCCAAAATATATGCATAAGGTACATACCGTAGCTGAGTTTAGACATCTCTGTTATGAGTCGTGGAGATTTCGAATTGCCTATGCAAGTAAAAGCGAGGAACGTACCCGCCGTAAGAAGCACACAATTGATCGTACAGAAAGCCCATCCGATCTCTATCTCAGGTGTGACAAGAGTTACTCCGGGTATCGCTTGGACATAGAAGGAATAAATCGTCAGCAAGGCACCGACGACCATCGAGGCGATTCCGATAACCAGACGTTTAGAACGGTTCCATGTAAGATGGACATGTATATAATGTGCCAGTACGAGGTATCCTAAATAACCGGAGAAGTACCACAGTATATGGTATTCGTTCCAAAAACATTGTCCCCACACCTCGCCGAAGCAACGATTGAGATAGGGCATACAGGTCGACAACAGAAACAAGCCGATGAAAAAACGCTCTTCTTTCGCCGTGGCTTTATTCAACCATGGCGATATTACGGGTATAAATAAATAGAGGCTGATCAAAGGGTACATGAACCACAAATGTCCGGCCTGTGAAGGAAAGTTCAAGAATATTCTCGATATATCTTTCAATGATGTCTCGGCATCTATCTGCCCCCACAGCAAGGGTAAAGTGCTGTATAGTATCATAAATATGAAAAACGGCGGTAAGATGCGAATACAACGCTGACGGTAGAATTGCCAAGAGGTCAGCCCTGCCTTCATCGGCGCAAGAAGAAAGGCGGAGACAATTATAAACAATGGCACCGCCATGCGTGAGAAACCATCGTATACGGCTACCCACAACCGATCAGCCTCATTGGCCAGATAAGATTGCGGTCCCACCATATCCGTGGAGCCCTCAGCTCCATAAAAGTTTTCACTGGCGTGGACAACCATGACAAGGAAGCACGCAAACACACGCACGTAATCCAAAAAAACTATACGCTTCATTTTTTGTTTTAGTATTATTATTCGTTAGATGATTTCAAGTTTGTCTTTTTACGCGAAGCATGCATTCAAGAGGGATATATTTCGATGTTTTTCCTGATACTGCTTTATGGCGCACAAAGGTAAAAAAAGTCGGAAAGAATATATACCTTTGTCATATTATAAGTGAAATCTAAAATAAAAACATATGAGATCTATTAATGGTGCGGTTTTACGTAGCGCATTCGCGATGGTATTAGGGTTTGTTTTGGTATTATGGCCGGAAGCAGCCATAACCTATCTGGTTATCACGATCGGTATACTATTCATTTTACCGGGATTATTCGCTATCCTCAGCTATTTCACCCGACCGAAGAACGAGAACGGGGAGAAACCGATGTTTCCTATCGAGGCAGCGGGAAGCGTACTGTTCGGAGCGTGGTTGGTGATCATGCCCGAGTTCTTCGTGAATATATTAATGTACTTACTCGGAGCCTTATTAGTAATTGCCGGTGTACAGCAATTGGTTTCATTGATATCCGCAAGGAAATGGAGCAATGTACCGTTGGGGTTCTACCTGATGCCGGCTTTGATCTTGATAACCGGAGTAATGATTCTTGCCTACCCGTTCGGGGCGGCGGCAAATACATTCGTAATCTTCGGTGTAGCCAGCATTTTCTACGGGGCTTGTGAGTTGATCAACTGGTATAAGTTCCGCAAGCGTATAGAAAATACCGGATTATGATTTCCGGTATTCCATGGGTGATATACCCATATGCTTCTTGAAAAACTTACCGAAAGTGGATTGATCGGAGAAGTGGAGTATATCCGCTACTTGCTGAACCGTGGCTTGCGGGGCCTTCAACAGCATCTTGGCCTCGACGATCAAGGCGTCGTCAATCCATTTATTCGCTGATTTACCCGTTAGCTCTTTCAAGATAAGCGAAAGATACTGTGGGGTAATAAATAATTTCTCGGCATAGAAAGTAACGACGTGCTGCTCCTTGCAATGCTCGAAAAGCAATTGCAGGAACTGCTCGAAAAGCTCCTCCTTCCGGGAGAGTGTAGGTGCCGTCATCAGCTCCTTCTTACCCATAAAGATATTAGCCAACTCGATAAAGAAACCGACTAAGGCGTTTTGGAGAGCCTCCTTCTGGAAAAAATGGGTACGCAGCTTCATCTTTTCCCGTAAGATGGAGAATTGGCCGGATATATGCTCAGTCTCCTCGGCACTCATCGCAGCACATGGATTCTTACGGATCTGCATATAATGCACCATAGAGTTCTTTTTCCCTGCCGGGGTAGTATATCCATCCAGAAAAGATCTGGACACGATCAACAAACGCCCTCTCAAATCTTTGCTCACTTTCGATACCTGTATGATATGAGTCGGCATCAAGGTTATAAACGTATTCTTCTCTATCTTATATGGAATATAGTCTACCGAAATATCAGCAGTACCTTCCTGTACCAAGATCATCAACAAGGCATTTAAACGCATCGGGGTGGAATGCTCCAGCCTTTTTTCCTCGTAATTAATCAAATCTCCGTTCAGATCCGCTATCGATAAATCATCTTGAAAGTTGTCGCTGGACTCAATTCCCTTGATTAACTCAGTGACTTCAATTAAAGGTAAATTTTTCATATCTATCTGTAGATTTTTATTATCACCTCGGACAAAGATAGAAATAAAAAGCCAAAGACCACCCACTATTTCGTTTTTAACCAATTTTCATCCAAAATTGAACGAATAACAAGAATTTTTGACAATATCCTGTTTCATTCCATACCAATACCGTAACAGTATAAACCTTTCTGGTTTTCTAAATATATCAGACCTTTGCGAATAGATTCGACGGGAATATCCGGTCATTGGTCGATTCCAACGGACGAGTCAGCGCTTTTTACTTGTATACAGGGATTGCCCCGGCTACTTTTGACGTAACAAAAAAGAATATGATAAAAGAACAGATTATTAATACGGCGTTCGATCTTTTTTCTCAATATGGCATCAAGAGTGTGAGTATGGATGATGTAGCGAAAGCGGCTGGCATCTCCAAGCGTACACTTTACGAGTCGTTCGAGGACAAGGAAACCTTGCTGATCGAGGGGATCGATCACAATACCGAATCGCTCGGACAATATCTGACAGGATTGGAAAAAGAACCTTTCAATGCCTTGGAAGTAATCCTGCTCTTCTATGAGGAGATGATGAAAAACCCGAGATGGTTCAACGAGAAGTTTTACGAGGACTTGAAGAAATATCCGAAAGCCCAACAAAAAATAGAGATGAATAAAGCGAGAATGGGTAAGAGGTGTATGGACTTGTTCACACGAGGCGTTAAAGAGGGCGTGTTCCAAAAGGGGATCAACTTCGAGATCATGGCCTTACTGGTGAAAGAGCAGACGAAGATGTTGCGGCCTTCCAATGTCTTCTGCAAGCATTCCATCACCGAGGTATACAACACGATCCTCCTCACATTCCTGAAAGGGATCAGTACCGAGAAGGGAAGAGCGATCCTAGACCGATTCGATCTCAAACAATCCTATGATTTATAGCGAACACTTAATGAGTTTAATCACAGACAAAATCTATCCTAAATGAAACGATTATTGATGAGTAGAAAAATGATGTTGGTCACATTTATGGTATTGCCTTTTCTGGCGGCGAGACCGGTTCTGGCTCAAGACACCCTGAAACTGGATCTTGGAAAAGCGCTAGAGATCGCCCTTAGCGAGAACCCGACCGTAAAAGTTGCCGATAAAGAAATACAGAAGAAAAAGTACGCACGTAAAGGCTCGTACGCTTCTCTATTTCCGCAGATCAGTTTTGCGGGGGACTACAACCGTACCTTGAAGAAACAGGTGATGTATATGGATTTCGACATGGGTGACATGGGAGGCGGCAGCTTGCCCGAAGGCACGGACATGTCGAGTATGGACGAGGGCTTCGAGGTAGGACGTAGCAACAACTGGAGCTTGGGCTTCAACGCTTCCATGCCACTGGTGAACGCCTCCTTATGGAAAAGCTTGAGTATCTCGGCCTTAGACGTGGAATTGGCGGTGGAGCAAGCTCGCTCTTCTAAAATAGCGATGGTGAACCAAGTGAAAAAGAGCTTTTACGCCGTCCTTCTGGCAAGCGACTCTTACCGGGTATTCAAGCAAAGTTACGACAATGCCATGGAGAATTATCTGGATATCAAACGGAAGTATGAACAGGGAACCGTAGCTGAATACGACTTGATACGTGCCGATGTGACGGTAAAGAATACAGAGCCTAATCTGTTGCAGGCAGAGAACTCCCTTACCTTGGCTAAATGGCAGTTAAAAGCGTTATTGGGCATGGATCTGGATTTAAATATCGATTGCGACGGACAACTGACGGATTTCAAGTCCAGCCTCTTCGCCGACTATCTATCCACGGATACAACCTTATCCGAGAATACGGACTTGAAACAATTAGACCTTCAGGCGGAACAGCTGAAAAAGACGCTGGTCATGCAGAAATTCGATTATCTGCCGACCTTGTCGCTGACCGGTCTATATCAATGGAGCGCCATGAACAATGACTTCAAGTTCAAGAATTACAGATGGAACCCCTATTCGATGATCGGTATCACGTTATCGGTTCCTATCTTCTCCGGAGGTAGTAAATTTTATAAGGTAAAGCAGACGAAAGTCTCCATCGACCAATTAAACCTGCAACGGGACGATACCAAGCGCAATTTGCAGTTGGCCGTTAAACAGTACATAGATAATATGAATACCTGTATCAAGAAGTTCGACGCCGCCCAAAAGGGAGTCGAGCAAGCGGAACGGGGATATATGATCTCGCAAAAACGGTATGACACCGGAGCCGGTACATGGCTGGAGATGAACGATGCCGAACTTGCCTTGACGCAGGCTCGGTTGAACTTCAACCAATCTATCTACGACTATATGGTAGCGAAGGCGGATCTGGAGAAAGTATTGGGTAACGAACAGATGAATTGAAAATTGAAAATTAAAAATTGAAAGTTTAATAGATAATAATTAGGAACAATTATATGAAGACAAGTCAAATGCTGAAAGTAATACCGATAGCTACATTGGCCCTGCTGATGTCTTGCTCGGGTAATAAGAGTGAGGAAGCCACGGAAACACAGAATGAGAAAGTAAAGGTGAAAGTGGAGACGGTCTCTGTTCAAGACGTGGAGCAACTCAGTGAATTTACCGCTACGGTGGAAGCGAATATCAAAAATAATATCGCTCCCCAAACCCCATTCCGTATCGAGAAAATCTTCGCCGAGGTAGGCGACCATGTAAAAGCCGGGCAGTTATTAGCCAAGATGGACGCTACCAGCCTAAAGCAAGCGAAGATACAATTGGATAACCAAGAGATCGAGTTCAAACGTATCGACGAGTTGTATAAGGTAGGCGGTGCTTCCAAATCCGCTTGGGATGCCCAAAAGACTTCCTTGGAAGTGGCTCGAGAGACGTATAAAAACTTGGTGGAGAACACCCAATTGCTAAGCCCGATCAGCGGAATCGTAACTGCCCGCAACTACGATAGCGGCGATATGTACAGCGGCGGAAACCCAATCTACACAGTGGAGGAAATCCGTCCGGTCAAATTAATGGTGAATGTCTCCGAGAGTCTTTTTACGAAAGTGAAGAAAGGCCATGAGGTAGATATCCGGCTGGATGTGTACGGAGACGAGGTTTTCAAGGGTAAAGTCAACTTGGTTTATCCGACGATCGATCCCGCTACCCGCACGTTCCCTGTGGAGATCAAGATCGCCAACTCGGATGAGCGAGTGCGACCGGGTATGTTCGCCCGAGTGACGATGAGTTTCGGCCATATGGATCACGTGGTGGCCCCGGATCGCTCTATCGTAAAACAATCAGGTGCCGGCGACCGGTATATCTATGTATGCAAAGACGGTAAGGTCTCCTACCAGAAGGTGGAGCTAGGACGCCGTATGGGTGATAAATATGAGATCATATCCGGAGTGGAGGATGGCGACCAAGTGGTTATCACCGGGCAAAGCCGCCTGACGAACGGTATGGAAGTTGAAATCGAAAACGAATAACAGACTATGAGTTTATATGGAACAGCGGTAAGAAAGCCCGTATCGACCGCCCTTGTATTTGTGGCGATCGTGATCTTCGGACTTTTTTCCTTAAGCAGGTTATCAGTGGACTTGCTTCCGGAGATAGAGACGAACACCATCATGGTGATGACGGCCTATCCCGGCGCCAGCGCTTCGGATATCGAGATGAACGTTTCGAAGCCCTTGGAAAACGTGTTGAATAGCGTAAGCGACTTGAAGCATATCACGTCGCAATCCCGTGAGAATATATCGATCGTAACGTTGGAATTTAATTATGGCATCGATATCGATGTCGCCACGAACGATGTCCGCGACAAACTGGACATGGTAGAGTCTTCCCTACCCGATGACGTAGAGAATCCGATCATCTTCAAGTTCGGTACGGACGATATCCCTATCTTGATCCTTTCCGTGACCGCGGAGGAGAGCACGAACGCTCTTTACAAGATCTTGGACGATAAGGTATCCAACCCATTGGCCCGTATCAGTGGCGTGGGTGCCGTGTCTATCTCCGGTACGCCGATCCGTGAGTTGCAAGTGTATTGCGACCCGTACAAGTTGGAGGCTTACGGCCAGACCATCGAAGGTATCTCTACCATCATCGCGCAAGAGAACCGGAATACACCGGGAGGTAGTGTAGATATCGGCTCTAATACCTACTCCTTGCGTGTTCAAGGAGAATTCACGGACGCTAAGCAGATGCTAGACCTAGTGATCGGTAGCCAGAACGGAAAGAACGTATATCTGCGTGACGTGGCCCGTGTAGAGGACAGCATCGAGGAACGTGCGCAAGAAACGTTCAACAACGGCACGAAAGGTGGTATGATCGTCATACAGAAACAGTCCGGAGCGAACTCGGTGAACATCGCCAAGAAGGTACACCAGAAACTTCCGGAGATACAGGCTAGCTTACCCTCAGACGTGAAGCTGGACGTAATCATGGATACTTCCACGAATATCTTGAATACGATCGATAGCTTGAAAGAGACGATCATGATTACCTTTATCATCGTTATGTTGGTGGTATTCGTGTTCTTGGGACGCTGGAGGGCTACGTTTATCATTATCTTAACCATCCCGATCTCCTTGATCGCTTCTTTCGCTTATTTGCTGGCCTCGGGCAATACGTTAAACATTATCTCGTTGAGCTCACTTTCTATCGCTATCGGTATGGTGGTGGACGACGCTATCGTGGTATTGGAGAACGTAACGACCCATATCGAGCGGGGTAGCCAGCCGAAACAGGCCGCTGTACACGCCACGAACGAGGTGGCTATCTCGGTTATCGCCTCCACCCTTACGATGTTAGCGGTGTTCTTGCCGTTGACGATGGTTACGGGTATGGCGGGTATCTTATTTAAGCAGTTGGGATGGATCGTTAGTATCATCATGATCGTTTCTACGGTAGGCGCCTTGACATTGACCCCGATGCTTTGCTCACAGTTATTACGCCAGCAACCGGAGAAGGGTAAATTGTACCGGATGTTCTTCACGCCTATCGAAAAGGGATTGAACGCTTTGGATCGCGGTTACGGACGCTTCTTGAACTGGGCCGTACGCCACCGGAAAACGGTGATCGTAGGCGCTACGCTGATCTTCATCGGCAGTATGATGCTGATCCCGGTTATCAAGACGGAATTTTTCCCGACACAAGATAACGCACGCATCGGCATAACGATTGAGTTGCCGATCGGTACACGGCAGGATATTACCCGTGAGTTAGCTCTCGACATCGACAAGAAGTTCCGTGAGAAATATCCGGAGATCCTAAT
Organism: Parabacteroides sp. D25; assembly: GCF_000307475.1. NCBI lineage: Bacteria > Pseudomonadati > Bacteroidota > Bacteroidia > Bacteroidales > Tannerellaceae > Parabacteroides > Parabacteroides sp. D25. The sequence continues at coordinate 236,439 of NZ_JH976507.1, read as the reverse complement.
CAGTAACTTCACGGAAGGTACGGCGGATACGGATAATACCTTCGCCCAGCTAAGCAATAACGGTACGCATATTATCGAGTTCAATATAAACCTAACTAGCGTGGGCGACCGTGAGAGAGGTCTTACCGAGATTTGCGAGTTGATGCGGCAGGACTTAGCCCAATACAGCGAGATCAAGAAATTCGAGGTACTCGCCGGAGGGCAGGAAGGTTCTATGGGTGGAGAGACCTCGGTTAACATCGAGATCTATGGTTTTGATTTCGCCCAGACGGATGCCGTGGCGAATGAGATCGCCCGTCGTATGAGAAATGTAAAAGGATGCTCGCAAGTAAATATCAGCCGTGAGGATTATATCCCGGAATACCAGATCGACTTCGACCGGGAGAAACTGGCCATCAACGGGCTGAACGTAACAACCGCCTCTATGTATCTCCGAAACCGTGTAAATGGTTCCACCGCTTCAAAATATCGTGAGGATGGAGATGAGTATGATATCAAGGTACGTTACGCCCCAGAGTTCCGTGAGTCCGTAGAGGATCTTGAGAATATTTTGATCTATAACAATGAGGGCAAAGGCATCCGCATCCGTGATTTAGGCAAGGTAGTGGAACGTATGACTCCCCCGACCATCGAGCGTAAAGACCGTGAGCGTGTGATCACCGTATCTGCCGTAGCGGGTAAGGGAGCGGCATTGAGCGACTTGGTTGCCGCCGCCCGGAACGAGTTGAAACAAATGGATATCCCATCCGACGTAAGTTGGCAGTTGGGTGGAACATTCGAAGATCAGCAGGATACATTTACCGATTTGGGTATCTTGATGGTATTGATCATCATCTTGGTATTCATCGTGATGGCTGCCCAGTTCGAGTCGTTGGTAGACCCGTTCGTGATCATGTTCTCTATCCCGTTCGCCTTTACAGGTATCGTATTGGGATTGGCGGTCACGCAGACACCATTGGGCGTTATGGCTTTGATCGGCGTGATCATGTTGATGGGTATCGTGGTTAAAAACGGTATCGTGCTGATCGACTATACGATCTTATGTCGGGAACGTGGCATGGGTATTATCACATCGGTAGTGACTGCCGGAAAATCCCGTCTTCGCCCGGTATTGATGACAACATTGACGACCGTTTTGGGTATGATCCCGATGGCGGTGGGAACCGGCGAGGGTTCCGAGATGTGGCGCTCGATGGGTATGACCGTGGCTTGGGGTCTTTCCGTATCCACCTTGATTACCTTGATTATTGTTCCGACGGTCTATGCCGTATTCGCCGCCAACGGCGTAAAACGAAGACGCCGCAAAATAAGAAAGGCATTACGAAATAATTAATTATCTTTGCGTACCATAGGGAAGCCGAGGCCAAGCAAACCTCGATGGGCATTGTTAGGTCGTGACAATGCCCATTGTAAGGTGCTTACGATGCCCATTATAAACAGGCTTGAATGCCCATCGCAAGAAAAGCCTCCCTACGGGTATGCGATCTCATAAAAAAGCAACTATATGAAAGCGATATTTATATCTTTCAATCAAGCGTATTACGAGACCATCGTCAATATCATGGACCGTAATAACCTTAAAGGTTTTACCTATTGGGATGTCGTGCAAGGACGGGGAAGTAAAACAGGCGAGCCACATTACGGCAATCACGCTTGGCCTACCTTGAATTCAGCTATCCTTACGATGGTAGAAGACGAGAAGGTCGATCATTTTCTGGAAATCCTACACAACTTAGACAAGGAAACGGAAGCGCAAGGGCTTCGGGCCTTCGTCTGGAATATAGAGAAAACTATCTAACTTAATTTTTCGGAACAACTATATTAATCTATTGATATGGACAAATCAATCCTGTTTACACCCGGTAAGATCGGTCCGCTAACACTTAGGAACCGCACGATCCGGGCCGCCGCATTCGAGAGTATGTGCCCGGGAAACGCTCCCTCGGAGCAGTTATTCAACTATCATACATCCGTAGCCGCCGGAGGGATCGGCATGACGAACATAGCTTATGCCGCCGTGACGCAAAGCGGCTTGTCGTTCGAGCGTCAGCTGTGGATGCGTCCGGATATTATTCCCGGCCTCCGCAAGCTCACCGACGCTATCCATAAAGAGGGAGCCGCCGCTTCCATCCAGTTAGGCCATTGCGGTAATATGTCGCATAAGCGGATTTGCGGATGCACGCCTATCTCAGCGTCCAGCGGGTTCAACCTCTACTCTCCCACGATCGTACGAGGTATGAGACAATCCGAGATCGCTTCCATGGCTCGTGCCTACGGTGAGGCCGTACGATTGGCACGTGAGGCAGGTATGGACGCTGTCGAGATCCATGCCGGGCATGGTTATCTGATCAGCCAATTCCTTTCCCCGTACACCAACCACCGGAAAGACGAGTATGGAGGAAGCCTTGAGAACCGTATGCGCTTCATGAGAATGTGTATGGAAGAGGTGATGAAAGCAGCAGGTTCCGACATGGCCGTAACCGTAAAGACCAATATGCGGGACGGGTTCAAGGGAGGACTTGAAATAGACGAATGCCTAGAAGTAGCCCGTACACTCCAAGACCAATGCGGAGCGCATGCCTTAGTACTAAGCGGCGGATTCGTGAGCCGTGCCCCCATGTATGTAATGCGGGGAGAAATGCCGATCCGTACGATGGCGTATTATATGCCTAGGGGCTATCTACCGATTGGAATCCGCATGGTGGGTAAATATATGATTCCCTCGGAACCGTTTAAGGAGGCTTACTTCCTTGAAGATGCGTTGAAATTCCGCAAAGCCTTACATTTACCTCTTATTTACGTAGGAGGATTGGTCTCCAGAGACAAGATCGAGGAGGTACTGAACGACGGGTTCGAGTTTGTGGCCATGGCACGTGCCTTGGTGAACGAGCCGGGCTTCGTCAACCGTATGAAAGAAGACGAGCACGCCCGTTGCGATTGTGGGCATAGTAACTATTGTATCGCCCGTATGTATAGCGAGGATATGGTCTGTCATAAGAACGTGAAAGGTCTTCCGGAATGTATCGTACGTGAAATCAAAAGGCTTGAATATAAATAATGGAAAAGAAATGGGCTTTAGTCACGGGGGCCAGTTCCGGAATAGGTCTCGCCTATGCCGAGGAACTAGCCTCACTAGGCTATCAGTTAGTGATCGTCAGCAATGAGGAGCAGGCGATCCGGGAGAAAGGTGAGTTTCTCTCCGAGAAATATGGTATAGAAGTTTTGCCGCTTTATCGTGATTTGGCGATCCCCGGGGCGGCCAAGGAGCTATATGATACTTGCCAAAAGAAAAACATCCCAATAGAGGTATTGGTCAATAACGCCGGTATGTTTTTTTTCTGCGAGACCTTACAAGCTAAGGCCAACATCGTCGAGAAAATGCTCTACCTCCACGTGACTACTCCTACCCAGCTCTGTTATTATTTTGGGCAAGAGATGAAGAAACGGCGTCATGGATATATCCTCAATATGTCATCCCTATCTTGTTGGCTACCTTATCCGGGAATTACGCTGTACGCTTCCACCAAGCGATACTTGAAAAGTTTCTCCCGGGGCTTGCGTTCAGAGTTACTGGATTATGGAGTAAGCGTAACCGTACTTTGTCCCGGCGCCGTCGCCACGAATTTATATAACCTAAGCGACAACTTAAAGACCTTAGCGATCCGCCTAGGTATCATGATGCGTCCGGAAAAACTGGCTAAAAAAGGGATTAATGCCTTGTTTCACCACCGGGCTTCCCTATTACCGGGTCTCTTCAACAAAATATGCACACCCCTCGTAATGCTCCTCCCCCACGGCCTTGTCCGTTGGATCATGCGAACCACGAAATTAGTGAAGCTAGATCGATAATCCGACAAATAACATGCGAAATATTTGTCACATCAAACAAAAATCGTATCTTTGCACCGCTTTTTAGCCCCGTACCGTGTGATGGGAAATTAGGAAGCAAAATAACTAATTTTGAGTAACACAAAAATTAAAGAAAATGAAGACATTTGAGTTAGAAGGAAAAGGAAGAGAGATCGTCGCTCGTTCCGCTGATCAGAAAAGAGCCTTGAAAGCAATGCGTAAGAACAATGAAATTCCTGCTGTATTATACGGTGGCGAAAAAGTAACTCACTTCACGGTTACAAAAGAAGCCGTTCGTAAGTTGGTTTACACTCCGGAGATTTTCGTTGTTGAGTTAAGCATTGACGGTAACAAGACGATGGCAATCGTTAAGGACATGCAGTTCCAACCTGTAACTGACGAAATCCTTCACATGGACTTCTTGGAAGTATCTAAGGACAAAGCCGTAGTAATGGAAGTTCCGGTTGTTTTGGAAGGTCACGCAGAAGGTGTTAAAGCCGGTGGTAAGTTGTCTCTTCAAATGAGAAAACTGAAAGTGAAAGCTATATACGATCAAATCCCTGAAAAGTTGACGATTAATGTGGATCACCTTGGCTTAGGTAAGACTATGCAGGTAGGTGCTTTGCACTTCGAAGGTCTTGAATTGATGAACGCTAAAAACGCTGTTGTCTGCGCCGTTCAATTGACTCGTGCCGCTCGTGGTGCTCAGGCTAAAGGATAATCTGAGGTAAAAACATTATTACAATACATGAAGGGGAGGATATTCATAGAATGTTCTTCCCCTTTCTTTTATAGATTCGAGGATAATGAAATATTTGATAACAGGACTTGGTAATATCGGTTCCGAATATTGGGGAACCCGTCATAATATAGGTTTCCGGGTTGTCAACCATTTGGTAGAGAGCGTAGGAGGCAATTTCACTGAGGAGCGATACGGGGCAATCGCACGCATACGGGTGAAAAACTGTGACTTGATCGTGCTAAAGCCGAATACCTTTATGAACCTCAGCGGCAACGCCGTTCGGTACTGGTTGCAAAAAGAGAACATTCCCGTGGAAAATCTATTGATTGTCGTAGATGATCTGGCATTGCCATTCGGAACCTTACGTCTGAAACCAAAGGGTAGCGACGCCGGGCATAACGGGTTGAAGAATATCGCCCAGTTATTGAATACGCAGGAATATTCCCGCCTTCGTTTCGGCATAGGCAGCGATTTTCCACGGGGCGGACAGATCGATTACGTGCTAGGGAAATTTCCCCCGGAGGAATTGCAATTGATGCCAGAGATATTGGATCGTGCGACAGAGATCATCAAGAGCTTCTGCCTCGCCGGCATCCAGATTACGATGAATCAATTTAATAATAAATAAAAAGAGACTGAGAATACAGATATGAACGAGGTACGTATCGATAAATGGATGTGGGCGACCCGTATCTTTAAGACCCGCACGATAGCCGCGGAAGCTTGCAAGAAAGGGCGTATCATGATAGGTGGAGTAACGATCAAACCTTCCCGCATGATCAAGGTTGGCGATGTGATCCAAGTGCGTAAACCGCCGATCACCTTCTCTTTTAAGGTAATCGGATTGATCGAGAATCGTGTGGGCGCGAAGCTCGTCCCGAATTACTTGGAGAACGTGACAACCCCGGATCAGTATGAGATTCTGGAGATGAACCGTATCTCCGGTTTCGTGAACCGTGCGAAAGGTCTCGGACGTCCTACCAAGAAAGACCGTCGTGAACTGGAGCAATTCACTGAGCCGGAATTCATGGATGACGGATTCGATTTCGAGTTCGACTTTGGAGAAGAGGATGAGGAGTAAGCATGCTGATTTCCACTCAATTACATTTACCAATATTTTCATCAAGAAGTAAAAGTATTTTCACCTAGAGGTAAAACTGTTTACATACTGATGTAACGACATTTACCTCTAGAGGAAAAAACATTTACCATTAGAGGTAAATGTCGTTACAACGGTATGTAAACGGCAATTATTCCTATTGATTCTCCTCGGAAAGCAGATTCCCCTCCTCATCCCAGCTACGCCAGACACCAGATTTCTTCCCTGCCGTATAGAACATCTCATACAACAAATTTCCCTTATCGCTCCAGATACGCCAAGGGCCGTCCTTTTGCCCTTCCTTATAAGAAGCCAGGCCGATCAGCTGGCCGTTATCGCTATACGTGCGCCATTCACCATGGAAGATCCCGTGATAGTAGGAACGCACCTCGGCGATCTTGCCATCCGGATAATAGATCACATAGGTTCCCTCGGGACGGCCATCCTTCAGGTACAGCTCCATCTTGAGCATGCCATCCTCATAGAATTCCGTATAGCGGCCCGTATACGGGGTGGTTTGTGTCTCATCGGTATAATACTGTCCCTCGCTCAATACCAAGTCTTGCGCCAGCACGGTCCAAGAGGCTCCCGCCAAAAAAGCGGAAAGTAACAATAGCTTTTTATTCATGATACATTCTTATCTAAATTATACATAAAAAGACACCGAGGGATCTTTCCGGATACCTCAGTGCCTTTAACAAATTCACAACCTATTCAATGCCAAGCTTGATTAATATTCGGTATTTTGAGGATCCCAATTAGTCCAACCGGCAGTCCAGTCATTCTTTCCGTCGAAAGCACCTTTGTAAGTTACTTTTTCGAAGAAGCTGTTGTTCAATACCTCATCGACAAATTCAGCGCCTTGCACAGCTGAAGCTACGACAGAAGAGTAATCACCATCTTTAGAGATAATCTCGTTGGTCGTTGCCAGAGTCGTGTTGCTACCGGCAAGATTGAAGAAGTTCTCACTTACCTTATCATCCTCATAGAAGTTCTTCCACATACCAGCAAAGATCACATTCTTGATGGCGATGCCATCGTTTGCCGTACCTTTCTTATCAGTAGCACGAAGTCCGTAAGGCCAGCCGGTGAATACGGAGTTGTAAACATTCAAGCTGGTATTACGACGCAGGTGCATGGCTGCCTGGAATTTACCACCCTTGGCACCGTTAGCAGCGTCGGCTGTCTTGGCTTCCACCTCAGCCTGTGTCTTATCGGATACCTTGCCATAGAAAGGACCTATCAAGGTTACATTGGAGAAGACCGGCTTGGTAAGCGGAGTGTTGGAAGAACCGTCACCGTCGTTATCAGATTCAAAACCGTTAGAGTCTGAAGTATCAGCGATATTCTTATCACGTACGCTCAACAAGAATTGCAGTTTACCCGTATAACCGAAGTCTGTATCGAAATCATCATCCCAGCCTTTGTAAGCGATCAAGTGTTTGGCATTTACCGTTCCACCGAACCATTCGTAAGAATCATCGTTCGAAAATGAAACCTGAACGAACTCCACTTCCGTGCCGCTACCAACGCCGCCGAAGGTTAAGCCATTGATTTCCTTGTCTGGCTCCAAAGGATAACCGGCAAACTCGATACGAACGTATTTCAATTTACCGGAACTTTCCGCATTAAACTCATCGGAGGTCGTATTTCCATATAATGTACCAGGTCCTCCTTCGATAGTTGGTTGATTGGTACGATTCACACGAGCGTTACCACAAATAATCAGACCGCCCCAGTCACCTGTCAAACGTTTACCCGGCTCTTTATCGGACGTAAAGACGATCGGTTTGTCAACAGTACCTTCGGCGATGATCTTAGCGCCCGGCTCGATAATCAAGGAAGCGGCTTTCTCGCCCGGACTAACGGACACACCTTTGATAACAGAACCAGCCTCAATAGTCAATGTAGCGCCTGATTTCACGTATACGAAGCCTTTCATGAAGTTCTTGTCGGCAGCGTTGATCGTTAGATCAGCCGTGATATTTCCTTCCAATATCACCTCTTTGGAAGACGGAGCATCATTAGAGACAGTCACGGTACAAGTAGCCGTTTTACCGCCATCCTTCGTAGTTACAGTAATCGTAGCGGAACCTTCGGCCACGGCTGTTACCTTACCGGCATCAACAGTCGCTACCTTTTCATCGGAAGTACTCCATGTAACCGTTTTATCCGTAGCGTCACTTGGAGTAATAGTCGCGGACAAGGTAGTGGATTCGCCCACCTTGATAGTAGCGGTAGTAGGACTGACTGCCACAGCCGATACGGCTACAGAGCCATCAGGTTTATCATCGTCATCACTACACGATACAGTCCCAAACATAACGGCCATCGTTAACACAGAGGCCAAACCTTTTAAGAGAAATCTGTTCATAATAAAAACATTTTGTTTGTAATAGATATATATTCAATTAAACATCAAAACCTAAGGGAAACACCGATATTGATATCCACTCCCGGGCGATAGCTGCGGATCAGTTGCTCACGCTCGCTCTTGCCGCCTTTGTCGTCTGTCAGTTTCACGAACTGCTTGTACTCGACCTTGGAGTTCAACATATCCTGGATTCCCGCCTTGATCTCGACAATCTTGCCAATCTTCTTCGAGAAAGTAAGATCCAACGAGTTGCGGGGCATCTCATATATATCAGGGATATCCTCGTTCTGGTTCTGCATCGGGACACCGACCGACTCAATACGCTTCCCGATCCGGTTATAGAGCAGGGAGGCGGAAATCCCCTTGTCATCGTACTGGTAGAAAAAGCCGGCATTAACCAAGTAGGGAGATTGCCCTGCCAAAGGGCGATCCCGCTCCGGTGCCCCTTCCTCAAAACGGACACGGCTATAGATATATGCGGCGTTGCACACAAAGCTCAAGCCTCGCAGCCCTATAAAGTCGAGGTTCTTTTTAACGTCCAACTCTACGCCGAAGGTCTCGGCGTTCTTCGCGTTATGATAGGTATATTGCAGGCCGGAACCAGCCTCGTTGTACGTCTCCTCGATAGGATCCTTGAAGTGCTTGTAGAAACCGCCGATCGTGATCATTTCGCCCGCGGCTGGATAGAACTCATAACGAAGGTCGATATTGTCAGCATAGGCATTCTTCAGCTCCGTATTTCCCACGATGTTTGCGTCTCGCTCGAAGTTGAAGTACACATAAGGCACTACCTCTCGGAACTCCGGACGGTTGACCGAGCGACCGTAAGCGGCGCGGACCAAATGTTTTTGTGAGAGGTTGTAGGCAACATTAACTGAAGGGAAAAAATCCGTCGTCTTATTATCCAAGTGTACCGGGGTCGTACCGTCCGAGCTATATCCGTCCATCTTCAATTGGTAGTATTCCATACGAACACCGATATTAGCGTTCAACACCTCCCCATAATTCAGTTTAGCGGAGACATAGGCGGCTCCCAACATGTTCTCGGAAGTATAAGAGTCACTGTTCGTAGTTGTCTCACGCATCCATATCTTATCCGCCGAGATATTTTCATCAGCGAACAACTCCGTATAATCCCAGTCCGCATACCGGTCGTAGCCGCTACCCAACAGGTTGTAGCCAAAGCGACGGGCAGCGAAGGTACGGCTCTTATATTCACCGTAGACACCTCCATTGAGAACAGGAGCGAACCTATCGGATACGGTGAATTTATGTTCGTAGTTGGCGGCTATAGAGGCGCTATGATCCTTCAATTCTTGGTAATAACGCATCGGGTCAGAGACATAGTAGTTCGGCTGTTCCGTACGGTTCTCGTCAAGGATGGAGTTCACGATCTTACGATCCGGCTCACGGTAGGAGGCGAAGGCATAGCCCGCCGTCCAATCCACCTTGTTAACATTCTCTCGCAAGGTATGCACACCGCTGATCTGCCCGGAGTAAGTGGTACGCCCGGTATAGAGGGATTCCCACTTACGGATATTCTTGTCGGAATAATAGTTCATTCCTTCCCTTTGTGTCAGAGCGGAAACGCCACGCTGGCTGAAGAAGTTGCGAAGCTCATATTTGCTGCCATCCCGTTGGAATGACCAGTTAAAGAGGGCCCCTAGCTTGGAGGTATTCTTATAGCGGATATCGTTGTACTCAAAGCGGGGACGGGATACGTCGTTCTTCACGTCGTAGGCGATGTAGTTGTTATTCACCGTCTCCGAGTAATCGTACTCGGTACTCCAGTTCAAGTTCGTAATATTTCCGATCTTCCAGCCGCCCACATCATAAGAGCGGTGCGAGGTAAGGGATATCTTCTGATCGGGGATGGCGGTGAACTTGTTGATCCCCCAACGTTGGTTGATTTGACGGGTAAAGGCAGCCGCCTCATCCGTGGAGTGTTCTCCTAGGTGAGCGGGGAAAGAGGAAGGCAGGTTTCTCACGCCCGCTCCGAATCCAAGGTAATCCTTTGCCGTGCCGTCCGTCAGCTGGAAGTTACGGAAGGTGGCGTTCGTGTTGAAGCCCATTTGGCAGGATACGTTGAAGGTGTTCCCGTCCGGGATATTCTTGGTCATCACCCGCACGAAACCGCCGGAGAAATCCGCCGGAAGCTCGGCCGAGGGGCTCTTGTATATCATCATGTTATCGATCAAGGAAGAAGGAAGCACATCGAACGAGAAGGCACGGCTGTCCGTCTCGCTGGAAGGGGTCGTGGCGTTGTTCAGCCATACATTATTATAACGTTGCGCAAGCCCTCGAACTACGATAAAACGATCGTCCACGATGGTGATTCCCGGGATGCGGCGAAGCACCTCGGCGGCATCGCTATCCTGTGTTTTACTGATTTGTTGGGCAGAAATGCCGTTCACGACCGGAAGGCTCTTGCGTACGGTATTTAATACGGCCATCTCGGTTCCCAATTTCCGTTGGGCCACTACGACCACATTCTGTAATTGGAGGTTAGCGTCGGAAAGCTCGATATTCAACACCACCTCTTGACGTGCGACTACCGGAACATCCTTTACCGTTTGCGTTTGGTACGACACGTAAGAGGCGGCTACCGTATAAGTACCTGGTCTCACGTTCTCGATACGGAAATTACCGTCTATATCCGTGATAGCGCCAACCGTAGTCCCCTCGATCACAACCGAGGCGCCGATCAACGGTTCTTTTATCTTTGCGTCCGTAACCGTCCCGCAAATAACCCCTGTTTGTGCCCATAGAGAGAATGACAGGAAAACTCCCACCCAGAAAAGCCCTAACCTTTTCAATCTTTTGCCCCTTAAACTCTTTCCCATTATCTTACTACTTATTATTTCATCTTTGATTTCGACGCAAAAGTACGGGGGCGGTATTTCAAAGATGTTTAGATCCAATAACAATGAAGACAACAAATGTTACATTTTTAAGACCGCAACTTTTCCTTATCGTTTGACATAGCTAACGTATTTTTACTACATTTGCACTCCTGAATGCATAAAGACATTTAATAACATGAAGAACATTAAAATTTTCCCGAAAGACTGGTTGCAGTTGCATCCCTATAAACAAAGCACTCCCGTGGATTCCTATTATACCGGAATAGCGAACCGTATCTACGATATCATGGAGAAGACCGAGTTGGTAAACTCCTTCGAGGGCGAGGAAACAAAGCAGATCTGTATCCGCATGGCCGCCTACTTCGAAGACGTGATCTCCGGCATGGGGCTTTGGCGTGCCTTCATCCTTACCCATAAGGAGCTATACGGCAAATACCTCCCCTTCTACACTCCGGACGATCATTATTACGACGATGAGGTGAACCTTGAGGACGTGCGTTTTCTCCTTTGGCATTATACCCAGCAGTATCACGGCTATCGTAAAGGCACTTTCGTCAGTCCGGACAACCCTGCCAACGAATCCACCGGCATGCTTATCTACGACCTGTTCTGCAAAGAGTGGACCACGGCGCCGGAGAATACCCGCATGGCCAAGCTTTTCGCCCTTGATACCCGCTACGAGCGGCAAGAGGATTACGACCGTCTATTGCAATGGTTCCATTACGAATCCTATATCCTGCCTGAGTCGGCCCGGGAACTGAGCGACTTCGCCCACGACCGCTGGAAGGAGCAGCCCGACCTCAACCAAGAGCAGCTTAACAACCTGCTCGTCAACAGCCACGGCATGATGGCCTACACCAGCAAGACCTCCTTGCTAGGCCTGACCTCCCCGCAATGGCTGGCAAAGATATTGCCCGCCGAGCATCCCGACCATGCGGTATTTCAGAACACCGCCGACGAGTCTGTAGCCACCCTGCCCGACGATATGCTGGAGGAAAACCGCCAACAATACGAGACTTTCCGCAAAGCCGCAGGTGACAAACTGCTTCTCTATTTCGACAAGACCGAAGATGCACAAACATTTATCACGGAGACTTCCGGCCTTATCCCCGCCGAGAACTTCCATCTTCCCGAGGACTGGCAAGGCAAGAAGCTGGCGATCTACGCCACGCCCGAGGAAGGCGCCCAAGTCATTACCCGTGACGTGGAGCTGATCAAGGATGAGAACAATCCCTTCTACGACGCCAACCGTGCCGCCAAGCAAGCGCTCTCTTTCTTCATCGTGAAACATTGCAGCGTTTACTTCCTGAAAGAGCTGGTAGACCGAGGCATGTTGGCCGACGCACAAACGAAAAGCCTTACCAGCCCGGAACGTGGCAAGGCGATCATACAAGATAATTGGAAATTCCTATCCCGCTATTTCATCCGAGAATATCCCGATAGATAAAACAGATAGGAAGCGACATCACAATCCGTGACAGCGCTTCCGGAGAAAAAGAAGCACTGTCGCAATCCGTGACAGCGCTTCCGGAAAAAAAGAAGCACTGTCGCAATCCGTGACAGCGCTTCCGGAAAAAAAGAAGCACCGTCGCAATCCATGACAGCGCTTCCGGAAAAAAAGAAGCACTGTCGCAAAACGTGACGGTGCTTCTTTTTTAGTTTGTCTTTCATTTAGAAAACTAACCAGCCAAATATCTTTCAAATAAAAAGAATAAACCCAATAAATACTTACAAATAGAAACATCAGATAAGATATTCTTATCTTTTCTCCATTCTTTCGCTCCTACAAGCAATCACATTATGCCATTAATACCTATATTTGCGAAACAAATTGACGCAATAATCATTTATACGCAAACATAAGGTCAACAAATGAAAACAAACAGGAATCATTTTAATAGCAGACAAGGATTATACGACCCGTCTTATGAACATGACGCTTGTGGAGTAGGAATGTTAGTAAATATCCACGGCGAGAAATCGCACGACATCATCGAATCAGCCCTTAAGGTACTAGAGAACATGAGGCATCGAGGCGCTGAGGGAGCCGATAACAAAACGGGTGACGGAGCGGGAATCCTATTACAGATCCCTCATGAGTTCATCCTCCTGCAAGGAATTCCGGTTCCAGAGAAAGGCAAATATGGCACCGGACTAATCTTTCTCCCCAAAGACGAGGAACAGCAAGCAAGCATCCTCAGTATCCTCATCGAGGAGATCGAGAAAGAGGGATTAACCTTGATGCACTTACGCAAAGTTCCCGTTCATACGGAAATCTTGGGAAAGGACGCACAAGCGACCGAACCAGATATCAAGCAGATATTCATCATCGGCTGCAACGATCAGCAAGAGCTGGAACTAAAGCTATACCTCATACGTAAGCGGGTCGAGAAAAGGGTATCGGCCACCGACCTTCCGGCCAAGGATGATTTCTATATAGCGTCTCTTTCCACCAAAAACATCGTTTACAAAGGCATGCTGGAATCCATGCAGCTACGCCATTACTTTCCGGACCTGACGCAACCTTATTTCACTAGCGGACTGGCATTGGTACATTCACGCTTCAGTACCAACACCTTCCCCACTTGGAGTCTGGCGCAACCTTTCCGCCTACTAGCACATAACGGGGAAATAAACACGATACGGGGCAACCGGGGATGGATGGAGGCCCGGGAGAGCGTACTATCCTCCCCCAGAATCCCGGATATCAACGATATACGCCCGATCATCCAGCCGGGCATGAGTGACAGTGCCTCACTGGATAACGTATTGGAATTCTTCGTGGCCTCCGGGATGAGCCTGCCGCATGCCATGGCGATGCTGGTACCGGAGAGTTTCAACGAGAAGAACCCGATCTCCGAAGACCTAAAGGCTTTCTACGAATATCACTCCATCTTGATGGAACCGTGGGACGGGCCTGCCGCCCTGCTCTTTAGCGACGGACGCTACGCCGGAGGCATGCTAGACCGTAACGGTCTCCGCCCCGCCCGTTACCTGATCACGAAACATGACATGATGGTCGTGGCCTCCGAAGTCGGCGTCATGGATTTCGAGCCTAACGAGATCAAGGAAAAAGGCCGTCTGCAACCCGGAAAGATCTTACTCATCGATACCGAGAAAGGCGAGATTTATTACGATAGCGAGCTGAAGGAACAACTGGCGAACGCCCAGCCCTACCGTACTTGGCTGGAGAAAAACCGGGTGGAATTGGACGAGTTGAAATCCGGCCGTAAGATTCCTCATAAGGTAGAGAAATACGACAAGCTACTGCGTACGTTCGGATACAGCCGTGAGGATATCGAACGTATCATCGTACCGATGTGCACGGGAGGGGCGGAACCGGTCGGCTCCATGGGCAACGATACGCCACTGGCCGTATTATCCGCCCGTCCGCAAATCCTCTATAATTATTTCCGCCAACAATTCGCCCAAGTAACCAACCCGCCGATCGACCCGATCCGCGAGGAACTCGTCATGAGCCTGACCGAGTATATCGGGGCCGTGGGAAGCAATATCTTAGTTCCAACCGAGAGCCACTGTAAAATGGTTCGGCTGAACCATCCGATCTTGACCAATACACAACTGGATCTCCTGTGTAACATCCGGTATAAGGGCTTTAAAAGTGTTAAGCTCCCCACTTTGTTTGACGCAGAGAAAGGATGCGCAGGACTGAAAGCCGCCTTGGACGAATTATGTAAACAAGCGGAGCAATCCGTCACCGACGGCGTTAACTACATCATTTTAAGCGACAGGAACGTAGATGAGAAAAAAGCGGTGATCCCCTCCCTGTTAGTGGTAAGCGCCGTGCATCACCATCTGATCTCCGTGCAGAAAAGGGTGCAAACAGCGCTGGTAGTGGAAACCGGCGAGATGCGTGAGGTAATGCACGCCGCCCTCTTACTAGGCTACGGAGCCAGTGCCATCAACCCTTATATGGCTTTCGCTATCTTGGATGATCTAGTAGACAGGCAAGAGATACAATTGAATTACGAGACTGCCGAGAAGAATTACGTAAAAGCCATTTGCAAGGGTTTATTCAAGGTTATGAGCAAGATGGGGATCAGCACGATCCGCAGTTACCGGGGAGCAAAGCTTTTCGAGGCGATCGGCCTAAGCCGGGATCTGGCAGATACTTACTTCGGGGGAACCACCAGCAACATCGGTGGTATCCGCTTGGAAGAGATAGCGGCAGATGCGATCGCCATGCACAATGACGCATTCTCCCACCCCACGGATTCTTTATTGGAACATAAAGGCATTTATTCCTTCCGCAAGGATGGCGAGAAACACGCTTGGAACCCGGATACCATTTCCATGCTTCAACTGGCTACCCGCTTGGGGAGCTACAAGAAATTCAAGGAATATTCCCATGTGGTTGATGAGAAGGAAAGCCCCATATTCTTGCGTGATTTCCTGACCTTCAAACAACGCACCCCGATCCCCTTGGAGCAGGTAGAGCCGGAAGAAACGATCATGCGCCGCTTTGTCACGGGAGCGATGAGCTTCGGCTCTATCAGCCGGGAAGCGCACGAGACGATAGCTATAGCCATGAACAAGATACACGGACGCAGTAACACGGGCGAGGGTGGTGAGGACTCGGCTCGTTTCATCCCCCGTGAGGACGGGTTATCGCTCCGCTCCGCCATCAAGCAAGTAGCCTCCGGACGCTTCGGCGTGACCACGGAATATCTGGTAAACGCCGACGAGATCCAGATCAAGGTCGCCCAAGGAGCGAAACCGGGCGAAGGAGGACAGCTTCCCGGCTATAAGGTGAACGATATCATAGCGAGAACCCGTCACTCGATCCCGGGTATCTCTCTGATCTCTCCCCCACCTCACCACGATATTTACTCGATCGAGGACTTGGCGCAATTGATCTTCGATCTGAAGAACGTGAACCCTCAAGCCGAGATCAGCGTGAAACTCGTATCCGAGAGTGGCGTGGGAACCATCGCCGCCGGTGTAGCCAAGGCAAAAGCGGACCGGATCGTGATCTCCGGGGCAGAAGGAGGAACGGGGGCTTCCCCGATAAGCTCTATCCGTTACGCCGGAATCCCACCCGAGCTAGGACTATCCGAGACTCAACAGACGCTCGTGATGAACGGCCTCCGGGGACAAGTCCGCTTGCAAACAGACGGACAATTGAAAACCGGACGGGATATCGTATTGATGGCGATGCTGGGTGCCGAGGAGTTTGGATTCGCCACCTCCGCCTTGATCGTCTTAGGCTGTGTGATGATGCGTAAATGCCATATGAACACGTGTCCGGTAGGTGTCGCTACCCAAGATGAGGAATTACGTAAACGCTTTCATGGCCGACACGAATATTTGGTGAATTTCTTCACCTTCCTCGCCCGTGAAGTTCGGGAATATCTGGCAGAGCTAGGCTATACGAAACTAGACGATATCATTGGCCGTACGGACTTACTCATGCGTAAACCTTCCGATCATATCGAGAAACATGATCTATTGGATCTCAGCCGCTTGATCCATCTACCGGAACAAGCCGCCACGCAGGCCATCCATCATGTCACCCGTCAACTCCACGCGATCGACAACGTGAAAGATGTGGATATAATCCGTCACGCAAAGGCCGCCATCGAATCCGGACAGGAAGTATCGTTGGATTACGCGATAGCCAACACCGATCGTTCCGTAGGAGCCATGCTTTCCGGCGAGATCGCCAAGCGGTACGGGAACATCGGGTTACCGGAGAACACCCTGCATATCAAGTTCAAGGGGGCGGCGGGCCAGAGCTTCGGAGCCTTTCTGGCTCACGGCGTACATTTCCGGTTGGAAGGCGAGGCGAACGACTATCTCGGAAAAGGATTGAGTGGCGGACACATCAGTTTAATGCCTCCGGTACGCTCCACCTTTATAGCGGAAGACAATACGATAGCCGGTAATACCTTATTATATGGGGCTACCAGCGGTGAGGTTTATATCAACGGCCGGGTCGGAGAGCGTTTCTGCGTGCGAAACTCCGGGGCGATCGCTGTCGTGGAAGGTGTAGGCGACCACTGTTGCGAGTACATGACCGGAGGCCGGGTTGTCGTCTTAGGCAATACAGGCCGGAACTTCGCCGCCGGAATGAGTGGCGGTGTCGCTTACGTATGGAACAAGAATGGTGATTTCGATTATTATTGCAACATGGAAATGGTAGAGCTTTCCTTGATCGAGGATAGCACCTCACGGAAGGAACTTCATGAATTGATCCGCAAGCATTATCATCATACCGGCAGCCATCTGGCCGGATTAATGCTCGATAACTGGAACAAGTACGTGGATGAGTTCATCCAGATCGTCCCGATCGAATACAAGAAAGTACTCCAAGAGGAACAGATGCGCAAACTCCAACGCAAGATCGCGGAGATGCAGAAAGACTACTAAATATTTACACAAAAACAAGAGAACTATGGGAAACCCAAGAGCATTTCTAACGATACATAGACAAGAGGCGGGCTATCGTCCCGTCCACGAACGTATAGATGATTTCAGCGAGGTAGAACAGACCTTGAACAGCGGCGACCGCCGTACGCAGGCCTCCCGCTGCATGGATTGTGGCGTACCCTTCTGCCACTGGGCCTGCCCGCTGGGTAACAAGCAACCCGAATGGCAAGATTTGTTATACAAAGGCCGTTACAAAGAGGCATATCACGTATTGGAGCAGACCGACGACTTCCCGGAGTTCACGGGACGTGTCTGCCCCGCCCTCTGCGAGAAAAGCTGCGTACTGAAACTTAGCTGCGACGAACCTGTCACGATCCGTGAGAACGAGGCGGCTATCGTGGAAGCCGCTTTCCGGGAAGGATACGTACAGCCTATCCAACCGGTACGCAACGGGAAAAAGGTAGCCGTGATCGGTAGCGGTCCCGCCGGATTGACCGTGGCGAACCAATTGAACCGGAAAGGATATGAAGTCACCGTATTCGAGAAAGATGAGTTACCGGGCGGCTTGCTACGCTTCGGCATCCCCAATTTCAAGCTAGGCAAGCACATTATCGATCGCCGTATCCGTATCATGGAGCAAGAAGGGATTCTTTTCCGTGTAAACACGATGGTCGGCAAAGAGATATTAGCGAAAGATGTAGTGAAAGATTTCGACGCTGTTTGCGTAGCGATCGGCGCCGAGGTTCCCCGGGATCTATCTATCGAGGGACGTCATTTAAGAGGCGTACATTTCGCCTTGGAGTTATTAAGCCAGCAGAACCGGATCTTAGAAGGCATCCCGATCCCGCCCAAAAGCCAGATCAATTGCAAAGGCAAGAAAGTCTTAGTGATTGGCGGAGGTGATACGGGTAGCGATTGTGTAGGGACAGCGAACCGTCATGGGGCGGCCTGTGTCACCCAGATCGAGATCATGCCCCAGCCACCCGTCGGACAGAATCCGGCGACACCTTGGCCCATGTATCCGCAAGTACTGAAAACCAGCAGCAGCCATGAGGAAGGTTGTATCCGCCGGTGGAACCTAACCTCTAACCGTTTTATCGGAGAGAAAAACAACCTGATAGGGGTTGAGGTAGAAGAAGTCGAATGGGTTCCCTCCCCAGACGGAGGCCGTCCGCAGATGAGGCTGACCGGCAAGAAAGAGATCATCGAGGCCGATCTGGTTTTCCTCGCCATGGGCTTTCTGCATCCGGAACAAGAAGGATTGATCAAAGAACTGCGATTGGCTACCGACAACCGCGATAACATCGCCGTAGACAACGCCGGATATACCGCCAACAGCAACCTATTCGCCTGCGGAGACGCTGTCAGCGGAGCGAGCTTAGTCGTAAAAGCGATGGCCTCCGGCCGTAATGTCGCCCGATCCATCGACCGTTTCTTACAAACCAACTAATTTTCAACTTTCAATTTTTAATGATCATGTGTGGTATAACAGCGATATTCAATATACACGACGGAGCGCAAGCCCTGCGTAAACAAGCGTTATTAATGAGTAAACGAATCCGTCACCGGGGGCCGGACTGGAGTGGTATCTACCAAGGCAAAACCGCTATCTTAGCCCATGAACGCCTTTCCATCGTAGACCCTGCCTCCGGAGGGCAGCCTTTGGTCAGCCCCGACGGCAAACTCATCCTCTGCGTCAACGGAGAGATCTACAACCATCAGGAATTACGAGAACGGTTAAAAGGCGATTACGAGTTCCAAACCGGCTCCGATTGCGAGGTGATCCTCGCCTTATACAAGAAGAAAGGGATTGATTTCATCGAGGATCTCAATGGTATTTTCGCCTTCGCTCTCTATGACGAGGAGAAAGGGGTTTACTTGATCGCCCGTGACCCGATCGGCGTGATCCCGCTCTACATCGGATACGATGACGAGGGACACTTGATGGTATCTTCTGAGTTAAAAGGACTTGAAGGCTTCGCCACTCATTACGAGCCGTTCCTCCCCGGTCATTATTTCTATAGCGAAGACCGTAAACTCACGAGATGGTACACCCGTGACTGGATGGATTATGCCAACGTGAAAGATAATCCTACCGACGTACAACAACTTCACGATGCGCTGGAAGCCGCCGTCAAACGCCAACTGATGAGCGATGTCCCTTATGGCGTCCTTCTATCCGGAGGTCTGGATTCCTCCATCACCTCCGCTATCGCCAAGAAATACGCGGCGAAACGCATCGAGACCAATGGGAAAGCGGACGCATGGTGGCCTCAACTCCACTCGTTCGCCATCGGATTGAAAGATGCCCCGGACTTGCTCGCCGCCCGTAAAGTAGCGGATGCGATCGGTACGGTTCATCATGAGATCCATTATACGATACAAGAAGGATTGGACGCTTTACGAGATGTCATTTATCATATCGAGACCTATGATGTCACTACCGTCCGAGCCTCTACCCCCATGTATTTATTGGCCCGTGTGATCCGGAGCATGGGTATCAAGATGGTACTAAGCGGCGAGGGTGCGGACGAGGTATTCGGGGGATATTTATATTTCCATAAGGCCCCGAATGCACAGGCTTTCCATGAAGAGACCCTGCGTAAATTAAGCAAATTGTATTTATATGATTGCTTGCGTGCGAACAAAAGCCTTTGCGCATGGGGCGTAGAAGGACGAGTGCCGTTCTTGGATAAAGAGTTTCTTGATGTGGCCATGCGTCTGAATCCGGCGGCAAAGATGTGCCCGGGTACGACCATCGAGAAGAAGATACTTCGAGAAGCATTTTCCGACAGCTTGCCCAAGGAGATCGCTTGGCGGCAAAAAGAGCAATTCTCGGATGGGGTAGGCTATGGCTGGATCGATACATTAAAGAAAATAACCTCCGAGTCGGTCACTGATGAAGAGATGGCGAATGCCGCCAAACGATTCCCAATCAATCCACCCCAAAACAAGGAAGAGTATTATTACCGCTCCATCTTTGAAGAGCATTTCCCCAGCGAAAGCGCAGCGAGAAGCGTACCTTCCATTCCTAG
Source organism: Parabacteroides sp. D25 (assembly GCF_000307475.1). Taxonomy (NCBI): domain Bacteria; kingdom Pseudomonadati; phylum Bacteroidota; class Bacteroidia; order Bacteroidales; family Tannerellaceae; genus Parabacteroides; species Parabacteroides sp. D25. Next base: position 216,086 of record NZ_JH976507.1, on the reverse strand, counting down.
CGTAGCATGTTCTACCGCAGAGGCTTTAGCTTGGGACTCGGCTTTCAAAAACATGAACGAGCCAAGTGGCAGGGCCATAAAAGACGTACATGAATCCGCTTATTGACGAATATTTCTTTTCTTTAGTAGCAAAATGCACCAACTTTTATGAATAATAAACGCTGGTGCATTTAATTTTTATAATAACTTTGCCAGCTAGAGTCATAAAACACTTTAAAACAAATTTATATGAAGAAAATCTTTACATGCATTAGTTTGGCAGCCGCTACATTCATGGCTACCACCCCAGTGATGGCACAACAACAAAAACAATTAACAGATAAAGAAAAGGCTGCTGTTGTTAAAGTTATTGTTCCTGCCGTTTTTGATCAAGTAAAGCAAATCAGTGGAGTTGATTTCATGTCTCTCACAAATCCTAATATCGAAAGCATAATTAATTCCCCTTTATTTTTGCCTCAAGTATCAAGCCTACGTGCAGATCAATTAAATCCAATCTCGGTTACTCCTGATAGTTTAAAATTGGATCTTAGTTCTATGGATTTTTCTGCGATAGCACCGGGAATGGGTGATTTCATCGCAGGGATCGTTAATGACGTAAAACTGACATTCAGTGATTATAAAGAATATAACGTTTCACTTAACGGACAATCCGTAAAAATTGATTTACCAGAGAAAATTGATGTATCCGCAGCTGCTTTAGTTGACGCAGAAACGGGTAAACCCACAAATTTATTATCGGTATTAATCAAGACCGGGAACAAAGGAACCATTCTTCCTTTCAACAGCTTATCCGTAGAATTGAAATTAGGTTGGTTAGGTACCGTGGGTAGCATGATCCCTAATTTCCCGCTTAAAGATGGAAAATTGATAAGCCTAACAGAAACAGCAAATAGCTCTGGTACGATTGATTATACGATTACTTTAGAAGATAATTTACGTAGTCTAGCTGCAACGTTAGCTCAAGTCCCGAACTTCCAAATATCTCTTGATATGACAAAGTTGATGACAGAAAGTACTATCAAGGCTAGCTTATTCGGTAAACCTCTACAAGCACCTAACGCAAAATTGCCAATGGGTGACGCCGTCGTATATGCAAACTTGAAATCAACAACAGGCATGCCTGCAGATTCTATTGTCTTGACTTCATATGATGCCGCATCTAGCAAAATCAAAGGATATAAGAAGTTGACTCCGACAATTGGCGTATCTGGAGCAAATCTAGTTTTAACGACAACAGATTCAGTACGTGCTGACGTAAATACAGCTTGGACTCCAATGTCTAAACAGATCGTTACAATGCCAGCAACAATGAGCACAGCAATCAATTCTATTATGTCCTCTCTTGTTAATGGTGTCGTTAGTAATCTTAAAGCAAGCGCAGAAACCAATTACACTATTACAATCGATTCTATTTACGAAGCTAAAAAAGATGAGGTTATTCGTGTAATGGAAATCGACGCAACGACAAAAGTTGAAGCTACGAGCTTAAAAGATACAAAGATGATCGTAGATGTCAACTTCTTGAAAGGAAGCAGTAAAGAAAAAGTCATGAATATCAAGGCTACGGCTCCTACAAATGATACTAAGATTACGGTAGACTTTAGTCCTGCTGTTGATCCTAATGGCGATGGCGTTAAAGAAAATGTCCGCATGGCGACATTATATATTACATCTGACGCTATGGGTATCATCACCGATAACGAGACTATCAGTGACGAGGTTCAAGAGGTTACGGTATCTACAAACGCTAGCGGTCTTTATGTAAAGAATGGTAAGGGTAATTATGTAATCGTTAATATGGTAGGTAGAGTTGTTTCTACGGGTATCATCACTAGCGATGAGCAATACATCAGTACTCCGAATATGCCGAACGGTATTTATATGATCTCAATCGATCAGTCTAAGCTCTTGAGATCTGCTCATAAGACAACTGTTAAGTTCGTAAAATAAATTATCTAGATAATTAGTTAATCTGATAAAAGGAGCTATCCGGAAACAAAACCGAGTAGCTCCTTTCTTTTTGTCAATTTGTAAACCAAACTCCCGGAGAGTTGATTTTTCTGGCCTGATGTACTTCTCGTCCCTAAATATGAGAAAAAATATTAGCAAATGATTGTTTAGTAATATATTAGCCAAATACGACCTTTTGTTCTAGAAAAATAATTCATGCTAGTTCACATTTATACGGGTCAAAACATATTTTTTATACGGATAAAAGAGGCATTTCATACGGTTGTATCGCCCGACGCGACTATATGTATCGCCTTATGCGACCTATTGCGTTGGCTAACGCCACTACTTGCGTCGCCCAACGCAACCTTTCGTGTGACAAAACATGACCTTTTACGTAGAAATCAGTGGTTAAATACGTATTTTCACCCATTATCTATCCCTAGTTAAGGCTTCTTGAAAAAGAGGCTCGTCAGACAAACAGACTTATTTTAAGCAAATAGATAGATATATAGCTTTTTTACTTACAGTTACAGCAACCCATATTCACAAAGCATATATTACGATATAAAACCAAAACACACACTTCTAATTATCATTTATAACTAAAAGCATATATTATAACTTCAATCTATTACAAACCTCATATTTATAAAACATTCGAGCCTCTCACCTGTTATATACTTATCAAAACGTTATATATTTGCATTACAATAAAACAAAAAGAAATAATATAAAGAATAATATCATCAAAATGACAAAATCAATCAGATTCACAAAGATGCACGGTGCCGGAAATGATTACATCTATGTAAACACGATGGTCTATCCGATAGACAATCCCGAGGAATTATCTATCGCATGGAGCAAGCCGCACACAGGCATAGGATCTGATGGTTTGGTCTTGATAGGTTCTTCAGACATCGCCGATTTCAGCATGCATATCTATAATGCGGACGGCTCCGAGGCGATGATGTGCGGAAACGCATCCAGATGTATTGGCAAATATGTCTATGAGGCCGGCCTAACGCAAAAGAACAAGGTCACCTTAGAGACCTTATCAGGTATCAAAGAGCTACAATTGAAAATAGAGCGTGAAGAGGTCACCGAGGTCACGGTAGATATGGGAATGCCTGCCGTAGGCGAGATGGCCTTGGAGGTTGAGGCTGGAGGAGAAATTTACACCGGCACCGTCATCTCTATGGGAAATCCTCACTTGGTTATCTTCGTGGACGAGATGGACCAGGTCGGTCTGGCAAGCGTAGGCCCGTTACTGGAATGCCTCCCGCTTTTTCCGGACCGGACAAACGTGGAGTTCGTGCAGGTGCTAAAGCCGGACGAGGTACGGATGAGGGTGTGGGAACGAGGTTCCGGCATCACACAAGCCTGCGGAACCGGAGCTTGCGCCACCGCCGTGGCCGGGGTCGTACGTGGGAAGACAAAGCGAAAGACGAAGGTCATCATGGATGGGGGCCCTTTAACCATCGAGTGGGACGAGCGAAGCGGTAAGGTCTTTATGACCGGCGGAGCGGTCAACGTGTTCGAGGGATTCATCAAAGTCTGACACGGGGAACAAGACAAAACAACAAAAACAACAACATAAAAACAAAAGAACTGAGTATGGCACTAATTAATGAACATTTCCTGAAACTACAGAACAATTACCTTTTCTCCGACATCGCGAAAAAGGTAAACAGCTTCAAGGTTACCCATCCCAAAGATAAGATCATTCGAATGGGTATTGGTGATGTTACGCAACCACTTGCCCCCGCCGTTATTGAGGCGATGCATAAAGCCGTGGAAGAAATGGCGAGCAAGGATACATTCCACGGATATGGCCCCGAGCAGGGATATCCTTTCCTAATCGACGCTATCATCAAGAACGATTATGCCAGCCGGGGAGTCTTTATCGAACCGAGCGAGGTATTCATCAGCGACGGAGCGAAAAGCGATTGTGGAAATATAGGTGACATGCTCCGCCACGACAATAGTATCGGGGTGACAGACCCCGTATATCCGGCCTACATCGACTCGAACGTAATGAGCGGACGCACCGGGGTATTGGAAAACGGGAAATGGAGCGATGTCGTATACATCCCTTGCACGGAGGAAAACAACTTCGTACCGGATCTGCCCAGTCGCAGGGTGGACATCCTTTACCTCTGCTATCCCAATAACCCGACCGGAACGACCTTGACTAAGGACGAATTGAAGAAATGGGTAAACTATGCCCTTGCCAACGACGTGCTTATCATGTACGACTCCGCTTACGAAGCTTATATACAGGACCCGAATATCCCCCACTCTATCTACGAGATCAAAGGAGCGAAGAAGGTAGCTATCGAATTCCGGAGCTTCTCTAAAACCGCCGGGTTCACGGGGATACGTTGCGGATACACGGTCGTACCGAAGGAGCTGAACGCCTTCACGCTGGACGGGCAACGGGTACAGTTGAACAAATTATGGAACCGTCGCCAATGCACGAAATTCAACGGAACCAGTTACATAACCCAACGGGGTGCGGAAGCGGTTTATTCCACCGCCGGGAAACAGCAAGTGACAGCTACTATCAATTATTATATGACCAACGCGAAGATCATGAAAGAGGGCCTGCAAAACTGCGGTCTCACGGTGTACGGAGGCGATAACGCCCCATACCTCTGGCTAAAGACCCCGGACGGCCTCTCCTCATGGAAATTCTTTGACAAACTGCTTTATGAAGTCAAGATAGTCGGAACCCCCGGAGTGGGATTCGGACCGAGCGGGGAAGGTTATCTACGCCTCACCGCTTTCGGCGATAGGGATGACACCCTAGAGGCCATGGCTAGGCTGAGGAAGTGGCTAAGATAAGTCATTTACTATAAACAACAATAATCATCAGGTATTATGTCAAAGTTAAGATTTAGAGTCGTAGAATCGGCGTTCGAGAAAAAAGCGACCGAGCTAACCACTCCCGCCGAGAGACCTTCCAAGTATTACGGCGAGCTGGTATTCAACCGTGAGAAGATGTTCAAATATCTTCCAGAGAGAGCGTACGAGAGACTGGTGGACTCCATCGACAACGGTACCCCGTTAGACCGTGAGACAGCGAACGCCGTGGCCTCCGGCATGAAGAAATGGGCGATGGAAAAAGGCGCTACCCACTACACCCACTGGTTCCATCCCTTGACGGAAGGTACCGCCGAGAAGCACGATGCTTTCATCGAGCACGATGGCAAAGGCGGCGTACTTGAGGAATTCGAGGGGAAACTACTGATCCAGCAAGAGCCGGACGCCTCCAGTTTCCCGAACGGCGGTATCCGCAATACGTTCGAGGCCCGTGGCTACTCGGCTTGGGATCCTTCCTCCCCTGCTTTTATCGTAGGAGACACCCTGTGCATCCCGACGATCTTCATCGCTTACACAGGCGAGTCCCTCGACTACAAAGCTCCCTTGCTGAAAGCCTTGGAAGCCGTGAACAAGGCGGCGGTCGATGTCTGCCACTACTTCAACCCGGACGTGAAGAAAGTATACGCCTACCTAGGTTGGGAACAGGAATACTTCCTAGTAGACGAGGGCCTATACGCCGCACGTCCCGATCTGTTGATGACCGGCCGTACTCTGATGGGGCACGAGAGCTCGAAGAACCAACAGTTGGAGGATCATTACTTCGGAGCCATCCCCACCCGTGTCATGGAATTCATGAAAGACCTCGAGGTTGAGGCATTGAAACTTGGCATTCCCGTAAAGACCCGTCATAACGAGGTCGCCCCGAACCAATTCGAGCTGGCTCCCATCTTCGAGGAATGCAACCTCGCCAATGACCATAACTTACTGATCATGGCCCTAATGCGCAAGATCTCCCGCAAACATGGGTTCCGTGTCCTGTTGCACGAGAAACCGTTCAAAGGCGTGAACGGTTCCGGCAAGCACAATAACTGGTCGCTGGGAACCGATACCGGAATCCTTTTGATGGGACCGGGTAAGACGCCGGAAGACAACCTGCGCTTCGTGACCTTCGTGGTCAACGTACTGAAAGCCGTGTACACCCATAACGCATTGCTGAAGGCCAGCATCTCCAGCGCGACCAACGCCCATCGTCTGGGAGCGAACGAGGCTCCCCCAGCGATCATCTCCAGCTTCTTAGGGACACAGCTATCCAAGGTATTGGAACATCTGGAGAACAGCGATACGGAAGATTTCAACCTAGCGGGAAAGCAAGGCATGAAACTCGATATCGCCCGTATCCCCGAGTTATTGATCGATAACACGGATCGTAACCGTACCTCCCCTTTCGCCTTCACCGGTAATCGTTTCGAGTTCCGTGCCGTAGGTTCCTCCGCGAACTGCGCCGCCGCCATGCTGGTATTGAACGCCGCCGTAGCGGATCAGTTGAGGCAGTTCAAGGCCGAGGTAGACGCTAAGATAGCCACCGGAAAGGATAAGTTCGCCGCTATCATCGAGGTAATCCGCAAGGATATCAAGGAATGCAAGGCGATCCATTTCGACGGCAATGGCTACAGCGAGGAATGGAAGGCCGAGGCCGCACGCCGGGGCTTGGATTGCGAGACCAGCGTGCCTTTGATCTTCGACGCTTATTTGAAAGATAGCAGCGTCCGCATGTTCGAGTCCACGGGAGTCATGACCCGCAAGGAGCTGGAGGCTCGCAACGAGGTCAAATGGGAGATGTACACGAAGAAGATCCAGATCGAGGCCCGTGTATTAGGCGACCTGACAATGAACCATATCATCCCGATGGCCACCAAATACCAGTCTTCCTTGATCGACAACGTATATAAGATGCGTGAATTATTCCCCGCCGATAAAGCCGCCCATCTATCCTCCAAGAACATGGAGATCATCGAGGATATAGCGAACCGCACGATCTTCATCAAGGAAAAAGTGGACGAGATGGTCAACGCCCGCAAGATAGCCAACAAGATCGAGAGCGAGCGGGAGAAGGCGATCGCTTACCACGACCGGATCGTCCCGATGATGGAAGCCATCCGTTACCATATCGACAAGTTGGAACTGGTTGTCGACGACCAGATATGGACCTTGCCGAAATACCGTGAGCTTTTATTCATCAGATAGTCTTATTCAGACAGTAGTTTTTTGTTGATTGTTTTGTGTTAATAAGGAGAGGATGCTGCGAAGTATACCTCTCCTTCTTTTTTATCCCATACAAAATACATACCTTTGGGGCATAAATATATAGGAGGGAAATTGATATGACGACAATAGAGTTACAGCAATGGAGAGAAAGCTTCGTGGAGAGATACCTTAACAAGATCGATGACATGGAGATATCGGAGGAACTGGAACGGGCTGCCAAAAAGATCTTTTCCAAGAGAAGGACACCCCGCCCTTGCGTAATCCACTCGCAAGAGGAGATGATAGCAGAGGTACGGAAATCGGTAGAAGACGCCCGAGAAGGTAGAGTCACATCAAGTGAGGATCTAGATAAAGAGATAGAGACATGGTTCTGAAACAGAAAAATCCATATTGGACAGCCAAGGCCAAAGAAGATTTGAAAGAAATTACGAAGTATTATAAGAAGGAGATTTCTATCAACATGGCCCACAAGAAAGTCAAGGACCTGAAACATTACGCCGATTTGTTAGCTGACAATCCTCTTCTCGGTTTTTATGAGCAAGCTTTATCCTCGGAGCCGCAAGGCTTTCGGTCTCTTGTTCATGAACATTACAAAATCATCTATTTTATAGAAGATGATATCATCTATATCTCCGCGATCTTCGACTGTCGTCAAAACCCCGATAAATTAAGAACATCTATCAGATAAACAATAACAAATATGAATTACGGATTCGTCAAAGTAGCGGCAGCCGTACCACATGTTAAAGTGGCTGACTGCTTTTATAATATTCAACAGATCGAGGGATTGATGCGCCAAGCGTCCCAAAAAGAGGTCCAGATCATCGCTTTCCCCGAATTATCGGTTACGTCTTACACTTGCATGGACTTGTTCTCGCAAGAGACCTTACTCAGAAACGCCGAGAAAGCCTTGCTGGATTTAGTGAACAACACCGCCGATCTGGATTTACTAACGATCGTAGGTTGCCCGCTTGTCAGCGGAAGCCAACTGATAAACGCCGCCGTCGCTTTCCAACGGGGCGAGATACTAGGGGTAGTGCCCAAGAGCTACCTGCCCAGCTACAAAGAGTTCCAAGAAGAGCGTTGGTTCACGGCCTCTTCACACCTACAGCAATCCATGATCACGATCGGTAACCGGGAAGTGCCGCTGGATTGCTACCTGATCTTCGAGTATGATGAGGTACGTGTGGGTATCGAGATCTGCGAGGATCTTTGGGTTCCCATCCCTCCCAGCTCCGAGCTAGCCATGCAGGGGGCCAACTTGATATTCAATCTATCCGCCAGCAACGAGTTGATCGGTAAGCATGCTTACTTACGATCCTTGATCTGCCAGCAATCCGCACGTTGTATCGCCGGATACGTCTACGCATCCGCCGGTTTCGGGGAATCCAGTACCGACCTCGTATTCGCAGGAAACGGTATCATAGCGGAGAACGGCACGTTGCTGAAGGAATCCGAACGTTTCTCCATGGAGGAGCAACTCGTTATCAGCGAGATCGATATCCAGAACTTACAGAACGACCGACGGATCAACACCAGTTTCATGCAGGGTTATCTCAACCATAACATGGATAACGGCACCGTAGTCTCATTCAGCCTTCCCAACCGGACACTGGATTTGACCCGGGCAATCGACCCGCATCCCTTTACCCCCTCCGGCGACGCGCTGAAAGAACGTTGCGAGGAAATATTCCATATACAGGTAGCGGGACTCGCCAAGCGTATCCTCCATGCCCACGCCCAAACCGCCGTCGTAGGCATCTCCGGGGGACTGGATTCCACCTTGGCCCTACTGGTCACCGTCATGACCTTCGATGCCTTGAAGATCCCACGGGATAAGATCATCGGCATCACCATGCCCGGCTTCGGAACGACGGATCGTACCTATACCAATGCCTGCGACTTGATACGCTCCCTTGGCGTGACCCTCCGGGAGATCTCCATCAAGGAGGCTTGCGTCCAACATTTCAAGGATATTGATCACGACATCCATGTACATGACGTGACCTACGAGAACAGCCAAGCCCGCGAGCGTACCCAACTTCTTATGGACGTGGCGAACCAAGCGAACGGCCTCGTGATCGGTACGGGGGATCTCTCGGAGCTTGCCTTGGGCTGGGCTACTTACAATGGCGACCATATGTCTATGTACGGCGTCAACGGTAGCATTCCCAAGACATTGGTCAAATATCTGGTGGAATGGGTTGCCAACAACAAGGTAGACGAGGCTTCCCGCGCCACGTTATTAGATATAGTAGACACTCCGATCAGCCCGGAATTGATTCCCGCCGACGAGCATGGAAATATCAAGCAGAAGACGGAGGATTTGGTAGGCCCCTACGAGCTGCACGATTTCTTCCTCTATCACTTCCTACGCTTCGGTGCCTCCCCCGCGAAGATTTATTTCTTGGCGAAGCGGGCATTCGGGGAAACCTACGACGATGCCACCCTCAAGAAATGGCTCCATACCTTCTTCCGCCGCTTCTTCCAGCAACAGTTCAAGCGCAGTTGCCTGCCCGACGGCCCGAAAGTAGGCTCCATCAGCCTCTCCCCGCGTGGAGACTGGCGAATGCCGAGCGACGCGATGGCTACGCTTTGGCTGGATGAGATCGCAGGGCTTTAACATTCGTTCACGGGTATGGTCATAGACGAGGCTCTCTCATGGGTGTCGAAGCCTCGGCTATGACCCGTGAGAGAGCCTCAGTTATGATCGGTGAGAAAGCCTCGGCTATGATCCTGCCTAATCGAACTGCGTGATCACCCTCCGGATCCGGGTGAAGCTATCGCCGTCCTTCTCCAGTTTATAGATGTGCTTATAGGACAGGGCATCCTGCTCGGTCGGTGAGCCATTGATCAAGAGAATATCCCGGTCGTTGGCGAATTTCAAGATCCCCGCCACGTTATTCGGGTGTAGCTTCCCGATCTCATCCATCATGCAATGTAGCTTGAAATCAGAGAATACCGTGGAGGCGTTCCGCTTGAACACGTTCAGCAACATGATATTCACCATGGATTTGACCAAGATATCCGTACCCTCGGAGCCTACGTTCGTAAGGCGCTCCACGAAGCCCGTATCATTCCGGTTCTCGATCACCCGGAATTTAAGGTCGAAGAAATCCGCCAGACGGATCAAGTTGCCGGAATAAGCGTCCATCGACTTGATCAACTCACGTAGCAACGTCGTCGCCTTCTCCCGGGTAGCCGTATCGTCGGCCGAGGAAGCGAACAGGTTCTGCCCCAAATCCCAGCTATATTCCTCGTTGAATCGCTTGATCTCCTTCAACAGATTGACGATCTTGTTCTGGCTCGGATCGATACGCATCTCGATACACTGGATAATCCCCACGAAGTTCTTCTCCTTGAAATCGGCGTTGATCTGATCCACCACGCCACGGATATTGCCTTCCTGAGAGACCATGCTTTTCGTGTCCGCCGTAATCTGCCGGAAGATATCGGAGTTGCGGGTATTGATACGCAATTGGTATTCCGAGACCTTGTCCTCGTCGATAAACTCCTTCAAGTCGCAAGCGAAATCCATATACTCTTTATCATCCGAGAAGCTCGTCTTGAAGGCGAACACATTATCCTCGGAGAAATTGCCGGTGTAGGCGGTTATCTCCTTGCGCAGCTCGGAAAGTTTCTGGGATTGCTCGCTGACGCAGATCGTGATCTCCCGTACCAAGGAACGGCAATCGCCATTCGTATCCGTACGGTTCATGGAAGAGAAGACGGATTCCCTAGAGGTAAACCAGTCCAACAGGGTAGAGCGATGATATTCCTCCCGGTTCTCCAACGCTTTCCGGTTGGCCTCCTTCAGCTCCTTCAGCTCGGCATCTATCTTGAAGATATTCCGGTTCACGTCCGCCAGACGCTTTTTCAATTCCTCCTGTTCCCCGTGGATGATCTGCTGCAAACGTAGGCTCTCCGCCGTCCAGTCAGGTACCTTATCCAGCATCTCTCGTTTATCTTTCAGATACTCGATAATCAAAGCCTTGGTCTCGTTGATATACTTGATCTCCCCACCGATATACGCCAAGCGGGAATGTATCTCCTCCAAACGCCTCGGATCGCCACCACTGGCGGTCAGGCTATCCAATTGCTCCCTGTCATATCCGGATTTGCGCTCTTCCAGCTCCACTTTCTTGCGTGCGATCTCCTCCGAGATAGCTTCCCTCCGGGCGGAGAGTTCCTTATCCAAAGCAGCCAACTCATCTTTCTCTTGCTCATCCAAGGAAGCGAGTTCCCGGTCCATCTTGCCTTGAAGCGTGGCGATCTCCTGCCGGATCGAGGAAAGGGCGGCCTCGGCAGCGTTCAACTCCTCCTCCAAACGCCGGATCTCCTCCTGCCTCAGACGGGTCGCCTGATCCCGCAAGGCCGACAGACGAGACTCGTCCTCTTTCTTGCGAACCGCCAGTTGCTCCAACTCATATTCCGCGTGATAGATATCCTCCTTGATGGGCTTCACGGAGGATTGATATTGCTTGCGGAGATTCTCCTTGGCCGCCTCCAAATCCTGCCGCGCCGTAGCGATGAAGCGCTGGATTCCGGCACGTTTTTCCTCGGCCTCCTTCTTCTCCGTCAAGTAATCCTCCTTGGTCTTGACATTCCGGTGAATCCCGGAGGTGAAGCGGATTCCATAAAAGGTATCTCCCTCGCCTACCTCCGCCGTAAACTCTTTCCCGTAAAGCAGGCGCTCGTCACACACTTGCCCGATCGTCTGCTCCCAGCCGGGTTTATGCTCGGACAGCCAGTTGAAGAAGCTATCTTTCTGGTTATCCAAGAATTCCGTCAGTTCCGCTAGCTTAGCGCTCAGGGCCTCGATCTTCACCTCGTTGGATTCCGCTAGCTTTTGATAATCCTCATCCAAATGCTTCTCGGCGGTCTCGAACTCTTTCATCTGGTAGTTCAACTCGTACTTCAGCTCACGGATCTTCAGCTCCAAGTCCTTCCGGTTCGCGTCGTAATTACCGAGACGCCCTTTGACCGCCTCCAATTCCTCCGAGGTTCCCGACTGCCCCCGGGCAGTCTTGATACGCATCTTCAAGGCGGCGACCTCCGTCGTACGTTTCTCCCGATCCACCAACAAACGCTCTTTCTCCTCCGAGGCGGCATGGCGCGATTCCTCCCGTAGCCGTCGATAATACTCCCGGCGAGCCTCCCGACGAGCATTGATCTCAGTCTCTGCCGCCAGTAATTGTTTCTGTTTCTCGTTCTCGAAGCCGGCCAACTCGTTCTTCAGATTAGCGATCAAATTGGCGTGCAAGACCGAGGCTTCTTTATTCTTGGAAGAAAGCAAATCTTTCTCCACGACTAAGGATTCCTGTTCCTGCTGTAAGATCTCCAATTTGTTACAACGATCCATCGCCGTCTGGATATCTTTTCCGGCATAGAAAACCCGTTTCGCTTCCGCCTCCGACAAGGCGTTTTTCAGCACGGCCAACTCGCCTTCCATCGTGGCTGTCCGGTTCTTCGATTCAGCGTCCAGCTTATCCCTTTGCTTATAGAAATCCGATTTGACCGCCTCCTGCTCGTGTATCTTCCGGGACAACTCCGGCAAGATACGCTCCGTTTCCAGATAAGCCCCGCGCAATTGGCGGCACAGATCGTTGATCCGTAAATCCCGCTTACGGATATCGTCCGACAAGGTAGAGATCCCAGCGGCCTTCCGCGCCATGCCCGGCTCACGGAAAACACCGATATCATTCAGTTGCGCCTCAAAACCGGATAGATGGCTCCGGTAACGGCTCAAGTCGATCACGCTATCCGCCTCGTTCAAGGAGGTGATGATCGTCTGCTTGATATAATCCGCCTCCAAGCGTGAATTCAGCAAGACGTTCTGGATCGTACGGATGATATTCTGATACGAGCCGCTCTCCATCAAGGAATAACAGGAGTAATCCCGTTTATTATCCGAGTTTCCGTAGAGGATATTCCGGTATTCCTCATACGTGGAGATCGCCCCGCTATATTTGATACCGTTCTTATCGAGCACCGAGCGGATACGATCCGACGGATAAGGCGCTCCCTCCTCGTCGATAAAAAGATCCGGCCGGTACGGAGAGGCGATAAAACGGTAGCAGATACGGTTCATCGTCTTATAACTAAGTACCGTAAACCAACCATCCTCCCTCGCTACCTCGTAGATGATCGAGGAATCGGCATAAGGGAAATAATAATCCTGATACGACTTCTTCTCGACCGGGATTCCGAGCCGCTGCGTATCGGCGTTGTAAAAGAAAAGGATCGCACGGAGGATCGTACTCTTCCCCACTCCCTGCGTTCCGATTAAATGTATATTTCCATCCAGCTGTACTTCCGAGTAACGGATAGCGGCGCTGTTTATAAATACTATTTTATTGAGATATCTCATCTTCGTTCTTTATGTTAATACTATGGATCATCTTCGTGAGGTAGTCCCACGAGGAGAGCACTTTCCACGTCCCGTTCATATCGCTTACGCACTCGATAAAGCCCTCTTTCGTCATCCTGTCCAAGATGGTATCGAGGATATCCTTGCGTTTCTCCTTGCCTCCGGTATGTTTTTTCAACCCGTCCAGCTTCATCTCTAGATCCATGTCGATACGGGAACGTACCAATATCTCCGCCGGCGAGAAAGTGAAACCGGGCCCGAAGGCCGTATCGTACGTACAGAAGAAGTCCATGATATCGATCCAAGCGAAGAAACGCTGGAGCTTTTGCTCCAAGGTAGCCCGGGGCTCCTTGCGGGAGAAGTAGAAGTAATTATTCCCCTGCTCCAACACGAAATTGATATGCGAGAAATAATCACGTAAACGCTCAAAATTATCTTCTACGACCGAGAAGAGTGTCCTCAACTCCTTTACACTTGTATTCGAGCACAGAAAATTACCTTTCGACAGGTAATCATAGATCTGTGCGGTCTGTACCGGTAAATTATCTATCATCCTTATTATTATTGTTGTTCTATTTTATCCAGTTGTAGAGACGGGGCGTGCCCCGTCTCATCACAGGGGGCACGCCCCGTCTCTACAACTAGGTTCTTTGAATAATGGCATATTCTATATGCTCCATATGCCCAAAACGGTCTGTTATCTCCAACTCATTCTCATAGAGGGAGAGTAAACGGCAAAATAACGTAACCTTCGCCTCGAAATCCATCTTCCGGTTATAATCATACGCCATCACGAAAGAGAACAAATCCCCTCCGGTCCGGCTAAAAACATCCATCATCTTCCGGGTATTGATAGCAGCCTCCCCCACCTCTTGATTCTCCATCTGCTCGGCGGAGATCACCCCCAGCTCCTGCCGGTGGATCACCTTGTCCGGCCGTATGCCGTCGGCCACCTTCAAGATGACATCCTGTGCCTCGTCCGTTTGCAAATAAGGAATGGAAACCTTGAATAAGGTAGGCTGCACGCCCTCCAATACCACGGAACGCTCCGCATCTACCACCTCCCGCACGTTCGTGTTCTCCTGTAACTCAAACTGCTCCCGCAGATATTTGATACGACGCAGCTTACGGGTAAAACCCACCTGCGTACGGATCTGGTTCAAGTAATCAATGATATCCTGTTGGGAATGGATCAAGCTATGGCCGGCGCTCAATAACTCCGTCTTCAACTCACGGGCGATCGTCAACAGCTCCTCGTCCGGGGCTTGGGCGAAAAAGGGAGTCCGTTCCCGATCCAGCAGCTTCTCCACTTCCACGATCAGGCGGTTGATCTCGATTCGTTTAGCGTCCAGATTCTCCAGTTTGGCGATCTTCACCTTATAGCTCGGCTCGTTCTTGAACGTATTATCGATCACCCGTTGCAAGGACACCACGTTACGTACCAAGATCTTCCCGATCTTCCGCAAATGCGCCTTGACCGATCGCAGATAGCCCAACTTACGCAAATCGTTATCCTCCTTGCTATAATAATCGATCAATTGATACACCAACTGGATATTCTCATCGATCACCGAGGTAGAAATCTCCTCATTCGCCTCCAGAAGCAGCTCATAGAAAGAGAGATAATGCTCATCCATCTCGATATAAGGGCCGTTCCTGCGGATCACCTCACGCTCGATCAAGATATTCAATTTATTCTCATCGATAATATCCAACGCATAATCATAGCGAAACGGTAATGATTTTCTTTTCTCAAATAAGACCTCCAATAGGTCCTTTCCCAGATTTAGCGTGTTCGTTATATGGGGTATTGAATTATATATGTACATCCTAAACAATTAAGGACACAAAGGTAATAAAAATACAAGTAACCCTTTTTTCTCCGTGATGAAAAAGGATTTCCATCGTAGTGAAAAAGCTTTTTCATCACGGTGGAAAAAGTTTTTCACTACGATGGAAAAAATGGAAAATCACGAAGAGTTATCAATCCGCCGGATAGACAATTCCCAACTGCCGGCGTACTTCATCGATAATCTCCAATGTAATCAAAGAATTATCAAG
This sequence comes from Parabacteroides sp. D25, assembly GCF_000307475.1. NCBI lineage: Bacteria > Pseudomonadati > Bacteroidota > Bacteroidia > Bacteroidales > Tannerellaceae > Parabacteroides > Parabacteroides sp. D25. The sequence goes on along the minus strand of NZ_JH976507.1, from coordinate 200,611 downwards.
GCTATTGATTTCTGACTCCCGCTTGCCAGACAAGACGAGGTTGATAAATTCCGCTACCTCATAATAGTACTCATCCTTATCGGCGACCACGCTTAGGTCTTCCGGAACCGGTTCCGGGCCTTTTCCCATCGCCGGAGCTAGACGAGGAGAATACGTCACTTTACGGATGATATTGATTCGGTCCAAGGTCAAGTTCCCCTCCTCTCCTTGTATCTCGGTAGGCAAGGCGGAGTTGGCGATCTTAGAATAAAGCACCGTGGCGTTCATCCCCTCATACAAGAAATTCACGGCCCCTTGCCCGTCCGCTCCTGAGGACAGGACTATGCCCGAGGCGTCTATCTTCTTTGGGCGACCAAACAAGACAACCATCGGATAGACCGTATAAATACCGATATCCATCATGGCCCCATTAGACAACTCCGGCTTGAAAGCGTTCAACACGATTCCTTCCTTGAACTTATCATAACGGGAGGAATACTGGCAATAGCAGGCGAAATAACGACGAACCGTACCTACACGCTCAAGATTCTCTCGTACGGCAAGAAAGTTCGGCGTAAGCGTAGGCTTCATCGCCTCCATCAACGTGACATTATAGGTACGGGAAGCCTCGATCATCGCACGTACTTCTTTTGCGTTGGAAGCGAAGGGTTTCTCGCAAAGAACATGCTTGCCATAGCTCATGCAAAGAATACTCTGGGAGGCATGAAGGAAGTTCGGGGAGGCAATATACACGGCGTCGATCAACGGGCTTTTCGCCATCTCCTCCAAGGAGGTAAACGTATACGGTATATTATGTTTCGAGGCGAAAGCATCCGCCGTCTCCTGAGTTCTCGAATATACAGCTACCAGTTCAAAACGCTCATCCTGCCGGGCTCCGGCAATCACCCAATCGGTTATGAAATTGGTTCCGACTACACCAAAACGTACTTTATCCATATTCTATCGTATTATGTTCTTCGCTTACAAATGTACGATTTCTGTTTAACATAAATACTCCGTGGAAATGTTATTGTATCTATAAAATGGATAAGCCGCAGGAACTTTTTCGCAACGACGCTGTTTAATCTATACAATTTAAAACCGTTTTAAAACTAAATCAAGTATGAAAAGAATTGTATCTTTTATCGTCGTTCTCGCTGTCGCTATGTGCGGAATGACACAAGTAATGGCTCAAAAATCGATAACAAAGGAAGCCAAAAAAGTAGAGAGAGAAATCAAGAAACAAGAGCGTCTGGCACAAGATGCCGTAGAAGGCCAAGAAGAGTTTAACGCCGCTGTACAAGCTATCAACAACCAATCATTCGTATTGGAGGCTAACAACATACAACCGATGAACGGACAGGTATTCTACGTAAATTCAAATACGAACTTCGTATCTTTGAATGACGGACAGGCTATGGTCCAGATCGCGTCCAACTCTCCGTATCCCGGTCCTAACGGATTAGGTGGTATCACCGTACAAGGTAGCGCCTCCAATATCCAGACCAAGCAGGATGACAAGGGCAATGTTTATCTGAACATGAACGTACAGGGTGTGTTTATCTCCGCTACCGTTAGCTTGATGCTTACCAACGGAACAAACAACGCAACCGTTACCGTAGACCCGAACTTCTCCGGTAGAAACTTGAGAATGACCGGTACCCTACTTCCGTACTCACAATCGAACATTTTCCAGGGAACAACATATTAATCATGTCCAACTTTTCTATAATAAGGAAGGCGGTGCTCCGTGAGGAACATCGCCTTCGAACTATTTATAGATAGCCTTATCTCTTATTTACGGAAAGGAGCCTTTACCACTTGAGCCTTCAAGTTCTTATTACGCACCTTGATAAAGATATCCGTACCAGCTTTCGCGAACTCAGGTTTCACGTATCCCATACCGATCCCCTTCTTCAATACCGGAGACATCGTACCGGAAGTAACCACGCCGATTACATTCCCTTCCGCATCGGCGATCTCATAGCCATGACGGGGAATTCCCTTTTCCTGCAGCTCGAAAGCACACAACTTACGGGTTACGCCCTCTTTCTTCTGACGCTCCAATTCCGCACGATTCGTAAAGTTCTTACCCTCGGCGAACTTCGTGATCCAGCCTAAACCAGCCTCGATCGGAGAAGTCGTATCATCCAAATCATTTCCATACAAGCAGAAGCCCATCTCAAGACGAAGCGTATCACGTGCTCCCAAACCGATCGGCTTGATCCCTTCCGGCTTTCCAGCCTCGAAGATAGCGTTCCAGATCGTCATCGCATCACTCGGATAGAAATACAATTCGAAGCCACCCGCACCGGTATACCCCGTGTTGGAGATAATCACGTTTTTGCAACCGGCGAACTCACCCGTCACAAATGAATAGTAAGGAATAGAAGATAAATCAACCGGAGTAAGACGTTGAAGAACCTCCTGTGCTTTCGGTCCTTGGATAGCCAATTGAGCCGTACGGTCGGAAGAATTCTCCAATTCGGCACCTACCGTATTATGGCTTACGCACCAATCCCAATCCTTGTCGATATTACCGGCGTTTACGACCAGCAAATATTTCTCCGGCTCGTAATGATATACCAAAAGGTCATCCACGATACCTCCCTTGTCGTTCGGGAAGCAAGTATATTGAGCCTTACCAAGCGGCAAGACAGAAGCGTCGTTAGAAGTTACGCTTTGAATGAAAGCCAAGGCGTTCGGGCCTTTTACCCAAAACTCGCCCATGTGGGAAACATCAAACACACCTACACCATTCACTACAGTCATGTGTTCGTCGATAATTCCGGAATATTCGATAGGCATATTGAAACCTGCGAATTCGTGCATCTTTGCGCCCAACGCGATATGCACGTCGGTAAACGGAGTTGTTTTCATGTAATTATTGCATTTAAGATTTACGAGCCGATAGCTCTATGATTTTTATAACTGTTTCCATACTCTTCTCCAACGAACGAACGGGCAAGAACTCATAACGTCCGTGGAAATTCAGGCCTCCCGCGAAAATATTCGGGCAAGGCAATCCCATAAACGACAGGCGGGCACCATCCGTACCTCCCCGGATCGGTTTCACGATCGGTTCTACCCCAACGGAGGTCATCGCCTCAAACGCCAAATCAACGATATGTTTCTGGGGCTCCACAACCTCGCGCATATTGTAATATTGATCCCGAAGCTCTAAATGCGCACATCCCGGATGCGCTTCATTCATCTTATCAACCAACGTACGAAGCAATTCTTTCTTCTCCTCGAACAACTTCCGGTCATGGTCACGGATGATGTAAGATAGAGTAGCTTCCTCGACCGAACCGGTCATACCGGTCAAATGGAAGAATCCCTCATAACCAGTCGTATGCTCCGGACGTTGCTCGGCCGGCAACCAAGAAGCAAACTCGATCGCACGCAAGGAAGCGTTTTGCATCTTATCCTTGGCGTATCCCGGATGTACGTTCAAGCCCTTGAAGATAATCTTAGCGCCGGCGGCATTGAAATTCTCATATTCCAACTCACCGATTTGTCCACCGTCAATCGTATATCCCCAATCACAACCGAACTTCTCCACGTCGAAATGATCGGCACCTTGTCCGATTTCCTCATCCGGGGTAAAAGCGATACGGATCTTACCGTGCTTGATCTCCGGATGATCCTTCAAATATTGCATAGAGGCGACGATAGCGGCTACACCTCCCTTATCATCGGCACCTAATAAAGTCTTACCATTCGTTACGATAATATCCTGTCCCTTATAATCTGAAAGCTCTGGGAACATCGATTGAGATAGTACAACATTTTCTTCCGCATCCAAGACAATATCACCACCCAGATAAGTCACGATACGAGGCTGGACATTCTTACCCGACATATCCGGACTCGTATCCAAATGAGCGATAAAACCGATAGTCGGGATTTTCTCGTCCGTATTAGCCGGCAGAGTAGCCATTACATAACTATTCTCATCCAAGGAGATCTCCTCCATACCAATCGCTTCCAATTCCTTCACCAAAGCCTCGGCAAAGACACGTTGTCCCGGCGTACTAGGAGTCGTACCCGTCTCCTCGTTCGACTGGGTATCGAACGTAACGTACTTTAAAAATCTATCTAAAACTGTCATAACTCACTCTTTTAAAACAGCCATAAAAGTAGACAAAGCAAGTTACATGACAAAAAAATAGCGAGACAAATTGTCCCGCTATTCCTGTTTCTCTCAAAAAATGTCATCAAAAGCAGCTTGAACCGTCGAAGCAGTGCGTACAAACCTTACACTTAGGCAAGCCGATCGCCTCCACCAAGGTTTCCAGCGTATTAAACTTCAAGGAACTCAACCCGAAACGCTCGGCGATAATTCCGACCATCTTCTTATATTCCGGAGAGTCTGTCGTAGCATATTTATCCAGATTCTTATTCTCATCCCCTTCCAGTTCCTTGATAATCTGACGAGTTATCAACTCCAAAGGACTCTTGGAAGAAGTAAAACCGATAAACGGGCAACTATAAATCAATGGAGGGCAAGCGATACGCATATGTACCTCTTTCGCCCCATAATCATATAAGATCTTCACGTTATCACGAAGCTGTGTACCACGCACGATCGAGTCGTCGCAGAAAAGGATGCGTCTGCCTTCCAGCATCGCACGGTTCGGTATCAATTTCATCTTAGCCACCAAAGCACGCATCTCTTGGTTAGCCGGGGTAAAACTACGAGGCCACGTCGGTGTATACTTAGCGATAGCCCGATGATAAGGCACCCCCTTACCTTCCGCATATCCCAAGGCCATACCCACGCCGGAGTCCGGTATACCACAGGCGCAATCCACCTCCGAGTCATCCTTCTGCCCCATCTTATATCCACTCATAAACCGGACATCCTCCACGTTCTTACCCTCATAGCAAGAAACCGGAAATCCATAATACACCCAAAGGAAAGAGCAGACCTGCATCCCTTCATTCGGTTTACGCATCTGCTCCATACCATCGGCACGCAAACGGACGATCTCGCCCGGGCCTATAAATTTCTCGATCTCATAATCCAAGTTCGGAAGACTGCTAGACTCACTGGTCGCCGCATAAGCTCCGTCTTTCTTCCCGATTACGATCGGCGTACGCCCCCACTTATCACGGGCGGCGATAATACCATCCTCCGTCAGGAGCAACATAGAGCAAGAGCCCTTTATCTTATTGTAAACATTCTCAATACCCTCCACGAAGTCCTTGCCTTGTGTAATCAGCAAAGCGACTAACTCCGTCTGATTCGTTTTTCCGGAACTCAATTCCGAGAAATGCATGTTCGCTTCCAATAACTCCTTTTCCAGCTCGTCCAGATTATTAATCTTCGCCACCGTCACGATCGCGAATTTACCTAAGTGAGAGTTGATAACGATAGGCTGCGCATCCGTATCGCTGATAATACCGATCCCGGCTTTTCCTTTGAATTTAGGAAGCCCCGGTTCAAACTTGGTGCGGAAATAAGAATTCTCCAGATTGTGGATCGAACGCGTAAACCCTTCTTCCTTATCGTACGTAGCCATACCGCCTCTGCGGGTTCCTAGATGAGAATTGTAGTCTGTACCATAGAATAAATCCGTAATACAGGCTCCTTTAGAAATAGTTCCGAAAAAACCACCCATTGTTTTTTATGTTTGTATTTATGTTTGAGACCGCAAAGTTACAAGTTTATTTATATATGTTCCAAAATTTACTTCATAACGTTTATTATCATCGGCAATAAAAAAAGGATACCCCTTTTCAGGATATCCTTTTCCTTATTCTTTGGTCGCAGAAACTTAAGCCTCAGCAACAACTTCTTTTACAGAAACAAATGATCTGTTTTCTTTTCCTCTACGGAAAGTAACAACGCCATCTACCAACGCATACAACGTATGATCCTTACCGATACCTACGTTCTCGCCCGGATGATGAACCGTACCTCTTTGACGAACGATGATGTTACCAGCTTTAGCAACCTCACCACCAAAAAGCTTAACACCTAATCTTTTACTTTGTGATTCACGGCCGTTCTTAGAACTACCCACACCTTTTTTATGTGCCATTTCTTTTCTTCTCCTTTAAACGTTAAGCAATAACTTCTTTAATACTCACCTCAGTGAACTGCTGACGGTGACCGTTCAATTTACGGTAACCTTTTCTTCTCTTCTTGTGGAATACCAGCACCTTGTCACCTTTTACCAGCGGAGATAATACCTCGCATACTACCTTTGCGCCCTCTACAGTAGGAACACCCACTGTTACCTCACCGTTGTTATCTACTAACAACACCTTGTCAAACTCCACAACAGCACCGCTTTCCGCGTTCTGAATGTGATGAACGAACAATTTCTTGCCTTGCTCAGCCTTGAACTGTTGTCCGTTAATTTCTACGATTACGTACATCTGTCTTAAAATCTTTTAAACAGGTTAGGTCCCGGGGGTGGGCTCCGTCTCCGGCTCCACTTATTTACCCTCTGCGGAAAATCGAGTGCAAAGATAGAGTTTTTTATTTAATTCCACAAACATCTTCTTGAACTTTTAAAAAGCCACGCATAAGACGATGAGAATACAGAGCTTTTTACTACCTTTGCAACTAATAATATATTACTATTATCCAAATAAAGATGCAGGAAACAAACAATATGTTATCAGTTCTTGACAACTATACGCTAGACAACCCGGATGAGATCGCTAAAGAAATAGCCAACGACTTCCGCAAGCGACGTATAGAGAAGAATCTGACACGCGAACAAGTGTCGGAGAAGGCAGGTGTAGCAGTCAGTAATATCGTGCGATTCGAACAGAAAGGTCTTATCTCACTCAAGAACCTTATCGGCATAGCAATGGCATTAGGTTACACTTCGGAGATAAAGAAGCTTTTTTCCGAACCAAAATACTCCACCATGGAGGAGCTACTACAAATCCGCAAGAATACCAACAAGAAAAAAGTACATAAGTAATGAGAATCAAAAAAATAGAAAGACTTATCGTAAAGTATCACGAACAGATAGTCGGGACGCTTTCGCTCACTCCCGACAACAAACAGTGTGCCTTTGAATACGATAAAGCATGGCTTTCCAACGGTTTCAGTATATCCCCATTGGAACTTCCGCTGAAACCGGGATTGTTCATCGCAAAGCCCTCACCTTTTTATGGGAATTTCGGTGTTTTCGAAGACAGTCTGCCCGATGGCTATGGTCGCTACCTCTTGCATAAGGCCTTGCTCAAAGAAGGCATCAACGATACCCAATTGTCAGCGCTCGACCGTCTAAGTCTAGTGGGAAATGGGGGTATGGGAGCACTCACATACGAACCGGAAACCAGCATAGGTACTTCGCATGAGCCCCTTGATTTCGATCTGCTGCAAGAAAAGGCCTTAGAAGTGTTGCATGAGAAGAACGACGATGACGTAGAACTTCTTCTTTTTAACAGCCGAAATAGCGGCGGATGCAGACCCAAGGCATTGTTCTCCAACAATGAAGGGCATTGGATGGTGAAGTTCCGCCATACATACGACCCTCAAGACATGGGATTGATAGAATTTCATTACAATGAGTTAGCACGACAATGTGGCATCCGCGTTCCAGACTTCAAACTGATCAACGGTAAGTATTTCACGACACGCCGCTTCGACATCTCGCAAGATGGAGAACGTTTGCATACAGTCACAGCCGGAGGGCTGCTTAACATTCCACTATCCAACCCAATTCTCGATTATAGCAACTTACTGGCCCTAACTGGCTATCTAACGCAGAATCCTTTAGAAGTGGAAGAAATGTTTCGTCGTATGGTTTTCAACTATTTCACAGACAACAAAGATGATCATTGCAAGAATTTCAGTTTCACAATACAGAAAAGTGATACCAGCACATGGCAATGGCATCTTGCTCCCGCCTACGATCTCACCCTATGCACAGAGGGTTATAATGGTGAACATGCGACTTCGGTCAATGGAACCGGACATCCCACCATTCAAGACATGATAACCATCGGTACTAAAAACAAGATGAATAAACCGCACTGCATACGAATCATTGAAGAGGTTAGGACTGGCTGCGGAGATTTGTTGCGGAACAAAGACTGGGAGTAATTTCGACAATAGGAGCTGCCTTCCAATCTATCAGACCATCCGCCGTACGTAAGTCCATAAAATCAAAATCCATAAGCCATCGTTTCAATTTCTCTTCCGCTCCACGCAAGCCATAATACGATTTGAAACGACGGATATAATTTAAGTCCTCAATCATCGGTTGCTCCGCATCCAGATCACGAGGATGGATGTAAGCCAACAAATATTCCGGACATTCACGTGTCCATTTCCTCAATAATCTATAGGGAACCAAGCGGAAATAGCCTCCTCCAGAGAAAACGATATGCTTTCCCAATATCTTACGATACACGATCGGGAATTCTTTCATCCTTATTCCGTTATATTCCACCCAGCTAGGCACCGCAGAAACATATGATGGCATTCCTCCATGCGCATGATGCGCAGGAAAAACCGAGCTATCCATACGAATTCCCAATTCATGCAATATCTCGAAAGCCCACCCCTCGCTCTCACGGATCGAGAATCCCGGCGCACGGAAAGCCTCTACCTTCTGCCCCGTTATATCCTCCAGCAATTTTATGGAAGAAGAGACATCCTCTTTGAATGCCTCCCTCGATTGCTGCCACACCAACTGATGATTCATCGTATGGCTTCCCACTTGATACTTGGATGCGATCTGTCGCACGATATCCGGATACGTCTTGGCGATCCAGCCGATCACGAAAAAAGTAGCCTTCGTATCTGTCTCCTCCAAGATACGAAAAATGCGCTCCATATTCTCATAGATACGCACTTCAAACCTTTTCCACTGCTCCTCGGAGCGTGTAGAGTCGTTATCGAGGAGATGAAACCACTCCTCGATGTCGAAAGTTAGTATGTTCATAGGAATTTAGAAACTTACAACAAATCGTAATTAGACAGGTTTACCTCCCAATTTCGGATATCATAAAGTGAATCATCAAAAAAATCTTTCACTAAAGGCTTACATGTAAAATTGAAATGTTTAGGTTCCAAACGATGAGGGACAGAAATCAAGCCAATAGGAGTAAAAGGCAAATTTCCCACGTAAATAATCATGTCTATCCCCTTCCGCTCTTTCTTATAGATATATCGGACAGCTTCTTCAAATGCAGATCTCGAAAGTGGCCATACATCCAACAAGAAAGCGGTCTCAACTTCATTATAACGTTCTAACTTATAAACAAATTGAGATCCTTTACGTGACACTTTTCGATAATCTCCTCCAAACCAGCGATAACGCACCTTATCAAAAGACTCACGCTCTTTATGATACTTATAGGAATACAACCTATGACCAATCGACAAGAAAGAACATGTGTACAGTACTCTTGAAAAGATCCGGCTAAAAATATTCAAGAAAGCAAGTCTTCTTTTTACTGCTCCGATATTACGGATCATGCAATAGATTGTCAGTTTACCCACATCCCGATGCTTCAATCCTTTTTTTAGTATAGGATAAGAATTGTCATTCGGGAAACCGATCCTCAATACACAACCGTCTTCTCTTAACTGTTTTTGGCATTGGACGATCATATCGTGAAAACTGAAATAATCACGATACGCCTTTTTCACCATCGAGTCGATACCAAGCGCAACCATAAAACGCTCATTGCCTCTTTGGTAATAGAAAGGCATGCAGGAATGGAAACCTACCGTATCTCCCTCCTCATTCAATAATATACTATGGTAAGAATACCCCAAAGGTGTATTTGAATAGTTCTCACGAAACGTAGCCACATCACGTTTCTGCCCAAACACCTCCTCGAAAAGAGCATAAATCGCTACGATCTCTTCATTCGAGAGCTCAAAAGTTTTCTTCACTAATACTTCCATAGTCCCATCTTATTGAGCCGTATATCCCCCATCTACCACGATATTTTGCCCTGTGATCCAGCGAGAAGCGTCCGAAAGAAGAAATAGGCAAGTTCGAGAGATATCAGTTACTTCACCTACCCCCAAAGGGAATCCACTTATACGTTTTTCATAGTCCTCCTTGGAAAGAGAGGAAAGAAAACGTTCCATTAATGGCGTTCTTACTGTACCCGGTGATATACAATTTATACAAATCTTTCTAGGGGCCAACTCCAATGCCATTGCCTTAACCGCACTAACCATAGCACCTTTTGATGCCGCATAAGCAGAAACACCACCCCTTCCTACAATAGACAGAATAGATGAGATCAAAACGATTCGTCCTCCATTATTAAAATTCTTTCGACTGCTAAAACAACGTATAAACTCAAAAGCACTTAACGCATTAACCGTAAATACACTTTTATAATCATCCGAAGATAAAAATTTCAATGGCAAAGTTTTTTCTATTCCGGCCGCATGAACATAGGCATCTATCTTTCCATTTGCGGAAACAATATTATCCACTAATAATCTAATCTGGTCTATATCAGACAGATCTATCGAATAATAACAATGCCTCTCCGGATACTCCATCTGAGCTATCGTCTCCTTCAACCGTTCTTCATCCCGGGCGATCAATACCACTATGGCCCCCATCTTGCTACAATCTATCGCACATTGCCGACCGATACCGGAAGAAGCACCTGTCACGATGATCAATTTATCTTCCAAAGAAAATGGATTCATCATACTTCCACTATATCACTTATTTTACAATCTACAAATGGAACAATACCCGTAGCCCACGTCATACCCACACCGAAAGCACTTAACAACAACTTCTTGTTACCATAAAGCCTATCTTTCAACTCACTTACAATTGTCAACGGCACCGAGACAGATGACGTATTACCATATTTAGCGATGGTAGACGGTATCTTATCCGTATCCAGTTTCATTTTCTTAGCGATATAAGCATTGATAAAATTATTCGCTTGATGAAACACGATATAATCAAATGAGTCCGCAGTATCACCCGCATATTCCAATGTCTTTTTTATATCACGAGGAATTTCCCGGATCACGAAGTTAAAAACATCCCCGCCTTGCATATACCCCTGCTCATCGCTACGAATATTGCCATACTCATCCACGACTTTCTCTCGCAATGTCTCCTCAGAACTGGGATGTCGATATCCTCCACCTTTTATCATGATAAGATCTGCCCGAGAGCCATCCGAGTTCAATGAGAAATAACTTTTCCCAAACTTCTCATCTCGCTCCACCAAGGCAGCCACCCCACCGTCTCCAAACAGGAACGCACTCCGACGATCCTTGGGCGAGTAAACCTTTGAACGAGTCTCTCCATCCAATATCAAGGCTTTTCGAATCCCCCCAGATTGCATCATGCCATATACCACGGAAAGGCCATAACAAAACGCCGAACATCCTAAAGAAATATCAAAAGCCACACATGAATGAGATAGTTTCAGTCGATCTTGAAGAATGACAGAAGTAGCAGGCATCCGATAATCCGGAGTCTGGGAGATAAATACCAACAAATCAATTTCCTCTTTATTTATCCCATTATCCTCTATCAATCTCTCCGCCGCAGCAAAACACAAATCCGAAGAACATGTATCGGCATCAGCGAAACGACGTTCATAGATCCCTATCTTATCAACAACCTCCTTTACTTGATCTTCCGGGAAGTATTGAGTATATTTATAATTATCAACCACACACCGAGGAACCGCAGCGGCCATTGCCGTTATACCTACTCCCTCGTAAGTCAAAAATGCCATCTCTCAATCTATTTTACAGCCAAATCATACAAATCTCCAAGTGTAACACACGCTTTCAGCTCCTTACCGCCAACCTCTTTTTCAAACTCCTCATCGAACAAAGCGATAAGAGACAACACCGCCAAAGAGCTCCACTCATCCAAATCGCGAAATTCCGTATTCTCTGACAATTTTTTCGTATCTTCTACTTCTATCGCTTCAGCGAACTTCTCTATAAAAACTTGAATATCCATAATCTTACTTATATAATTTAAATTTTACGATTCCATTTATACCCCAACAAAAAAGACAATAAGCTGCCTTAAATAAAGAGACATGCTCCACCGTCCTTAGCACCTTCCATTGCGAGAAGATAGTCTTCCTCTTATTAGCCGTCACCGCCCCTTGGCGCACTCTATACAGAATTGAGACTCCCGGATTATAATGCGCATAAGGTACATCTTTCAACATTTCAAGCCAATATACATAGTCATCACGCATGCTGCCCAATGCCTCATTGAAATAATATTTTTCACACTTTGACAAATCATATACCGTGGCCGATGGACATATCGGACATACCTTCAACAGATCCTTATAATCAACCCTATCAGGACGGGGAAAAGGAGAGCTGATTTTTTCTTTTGTATTCTCATCTATCCTTTGTACACCGCCATAAGCGATCACGACATCCTTATTGCTCAAAAACAAAATTTGGGACTCCAAATACTCTTCCGGCCACATATCATCCGAATCAAGGAACGCTATGTACTGTCCTTGCGCCTCTTTCAACGCGATATTTCTCGCTCCCGAAGATCCCTTATTTATCTTACTTTCTATCAACTTAATCCGGGGATCCGCATATCGCTTCACGACGTTGATCCCCGCCCCATCATCGGGAGAACAATCATCCACGATAATCATCTCCCAGTTCGTATATGTTTGCTTCAAGACAGATTCTATCGTGTCTCCAACAAATTCAGCCCCTTTATACATAGGGGTAATGATCGAGACCAATCCCTTTTCCATATTTATTTGATTTTTATATTATAATCACACTCCGATCAAAAGACCAACGAACCTTGTCAGCCGATTCTTGTTTCTCACCCTTGCGTATAGAAACCCGATAACCATTGGCAAGCCAAAGCCCATCACGATCGATACCAACGACAACACATATTGATTCACTTCCGGCAAGGCATGGGCGATAGGTCCCCGAATGAACATTTGCGGAAAATAAGACAACAAGAACACGGTATAGGTAAATCCCGACAACCTTATCATTCGATCTCCACAATGCTTCTCCACCGAGAGCGACAAGGTCAGACTAAAAGCAATGCCGACCAAAGCGGCCATTACTTTTACCGGAATCAAGCCTGCCGATAGGACGAATGAGCCCAAAAGCATAGCACCCCTATAGCGCGACAGAATCGCATCCACCCTTCCCTTGTAGATACAATAAAGAATCCCCAAGCCGAAATAAACCGAATAATGAACCGCGGACGATATTTGCATAAATGACAGATCGGGTATCACACGGCTTAACACAAATAGCAGAATTACCCCCCCCATTTGTAAATATATGTTAACGCATATCCATTTCCTTAAAAGCGAGAAGAACACGAATATCATGAACAACGCCGGTAAAAACCACATAAAGCCAATCGGATGAAAAAGCAAACTCTCCACCCACGAGGAGAAACTAAACGTCAACGGATGCTGCATCAAATCGGCAGAAACAAAACGTGACTTTATGACGAAAATCACACTATTAATGAATAAGAATGGCAATAAAAGCCGCTTGACCTTTTTCCATATAAACGGGAAAAATCTCATTCCCTTCATCTTATTCTCAGGGTGTGTATATGCGAACAAGAAGCCGGACACCAAAAAGAATAGAGGCATATGAAATGAATACACCCATTTATGAATCCAGAGATCTTTGTAATCCAAGGTTATATCCGCATGGCCTATCACGACCAACAATGTCGCGAAGACAAATAAAAATGATACTTGCGTGAGTTTATTACCCATAATCATTCCATGTTTAGCACAATTTCTCCGCCAATTCCAACGCGCTAGCGATCACCTGATGCATATCATAATATTTATATTCCGCCAGCCGGCCCCCAAAGATCACTTTCTCCTGCCCATCGGCCAACGCCTTGTATCGAGCATACAGATCGCTGTTCCGTATATCGTTTACCGGATAATAAGGCTCATCCCCCGGTCTCCACTCCTTGGAATACTCTCGTGAGATCACCGTGTCCGGTTGCTGTCCGAACTCAAAATGTTTATGTTCGATAATACGGGTATAAGGAGTATCGGCATCCGTATAGTTCACCACGGCATTTCCTTGGAAATTAGGAACTCCTTCCAATAACTCTGTTTCGAAACTCACGGTTCGATACTCCAAGTGTCCAAAGCGATAATCAAAGAAACGATCAATCTCCCCCGTGTAGATTACCCGGTCCGCTATCGAATCAAAATATTCTCGATTTTCGAAATAATCTGTATCAAGACGTACTTCCACGCCCTCTAACATCCGCTCGATCATCCTCGTGTATCCGCCCTCCGGGATACCTTGATATTTATCGTTGAAATAATTATTATCGAAAGTGAAACGCACAGGAAGTCGTTTGATGATAAACGCAGGAAGTTCCGTAGATTTACGCCCCCATTGCTTCTCGGTATAATCCTTGATTAACGTATAATAAATATCCTTCCCTATCAAAGAAATCGCCTGTTCTTCTAAATTCTGCGGGTTAATGATTCCAGATTCTTTCCGTTGCTTCTCTATCATCTCCTTGGCCTTCTCCGGGGTAGTCACTCCCCACATCTGATAGAAAGTATTCATATTGAAGGGTAAATTATACAGTTTTCCCTTATATTTTGCCACTGGAGAGTTGGTGTACCGATTGAACTCCACAAAAGAGTTCACGAACTCCCATACCCTCCTGTCACTGGTATGAAAGATATGCGCCCCGTACTTATGCACGTTGATGCCATTCACGGACTCCGTATAGACATTACCGCCAATGTGAGGACGTTTGTCTATAACCAAACATTTATATCCTTTTTGATGAAGGAGGTAGGCCATTGTGGTTCCAAAGAGACCAGAACCGACGATAAGGTAGTTGTATTGATTCATTATTTAATGCATCCTATAATTAAAAAAGTTCAAAACTTTCATTGTTACAAAAAGGAGAAACGGAGATTTGGAGATAGAATACATGATTCTATGTTTTCGCGGTAAAAAAACAGCAAAATCGCCATATTCCAAATAACAGGTAGAACTCATGCAAAAATTATACATCTTACAATATTGCGGATATTGAAGCCGTTGAGCTATTTGAAGCAAATTATACAAATTTGATTTTAGATATCTCGCTTTATACAACTTGTCCAAAGGCTCATTATAGCAATTATGCTCCTCCATAAAAGATCTAGCAGACAACAAGGCAATATTCATATCTTGGAATAATTTTTCAAAAGAAGAACGCGATATACTCCCCTCCCTCTCCCGGATATCGAATAAGACCTTATCAACAAACGAAATTTTCTTTGCCAAACAAGCTATTTGAATAGAGAAGAGAGTGTCCTCATTCACAATTCCCTCCTTAAATAACAGGCCATTCTCATGTAAAAAATCACGGCGGTACAATTTACCCCAAGCCGAAGTAGGAAAAGTTTTCACTAATAAGGCATTCGGTAGTATCTCATCCCCGGTTAGGCTATTAATTCCAAAAGAGCTACGTCCTCGTCTTATTGTACCCATCGCGGAAATATATTGTGCCAAACAACAACTCACATCAGAATTATTCCGCTGAATATCTTGGTATAGCTCTTGAATGCAATTCTTCTCAATCCAATCGTCACTGTCTACAAATAAGACATAGTCTCCTTTAGCAACCTTTAGCCCAGCATTTCTCGC
The DNA here is from genome assembly GCF_000307475.1 of Parabacteroides sp. D25. Taxonomy (NCBI): domain Bacteria; kingdom Pseudomonadati; phylum Bacteroidota; class Bacteroidia; order Bacteroidales; family Tannerellaceae; genus Parabacteroides; species Parabacteroides sp. D25. The sequence continues at coordinate 185,001 of NZ_JH976507.1, read as the reverse complement.
GGCAGACAATCCTCCATTTCTTTGATCTATTAAGATGACACGAGAATCTTTCTTCTCTATTTGTTTAGCAATTTCGCAAGATCCATCCGTAGAGCCGTCATTGACTAATATTACCTCTATATTATTAAAAGATTGAGACAAAATACTATTACAACACGTTTGCAAATAATCCTCTACGTTGTAGATAGGTACTATGACTGATACTAAAGGCATATTCATTGTTTAATAAACTTATAAATATTATCGACAGTAGATTGAACATCAAAATCAAGACTTTTTTCAACAGCCCGATTTGAGTAATACTCCCTTAATGAATTATTAGTTATCATTCTCAGCGTATTCTTCAAGAGAGAATCATCATCTTCTTCAGAAAGTAAGCCATATTCTGAATCGGCCAATATCTCTTTCGAGCCAGAGACCGCAGTTGCGATAATTGGTTTACCCAAACACAATGCCTCACAAATTACCAAAGGATAGCCTTCTGTCATAGATGTACTAAGAAACAAATCTGACGCTGCAATATAAGGATATGGATTAGATTTGAATCCCAAAAAATGAACCATATCTTCAACACTCAAATCTCGAGCTAGCCTCCTTAATTCTGCTTCTAAATAACCTGTACCAAGAATCCAAAAATCCACATCTACATTATTCTTTTTAAGGTGATACGCAAGACGTACCATTCTATCATAAGCTTTCTGAGGCATTAAACGTCCTACAGAGCAAATTGTAAAACGATTCTTATCTATTACATTCTTCTTTGATAATAACACTATATTCTCTCTATCTATTGGATTATATATTGTTGTTAGTTGCCCATCAACATTAAACAGTTTAACAAACCCCCTTTTTGCATCATCTGACACAAAAGCGATTTTATCCATTCTTTTATATATTGACCTTTCTTCTAAGAATGAATAAAAATAATGATTTGTATAATGTTTTGTCAACAGATCTATATGAATCCAACTCACATTAGTTCTACCTTTATTCAAAACATAACTATGAAATTTCACAGATATTCCTTCCATAAAAGATATAATAACATCATAATTTTGTTCAACTACTCTATTTATTCTATATAATTGAAAACAAGATATATTAAAATACTTGGCTAAAACAAAATGGAGTTTATACAACAAGCCATCATTCTCACAATAAACACACTTACGATTAACAAATGAAGGGATTTCATCTAAATAAACTCCTCTATTAATAATTAGACACAAATCTACGTCATACTTCGAATAATCCGTATATTTCAAAACATCAATCAATACCTTCTCTGCTCCTCCACCAGATAAAGATGGCATAATAAACAATATCCTATTTTTTAACATAACTACAAACAATTTGTCTTAGTTTCTCAAACGTACTAAACCATATTAAGAGTTTAACAATTTCAAACACACTTCCTCTAACGATAAATACAGAATCAGATACCATCACAGAATAAGCAATAAAGCAATATATACTATTAATAGAATTCGATTTACAATATTGCAAGTATATTCCAAACAGATAAAAGATAACAACAACTCCTATCAAGCCAAAAGATAAATATATATCAGATACCATATTCGTACCTAGACCCAATTCCCCTGCCACAGATCCAAAAGTAAGATAAGAATTAAAATCCGCAGATGTCAAATTATGCAATCCGACATCAAAAACATTTACAATAAAAGATTGAGCAAATGGTATAAAAGAAAATATTCCAAGCTGAGTTGAGAAATAGGTATATCCATTATGTTCCGCATAAGAAATCAACGAATACAAATTTCTATTATTAATAATCAAATCCAAGAATAAATCAAAAGGAGATTCTATAATATCACTAAAATCTAAAAAAGAAATTGAAGAATCATATCTGAAATAAGAAAAAAAAGACAATAATACAACTCCTATTACCCCAAAAGCGAAGAGCCACGAAAGATTAATTTTCCTAATGCAATCATTAAACCCTATCAATAGAAGCAAAAGGACACCTAATGGCATACCTCTATTTCCAGCTAATATAAAGCACATACACACAGCAACTATTGTATAAATATATTTTTTACGTAACACATGCTTATTTTTATACATTTGAAACATATACATAAGAAATATCAACATCAAATATCTTAGAGACATAACCATAATCCTAATATAAAATGGCGTTGATCCAAAATTATCATTTTCATAGGTATCTTCTATATAATCAAAACCTCCTAAAAATGTATAGCAAAAGAAAAGCAATAGAATTAAATAGAATAAGGCATCAATAAAACTACAAGTCACAAACCTTGCATTACAACTCTTCAGCTTAAACGCCATTTTTCTATCAACAGATAATACGCCTAACAAATAGCAGTTATATGCGCAAAAAGCTACCGAGGTAGCATATGATATAACAGACTCATCAAATTCAAATCGAAAAAGAGACACATAAGTATTATCCACATAATAAAAGACTGGATATATAAAATTAGCAAAAAGGAAAGAAAGAAAAAAAACGCCATGAAAAGAAACTACATCTTCCTTATAACAAGTAAAATAAAGCAGATTCTCGATCAAATACAAAAATAATATACAAGCACAGAACTCATAAGAAAAACACCTAGGAGAAAAGAACACTAACAACACAGATAAAAGCAGAAAAGCAAACTTTAACAAAAGAGCAAATTCCCTCATACCAAAATGATATATATATCAATAAAAACAACCAGCATTTATTCAAAGTAAGTCTATTGGCCTAAACAAATTTACATAAAACTCATAAAATCTCTTTTCTACAGGCAAATAAAATTTCTTCGCACCCAACTTTTCCTTCAAGCTCTTTTTAATACCAACATAATTCAAATCTTGTACATACTCATCCAAACTATCCAATGATTCAATTTCTAAAATAAGAGATGAAATATCACTATAATATGGAAATTTCATATTTACATAATACTCATCATAAAGTTTTAAGATATCAGTACCATCCAAATATTTTTTCTGCGAAGAGAATGCATAATGAACCATTATAGAATTACCAACAAAGCAATTAGAGCATCCTAAACTTGTTGGCTTTACAACAGATAAGAACTCCTCATCATCTCCAACGACCTCTCCTGAAAACTCATTAAACGATGATCCAAAAAATGAAACCGCATTTATTGAAAATCGATTCATCGCTATTTCCTTATTAGATATCATAACATCTTCCACACAATTACTTTTTATAATATCATAAAACCATCGATGATACTTTTCAGAAAATTTAGGAGAGCACCACCCAGCCACATCCTCCATATAAGCTTTAAGATAGCGAGAGAGTTTTAGTTTACCGGAATTATATAAAGCGTAAGCACATAGACCATTATTTATAACTATGGGAGAAACAAGAAAATATTCAGGATTATTTATCCGATAATCCACCAAAGTACACAAAGCATTATTATCCATCCATATTATATCATCATCCAATTTTAAATAAATAGATTTTGGATCTACACAATATTTATAGAAGGCGTTTATAGAAGCTATGCCATTTATTTTTCCATCTGGCTGATAAACAAGATTTACCTTAGAATATTTATTTTCTAATTCCTTAAAAAATGCGATATCCAATTTACTCATTGTATTAACCCAAATATCATATCGATCGATCATATCCGACTTCAATATATGAGGTATTAAGAACTTCATATATTGCCTTCTACCTGCAGCTGTAACAGCCACTATATTATAACCATTTCTCATAACACTTACTTTTTTGATAATAAAACAATTTAAAGAAGAAATTCTTTATTAACTATATAGACTTTGCTAAAATCAAGAGTAAAATCACATCTTTAAGATTTATTCTCCTAAGGCTTGTAACGAAAGCCCACATATCTTCCTGGATTATCATAATTCAAGACTTTCGCTGGTACACCTGCAACCGTAGCATTCTCAGGAATATCACGTGTAATTACAGCACCGGCTCCAATAGTGCTATTATTCCCAATATGCACATTTTCAACAATACAGACATGTGGACCGATATAAACATTGTCTCCAATAATAGCTGGAGTATTTTCATTGGTTCCTATATTTAAGAACTGTGATATATTGACATTGTTCCCAATAATAGTTCCTTCATTGATCACAATACACATATTATGCCCCATATATAATCCATACCCAACCTTAGTTCCAGGGGGAATCTCAACATGCGACATCCAAGAGGCAATTTTATACATCAGTTTACAAAACCACCAAAACCGCCCCTTACGATAAGAGGCCATCCGAAACCAAAACAACACATTACGACCAAGAGGTAACAGTCCTTTTAAAATTATTTTAATTGCACTATTTACCCCCCCGAAAACCTATATAAATCACTACTAATCAAACATATACAATCTCCATAATTCTCAGGCACAGGAATACTCAATGTACTATTATCAAGATCAAAATATTCTATTTTCATGAGTAAATATTTTTAAGCATCTACTTGTTTTTGATTAGTTTAGTCGCAAAACTAAAGATCTCCAAAAAGAGGATATCCCGCTTGAACCATAAGAATCCGGCATACGAGAAAGCTCCGACCATCACGCTTGCCGTAATCAATAACCAGCTATTCGAAATCAAAAGGCTCAAGCCACAAAGGGCGAACGCCATCAAAACGGAGGCATGGAGATAATTCAAATAATCCCGCTCAAACAAGCGGATCGACAAATATCTGCGTCCTACGACGATTTGGATAAGCAACACGATTAACTCGGCTCCAAAAGTAGAGATGGCCGCACCAACGGCTCCCAGCGAAGGGATCAGTAACAGGTTCAAAAGGAAATTCAGCACGGCCCCTCCCACCGTACTCCAAATCACGATGCTTTCCTTACCCATCGGATAGAGGATCTGTAAACCGATCACATTGCTCAACCCGATAAACAAGATGATGGGAGCCGTCCAACAAAGTACGGGTACCGCCGCCAAGAACTCATCCCCACAAAAAATTCGTATGACGGGTATTGCCAAAACGATCAAACCCACGATGCAGGGCAGTGACAAACCTACAACCAAACGATAGGATTTGCTCGTCACTTTCGAGAAAGCCTCCATCTGACCGGTCTCTATCAGATTGGAACAACGGGGTAACAAGACAACCCCCAAGGAGGCAACCACGCTCAATACCACATGCGACAACTTATTGCCCGCCGTATAAAAACCCACAGCGTCATCGCCCCGCATAAAACCAAGCATCACCGTATTCAAATTCAAGTAAATGCTGGTCACCAAGTTAAAAACAAAAATACGCAACGAGGGACGCAAATGCCTCCAAATACGTAACTCAGCCCAAGTGATGGAATGGAAGGGTATCCACTTACGCAGATGGATGAAGTTTATCAGGTTATTACCTACCGTAGAACCTACCAAGACAAAGGCATAGATCAACAGATCGTCCTTGTCTCTGACAAACAAGAAAAGCCCCAACGCCGCCAACATGCGAAAGCACAAGGCCCGAATCGTGATGAACTTAAAGTCCTCGACCGCCTGATAGAACCAGTTCACACCCAAGCTTGTGAACAAGATCGTCAGGCTTAACGCATAGAATACGCCTAACTGAGCGGATATTTGCGGCACATAGATACCCAACACGGCGACCGCCACATACCCGAACAAACAGAGAATGACGCTCAACAACAATATCTCCACCGTGATCCGATTTCGGATGGCTACATCATCCCGATACTTAGCCACCTCCCGAACCGCATACATCGGTATGCCTAAGCTGGTCAACAAGACAATATAAGCAACGATCGACTGCAGGAAATTCACGGCACCAATTCCTTCCGGCAGCAACACACGTGCCGCGTATGGGAATGTGATCACCGGGAATACAATTCCCGTAACCGTATTCAAGAAATTAAGGGCGACATTCGTCTTTAAAGATGGCATTCGATAAATATTTTCGCCAAACTGTTAATAGTAGTAAGCACTCTATCGCTTCCATCTAACCTAATATCAGCAAGGTTGAATAATAATTGTAAGCACTCAATTTAGGGCACACACCCTCAAAAGGGCACGTACAGTGTCCTAAACCGAGTTCTGTAAAAAATTAATTCTGATTTTAACATGAGCCAGTGCCCCATGTGATTGCATCGGGTATCCAGAGTTGTGGTCGAGTAAGGTAAGTACTCACTGCCTGTCCCCAAGTTCCCTCAATAAATCATTTAAAATATAATCGTCACTCATCAAATGAAGTCCATACTTGCTATCATGCAACATAGAACAAGTACGCGTATCATAGAAGATGGCAAGCGCACGCTCCGGGGATATCTGCAAACGCTCCGCTAGTCGCATAATAATCCGGGCGACCTTTCTCCAAAGCACTTGCTCTCTCATACCGGCCTCCCTTCTCGTATATCATTAAGCCGCTCGCTATCAACAAAACGTAAATACTTATCGAGCAACGACTGACTCAATATACATATTTGATTATTAGGTGAGGTATATCGCAATTTACCCAATGCTTGATCAACCGTGATATTGCCACTTATATAATCCTCCACGGTATCGATCACACGGCAAAGTCCAAATCTTCCCGCCCCACACACGCCAAGGGTTGCTCCAACCGAAGTGTTGTCTCATGATATAGAACAATCATAACTCACCTCCTTTCGCACCTCCGGACGCAGCGGCTTCCCAGTTTCGCAAGGCCTCCACGACATCCTCCGCTACATTCCTCAGACTTTGGGTGTGCATGACATCATAGCAATCCAACAGCAAGCGACGCACCAATCCTACCTTCTCCAAGCGTCTACGCATTTCCATCGGAGAAATACGCATTTTCTTGGCAGAGGCTTCTATGGCCATCACCGCAAAATGGATCTTATCTCCTATTTCTGCTTGTCGAGTATCCATGAGTCTTATATTTATCCTTCTTTATCTACAAATAAAATCACATTTACGATTTCCCCACACCTATCCCGATAATAATTCTTCACTTACCGCAGTTGTTCGCTCTCTTTCCGTTCCCGATTACGCTTAATCAGCCCATTCAAGCCTACATGCAATATACTCCAGCAAAAGAGGTTCAAGAAAAACAAATAGGTTATGTCAACACGCCATGCCAACGAGCTATTAAGCAGGATAAAGAAAGCGGAAATCGCAATGATACAAACCATCACCATCCGTACCCGCATCCCCGTGCGCAACAACTTATGATGAAAGTGATTCTTATCCGGCAAAAACGGATTCTTGTGCTCACGCAGGCGATGCAAGACCACACGGATCACGTCCAGCAGCGGAACCAGTACCGTAGAGAAAGCGATCACCATGTACGGGTTGGACAATGTCGGAGAGACCTCGTTCGTCACGCTCATGTGGATGATCAGGAAGCTGATCACGTAGCCCAGCGTAAGGCTGCCGGCATCCCCCATGAAAAGCTTATGTCCACGGTTGGCGTTACCGAACACGTTGTAGCACCAAAAGGGCATAAGGATACCCAGCGTACAGATCGCCAACAAGGCGTAAACATACTGCCCACGAAGAAAGAATATCACGCTCAAGACCGACAAGGCGATACAACACAGGCCCGAGGCCAAGCCGTCGATACCATCAATCAAGTTAATGGCATTTGTTATATATACCACGATAAACACCGTGAACGGCACCCCTACCCAAACCGGCACCGAGTAAATACCGAACAAGCCACCAAACGAGTCGAACCAGTTGCCTGACAGTACCAACAGAAACGCCGCAGCAATCTGCACGGCGAACTTATAGCGGTAGCCTACACCGACCAGATCGTCGCAAACACCCACCAGATAAAGCAGCGTCATGCCCACGAACAGGAACAGGTACTCATAAAGCATATTGAATGACAAGCCGGACACGTTCACATCCCAAAAGTACAGACGAAAACCGATCACCAGGAACATCGACATCAGGATCACTGGAAAAAAGGACAGCCCACCCAGACGAGGAACCGGCATCGTATGTACCTTACGGGCGTCCGGGACATCATAGAGCCGTTTCTTATGGGAAATCACCAAGATCCTCGGGATGATCACCATGCCGAGCGATACGGCAAACAGGAAACCGAATAATAGAAACAAAGATGTTTGCATGATCCTAACGTATAAGATTATTTCTTTCTTTCATCCATCTTCCCCCGCATGTAAGCGATATACCGCTCCACGGCTTCATGGGCCAGTCGGCGGAACCGATCCTCGTCATCCAGATGTTCCCAAAGGAGGTCCAACAGACGGACATAGATGCTGAAATGCATGTCTATACCTTTTTTAAAGCGTTATAGGTACTGCCGCCCATACCTCCGGTTACGCAGACGATGGATTTGGTCAGCTTGGTGACTTTCAGCAGCGTGTCGATGTAATCACCCAGACGGGGAAAGAATTGTTGTCGGTACATATGTGATAATCGTATTAATTTCTCTGAAATCCGTACGTGTGGGGATACGGCAGTCCCGATACCTCCCGGTCGTGCCACGACCGGTAATCTTCCGCAGGGAAAACGGGGACGGTCAATCGCTTATAATCCGGCTCGTCTATCCGCAAGATATGCTTGCGGGCGTACGAACGCAGCGAGCGATCCGTTACGGACACCATCACGACCGGAAACGGATACCCGAACAGGCGCATCGGCGTGGTCTCGCTGTCCGGGAACGCACGACGCAACTGATAGGCCGAACGCTCGAAGGCAACCCAGTAAGGCCCCGTACAATATAGGTGCATGGAGGTATGGTTCGCACGCTCACGTTCCATGATCTCGCACAAATGGTCGTTCAGCAACGCCACCAAACGAACGCCGGAAGGAAGGGTAGACATCAAATTTGAATTATGAATTTTGGATTATGATTTAAACTGTCAACTGCCACTTCTCAACTGTCAACTGATTCGTGGCCCAGCCATCTATCATAGTCGCCCAGCCGGTGGATCAAGGATAATTTACTTTTCTTAGGCGAGGGATCGACTTGCCAAGGATCCACTAGCTCGTGTGCCATGCGACGGTAGAGAGCGTTATCCGTACAGCCGTACAAGGTGACCAGCAACAGGGCACGGGATTGCGGTGCTTTCACGACAGGCAATAAGCCGCGCATCGTGTCGTGCAAGCGAACGAAAGCCTCCTCATCGCCCGACAGCTTATAGGTCGGGAGGAGCAACGCGCACAGCTTGCAGCGCATCACGTCTGTCTCCGCACGCAAAGAGGCATACCCCCGCAGTACCTCGCCGGCCAATCGTCGATCCTCCTCGCAGACACTGCCGGAAGCATGGTAACGTCCCAAGGCCTCGTGCAGGCCCTCCGACAGGCGGTCGTTGTCCAGATGGGTATAAACGTGCTTGCTCTTCGTGTTCAACTCGATCAACTCGTACTCACCCGCCTTTACCTCGAACAAGGGTACCCACATGCAATCCAGTATGCGCGCCATCACCTCCTTATGACCGCCGCCCGGCTGGATCACCACCTCGGCCTCCATCCCGGTAAAATAACCGGACGTGATGCGTACCCGATCCCCCTTCAACAAGCGGGTACTCTCCGGCACGTACACCGGGAGCTCGTTGGAGTAAGCCTCCGCCACCCAGCGCAAATTCGCCATCTCCTGATCCAAGAGGTGCGGGAAATAGGTCGTACTCCCGGAAGAGACACGGGGAAGGAAATTATACAAGGGGAGTGCCTGCTTCATGCGGAAGATTTCCTCTACCGAAGAACGGATAAACACGTAGTTGAACAGCAAAGGTCGCCTCGTGTTGACCAGCTTGCCACCCACCTTTCGCACCTCCACGTACGAGGGGGCGAAATACTCGAAAAGAGCCTCTCCCCGACGTTCCCGCCGGGAAAGCTCCACGTCCAAGCCTTTGGAGGGACTGATCCGGTCACGCCGTCCACCCGCGGCGGTAGGAAGCGTGAGCACGTACCAGCGCACGGCTTTCAAGTCATGACGCTTGCCGGCCTGTGTCAGGCCCCCCTTCGGACGATCGTTTCTCAAAATACACGTCGGCATGATTCTCTTTTCCCTAAGATATACGAGGAGTTCCCCTCTGATTAAACGACAATTCAAAGCCCTGCCAAACGTACCCTATTTACGCCTAACACACAGCACTTTAAGTTTTCAAATATGGCATTTCTGAAAATTACCATACCTAGTGAATATTTAGCTACTCGGGAAGTAGCGTAAAAGGAGGGGAAAATTACCCAGTTGTAGAGACGGAGCACGCTCCGTCTCCCATCGTCTGACGGTAATTTAAATACCATTTTGAGGAGATGAGACGGGGCACGCCCCGTCTCTACAGGGATACACACAGGTTATGAGGCATGGTGGAATGATACCGGGAACAAGGGGTCGTTTCACCCGCGTCACCATGTCTATACGTTTAGGATAAAATGGGAAAATCAAAGAATAGAGAGGATCAAACGCCTAGAATGAGAAAACAAGCGGATCTATTCGCTTGTTTTTAGTTATTTTTTACTACATTCGCGGCATGAAAGAATACGCTACTTCCCGAGTAGCCAATCTCTTACCCCACCTCGGATACCGATTTATACACGCTCTCGAAGCAAGCCCGGTTCACCGCCGACAGACGTTCCAAGGAAAAGCTCTTCAAGTAAATTTGCGTGGTCTTGATAGACGTATGCCCCAACAGCTCGCTGATCATCTCGATCGGTACGTCCTGTTCCTTCAAGGTCGTGGCGAAAGAGTGACGGATCGTGTACGAGGTGACCGGCTCACCCACACCACAAGTCTCCGCCAGCGACCTCAAGTCGCGGTTAAAGCGCAGCAAGGCGCCGTTGTATTCCGCATAGGCCGCCTCACCCGTTTTCTTCCCGCTCAGAAACGGGAACAGGTAAGGCGAGTCCTTGTCCGTGCAAACCGCCAACTCATCCAACAAGAGCCGTACATCGGCCGGGATCTCCACCCGGATGAAAGACCCGCTCTTCTGACGATGGTACGACAAGACCCCGTCCTTGACATTCTCTTTCCGCAAATGGGCGAAATCCACGAACGCCATCCCGCTGAACGAGAACATCAGGCAAAAACACAGCTGGGTTCTCCGCATCTCCGGCTCAACTCTCGGAGTCCCCATCAACGAGCGCAAGCAATCCAAAGGCAACGCCTTCTTCCGCTTGCTCTCCACGCCAGTAAACACCCCCTTGAACAGATTCGGGATATACGAAACCTCGCCAGCCTCCACCGCCAAGTTATAGATATGCCGGATTCGCCGCATATAGGTGGACACCGTATTGCGCATACAGCCCCGCTTCGACAGCCATGCCTGATAAAGCAAGAGCCTCTCTTTGTCTATATAGGCATAAGGGATTTCCTCCATCCCGCAAAAACACTTGAACGAGCGTAAAGCGTCCAGATAACTCTTCGCCGTGGAATAACGCCCCACCTCACGAAGGTGGGCTATATAAGCCAACATACCCGCCACCACGTCTTCTTTTTTCATATAAATCCTCCTTAAATCCTTGTTTATTCTGTTATCTTTTATTTAATCATGTCAACACCATTAACATTGGGACGAACTGTTCGTCCCGCACTTTATTTTATTAATCCGACCTTCACCGCCGTTAATCTAAGAAAAAGAATACATGAAAAATGAATTTAAAATGTCCCTTTTCGCAGCCCCGATCTCACCGGTCAAAGATAGCCTAACGGGACGAGTATCACGACCGGCTACCGTATATCCCAGTCGAGAAGTCACCTTACAGGAGGTGGCCCGACTCATCACCGGCGATCCGACCCTCGAACGCCTCACCCGGCAGCTCCGCCTCCCGCTTGAGACGGGTGACAAGGAACGATTCAGCGAGCTGAAACGGCAAACGCTACCGTATGTCACGCCTTGCGGGACTTTCTCCTACCGGAAAAGCGATCGGCTCCTGGCCCCGAGCGGATTGGTGGTAGTGGATGTAGACGGATTGGACTCTACCGCGGAGGCGGAAGCCCTCCGAAGACAGCTGTTCGACGATGCCTACCTATGCCCCGCTCTCTGCTTCATCAGCCCGAGCGAACGAGGCGTAAAGGCTTTCGTCCCCTATCCGGAACATCCCGGAAACGAGACACCCGCCTATATCTCCGAGCATATCCTAGGCGTAATGAACTACGTGGAATATGTGTATGGCGACGGAGAGACGCGAGGCTCCCAGAAAGTAGACCCGAGCGGCAAAGACATCGTCCGCTCTTGTTTCCTATGTCATGATCCCAACGCACTTTTTAGGATTTGAAATCTAACTCATAAATCATAAATTACATGTCAGACAGTTTATCCCGCTTAGTAGAAGCGGTTCGTTCGGCGGGTGTAGATATCGCCCCCGGATATTGTGAATACGTGCGCTTGGCGTTTGCCATCGCCAACGATTGCGGCGAGGCAGGACGAGAAGGGTTCATCGCCCTGTGTTCCCTATCGGTGAAGTTTAACCGGGAGAAGGCCGAACGGCTTTTCTCCAACGCCTTGAAAAAGGGAGACCACAGGATACACCTCGGTACGGCCTTCCACTTGGCCGAACTGGCGGGCGTACGCCTGGAGCCTCCAAGCCGCCCCCGCGATACGCACGCAAATAATGCAAGTAATGCAAGTAATGCAGCACCTTTTTCCCACACACGTGCGCGCGATAATAACGTAGAGATCGAGATCGAGGAGCAGGTCGATCCGTTCACCCACCTGCCCTTCTTCCCCGAGGGGCATGAGTGGCCCCGGATGTTGCGGCAGATCATGGCGTTCGGACAGAGCCGGGAGCAACGGGACGTACTCCTCCTCGGCGGGCTCACCACCTTGGGCGCCTCGCTCGCCCAGACGCTGCGGTTCCTATATGGAGGCAAATGGTTCTTCTCCAGTTTGCAAACCTTCATCGTCGCTCCCCCCGCCTCCGGAAAAGGCGTGCTCGCATGGACGCGAATGCTCGTGCAACCGATCCACGACGAGATCCGGGCGACCGTGGCGGAGGAGATGAAAAGGTATAAGAAAGAGATGACCTCCTTCAATTCCTTGGGACGGGAAAAGGCGAAAGCCGAGGAACCGGAAATGCCTCTCAACCGTATGTTTATATTCTCCGGCAACAACACCGGTACCGGTATCTTGCAGAATATCATCGACTCGGGCGGCGTGGGGATCATCTGCGAGACCGAGGCGGACATGGTCAGCAACTCCATCGCCTCGGATTATGGCCATTGGAGCGAGGTGATCCGCAGCTCGTTCGATCACGACCCGCTCAGTTACAACCGGCGGACAGACCGGGAGTATCGGGAGCTGCGGCACTCCCACCTGTCGGTATTGATAAGCGGGACGCCCGGGCAGGTGAAGCCGCTGATCCCTTCCAGCGAGAACGGATTGTTCTCCCGGCAAATGTTCTATTATATGCCCCGTGTACTTCACTGGATCAACCAGTTCAGTCTACAGCGGACCGACACGTCGCTGGAATTCCAGAAATTGGGCAAGGACTGGATCGTTCACTTGAGAGAGATCCAGAAACTGGGGGTGATCTCGCTTCGCTTGACCGACGCGCAAATCGCCTCCTTCAACGAGGTGTTCCAAACCTTGTTCGAGCGCTCCCGGAAGGGCACCGGCAACGAGATGAACAGCTCCGTCGTACGGATGGCCATCAATATCGGACGTATCCTGTCGATCGTCGCCCTATTGCGAATAACAGGGGAATGCGAGGAGGCGGGAGACTTCGCCGCCAGCCTGCGCAAGTCGCCCCGGCTCACACCAGACCCGCAGACCTGCGCCGACAACATCAAGGACGGGATCATCACCCGCTGGGATCTCTCCATCCAAGAGGATGATTTCCAAGCGGTCCTTTCCTTGGCCGAGCCTATGTACCTACACGCCGTACACATACTCTCGTTCCTTCCCGCCAACGAGGTGAAGAACCGGGGCATGGCCGACCAAGAACGTCTCTTCATCACCTTGGATACGGAGTTCACCTATCAATCCCTCTTGGAAGAAGCCGAGAAGCTGAAGATACCCAAAAACACCGCATGCAGTTGCTTGCAACGTTGGCAGAAACAGGGAATCGTCCGAAAGGGAGAAAAACGAGGGGATTATAAGAAAACATAATCCCTTTTCCTCCTCTTCTTTTAAGTATGTACGCACGTGTGTGGGAAAACAGGTACTGCATTACTTGCATTATTTGCATTACTCGCACGCCCCACACGTACACCGGCATCGCCTCACGCCTACGCCCGCATAGGGCCACGGCGATATACGTGTGGGCTAACGTCAATATACACATGAAGCGATGCCGATATACGCATGCGAAAGCGAACGTGGAAGATCCTCGTTCAAGGACGGCCCAAATAGCGAAAGATCAGTTCCACTTGCAGGGAGGTGAAAATCCGCTGCCGGTTTTGGTAGCCTGTCTCATCCAGCTCATGGCTGAGCTTCTGATGATGTCGGACCCATCCCGCCAAGCGGTTGAGAGCGGAACTCGGACTGATATCGGGAGCATAGGCCATGGCCAACTCCCGTTTGCTATAAGGGCGCACCGGCCACTCATCCAGATATTCGTTGTTTGTTTGCATAAAATAGGTATTTTTCAATTCATTTACAGGAATAAAGATACTGAAAAAGTACGAATCCGGCAACGATCCGATCCACTAATATTCATCTTTTATCACCTTATTCCCCTCGATTTCACACCGCCTCTACGAGACTCATTCCGGAGGAAACCGGAAGTCGTACATTCGTAATCGAAAACAGATCGATCCCATTTTCAATTATCAATTATCAATTTTTAATTATCAAAACTATGGCATTAAATTACAGTGTGGCCCTTCGGCCCAACCCCTTGAAGAAAGACGAGCCGGCGAAAGCGTACGCCACGGCACAGATCAATGGAGAGCTGTCGCTCAAGCAACTGAGTCGCCGGATATCCAAGCAAACCACCGTCAGCCGTGCGGACGTGGTGGCGGTATTGATCTCCACCGTCGAGAACCTGCTCGATGCCCTCCAAGAGGGAAAGCAGGTGGATTTCGGCGAGTTGGGCAAATTCCGTCTACAGATCCTCAACGAGGGGGCGGAGAGTCTTGAGAAATTCACATCTACAAACATCACCGGTGTCAACATCCAGTATATACCGGGCGAGGACCTGAAGAACATCTTCGCCGGACTGGAGTTCCAGCCGGTGGCCAGCCGCAAGGCTCAGCAAGCCGTGCTTCGTGCGGAGAAGGCCGGGGAGACCTCTGTAGATATCAGTAAGAAGCCCGCTTCCGGAGGGGACGACTCGGAATCGCCTGACGAGATATAGCGTGTCACTTTTGGCTTGACCCAATCGGTATGTCACTTTTGGCTTGACCCAAAAGTAACCAAAAGGTCAAGGCTGACGCTGACGGGCTACTTCGAGACCTGCGCTCGCTGTCGCATCCCAACTCGCTGCGCTCAAACAGGGATGCTCCGGGCGCTCGCTACGGTCTCTCCGCTTCACGCCCGTCCGCTGAGGCCGTCCGAAGGAAAGCGTCGCTTTCCTCTTATATCAGCCGGGATATCATTATTCATTATTCATTGTTCACTATTAATTATTAATTATCATGAAGAAGTCTGTTTGGAGTACCATTCTCAAAGTGATCATCGCTGTTGCTACCGCCATCGCAGGGGCCTTCGGCCTGCAAGCTTGCCAATTGTTTTAGCAAGCCTCCCCCACCCGTTCCCACTCCCTAAAGAAGACAACCTCCCCAAAAGAGGACACCCTCTACCCAGAAGGACAGTCTTTCTCAAGGGGCCGGCCTCTCCTCAAAGAGCCGGGAACGGCTCTCCATCCGGCCTTAGCGGGCGGGCGTAAAGCGAGGCGGCCGAAGTGAGCGACAGGAGCGTCCCTGTTTGAGCGAAGCGAGTTGGGACGCGACAGCGAGCGAAGGCCGACGAGTAGCCCGTCCGCGTCAGCCTTGAACTTTTGGTTACTTTTCTTTCAAGAGAAAAGTAACACACAAACAAAAAAAAGAATAAAAATGAAACAATATTGCTTTTACCAGAATTACAGGGAGGTTCGCCTCCTTGTAATTCATTGCAGCGCAACACGCTACGACCGGGATTTTCCAGTGGAAGCGCTTCGGAGCGCACACAAGGATCGTGGGTTCGCCGACATCGGCTATCATTACTATATCACCCGGGATGGCGAGCTGCACCGCTGCCGGCCGGAGAACCAGATCGGGGCACACGCCTCGGGCTGGAACGATCACAGTCTGGGTATTTGCTACGAGGGCGGATTGGATGAGCGAGGTCTTCCCGCTGATACCCGCACCTACGCCCAGCGTTGTACCCTGCTCGATCTCTTGCGGCAGCTACGCCGTGATTACCCGTCAGCGCATATCCTGGGACATTACCAACTCAGCCCCTATATCCGCAAGGCTTGCCCCTGCTTCGACGCGGAGAAAGAATATACGGAATTGTATTAGGCTTCGTGATATTTGAATAGGCAACAGATTTTTTCGTATGTTTGCGGACAATATAGAAAATAAACAAAAAGATACGACATGAACTACTACGAACTTAGTTTCACATACACCTCTCCTATCGAGAAAGAGATTATCAATGACGTGCTGGCCGCCGAGTTGGGGGAAATCGGTTTTGAGAGCTTTACGGAAAGCGAGAAGGGTTTGCTGGGATATATATCCGAGGCTTTATACGACAAAAAGACATTGGATGATAAACTGGCCGACTTTCCGCTAGAGAATACCCGGATCGATTACACCTCCAAATGGGTAGAAAGCAAGGACTGGAATGAGGAATGGGAGAAGAATTATTTCAAACCCATCCGGATCGGAAACGAGTGCATTATCCGTGCCTCCTTCCACGAGGCGGAGCCCGGCTATACATATAATATAATAATAGACCCGAAAATGGCTTTCGGTACCGGCAATCACGAAACGACTTATTTGATGATAAGCGAGATGCTGAAACTAGACCTAGAAGGCAAGGAGTTACTGGATATAGGATGCGGCACAGCCGTGCTGGCCATCTTGGCCCGGCTGAAAGGGGCGAAACGGGTAGCGGCCATCGACATCGACGAATGGGCTTATAACAACGCCCTAGAAAATATCCGCCTGAATCATACCGAAGACATACAAGTTGCCTTGGGCGGCGCCGAGAAAATCAAGGAATTCGGGCAATTCGACATCGTCTTCGCCAATATCAACCGGAACATCCTCCTGAATGACATTTGTCAATATACAAACAGTATGAAACCGGGAAGCATCCTATTTATGAGCGGCTTTTATGTAGAAGATATCCCGGCGATAGAAGCAGAATGTCAGAAGAACGGGCTGAAATTGGATTCTTATAACGAAAGAAATAACTGGGTTGCCGTGAAGGTCTTAAAAGGATAACTTTTTTTAACAACAAAAGTTAAGACAAAGATAAACCTTAATCCAAATAAATACGTTATCTTAGTGGAAACTTCTAAAAAGAAAAAGTTATGAAAAGCGTAGATTCAAAATTATTACTTGGCCTTGTAGTAGGTGCGGCTGTTGGTGCCGCTGTAGGTTATTTGGCAGCGACAGATAAGAGAGAACAATTACTGGAAGAATTGAACGGTGTTGTCGGAAAAGTAAAAGAAGGTTTTAACTCCGCTCTTGCCAAATATAAAGAAGGAAAGCAAGAAGTAGTACAGGCAACAGAAGAAATCGTAGCTGAATAAGCTTTGTATGGAGAAAGATTCAGGAACAGTCTTCCGTGAGCTGAAAGAAGATGTATCGGCTTATGTGGAGTTAAAACTTGAGCTCCTAAAGTTGAGCACATATGAGAGAACGGGTAAAGTCATAGCCGTTCTCTCATATGGCTTGATATTATTGTTCTTGGCGTTCTTCGCCATCTTGTTCATATTCTTGGCCTTGGGCTTCTTCCTAGGGGATTGGCTCGGCTCCTCCGGGTTCGGATTCGGTATCGTGGCGGTCTTGTACCTGCTACTTATCGGCATTATAATAATGAATAGGGACAGGATCAGCACAAAAGTATTAAATGAGGTAATAGCCGCCATGACGGCGAATGACGATAAAAATAACGCGACAAACGATGAACAACCGGCAAACCCCACTGGAGAAACTGATTTCTGACAAAGAACGCATACAGAGACAATGTAAGCGACAGGAACAGAAATTGAATGAGGATTTCTCTTATATACAGGAGAACGCCGGAAGTTTATTGTTATCCGGATTATCGTCTCTCCTTTTCCCGAGCAATAAGTCAACGACAAAAACAAACGACAAGAACACAGCTCCCGTAACGGCTGGACAACCCTCCATCGCTTTAGGGATCTCAGACTATTTATCCATAGCGAAAGGCATGATTCCCATCGCTTGGGATCTCGCTCAACCATTTATTATGACGTGGGGAATCAAAAAAGCGAAAAAATGGTTCTCTAATCTCTTATTCAAGAAAAAGAAATAACCTCCAACAATTAATTTATGTTAGAGGGCAGCTTTTTTCTGGCTATATTATAAGGCTCAATACAAAAAACATGACTACATTTGCAGTCGTTAAAGCAAGGATAAAATGAATATCTACTCCTTGCGATGGATAAGAGATAAAAATAAAGACTTATTATTAATAAACCCATAAAAAGTTTTATTACAATGATCAAACTAGGTATTAACGGTTTTGGCCGTATCGGACGTATGGTGTTCCGTGCTGCAGTTGCTAACTTTGGCAACGACATTCAAGTTGTAGGTATCAACGACCTTTTGGATGCTGATTACTTGGCATACATGTTGAAATATGACTCAGTACACGGTCGTTTCGACGGCGAAGTAGCTGTAGAAGACGGCGCTTTGGTTGTAAACGGTAACAAGATCCGTTTAACTGCTGAGATGGATCCTGCTAACTTGAAATGGAACGAGGTTGACGCTGACGTTGTTGTTGAGTCTACTGGTTTCTTCTTGACAGACGAGACAGCTCGCAAACACATCCAAGCTGGCGCTAAGAAAGTTATCATGTCTGCTCCTTCTAAGGACGCTACTCCTATGTTCGTTTACGGTGTTAACCATACAACTTACGCAGGTCAAGACATTATCTCTAACGCTTCTTGTACTACAAACTGCTTGGCTCCTATCGCTAAGGTTTTGAACGACAAGTTCGGTATCGTTAAAGGTTTGATGACGACAGTTCACGCTGCTACAGCTACTCAGAAGACTGTAGACGGTCCTTCTAAGAAAGACTGGAGAGGTGGTCGTGGTATCCTTGAGAACATCATCCCTTCTTCAACGGGTGCCGCTAAGGCTGTAGGTAAAGTATTACCTGTATTGAACGGCAAATTGACAGGTATGGCTTTCCGTGTACCGACTTCTGATGTTTCTGTTGTTGACTTGACAGTAGTTCTTGAGAAAGAGGCTTCTATGGCTGACATCTGCGCTGCAATGAAGGAGGCTTCTGAAGGCGAATTGAAAGGTGTTCTTGGTTATACTGAAGACGCAGTTGTTTCAACTGACTTCCGTGGCTGTGCTAACACTTCTATCTTCGACGCTAAAGCTGGTATCTCTTTGGATTCTAACTTCGCTAAGATCGTATCTTGGTACGACAACGAGTGGGGTTATTCAAACAAAGTTTGTGAGATGGCTCGCGTTATCGCTGGTAAGTAATTTATTACCACTCTACATAGAAAAGGCTATCCTCTTTGAGGATGGCCTTTTTTTTCGTACGTTTGTATCATGAAATCATATGAACTTATCACGATTCTAGGGCCTACGGCTTCCGGAAAGACGACCTTCGCCGCCGCTCTCGCCGCCCAGTTGGATACGGAGATCATCAGCGCTGATTCCCGGCAGATCTATCGTTCTATGGATATCGGGACGGGTAAGGATTTGGCCGATTACAACGTGAATGGAAAACAAATCCCCTATCACTTGATCGATATCTGCGAGCCCGGCTATAAATATAACGTATTTGAGTATCAGCATGACTTTTTCCGGGTCTATGAGGATATGAAGCGGAGGGGTAAACTCCCGATCTTATGTGGAGGAACCGGGATGTACATAGAGGCCGTACTAAAAGGATATAAGCTATTAGACGTGCCTCAAAATCCTGAGCTAAGGGAATCCTTGAGGAATAAAACCTTGGAGGAACTGGAAACCATCCTCGCCTCTTATAAGATATTACATAATAAAACGGACGTGGACACCGCCCAGCGGGCTATCCGTGCGATCGAGATCGAGGAGTATTATAAGACTCAGGCACCAGACGTAAATGAATATAATCCGATCAACAGCCTGATCATCGGTATCCACATCGACCGGGAATTACGTAGGGAAAAAATATCCAGACGCTTGCGGACCCGGTTGGACGAAGGAATGGTGGATGAGGTTCGTACGATCTTGGCTACGGGTGTTAAACCGGAAGACTTGATCTATTACGGATTGGAATATAAGTTTCTTACTTTATATATTATCGGGGAGCTTTCTTTTGAGGAGATGGTCTCGCAACTCGAGATAGCGATCCATCAATTCGCCAAGAGGCAAATGACTTGGTTCCGGGGCATGGAGCGCCGGGGTTGCGAGATTCATTGGATAGACGCCACTCTACCGACCGAAGAAAAAATAGCGACAACAATGCGAATTCTAAATAATCAGCTATGATAACAATAAACGATCTAAATAAAAGCGAGAACTTCTTCTTGATGGCAGGTCCTTGCGTAATCGAGGGGGAAGATATGGCGTTACGTATCGCCGAGAAAATAGTGGGTATCACGGAAAGACTGCATATACCCTATGTATTCAAAGGCTCCTATCGGAAAGCGAATCGCTCCCGTCTGGATTCTTTCACGGGCATCGGGGATGAGAAGGCGTTAAAGATCTTACGGAAGGTGAGCGAGACGTTCGATATTCCCACCGTTACCGACATCCATGAGACAACGGAAGCTGCCATGGCCGCCGAATATGTCGATGTCCTTCAAATCCCGGCTTTCCTATGCCGCCAAACGGATTTATTGGTAGCGGCGGCCGAGACCGGGAAGATCGTCAATATAAAGAAAGGACAGTTCCTTTCGCCGGGTGCCATGCAATTCGCCGTACAAAAGGTAGTGGACGCAGGAAATGATAATGTCATGATCACCGAGCGGGGAACGACATTCGGCTATACCGACCTTGTTGTCGATTTCCGGGGTATCCCGCAAATGCAAACATTCGGTTTCCCAGTCATTATGGATGTAACCCATTCCTTGCAACAGCCGAACCAAACCTCCGGCGTGACCGGTGGATTGCCCGCCCTTATCGAGACGATAGCGAAAGCCGCTATAGCCATAGGCACGGACGGCCTGTTTATAGAGACCCACCCGGAGCCAAGCCAAGCCAAATCCGACGGGGCCAATATGCTCAGACTGGATTTATTAGAAGATCTTTTGACACGTTTGGTACGTTTACGCCAAGCGATCCTATAAAAAATAAGGGGCCCTTACTAAAAAGGCCCCTTTATTTCTTATTTTTACGATCAATAATCTAATTATCCCATCTTGCTGATTTTCTTCAACCGATCTTCATCTATCAACTTAATCTTTCTACCGTCTAAAGCAATGATACGTTCCGCCACAAAGGTAGACAACGTGCGAATAGCATTCGATGTAGTCATATTAGATAGATTTGCCAGATCTTCACGAGCCAAATAGATGCTTAACGTAGCACCGTCTTCTTCCAGTCCGTAACTATCTTTCAGGAATAACAAAGATTCAGCTAATCGCCCACGAATATGTTTTTGCGTAAGGTTAACCGTACGTTCATCCGAGATACCGAGATCAATGGATAATTGTCGGATGAAAAACATAGCCAAATTCGGATTACTCATTAAAAGGCCCGTAACCACTGTCATAGGAATCATGCAAACCGTAGAAGCCTCGAATGCGGAAGCGTTCGTCAAGTAATCTTCTTGAGCGAAACTAGCCCGGTAACCAAAATACTGCACAGGCTTAATCATTCGGATAATCTGGCTTCTGCCACCTACTCCATCCTTGTAAATCTTCACTTTACCCTTTAACAAGCACATCATGTCCTTTGGTTCGTCGCCCTCGCAATAAATCAACTCGTTACGTTTGAAATGCTGGATCGTCGAATTACTACGGAGGATCTCACGTTCCTTATCGGTCAGAACCCTCCACACCTCTGATAAACTGGCCGATAAATCGACCTCTTCTTTTTGCTGTTTAACCACGACTGCTATATAACATACTTATGAAGCACAAATATACGATTTTTCTTTTGATAAAATAAAAACTTTTGTACGATTAATTACACCATATTGTAACATTTTACTTTCTTTCACGTCTAAACTGAAATTTATTCATTATGTTTGTCTGGAAAGAATGTAAAATCGTTGAAAAAGTTATATTCGATACTTACCTTGATTTTAATCTCTATAAGTATTTTCGCGAAGAGCACTGATACTTATAGTGATAAGATCCTGTCTTTTGGCAAGGGGAATCGAGAAACGAGAGAACGGGCGGACTCGATCATGCACCTTGTTATCGAAAAGGCAACCCAATATCAAAATACGGTATCGAAATATGAGGCTGAGATC
Source organism: Parabacteroides sp. D25 (assembly GCF_000307475.1). NCBI lineage: Bacteria > Pseudomonadati > Bacteroidota > Bacteroidia > Bacteroidales > Tannerellaceae > Parabacteroides > Parabacteroides sp. D25. The sequence goes on along the minus strand of NZ_JH976507.1, from coordinate 162,535 downwards.
TATATCAAAGGACGTACAGAAATTTTAAAACAAAATATGTTAATACGTCTCGCCCACCATATCTTCCCTATCGACCGAAAAAATAAGGATATGCTTTTTGAGATGGTCAGCCAATCTAAATTTAACGCTCCGCAGAACTATCTTCATGATCTAAAGGCGGTCAACGGAAACAGCATACCCAACGGGAAAAAGCAGCAGGAGGCCTTGGCCTTCTTGAATTTGAACGTATACTCCCCTACCGCTTACGATGATGCTATCTTCATGCCGATAGCTAGCAACGCTTTTAAGTTTTATACGTTCAATTTGGAAGGGCTGGAAACTATCAACGGCTTGACGATTTACAAAATCCGTTTCCTGCCGAAGCAATGGAGCCAGAAATTGGTATGCGGGGATTTATATGTCATCGACCAGTCATGGACGATCGATAAGATCGATATGAACGGTCGTTACTCTTTCGCCGAATTCAACCTAGTCATGAGCTACGGACGGGATTTCAGGCGGTTCATCCTGCCCGAGAAGGCGGATCTATTCCTCCGATACAGGGTATTGGGAAACGCAGTGGCAACCACCTACCATTCTTCCTTTAAGTATCAGGAAGTGGAATGGGTGGAGGAGGACAACGAAAGCCATAAATGGAAATCCTTGGACCTGACCAATTATTACAAGCTCTCGTCCGATACGGTTCCTATTATCAGGGATTCCACGTATTGGAATATCCATCGTGACAATCCCTTGAGTCCGGATGAAGCCCACTTATACAATAAAGCCCAAGAGCAGAATATAAATAAAATCGATACGGCCGATGATCTCCAGAAGTACGTTAAACTAACGGAGCAGTTAACGAATACGGTCAATATGGATTATAAAACGACCCGTATTAAATATTCCGGGCTTCTGAATCCATTCCAATTGGGTTATTCCGCCCGTAACGGCATCACTTACAAACAGCGATTCCGTATCAGCAAGACATTTACCCGTGACAAGCAAATTCGTTTTCGTCCGGAGATAGGTTACGTATTCAAGCGCAAGCAGATATTTTTCAAGGTTGGAGGCGATTGGGAATACTCGCCGCAGAAACGGGGAATTTTATCGGTAGAAGTAGGAAACAGTAATGAAAGCTATTCCTCCGAGATCACCCAAAAGATCAATGAGGAACTAAAGGATTCCACCTTCAATTTTGATGATTTAAACCTTGAGTATTTCAAACACTACTATGCGGAAATAAAAAACTCCATTGAGTTATTCAATGGGTTTCAATTAACAACAGGCATCTCTTACCATCGCCGTATCCCCTCTAAAAAGAAAGTGGCGATTGATCCCGGGGATGATGTAGAGGAAATACTTAGCCAAAATTATAATGACTTTACGCCCACGCTCGGTTTCTCCTATACCCCCCGCCAATATTATCGCATGGACGGATACCGGAAGGAGTATGTCTATTCGTATTATCCCACGATATCAATCGAAATAGCGAGAGGTATCCCCGGAGTCGGGAAAAGCTCGGGAGATTACGGACGTATAGAGGCGGACGTGCATCAAAGCCTTATGCTTGGCCTATGCAGACGATTGAACTATCATATCAGCGCCGGTCTTTATACGCAACAGAAGTCTACCTATTTCGCAGACTTTAGGTATTTCACCCGCAGGAATTTCCCCGATACATGGGATGATCAGATCGGCGGAGTCTTCAATCTGCTGAAAGGCGAGTGGTTCAATGCCTCCGATAAGTATATACAAGCGCATTTCATGTATGAAAGCCCTTTTGTCTTATTCAAGATCCTCCGCATCAACTCCACGAAAAAATTCATGCAAACGGCCTCACGCTATATCCTCTCCGAACGCTTTTATCTGAGCCAGCTATGGACACCGGTCTTGCCTAGCTATACGGAAGTCGGATACGGGATCGGGAACCATATCTTTAATATCGGGATATTCGCCGGATTCGATCGCTGGCATTACCAAAGCATGGGATTCAAGTTTGCCTTCGAGTTATTTCAATAAATCGATAGTGGGCGGGCTACCAATATCCCTTTACAGCTCTTTATCCCCTCGGCGTAATCTCGTAAGGAGGATACTTGGATGATTACCTTTTTAGCGGAAAAAGAGGCATGGATAAATGTCAGTTGTCCATCCTTCCAATAGGCGATCCCGACATGCGTCACGTCCAGCCCCTTGATAGAAGTAACAAAACAGAGGATATCGCCATTCTTGATTCCGGACGAACATTTCTCGATCTCCTGTTTAGGCACATAATAATGAGGACGCAGGTTTATCTCCTTTTCCTTATCGGCCATCCTTCGAACCCTTTCCGGATGGTTCTTCAATTGCTTATAGCTATCCGGATGCGTGGATATAAAAGATAAATCCAAAGGTAGGGAGGCACCACCGATCTCCCGCCCCATATCTTTCACGATTCCTTTTCGCTCGTTCTCATAGAACCAGTCGGTCATATAATGCAAACGATCCGTGTAATCATGGATCGTGCCGTCTCTGTACCGGAGCTGCTGTAAATTCTCACAGAAGTTCTCAAAGGTAGGATTTTCTTCCCACAGGGTGCGGGATAAAGCCAATACGCTCTCCGCGAATGTGGTACAATCCAGTTCCCGCAGATTAACCACCAAGCCCTCCGGCTCCTTTTCCAAGGTAGAGGCGACATAAGGAGTCCCCCGGAAGAAAAGGGCGGTATGGATCATTAGCTTGTCTAGGGGTAACGACTTCTTAGGTTCCATCTGAGTACAATACCGATCGAAAATAGCACGATCCTCATCCGTACAATACAACTTACGGGATGTATGCTCTTGGGCGTTCACTAAAAACACCATACATACACACATCCAAAAACCGAGCAGTAGCATTCCCCTTCTCATAAGCTAATCCTTTTTCGTTTTCAGTAAATCCTCCAATTTCACCAGCTCGTCACGGAATTGGGCAGCCTCGATGAAATCCAGTTTCTTCGCCGCCTCTGTCATCTGTTTGCGAGTCCGCTCGATCGCCTTCTCAAGCTGCGTACGGTTCATGTATTGCACGACCGGGTCCGCTACCAAGCTTGGTTCCGGCTCTATATAAGCGTAAGGCTCCGCCGTTTGTTGTTTCTCGGCAAGCATGGATACACTGTTTTTCATGACTTGCTTCGGAGTAATGCCATGCGCCTCGTTATAAGCCATCTGTTTCTCCCGCCGGCGATTGGTCTCGTCCATGGTCTGCTGCATACTCGCCGTGATCTTATCGGCATAGAAGATAACCTTTCCATTCACGTTTCGGGCGGCACGTCCAGCTGTCTGCGTCAAGGATCGGTGGGAACGCAAAAAGCCTTCCTTATCCGCATCCAAGATAGCGACCAACGAGACTTCCGGTAAATCCAGCCCCTCGCGTAGCAGATTGACACCGATCAGCACATCAAACAGGCCATTCCGCAGGTCGTCCATAATCTGTACACGTTCCAAGGTATCTACATCGCTATGTATATAGTTGCATCGTACCCCCATGCGGGTCATATACGTAGTCAGCTCTTCCGCCATACGCTTGGTCAAGGTAGTCACCAAGACTCGTTCGTCTTTTGCCGAGCGCTGCGTGATCTCCTCCATCAAGTCGTCGATTTGGTTTAATGAAGGACGGACATCGATAATCGGGTCCAGCAGGCCTGTCGGACGTATCACCTGCTCCACCACCACTCCCTCGCTCTTTATCAACTCGTAATCAGCGGGAGTAGCGCTCACGTAAATGCCCAGAGGCGTCAACGACTCGAACTCATCAAAGGTAAGCGGACGGTTATCCATCGCCGAGGGCAAACGGAAACCATACTCCACCAAGTTTTTCTTCCGGGCATAATCCCCGCCATACATCGCACGAATCTGCGGGATCGTCACATGGCTCTCGTCTACGACAAGCAGGAAGTCTTTCGGGAAATAATCCAACAGGCAGAAAGGGCGATCACCCGCCGCGCGTCCGTCGAAATAACGGGAATAGTTCTCGATACCCGAGCAATGCCCTAGCTCCCGGATCATTTCCAGATCAAACGTGACACGCTCATACAGGCGTTTCGCCTCGAAGGGCTTACCGATCTCCTTGAGGAAATTCACCTGCGTTCCCAGATCCACATCGATCTGACCGATCGCCATATTGATACGCTCTTGGGTGGTCACGAATAAATTGGTAGGATAAATATTCAGCTCATCTTGCTCATCATACTCCTCGCCTGTCAACGGATTGAAAGAGGAGATGCGGTCTATCTCATCATCCCAGAACTCGATACGGTACGCCATGCCGTCGAAGGTCTCGATCGCCGGGAAAATATCCACCGTATCACCATTCACACGGAAACAGCCGCTTTTGAACTCCAGCTTATTATTCACGTACAAGGCGTCTACAAACCGGCGCAACAGCTTATCCCGGTCGATACGCATACCCCGTTCCAGATGCGTCACTTTCTCGGCGAATGCCGTAGGATCCGCCATACCATATAAGCAGGATACGGATGAGACCACGATCACGTCCTTACGACCCGACAATAAGGAAGCCGTGGCCCTCAAACGCAGCTTATCGATCTCCTCATTGATCGCCAAATCTTTCTCTATATAGGTATCGGTAGAAGGTAGATAGGCCTCCGGCTGATAATAATCATAATAAGAGACAAAGTACTCTACCGCATTATTTGGGAAAAACGCTTTAAACTCACTGTATAACTGAGCGGCAAGCGTCTTATTATGGCTGAGTATCAAGGTTGGTCTCTGAACTTCCTTTATCACGTTAGCGATCGTAAACGTCTTACCAGAACCGGTAACACCTAAAAGTGTTTGAAAAGGAACGCCGCTCTTGATCCCTTCCGACAATGCCGCAATCGCCTCGGGTTGGTCACCCGTGGGACTGAACGAAGACGATATTTCAAAATTCATTCTTTATCCGATCTGTTGTTTAGGCATTATTAACCATAATATAATGTAGAGCAGTATACCGAATCCGGCGAAAAGAACCATCAATACCCATACGATCCGTACGATCGTCGGATCGATATCCAAGTATTCCGCAAGACCGGCACAAACACCCCCTATCATCTTATTATTCGAACGAGTCAATCTTTTCTTCTCTTCCATTATCCTCTATTTTAACAATTAGACAGTATACACGCAAAGATAATTTTTTCCCTCTAATAAAATAACAACTCCTGTCGATAATTCTTACAAATACGACAATGCCCATTGCAGGCTCTTTATAATGGGCATTATAAAGCACTTACAATGGGCATTCAACACCGCTTACAATCGTGATTAAGCGGCCTATCGATCCAGCAACTCTTGCAAATATTTACGAGTTTGGATCACATAATCATGGCGGGTACCATTCAGCTCACATTCAATTGTTATCGCACCCTTGAATCCTTGTTTTTTCAACTCGGCAATCACTGCGGGAAAATCTACATCGCCCGTAGGGATCGGTACCTCATGGCCCAGCTCATACGGATTGTTAGGATCCGGATACTTGCCATCCTTCGCATGGAACTCTTTAATCAAGTTACCAAACAACTTGACCGCATCCAGGGAGTTCGACTTGCCATACATTAGTAAATTCGCCAAATCACAATTGATAAACAAATTACCCGTACCGATATCCCGGATCGCACGAATCAAAGTGATTGGTGTCTCCTGCCCAGTCTCGAAATAAATCAAGACATTACGCTCCTTCGCATAAGTAGCCAAGCCACGCATCACCTCAATGAAATCCTTATACTGCGCCGAAGACGGATCCTCTGGAATAAATCCAAAATGCGAGTGCATAGCCGGAATACCAGCCTGTACACAAAAATCGATCATTTTACGGTATAAGTCCAACTTCTCGAAACGCTCATCGATAGGTACCAGGCCGATCGTAGCCGGTCCTTGACGAAAATTCCACGTACTTTTACTTCCCGGCACACCAACCAACGTAGTTACCCGGATCCGGTGCTTCTCGGAAGCGGCCTTCACCTGCTCCGCCAATTCCTTCGTGAATCTTTTTTCACTATAATTTAACTCACAAGAACCAAAGCCCTGCTCATGCAGGGCTTTGAAACTCTTATCTATATCGCGTACATCATATTGGATAACACCGATCGTGATCTGTTCCTGCGCCTTCACGCCCGGACAAATCAAGGCCATAGCCACCACGTACGCCCATATATATTTCCTAATGTTCATATTCCTTATTATTCAATCTAAGAATCAATCAATTATTGTTCCATAGTCGGATTGAACGTACCTCCCCAATTATTATTCTGCTCCAAATTCGGGTTCTCGTCCAAGTAAGTTTTCTTGATCGGGAAGAAATAGAAGCTTTCCTCGATCACGAACTGGCGCTCAGCTGCCTCCGTATAAGGAACTTGATGGATTACGTAGCGAAAATCACCGGTAGTCAACTCATTCTTGGCGATCCGGTCGCGAGCGACGTTCAAGTCCATATCCGAGCCATCCGGGTTGACTGCGATCGCCTCGATACCATGTTTCGTCCAACCGGCCAACATCATCATATTACGCGTACGGCGCAAGTCCCAGAAACGATGTCCCTCATAGCACAGCTCGATATGACGTTCATCCAAAATCGCCTGACGGATCTCCTCACGGCTACCAACCTTCAAGCCATACAAACCATCCGCCCCTGCCTCTATACCCGCACGCTTACGGATCTGTTTCAACAAATCGATAGCTACATCAGAATGTCCGTTCTCATTAGCGGCCTCCGCATAGATGAACATCACTTCGGCAAAGCGCATCAAGATATAATCAATATCGAACGTCATCACCTTGTCTTGTGTCAAGGAAAGATCAGACACTTTGTAATTATACATTCCAGAGAAAATATCATTGTTGGCCGCATTGACACCCGCATTCGGATTGACACCATATTGATCGTCTGCGTTGCTCACACCCAAGGCGTTATACATACGGTTGTCGGCAGATCTACCAGCTACCGGCCATTCGCGTCCGTTATACAAACAAGCCCTGTTGAAACGCGGATCGCGATTCTTCCAGAAAGCCTTCAGCAAAGCCTGCTCGTCACCTACGTAATACTTGCCCGTAGGATCGTCGTAACGCTTACCATCCAACATCGGGAAATCCTTTACGAATTCCCAAGTAGGATTATGATAAGGTTTATCACGGCTCACAGAAGCCGGACGCGTACCATACTCCCAAGTAGCGACACGGTTCGGATTTGAATAAATAACCGGGAAGATAACCTCCGGACCTCTTTCTTGCAACCAAATATCCGCCGGATTCTCTGTCAACGCGATGCCATTCTGCACACAAAAATCATACGCCTCCTTAGCCGCCACGTAAGCCTCTTTCCAGTATGCGTTATCATACATACGTTTCGGATTGAACTGAGGAGAAGCTTTCAGTAACAAGGTCTTTGCTTTCCAAGACTTTGCAAAACACTGGTCTATACGCCCATAATCACTGGAACTACCAGCTATTTTGGCAGGCAACAAGGAAATCGCATGATCCAAATCCTCTATCATAAACTGGAAACATTCCGGCGTAGAGTTACGTTTCACGTACAAATCATCCTTATCTTTATCTTGCGGCACTTTCAAATAAGGTACGCCACCATGATGCAACACCATCCAATAATACATATAGGCACGCATGAAATAGGCTTGTCCCAACATGAAATCCACAGCTTTCTTATCCTCTATCACGCTAGACTCCAGTTTAAAGATCGCCTCATTGATGTGGCGGATCTTGGTATAGTCCCATTTTTTATAACTATCCCCAGTCTCCGTGATCGTACCCAAATACCAAGGAATGCCCGTCACTTGATCCGAATTTTGGTCGGCAGAAACACTCCAGCCCTCAAAACACTCCTCATACAGATTGTTCACGTACGCCTGAGCCAGGTTAAGGTCTCCCCAAACCATAGACTCATCGTAGGTCTCTAGGTTGTCGATATCCAACGTGTCACAGCCTGTTGTCATTCCACCTAACAGAAAGGCCGCACTAATTATCGCATATTTAAATTGAATCATTTTCATATCTTCCTATATTATATTTAGAATGAGAAATTAAGACCAAAAGAGAACGTTCTCATCAAAGGATAAGAATCATAATATTCTTGTTCCGGATCCAAGAACTCGGTCACAGCTGAAATACAGAACAAGTTAGTAGCATTCGCAAATACCTGAGCATGCGTGATTCCTAACGGACGAAGAATAGCCATAGGCAAATCGTAACCAATATTTAGATTCTTCAAACGCAAATAAGCGCCATTGCGCATCCAGTAACTCGTATTACCCGCTCCAGACTCATACCAACTCGTGCCCGTGATACGTGGATAAACCCCATCCGGATTAAGTTCCGGATCATACACCTTATCACTCGTCCAAATCGGGAAATAAGGACGAATCGTACCACCATGTTGATAGAAACCTCCATCTACGCCACCTACGAAGCGATCATATTTTCCGACCCCTTGAAAATGCACATCCAGCGTGATTCCCTTCCACTTGATACTACCGCCAAAACCATAATTGATACGTGGCGTACCATTCTCACTCAACAAATTATACTCATCATTGCTATCAATACGTCCGTCCGGTCCCTCCGAGTAGCCATCGCCTCTCGTATCCTTATACAAGATACCACCCAGATAAGGATCCCGTCCGAATTGCTTGAAACCTTTCGCCTTCAAGGCTTCCACCTCTGCCGGATCCGTCAGCAAGTGATCGGCGATCAGGCCCGTCAAGATTCCCTCAGCCTTACCCTGTTTTGACAACGCATGCAGGTTACCCCCTTCTCGATAAGTGGCATCCTCATCCAATACATCCCAACGATCACGAGCGAATCCCAGATTCAAGTAGGCAGAGTAAGTAATCTCGCCATTCGCGGCCTTATCCATCCAAGTCAGAGCCAACTCACCGCCTCGCCAAGAACGCTCGGCATAGTTTTCCGGAGCCAAAGCCTGTCCGTACGTGCTTGGGAGTGTCACCGTACGCGGTCCGAGGATATCTACCTCTTTCCGATAAAAGGCATCGAACGTTCCAGACAAACGATTATTGAAGAAACCAAAATCCAAACCACCATTATAAGTAGTTGAGGTTGCCCATGTCAAGGCATAGTTCGGAGTCGCTCCAGCCACAATCGTATTTGCCAAGTTATTACCAAAGATATATTTTTCACCCAATTGATACTTTTGCAAATAAGAGAACGCATCCACCTTGTCAATCGGGTCCTTGCTCAAATCCATATCATTACCCGTCGTACCATAAGAGGCACGGATCTTCAAATTACTCAACCAATCAGATGTCGGCTCCATGAAAGACTCTTGGCTGATACGCCATGCGGCAGATACAGAGGGGAAGAAGCCCCAACGCTTACCGTCTGGGAAAAGGGTATTACCATCGTAACGGAAAGAAAATTCTGCTATATACTTCTGATCAAATGTATAATTGAAACGGCCGATCCAAGAAAGGCGCCCTCCGTTCTTCTCCTTCGCCTCGCCCCAGCGTCGCAAAGCATCGGATGAGTAGTTGAACATCTGGTCTAAATTCGTAAGCGGAGACTCACCTTTGGCCGATACCTCCTCGCCACCATTAGATGCCTGCTCGAATACCACCATGGCTGCCACATCATGCTTACCGAACGTATTGGCATAATTCACGAACCAGTTGAATTGCTCGGTCCACAATTGTTTAGTCTTATACTCCAGATTCTCGTAATTCTGCGAGAAGTTGAAGGTATTATATTCATTCAAATTCAATGGAGCCGGCAAAAAACGATTGCCTTGCGGATCCGCTTGCTGGAATTTATAGTTTTTCTGGAAGGTCATAAAGCGCTTCCGGTTGTAATCGTGGCCTAGATAAGAGGCCATCACTTTCGTGCTCAAACCTTTCGTTATGAAATCAAGGTTGATATTGAACGAAACGATACCGTTCAAATTACGCCGACGTGTCTTCAAATAACGGTTTCCAACCACTTGATCCACGGGATTCCATCCCTGCCAAGAGCCATAGTCTTGATAGATCGGATAATCCGTGATGGTGTTAGCGGGCGTTCCGTCTAAGTAAGAGTAAAACGGCGTTGTCTTCATTGCGTTGAAGGTACAACGATATAAATCGTACACCGATTGGTCGTCATCGTCAGAGAAAGGCCAGTAGAAACGCTTATCGTTCGATTGATTCGCATCCAAGTTCACATTCATGGTTATATACTTGGTCAAATCGACAGAAAGGTTCGAACGTAAGGAGAATTTCTTATTCTCCAACGACACATACGATCCCTCCTCGGCCAAGAACGATCCCATCACATAATACTTTACCTTATCCGTACCACCGTTCACGCTCAAGGAGTGTTTCGTATTCCAGGGATTCTGCCAAATATAATCGTTCACGTTATAGTTGATCTTATTATCACGGAAATAGGCATACTCCTCCTCGCCATTAGGAAGCGGCGTACCTTGGAAACGAGCTACCGCATTCTGGTAGTCCAAATCATCAATCGCATCCCAACGGTCGGCAAACAATTCCTGAGTCGGTTTACTAAACGCATAAGAACCTTGGTAATTAAATATCGGTTTTTGGTTTTTCGTTCCTCCCTTAGTCGTTACCAACACGACACCATTTCCAGCAGCGGAACCATAGATTGAGGCGGTAGCCGCATCTTTCAAGAAGCTCATTTGGTCTATTTCATAAGGTTCCAATAAGTCGAAAGCCTCTTTATCGCGAATCACCCCATCAATAACGAACAAAGGATCACCGAATCCTCCACGCATACGAATCTCGGATTTAGCCCCCATCAAACCAGAGTTGCCCGTGATCGTAGCTCCCGGAGCACGTCCGGCCAAAGAGTTTGAAAGGTTTGTACTCGGGATCACAGATAGATCATCCGCTTTCACGTTCGATATAGACCCGGTCATGTTCACTTTTTTCTGCACGCCATAACCTACGACAACGACCTCATCCAACTTCTGCGTATCCTCTTTCAAACGGATTTCCAACGTACTTTTCCCTGCCACAGGAATCTCACGGTCTAGATATCCGATATAAGAAACCACCAAGATTGCGTTTTCAGGAACATTGATTAACGTAAACTTACCATCCATATCGGTAATCGTACCGTTTGTCGTACCTTTTACAAGAATGTTTGCACCAATCACTGGTATACCGGCTTCATCAATAACGGTACCCGTCAATCTTATATCATTCTGATTTACAGAATAATTATGGGGGGGGGGTATTTTGTACACCATACAACGGAGAGAACGCTCCTAACGCTAAAAGCACCGTTGCTAAGTAATATTTATTATTCATAAAACTAGATTTAAGTCTCTTTTACACTTGAATTATACTAAAAATTCTTTTCAAAAACATCTCATCTGAATGAGATTACCCACACACTGTTCTATCCATCTCTCACCATATCTAAAATTTAAGATTTATTCATTAAACATCAAGGTTAACTTGCCTCAAAATCTTGTTTGCATTGAGAAGCATTTTTCTTTTCACCGCAAATATAAATAAAAATCATAAAAAACAAACAACACGATCAGGTTCCGCCAACATCCATTCAATAATTCAATCCGAACTACAAATAGACTATAGATTGAACCAATAATTCATTTTGATCATGAACGTATTTGTAGCGGGGAGTCCCCACATACGATCCAGATTACTTCCCCAGCCGGAGGAGTACCAGTTGTCCCGGTTAGACATCCGGTGTTCCCATACGAAATAAAGCGTGGAACCGGGCAAGTATTCCCAGCGGGCTACCAAGTTGGAACGAAACTCGTTAAACCTAAAATCAGGGTTCCTAAAAGGCATCTGCCCAGCTCCCTCCCCGATGGTATAGACTCCATCCGCATAAGTCAATTGATCCGGATCAATACGTTGGAAACGGTTCTCAAAGGTATGCGACTTCGTATCCGCCGCTAATTTAAAATCATCGTATTTAGCGATGGAGGTGAACGGGGCACCATAAAATTGAATGGAAATATCGGGGGTCACGTTCACTTGTAATTTCAGCGTGAGGCCATAGGTCTTCTGATCCATGTGGCCCATGACATAATAATAAGGGGCCAAGCTACTCGAGCTAAGCGGACTCGTCGTAGCCACATATTGCATCTCATCCGTATTCCACGCATAATCCAGTTGACCGGACAAATAGACATGGTTTCCCAAGCGGAATGTCAAGCTCGGCGAGATCGTATTGAAGCGATTTCCCTCGAAATTATGATCGCCCTCGTATTTGAGCATGAACATCATTCGTTTCGCCTTATCGGTATTGAACTTAGCGGAAGTTAAGAAATAAGAACCGAAGCGAACATCCGGTCCCCCTCGCAGCAAGCGGCTATCCAGCCAATTCCAAGCAAAGGTTTCCTTGACATCCCATTCATACCGGTTCATCGTCATACTTTGCCAACGCAAAGAAGCGTTGTTGCTAAAAGGAGTACCGCCGTAATTCCACATATTCTTTTGGGACAGGGTAAAGGCGTTGTACCGGAATATCTTCCAGATATCGGTCTGCCGATACATGATCTCCGTCTCATTCATCAGATAATCTGTCTCCTTCATATATCCCATATCATTCAAGTCGAAACCGGGTGACGACCAAGTAAAGGTCTCCGAGAAGTTCCATTTGGCGTTTCCTTTCCGTCCCACTTTCACATAACCACCCGTTCCGGTCAGGGAGCGACGGGTAGGATCCACCCCCAGATAATCGGCGGAGGAAGCCCTTTGATAATAATGCGCCACGCTATTCTGCAAAGCCGTGATCGCCCCGGCGCTACCATGCAAGGAACTCAACATTCCCTTTACATCTATATAATAAAGGCGATTCTTGAAATACTGGGTAAAGTCAATACCCGCCGTGAAAGCGTTACGCACCATGAAATCCTCCAGATAAGGCTGATCCAAGGCACGGTTTACCGAAGTCACCATACCGCCCAGCAAGGTATTCCCCTTCCAGTTCTTTTGCACACGGGCCACGGTATAGTTTGTCAAAGGCTCCACGACTTCCACATCCTCCACCCCGTTACGGGTAACCTTGGAGGAGGAACGTGCCGTTACGCTCTCGATCACTCCGATCGTCAAGCCCCGTTTATTCGTACCCGTCAGTTTCAAAGCACCAATAATCGGCACATTCTCTTTCGTCTCGGCATAACTGCCTACATTGTCTATACCCCGTGGCGTATAAGAGGGAGAGGCGCCGATCCTACGGGTATAAAACATCATATCGCTACCGTTCGCAAAATCCAAGATATGTTTTCCTTCCAAGAAGAAGGGGCGTTTCTCATCGTAAAACGTCTCGTAAGCCGTAAGGTTCATTACGGAGGGGTCCAACTCCACTTGTCCGTAATCCGGATTGATCGTCATATCCAACGTATAATCCGAGAGGGCGAACTTAGCGTCCAAGCCCACGTTTCCTCCCCAGCTATGCCCTTTTTGATAAGGGCTGCCGTCTATCCGGGGTTCCTGCCTGTATTTACCCATTACATACGGCAAGAACTCGATGCCGCGAGGCTTGGGAACAGAGTCCATGCCGCTCATGTTTCCGAACGAAAAGACATGTCCATTATTCTTCAAGGGAATCATGCTCCAATTTTGCACCTCGTTATTCCTACGTATGATACGGCGTACGTGCAAGCCCCAAACGCCATCCTCCGATTGCTGGTTATAGCGCAACTGGCTGAACGGGATACGCAGCTCGGCGGTCCAACTGGAATCCGCCCGATCAATATGCGTCCGGCCCTCCCAAACGGCGTTCCAGCTCTTATTGACATCCAACTTGTCGGTAACGATTAAATCGGTCTTATTCCCTCCCAGATTGATATTAAATTCCGGCGCCGCCCGATAATCATGGTAGGTATCGAAAGCGACACTGATCAAATCGCCCAGACTATTATCATCCCGGTTCCCGATAAAACGGTTCATCTTATCCGGCACGGCGTCCTTACAATACACGCCTATATAGATATATTTATCATCATAGAAAAGTTTCACCCGGGTCGGAGATTGGGTGATCGCCCGCTCATAGGGGATAATCTGTACGAAACGATCCGACCATTCGCCTTGCTTCGTCCAAAAGTCCTCATCCAGCTTACCGTCAATCGTAGGTTTCACTTCCGATACTTTCCGGATATTATAGGTACGCTTATAAGCTTTCTCAAAAGGGACGATCGAATCTTGCTGGGCTTCGCACAACAACGAGATTCCTAAAAACACGAGTAGAGTCAGATATTTCATAATGGTCTAGACTATAAGATAACAATAAGCCTCAAAGATAAGCACTTCTTTTCAGAAAAGAACACATCTTCCTTAGATTTATCGCAACGAAGCCGAAGGCATACGATATCAAGTACTCACTGCACCCCGTTTTGCAGTATTACTGCGACACACGTGCAGCGCTACTGCAACCGGCGTGCAGTAACACTGCAATGCGGGTTGCAGTACAATAACAATAGCGTCACGATAAAAATCAACAACCGCCTCCCAACGCCCGGTATAGCAATATCTTCTTCCGGCATAAATCGGTGACGATATCGATATGCTCCAGCTCGCTATCCAGATAACGCTCCTCGGCGGAAAGAACCTCCAAGAAACCGGTATAGCTTAATTGGAACATCTCGCCGGCATTCACCACGGAACGTTGGTGGGCAAGGGATTCTTTCTCTTTCAAGCGGATACGCTCCGTTTGGGTCTGGCTGGCGCAATAGAGATCGAGCACCTCGGTGTAAGCGTTCAAAGCGGTCTCGTGGTATTGGGATAAAGCGATACGCTGGGAAGCCTTCGCCTCGTTCCACATCGAACGGATCTCATTGCGGCGGAAGATAGGCGCCGTGATACCCGCCGCCAAGTCGTACACCAAAGAGGCCGGCGAATGAAACCACTTACCCACATCAAACGCATTGAAACCGCCACTGGCGCCAAGCACCAACGAGGGATAGAAAGCTGCCTTCGCCGCTATCACATCCGCCTTGGAGGCGATCAGCTCCATCTCGGCGGAACGTACATCCGGACGCAACGTCAAGAGGTTCGCCGGAATCCCTTCCGACAAGGGAACCGGCAACTTACGCAACTCATCGAATCCCATCCGGCGAATCTCGAAAGGGAAAACACCCAACAGGCAGGCGATCGCTCGCTCCTTCTCACCGATCAACTGATCGTTTTCCAGCAACTTACTCTCGATCGACAGCACACGGGCATAAAACTGATCGACCGCCAACTGCGTCTCCGCCCCTTCCTTCTTCAACTGGCGGGTCAGCTCATGGGAACGACGGGCACTGGCCAGCGCGTTCCGCAACACCTCCTTACGCCGGTCCAAGCCGATCAACTCATAATATTGAATCGCCAAATCGGAGATCAACATCGACTGGGCAAAACGGGTAGCCTCCACGGAAGCCATCCAGCGAGCGGCGGCGGCCTGCTTCTTCCGGGTCAGTTTGCCCCAGATATCCGCTTCCCATTGAAAGCTCAAGCTCAAGCCGAAATCCCGGTAAGGGTCCGGTATATGCTTATCTTTTGGCAAAGAAGGCACGTTCGTCTCGCTATTCCCCACACCATCCATCGTATATTCACCGAAACGGTTCACGGAGGCTCCGATGTTCAAATTCACGTCCGGCAGCAAAAGCCCTTTCGCCCGCTGCAAGGCCGCGCGGCTCATGGCGATGCGCTCCATGCTCTGCCGGAAGGAATGGTTATTGCGTAAAGCCACATCCACATAGCCTCGCAATAAGGTATCTTGGAAAAAGACATCCCACGACAGCGGTTTCACGAACGTAGTGTCGTTCATTCCCATCTCGCCGGATTCCGGAAGCGAGATCCGCTCGTCCATCGATAGCTCGGGAGTCTTACAACCGGCCAAAGCAATCAGAGCCAAGGCGCAGCCTATCATTATATATCTCATCTTATCAATACACATACTCGTCTTCTTTAATTTGCTCTTTCTCTTTTCTCTTTTTAAAATAAGTAGCCAGCGACTCGAAGATCACGTAAAGCCCCGGGATCAAGAAGATACCGACAAACGTACCGATCAACATACCTCCGGCCGCCGCCGTACCGATCGAACGATTACCCAAGGCACCGGCTCCCGAGGCGATCGTCAACGGGATCAAGCCGCTGATAAAAGCGAAGGAGGTCATTAGGATCGGGCGCAAACGACTGGTAGCCCCTTGAATAGCGGCCCCCATCACGCTGATACCTTCCTTACGGCACTGGTTCGCCACCTCGATAATCAAGATCGCGTTCTTTCCCAGCAAACCGATCAACATCACCAACGCCACCTGCGCGTAGATGTTATTCTCCAGCCCTACCACGTACAGCAAGAAGAACGAGCCGAACACACCCGCCGGAAGCGACAGGATGACCGGAAGCGGAAGCAATAAGCTCTCGTATTGGGCGGCAAGCAACAGATAGACGAATGCCAAACAAATAGCGAAAATCACCAATGTTTGCCCACCGGACTCATTCTCCTCCTTCGCCACACCGGACCATTCGGTATCGTAACCACGGGGCAATACCTCGGAAGCGATCTCCTCGACAGCAGCCAAAGCCTCACCCGAGCTGACACCCGGGGCGGCCTCGCCGGTAATCATGGCCGAGGTAAACAGGTTGTAACGGGTAATCTGGCTCGGGCCATACACACGCTCCATCGTCATGAAGTTGGAGTAAGGCACCATATTCCCCTCCTTATTCTTAGCATACAGGCTGAACAAATCCTCCGGATTCATACGATACTCCGGCGCCGCTTGCAACATGACCTTGTACATCTGGCCGAAACGGACGAAGTTGGAGGAATAGAAACTACCTACATAGGATTGCAAGGTTTCCATGGACTCGTTCACGTTGATGCCTAGCTTAGCCGCCTTCGCCAAATCCACCCGGAGCAGATATTGCGGGAAATTCGGGTTGAAGCCGGAAGTGACACCGGTCAGGCGAGGATCAGCGTTCAGCTTCGCCACGAAGTTCTTGGCGACCTCATCCAGCTCGGCGAACGTACCGGCGGTCTTATCTTGCAGACGAAGCTCGAAGCCACTCGCGTTACCGAATCCCGGAACCGTAGGCGGTAGGAAGAACTGGATGTCCGCATCCTTGATATGGGCGACACGATCGGCGTACACGCTCATCAACTCCGCCGCTGTCTGCTCCCGTTGATCCCAAGGGGTCAGGTTAATCATACCCATACCGAAGCTGGCACCCTCCGTCTCGGTCATCAAGCTATAGCCGGCCAAGGTAGAGATCGTCTCCACCTCTTCCAACGGCAACAAAGCCGCTTGCACCTTGTTCAAGGCCGCTTCCGAACGCTCCAAGGTAGCTCCGGGAGGCGCATCTACGTTCACATAGATCATACCTTGGTCCTCGTTCGGGATAAAGCCGGAAGGCAACACGAACGTCATGCCCCACGTGGCCAGACAGAAAAGGATCAAGGTTGCGTACGTCAGCATCCGACGGTTCAAGAACCATCTTAAATTCAAGCGATAACGACGCTCCAAGAAATCATAACGGCGGTTAAAGCCCTCGAAGAAACGAGTCAGAAGGCCCTTCTTCGCCTTTTTCGAATGAGATACCG
Source organism: Parabacteroides sp. D25 (assembly GCF_000307475.1). NCBI lineage: Bacteria > Pseudomonadati > Bacteroidota > Bacteroidia > Bacteroidales > Tannerellaceae > Parabacteroides > Parabacteroides sp. D25. Next base: position 145,007 of record NZ_JH976507.1, on the reverse strand, counting down.
GCTTCAGTAACAAGGCGCAAAGAGCCGGAGACAACGTCAAGGCGTTCACGCCGGAGATCACGATCGCCACAGCAAGCGTCAATGAGAACTGGCGATAGAAGATACCCACCGTACCATCCATGAAACCGACCGGGATAAACACGGCGGACATCACCAGCGTAATAGCGATAATCGCCCCTCCGATCTCACCGATCGCCTTTTTCGTCGCCTTCAACGGGGGCAGCTTCTCGTTGTGCATCTTCACGTGGACCGCCTCTACCACCACGATCGCGTTATCCACCACGATACCGATAGCAAGCACCAAGGCGAACAAAGTCAGCATATTGATCGAGAAACCCAGCATCTGCATAAAGAAGAACGTACCGATCAACGATACCGGAACGGCGATAGCGGGTATCAACGTAGACCGGAAATCCTGCAAGAAAAGATACACCACGATAAATACCAAGATAAACGCCTCCAGCAAGGTCTTGAGCACGACCGATATGGAAGCGTCCAAGAAACGGGATACGTCGTACGAGATATTATATTCCATACCCGGGGCAAACGTCGTTTCCTTCAATTCCTCCATCTTCGCCTTGATCTGCTGGATCACCTCACGGGCGTTCGAGCCCGGACGCTGCTTGATCATGATAGAGGCCGAGGGCTTTCCGTCCGTCATGGAGATCATATTATAATCCTCGGAATCAAACTCGATCGTAGCCACGTCTTTCAGGCGAAGCACGGAACCGTCCGGCAGGGCTTTCAAGACGATCTCGCCATATTCCTCCGGCGTGCTGAACTTACCGCTATACTGCAAGACGTATTGCAATTGCTGCGGGATCTTGTCGGAGCTGATACCCGTCTTACCCGGCGCCGCCTCGATATTCTGCGAGCGGATCGCCTCCGTAACCTCTTGCGGCGACATATTATAAGCCGCCAACCGGTTCGGGTTCAGCCATACACGCATCGCATAGTCGCGGCTACCCATGATCTCCACGAATCCCACGCCATCGATGCGCTTCAACTCACGCAAGATATTGATATCGGCAAAGTTATATACGAATTTCTCCGTATGGGTACTATCCGAGCTCATGATGTTCAGGTACATCAACATACTGTTTACCTCCTTCTCCGTAATCACGCCGGCACGGATCACCTCTTCCGGAAGCTCATCCAGCACGGTGGTCACACGGTTCTGCACATTCACGGAAGCTACGTCCGGGTCGGTACCGACCTTGAAATAGATCGTAGTCAAGGACATACCGTCGTTCGTACAAACAGAGGTCATATAGGTCATTCCGGGCACGCCGTTGATAGCACGCTCCAGCGGGGTCGCCACCGTTTTCGCCATCACGTCGGCGTTCGCTCCGGTATAACGGGCGGTAACGGTAACGGATGGGGGCACGATATCCGGGAATTGGGTGATCGGCAAGGAGTTGATCGCCAGCAATCCCAAGAAGACAATTACCACCGATATCACGCCCGATAAGATAGGGCGTCTGATAAATATTTCAAACATAGGGCTTACTTATTATTCTCGATTTCATTAGACGATTCCAATTGGCGACGGATCGTGGCTCCATCTACCATATCGGGATTGATAGTCATGCCGTCTGTGATCATCTGAACACCCTCGTAGACGATGACGGTCTGGTCCGGCAAATCCTGTGTTACGTAATAAGAACCGTGGCGGGCCAACGGCTCGAAGCTACGCACGCTCACCTTTCCATCTTCCGCTACCGTATATACATAGGTAAAATCCTGTATCTCGAAAGTGGATTGCTGGGGAACCAAGACCACGTTCTCCATCTTGGTCAGCATCCGGATCTTACCGGATACGCCATGTCGCAGCAAACGTTCCGGGTTCGCAAAACGGGCACGGAAAGCGATCGATCCGGTACCCCGCTCAAAGTCGCCCTCCACGGTCTCTACCTTCCCTTTATACCGATAGGTGGATTGGTCGGAAAGGATCAGCTCCAGATTATTATACTCCGGCTGGTCGATACCGCTCAACTGCGTCCGTTTATATTCCAGATACTCCTTCTCGTTGATCTTGAAATAGGCGAACATATCCGATACGTCCGTCAAGGAGGTCAATAAGCTGCTCGGCGTAACCAAACTTCCCACCTTAAAGGGGATGCGGTCCACGTATCCCTCGAAAGGAGCCGTGATCGTCGTGTACGAGAAATTAGTCTCCGCACGTTGCAAACGGGATTTGGCCTGTTGCACCTGCAAGCGTGCCACGTCCGCCTCGGCCATCGCCTGCTCCAGACGAATCGGCGAGATGATATCTTTCTCCACCAAACGCTTGATGCGGTCTACCTCTACCTCCGCCATCTTCAACTCGGCTTGGGCCTGTTTGTGATTGGCTTGCGCCTCTTTCACCTCCTCGTACAATTCCGCCGAGGAAAGCTTGAAAAGCACCTGCCCTTTCTTCACGTGCTCGCCCTCATCTACAAGGACGGCCTCCACGAACCCTTCCACTTTCGGTTTCACCTCTACGAACTGTACGGCTTGTACATCCGCTACATAGGACTGCGGCACCTCGATCGTGGTCGTGGTTAACCGCATCACCGGCGTATGATCTTTCTTCCCGGACTTTTTCTCCCGGTTTTGGCTACAAGATACCCATACACAAGCCGTTAAGCATAGTAAGGGTAAATAGTTAGAAAACAATTTTATCCTCATAAAACTTATAGATTTATAATTATTTGAATACGACGAAAAGCACATAGGCGAATCACCCCATGCGCGACAATAAGAAACAGGTAAGTTCTACTAAATCAGATAGGAACAGAACCAAACGAAATTCTGTGCTTTGTGTAGGTTATAAAATAAAGGAAGCTTGGCGCATTGCCGTAGTTCCAAGGAATGAATTAATTCATGTAAATCCAGAATCGTAAACAAGTCCCATATCAAATCGATCTCCAAGGCTCGGATTTGCACTTGCTCCTGACGTACCGTTCGCAAGGAGGCGTTATCGTCAAAATCCAACAACACATCGGGTGCCTCTTTATCGACTATTTCCATCGAGGTAGTGGTAATATTCTCCGGAAAGAAATCGCTTCCAATGGAATAAAACTGTAACAGCACCAACATGATCATAAGCATGATACGCTGGTGAAACCCAAAACGATTATTCACTGTTACATTTAGCATCTTTTATCTAATGGAGGCGCAAAGATAAACAATCTTTTTGGGAAGAAAAAACATTTCACCCGCATACGAGTATTGGTATCGCCCCACGCCGGTATAGGCATGAGGCGATGCCGGTATAGGCGTAGGGCTACACCAATACCGACACAGGCTCACGCCTATACCAGCACTTAAATATATGCTTTTACCTTCTCCCGATCCGTTTGCACCGTCTCGAATTCGGAGGACACGATACTGCTTCCCATCGGGACATTCTCATTGCGGTATTCCATTTTACTATATACGATACTTCGGGCGGACGTATGAAACTCTTTCGCTCCTGTCTCCGCCTCTATTTTCCCGATATTATTCTCACGTACGCCACATCCCGGCATGATGATGATCCGTCCGTCCGCACGTTTCACCAGCTCGGCGATCAAGGGGATTCCTTTCACGGCATCCGATTGCTGGCCGGAGGTCAAGATACGGTCGCATCCCAACTCGATTAGCTGCTCCAACGCAGTGAATGGGTCCCGGCAAACATCGAAAGCACGATGACAAGTTACGGACAGAGGTTTTGCCGCCTCGATCAAGCGCCGCATCAAGGGTACATCGATATCCCCGTCTTTCGTAAGACAGCCGAAAACGACGCCATGCACTTTTAGCTCCTTGCACAGTTCTATATCCAATAGCATGGATTGTACCTCGGCTTCCGTATACAAGAAATCACCGCCTCTCGGACGGATAATCACATTGATATCGATCTTGGAAGTCAGAGCCTTCGCCGTCTTGATCTCTCCATAACTAGGTGTAGTTCCCCCTTCGGGTATCCCGGCGCAAAGCTCTACACGGGTAGCGCCTCCCGCCTCCGCCTCCACACAGCTCTGGGCGGAGTTCGCGCATATCTCAATAATTCGTTTCATGTTTATTTAGTATTGTTGACGTACAAAATTACATAAATATCACCACTTGCTCAACAGAACCACAAATAACTATCCGATACCATTAAAAACACCTCTATTATGGATTAACAAAATAAAACAGAACTGTCACCTTTACTATCAAAAAGGCAGCAAATTCGTATCTCCTTATCTATCTATGCCTTAGAAATTTGACTATAGCTTTCTGATTCGTCCAAATAAGAAACAAATTGGTCTATTTCGGAACTACAGCTAAATAGTTTAATGTTTAACTAATCTCAAAAAGACACAAAAAGTTCTATTTTCAAGGATCGAAACGCCATAAAACGTAATATTGCAACGACATTTTAATAGGTTAAGATAAATAACAAATAGGCTTTATGGGAGAAATAAAAGGCTATATCTCACAGGTTATCGGCCCGGTAGTGGATATCCACTTTGATTATGGGACAGAAGAAACAGTAACCCTCCCCCGTATCCACGACGCCATGGAGATTTCCCGCCCAAACGGAAAGATCTTGATCGTCGAAGTTCAGCAACACATCGGGGAAAACACCGTCCGTACCGTAGCGATGGATACGACCGACGGATTGAGACGAGGCATGGAGGCCGTGTCATACGGAATGCCCATCACCATGCCGACCGGCGACCAAGTCAAAGGACGTTTAATGAATGTCACCGGCGACCCTATCGATGGCATGGCCCAGCTTACTAAAGACGGGGCTCTTCCCATCCATCGTGAGCCTCCTAAATTCGAGGATCTGACAACGACCCAAGAGGTCTTGTACACGGGTATTAAAGTAATCGATTTATTGGAACCTTACGCCAAAGGAGGCAAGATCGGACTTTTCGGAGGAGCCGGAGTCGGCAAAACGGTATTGATCATGGAATTGATCAACAACATCGCAAAGAAAAACAACGGATTCTCCGTCTTCGCCGGTGTGGGTGAACGTACACGTGAAGGAAATGACCTATTGCGTGAAATGATCCAATCCGGTGTCATCCGATACGGCGAGGAGTTTAAGAAGAGTATGGAGGCAGGCAACTGGGACTTGTCGAAGATCGATTACGATGAATTGGCTAAGTCGCAGGCGACCTTGGTATTCGGGCAGATGAACGAACCGCCGGGCGCCCGCTCGTCCGTGGCCTTATCCGGTTTGACGATCGCCGAATCCTTCCGTGACAAAGCCTCTGAGGGAGAAAGAAAAGATATATTATTCTTCATCGATAATATCTTCCGTTTCACCCAAGCCGGTTCCGAGGTTTCCGCCTTGCTGGGGCGTATGCCTTCCGCCGTAGGTTACCAACCGACATTGGCCACGGAAATGGGAGCTATGCAAGAGCGTATCACTTCAACCAAGAAGGGCTCCATCACCTCCGTACAGGCGGTGTATGTTCCTGCCGATGACTTGACAGACCCAGCTCCGGCGACTACCTTTACGCACTTGGACGCAACAACCGTCCTCAGCCGCAAGATCACGGAACTCGGTATCTATCCGGCCGTAGACCCGCTGGAATCCACCTCCCGCATCCTTGATCCGCTGATCGTAGGCAAGGAGCATTACGACACAGCGCAACGGGTAAAACAAATCCTGCAACGGAACAAGGAACTTCAAGATATCATATCCATCCTCGGTATGGAAGAACTTTCCGACGAGGACAGGCTAACGGTCAACCGGGCCCGCCGTGTACAACGTTTTCTGTCCCAGCCCTTCTCCGTGGCAGAACAATTCACTGGCGTACCCGGTGTCATGGTCTCTATAGAGGATACGATCCGGGGATTCAAGATGATCATGGACGGGGAAACGGATGACATACCCGAACAGGCATTCTTAAACGTAGGAACCATCGAGGATGTCTTGGAGAAGGCCAAGCAGCTGAAAGAACAAGCAAATTAATCGATATGAAACTGGAAATTGTATCACCGGACGGCATTCTTTTCGAAGGCGAGACCGAATCTGTCTCATTCCCGGGAGTTGCCGGTTCATTCGATATCTTGCCTCATCACGCCCCATTGATAGCAGCGTTGAAGGCGGGTACGATCCGGTTCGAGGCAAACGGCAAAAGACAAGAACAAACGATACAAAGCGGATTCGTAGAGGTAAAAGACGACATCCTATCCGTTTGCGTCGAATAAAAACATACGACAATGAATGGCAGATTAAAAATGAGGTTAATGGGTTTGATCACGTTTATCAACGTGGCAATAGGCGTTTCATTGGGTGGTTTATTATATACCATCTGGCCGGAACACTATTTCTCGTGGTATCCGTCCATTCCCTTCTTTTACTGGGTCATGGCCATGGCGATGACTTTCTTCCTAGACCGGGTAAAAAGGAAAAACGGAGATGTGACCGTAACCATGTACATGCTAGTCCGGTTGTGTAAGTTCACGCTCGCTTTCGTCTTCTTATGGATGTACGCAGCGTTTGTCGGGCAACAATTAAAGACATTTGGTTTCACGTTGATGTTATTCTATTTCATTTACCTCGGACTGGAGACTTACATTTTATATCTGTTTGAAAAGAAAAGAATGAAAAGAGAGAAAAGGGAAAAGGATGATGAGTACAATCAAAGATAACAAATACATATGGATCGCTTTCTGGATGTGGCTCAGCTTTCTCACTCCGGCAAAAGCGGCGTCCGGCGAGATAGACGTGCAGGATATCGTCTTCTCCCACATTCAAGACGCCTATACATGGCATATCACGGAATGGAACGGACAAGAGATTGCGATTCCCCTGCCTATCTTGGTAAAAAGCGAGGAAAGAGGATGGGATTTATTCCTGTCATCCCATCTACATCATGGCCGGACGCATCACAATTATTATATCGCCGGGGAAGGTGAGCATGCGGGAAAGGTTGTTGAGAAGAACAGTGCAGGAGAAGAGGTTCGCCCGATGGATTTCTCATTGACCAAGAATGTTTGCGGACTGTTCCTCAGTTGCGGCCTCTTGCTTTTCATCGTTCTCCGGACCGCCCATTGGTATAAAAAGCACCCGAACGAGGCGCCGGGCGGATTTATCGGATTGATGGAAATGGCCATCTCCTACATACAAGACGGGGTGATCAAAGAGGCGATCGGAAAAGAATATAAGCCGTTCTCGTCCTATTTGCTGACGGTATTTTTCTTTATCTTGATCAATAACCTGATCGGGATCATACCGGTTTTCCCGGGAGGCGCTAATATTACGGGAAATATAGCGGTAACAGGCGTATTGGCACTTTGTACGTTTATAGCGGTCAACCTGTTCGCCACGAAAGTGTATTGGAAAGAGATTTTTTGGCCCAAAGCGCCGATCTACTTGAAACTGCCCTTGCCGATCATGCCGTTCGTGGAGTTCTTCGGGGTATTCACCAAGCCGTTCGCGTTGATGATCCGTCTGTTCGCCAACATCATGGCGGGCCATACGATTATCTTGGCGCTAACCTGTTTGATATTCATAACGGTAACGATGGGAGTAGCCGTGAATTTCGGTATGACGATCGTATCCGTCTTGTTCTGTGCGTTCATGAACTGTCTGGAATTGTTAGTGGCTTGCTTGCAAGCTTATATTTTCACCCTGCTGTCGGCCAACTATATCGGATTGGCCAAGGTAAGGGAATAAATCCAAAGAAATTAAGGTATTAGAATTATATTATTAAGGTTACTAATTTAAAATTAAACACTATGTTATCGACTATTTTATTACAAGCGGCAGCCGGGATGGGCGTAGCGAAGATGGGAGCCACTATAGGAGCGGGATTCGCCGCCATAGGTGCAGGTATCGGAATCGGATTGATCGGTAAAGGTGCCGTTGAAGCTATTGGACGCCAGCCGTCGGCCGCAGGAGAGATCCGTACCTCGATGTTGATTATGGGAGCGTTGGTAGAAGGTGTGGCATTGTTCGCTATTGTCGTATGTTTCTTAGCGTTGTTCCAATAAAAAAGTAACAAACTATGTCTTTATTAACACCGGATTCAGGGCTTCTATTCTGGATGATCGTTTCATTCGGGATTGTCTTCGTGATCCTTTCCAAATACGGTTTTCCCGTGATCGTCAAGGCAATCGAACAACGGAAAGCTTACATTGACAATTCCTTAGAGACGGCACGTCAGGCGAATGAGCGACTTGCCCATATCCAAGCCGAGGGCGAGAAGATGCTAGCCGAGGCCAAGGAAAAGCAAAACGCCGTCCTGAAGGAAGCCTTTGCCGAAAAGGAGCGGATCATCGAGGAGGCACGGAAAAAGGCTGTCTCCGAGGCACATCTGCAGATAGAGGAGGCTACCCGGCGTATCCGCGAAGAAAAAGAGAAAGCTATTCGCGAAGTCCGCTCGGAGATAGCGGATCTGTCTATCGCTATCGCAGAGAAAGTAATGAAAGAGAAAATCGGCCGGGATAAGGAACAACAACAGATGATCGACCGGCTGCTGGATGAGGTATCGTTTAGTAAATCGTAAGGTATGGATATAGGAACTATTTCTTCCCGGTATGCCAAAGCGCTTTTCTCCCTAGCGAAAGACAAGGAACAGGAAAGCCGGGTATATGATGATATGAAGATGTTGGCGGACAGCTTCTCGATGGAGCCGGAGCTTAGGGGCGCCTTGAGCAACCCGATCGTTTCCGTACCGGAGAAAGTGAAATTGCTTACGGCGGCGGGGGGTATCGAGGTCTGCGAGCTATATACACGTTTTATCAATCTGGTATTAGCCCATAAACGGGAGACACTACTGCCCTTCATCGCATACATTTATATCCATTTGTACCGGAAAGAAAAAAAGATTACCCGGGTACGATTCGACACAGCCGTAACGGTAGACGATGCGGTCAAGTCTCACCTGCAAGACAAGCTACGGAAAGAGACGGGATGCACGATCGAGTTCTCCGGCCACGTGGAACCGGAACTAATCGGGGGCTTCCGCCTACGCATCGGCAATTACCGGATAGACGCTAGCTATGCGACGCAACTACGGGATATCCGTACCGGGCTACTCGAAAACAGATAAAAAAGAAGAAGTATGACAGAACAGATAAAAGTGAGTGAAGTCTCCTCCATCCTACGCCAGCAATTGGAAGGAATCCATACCAGCATCAAGCTGGAGGAGGTCGGGACCGTATTGCAGGTGAGTGACGGCGTGGCCCGCATCTACGGGTTGGATAACGCGGAGGCGAACGAGTTGCTTCAATTCGATAACGGGATGGAAGCGATCGTGATGAACCTAGAGGAAGATAACGTTGGCGCCGTCCTTTTAGGTCCGACCGACCGAATCAAGGAGGGCGACACCGTAAAACGCACAGGCCGTATCGCCTCTATCGATGTCAGCGAGGGGATGATCGGGCGTGTGATCGATCCGTTGGGAAACCCGATCGACGGGAAAGGCGAGATCCTTGGCGAGACTTGCGAGATGCCGCTTGAGCGCAAGGCTCCGGGCGTGATCTTCCGTCAGCCGGTAAACGAGCCTTTGCAAACCGGAATCAAGGCCGTAGACGCTATGATCCCCATCGGAAGGGGACAACGTGAGTTGATCATCGGCGACCGGCAGACGGGAAAGACCTCGATCGCTATCGATACCATCATCAACCAACGTAGCAACTACGAGGCAGGGAACCCGGTTTACTGTATTTACGTGGCGATCGGGCAAAAGGGTTCCACGGTAGCGGCCTTGGTGAACACCTTGCAAGAGAAAGGCGCCATGGACTATACGATTGTCGTAAGCGCAACCGCCTCCGACCCGGCGGCCATGCAATATTTCGCCCCGTTCGCCGGAGCGGCCATCGGAGAGTACTTCCGGGATAGCGGACGACACGCCTTGGTGGTCTACGACGATCTGTCCAAGCAAGCGGTCGCCTACCGTGAGGTTTCCTTAATCCTTCGCCGTCCTTCCGGGCGTGAGGCGTACCCGGGTGATATCTTTTACCTGCACTCCCGCCTATTGGAACGTGCCGCCAAGATCATTAACCAGCCGGAGGTAGCCCGTGAGATGAACGATCTCCCCGAGAGCATGAGAGACAAGGTGAAAGGCGGTGGCTCCTTGACCGCTTTACCGATCATCGAGACTCAGGCGGGAGACGTATCGGCTTATATCCCGACCAACGTGATCTCTATCACCGACGGACAGATATTTCTTGAGACCGATTTATTCAACCAAGGGAACCGCCCGGCTATCAACGTCGGAATCTCTGTTTCCCGTGTAGGCGGTAACGCACAATTAAAGGCGATGAAAAAGGTAGCGGGTACCTTGAAAATCGATCAGGCTCAGTTCCGTGAATTGGAATCATTCTCCAAGTTCGGAGGCGAGATGGATGCCGTCACCGCTTTCACGATCGATAAAGGGCAGAAGAATACCCAGTTACTGATACAGCCTCAATATAGCCCGATGCCGGTGGAAGAGCAAATCTCGATCCTTTATTGCGGAACGCAAGGTCTGCTGAAAGAGGTTCCATTGGACAAGGTGCATGAGTTCGAGGCAAGGTTCTTGCAAGAATTACGGACCTCTCATCAACGGGACGTACTGGATGTCTTAAAGACCGGCGTTATCAATGATGAGATACGAGGCATATTGGAAAAAACAGCGAAGGAGCTATGGGTTCATTGAAAGAAATAAAAGTCCGGATCGCCTCTATACGGAGTACGCAGAAGATCACCGCCGCCATGAAAATGGTATCGTCGGCCAAGTTTCATCATGCCCAGACGCAAACCGAGCACACACTTACATATGCTAATAAACTATCCGCTATCTTAAACGGTCTTCTTTCGGCGGAATGCGACCTAGACTCACCTTACACCGAACAGCGTAAGGTGAGCAAGGTGGCTATCGCCGTATTCGCCTCGAGCACGGGGTTATGCGGGACATTCAATGCCAATATATGGAAAGAGTTATCCGCCACGATCCAGACTTATAAGAACCAGCAAATAGAGGTACGCCTCTACCCTATCGGCAAGAAAATAGCGGATGAGCTTCATAAAGCGGGTTATAGCTTCGACACTGATTTCATCACGATCGGCGAAAAACCGTCTTATGAAAGCGCCGTATCCTTGGCGAACCGTCTCATGGAGCTGTTCGTCACAGGTAAAGCAGACCGGGTGGAATTACTGTATCACCATTTCAAGAACATGGCGACACAAGTCGTAACCCACAAGACGTATCTTCCCCTTTCCCTCTCGGATACGGAAGCGGCGGAAACGGCCACCGACTACATCCTTGAGCCCTCGGCGGAAGAGTTGCGTAACCGGCTTTTCCCGAAATTGCTGAACCTAACCATCTATACGATCCTACTCGACACCTCAACCGCCGAGCACGCCGCCCGTATGATGGCCATGCAGACCGCCAACGACAACGCAAACGATTTAATCCAACAATTAACTTTGCAATATAATAAAACCCGCCAGCAGGCCATCACCAACGAATTGCTGGATATCATGGGAGGAGCGGCCGTTTCATCGTAATAAAAACGGGATGCTTCCTTGGCTAAACAGACAATGATCCGTATGTAAAACACTTTACTAACGGATCATTTCTTATTTACAAAAAAAAGTAAGACCTTTGCTCACCAAAACATAAGCCTGTATACATTTATATTATACCAATCTAGGATCGTACTTATGATGAATCAAGAAAAGCTAAAAGGGCATCTCCTTATTTTAGCGGCCAACATCCTGTTCGCCATTAATATGCCCGTATCCAAATATCTACTCCCCGAGCATGTGCAACCCGAGGCGCTGACCAGTATGCGGATGAGCTTCGCTTGCGTGATGTTCTGGATCACCTCCCTATTCGTTCCCTATGAGAAAGTGCCGTTGAAGGACTTGGGACTTCTATGCCTTTGCGCCCTTTGCGGAGTAGGCTTGAACCAAGGGCTGTTTATCTGGGGATTGAATACCACGTCGCCGGTAGACGCTTCCATCATAGCGACCGCCGTCCCCATCTTTGTCATGATCTTGGCGGCCCTGATCCTAAAGGAACCGATCACACGGATGAAAACGTTCGGGGTACTGCTTGGCATATGCGGGGCGATCTCCTTGATACTACAATCCACGCAAGGTTCCAATCAAGCGAGCAGTCTAGGGGGAAACCTGTTGATTACGGTTAGCGGATTCATGTACTCGATCTATTTGGTAGTATCCAAGCCACTAACACTCAAGTACTCATCCGTCACGATGATGAAATGGATGTTCCTGTTCTCCACGCTGATTACCCTGCCTTTCGCTATCGAATCCATCTGGAATACCCCGGCTTTCCACAAAGAGGTCTTCGACGGCCAAGAGTTGGGAGCCATCTTCTTCGTGTTATTCGGGGCCACGTTCGTACCCTATTTATTAATACCGCTGGCCTTGAAGCGAATCCGCCCGACTACCGTCAGCATGTACAATTATATCCAACCGATCGTAGCTTCCTTTATCGCCGTATTCATCGGTCAGGATAGTTTTAGCGTAACGAAACTAGTATCGGCCGCACTTGTTTTCTCCGGCGTCTATTTAGTGACCCAAAGCAAGAGCCGGGCGGACCTTGAACAACAAAATAGTCAATCTTTTAGCAAAAACGCTTGCAATATGAAAAATAATGCGTAATATTGCCCCCATAATATAAAAGAATAAGTAGCATACAAAATCAATGATGAGTGTAGAGTCCTCATATTATACATGGGCATTGATGACCCCTTGGGGGGTTAGAATCTATTAATAAGCATTCGCGTAGACCACGTCACGCTATGTCGCAATCTCGTATTGCATCCTTTTTTATTTCTTCTTTTACATAAATAAGTTTAATCAATCGGTCATCGTGGGTCGCTAATCATGAAAAAGCCTTTTCTTGATTGTCAATCCTCGATGAACCATTAAAAATACATATCGATGAAAGTATTAAAATTCGGCGGAACATCCGTAGGTTCCGTGAATAGTATCTTAAGTGTAAAGAAAATAGTAGAGGCTATCGAAGAGCCCGTAATCGTGGTTGTCTCCGCTTTAGGGGGCATCACCGATAAATTGCTGGCCACTTCTACCATGGCTTCTAAAGGCGACCTTGCCTACGAGAAAGAATTATCGGAGATCATCGCCCGCCATCTGGACGTGATCGAGGGAGTGATCGAGGACAAGGAGGTACGCATGGATGTCCAGAAGAAAGTGATGGCTTTACTGGATGAATTGAGCAATATTTTCAAAGGTGTTTATTTGATTAACGATTTATCCGCCAAGACATCCGATACGATCGTAAGCTATGGCGAGCGCCTATCTTCCCTGATCGTCTCGAACGTGATCAAGGACGCTAAGTTGTTCGACTCACGCAAATATATCAAGACAGTCAAGCAATTCAACAAGCATATCGTGGATTTCGACTTGACCAACAAGCTCATAAAAGAGACCTTCTCGCCGCTGCCCAAGGTTTCCTTGGTGCCCGGATTCATCTCTTCCAGCACGGAAACCGGAGAGGTTACGAACCTCGGACGAGGGGGATCGGATTATACCGCCTCCATCTTGGCGACCGCCTTAGACGCTAACACCTTGGAGATCTGGACAGACGTGGATGGTTTCATGACTGCCGATCCCCGTGTGATCAGCTCCGCCTACGTAATCGACCGGCTTACTTTCACGGAGGCGATGGAGTTGTGTAACTTCGGGGCGAAAGTAATCTATCCGCCGACGATCTATCCGGTTTATCATAAGAATATCCCGATCCGTATCTTGAATACCTTCAACCCGACCGCTCCCGGAACCTATATCTCGAAAGAGCGGGTGAAAGAGGAAGGCAAGGCCATCATCAAGGGTATCTCCTCCATCAACGATACCTGTTTGATCACGGTACAAGGTTTAGGTATGGTGGGCGTGATCGGCGTGAACTACCGGATCTTTAAGACGCTCGCCAAGAATGGCATCAGCGTATTTATGGTATCGCAGGCCAGCTCCGAGAACAACACGACTTTCGCCGTACGTAACGCCGACGCTGATTTGGCCGTACAAGTATTGAACGACGAGTTCGCCTTGGAACGTGCGCAGGGTGATATGAACGATACCGTAGCGGAGAAAGATCTGGCTACCGTCGCTATTGTAGGCGAGAACATGAAACGTACCCCGGGTATCGCCGGGAAGCTGTTCGGTACGCTGGGACGTGCGGGCATCAGCGTGATCGCTTGCGCCCAAGGCGCTTCCGAGACGAATATCTCTTTCGTTATCAAGCATAAATACCTTCGCAAGGCGTTGAACTCCATTCATGACTCTTTTTTCCTATCCGAATATAAGGTATTGAACCTTTTCATCGCCGGTGTAGGAACCGTAGGCGGCAATTTATTGGAACAGATACGCATCCAGCAACCGAAACTGATGCGGCAAAACGGTTTGAAGCTGAATGTCGTAGGTATCTCAAACTCCAAGAAAGCCCTTTTATGCCGGGAAGGGATCAACCTCGACAATTATCTGGAGGAGCTGAAGGAGAACGGGGAAGAGAGTAACCCGGAGCATCTGTGCGAGGAGATCGTAAAGATGAATATCTTCAACTCCGTATTCGTGGATTGCACGGCAAGCCCGGACGTAGCGGCTCTTTACGAGACGTTGATGAACAATAACGTGTCCGTCGTGGCAGCTAACAAAGAAGCGGCCTCCTCCTCCTACGATAATTATACCAAGCTAAAGGAGACCGCCCGCCACCGGGACATCAAGTTCTTGTTCGAGACGAACGTAGGCGCCGGCCTCCCGATTATCAATACGATGAACGACTTGATCAATAGCGGCGACCATATATTGAAACTGGAGGCCGTACTTTCCGGTACGCTGAATTATATCTTTAATACGATCAGCGCCGATATCCCTTTCAGCGAGGCGATCCACATGGCAAAGGAAGCCGGATACGCCGAGCCGGACCCGCGTATCGACCTTAGCGGCAAAGACGTAATCCGTAAGCTGGTAATCTTGGCGCGTGAGGCCGGTTATCCGGTGGAGCAAGCCGACGTAAAACGGAACCTGTTCATCCCGGAAAAGTACTTCGAGGGTTCCCTTGAGGACTTCTGGAAGAATATCAAGGATACAGATGCCGGTTTCGAGGAGAAACGCCAGCTACTGGAAGCGGAAGGCAAACGCTTCCGTTTCGTGGCGAAGATGGAGAACGGCGCTTGCGAGGTAGGCCTACAAGCCGTAGACAGCCACCATCCGTTCTATGAACTGGAGGGCAGCAACAATATCATCATGATCTCCACCGAGAGATATCATGAATATCCAATGATCATCAAGGGATATGGTGCCGGGGCCGACGTGACGGCCGCAGGCGTATTCGCCGACATCATATCCATCGCAAATATTCGATAGGTATGAAGCACATTATCATTTTAGGCGATGGAATGGCCGACGAGCCGATAGAGGCTCTGGGAGGCAAGACTCCGATGCAATACGCCAAGACGCCTTATATGGATAAATTGGCGGAACTGGGAGTAACCGGGCAGATGAAAACCGTAGCGGATGGTTTCCATCCCGGTAGCGAGGTCGCGAACATGGCGGTATTAGGCTATGACCTGCCCTCCGTATACGAGGGACGGGGTGTATTGGAAGCCGCCAGCATAGGCGTCGCCCTGCAGCCCGGCGAGATGGCGATGCGTTGTAACTTAATCTGCGTAGAAGGCGACATCTTGAAGAATCACTCTTCCGACCATATCTCCACGGAGGAAGCGGACGAGTTGATCCAATGCCTGAACGAGCGATTAGGTTCCGACCGTGTTAAGTTCTATACAGGTGTCTCCTACCGCCACCTATTGGTAATCAAAGGAGGCGATAAGCGTCTGGATTGCACGCCACCACACGACGTACCCCTCCATCCTTTCCGGCCTTTAATGATAAAACCGGAAGTTTCGGAAGCACGAGAGACCGCCGATTTATTAAACGAATTAATCCTCAAGTCCCAAGAGATCTTAAAGGATCACCCGGTGAACCTCAAACGTATGGCAGCGGGGAAAGATCCGGCGAACAGTATCTGGCCTTGGTCTCCGGGCTACCGTCCGGCCATGCGAACGATGCGGGAGATGTACGGCTTCGGAAAAGGCTCCGTGATCTCCGCCGTCGATCTCATCCGGGGAATCGGCGTTTACGCCGGCCTCGAGGTGCTTCACGTAGAGGGAGCTACCGGATTATACGACACGAACTACGAGGGAAAAGCGCACGCCGCCCTTGAGGCCCTCAAGACAAACGACTTCGTCTACCTGCATATCGAGGCAAGCGACGAGGCCGGGCATGAAGGAGACGTAGACTTAAAGATCAAGACGATAGAGTATCTGGACGACCGTGCCGTACGTATCATCTACGAGGAAACGCAAAAATGGGACGAGCCGGTAGCGATCGCTATCCTTCCGGACCACCCCACTCCTTGCTCCATACGTACGCATACGAATACCCCGGTTCCATTCCTGATTTACAAGCCGGGCGAGCAACCCGACTCCGTTACCACATTTGATGAGTTCTCCGTATCAAACGGCAAATATGGCATACTGGAAAAAGATCAATTTATAAAAGAATTTCTAAACGATTAGAGCATGAAATATTACAGCACAAACAAACAAGCCCCTGTAGCCAGCCTAGAAGAGGCCGTCGTAAAAGGTCTGGCCGGCGATAAGGGATTATATATGCCCGAGTATATCGACTCCTTGGACGAGGAGGTGATAGCCAACATGAAGAACCAGTCCTTCCACGAGATCGCCTGCACGGTAGCTCAGATGTTCTTCGGGGAAGACATAGAACCGGAGGTATTGGACGGTATCGTAAAAGATACGCTCTCCTTCGAGACCCCGGTGGTACCCGTAAAGGATAATATCTATAGCTTGGAGTTATTTCACGGGCCTACATTGGCCTTTAAGGATGTAGGAGGGCGCTTCATGGCTCGTCTGCTCGGTTATTTCATAAAGAAAGAGGGATTGAAGCAAGTAAACGTATTAGTAGCGACTTCCGGCGATACGGGAAGCGCCGTCGCCAACGGATTCCTAGGTGTCCCGGGCATTCACGTGTATGTGCTTTATCCCAAGGGAAAGGTCAGCCCGATCCAAGAATGCCAGTTCACGACATTAGGACAGAACATCACGGCATTGGAGATAGACGGCACGTTCGACGATTGCCAAGCGCTGGTTAAATCCGCCTTTATGGACGAGGAATTAAAACGTCATATGAAACTGACCTCGGCGAACTCCATCAACGTAGCCCGTTTCTTGCCCCAATCGTTCTACTATTTCAACGCTTACGCTCAGCTGGACAAGCTGGGAAAAGCGGACGAGCTGGTTGTTTGCGTGCCGAGCGGTAATTTCGGAAACATCACCGCCGGATTGTTCGCCTATTGGATGGGGCTTCCTATTAAACGTTTCGTAGCGGCAAACAACCGTAACGACGTATTCTTGGAATACCTGAATACAGGAACTTATACACCCCGCCCATCAGTCGCCACCCTAGCGAACGCCATGGATGTAGGCGATCCGAGTAATTTCGCCCGTATCATCGACCTATTCAGCGCATTCAATGATCCCCATAAAGAAATATGCGCACTGATCTCCGGACATCGCTATATGGACGAGGAAATCGCCTCTACGATGCGAGCCGTCTATAAAGAGACGGGATATATCCTCGACCCGCACGGAGCCTGTGGCTACCAAGGATTACTAGACAGCGACCTAAGCGAGACCGAGACAGGTCTATTCCTCGAGACCGCCCATCCCGCCAAATTCAAAGGAACGGTCGATAAGATATTGGAGGCAGATATCGAGATCCCGGCGAAACTGAAAGCCTTCATGGAAGGAACCAAGCAAAGCATCGAGCTGGCAAAAGACTTCGAGGGATTCAAATCTTTCTTGATGAGCCGGTAAAAAGAAGAATAGTTTTCGTAAGTGATAAGGGGAGGTGTGGCAAATATCGATAATATCAATTTGCCACACCTTCCATTTTATATCACCTAGGACATACAAAACAGGCGAGAATTTCAAAAAGAAATTCCGTAGGCAAGCTATCGCCTATTGGCACAAGTCTACCACCAATAAATAGTGAGCTACCTATATTTTCACGAACGAGATAGCTCTTTTCTTTATTTAACTAAATTATAACCAAGCTTTTCTTCCGAAAAGTCATGTTGTTAAATTCGATTAATTATAAGCCAAATGTATAATTATTGGAGAAATAGAGTTTTTATAGGATCAGTCGATAATTGATGGGGATAATTATTTTCATCTATTTAAAATCTCTACCTTTGCTCTATGGAAACGAATCAACTTTATACATTAGCTCAGATAGTACTACCAAGTGCAGTTCTTACGTATTTTAATATCGTCAACATAGAAAGCACATCCACCGAGATTTTCATCCATCTTGATGAAAAGATGAGTGACAGTCTTAATATACATTAACCGTCTCTCCCCCGATGGTTATCGGGAAATGGCAGAGGAACTATAGATACAAGTGGCCCATTTGTCTTTTTGACAACTTGTAATCTGAAGTCCCGGAGAATCGATTATTCCGTACCTAAGTGCGTCTCGCTTCCAAATTCGAGAGAAAAAAACAGCAATTCTCTGTTTGATAGTTGTTTGCTGAAAAACGGCCTTTCGTTCCAGCCGAAATAATTCACCCTAGTTCATGTTTTACGGCCGTAAGGCGGTAATAATGCCCAACGCTACCGCATGCGAGGGCCGATGCCTATATATGTGTAGGCTTACGCCACTATATGTGTAGCTTGACGCGACTATATGTGTGGGTTGACACTGCTATATGTGTGAGTTGATACAGCCATATGTGTAGGTTGATACGTATATATTCGTTAAAAAGCGACGCTTATCATGTTAAAAAGCGGAGGTGGCAGCTTGTTCGCACTCCCCGTTTACGCCCGTTGGCTTTTATAGCCAGAGAGCCGTGTCGTGAAAAAGAAGGTATTTCAATCAAAAAGATACCTTTCACGCCAAACTCGAAGCACAGGATCTCAATCCACCGCCCACTCTTTCATCTCATACATATCCTTATATTCTTCCCAATCTGGATCCATCTCGGTATAAATAGAGATGGGCAGTAATTCGAAAGGAGCCAAGGCCTCATTCAAGCGTTCGCCGAATACACGCACGGTACGTGTGTAAAACACCCAGACCTTCTCTCCTCCTCCGGTATAGACACCCGTCAGGATAGCCAGCTTGTCTTTCTTTTCCATCGCCTTACGAAGCGCTTCCTCCACGGCCTCCATTTTCTCGCCAAGGTCATCGCTAGGAAGGCCTCTCCCATCTCCCTCGTATTTCCAAGTGATCTCGATACGTTCCTTGAACTTACCGGATTCGGTAAACTCATTCAACTCGTCCCGCCCGTAAACGGTAATCATTTGCCCTGACTCGTTTTCCGAGAGAGCCGTAAACCATACATCGCTTAATCTCATATTTATATTTTCTATTTATCTATAAGTATTCCTTACTGACTTTACCGGGTAAAAATACGACAAAAAAGGCTGCGTCCGGTGAAGATACAGCCTTTTTATATTTCTCGACGGAAATTTATTATCTCTTTCCTAATCTATGATCCATAATGGCGTAATGGCATTCCCCATAATTCTTCAATTGATCCACGATCTCTTTAGCCGTAGATTCTTCCTCTACTTGCTCGCGTACGAACCAGAACAAGAAATCACGGGAAGCATGATCCTTATCAGCCTCGGCGATATCAACCAATTTGTCGATCAACTCTGATACATAGCACTCGTGTTTGTAAACATGCTCGAATACCTCCAACGGATTTCCCCAGCCTGTCGGAACCACGTTGATCTGGCCGATCGTAATATCGCCGCCACGATCCAAGGCGTAATCGATCAACTTATGAGCATGCTCCAATTCCTCAGCCGCTTGTTTCTTCATCCAATGGGCGAAACCGTTCAACCCTGCTTTCTGGAAATACACGGACATTGACAAATACAAATTCGAAGACCACATCTCCGCATTAACTTGGGCATTGAACGCCTCTGATAAATTTCTACTTAAGATCATAATTTTATCATTGTTTAAAAATGTTGAAGTATTATCCGTTCACGAAATTTCACTATGCAAATATAAATAAAAGTAGGATTCCTTATCTCATTTCCGCCCTTAGATATTGGCTACTTTCGAAAATTTTTCTAACTTACGCCCTTATTTGATAAACATCATGCAATACACCGACAAATATCGATCTCCCTTGGGAGAAATAACCCTAGCCAGCGATGGCGACCACCTGACAGGATTATGGTTCGACGGGCAAAAATATTTTGCCGCCACTTTATCGGCGGAACACCAAGAAAGAGAACTGCCGATATTCGAGCAAGCCAAAGAGTGGCTGGATAGCTATTTCATGGGTAAGATTCCCAGCTTCACCCCTCCTATCCATCTGGAGGATACGCCTTTCCGACTTGCGGTATGGGACTTATTGAGCAAAATACCTTATGGCGAAGTCGTAACCTACAAGGAGCTCGCCGGCGAAATCGCCCGGCAAAAAGGTATCCCGAGCATGTCTACGCAAGCGATCGGAGGAGCGGTAGGCCATAACCCGATCAGTATCATCATCCCCTGCCACCGTGTCGTAGGCAGCGATGGCAGCCTAACCGGATACGCCGGAGGTATCGACAAAAAAAGGAGCCTGCTTACAATCGAACGGGCCCCAAAAGTATCGTAAAGAGACTTTACCTTGCAAATCCTTGTGGACAAACATAGAATGTAACTATCCCATTAACGTTATCTCCTTCACCTCATGGTCCTCAATATCAGCATATAGGAAGTGGCCGGCGAAAGTGTCTTCCGTGTCTTGGAAAAAAAGCTCCAGTTCGTAATGGATGGAGCCGTTTTCTTTCTCCTTGGTCTCTATATGAACAGATTGCAATTCTACTTGGAGGGCAAACTCCTCTCTGGACAATGCCGGAAGTTCACAATCTTCCCGCCATGCGTTTGCTGTCGGGAGCAATTCGTCGGCCATGCGCAATTGCCATATCGCTTCCCCTTCCTCTTCCAGCCTATTCATATAGCCACTAATAGCTTTCAGATGTTTCCGGATAAGGGATTCGTGCGGACAACGGGGCTCCAAGTTTTTACCGCATTGCTTCCTAATTAGTTTAATGGTCTCATTCAAACATTCAATCTTAGTACCGATAGAAACCGAGGGCATTTCCCAAAGTCGCTCGTATAACTCCAATCGTTTTTCAAACGAGTGAAGGGCAGACCTTGCTCCAATCTTTATATCAAGATAAGCATCATAGGCTTTAGACTCTTCCTTAGTCATATCTCGCTCAACGCCGTTTAGCTTATTCTGACCCTCATCCATGCGAGTAATGATGTCATTGGTAAATTTCACTAATTGACGTACCTGCTTGGGTGTTTTTATTTTGTTTTTCTTCGCATTTTTCTCTACGCTTTGCGCAAAGAATTGAATGGTGGCCATTGTAATTGAAATATTCGTATCCGCACGCATCAAATCATCCGGCAGTTGGACATTACGCACAAGGTCATATAATTCAATTTTATAAGGAATGAGCTGACTGATTTTTTCTTCAACGGGCAAATCCGGATTGCTCCATATCTTGGTACAGTCTTGAATGATTGCCTTAATCCTCTCGGCGTTCATGTAATCCAAATAGCGTTGCTCTAACGCCTCGTCCACCTTAGGCGGCAGGAGTTTTTTGAGAGCTTTTATCTTCTTTTTGAGTTCGTCTACGTAGGCTTGCTGTTCCGGGGGAAGCAGCTCATTCTTACCTTTTTCCGATTTCTCTTCAATGATAGGTAATTTCTCGGTCGGTGTCTCCAAGGGAGCGATGGAGATGCATAGGTCTACCTCCCTCCCCCAAATCGTCGCTTTATACTCTTCGGGTGTTTGATAGCCATGAAACCATGTCTGGAGTGTACTAAGCCAAAACTCCGTATGCATTTCCAAGGTCATTTTGGAAAGCTGGGCGATCTTATCTGTCAGATGAAATTCCCAACTATTTTCATTCGTTTGTTCCTTTTCCATAAGTATGAATAATTATTATACTGAAATAGACAACTTGATCACCTTTGAGCCAATAAGTTTTCCCCGTAAACGTATATCCTGCAATTAAGATAAATATATGATGATTATAGCTTCAAAGCGTAACGAACGCTGTTCCATGTAATTCACCACGTTTTGCCCAAATCAACAATTCATACCCCATGGGGCAATTGTTGTTATCATATTACAGAGAGTCTTTCATGAAACAACTGCTTGTTTCTCTAGGTGTTTCCGTTTTCTGCTATATAGCTTATTTCATATTTGGGATTTGCTTCAATTTACTGATAAGAGGATAGGAAAGAAAGTTAATGAGGCGGCTCCATCGTTATTTCGGTGTGCCGCCTTTTTCCGGGTCGCATTTATTATTCTAGCTCATTTTTCCTCTTTTTCCACAGCTGATAGCTATTGAAAATATTTTGCCACAGGACATAGCTTCCCGGGCCAACAGAAGACAAGGGGTTCAAATAGGTGTAAGACATCCAGATCGCTAACACGGTATTTTTTTGTCCCAAGGCTTGTCCGGCGCTAATACGGTCATTGTATTTCTTGCCGATGCGCTTTCCCCAATAAAACTGTGCGATACAGGTTATCAAGCCGCCTAAAGCGATCAGGATTTCTACATAAATCTCCGCCTCGCTATTAACCAAGGATTTCACGGTCTGCCCGGTCACGATAGCTAGAGCGACGGCCCAGAGGTAAAAGGCCATATCCCGAAGCCCCGCAAGGAAGCGATGGATAGGTGGTATGAATCTACGCAAGAACAAAGCGAGGAAAAACGGGAATAACAGCAATGGGAAGACTTTTCCCAAGATCTTCAAGAATGCGGCGAAGAAAGTAATCTCGGCATGCGGTTCCACTAATGGAAAGACCAGCGGCACGACAATCGCTGCCAATAGATTCGATAATAAGGTATAAGTAGTCAGACTAGAGGCGCTTCCCCCTAATTTACCCGTAATCACGGCCGCCGTAGCGGTTGGGCAAATCAGGCAGACCATCGCTCCCTCGAACACATCCCGGTATTCCTCTCTCATTGGCAGCCAGAGCAATAAGGCGGCAAGCACCAAACTGGAAACCGCTTGGATAAGCAATAGCCAACCATGCCAAGGGCTGGGCATCAATTCCCGGACATAGATCTTACAGAAGGTTAAGAGCAACTGCGCAAAAATCAAAAAGGGCGTCAGATACGCTATTAAAGTGTACATGAACGGCTTTGCAGGCTCCAGAAAAGTAACATTGGCGAAAACAAAATACCCTATCGCACCCGCTAACATGGAGATAGGGAGTGTCCATGTCTTGAAGAATTTCAACATAACGCCTATTCTTTTAATTCGGGATGCAAAATAACATCTTTCCACCGAAAGAGGCAAGAGAAACGGGGATTAATTAGGGATAAAGAGAGACGGGGCATGCCCCGTCTCTACATTAGATATTCTTACAGCTTACTTTTAATGTCCTTATCCCGTAACGAGGGATAGAAAGACGCATTGAACTGGCGCCTTTCTTCTCGGTGACGGTTAAGTCCTCAACCAGACGGTTATCCAATTCCACCAAGCTCGCTTTCACGTCTCGTCCTTGGAAGGTTATCGTTTTAGGGGAGGCATCGCTTTGGGCATTGAATAGGCGGATGTAAAGGTCATTACCTTTATAGACCATGGAGACCAACTCGTAGGCATTATTCTCTATCCGGAAAAGGGAACCGGATGTCAAGGTAGCATCGCCGCCCAAGGTTGCGACCAAAGGCTCATTGCGTCGTTCGCTTTGTGTCCAAATACGGCTTTTCTCCCAAGTTCCGGCATGAGGGATCAAGGCATACGAGATCTCGGTCGGACGGTCTATGATATAATCCCGGCCCCACAAGCCTTTACCAGCGTATTGTACGTTCAAGGCCAATGGGAAATCCTTACCATGCGCATAGCTGGTCGTATGATCCGTGAATAATGACAGACCGCAAGAGTTATCCTTGCTCGCTACATCCACCCAATTCAAGATGATATTATGCTTGATACTATCCCAACGATTGAAAAAGGTATTCTCCAACCGGCTCTCGCAAACATCGAACGGAGCATCCTTATAAATCTGTTGGTTGGCGATCTGGATAGGCAGATATACCAGAAGTTTGTAACGGTCGTCATAGAATGACTTACGAGGATTATCCGCACGGAATTCGATACCCGGCTCACCAATGCGAGGGTTTCCTGTCCAATCCAGTTTAACATTCATATCGATGCGAGGCTCTCCCTGCGTTAACCGGATCGTTTGGGTAAATGAATACTTTCCGATCTTGCCTTTCACAGCTACCTTCACGAATAAGGGCCCTTGCTCCAACACGCTCACCTCAGCCGGTTGATCCATACTGGAAAGGAAACCACCCTCATCGATAAAATATCCCCGAAGCTCATTGAACCCACGTTCATTCCGGTTATCCACGAATTCCTTGCCTCGTACGGCTTTCGCTTTCAAGCTTTCTATTACACCTCCTTTAGAGGGGGTTAGCACCAAGGTGTATAAATCATTTTCCATGCGAAACGTACCGTCTTTCTGTCTCTCAGCCTTCAAGGTTCCGGACTGTTTATCCTCTGCCTTCCGGATCGCATAAGAGGCATAACCGGCCGAGGGGACTTGCGCACGGAACAGGAGTTTTGAAATGCCGTCTTCCGTCAACCATTGAACCGGTTGTTTCTTTCCTTGCTTATCAAGAACCACCCAATCCGAGTTTCTCCATGAGACGGGGACTTCCACCGCCACCAATTCATTCCGGTCGGTAGCCAAGGTATTATATACGTACACCGTGGATTCACCTTCCTTTTCTTTCAATAAGGACAAGGCGTTATCAATTATCTGACGGCTGTTTTGAATGGTCACCCCAGTCCAATCCGTAACCGTCTCCGCCCATGTCTTTTTCCCTTGTAGTTGATTGTAAGGAACGATCCAGCAATCATGATGCTGGGACAATAGAAGCGTGCGCCATCCCTCATCGATACGTTCAGTCGGCCATTCCATGCCTTTGTATAAGCGAGCGTAAGCCGCCATTTTCTCCGCACGCACGATAGCGTTCTCGGCTACCCGTACCTCTCCGGCCAAACGCTGCATGACCTGCGTTCCCCACATCAAGCCACCTAGGACATCCTCTTGCGAGAAATGCCAATCATCCCGAGTAGTCCCGACGGAACAGTCTTGGATGTAATTCCGCCAAGTCTTATAGGCGGTCGGCGTATAATAGCCCGTCGTATCCTGTCCCAGCCAAGGGCCTTTATCCCAACCATGGCTCCATGAGGCATCTTGGATACACATGCCGACCGGGTGCTGGATGCCGGCATCCAAGCATTTATGGATGTAGTCCTCCGTATTGAACCACGAGATGGATTGCCAGCAAGAGCCGGGTTGTAAATCCTCGCAGGCGTAACGGGGGACGGTGGTAAGTCTCGTACCATCCGGCCCTACCCAATTCACCAACTCACCTCCGTAGGCGCTTACGTAGCCACCCCACATCGTATTCGGGTTCTTAGTAGAGGCATACGAGAAGCCGAATGACTTCAATATATAAGGCAGGCAACTGGTAAAGCAAGGCTCCTCCGCCGAATAGGTGGTGAATACCGCCTCAGGGAAATGTTTCCGGATTAGCCGCATTCCATATTCGAATTGGCGGATAGCGCTCTCGCCGGATGTCCCGAAGAAATAACTTTGGGCATAGGTCGGGTTTACGTACTCGATCCGCCCACTCTCCACGGATTGATCCTTAAATAAGCGCTTGAAAGCCTCGTAACCTTCAGGGTCTCGTTGCCGTACGACTTCCCATGATTCAGGCTCGATCTCGATATTGATATTCCAGTTGGGATTCTGCCTTAATTTCTGGGCGATAAAGGCGGTTTGTCCCACCGGGTAATGCCCGTAGATACCGCCATGATAGCCATCGATGAAATAGGCTTGTTGGGCATCCGCCCAACCGGCCAACAAGAATTGGCTTAATACGAATATCGCTAGTTTCTTTTTCATATAATATGTACTATTAATTCACATTTAGAATACTTCCAGTCGGTGGGAGACGGGGCACGCCCCGTCTCTACAAGTCTGTAAATTTCTTGATCTCTATCTGCAAGGGGATTGGTTTATTTTGCTCATAGATCTGGTTAACCAGATCCTGTTGCTCATTCACGCAATCCTCACGAATCCCCTTGTGCATGTATTGTAGCCAAAGGGCGCCGTTCCATTGCAAGAAGATGTCGTGGGGACGGTATTTGCGCAAGGTGTCCACGGCAGCCTCGTTGCAGGCCCAAAGCATGCCCGTCTTCCGCATCAAGTTATATTCCACCCAATAAAATTCACGCATCTTACGCTCTTTCAACCAGCGTTCCTCGTTCATCTGGCGGATCTTCATCGCTTGTTTATACTGCGGGGTATTCTGAAGAAGAGCCATATTGATACCTCGCTCCAACTCCCTCGCCGTAAAACGACCGATAAACTCCCCACCGATCGTCAACCCGTAATATCCATCCGACAAACCGCTCACGGACAATCCCTCATAATTCATCTCATCCATAAAAGGGATAACACTCAAGGCATCTGCCTGCGTATGTTTCTCATTATCATAATAAGAGGTATCGATAGGATACGGAAGCGATTTCGCCTCGTACGTAAAAGTAAGGTTATCCGAGGAAACAGACAAATCCGAGACACGGCAATTATCCGAGCGAGTCACCTTTTTCCCCGCTCCGTCTATCCGGATATCGGCTACCGGCTTACCGGCCAGACCTTGCGCCTTCAAGAAGAGATAAGCCATGACCAGATGCCCGTCCGTAGAGGGATGTATACGATCCTTCCCGCATAAGGTATACATGGAATCCTCCGCTTGCTCCCATTGGTTGATCGCTACCATCGGGCGGTTAAAATCCACGAATCCCCATTGATTCTCCCGGGCCCGGGCATTCAGGAAATCCACGATCTCCAAGATTGGCGTATTCTTCCCCGGGAAAGCGACCTTATTGAAACGAGAAGTCTCGTCATAAGGAGAGCTTCCGATCAAGATTTTCCTCACCTCCGGATACTTCTTATAGACCTCCTCGATAAGGGCATAATCCCGGCAAGCTTTCTCTACCCGGTTCCGGGCGATCGTATCCGCCCCCGGCTTCCGAAAATCCATATAGCCGACATCGTTCATGCCAAAAGATAGCGTCACCACCGTAGGCTCATGTTCGAAAACCTTATCCAACCGCTGGTAAATCATCTCGGCTACATCCCCACCTACTCCCTCGTTAAAGATATCGATGCGTTGATCCGGGAAACGGGTCATATAATACAGCCAGATATATGAATGATAATGCCCACCGCAAGTAATGCTGTTTCCCACGAAGGCGATCCGATCTCCTTTCTGAAACGGAGCTATCGACTGAGCATATACTCCTGCAAGACCTGATAAAAGCAAACAGACAAACAAAACATATCTTTTCATCTCTATTTCTCTCTTCTCTAATTTTCTGTGATGAATAATATATACCGTGTTAAAAAATATTACTATCAATAGTAATCGTATTTATCATGGATAATAATCCGGATTACTACGGATAGTAATATCCTTCCACACACCTCTAGTCTAGAGAATCGCCCGCTTACTTTTAGCGAACGACATCCTCACCAAGCAGAGGGTTCAGTTCTTTCTCACGCAAAGGTACCGGGAAAACCAAATCCGATTCTTTAAACGGATACGTATGATTAACCGCCTGATAGCCGAATAAATCAACCATTTGCTTCGAAACCGGATCAAACGCACGGTGAGTACGCAACATATCATACCATCCTGTAAACTCATAACAGAGTTCCCACGCACGTTCTTTCAATACTTGATCAACCGTGATTGAAGTCGGTCTCGCCTCATTGGGCAACGCACGGTGACGAACTTGGAAATAAGCATCCACAGCTATAGCGTCGGAAGTAGATCCACCATCCAAGGTAGCTTTTGCCTCCGCACACATTAATAGAACGTCCGCATAACGGTAAACCGGAATATTCGCCCCGCTCTTTCCTGTAGATTCGGCATTCTCATCCCAATATTTGCATAAATAAGGAACATCCAAAGTAATCGTTGTCTCCGGATCACCATATTTGGGTTTAGAAGTATAGAAAAACTCCTCATTCCGTTTACGAATATCTTGGTCATCATAACTTTCATAAAACTCTTTACGAGGAGCCAAACCACCCCCATAAGCCGGAGTAATGGAAATCGGTTGTTCCGGATAAGGCAAAAGGCCAAAATGGAAAGGAGCCCCGGCATCTTGCGCCTCACGCTGGATCATAAAAATATGCTCACCACTATTTTCGTTCTCTGACGCACGCAAATCCTTATAATCAGCGAACAAGCTAAAGGCTCCACTATCAATAACCTCCTTGGCTTTCTCGTAAGCCAATTGATAATACTCATTTCCTTTTTGAAGCGGATAACCTGCCATTGTCAAATAAACCTTAGCTAAAAGGGTCTTGATCGCTCCCATAGAGACATGGCCTGTTTTATCACTCCAATCCAGCCCGGACTGCTCCGCCTTTTTCAAGTCTTCCACGATCTGGTTATAAATATCTTCCTTAGGAGACCTGGGGATCTTCACCGTATTCAAGTCTATCGTAGGTTCCGTCTTCAACGGGATATCCCCGAATAATTGTACCCCTTGGAAATAGTAATATGCCCGCAAGAAATAAGCCTCTCCCAGATACTTCGCTTTCTGGCTCTCGCTAATAATATCCGTAGCGGAAACATTTTGAATCACGCTATTACAATTTTCCAAAGGAAAGAAAGTAGCCTTCCAGAAGTTACGAATAATGCCGTTACTCTCTTCCAAACCGGAAAGCAACAAGAACTGGTTCTGCTCATTACCGGCCGCACGAGGACGATAACTAGTACCTACAAGATATTCCAAGTTAAAAAGGTGAACTGTAGCAATCTCGAGGTCGGAACTCAACAGATCATCAAGCCCGTCATAAGTGCCATCCACAGCCGCCTTTATCTGGTTCTCTGTCGTATAATATTCAGAAGGACTCAAGAAGGTTTTCGGGTCTTCCTCTAAAAAATTCGTACAGGATGTAAAAGCCATTGTCGCAGAAAGCAAGCCACACATCCATACATGCGCTTTATTTTTCATATCTTAGTTTTTTACGAAGTAAAGATTAAACAATTAGAAATTAACACCTAAAGTAAATGAATACGTACGAGGTTTGGGATAGGTATAAAAATCCACTCCTTGCTCAAATACAGCATCATAACTCGTCACCTCCGGATCACTACCAGAATAGTTCGTAATCAAGAACGCATTCTCCACATTGAATCCCAAGGATAAACTCTTGATGTGAGCGGCAGAAAGCATACGGGAACTAAAGTCATATTTCAAGCCGATATTACGTAAACGCAAGAACGAACCCGGCTCACAACTCCAAGAATCTACGTCATTCTCATATCCATCTCCCGGAAGGCGCAAGCTAGGCACCATCGTGTTTTGGTTTTCCGGCGTCCAAGCGTTCACCGGAATGTCCGCATAAGCATTGGAGAATGTCACACGGTTACCCATCAACTGGCGAGTGAAGTTAATCAACTTATTACCATACACCCATTGTAAATCAAACATAAACGTGAAGCCTTTCCACGAGAATGTATTTGTCATATTCATCTCGAATTTAGGAGCGCCATTTCCGATATAGTCTTGGTCTTCACCATCCTTCATTCCATTACCATTTTTGTCCCAATACTTGATATCGCCGGGTTTCTTATTATATTTAGCGGCTTCTTCCGCCTCATCGGTTCCCCATGTACCTAGGCGAACATAGCCGTAAAGGGCATTTAAAGGATGTCCCTCTTCAATACGTCCTCCCCATTTACCAATGATATTATCATTTATATCCAGTACCATCGATCGGTTCATCGTATAATTCCAAGAGGTAGTCCATAAGAAATCACGGCTTTGGATATTGCGTGTATTCAAGCTCATCTCAAGACCTTGATTACGGATCTTACCCAGATTTGTCATAGTTTTCTCATATCCCGAGTTAGAAGGCAATTGTAGCTCATACAATAAATCAGTCGTAATCTTATGATAATAATCCGCCATAAACTCGATACGCCCATTAAAGAAACTCAAATCGATACCCGCATCAAGTTGTCTGGATTTCTCCCAGCGTAAATCCGGATTTGCCATACTTTTCAACGTAACGATCGTCGTCATATCCTTGCCAAAAGGAAGGCGTTTATTCTCATAACGTGCCATAGACGCATAATCACCGATTTCCGCGTTACCCACCGTACCGTAGCTCAAACGGACTTTCATATCATCAATCACCTTTTTTGCGTTCTCGAAGAAATTCTCATTGGATACACGCCAAGCGGCCGAGAATGAAGGAAAGAAACCATATTGGTTATTCAAGCCAAAACGAGAAGAACCATCCTCACGGAAAGAAGCGCCCAATAAGTAACGATTGTCAAAATTATAGTTGATACGGGCATAGTAAGAATTCATTTTATTATCCGTATAGTCTGAGCCAACCTTAGAACGTACGGTGCCGACTCCCATATTATTGTACTCAAAATAATCATCGAAGAAATTCTCGGCCCCTAGCTCGCTTTTCTCTGTTTTTGAGTAATACCAACTGGCTCCCGCTACGACATTCAAGTTATGCTTATTCCAGCTTTTATCAAAAGTCAAGTAGTCCTCATTCGTCCACGACATCGTATTTCGATGTGCTTTCTCCGCTTTACCCTTTTGAGTATCTCCATAGCCGAATAAGGTACTCGGGTTATAAGATGAATTGATATAAGAACCATCCTAGCGGCTGAAGCTAGTCGTTAACTTTAACCAAGAGGTAATCTTAAACGTACCAATCACGTTAGCCAACGTGTACTGATTCTTATCGATATTCTTACGTTCCTTTAAAATCCTCACGGGATTCTCCGTATCTTCCGCACCTGGATAATCTCCTTTACGGGAATAGGTACCATCCTCATATTGAACCGGAAGGAACGGTAATGCTTCCAATGTATACCGAGAGATCGCATTCTCCGAGTTTCGGGCATTACTAGATCCAACATTCAACATGGCCTGTAAATGGAACCATTCTTTCAAATCCCATCCGACATTGATAAATGCGTTTAACTGACGTTTATAGGTCTCCAACATTATACCTTGATTATCTTTGTAACTTACATTCGCCACAGCGGTCAGCTTATCGCTTCCTCCAGAGAAACTAAGTGAATGCTGATGAGAAAAAGCCGTACGAGTCACGGCATCCTGCCAATCCGTATCATATTTCGGAGTCCCGTCCGGATTGAACAGGTCATTCTTATGCGTAAACATATTGCTCGGATCCAGATGGGGAGCGATACGTCCCGGTTGAGCCTCATAAGCACGCTTGAATACATCCAAAGCCTCTTCCGCATTTAAGACATCGACTTTACGAGCTAACGTTCCTGCTGACAGAACTGTATTATACGAGATATTCGTCGTATTTTTCTTACCTTCCTTTGTTGTTATCACCACAACGCCATTCGCACCTCTCGCACCATAAATAGAAGAGGAAGTAGCGTCTTTCAAGATATCGATAGACTGGACAATATTCGGATCAATCTGGTCCGGATCCACGCCAACCACACCATCGACCACATATAGCGGTGTATTAGAAGAATTCAAAGAACCGATACCACGGATTTTTATCGCAGGACTACCACCCGGTGCACCAGAATTCAAGGCGATATTAACACCAGCCACCTTTCCGGCCAATCCTTGGAATACGTTCGTGGCATTCGGACGCTCCAATAACTTCTCCGAGTCTACGGAACCCACTGATGTCGACAAGTTTCGTTTCAACATCGTACCATATCCAACGACAACGACCTCTTCAAGCGCCTTATAATCCTCGGCCAACTTCACGTTAAACAGTGTACGATTCCCGACCTCGATCTCTTGCTCCGCATAGCCGATATAGGAAAATGACAGGATATCGTTATTAGCCGCATCCAAGCTAAACTTTCCATCCAGATCCGTAACCGTACCGACCGTCGTACCCTTAATCACGACATTGGCCCCGATAACCGGTATGCCATCCGGATCCGTAACGATACCGGAGATCTTTTTCTTTTGTTGCTGTACGGCGTCTTTCTTCAAGATCGTGATGTGCTTACCTGATATGCGGTAGGTCAAGTTCGTGTTTTTCAACAACTCATTCAACACGTCGGTGACTTGGCGATTCTTCACCTGTATATCCACCTGCTTACTATTATCAATATCCTCGCTCTTATAGAAAAACATGAACTCGGTCTGTTTCTCAATCTCCGAGACGACATCATAGAACGTCCCGTTCTTTACTTCTACCGTAACTTGAGCTTTTTGCGCATAGGTATCCGCCGAGACATGCAATATACCCAGTATTAAAAAAAGCAATGTGATCTTCATGATTGATTTAATTTTTTTAGGCAATAGCTCATCGCTATTCCAGACTTTTTCCATAAGTTTGTAATTATTTTTTATTAATGACTTACCTTGCTCGCTACTTTTTAGAGGACAGCGATAAAGGTGATTAAACGAATAATGAACGTCTAAGAATCGGGGGTGAGTGGTGTCAGTCCCGATTCTTTTTTGTGATCAGGTATTTGTCATAGGCAATTCGAATGTTTAAGGTTATACATCTATTATTTTGTTATTTGCTCCTCGCCGATATCAGGATATCTTTTCCGTCTTTCGTGAAAGTGAATTGTTTCTCCGAGTTAATAATATCTAGCACCTCTTGTATACCTTGATCCAAGGAGAAGGTTCCTGTGTAGCGGATGTTCCGCAGACTGTCATGCGCCAAGCGGATATTTACCCCATAGTAATTCTCCATACGTTTTACGATAGAGACTAAGGTCTCATCCTTGAAACGATATTTCCCACCTACCCAAGCGTTCGAGATCGAGGCATCTGTCTCTGACAAGAAAATAGAGCCGGTCCGGTTATCCGACCGGGCTTGCTGGTTCGGCTTTAGCTTCATACTACTCATTTTCCGTCCTTGAGCGTCAAAAGATTCCAATAGGATACTACCACTTAATAAGGTGGTGACGCTAAAACGATCATCGTTGAAAGCCTGTATATTGAATGAGGTTCCGAGTACCGTGATTTGTTGGTTCTTTAGTTTTACGATGAAAGGTTTCGAATGATTCTTCGCAACCTCGAAATAGGCCTCACCCTCCAGATGAACCACACGCTCATCTCCATTAAAAGAGGTGGGGTATTTAAAACGGGTGGAGGCATTGAGTATGATCTTACTGCCGTCGGATAGCAATAGCGTGTTCGCACGTCCGCCTTTTTCCACTACAATCTCGTTATATTCCGTATCGCCAGCATATAAACGATTGCTTATCCATTGATTCATACCCACACCTATTCCCATAGCGATTACGATAATCGCCGCATATCTCAAGAATGAAAGCCAGAACTGTTTGCCAAGGACCTTGGATTTCACAGATACGCCAGAGATCGCATCCAGCTTTCCAGCCATTCGCTCCCAACTACGCTCCACGGAATAATGGTTCAAGAACGCCACTTCTTTCCGAGTGTCAAAAAGCCCCTTAAGCTCAAAGAAGTGGGATTTATTAGCGTCACTCTCGTGAATCCAAGCATCCAACACCCGAAGTTCATCCTCCTGAATCTCGTTCTGCAAATAGCGTATGATCAGTTCTTCTATCGAATTATTAGATTCCATTTTCTGTTTCATTTATAATATATACGACCGGTTCCCTCTTTTTACTTACGTATTCTACCGTATTTTCATCTAAAAAATAAAATCAGTGCCAGAAGCACCAACACATTCCGTATGATCTTCAATCCTTTATAGAGTTGCGCCTCTACCGTACGTTGAGAGATATTTAGCATTCCTGCGATCTCCACTGATTTCTTCCCGTCCACATAAGCCAACGTAAAAACCTCTCGGCATCTGTCCGGTAACTTGGCTATTTCCCGGTAAACGGAGTCCAGACGCTCTTTCTCCAGCTCCGCCGCATCCAACCGATTATAATAATCTATCTCCTCTATCTTTAGTCTACGAGCAACCTCATCCGCATAAGTCTTTTCTATTGATTTATGCTTTAGGTAATCGAGGCAAGCATTTTGAACGGAACGGAATAGGTATGTCTTCAAGCCTTCTTCCACGGAATAAATCTCTTTCTTTTGCCAGATCTTGATGAATATATCATGCACTAAATCTTCCGCCGTATCGCTATCCACATATTTCGAGGCATAAAAGATCAGTCTGGGGGCATTCTCCAGATATAATAATTTAAATTTATCTAACTCATGGTTCTTAATAATATAGTCTTTCATGCTCAACGTGGACATTTCTTGTATTATATTAGACAGTTCAAGGCTTCTCCTTTGTCTATATACGATCATAGAAACAGATATACTTACGCCCACACGAAAAAAATAACACAAAAACAAAAAGCCCTATCCGAACTTAATCAGATAGGGCTTTCAGATTATTCTATCGCTAGATATTATCTCAACGGGATATATTGTACAAACGCCTCGATCGCCTCATAAGAAGCCAAACCTAATTGGCGATACAACTCCGCGGTAGCACGGTTGCGATCTTCGGCACGCTGCCAGAACAAACGCTCGTCGTCACCCAGATACGGAGCGCTCTCGGCCTGCGATTGATGCTTCAAAATAGCGTTACGTTTGAAGCGCAACTCCTCCGGACTGATAGGTACGGCCATCTCAATATGGTCCATTTCCCATTCTGCCCATGCGCCGCGATACATCCATACACGGCAGTTCTTCATCCATTCCTCGTCTTTCACCTCGTCGATAGCGGCCAGTACGGCATCCAGACAAACCTTGTGGGTTCCGTGCGGGTCAGCCAAGTCACCGGCGACAAACATTTGATCCGGCTTGATCTCGAGCAACAGGGCCTTTACGATATCCTTGTCGACCTCACTCAAATCATTCTTTTTCACTAATCCGGTCTCGTAGAACGGAAGATCCAAGAAATGAACATGATCGTCCTTCACGCCCGAGTAGCGGCAACCGTGACGGGCCTCCTCCCGACGGATCGTTCCTTTCATAAAGAGGACATCCTTCCGCTCCGGCTCGCCGTTCTCCACCTTCTCGTAACGCAGGTAGTTGATGATCTCGTTCGCCTTATCCTTCACGGCCGAGTCGGGAGAGTATTTCTCACATACATCACGCAAATACTCGCAATAACGGATTACCTCCTCGTCGCCTACGGCAATATTACCGGAAGTCTCGTAAGCCACATGCACATCATGATGCTGGTCGCACAAACGACGCAAGGTTCCGCCCATGGAGATCACGTCATCATCCGGGTGCGGACTGAATACGATCACTTTCTTCGGATACGGGTTAGCACGCTCCGGACGATTGGAATCGTCGGCGTTCGGCTTGCCACCCGGCCATCCGGTAATCGTATGCTGGATATCGTTGAATATC
This sequence comes from Parabacteroides sp. D25, assembly GCF_000307475.1. Taxonomy (NCBI): domain Bacteria; kingdom Pseudomonadati; phylum Bacteroidota; class Bacteroidia; order Bacteroidales; family Tannerellaceae; genus Parabacteroides; species Parabacteroides sp. D25. The sequence continues at coordinate 109,574 of NZ_JH976507.1, read as the reverse complement.
TTGATATTTACGTTGTAAGCGGAACCATATAACGCCAATAGCTCACCCAATCCGTGCTCGCTATAATCCTTGTTTGTCAATTTCAAGATCGGTTTGTCCGTCAACTGACACAACCAAACGATCGCACGGCGGATCAACTTATTATCCCACTCGCAGCTAGTCACCAACCAAGGATGACTGATACGAGTCAAGTCATAAGCGGCGGAAAGATCGATCACGACCTTGGCGTTCGGATGATTCTGCAAATAGCTGGAAGGAACGGCATCGCTAACCTTGCCCTCAACGGTCTTAGCGACAATGCTAGCCTTATCCTCGCCCCAAGCCATCAAGATCACGCTGCGGGCGTTCATCATCGTAGAGATACCCATCGTGATGATACCTGCCGGGACATTCTCCTGCGAAGGGAACGTACGGGCAGCCTCCTTGCGAGAAGCGCCTTCCAACAAGACCATACGGGTACGCGAGCTGATCGTCGTTCCACCCACGTTGAACATGATATTGCTGGAGTTACCGATACCTAGCAACATGCAATCGATACCTCCCACGGATTGGATCGTCTCCTCATACTGGCGGCAGAAATCAAGGATAGCGTCTTTCGGCATGCTTCCGTCCGGGCAATAGATATTCGCCGGATCGATATCGACCTGATCGAATAACTCCTCTTTTAGGCGAGCCAGATTTCCGGCACTGGGATTAGCCAATGGATAGAACTCATATTCCACGAAAGCGATCACGTTGCGAAAACTTAATTTCTCCTCTTTATGCATACGGATCAACTCCTTGTAAACGCTTAGCGGAGAACGTCCGCCGGGTAAAGCGATCACGAAGGGCTTACCGATATCTTGTTTTTTACGGATTTGTGTTGCTATCTCTTTAGCGATAGCGAAAGAACCTTCCTCGGCCGATTCATAAATGTTTGTCGGAATCTTTTCCAAACGGGTTAAAACTGAATGCTCGAAAGCATTTTCCGGGCGATAATACCGCAACGGTATACGCGTCAGAGTAATTTGAGAACTAAGGTTCGTTTTCATGTTTAATTATTGATTTAGTATTACAATCTTACTTGAATCACAAATATATGAAATAAGTACTGATTTCGCCATACGTTGATAGAACAAATTTATTAACCGAAAGGTTTGATCTATATCGCCTAAAAATAAAAAAGGACCGTCCCGGCCAGCCAAGACAGCCCCTCTCTTTATTATTAACGTGTTTAGACCAATGTATTTGTCTCCGGAACTAAGTTTCCCATGCTCCATACCGCACGCACGTTCAACTTACGATCCAAGATCACGATATCCGCATCCTTCCCTCTTTGCAAGGTTCCGGTGCGATCGCTTACCCCCATCAGGCGGGCCGGAGTCTCGGAAGCCATACGGACTGCATCGGCCAAAGGAATGTCAGCCTTCTGCACCATCGTACGTACCAGTACGTCCATCGTGGCGATACTTCCCACCAATGAAGAATGATCCGCCAACTTGCATACGCCATCCTCAATGATAATGCGGGGATCGGATAACGGCTTACCCTCGTTGGCTGCGCATGAGAGAGCGTCCGTAACCAAGCAAGTACGTTCCACTCCTTTCAACTTATAGACCAATCGGAGGATCGTAGAGGGTAAATGACGCCCGTCAGCAATCACCTCTACCGTCATATCGTCCATCAAGAAAACACTTTCCACCGTTCCCTCGTACTTATATTCACGACGCTTATGGAAACCAGGCATGGCGTTATAGAAATGAGCCGCATGCGTGAAACCGGCATTGTAAGCGGTCTTAATATCATCAAACTCCGCTTCCGTATGCGAGATAGCGGATAGGATTCCCCTCGACTTCAAGTATTGGGCGAACTCAAGCGCACCCGGTATCTCCGGGCTGGAATCCCAGCGCTTGATGCAATCCGTGCGTTCCAATATCTCTTTATATTCTTTCGGGTCGGCGGGATTCTCCTTATCGATAAACAGGCTCGCCGCCATCTTCGGATTCAGATACGGTCCCTCGATATGCAATCCCAAGATAGGGCCGTCTTTTTTCCTCATCATCTCCTCGCATACGGCCACCGCCTTATCGATCACCCCGATTTCCGGAGCCAACACGGTAGGGAATATCGTCGTGGCCCCATGCTTCTGATGGGCAGCTACCGCACCGTGGAAAGCCTCTTCCGTACATTCGGAGAAGTCGAAGCCCCCACCGCCATGGATATTCATCGCCACGAAACCGGGAACGATCGACATTCCTTTCGCATCCACCACCTTGGCGCCAATCACCGCTAAATCGCTATTTGTAACCTCCAATATCTTCCCGTCGCTAATCAATACGGAACCATCCTTCATCCATCCTTGCGGCGTAAGGATATGGCCATTTATAATCTGTGTCAACATAATCGTTCTTGCTTAGAATAGTTTATTCGTACCTTCAACCAACTTACCCATCGCCCAGACCGCACGGACATTCAAGTCACGGTCCAACAAGACGATATCGGCGTCTTTGCCCCGCTGCAACGTTCCCTTGCGATCGGATACGCCCATGATACGGGCGGGAGTCTCCGAGGCCATACGCACGGCATCCTCCAAGGGGATCTCGGCCTTCTGCACCATCGTACGGATCAGGCGGTCCATCGTGGCGACACTACCCGCCAAGGCCGAGCGGTCGGCCAACTTACACACGCCATCCTCGATGATGACACGGGGATCGAAAGCGACTTGGCTATCACTGGCAGCGCAAGCCAAGGCATCCGTGATCAGACAAGTGCGTTCCACACCTTTTATCTTATAGACCAGACGAAGGATCGTAGGCGGCACATGGATACCATCGGCCACGACCTCGACGGTCATATCATCGAGCAGATAGATACTTTCCACCGTTCCCTCATACTTATACTCGCGGCGTTTATGGAAGCCCGGCATGGCGTTATAGAAATGGGTGGCGTGGGTATAACCTACCTCATAAGCGGTCAGGATATCCTCAAACTCGGCTTGGGTATGCCCTACCGAGGCGAGCACGCCTTTCGAGGTGATATATTTACCAAACTGCATCGCTCCCGGAAGTTCCGGAGCGGCATCCCAGCGCTTGATACAATGCGTTTCCTCCAGCAAAGGGATATATTCCTCGGGATCGGGATTCTTGATGTTCTCAGGGATTTGTCCACCAGCCATTTTCATATTGAAATAATGTCCTTCTAAGTGAAGCCCCAGAACCGGGCTATCTTTCTCGGCCATCAGTTTCTCGGTGGTCTCGGCGGCGGCACGGATCATCGGGATGGTAGAAGAGGATAAGGTGGGGAAGATACTGGTAGTACCGTGTTTCATGTGTGTGGCCACCGCCGCACGGAAAGCTTCCTCGGTGCCTTCCATAAAATCACGGCCTCCACCTCCGTGCACGTGAATTTCCACGCCTCCGGGGACGATGTACATACCTTTGGCGTCTATCAAGGTTGCCCCCACTACCGCTAAGTCGCAGTTTGTCACTTCTAAAATCTTCCCGTCGCTTATCAATACCGAGCCGTCTTTCAGCCAGCCTTGCGGGGTAAGAATCTTTCCATTAATGATCTGTGTTAACATGATATGTGTTTTAAGCTTTCGCGTTTCTTTGGATAGCAAAGTTAAGGACTTTCTTTTTAAAACGAGTAAGCTATTAGAGGTTATTTTCAAAGAATAATCAAAATGACACTTTGTAATCCGAACCTCCGGAGAATCGAATATTCCGGGCCCTAAGTACAGCTCGCCTCTAAATCCGAAAGAAAATTTCAGTAATCAACTAATGGCCAACACCATACCCCAAAACAGCCTTTTATTCTAGCGAAATCAATTCATCCTAATTCATATCAAAGGGAGAGATTGGTATCATTTATAGGGTTACAATACGGTTCTAGCAGGGTAAGAATGCCTATTCACGAGTAGTCATAACCCTATTCTTGAGTAGTCACGATGCCCAACGGCGGCATATGCGTCGGCCGATGGCAGTACTGGCGTAGCCCAATGCGGCCTATCACGCATGGGAAAAGGGATATTCTCCCTTTTAAAAGCCAGCTCTCGCACTCTCTCTTCCGCTATTTCGCATCATCAACGGCAAGCACTTGTCACGAAAACAGGAGTATTTGAATCAAAAAGATCAGATAAGCTGCCTTTCACTGGCTAGCAGCCTTTTCATGAATCCTGCGTATTCAACTCTTCCAACTCCATTGTCCGTTCGGTCCATAGATCCATCGCATCGGAAAGTTCTTTTTTTAGGGCAGAATATTCACCGTAGAGAGAAGCGTCGGAGGCACCTTCCGGCGTAGCCAGCTTCGCCTCGATAACGGCAATGCCATTCTCAAGCTCCGAGATACGGGCCTCGGCCTCGGCAACAGCTTTCTCCGCTTTCTTAATCACTTTACTCAGTTCCTTCCTTGCCTCATAGGAGAGCTTGTTATGGGATACCTGAGCCTCACCGGTACCGGACATGGAAGTACTCGTCCCAGTAGAACGTTCCAATTCACGCAAGCTATCCATTTTCTTATGCTCCAAGAAATTATAGATGCCGCCTAAATGCTCGACGACTTTCTGGTTACCGAACTCATAGACCTTATCGACTAGGCCATCCAAGAACTCACGGTCGTGGGAAACCACGATCACCGTGCCGTCGAACTCCCTCAAGGCGTCTTTCAGCACGTCTTTCGAACGCATATCCAAGTGGTTCGTCGGCTCATCGAGAATCAGCAGGTTGACCGGCTCCAATAACAAGCGGATCATCGCCAAACGGGTACGCTCGCCACCCGACAGGACTTTCACCTTCTTATCGGAGGCCTCGCCGCCAAACATGAAAGCACCTAGGATATCCCGTATCTTCAAACGGATATCCCCTTGGGCTACGTAATCGATCGTATCGAAAACGGTAAGGTTCTCGTTCAATAGCTGCGCTTGGTTCTGGGCGAAGTAACCGATCTTCACGTTATGGCCTAATTGGAGCTTTCCGGTGAAATCGGTAATCTCTCCCATGATACATTTCACCAAGGTAGATTTACCCTCACCGTTCTTTCCGACAAAAGCGACTTTATCACCCCGGTTGATCGTAAGCGTCACATGATCGAAGATCAGATGATCGCCATAACGCTTCGCCACCTCCTCGCAGATCACCGGATAAGAACCGGAACGGGGAGCGGGCGGAAATTTCAGCCGCAACATGGCTGTATCCACATCGTCTACCTCAATACGTTCCACTTTTTCCAATTGTTTGATGCGGGATTGTACCTGTACGGACTTCGTGGCTTTATAACGAAAACGCTCGATAAACGCCTCGGTATCGGCCAATTTCTTCTGTTGGTTCTCATAAGCGCGCTGCTGCTGCTCACGGCGTTCACGGCGAAGTACGACGTACTCCGAATATTTTACCTTATAATCGTAGACCTTACCTAGTTCGATCTCCAAGGTCCGGAAAGTCGTATTATCGATAAAGGCACGGTCGTGCGACACTAAGATCACAGCGTTGGCACGGGTAGCGATAAAGTTCTCCAACCATTGGATGGACTCGATATCCAGATGGTTCGTCGGCTCATCCAGCAGCAACACGTCCGGCCTACGGAGTAAGAGCTTCGCCAACTCGATACGCATGCGCCAGCCTCCGCTGAACTCAGACGTCGGGCGGTCGAAATCGCTACGGCTAAAACCTAGTCCGGCCAATGTACGCTCCAACTCCGCATGGTAGTTGTTTCCTCCCATCATCTGGAAATGCTCCGATAGATACGTGACACGATCAATCAGCTTTTGATAGCCCTCGGAGTCATAATCCGTACGCTCCGCCAATTGAGTATTCAAGCGATTGATCTCCTCCTCCATCTCATGGATATGCTCGAAAGCGCATTCCGCCTCCTCCCGAACCGTACGGGTATCCACCAATTGCATGTGCTGGGGCAGGTATCCGATCGTGACCTCCTTCGGTACGCTAACAGTTCCAGAAGTCGGCGATTGCAGGCCTGCGAATATTTTCAACATTGTAGATTTGCCCGCTCCGTTCTTGCCCACCAAAGCGATACGGTCCTTCTTGTTTACCACAAAAGAAATATCATCAAAAAGCGTAAAACCGCCAAACTCCACTGTTAGTCCTTCAACCGAAATCATACTGTCTCTTTAATTTATGACCGCAAAGATACAACAGTTCAAGGTTTACTCACAAACTTTTCAATTAATATCAGCACATCCTTATGCAACGGAAGGGCCGGATCGGTATAGGTAGCCATCTGTTTTTGCTGATCCATCGTATCGCAAGTCTTCATCAGATGGTTCATATTCCCGATCAAATGGTAATCGGCCGAAGGTTGAGATCGCTTCAATAGTTCGGCGTCTTTTACGGATACTTGCATATCCTTATCCCCTTGCAAGATCAACACCGGGACTTTTAGTTTCTTGATGATTTCCTGCGGATTATACGTATACCATGAGATCATATAAGGCTGTACCGACGAGCGGAACAGGGCTTGCAAACCGATCGGCACGTCCGGTACGAGCTTCCCTTCCTTCAAGGACGTGTTTATGGATCTCACCATATTCCGGATCACTTCCGGTTGACCGGCCATCTGTTCCTCTATGATCTCATAAGCGGGACGCCCCGCACCCGCCACCGAAATGTATCCTTTCACTTTCGGATTATCCACCGAAGCCGCCATACCGACCAACGCTCCCTCGCTATGCCCCAACACATAGATTCCGGAGATCCGTTTGTCCTTGCTTAAATAATCGATCCAGCCTCGTGCGTCCTTGATCCCGTCCTCGAAACGCATGGAATACTCATCCTTTCCGGCCGAGGCACTCGAAGCGATACCCCGCTTATCATAACGCAGGGAAGCAATCCCCTTCCCTGCCAGCCCTTCCGCCAAATATCTCAAGGAATTATTCTTACCCGGCAAGGCGGCGGAGTTCCCGTCCATATCCGTAGGGCCGGAGCCGGGGATGATCAATACCACAGGATAACCGGACTCCTGATTGGGAGTTACCATCTTCCCTTTTAATGCCCCGGTAGACGTATTCAACACCACCGGACGCTCGTTCAACCGTACAGGCAACTGGGGCAGACCAGACAAGGATACGAGAAGAAAGCAAACGAAAGCTATCAGTTTCTTTTTCATAACGGAATCAATTTATATACTTAAAGCACACATGAGACATACAATCTCAGTATCCGCCAAATGTAACTAAAAAAGGGGAAAACCTCTCGGCCTTCCCCCTTCTTTATCTAACATCTTTATAGGAAATTAATACCCCGGATTCTGTTTCAAGTTTGGATTCTTATCCATGCTTGTTTGAGGAATCGGCAAGTAACGGTTACGAGAAGAGAACTGACGAGTCTCAATAACAGCCGTACCCGTGATTTCCGCACGTTTAGTAGGCTCAGACTCCCCATAATTAATCGTTCCTGTAACACGTAACAAATCACCATTCAGGACTTTCTCGGCAAGCATCTTTCCATCTTCCTGCCAACGGACGATGTCCGCACGACGCAAGCCTTCGCCGGCCAACTCTACCGTACGCTCACGACGGATCAATTCACGAAGTTTATCCTTCGTCCCATATTTAGCCTTATCCACTTCCCGCATTCCTACACGCTGACGGATCTGATTCAAATAACCATAGATCTCATCAGAAGGACCGCTCAACTCATTCGCAGCCTCCGCATACGTCAATAGAACCTCCGCATAACGGAATACGATCGGACAAGCTCCCGAGCTCCAAACATCTCCATATTGATCCATCGGATCCAAGTATTTCGCCCAAGTCAAAGCACTCTTGGAAGCATTATCTGTATAAGTCGGGAAGTTCTTGTTGACAGTACCATCTTGAAGTTTCTCGTCCAAAGTATTCAAGACATCACCTCTCCAGTCACGTCCCGGATATAAAATGGTCATGGCCATACGAGGGTCACGATTCGCGAACGGATGCTTTGCGTCATAAGTCTTCGACTCTTCTTTCGTCAATCCATCAGACATTTCATACATATCCACCAAATTCTGGGTCGGGACGATAGAAGACCAGCCTTGGTCTACATTATTGTACATTTGCCCGATGGTTCCCAATCCATCCAACGTCTCAATATTCTGATCCGCTAGGATTATCTCTTTAGAATCCACTCCCGATACCTTAAAAAGATTCGTATAATCCGGATCCAACTCATACTGCTTCAAATCAATGATTGCCTTAGCTGCGTCTTTTGCCTTTTGCCAATCACCATAATACAAAGCCTCACGCATCTTGATAGCTAAAACAGCACCTTTAGCGATATAGCCACGAGCCTCCGGAGCCTCCGCGATCCCAGCTAAGGCCTCGTCTAAATCCTTAGCTATATAATCGCGTACCTCTTGTTCCGTATTGCGTTCCACTTTAGCCTCGTCCGCACTTGAATAAGAACTAATAATAGGCACACCACCATACCACCAATTCATCAAGAAATACTTATAAGCACGGATCGCTTTAGCTTGAGCCACATAATTAGCTTTTACAGCGTCACTAGAAAACGTCACCTTGTCTACATTCTCCAAGAATGTATTCGCCTTACGAATCGACTTGTAATCATAAAGGATCTGCCCAGGATTAGAACTAGACAATGACCCATCCCCCCACGGGCGGAATCCTTCCCAAGGGAAATTATTATAGCCTATATCTGAGCCACAATCCAGATAAAGCAACGTATTTCCATCTAGCAAATCCTTATAACAGCCTACTATGAAGCCCTTCGCATCCGCCTCTGTCTGCCATGTGGTAGAAGGAGCCAACTGATCCTTAGGCACCGTATCCAGAAAATCTGAACACGAAGTAGATAACGCAGCCATACCAGCCGCCAACATATATATTGATAATCGTTTCATAAAATCTTCTATTTAAATGGTCTTAACTAATTAGAATGTCACATTTACGCCAAAAGAATTTGTCATCACTAATGGGTAGCTAGACAAACGGGAACTAACCGTCTCCGGGTCTACGTTCAATGGCATAGAATCTATCGTAAACAAATTCTCCGCAGAATAATAAACACGTACATTCGACAAACCGATAGCGTTCAGCACACTCTTTGGAAGCGTATATCCCAATTGCAATGTCTTCAGACGCAGGTAACTGGTATTAATTACCCAGAAATCAGACATCACGTTAGAAGCCTCACTCGGAGATTTTCTAGACTCCGCTACACGCGGCATACTTGCATTGGTATTTTCCGGTGTCCAGCTATCCAGCCATGCAGTAGAAGGATGTCCGGCACTACCCGAGAACTCACCAAACGCTTCTTTCGTAAACGCACGACCTACATTAGCCGCACCGGTGAAGTTCAAAGTCAAGTCAAATGCTTTATAGCCTACATTCAAGTTCAAACCAAATGTAACAACTGGATTGATAGTCTTAGACAATACACGGTCATCCGCATCCAGCTTTCCATCTCCATTCGTATCTACATAACGTAAATCACCGGCTTGAAAATCCTGTCCGAACGGGTAGCCGTCTTTTCCTTTATAGGTATCCATCCATTGCTGTGCCTCCGCGTCAGATTGGAAAAAGCCATCAGCCTTATATACATAGTAAGAATCGATTGGCTTTCCAACAAAACGCCACAAATCACCGTCATCAGGATTTGTCATACGGTCTACACCTCCTAAATCCTCGATCTTGTTCTTATTATAGGCCATATTTCCCATCACATTCAATGACCAGTCATTCCACTTATTGTTATAACCTAGCTGTACCTCGACACCTCGGTTACGCATAGAACCCACGTTGTCGAAATAAGGATCCAAGCCAAACTCAGTCGGGACCGGTACCTCCATGATGATATCCGTAGTCTTGCGATCATAGTAATCAAACGTGAAAGTCACATGATTAATAACCGCATCCAAGCCAATACCCCAAGTCGTAGATTTCTCCCATGACAAATCCTCGATACGATAGGCTTTCTGATAATATCCCGTCGTCAAGTTGCCTCCCATAGGATAATTACCATCCAAATTATAAGTCTGCATCCAAGGATAATATTGGTTCTCCCAAGGATTCGATTTATTTAAGGCGTCTTGATTACCTAACATACCCCAAGAAGCACGAATCTTCAAACTGCTCAACCAATCATGCGTACTTTCCATAAACTCCTCCTCGCTGATACGCCAAGCACCGGAGAAAGAAGGGAAATATCCCCAACGATGTCCCGGAGCAAAACGAGAGGAAGCATCCGCACGGAAGTTTGCCTCTAATAAATATTTTCCCGCAAAATCATAATTAATACGCCCAAAATAGGAAAGCATGGCAAGCTCTCGGCTCAAACCATCATTTGTTTGTGTAGAAGCCCCACCGGCATCCATATCATTCAGGCTATTACTCGGGAAATTATTCCTCTGCATCTGATTCTTGCTAACCTCATACTTCTCCGCATGATAACCTACCATCACTTTCAAGCCATGCTGACCAAAGTTCTTGCTGTAATTCAGCAAAGCATCGAAATTATAACGTTTCCAATTCACGAAACGTTCAACCAAGGAAGTGGTACGAGACGCAGATGCCGGATCATCCGGTATGCTCAGAACTCGCTCCGTATGACGTTGGTCCTCGTTCACATAGGCACCCGTCACAGTAGCCTTCAGCCCATCAATAATATCATAATCAACAGAAAGTGCCCCCGTAAAATTCTGGTTACAATTATCCACCGTCTGCCCGGAATCCAACCATGCGATAGGGTTACCATCGTTAGTTTGTCCGTATTTGCCATCCTTATCTTTGACTGGGATCATCGGGCTAATAATATTCAATTGACGGATAATCTGGTCGGAAGAACCACCATAATAGCTAGCATTCGGATCCGAGAAGTCATTCTTGATAAAAGACATGTTCATCCGAACAGCCAGTTTCTTCGTCAACTGCATATCCAGATTCGTACGTCCATTAAACTGTTTACGATCTGAGTTAGGAAGGATACCCGTCTGCCCTAAATATCCGGCCGAAGCCATATACTTCACGTTCTCCGCACCTCCTGTAATACTAACATTGTGTTTATGCAACAAACCTGTCCGATAAGCCTCATCATTCCAGTCCGTATTAGGATGTCCGTAAGGATCAGAGCCATCCTCAAACATCCGGATGTCCTCGTCACTATAACGTCCCGGCTCGAAACGATTCCACAAACGTGCGTAATCGGCTGAGCTGACACGATCAATCATGGAAGTAGCTTTCGAGGCACCCACATATCCGTTATAAGAGATACGAGGAGCACCCGTCTTACCACGTTTTGTCGTGATCAAGATAACACCATTAGAAGCCTTCGAACCGTAAATAGCGGCGGAAGAAGCGTCTTTCAATACAGAAATACTCTCAATATCATTCGGATCGATATCATTCATGGAGCCACTCTCGATACCATCGATCAAGATATATGGGCTGGCAGAGTTCAAAGTACCGACACCACGGATACGGATCGTACTACCATCCTGTCCCGGACGGCCTTGACCCGAGGTAACGGTTACACCCGGCATCATACCTTGAAGACCGGAAGACACGTTGGAGATAGGACGGCTTGTCAACTCCTTGCTATCCAATTGGGCTACCGCTCCCGACAAGTTCGCCTTCTGTTGCGTACCATAACCGACAACGATCACCTCATCTAATTTCTGGGTATCTTCCTGCAAGGATACATTGATGGAAGGCTCTCCATTATATTTGAATTCTTGAGTTAGATAACCGATAAAGGATACTTGGATCACATCCCCTTTCTTCACATCCAACACGAAATTACCATTCATGTCGGTTACAGTACCATTCGTAGTACCTTTTACAACTATTGACGCTCCAGCCACAGGGCCAAAACTGTCACTAACCGTTCCCTTCAAACTACCTTCTTGCTGGGAAATACCTACCCTCGGAGTTATCGCCGCACGATCAGAAGCATGAACCACACCCCCGGAACAAAACGCTGCAGACAATAGAACAAAACTGACAGGTCTTACAATTTTCAACATAAGAATCGTTTTTTGTTTATTAAATAGCTGTTACTATTATAAGACTTAAGGCATACTATTTTAGATCTCGTTTCTTATAATATTCACTCTTCTAAATCATTAATGTATAATTATAAATCCTCGGTTAACTACCATGAAAGCGCTTCTTCATCGTTCTGGCGGAACTTATAATCATTAGACGCAGCAAATATAGCACTATTTTTAATTATAAAACAAAAAAGACTAATTTTTCGCATACGAATCTAAAACGACACCACCTAATTATTAAAATATTTAACAAACAATCTTTTCAACCATAATCTTTTTTAGTATGGAGCTATGGACATCAAAGAGGTATATGGTTTGAAATTCAAACATGAAGTTAGTGTATATGAGTAATAAACGGAGTTCCGCCAGAACTACGTACTTATAGAAGCCTGACTAATATTAAGGCACTTATTCCATTTATTCCTTTATAACCACTATTTATCATGAAAAAGTTGTTATCTTCGTCCCTTGTAATAACTAATTATTAAATTATGAAAAAGAAAAGCTTAACTTTATTACTAGCGACTACGGTGGCAAGTAGTATCCTATTTTCGTCCTGTATAGGATCTTTTGGTTTAACAAACAAACTTTTAACGTGGAATAGAAGCATCGACAGTAAGTTTGTTAATGAGCTAGTGTTCATTGCTTTCTGGATTGTCCCGGTTTACGAGATTTCCGCTTTGGCTGATGTCCTTGTGATCAACTCTATCGAATTTTGGAGCGGAAGTAATCCTGTAGCGGATGTAGGTAACGTTAAAACAATCGATGGTAAAGACGGCGTTTATACCGTAGAAACAAAAGTTGATGGATACCATATCCAAAAGGAAGGCGATGAGAAAGCGGTTGACTTAGTTTTCAACGAGGCTGACCAAAGCTGGAATGTAGAAGCTAACGGAGAAAGCACAAAATTATTAAAATTCAATGGTGATGACGAAGTTGTCATGTATTTACCCGATGGCAAGGAAATGAATGTCGAGCTAAACCAAGCAGGTGTTTTAGCTTTCCAACAGGTAGCTGACGGATATTCTTACTATGCAGCTAAATAATTGAAAATTGAGAATTGAAAATTACGTAGAGTCACTTCTAATTCTCAATTCTCAATTTTCAATTCCCCAGTGCTAATCTAAATAAAATACGATGAATATGAACTCTATCAAAAAAATGATGCTTTCCGGAGCATTAGGTTGCCTTATTTCCGGAATGGCTTATGCGGACGGTTCTTCACCCCAACCCGTAAAACCTTATTGGCAAGACATTCAAGTCGTAGCCGTAAACAAGGAAAAACCCAGAAGCTCCTTCATGAGTTATGCGGACCGAGAAACCGCCCTCACCTCTCGATTTGAGAAAAGCCCGTACTATTCCCTATTAAACGGTACTTGGAAATTTTTCTTTGTCGACTCTTACAAAGATCTTCCTCAAAATATCACAGATCCTTCCGTTAATACCTCTTCATGGGATGATATAACCGTTCCCGGAAACTGGGAAGTACAAGGACATGGCGTAGCCATTTATACGAATCATGGTTACGAGTTTAAACCAAGAAATCCCCAACCTCCGTTATTGCCGGAAGCGAATCCGGTTGGCGTATACCGCAGAGACATCGAGATACCCGCAAGTTGGGATAACCGGGATATTTATTTACACATCGGCGGAGCTAAATCCGGCCTTTACGTATATTTAAACGGGAAAGAAGTGGGTTATAGCGAGGATTCCAAAAATCCCGCCGAGTTCCTGATCAATAAATACCTGCAACCCGGAAAGAATGTGCTTACATTAAAGATATTCCGTTGGAGCACCGGTTCTTATTTGGAATGTCAGGATTTCTGGAGAATGAGCGGTATCGAACGTGACGTATTCCTTTGGTCTCAACCCAAGGCCAGTATTCAAGATTTCCGTGTCGTCTCAACCTTGGACGATACGTATACGAATGGAATCTTCAAACTGGCGGTAGACTTAAAGAATCATACCCAAGAAACGAAAAATTTAAATGTCGGATATGAGCTTTTGGACGCAAAAGGTAATCTTGTGACCTCCGAGGCTAATGATATATGGGTAAGTCCTGCAAGTCCTCAAACAGCATCTTTCGAGTATGATTTAAAGAACGTAGCCCCTTGGAGTGCCGAGCATCCGAATCTATACAAATTATTGATGACGATAAAAGAAGAGGGTAAGGTAATCGAGGTAGTTCCATTCAACGTTGGTTTCCGCCGGTTCGAGATGAAGCAAATTGACCAAGTAGCGGAAGACGGAAAACCTTATACGGTCTTATTGTTCAATGGGCAACCGGTTAAGTTCAAGGGTGTCAATATTCATGAGCATAACCCGGAAACCGGACATTACGTAACCGAGGAACTCATGCGTAAGGATTTCGAGCTGATGAAGCAAAACAATATCAACGCTGTCCGCCTATGCCACTATCCGCAAGACCGTAAATTCTATGAACTCTGCGACGAATACGGATTGTATGTTTACGATGAAGCGAATATCGAGTCTCACGGTATGTATTACAGCCTGAAAAAAGGCGGCACTTTGGGTAATAATCCGGAATGGCTGATCCCGCATATGGACCGTACGATGAATATGTACGAACGAAACAAGAATTATCCGAGCGTTACTTTCTGGTCACTCGGAAACGAGGCTGGAAACGGATACAACTTCTATCAAACTTATTTATATCTGAAAGACAAGGAAATAAATAGCATGAATCGTCCGGTGAACTATGAACGTGCCCTTTGGGAATGGAATACGGATATGTACGTACCTCAATACCCGAGCGCTGAATGGCTAGAGGAAATCGGGCGTAAGGGTAGTGATCGTCCGGTAGCTCCTTCGGAGTATTCACATGCGATGGGAAACTCTTCCGGCAACTTATGGGATCAATGGAAAGCTATCTATAAATACCCGAACCTGCAAGGCGGATTCATCTGGGACTGGGTGGACCAAGGTATCTTGGAAAAAGATAAGAATGGACGTGAATATTATACCTATGGTGGTGACTATGGAGTAAACGCCCCTAGTGACGGAAACTTCCTTTGCAACGGTATAGTAAACCCGGATCGTACCCCGCATCCCGCTATGGCAGAGGTTAAATACGCCCATCAAAATATCGGGTTTGAGGCGATCGATTTAGCGAACGGTTTATTCCGCGTCACGAACCGTTTTTATTTCACGAACCTAAAGAAATATATGGTCCACTATAGCGTAACAGCCAATAATAAAGTTGTACGCTCCGGTAAAGTCTCTTTGGACATAGAACCCCAAGCTTCTAAGGAATTTACGGTTCCCGTAGGCAACTTAAAGCCACAAGCCGGTACGGAATATTTCGTAAACTTCAACGTAACGACCGTAGAAAAAGAGCCGTTAATCCCTATCGGACACGAAATCGCTTGCGATCAATTCCGCTTACCGATCGAAAGCCCCAAGAAGGCGTTTAAGACCAGCGGCCCTAAATTAACGGTTTCGACAAATGGAGATAACTTATCGGCATCCTCCTCAAAGGTAAACTTCGTGTTTAACAGGAAGACAGGAATCGTTACTTCTTATAAAGTGGATGGTACGGAATATTTCAGCGAGGGTTTCGGTATCCAACCGAACTTCTGGCGTGCGCCGACCGATAACGATTACGGAAACGGTATGCCAAAACGCTTGCAAGTCTGGAAGGAAAGCAGCAAGAACTTCAACGTGACAGACGCTACCGTCACTATGGATGGCAATAACGCCGTGGTTAACGTGAACTATTTATTGCCGGCAGGAAATCTATACATTGTTAATTATACGATCTATCCAAGCGGAGCCGTAAATGTGGCCGCCCGTTTCACATCCACGGATATGGATGCCGCCCAAACCGAGGTATCGGAAGCTACTCGCACGGCAACCTTCACTCCGGGACGTGACGCCGCCCGTAAAGAGGCTTCCAAACTAAACGTTCCTCGTATCGGTGTTCGCTTCCGCTTACCGGCAAGTATGAATCAAGTGGAATATTTCGGACGGGGACCTGCTGAGAACTACTTGGACAGAAACGCCGGTAGTATGATCGGCTTATATAAATCTACAGCCGAGGAATTATATTTCCCATATGTACGCCCGCAGGAAAACGGTCATCATACCGACACTCGTTGGGTATCACTTAGTACCGGCAAGAAAGGCTTGTTGATCCAAGCGGATAATACGATTGGATTTAACGCTTTGCGTAATTCCATAGAGGATTTCGATGACGAGGAAGCAACTGGGCTACCCCGTCAATGGAGTAATTTCACACCAGAGCAAGTAGCGAACCATGATGAAGCCGCAGCAAAGAGCGTATTACGTCGCCAGCATCATATCAACGATATCACGCCTCGCGACTTCGTTGAGGTTTGCGTCGACTTGAAACAACAAGGTGTAGCAGGTTATGATAGCTGGGGTTCACGTCCGGAACCAGCTTATACATTACCCGCAAACCGGGAATACAACTGGGGCTTTACCCTTATTCCGCTTAAATAAAGAAAAGTCATAACTTATCCATAACAAAGGGAGTGTATTAGGCTTAATCCAATACACTCCCTTTGTTTATACTACTGCAACGGCTTTGCAGCACTACTGCAAGGCGGGTTGCAGTAACGTATCCTTATTTAATCACTTCCTTCAAGGTATTCTGTAAGTCTTCTCCAGTGATATTCTTGGCGATGATCACCCCATTCGGATCCAATAACACATTTGCCGGAATACCTCGTACCCCATAAAGAGCAGGGATCTCAGAATCCCAATATTTCAAGTCGGAAACGTGAGCCCAAGTCAGATGATCATCTGCGATCGCTTTCTGCCATTTAGCCTTATCCTTGTCCAAGGATATACCTACGATCGTAAAGTTCTTATCCTTATATTGCTGGAAGGCATTTACCACGTTAGGGTTTTCCTTGCGACACGGGGGACACCAAGAGGCCCAAAAATCCAATAACACATATTTTCCCCTAAAGTCCGACAATGACACAGAAACTCCTGCAGTATCCGGCAAGGAAAACTCCGGAGCGACTTGTCCGATCTGTACGTGTTCTAATTGTTTGATAATACCGTCCAAGTCCTTCACATAAGGACTATTCGCCAATACCGGGGAAATCTTCGCACGAGTCGCCTTCAAATCATCCAAAGATAATTGGTAGGTAAAATAACGATATAGATAGAACGACGCCGCCGGAGAATCTGGATATTTCGAAATCAAACTGTCAATATCATACCCTTCCTCAAATACCTTCTCCGCATTTTCTTGAAAGACATCATTCACCGGTGAATTCTGTACGGTAATAGTCTCCCCGTCATTCCCGATCTTGACATTCATATCCGTATTCTCCAAGAAAAGTTGAACCGGATAGTTCATGCTCTCGGTTGCCAAACCGAATAGTAAAGGCTGATCTACCTCACCTTTAAAGGTGAATTTCCCATCTTTGATCTCCGCCGTATCCACGTCAAAGAACATTTTATTACGGAATGACTTCAAGTAAATTTTACCGTCGGGCATATTCTCTACCTCACCATTGATAACATATCCTTTTGGAACTTCTTGGCAACCAACCACCAAAAGGCCGGCAAGCGCCATCATACAAAATTGCTTCATTTCTCTATTCTATTTATTGATTACTTAAACCCAGGGTGATGATAACGTCCCTTTTTCAACGAGATCTTACCATATTCTATCGCACGCACCGGGCAACGATGAATGCAGGCAACACACTGAACGCAAGAATCGGCCCATTCCGGTTTTCCGTCACCCGACAGGGAAATCGTACCGGTCGGACAGACCTTCGCACAGATGCCGCAAGAGATACAGGCATCCGTAGCATAAAATCGGTTGCCGCCTATCGCAAAGTGAGTGAACAACGGATAGACCATATAGCTCTTCAAAAGAGGGACACTTCCCGCATAATACAAAGAGGGATTTCTCTTCTGCCGGATCGCCTCTACGATCTCGCCTACACGTTCCGGCGCTTTTTCCAGTTTCTCAGTCTCTACCATCTTACTATCCACGTCGAAGCCGGGCATCAAGACATAATTGTTCGGCATTTGTACAGAGAATCCTCCGGTTACGGCAATTCCCCGCCTCGCCAAGATGCTCCGCATGATCCGATCCGTATATCCACAATCATCACCACAAGTACAGACGAAATAAACCTCTTGCCCCTTATATCCGGACAGGATCAACCGGGAAATAAAGCGGGGCACCAATACAGCCGGCCCCCAAGAATGGACAGGGAACACAAAAAACACTTTCTCCCTCTCCCCCAATGGATAAGCATTCTTACCCTCATTCAACGCATCGGCAATGGAAACCAACGGCTCATCGAAAGCCGTCCCTAACGCTTCCGCAACCCAACGGGAGTTTCCTGTCCCTGTAAAGTAGAATATCATGCGCTCATTTTTTTAGATACAAAAATACATAATATCCAAATATATACGCTATCTTTATCTAGTTTAAGAAACCTAAAAAACAAATCTTATGACAACGATGGAATTAAATTTACGGAAAGAATATCTCTATGACTTGATAAAAGGCATGGATGAGGAAAGATTATCGAAAGTGGAGACCTATATAAAACGTTTGTGCTCTCCTACTTCCAAAAAGGCAACGAACTACCCTTGGACGCCATCGGTAGAAGAATTAGAATCTATGATAGCCGAATCTGAAGAAAACTATGAGAAGGGACTTTATATAGAGGAAGAAGAGATGAATAAGTTTTTTGAATCGATGAGATGAAACAAGCCATTACAAAATATTGTATTGTATAGAAAATGATGATTTCATCCACATTGTAGTCGTTTTCGATTGCAGGCAACCCCCCAATAAATAAATATCTTTTTTCAAATAAAAAAACAGCTATATCAAAAGTATTATAACCGGACGTTGGTTTCACAGAAAAACATCTATTTGTAAAGTCTACGTTACCAACGCCCGATTATAAAAACTTACACTCTTAGGAGATGATCAGATCTCAATATCCCAAAAACCCGCCGAACGTTCTAATTCGACCAAGGCTGAGCTGTAATTAAACAGCGTCTCAATATACTGAGCTTGTACTTCATCGTAAGTACGCTGGGCGTCCAAGACTTCCAACAAAGAGACTTCCCCCCTATTATAGCTGTAAATCTTGCCATCCATCACCTCACGGGCTTGCCTTAAAAGCCCATCCTGATAATGATTGACTTGCTCGGCGAAAGATTGATAATTGCGATATGCCTGCATCACCTCCGTCTGCACTTGCAAAAGAGCCTGCTTATATTGCGCTTCCGCTTGTTGCTCCCGATAACGAGCGGCACGAACCGTCCCCTTATTGAAATTAGAGAATTTCAAAGGAACAGCGATACCTGCCGTCACTCCGGTAAAAGGAGGCGCCGGGGCTTCCTCATTATAAACCCGGGCATTACGGCTTACGGCGATAGACAAATCCACATCCGTATTCCGCTCCCGGCGAGCTACTTTCAAGGCTCTAGCGGCCACTTCCTTGTTTTTTAAGGCAGCTACCAAATCCGTACGCCCCTCGCTTGCCGCCGTTATTAAGTCAACAAGGATAAAATTCCGAGGCTCCATACGTAACTCGGCCTCTGGGTGAAATAAAGTATCCATACTGAAAGTCCCCGTCAAGAGGTTTAAGTTCGAGAAAGCATTCTTTAATTCCGCACCGGCTTGCAACAACTCGTTCCGCAAGACCCCGGCCTCCACCCGGCTCTGCGTAGCGTCCACCTCACGGATTTGCCCTAAAGAGAAACGGATACTGTCGCTCTCCGCCAATGCCCGGATATTCTCATAGGCATTCTCCTTTACTTTATACAACTCATGTTGCTTTAAGGCTTCCATATAGGCAATCGTAGCGTCTGCCCGGAGATTCCGGAAATAATCGGCCAACAATGCCTCGGTCAACTCACTCTCGCTACGTGCCAATGAGATATTCGCACCCCGTTTCCCAAAAGAGAAAGTTTTGCTCAGTTCTACCTCAACACCTTCTCCCATCTGCAAGGAATTATTCTCATTATTGAAATAAGACACGGAAAGATTCGGATCGTTAAACACCTTTGCCGCCGTTACCTCGGCCTTAGCGGCCGGCACATTCAATTTCTCCGACACATACTCAAGGTTACCTTCCGCAACCCGCTCCATATATTGCCGATACGTAAGCGGAACCATGGTCTGGGCATTCGCGGATAAGCATCCGCAGAGTAACGACAGGATTATATATTTCTTCATATCTTCTAATCTAAACATAGTACATCTTTTTAATTCCACCGCCGGATTAAGCGTGCAGCTCTTTTTCCTCCGATACCGGCGTCAAATCCTTCCCCTCATAATGCTTCTCGATCATATAGTATAAAGCGGGAAGCACATAAAGCGTGATTACCGTAGCAAATAAAAGCCCGTAAACGATTACCGTAGCCAAGGGACGCTGCACGTCCGAACCGATCCCCGTACTGACAGAGGCAGGAAGCAATCCCAAGACCGCAACCGTAGCCGTCATCAAGATCGGACGGAAACGGTGCTTGGTTCCCGTTATCACCGCATCTTTCAAATCCCGCTCCCTCGTACGTAAGTTATTGATATGGGAAATCATGATCACGCCATTTTGGATAGCGACACCGACCAAGGCGATAAAACCAACCGCCGAGGAGACATTCAATGTCATTCCCCGCACATTCAACGCCAACATACCACCAAACAAAGCCAAGGGAACGACACTCATCATCAAAGCCGCCTGCCGGAATTTACCGCAAGCCGCAAACAACAAAAGCAGCATCAGCCCCAACGCCAAAGGAACCACAGCCCCCAAACGGGCATACGCACGATGCTGGTTCTCGAACTGTCCGGCCCATTTCAAATGCACGGAATCATGATCGTATTTCACCTCTTTATCGATCAACGCATTCGCCTTATTCAAGAACGCCGTCAAGTCCACGCCACGTAAATTAACCCGTACCGTCAAGTGCCGCTTATTCATCTCACGGGTAATCGTACTGGCACCAGTTGTCATCTTAATCTCCGCTACTTGCGAAAGAGGAATCTTTGTTCCGGAACCGGTAGTCAGCAATAGATTTCCGATACGTTCGGGAGAATTGCGGCTAGCGTCATCGAAACGACAAATCACGTCATAACTTTTACTTCCGACAAATATCTGGGAAATAGAAGCTCCACCGATCGCTAACTCAATCAAATCAGCCACATCCGACACGTTCAAGCCATACTGGGCGATACGGGCACGATCCGCAATAATCTGCAATTGCGGCAACGGAGGCTCTTGATCTACCGCTACGTCGGCAGCACCCGGTATTTCCTTCAACACATTAGCGACTTGATCCGCAATATGGCGACTTTCCGTAATATCATCGCTATAAATCTTCAGCGCCAAATCACTATGAGCCCCAGCGATCTGATCCATCACCATATCGATGATCGGCTGGGAGAAACCGACCGAGTAGCCGGGCATGGTCTCCAACTTAGCCGCCATTTCCTCGATCAGATCCGCTTTCGTCTTACCGAATTTCCATGTACTATAGGGTTTCAATCCCACGCCACACTCCACATGAGAGAGTGAGAACGCTTCCGCCCCCTCATCATCGCGACCGACTTGAGTCATTACATATGAGACTTCCTTAAACTCTTTCAAAGTCTTCCGAAGCTCCGCCCCCATCTCCTTCGATTTCTCAATGGAAATACCCGGAGGAAGCTGTACCTGTATCCAGATCGCCCCCTCATCCAACGGAGGCAAGAAGTCTTTTCCTACGGTATAACTTAAAATCCCCGCTCCCAGCAATATCGCCAGTAACGGTACAATAACCCGTCTTGGCTTCTCCATCAATCGGACAATTTGTGAATGATAAGCCGTGGAAAGTTTCTCCAACCAACGATTATGGTAAATCTTTCCCGGCTTACGATACGCATAAAAGGCCAATCCCGGAATCAAGAACAAGGCCACACACAAAGCGCCCAGCAAAGCATACCCTACGGTATAAGCCATCGGCGTAAACAATTTCTTCTCAATATGCTCAAAAGCGAACAAAGGAAGATAGGCTGTTATAATAATTAATGTAGAGAAAAAGATCGGGCGAGCCACCTCAGTCGTACGGCGCAAGATCGAATCTTCCGTCAATACCTCATCCGGATGCCGTTCCCTTTTCTTCAAGACCGTCTCCATCATCACGATCGCTCCGTCTACCAAAATACCGAAGTCTATAGCGCCTAAGGAAAGTAGGTTCGCAGGAATATTCGTAACATGCATCAAGATAAAGGCAATCAATAGAGACAAGGGAATGGTTAAGGCCACCAACAAAGCGCCACGCCAACTCCCCAAGAATAAGATCAGTACTAAGACAACCAATACCATACCCTCGAACAACGTATGCGATACGGTATGCAAGGTCGTATTAACCAAATCCGTACGATCCATAAACGGATGGATACGGGTTCCCTCGGGAAGTGTCTCGTTATTTAGTTCGTCTACCGCCTTATGCACATCATCCAACACCCGGGACGGATTCTCCCCCCTGAGCATTTGTACGATACCTTCCACGCCATCGGAGTAATCACGGGTATCGTCCGTAAAACCTAAAACGCCCTTACGCTCCAAGTTTCCGTATTTCAGTTTACCGATATCATTCAAGTAGACCGGGACACCATTCACTGTCTTGATCACGATATGCCCCAAGTCTTCCAAGTCCTTAACCAGACCGATTCCACGGATCACATAACTCAAATCCCCCCGGCTTAACATACTACCACCGGCGTTCACGTTATTCTTCTCTATCTTTTCCGTAATATCCCCTAAGGTAATGTCGTATTGCTCCATCTTATAAGGGTTCACCTCGATCTGATATTGGGTAGTGATACCGCCGTAATTACTTACATCCGCTACACCCGTAACCTGTTTCAGTCTCGGAATAATTACCCATTTATGCAAATCGGTCAACTCCCTCAAGTCTAAACGGTCACTTTCCACCACATAACGAAAGATCTCTCCCGTCGGCGAAGTCAAAGGATTTAAGCCGGGAACCGCATTATAAGGAAGCTCCACGTCTACCAACCGCTCTTGTACACGTTGCCGGGCCCAATAATCCTCAATACCATCATCAAAAACCAATACGACCGTAGATAAACCAAACGTATTCTTGCTACGCATTACGTTTAGTCCCGGCAGACCATTCATAGCCCGCTCGATC
The DNA here is from genome assembly GCF_000307475.1 of Parabacteroides sp. D25. NCBI lineage: Bacteria > Pseudomonadati > Bacteroidota > Bacteroidia > Bacteroidales > Tannerellaceae > Parabacteroides > Parabacteroides sp. D25. Next base: position 86,423 of record NZ_JH976507.1, on the reverse strand, counting down.
GGAATACTGATTTGTTGCTCGATCTCCTCGGCGGCCAATCCGGGAACCTGCGTCACGACTTGCACGGTGGTATCGGCGATATCCGGATAAGCATCTATCGCCAACCGCATCCAAGAATAATAACCAACGATCGCTAAGAACAGAAATAACACGAACATCAGTCCTCGCCGATGTATCGCCAAGTAAATAATCCTTTTCATAATCCGTTAGCGTGCGTCAAGTAAATAAAACGCTCCCGTAACTACGATCTCGTCACCTACATTCAAGCCGGATAAAACCACCGTCTTGCCATCTTCAGTATGGCCGGTCTCGATCTTTTGTTTCCGGTAATCGTTATTCCCCAATTCCACCAATACGTACATGTTCTCCTCTTCCTGCAAGATAGCGGAAGTAGGTATACGGATCACCTCCGCCTCACGGTCGCTCAGCTTGACCGTGCCGTACATCTCCGGCTTCATCAAACGGGTACTGTTATCGCACTCGATCAAGACCTCCACCGAACGGGTATCGGGGTCCAGCATCTCGCTGATGTGATAAATCTTTCCCGATATCGGTTTATCCGGCATGGCTACCAACCGGATTTCCACCTCATCCAAAGCCTGTATTAAACTCAAATCCTTCTCTTTTACATGGGCGACCACCCATACCTTGCTCAAATCGGCGATGACAGCTACAGGCTCGGCGTCCTCTTTCATATATTGCCCGATTACGATCCGATCTTTCACGACCTCACCGGCTATAGGCGAGCGAACGATCAATGGTTGCCCCAAAGCCATTTCATCCGGATTAATCTGAAAGACTTTCAATGCCGCTACCATATTCTCATAGTCTTTTTTCTTTAACTCGTAATTCACCTCGGCCTCTTCCAATTCCTTTTGGACACCAACCTTGTTTTTCATCAAGTCTTTCTCCCGATTCAAGCTTTTCAAGGCCAGTTCCATCTCTTGGTAAGCTTGGTAATAAGATTTCCCCGCCTCATAAACAGCGGGAGCGCTAATCTCGAAGATCGGACTACCCGGGGCCACTTTTTGCCCTAAGCGAACGAACGATTTCGTAATTCGCCCGCTTACAGGTGAAGCCACCTCCGCATAATTAGAAGGAATCGCCTGTACGACCCCCGAGGTGGTAAACTCCATACGGTAAGGTTCCTGTTTAACCGTTTCCTTTGTCAACTTGGATAAAACAGGAGATTCGGAACCGATATGTATAATATCTCCTTTGAGTGTTACGGCATGCGCAGACTCATCCTCTTGCTTTTGGGTATGGCAAGAGCATAATACTATTGCTGGAAGCAATAGTAAAAATATAGATTTCATATAAGATGCGTAAAATGTTTAGTATAAAAAGTGATTCTAATGCTTGATTCAAACTACTATACCAAACGAGGGAGGCGCACGGGATTCGCCACGCCGCACAAGACGCAAGACAACCTCTTTCTTTAGAAAGACGAGCACTACCATCAAAAGCGCCCAAGCCATAACCAAAGGTAAGTACGGAATTAACTCCAGACACAATTCGGTCAGCTCTTCAATCGTATTAAACGCTACCGTACTATGCTCATGATGAGGCAAGCCGTCGGCTCCCGGCAGATAGGGATGAGAGTGAGTGATACTAGAGTTTAGGAAATGATGCGTATGGGTAAAGGCCGTGCCACCCACGTAGTAACTCATAAAGAGTACTACCAAGAGGGGTCTTAACCACTTCAAGCTACGCATTGTTTTCATTCGCCATCTGTTTACTTCGCAAAGTTATAAAAGAAACTGCCATTTCATTTGCAATAAGTCAAAATTTATTCCTTTATTTGCATACACTGAATAATAAACAGTCATATCAATGAAATAAACACTACTTTATGAGAAAAATCTTACTTGTTTGTGCGGCATTAGCCTGCATGACAGTCTCCCCTGTACCAGCTCAGGACGCTGCCGTAAAAAAAATCATCGAGATGGGTCAGAACGATAATCAAGTGATGCATCAGCTGGATATCCTTACGAACCGCTTTGGCGGACGTTTAATCGGTTCCGACGCTTATGAGAACGCCGCCGAGTGGATGGTGCGTGAGTTTAAGAGTTGGGGACTCGATGTCCAATTAGAAGAAGCCGGTACCGTCCCTGTCGGCTTTAATCGAGGACCTTGGTTCGGACGCTTGTTGAGCGACAACGGAATGATCCTGCATTTCGCCACCCCTTCCTACACTTCCGGAACGAAAGGCGTGCAACGTGGGCATGCGGTGATGGAGCCTCGTAACGACGAGGAGTTCCAGCAAATCAAAGGAAGATTGAATGGTGCTTGGGTTCTTATCTCAGGGAAAAATGTAGGTTGGCCTATCGACCGCTCCGCCTCGGGAGATTCCATCCGTGCGGAGATCAAGAAAGAGAACAACGAGATCATGAAGAAAAACAATGATCTAAGACGCCGCAACTGGGAAAACGGGGAGAAAAACGAGATGTTGCCTTATAAAGAATTCCCCGGATTATATTATAAGGAAATGTGCGAGGCCGGAGCTTTAGGTTTTATCCAATCCTCCACCGTACCTATCCGTGCGTTATACGACCGGAAAATGATGAACGACCCGAATACGAACTTCGACAATCTGCCGGAACTTCCGGATATCAAATTAGACGAGCATCAATTCGCGATCATCGAACAAATGGTGAAAGAGAGACGTACATTCGAACTAGAGTTCGATATTCGTAATCATTTTAAATTAGGCCCGGTTAAATACCATAATGTCGTAGCGTCTATCAAAGGCAGCAAATACCCGGACGAATATGTAATTATCAGCGGTCACCTAGATGCTTTCGACGTGGCTACCGGAGGCATCGATTGCGGTACTGGAATCGGACCGATGATGGAAGCCGCTCGCATGATCGCCAAATCCGGAGCCAAACCTAAGCGCACGATCTTATTTATCGGATTCGCCGGTGAGGAATTTGGCTTATTAGGAGCACAAGCTTGGGTGAAAGCGCATAAGGATAAATTACCCAAAATCGCTAATTTGTTCAATCGTGACGGAGGCCCGGAACCTCCTGTCGGTATCTCCGTCCCTCAAGCCATGTATGATGATTTCGTGAAGATCAGCGAACCCATCCAAAAAATCCGTCCGGACTATCCTTTCGAGGTAAAAGTTCGTGAACCCCGTAAACGCCCGACACGCATGGGGGGAACAGACGCATCAGTTTTCGCCATCGAAGGTGTCCCTACATTAGGTTTCACCACAGAGGATTTCAAAGGATATGATTTTGATTACGGCGAAATCTGGCATACGGAACGGGATTTATACACAAAGAACATCCCCGAATACCAAGAACATACGGCTACTGTTACCGCTATCATAGCCCTCGGTGTAGCGAATCTGGATAAGCAATTATCAAGAGAAGGTTTATATACCGAAGAGTAGGTCAGCACGATCGCTATTATAAGGAGTTTACAATGCCTATTGTAAGCTCCTTATGATGGGCATCATAAAAGACTTACAATGCCCATTATAAGAAATAGAAAAAGGATATGCCCTAATAGGCATATCCTTTTCTCATTCTAGGGTGAAAGATGGGGCTCGAACCCACGACCCTCGGAACCACAATCCGATGCTCTAACCAACTGAGCTACTCTCACCATATAAAAAAAACTTTCATTCTTCATAGACGCCTTGGTTTATAAAACCTTGTTTTATTCATAACAAGATTTTTATCTAAAAAACCACAATGGGTGAAAGATGGGGCTCGAACCCACGACCCTCGGAACCACAATCCGATGCTCTAACCAACTGAGCTACTCTCACCATATCCGCCTTTCAAAGGATTCCCCCTTTAAGACGGCGCAAAGATAGGTATAAATTCTGATTACACAAACCTTTTGCGAACTTTTTTATCCATCCACTTACTTATAGATCGCTTTCTTTCCCGCTAACAATGTGTTACGCATCAAAGAAATGATTGTCATAGGCCCTACGCCACCCGGAACCGGAGTGATATAGGAACATTTAGGAGCGACCTCATTAAACAAGACATCTCCCGTTAACTTAAATCCGCTCTTGGTTATGCTGCTTGGCATACGGGTTGTTCCCACGTCAACGATCACGGCGCCTTCCTTCACCATATCCCCTTTCAAGAATTCAGGAACACCTAAAGCCACGATAATAATATCAGCAGACAAGCACATCTCCTTCAAGTTCTTAGAACGGCTATGGCATACGGTCACCGTACAATCGCCCGGATAAGATTTCTGCATCATCAAGGTAGCCATCGGCTTGCCGACAATATTGCTGCGTCCCAAAACCACGCAATGCTTTCCTTGCGTCTCGATATGATAACGCTTCAATAATTCCAAGATACCGGCAGGCGTAGCCGATACGAAACAAGGTAAACCGATAGACATACGTCCCACGTTAATCGGATGGAAACCGTCCACATCTTTACGATAATCGATCGCCTCGATCACCTTCTGCTCGGATATATGTTTCGGAAGCGGAAGCTGTACGATAAAGCCATCCACATCCGGATCATTATTTAACTCATCGACCTTACGAAGCAATTCTTCCTCCGTAACATCCTCCTCAAAGCGAATTAAGGTAGACTTAAAACCAATCTCCTGACAAGTCTTGACTTTACTAGCCACATAAGTCTCGCTACCACCGTCATGGCCCACCAAAATAGCGGCCAAGTGAGGGATCTTACCTCCGGCAGCCTTGATCTGGGCTACCTCCTCAGCCATCTCCTTCTTCATCTGAGCGGAAACGGCCTTACCATCCAGCAATTGATAATGTTGTTCTTCCATATTATTGATTGTCTCCTGTTAATTAACGTCTGAACGAGGGCTTCATCGAAGGTAGCTTCATCTTCCCCGACTTTGCGGAAGTAAGCATACGCATCATCTTACGGGTCTCATCAAATTGCTTGATCAGCTTGTTCACCTCCTGGATGCTCGTACCGCTACCTTTGGCGATACGCTGACGGCGTGAGCCATTCAAGATAGCCGGATTGCTACGCTCATCCGGAGTCATCGAATAAATGATAGCCTCGATACTCTTGAACGCGTTATCATCGATATCCACGTCTTTCAATGCCTTTCCTACGCCCGGGATCATGGATGCCAGCTCTTTCAAGTTACCCATCTTCTTGATCTGTTGGATCTGGGAGATAAAGTCGTTAAAATCGAACTGGTTCTTAGCGATCTTCTTCTGCAAGCGTTTCGCTTCTTCCTCGTCATATTGCTCTTGCGCACGTTCCACCAAAGACACGATATCACCCATGCCCAAGATTCGATCCGCCATACGTTCAGGGTGGAAAATATCCAAGGCATCCATCTTCTCGCCCGTACCGACAAACTTAATCGGCTTATCAACAACCGTACGGATCGACAAAGCGGCACCACCACGGGTATCACCATCCAACTTCGTAAGTACGACGCCGTCGAAGTTCAGCCGCTCATTAAATTCCCTTGCGGTATTCACGGCATCCTGACCCGTCATGGCATCTACCACGAACAAGGTCTCATCCGGCTGGATAGCGCTCTTGATAGCGGCGATCTCGTTCATCATCTGCTCATCGATAGCCAAACGACCGGCGGTATCCACGATCACGACGTCATTGCCTTTAGCCCGTGCCTCGCGGATAGCGTTCATAGCGATCTCCACCGGATTCTTATTCTCCAATTCCATGTATACCGGAACACCTACCTGCTCTCCGACTACACGCAACTGCTCGATAGCTGCCGGACGATACACGTCGCAAGCGGCTAATAATGGTTTCTTATTTTTCTTGGTCTTTAATAAAGACGCTAGTTTACCTGTGAAAGTAGTCTTACCCGAACCTTGCAAACCGGACATCAATATAATGGCGGGATTTCCCTGCAAATTCACGTCAACCGCCGTGCCACCCATCAAGCTGGCCAACTCATCGTGAACAATCTTAACCATCAACTGACTAGGCTTAACCGATGTAAGCACGTTCTGTCCTAAAGCCTTCTCTTTTACCGTATCCGTAAAACTCTTGGCAACCTTATAATTGACGTCGGCATCCAACAACGCTTTACGCACATCCTTCAATGTTTCCGCCACATTGATCTCGGTAATCTTGCCTTCGCCCTTCAACAGTTTAAACGATCTGTCTAACCTTTCGCTTAAGTTCTCAAACATAATTCGTATGTGTATTTATATTATTTTCTACTGGATTAAGGGGCAAAGGTACGAAAAAGAGATGAGTATGCGATGAAAGCGATCTCGAAATTCTTCACTTCTCAACGTTTTAGTATACGGACCGAATTAAGAACCGCCAGCAGAGACACGCCTACATCCGCGAAAACAGCTTCCCAAAGCGTGGCAAAACCGAAGGCTCCCGCCACAAGGACTATCACCTTCACGCCAATAGATCCCACGATATTCTGACGGACGATATTCCGGGTAGCACGTCCGATAGAAATAGCTTCCGCTACTTTAGAGGGCTGGTCCGTTTGGATAACCACGTCCGCGCTCTCGATGGCCGCATCCGATCCCAATCCACCCATCGCAATACCGACATCACTTAAAGCCAGTACCGGCGCATCGTTCATCCCATCGCCCACAAAGGCAACCGACTTATCCGTCTCCGCCGTTAATCGCTCTATATAAGCGGCTTTATCCTCCGGCAGCAGATTACCATACGCTTTATCGACACCCAAACGCTCAGCGAATTGATTCACGATCTCTTGCTTATCCCCGGACAACAAGCGAATATCTTTAACATCCAGATCCTTTAACCGACGAATCGCATCCACGGCATCCTTCTTCAAGGTATCCGAAAGGAGAAGATGCCCCGCATATTTCCCATCGATCGCACAAACCACCACGGTAGAAACACTATCGGATAATTCCTTCGGGACAGGAATATCACGTTCGGCCAATAAACGAATGTTACCGACAAGCACCTGCCGACCGTTCACGATAGCCTCGACACCATGCCCTGCCAATTCCCGCATGTCAGTGATTTCCATCGGCACGCTATCTTGTTTTTCCGCATAGCGAACTACAGCCTGCGCTACCGGATGGGTACTTTTCCGCTCTACTGATAACAAAATACTCAAAAGATCAGAAACCGGGATCTCCGTGCTTTCCACCGTTGTGACCTCAAAACGCCCGGTAGTCAATGTACCGGTCTTATCGAACGCTACCGTATTTACCCGTGTGATCGCATCTAAATAATTACCGCCCTTAAATAATATCCCGGCACGAGAAGCGGCGCCTATACCACCGAAATACCCGAGCGGAACACTTATAACCAAGGCACAAGGACAAGAAATAACCAAGAAAACCAATCCCCTATATAACCAATCCGAGAAAACATACTGGAAAGAAGGCGTCACCATCCCTACCAAGGCTGGAACCGACACGATTAGAAACGACAGAAGAATCACGATTGGGGTATAAATCCGTGCGAAACGCCGAATAAACAATTCCGCCGGCGCTTTCCGCTCCGAGGCATCTTTCACCAAAGCCAAAATACGGGCCAAGGCACTTTGCTCGTACGGCCGATTCACTTGTATACGTACCGCCTGCCCCTGCACGATCATTCCGGCAAGCACCTCCTCACCCTCACGGATAGAACGAGGCATACTTTCCCCGGTTAATGCCGAGGTATCGAACTGTGCCTCGGCTTCCAATAAAACGCCATCCAAAGGCACACGTCCGCCGGGTTTCACCTCGATCCGCTCGCCTACTTTTACATCCTTCGGAGATACATTCATATATGTACCCGTCCGCCATACATCCGTTCGTTCCGGCCGGACATCTAATAAGTCACTGATATTCTTCGAGGCTTTATTCACGGCTAGAAGTTGCAACCTCTCTCCTACCGTATAGAAAAGCATCACGGCTACGGCCTCGGGATACTCCCCAATACAAAACGCCCCAATCGAGGCGATCGCCATTAACGAGAACTCACTAAAAAAGTCTTTCCGCAAAGCCGCTTCCCAAGCTTCTCGCATAACAGGAAGTCCTACCGGCAAAAAAGCGACCAGAAACCAAATGGCCTCTATCCAAGACTCAGCAAACCAACTTATCCCCGAGTACTTCCCGATAAGTCCTATCACCAACAAAACGAAAGAAACCGTCGGCATCCATAAACCGGAACTTCCGTGCGAATGGCAATGTTCGCATCCACATGTTGTACTCATAATCTTATCTATTTTAATTATTTACTTCTTGATTACGGTACAAAGGTAAGAGAAGGGAGTTGCAACTTGATTGCAAATTATCAGGGTTTCTAGGAACGTCGCTTATTACACAATGGGCAAACACCCTTTACCGTATAATTAATGGTATCCATTATATATCCTTCCGGCAATTGAGCGACCGGGATCTTGATATTATTCAAACAAGAGGTTTTACGGCATACCTCGCAGAAAAAATGAATATGCCTATCACCCACTGGGCATGTCTCCGAACGGCTCTGGCATATCTCATATTTTATAGAGCCACTACCATCTTCGAAAGAATGGATCGCATGATGTTCCAATAACAAGGCCAATGAACGGGAAATGGTCGATTTATCCAACGTCTCCAACTCCGCCTCCAATTCGAACAGGGAAGCCGGGCTGGTTCGTTCTGATAATTTTTGCAAGACAAGGATCCGTGCGGCAGTAGGCCGTACTCCTTTTCCTACCAACATATCTTCACATTGCTTCGTGGACATGAGTTACCTTTCTTATTTGATTACAATACAAAAATACGAACAATTTCCCAATATTCACAGTTCAAAAAAAGACGTACGTGTTTTTCAGAATTCACGTACGTGTTTTCGAAAAAAGACGTACGTGTTTTTTTCCCCTCATATACTTATATTCTCTTATTTTGCCAAGAGGCTTTCTTTAAATAGATTACGCTAGCGACGAGCAATCCACTATAGTAAATAGCCTCTGTCAAGAAGCATACGGCTACCGACAAACGCAAACGTATCCCCGCGACATATACAAAAAGCACATACAGAATCAATACCGCCACTTCCATAAAAAGCGCAGAACGTGTATTTCCCGTACCCGACACCCCGTTGAACGCCACATTAGCTACCGATCCGATCAATAAAGAACCGACAATCACGTAGACGGATGGAACCGAGGCCGCCACTAATGAAGCGTCATTCGTATAAACAGACACGACCCATCCCGGCATCAAACTGACAATAGCGGCAAACACGACCATAATGCCCAACGATAACTTACAGATCTTCCAGATAGTCGGTATAACTTGATTGATCGCTCCCGCCCCGATACTATTACTCACGAACGTGTTTGTCGTGGTCGCCAAGGAATTAACGGGAATCAACATCACGACGTAAATACTACGTACGATATTCGCCACCGCCAACTCCCGTTGCCCCAAATGCTCCACAGCGATAAAGAATATAAACCAAGTAGCGATAGACAAGAAATATTGCAGCATCGTGAACACGGAAATATCCAGCACCCGTTTCAACAAGCCAAAATCGAAAGAACGAATCTGGTTAAGCGCATATTTACGTATATCTACGGTAAGTCTCGTGTAAACCACGAAAAAGAGAATCGATACCGCCTCGGCTATGACGGAAGCGATAGCCGCCCCTTGAATACCCATCTTTGGGAATCCGGCATGTCCGAAAATCAAAAGATAATCCAGTAAGACATTCGTCATTGCCATCAAGACAGCGTTCAATGTCAACACCTTTGTACGGGTAATACCAATAAAAAGAGCCCGGAACATCACGTTCACGAAAGAGAAGAAGAAGCCAAACACACGCCAATCCAAAAATTCCTCCGTGGCATTCAAGATAGCGTCCGAAGAAATCAATACACGCATCACGTCTCCCGCGAAAAAACGAGAAAACAAGAACAATATAGCAGCCAGCGACAATAGGAAGAAAACGCCTTGTATCATGACAGGCCCTATCTGGTCATAACGTCCCTCTCCGTTTCTACGGCCAATCACGATTTGAGATCCCGTACTAAAACCGAAGGCGATCGTAAAAGCGCAGATATAATAAAGTCCTCCCATAGCGGAAGCCCCCAACTCGACTTCACCAACCCTACCTAGAAAAGCCGTATCAGTCACGTTTATCACGTTTTGCGCCAACAAGCTCAAAAAGATCGGGTAGCTAACATTCCATATATTCCTGTTCGTGTACATAACTCGCTTATTACTTAAATTTATGAAGATAAAAAAAGCCCGCCGCATCCCGACGAGCTTTTCTTATGATTAGAGATCTCTACAAAGTCTAGTGTCTACTATATCAACTTATTTGTCGCCGTATCGGGAAATACCACGGAAGGCTTGAATGTTTTCGCCTCCTCGAAATCCATCATGGCATACGACATAACGATAATAATATCTCCGGGTTGAGCCTTACGGGCAGCCGCTCCGTTCAAGCAAACCACTCCCGAGCCACGTTCGCCCTTGATAATATACGTCTCAAAACGTTCTCCGTTATTATTATTCACGATCGAGACCTTCTCGTTCGCGATCAAATTAGCGGCGTCCAACAAATCCTCGTCGATAGTGATGCTACCGATATAGTTTAAGTTAGCTTCCGTTACCGTTACCCGGTGAATTTTTGACTTTACTACCTCTATAAACATGTATGACTTATAATTAGTATTTGATATTGTCGATCAAACGTACCTCTCCGCAATATACCGTGATGCAACCTACCGGATAATCGGTATCCGACCAGTTCTTGATAGACTCTAACGTATTGCCATCTACGATCTCGTAGTACTCAACTTCCATGACTGGATCGCTATTAATCGTATTGACAACATAGTCAATCACTTCTTGTACGCTTTTTCCGGGCACAAAGGTAGTACTTTCTTTTAACGTACGAGCAATTAACGGAGCTTTTTGACGTTGTTCCGGTGTCAAACGGGTATTCCGGCTACTCAAGGCCAAGCCATCGCCCTCACGAACGATCGGACAAGCATTGATCGTTACAGGGATATTCAATTGTTTCACCATCGCCCGGATCACAGCGATCTGCTGGAAATCCTTTTCCCCGAAATAAGCGTTATCCGGCTCTACGATATAGAACAACTTACTTACTACCTGCGCTACACCGTTAAAATGCCCCGGACGCTTAGCGCCTTCCATTACCTCAGATACCGTTCCCAAATCAAATGTACGGGTATCTGGCTCCGGATACATCTCTTCTACAGAGGGAGCGAATACATAGTCACAGCCGGCAGATTCTAATAACACACAATCAGCCTCCAACGTACGGGGATACGTTTCCAAGTCGTGTTTGTCATTAAATTGGGTTGGATTTACAAAAACACTGACTACACATACATCATTGTTTTTCACGCAATGTTGTACTAAGCTAAGATGTCCATTATGCAGTGCTCCCATGGTAGGAACAAAGCCAATTTTCTTATTATCCTGCTTTGCCTCAGCAAGATAAGCCTTCAAATCTTTAATACTATTTACTATTTTCATCAGATAGATGCTTAATTGACGGTGCAAAGCAACTAAATAATTACCGTAAATAAAAGATTTTTCGTATCTTTGTAGCGTCTTTATAAAACTAGTTTACAGAATGGATGCAAAAAAAATCTTGTTTATAGCCCAAGAAATCACTCCCTACCTTCCCGAATCCGAGATTGCGACAATATGTAGAAATTTGCCGCAAGGAATTCAGGAGCGTGGTCGCGAAATCAGGACATTCATGCCAAAATTCGGAAATATCAACGAGCGCCGCAATCAGTTGCACGAGGTTATCCGTCTGTCTGGTATGAATCTTATTATTGACGACACGGACCATCCTCTGATCATTAAGGTAGCATCCATTCAATCGGCCCGGATGCAGGTTTACTTTATTGACAACGAGGATTTCTTCCAACGGAAATCCACGGTCAGCGATGAGAATGGAAATGAGTATGAAGATAATGACGATCGTTCGATCTTCTATGTACGCGGAGTATTGGAAACCGTAAAAAAATTGCGTTGGATTCCTGATGTAATCCATTGCCATGGCTGGATGTCAGCGTTAACAGCTCTTTACATCAAGAGAATGTATGCCGATGACCCGTGCCTGCGTAATGCGAAAATCGTTTATTCGATCTACAACGATGACTTCAAGAACCCGCTAAACAAAGATTTCGCGACAAAACTGAAGGCGGACGGAGCCAAAGAAGCTGACTTGAAGTTAATCAAGGCAGATACAAGTTTTGTGGGCCTAACCAAATTAGCGATTGATTTCGCTGATGGTGTAATCCAAGGTAGCGAGACGATCAATCAAGAAGTCCTTGATTATATCTCTGCCAAGAAAGATACTCCTTTCCTTCCCTATCAGTCACCGGAAACTTATATGGACGAGTTCAATAAGTTCTACGACGTGGTATTGGATTCTAACACGAAATAATAAATGTAGTAATGAAAATCAAGCTTTTAATACTTGGACTTGGCCTTGGTGCTAGCATTTTGGCCGGGTGTAATGATGATTTTAGTTCGATAGGAACAAGTATTCAGCCAGGCGACGATACAATTGCGGTATATATGGACACGTTCCAGATACAAGCCACTACGGTGCAATTAGATTCTATTTACGCAAGGTCTACTAGCGCCCAGTTGGGTGAACTCTACGATCCGCTGTATGGTAACCTTGTATCGGATTATATGTGCCAATTCTATTGTCCGAGTGATTTTCAATTTAAGCATACACCTTATGAGGGAAAAATTGATTCGGTGGAATTCAATATATATTATAATGGTTCCAATAAAAACGGTGTATGGGTAGGAGACTCCTTGGCGCCTATGCGTGCGGAGATCTTTAAAATTACAAGTCCGTTACAAAAGAATTTTTATACAAATATTGACCCTAAGCAATATTGCAATATGCAAGAGTCAATGGGTGCTCAAGCTTATACAGCTTATAACACAAGTATATCCGACTCCCTTAGAAACTCTGATGGTTACAGCCCTCATGTAAGCATTAAAATGCCTACTGAGTTCGGACAAAAATTTTATGATGAAACGATTAATAATCCGGGTACATTCAAGAATCAAGAAACTTTCAATGAGTTTTTCCCGGGGCTTTATGTAACAACTACCTTCGGTAGTGGTAATATATTGTCCGTGGCTAGCTCTGTCCTTAAGATATATTATAATTATGCGGTTAAAAGCACAGCAGGAAAAGACTCTTTAATAACCACGTGGGAAGCTTTCTCCGTCACTAAAGAGGTCATTCAGCTAAGTCGTTTCAAAAATACGGATATGAGTCAATTGCTACAACCGAACGACAGCTATGCATTTTTTAAGACTCCTGCCGGCGTTTGTACACGCATCGTTCTTCCGACACAGGAAATTACTCCGATCATGGAAAAACGTATCGTGAATAATTTACCACTAGAGTTAAAAGCGATGCCGCAAGAAGATTGGCAATATGCGCTGGCTCCTCCTCCTTATTTATTGATCTTGCCGGAGGATTCTGTAAAGAGTTTCTTTGAGGGTAGTCAAATTGACAATAATGTAACCTCGTTTCTATCCAAGGCTTACGATGCGACTACTCGTACGTACTCATTCCCGAATCTTGCCAATTTATTAAAATATCAGATGGAGAATAATCCGGACAAAGATTTGAGTTTACTTCTTATCCCTGTTCAACGGACAACGACCACAGGTAACAGTTACGGTCAAAGTACAGTTGTTACAACAGCCATCACGAATTATCTAGCTCCCTCAGGTGTAAAGATACGAAAGGATGAAGAGGTGATGAAAATTGGTATTACATCATGTAAATATGTCAGATAGCAAAGAATCTATATAATAAAAAAAGCGAGATGTTTTTCATCTCGCTTTTTTTATATCCGTATCTCTAAGGCAAAAAATAACGGGTCCCTAAAAGGACCCGTCACTCTCCAAAAATAGTCTAGTCAAATCAATTAACGACTTATTTCTTCGCCGCCTTCTTTTTTAATTTATCTAATTCTTTCTGTAGACTCTCGATTTCCTCTCCTTGATTCTTAATCGTAGAAAGCAATGAATTCAATTCCTCATTCTCTATATTCTCCGGGAATTCCGCATTTACACGAACAATGAAATCGGAAAGAACATTCATATAGTTATTAAATGCATCATACGGATTATCGTAAGGGCTAAAGCCACCTTGTCCCATATGCTTTGTACTCATATAATAGAAATGGTCACTGCTCTGCAGATAGTACCAGTCCTGACGGATACGACGAGTCTGAGACAAACGAACACGTTCACCGATCTCATTAATCTTACGGAACGCTTCCTGCTGCAATACATTTCCTAACCAAGAACTACAATCTCTCTCCTCATCTACCCAAGAGATCGGATAAGGAACGGAGATAGAGTCTACCGGCTTGATCAATGTAAATACTTCCGATGGAGTAGAGAAGCTAATCCCCTTATCCGCAGCAAAACGAGGCAAAGCCTTGAAGAACTCAAAAATACCGGTTGAAGCTGGATGCAAAGATCCCAGCACCTCATAATTCATAAACAAATTAATGATTTGCTCTGAATCCGGAGTAGCAGCGATCCATGACATATACTTATCGGCTGTCAAAGGATACTCATTCCAACTATAATCACTGAAACGGTTCGATAAATCCTCGCTGAAACGGTCATTCTTCAATAATAAACTCAACTTCGGAGCTACGCAAGAAGAATACATATAGTTCGGACTCTTCCAACCTAAGATATGCTTAGCACCCTCCGTCAACATCCCCTTATAGCCCATCTCAGAAACCATAGCGGAAATATCATCCGAGTAAATCAACTCCGTATTACGGAACACTTTCGGTTTAACCCCGAATAAAGTCTTGATCTTATCTTCTTGTTTCTTTACTTGATGCTTGAACTCCTCCGGATCTCCCAAGGAAGAAAGAGAATGAGCATAAGTCTCAGACAAGAATTCCACATTCCCCGTAGCCGCCAATTCCTTAAAGCTATCGATCACTTCCGGAGTATAAATCTCCATCTGCTCCAACGCTACGCCGGAAATAGAGAACGCTACCTTAAACTTACCACCACTGGTCTTAATCATCTCCAAAATAGTCCGGTTAGCCGGCAAGTAACATTGTTCAGCTATACGATGGATAATCTCCTCATTCTGGAAATCATCGTAATAGTAATGGTCGTTACCTATATCGAAGAAGCGATATCTTTTTAAACGGAACGGCTGATGTATTTGAAAATAAAAGCAGATCGTTTTCATAATATTGTTTGTTTTATTTTTGTCTTGTCGTTAATTTATTTGTTACCTATCACATTGTCGTAAATACGACGAACCTTTTGTCCGGCATATTCCCATTTGATATTATCCACCTCTTTCTTACCTTCCACTTTCAAGAACTCATGCATGGCAGGATAAGTAATAATAGAATACATGGCATCCGCTAACGCCTCAATATCCCAATAATCCACCTTAATCGCATAATCCAAGATCTCGGCGCAACCGGATTGTTTAGAAATGATAGAGGGTACACCACATTGCATGGCTTCCAACGGAGAGATACCAAAAGGCTCAGAAACCGAAGGCATCACATATACGTCACTGGCTTTCAACACCTCATAGACCTGCTTGCCCTTCATAAATCCGGTAAAGTGGAAACGATCTGAAATATTACGTGCTGCGGCCAAACGAATCATTTGATCCATCATATCACCACTACCAGCCATCACGAAACGTGCATAAGGAGCCTTAGCCAAAACCTTTGCGGCAGCCTCAACGAAATATTCCGGCCCTTTCTGCATCGTGATACGACCTAAGAATGTAATAACCTTATCCTTTACACCCTTTTTATCTGGGATCGCTAAAATCTCAGGACTTAAAGGCTCTACGGCGTTATGTACGGTCGTTACCTTAGCGGGATCTTGATGATATTTCTCGATCACCGTCTGACGAGTCAAATTACTCACCGTTATGATATGATCTGCATTGTCCATACCATTCTTCTCAATCGCATAGACATCCGGATTCACATTACCACGGCTACGATCATAATCCGTAGCATGAACATGGATTACCAAAGGCTTACCACTCACATTTTTAGCGTGAATACCCGCCGGATAAGTCAACCAGTCGTGCGCATGGATGATATCATACTCTTCCGTACGAGCGATTACTCCCGCAACGATCGAATAGTTATTGATCTCTTCCAGAAGATTATCCGGATAACGTCCGGAAAACTCAAGGCACCCTAAATCAGTCACATGACGATAACTGAAATCCGCATAAATATGATCCCTGTACTTATAATACTGGTCAGCGTTCATTCCCGCTTTGGAAACCCGTTGCTGCACATATTCACGGTCAACATCCTTCCAAACAATCGGAACTTGGTTGACACCCACTATCTTTAGAAAGCTCTGGTCTTCATCGCCCCAGGGCTTCGGTATACAAAAAGTAATATCCATATCGGGCTGCATTGCCATGCCTCGTGTCAAACCGAAACTGGCCGTTCCTAAACCGCCCAAGATATGAGGAGGAAATTCCCATCCAAACATTAATGCTTTCATAATGGTACTTAGTTTTATTCGGCGTTATACTTCTTCAACAAATCCACAACACGGAGGATAGCCGCAACATTCATCGCAAAAGAGACAGCTCCACGTCCGGTAAACGGTGGGTTACCATCAAACAATTCCGGGATCGTCCCGATACAGTGTAATGACATCTCCTCCTCCAAGCTTATCAACATACGTTCAGCAAAAGCAACGCCACTCTTTCCGAATACACGCAAATAAGCTTCCAAATAGGCGCCTAACAACCACGGCCAAGCAGTACCTTGGTGATAAGCCAAATCTCGTTCATATTGCGGCCCCACATAATACGGGCGATATCCTTCGCTCTTCGGACTCAAGGAACGCAAGCCCTTCGGGGTAAGCAACTCTTTCGTCACGATATCCACTACGGCACGTTTCTGCATCCTCGTCAATGGGGAATAAGGCAATGCCACAGCGAAAATCATATTAGGCCGTACGCTCCAATCTACCGTAGAACCATTCACGGAATCGAACAAATAATTATACCCGTTCACAAAGGTTTCCGGGAACGATTTATCCATCGACTTGATAATCGGATCAATACCCTCGACAGGTACTCCCCCCATCAATTCTGTATAGAAACAAAGAGCATTATACCAAAGAGCGTTAAATTCCACTATATAACCAGAACGAGTTACAACAGGTTTTCCGTTTACGGTAGAATTCATCCAAGTAATCGCCTTATCTTTTCCATTAGCGAAAAGTAAACCATTCTCCATCAATTTCATATCGGGATGTTTCTGGTCCCGTATATAATCGATAACTTCTTTCACGAAATCGCCATATAGCTCACGTGCCTTTTCAACGCCCTCATGCTTAGCATACTGTTGGATCGCCCAGATCGCCCATAAAAAGACATCCGGATGCTCGATCTCACGAATCACCGCATCGAAACGCCCATTCTCCATATACGCCCGCATCGCCGGCATCGCCGTATGCATGATCTTCTCAAAACGAACCGGATCATCGATAGACAACGTACTACCCGGAAGAGCTACGAACAAATCTCTCGCACGTACTTTAAACCATGGATAGCCCGCTAATAGATAAGCGTCGTCTTCCTTGGGACGAAAATAAAATTGCTGAGCGGAATTCTTCAAGCAATTGAAGAAGCTAGTACGAGGCGTACGAGCTACGACCTCATTCTCATACAGTGCCTTCAAGCGGGTAGTTGCCACTGCACTATCGCCAGCGCTGAAAATAATAGTCTCACCTTTTTTGATAGGGACCTCGAAATATCCGGGAACATACAAATCCTCCTGATAAGGATATCCCCTCTCTTGTTCTTTCGGATACTCGATGCCATTGTACCAATACGGCTCATACACAAATTTAACTTTCTTGTTAAATTGCATATACAGTTCCGGATAACCGGGATACATACATGTCTTGATTCCGTTTGTGACTTCCTCGTAAGATTGGTTCACGTTACCATTGGCTTGCGTTAAGTTCTTCACGCTACGGAAAGCGAGGAAAGGACGGAAACGTAAGGTCGTAGCGGAATGAGCATCTTCCAACGTATACTTAATCATGATACGATTCTCGTACATGGAAAACACTTTCTCTTTCGAGAAGATCACACCTCCTACACGGTAAAGCGTACGAGGTACTGTCTCTGAGCTATACTCGCGGATGTACTTATGTCCCTTGGGACTGAAATTATCGCCTGCATATTTATGCAACCCAAGATTAAATTCGGCACCATGTTGAATTACCGTCTCATCAAAAGAAGACAGTAACACATGGTTGTCATCATCAATCGCAGGCACAGGCATAACGAGTAGTCCGTGGTATTTCCTGGTATTACAATCAACAACAGTAGTGCAGTGATAGGCTCCCAAACGGTTGGTTCGAAGCACCTCACGAGTCAGCGACTCTTCCAGGTTTATCATTACTGTTTTGTCAAATTTAAGATAACTCATATGTGTATTTGGGTTTTAAGTTACTTTCTTTAATATCAAAATGAAATTATTTTCGTTTCTGAGAATCAAAAGTATTATTTAATAACTAAAAAAACAAACTGTCTTTTATATTTATTTAGAAAAAAAGGCATCCTTCTTCTACGATAAACTTATAGATCAAGGCTTTAAAAAGAAAGGTGCTCTAAAGGAGTGTTTTCAAACATATAAATTTTTGTTAAATCAATCCTATTATCATATTCATCAAAGCTCAAAATCAAGGTACAGCCCCCCGAAAACAAGCCTCGGTTTAGTCATAGGAAATATTCTATTTTTCATTTTAAATCAATCTGAATATAAAAACAGATGCCTATAATGTTCCTGTGATTAAAATGCCTACCTTTGCGGAAATTTTCAAACAATTTTTAATATGAGGAAGTTATTATATAATGTAGTAATTTTATTAAGCGCAATTCAAATGACACACGCAGCAAATAACCCTTTCTTCGGGAAGTTTAAAACACCGTTCGAGACCCCTCCTTTCGATAAGATCAAGATCGAGCATTATGAGCCCGCTTTCGACGAAGGAATCAAGCAAATGGAAAAAGAGGTGCAAGAGATCGCCAATAACCCGCAACCGGCTACTTTCGAGAATACGGTAGTAGCTCTGGAACGTAGCGGCAAATTATTAGAAACAGTCTCTTCTGTTTTTTTTAATGTATTAGGGGCAGAGGCTAACGACGAAATGATGGAAATCTCGCAACGTGTCTCCCCGAAGTTATCCCAGACATCCAATAACATCTTCTTAAATGAGAAGCTACTTGCTCGGGTCAAATCAATCTATGATAAAAAAGAACAATTGAACCTTTCTACCGAGGATGCTAAATTGCTGGAAGACCTTTACGAGTCGTTTAAAGCGAATGGGGCTACGTTAAATAAAGATGACAAGGAAAAATACCGCAAGCTAAGTATGGACCTAAGCATGTTAACCTTGCAGTTCGATCAAAACGCCTTGAAAGATAAAAACCGGTTCGAATTACTAATAACGGACGAGAACGAACTATCCGGCTTACCCGAAAGTGCTCGTGACGCAGCGGCCATGTTAGCCAAAAGTAAAGATAAAAATGGATGGTTATTCAATCTCTCGGCTCCGAGTTACATTCCATTTATGCGTTATTCCGACAAGCGTGATTTGCGAGAAAAAATGTATCGTGAATACATGAGCGTAGGAAATAAAGGGGATGAGTTCGACAATAAGGACATTATCAAAAAGATCGTTAATATCCGCCTAGAGATCGCCCAGTTGATGGGATTCAAGAATTACGCCGAATATGCGCTGGAACACACAATGGCTAAAAACTCAGCGAACGTATACAAATTATTGAATCAGTTACTCGAAGCTTATAAACCGATAGCGATCAACGAATACAATGCGGTAGAAGGATTTGCGTTAGGTACAGAGAAAGAGAATATCACCGTTATGCCTTGGGACTGGAGTTATTATTCCGAGAAGTTACGGGATATCCGCTTCAAGGTAAACGACGAGATGACTCGCCCTTATTTCGAGTTAAGCAACGTAAAGAAAGGCGTATTCGGATTAGCTACCCAGCTCTACGGTATCACCTTTAAGGAAAACAAGAAAATCCCGGTTTATCATCCGGAAGTAGACGCTTACGAGGTATACGATGCCGATGGTAAGTTCCTTGCTATCCTTTATACGGACTTCTTCCCTCGTGACGGAAAACAATCCGGCGCTTGGATGAACAATATCAAGGCTCAATACAAAGATAAAGACGGAAAAGATAGCCGTCCTCAGATCGTTATCGTGATGAACTTTACCCGTCCGACAGACACGAAGCCCTCTTTGTTAAGTTTCGACGAGGTGAACACACTCTTGCATGAGTTCGGGCACTCCTTGCACGGCATGCTAGCGCAAGGAACATATTCCAGCCTTTCGGGAACCAGCGTTTATCGTGATTTCGTAGAATTACCTTCCCAGATCATGGAGAACTGGTTGACTGAAAAAGAGTTCTTAGATCAGATCGCCGTTCATTACCAGACCGGAGAGAAAATCCCGCAAGAGATGATACAAAGCTTGGTAAACGCCTCAAACTTCAACGCTGGCTACCTTTGCTGCCGCCAATTAAGCTTTGGCTTGCTGGATATGGCATGGCATACGTTGGAGCAACCTTTCGACGGTGACGTAGCGGCATTCGAGAAAAAAGCTTGGGCTCCGACCGTAATCATGCCGGAAGTACCGGAAGCCTTGATGGGCACAAGCTTCGGACATATCTTCTCCGGAGGATACGCGGCTGGCTATTACGGATATAAATGGGCCGAGGTATTAGACGCCGACGCTTTCTCCGTTTTCAAATCGAAAGGAATCTTCAACAAGGAGGTCGCGAAATCTTTCCGTGACAATATCTTATCCAAAGGTGGAACAGAAGATCCTGCCGTGTTATACAAGCGTTTCCGTGGACAAGAGCCTACGATAGACGCCTTATTAATCCGTAATGGTATTAAGAAGTAATAATTTACCGGGCGATAAGCCCGGTAAATCTAAATAATCACTACCTTTGTGTCTGGATTAAAAGACAAAAGAGTAAACAAATGTGCGAGAAAACAGAAAAACAGCACGAATTAGATAAACGTTACCTGCGAATGGCCGCTATCTGGGCCGAGAATTCGTACTGTAAACGACGCCAAGTGGGCGCATTATTAGTAAAAGATAAAATGATCATATCCGACGGATACAATGGAACACCCGCCGGTTTTGAAAATGTTTGCGAAGACGAGAATAATGTCACCAAGCCTTATGTTCTACATGCGGAGGCTAACGCCATCACAAAAGTGGCAGCCTCATCGAACAGCAGTAAAGGAGCGACCATTTATGTTACCTCCTCCCCTTGCATTGAATGCGCGAAATTAATCATACAATCCGGGATCAAGCGAGTGGTCTATTCCGAGAATTATCGAATAGCGGACGGCTGCGAATTATTGAAGCGTGCCGGTATCATAGTAGATTATATAGATTTGAACGAATAAATAAAACGTTTTTATGGATAAAAACAAAAGACTGACCGTATGGCTCCCGGTTATCATCGCAGCTAGTATCGCTTTAGGTATCTTTATTGGGAACCATTATTTATCTATCAGTCAAGGAAAAAAACGGTCCTACTCCAGCGGCAACAAGATAAATGCCATCTTGGACATTATCGACGAGCAATATGTTGACACGGTTAGCATGTCTAAGTTGGTAGAGAGTACGATCCCGAAAATATTCAGTGAATTAGACCCTCACTCCGTATATATCCCCGCGGAAGACGCTTCCGTGGTGAATGAGGAGCTGGAAGGTTCTTTCAGTGGTATTGGCGTATCATTTAATATGCAAACCGATACGATCCTAGTGATTAGCGTAATTAGCGGCGGTCCCGCAGAGAAAGCAGGTTTACTGCCCTTCGACCGGATCATCTCGATCAATGATTCTATTTTTTCCGGAAAGAAAAAGAACCAAGGAGAGATCATGAAGACACTTCGGGGCGCAAAGAACAGTACGGTGAAACTAGGCGTACAGCGAGGGAATTCTCCTGAGTTGCTCTATTTTGACGTAACCCGTGGAGATGTCCCAGTTAATTCGGTCGATGTTTCTTATGAGGCGGCTAAAGGTATAGGTTACATCAAGGTTAGCAAATTTGCCCGGAATACTTATAATGAGTTCATCACGGCGATCGCCAAGTTAAAACAAGCGGGCTGTACCTCTTTCGTGATCGACTTACGGGGTAATACCGGCGGATATATGGATGCCGCTATCAATATGATTAACGAGTTTATGCCGGAAGGACGCTTGATCGTCTACACGGAAGGTAAGTCGTTCCCCCGTTCCGACGTATACGCGAACGGAACCGGAACTTGTAAAGACGCCCCGATCGTAGTATTGACCGATGAGATCTCGGCTTCCGCCAGTGAGATATTCTCCGGAGCGATCCAAGATAACGACCGTGGTACGATTATCGGACGAAGAACGTATGGCAAAGGTCTGGTACAAACTCAAATGTCATTGAGCGACGGTTCAGAGATGCGATTGACCATCGCCCGTTATTACACGCCGTCCGGTCGCTGCATCCAGAAGAAATATGAGATGGGTAATACGGACGCTTACGACCAAGATATCTATAACCGATATATGCACGGCGAGTTTGACTCGGCCGATAGCATCAAGATGGATGATTCCTTAAAATACCAGACCGTAGGCGGACGTACCGTATACGGCGGGGGCGGTATCATGCCAGATATCTTTATCCCTCGTGATACGAGTGGCGTTACCTCTTACTACTCAAATGTGGTAAATAGCGGCGTGCTTTACCTGTATGCGCTCGAGTACTCAGACCGCCATCGGGAGAAACTAGGCTCATTCAAGACTTGGGAGGAATTATATAATTACTTGCAGCAACAACCGCTCCTTTCCGACTTCGTGAACTTCGCCGCTACCAAGGGCATCAAGAGACGTCCTACATTAATTAATATATCCGGCAAGTTAATCGAGAACCAATTGCAAGCGTATATCGTAAGGAATTTCTTCGACGAGGCGGGCTTCTACCCCATTTTCCTAAAAGATGACGTTACCTTATTACGCGCGATCAAGATCTTGCAAGAGGGAAAATCTGTGCCGAACGCGGAACTATTAAAACAATCAGCGAATGGAGACTTACACAGCCAAGCAGGCCCTACGAAAAGATATGGCCTCTCGAAAGAAAGAATATTCGAGGATTACCTTGTGCGAGCTATCGGATAAGATCATGGACCGCTTGGAACAGACGGAACTGTTCCAAGCGGCTTCTTGTATCGCCCTTTATCACGCTATAGCGGGAGAAGTGCAGACCGCCGGCTTTATCGAGAAATGGTACCAAAAGAAAAAGCTTCTGTTGCCCTTGATCGTTGGTGATGATTTGAGATTGCTTCTTTACGAAGGACCGGAATCCTTAAAACCCGGACCTTTCGGGATATTAGAGCCTAAGGTGGACGGCATAGAAGTTCCAAAGAATGAGATCGACTTGATTATCGTGCCCGGAGTCGCCTTTGATAAAGACAAGAACCGCATGGGACGAGGAAGGGGATTCTACGACCGCCTTCTTTCCACGCTCAACGCTCCCAAGGTTGGCATATGCTTCGGGTTCCAGATGATACCGCAAGTCCCGGTAGAGCCACTCGACAAGAAAATGGATTACGTAATAACAGAAGACACCATCTATTGATCTCTCCGCAGAATATATACTTACTGGGGCTGGGCAGTATATGTTACTTGACCCAGTAAGTAATATTGCGAATGGTAAAGCCACACTCAATGAAAAACGATATTGGTAATGACCGAGGCACCCGCGTAATCATTCAAGCTTTTCACCAACCGTTCCCGGCAAAGCGTCAACTCGCTACGAAGTACGGAGGAAGTCAATGAGACATGAAGCACCTTATCACGTACATATATATTACGTGTGTACTGCATGATCGTAGGCCCTAAAACTTCTCCCCACGCACGTTGGACCCGGATCTCCATCATTTTCTCGTACAACTCGGTATTATCCTCGAAAAAGTCACGAAGCACCTCACCCAATGTCTGTGTATTTCTTCTCTGCATCCTTATTCCTCCATAGGTTGTACCTCGCCACGTTCCACACGGAAGAGGGCATAGTCATGATTCATAGCCAATAAGATCTCATCCAGATACTTCCGGTTCGTATCCGTAATAAAAATCTGCCCGAAGCCATTCTCGCTGACCAGTTTGATGATCTGCTCCACACGGCTAGCGTCCAGCTTATCGAAAATATCATCCAACAGCAAGATAGGTGTAGTCCGTCCCCGTTTATTTAGGAAAGCGAACTGAGCGAGTTTCAAGGCGATCAGATACGTCTTATTCTGTCCTTGCGAACCAACCCGGCGAATCAGGTACCCGCCCAACGTCATTTCCAGCTCATCCTTATGGATACCGGAAGAGGTATAGCCCAATATACGATCCCGTTCCCGGCTCATCGCCAATTTACCGGCAAGCTCCGTTTCCTCCAATTGCGAGATATAATGTAGCCCTACCTCCTCGGCAGAGCCGCAGATCGTCTGGTAGTACTCATTAAAGATCGGGGTAAAATCCTCCACCAGTTTTTTCCGCTTCTCGTAAACGATTTGGCCGTACATACCCAGCTGCATCTCCAATACCTCATAAAGAGAGGCATCCATGCTCTGATCTTTCAGCAACGTATTCCGTTGGAGCAACGCTTTATTATATTGGATAAGCGCATGCAGATAAGGCTTGTCCTGCTGCGAGATGATTAAGTCCAAAAAACGGCGTCGCTCATCGCTCCCCCCCCGGATCAAGTCGGCATCAGCCGGAGAGACCATGACCAACGGTAATAGGCCGATATGCTCGGACAGCTTGTCGTACTCCTTCTTATTCCGTTTGAACTGTTTGCGTTGCCTACGCCGCATGGCACAGAAAATCTCCTCCTCACGTCCCTCATAATCATAGTTACCCTGCACCACGCAAAGATCTTGATCACTGTTTATTATCTGGCTATCAGGCGTATTGACATGACTCTTGCAAAACGAGAGATAATGAATGGCATCCAATAGATTCGTCTTCCCCATCCCGTTATTGCCGAAAAAGCAATTCATCTTGGGCGAGAAAATAACCTCGGACTGAAGTATATTTTTGTAATTGAGAACAGAAAGCTTCTTTAGTATCATCTAAACCGTATTAATCGTACAAAATTAAAAAATATACTTCTAAGTATAGATTATATCAGCAAAAAAAACTACTTTTGCGCTTTGAATCGCCAACCGTATGGTATGGCTTAAAATCAGCGATAAAATTAATAAATAACTATAACACATTATGGCTACTAAAGAAAAGGACACCAACAAGGAGTTAGAAGTAGAAGAGATTGTCTCCAAATCGGAGCAATTCATTGAAAACAATTCAAAGAAGATTATTTACGGTATAATAGCTGTCGCACTCGTTGTTGGAGCTGTTTTGGGAATCAAGCATGGTTATTTAGTTCCTCAGGAGAAAAAAGCTGCCGCCGCCATGTTCAAGGGTGAGCAATACTTCGCCAGAGATTCTTTCGCCTTGGCTTTAAACGGCAATGGAGCTGACTATGAAGGTTTCGAGGCTATCATCGACCAATATGGAAGCACGGACGCCGGAAACTTGGCGAAAGCTTACGCAGGTATCTGCTACTACAAGATGGGCGATACGCAGAAAGCGATCGATTTATTGAAATCTTTCAGCGGAAAGGACCAAATGGTATCTCCGGCGGTTACAGGCTTGATCGGTGATTGCTACGTGAACATGGGTAATACGAAAGAAGGCATCAGCTATTTCGAGAAAGCCGCTAAGGAGGCCGACAATGAGGTAATCAGCCCGATTTACTTGAAGAAGGCCGGTATCGCTTACGAGAACTTGAAAGAGTACGACAAGGCTGTAAAGGCTTACACGACTATCAAGGACAAGTATTACACTTCCATGGAGGCATCCGATATCGATAAGTATATCACCCGTGCTTCGGCAGGAAAATAAATAAACAGTATATTATATAGTATAACAGAGGATGTCTCGGTCAAACAAGGCATCCTCTTCTTTTAAAGAGACAAGTATGGCTACAGCTTATCAGAATTTATCCGAGTACGATTTCAACAGCGTACCCGATGCTTCAGAGATGAACATCGGCATCGTAGTTGCGGAATGGAACAAGAACATTACCGAGAAGTTATTGGAAGGTGCTTGCAACACGCTTGAAAAGCACGGGGTGAAACCGGAAAACATCGTAGTTAAACGAGTTCCGGGAAGTTTTGAACTGACTTTTGGAGCCAAAAGATTGGCCGAGACTAAAGAATTAGACGCAGTGATCGTTCTGGGATGCGTCGTAAGAGGCGACACGCCACATTTTGATTACGTTTGTTCCGGCGTTACTCAAGGTATTACAGAATTGAATTTAATGTACGATATCCCTTTCATTTTCGGCCTGTTAACTACCGACACCATGCAGCAATCCGAGGATCGTGCGGGAGGTAGATATGGCAATAAAGGGGACGAGGCAGCGGTTACCGCAATAAAAATGGTAAATTTTTCTGCCTAAACGCTTGCAGGTTTCAAAATAAATCGTACCTTTGCACTGCAATTAAGAACAAGGGGGCAGTTACCAGAGTGGCCAAATGGGGCTGACTGTAACTCAGCTGGCTTTCGCCTTCGGTGGTTCGAATCCATCACTGCCCACCTTAATTGATCGGTTCACTATGTGAACCAATTCTTTCGAAAACCGAAAGAATACATATTGCGGAAGTAGCTCAGTTGATAGAGCATTAGCCTTCCAAGCTGAGGGTCGCGGGTTTGAGCCCCGTCTTCCGCTCTAGGAAAAGAGGAAAATCGAAAGGTTTTCCTCTTTTTTTATATCCTCGTATTACTATATATCCGGGATAATGTCTACTTTAGCCCCCAATACAACAAATAACAAAAAGAGAGATGAAGATGGTGAAAGGGATATACGTGTTGCTGACAATGTTCTTATTGATAGGATGCGCTACGGTAATGAATCCTTATAAAATGGACAACCGGATGCATAAGATAGAGCTAGGGATGACCAAGCAAAAGGTTATATCGATACTAGGAAAGGATTTTGAGTCGGCTGGCGCACGGATAACCCCCGACGGCCCGATAGAGAGTATCAGTTATAAGACGGTAACCATGACGATAGCCGACTACTCTGAAGGCTACTACATCCTAAGCTTCAAGAATGGGATACTAGTGGAGTGGTTCAAGGAAAAGACACCGATCAATAACAATACAGCGAACTAAGGTCTCCTTTTAGGCCACTAAAAACAAATAAGGCAGATGCCTCTGGGCATCTGCCTTCATTCTTTTACGATTATAAACTTTCTTCGATACATGAATCCGGTTATGACTGACCGGCCTGCCGTGGTTTTCTAACTCGGCCTCACGACTGCCTTTCCGGTTAGCCTTTATGTACTCGACTAACGGATCTTGCTTTTTTCTCTTTGTCTTCATAGCTTTATTGCTTTTATATCGCTTTCACGAGCGCAAAGATACGAAAAGAATTCATTTCACCTCACTATCGTCCCAAGGGTATTTTCTTTTCGGATTTCGAGGGAACCAGCCTTTCTGCACACGCTCCTCCTGCTCGAAAATCTCCTTGATCGTCCAGAACGATGAAAAGGCGAATACGCCGCAAATAGCGGACACAAACACGCTGTCTATAAACAGGGAGGCTATCACTCCTAAAATCCCTAAGACAAGGAATATCCACCAGCATTTCGTCCCCCAATAATACTCGGCCTTCACGACTACCGGATGAAACAGACCGATAATCAAAAATGTAACGATACCGATCAACAACCCATCAAAATTTATCATATCCATATCTGAGTATTTATACTTATTACTATTATATGTAACAAATATACGAACAATATTCCACTTAACTGATCATTTCTTTCTATGAAGAGATAGAAGCCCCTATTCGCAATAATCGTCTCACAAAGATGAAACGATCTTTTCATATACGTGATACGATCTTTTCACCCTTGTGATACGATCTTTTCACATAGGTGAAAAGATCAAGACCTAAAGAAGCTTACACTTAAAGTAGCACAAAAAAAAGTCACATCCATTGTTAGTAGACATGACTTCTATATTGTTTTCAAATAAGATTCTTATCTGTTGCTTTCCTCCGCAGGTGTAGTAGTAGCGGGAGTTTCCTCTGCCGGAACTGCCGGTTGTTGAGCCGTACCAAAGTCCGGAGCGATCGTATTCGGATCGATAGAGATAGCGTCGTTTACTTGTTGCTTGATCTCAGATTGAGCGGCATGCTCCGCTCTGGGGATAAATGCGGTAATCAAGATACTCAATACGATTACGGTACCCGCCAAACTCCAAGTAGCTTTCTCCAAAAAGTCTGTGGTCTTACGTACACCCATGATTTGGTTAGAAGAAGAGAATCCTGAAGCCAAACCTCCACCTTTTGAGTTCTGGATCAACACGATCAAGATTAATAGTATAGAGGCAATCAGGATTAAGATAGAAATAAATACGTACATCTTAGTTTTATTTTTTAGTGTTAATAATCAACTTTTCCAAAAATCTGATTTGGTCTGCAAAGTAAACATTTTTTTCTGGATATTTCAAGCTTAAGTTTTTAATAATTTGCAAAGCCTTATCATATCGCTTCTGTTTTATATAAATCCGGGCTAAAGTTTCCGTAAGGCACGAGTCTTCCAGCGATTTGGACTGCTCATCATCCAAATCTTTCACCGACTCTGGAGTCTCCGCACGGCTGTTTTCCTCTCGGATTTCCAGCCCGCTACCCGGCATACGCTGTTGGTCATTTTTAATGAACGAATCGATCAAGTCGTGATGTCGAAGCCTATTCTCCGCATCCTCTCCAGATGGCTTCTCTTCTTCCTCTTTCGATAATGACCAAAACATATAATCTGACGATACCGATGGCTGGAACAGGAACGGGGCTTCTTTCTTAGGCTCCGGTTCCTCGTTACGGTTAGAGAGGAATGCGTCTATCAAGGAGAAAGTATCCTCTTTTCGCATATCCGGCTCATGCTCCACACGGGAGTTCAAGCCATATTTATCTCCCTCTATCAGTTGGAACAGCATTTTCCGGTCCGGCAAGAATATCGCCATCTTCTCCAGCTCCGAGGTAAAACTCATATCATTTAATACGGCCAGATTCTTTAGATACAACATCCGTGCCACTTGAAAATACGGGTAATCCTCCACGATTCGTCGCAACTCAAGAAGAGTCCCCTCGGTCAATTCCGAAGGCTCCTCCATCAAACGATATAAATCCTCCGCCCTCATTCTACCAATTGGCAACCGTAGCGTTATAGATTTGGTCTACTATTTCCTCTATGATCTCCTCGCATAATGTTCCCTCTACCTGCTGCGGCATCAAGTTACTGTCGAACTCGCGGTAAGCGGAGAACGACTGCTCGAAATCCTCATCCGGGTTAACCCGGTTGGAGTAACGAACCCGCACCGTGATCGTCAACCTCGTCTGCGAGGCGATAGCATCCTCCTTCACGGCCATTGGAGCGAAATCGTAACCAGTGATCTCACCCTCCAACTCAAGGTCGCCATTGCTCGGAACCAGTTGCAGACGAGTCTGACGGATGTAAATATCCTTCAAATCCTCCGTAAACTGCGGCGCAAGGGTCGGATTCACGTAGGGAGCTTGGTTCGTGAAGTCACGAATCGTAATGGTCTTCACCTTCGTATAATCGATAGAGGCTCCATTAAACTTATAGGAAATAGAGCAAGCCGTAGCCAATACCGTCAAAAATGAGAGTATAAGCCAATTGGCTGCCGACAAACGTATGTTGACAATCTTCTTTAGCATATTTTATTCCAAATTGTATTCCTTGATTTTTCGATATAACGTACGCTCCGATATCTTCAAGTCGGCCGCCGCGTTCTTCCGTCGCCCGTTATGCTTCTCCAGAGCCTTACGGATCATCTCCTTCTCCACCTCTTCCAAGGATAAAGTCTCCTCTTCCACATCCTCGGCATCTTGGATCGTCGGGTGCATGGCATGAACCGCCGCCGGATGGATCGGATGCGCATAAGGGGTATCGTCCGCCACCGTTGGCATCGGGATATTCCCTCCCATGATATCATGCACTAATTTCTTTAGCTCGTTCACGTCCTTTTTCATATCGAACAAGACTTGATAAAGGATCTCCCGCTCGCTGTTAAATATCTTTTGATCCGGATCTTGCTTCACCAATACCGGATATTTCTCAACGTTCACGTTCGGCAGATAAAGGCGCAGGACATCCGCCGTTATATCCCGTGTCTCCTCGATTACGGAGATACGTTCCGTGATATTTTTCAACTCACGCACGTTACCCGGCCAACGGTAAGAAACCAATAATTGACGGGCCTCATCATCCAAGCGGATCGGCGGCATCCGGTATTTCTCGGCGCAATCACTGGCGAACTTACGAAATAATAAGACGATATCTTCCGGACGCTCCCGCAAGGGAGGCACTTGGATAGGCACCGTATTCAAACGATAGTACAAATCCTCACGGAATTTACCTTCCGAAACCGCCTGCACTAAATTCACGTTCGTAGCGGCAACGATACGCACGTTCGTCTTCTGTACCTTGGAGGAACCGACCTTGATAAACTCACCCGTCTCCAACACACGAAGCAAGCGTGCTTGCGTAGGAGTTGGCAGCTCTCCTACCTCATCCAAGAAGATCGTTCCACCGTCCGCTACCTCGAAATACCCTTTACGGTCGGCTAACGCCCCGGTAAAAGAACCTTTCTCGTGCCCGAAAAGCTCCGAGTCTATCGTCCCTTCCGGAATGGCGCCACAGTTTACGGCTATATATTGTCCATGCTTACGCTGACTGTTCTGATGAATAATTTGAGGGAAAGTCTCCTTTCCGACACCACTCTCTCCTGTAATAAGAACAGATAAGTCGGTTGGCGCTACCTGGAGCGCAACATCGATCGCACGATTTAATCCGGGGTTATTACCAATAATCCCAAAACGCTGTTTTATCTGTTGTACATCAACCTTCATCACTCTTTCACTTTTAAAATCTGTAATTATTTCAGTTACTCTGCCAAAATTACAAATCTTAATTCAAACTACCACTATTGATAACAGATTCTATCGGTCGTTTCTTATTTTTTAGCACCATATGTACGTTTATACAAGAACTCGGCAAGATCCTTGTCTTCCGGGATGGCGGCGATCTCTTCCGGCGAGATAGGCTCACCGATATATACATCCGCTTTCTTTCCACGCTTATTGAAAGCCTCTGTAGGAATACGCAAGGTACGTATTTGCCAGCTGATATTCCCTAGCCAATAGAAAAAATGGGTATTTTGGAAATCAAAATAAACAGGGTATACCGGTGCTTTCGCCTTACGAACTAAGCGGATCACGCTATGCGCCCACGATAAATCCCGTACCTGTTTCTCTTTTTTATTATAAAATGAGATCGCTCCAGCAGGGAAGAAACCCATCGGATGACCTTCTTTCAAGCGTTGCAGGGATAGTCGAACGCCATTGACATTCGCCGGATTCGCCCCTCGCTTGTGGGAATCGGGCACCACGGATATGAAATTATCCTCCATCGCCCCGATCTTGGTCAAGATGCCATTCACCATCACCTTAAAGTCCGGACGGCGGGAAGCGAAAATATCAATCAGCATGATTCCATCCAACGACCCGATCGGATGGTTGGAAACGGTAACAAAAGCCCCTTCCGGCAGATGATCTAAAATCTCCTTATTATGAACCTCATAGCTGAGATCGATAATGGGGTCATGCAATAAAGCGGAAGTAAACTCAGCGCCCCGTAAATGACAATTCCGGGCATGTACCTTATTAACCAGATCCACACGTAAGCACTTTATCAGCAACTTACCTAACCATGTCCCCACTCGCCCCTTGAAGAACGGGGCCATCTCTTGCAAATCGTAAATGTCAACAACACTCTTCTTCATACTTTATCCTAAAAACGAGGCACACATCTTCTCATGTTTCCTCATCACTATCGCTAGTACGATGTTCAACACGATGATCTCGTATAGGTAATAAGCCCAGACCTGTCCCGTTAGTACGATCACAAACATAACCATCGTCCGGCCATTAAAGGTCAACAAGTCTATGTAACGCATTAAATGACGACTCTGTTTACGAAAGTCCACACGGATATTCTCCGGAATATTATCCCCATACTTCGCATGCAAATTTTGTAACATACTCTGTAAGGTAGGCGTAGCCTTCACTTGCAACATCGTATACCAACGATATAAGAAGTAGAAAAACTTGTTAATGCCATACTTCATCTCCTTATGTTTCGCCTCCACCTGCTCCAAAGACTGAAACTCCGAGCCTTTATCCTTACTGATAAAATAAAGGTGAAGCGTCTTATAATAATCCGTGATATTCGCTTGGACTAAATGAGACAAACCGGATAAGACCGCCAAGGCAAAGAACCAATCCGTACCGTAATCATGAGACAAACGAAGAGCGAATCCGATATAGATCGAAGCGAACCAGATATCCCCGGCGAATCCGTCCAAGATACGCCCGATAGCGGACTTGATTCCTGTAAGACGTGCCAGCTGCCCATCCACGCAGTCGAGGATATTGGCAAATACCAACAATAATATACCGCAGATATTATATGTCAAATTATCGTGATAAAACATAAATCCGACCGCCGCACCCACGAAGATCGAGATAACCGTAATCATATTCGGGGTAATCCCCGTGCCTCGCAACATACGAGCAATACGAAATCCTATCGGACGATAAAAAATTCGGTCTATCTTATTTTCTGTTTCTATCGACTTTAACGATGCTTCGTATTCCTTATCCAACTCGCTCATTTGTTTCTTATTTATACGAGTAACCGCCATCCACAACGACTACCTCGCCATTAAAATAACTATTCTCTATCAACATTTTATAAACTTCCGCCAATTCATCCGGGTCGCAGAACCGTCCCAAAGAGACCTTGTTCTCTATATTCCGACGGATCTCGGCAGGCTTTGTTTTCTGCCATTCCGTATCGACAAAACCGGGAGCCACGGCATTCACACGCAGTTCATAGGGAACTAAGAACTTCACCATGTTTTTGACCAGCGCATGAACAGCACTTTTCGTCACTCCATATGCCAAGGATACCGAATGAGGCTGTATTCCCATCAAGGAACCCGTAAACACGATACTTCCCCCCTTATTAATCCGTCCAACAATCTTCTGTAAAAGGAAGATCGGGAAATGGATATTAGCAAAGAAAACCCGGTCCCAATCCTCGAATGAAAGTTCCTCAAAAGGATCCCGACAGGTCATTCCCGCATTGAACACAAGGCCGTCCAAACGTAGCCTATTCTCCTCCAAGAAAGAATCGATAACCCCGATCGTATTCCGATCCGAGATATCGGCCCGCAGAATAGAAACCTGTATATCGAAACGACCCACCAACTCGCTACGTACCTCCTCGGCGGTCGCTTGGTCGGAAGCATAAGTCAGTATAAGGTTATATCCGGCCTTTCCTAAACAGGACGCTACCGCCTTTCCTATCCCTTTTGTCCCACCGGTAATTAAAATAAATTTATCCATGAAACTGATCGTTATTTAGCGGCAGATCCTTTCACTGTTTCCGGCTTCGCCTGACGTTGGGTTGTCAGATTCGCCTCATAAGAATCATGTATCGTTTTTTTCAGATTCGAGGAGGAAACCCCCGTTCCGTAAGGGAAATAAAATACCTGAACGCCTAAATCCTTCAGATAGTCGTACTTTCCGAACCAGTCATCACCTACCACGAAAGCGTCGATATTCAGCTTCTTCACGATTTCCGTATGATCCAAGGAATGTTGTGGAATAACGATATCGGGAGTCTTCAACGCCTCGATGATCTGCAAACGTTCATGGAACGGAATGATCGGCTTCGCTTTATAAGAAGAGACCAACTCATCTGTACTAACCCCGACGATCAATATATCCGCCAAACTACGGGCGTAATTGATCATCCTAAGATGATTATAATGGAACATATCAAACGTTCCGGATGTATATACTATCGTTTTGTCTTTAAACATAATCGTAATTTTCGTTTTAAACCGCAAACTTACGCAAACTTTTCCTATCTTAAAAGTTTAAAACCAAAAAGCGTCCCACGTCCCATACAAAAATGTCATGTCAATAACATCCATTCGTTATTAACATGACATTTTATGTATTTATTGAAACTTGTCAGGAAAGATCTACTATAATCCGTCCGTATCGTCGTCTTTCGTCAAATCCAATTTCTCATTATCTCCCCCCCTATCGAAATATTGCTTACGCAACGGGTTGGCGGTAGCCTCCTGATAACGTAACCGGTTCCGGAAGATATCCAACGCCGCATATAAGGCTTGGCGGAACGACTCTTCTGAGGCCACGTTCTGCCCGGCTATGTCATAAGCTGTTCCATGTGCCGGAGAAGTCCGTACGATCGGCAATCCTGCCGTATAGTTCACCCCGTCATCCATCGCCAACGTCTTGAAAGGAGCGAGCCCTTGATCATGATACATCGCTAAGACACCATCAAATTTATCATACATCTGCGAACCAAAGAAACCGTCAGCCGCATAAGGGCCAAATGACATTACGCCTTTTTTCTCCGCCTCTTGCATTGCCGGTATGATAATCGTCTCCTCTTCCGTACCCAGCAATCCGGCATCACCCGCATGAGGGTTTAAGGAAAGAACCGCGATGCGTGGCTTCACAATACCGAAGTCTTGCTTTAACGACTGATTGAAAATACGCAGCTTATTCACGATATCGCCCACGTTGAGGGAAGACGCAACTTGCGACAATGGAATATGCCCCGTCACCAAAGCGACACGAAGATCATCTTTCATCAAGATCATCAAGGCTTTTTTATCCAAGCCACCGAAGCATTTCTCCAAATACTCAGTATGCCCGGGAAAATGAAAATCCTCGTTCTGGATATTATGTTTATTGATCGGGGCGGTAAGCAGTACATCCACTACTCCCCGCTTCATATCCGTAACCGCCGCTTCCAACGCCTTGAAAGCCGACTCACCGGCAACCGGCGTAGATTTCGACAACTCCACCTTGGTCTCGTCCTCCACGCAGTTAATAATGTTCACCCGGTTTACTCCCGCATCCTCCGCATGTGAAATAATATTCATATTGATAGGAGGAAGCTCCAATGCCTTCCGGTGATAAGCGGCTATCTTGGACGAGCCATAGATAATCGGCGTGCAAAGCTCCGCCATGCGGGTATCGGAAAAGGTCTTTAATATCACCTCATAGCCGATACCATTTATATCTCCGTGGGTGATCCCCACTTTAATCAGTCGTTCTTCCATATATTTTGTTTGTTTATTACTTTTTCTCTTTTGGGATATCCAATGTCTCAGTTACCGGTTCATCAAATTCACCCGGCAAACGTAACGTAAATAAGGCAGCTTCTATTCTACGCATGAAATTACGCTTGTCTGTCTCCGGAGCATACACAAATCCCTCGGCTACAACCACACGATGATTCTTTTCATCCAAGCGGGTGTGGCTTACGAACGGGCCTCCCATCATATCGCCTTGCATTCTCCACAAACCGCGCATCACGCCACAATATTTACCATTTAAGGTTATTGGCGTATACTCCACTCCCGCACGCGTTTCTGTTTGCATATAGGAACCCGGGAACGAACCCGGCAGATTCGCCTTCAATACAGAATCTCGTTTAGCGACCAGATATTCCTCCGTAAACGTATTCGGATCAGTATAAGGGAAAGTATATACGATTAAGTCCATACGGCCTGTGTTAGCGTTATTGGAAGACCAGAAGAAATCTGTCGTATCCTTATAGTACGTGAAGTTTGCCGGAGCGTTTAACATCACGTTCAGGTCGCTTTTCAGGTTATCCATAACCACCATACTATATTCCTTTTGTAATTGCTCTATCGCACGATTCATCTCCACCTTTACGAAGAAGTTGACCAACGCCTTCTCATGGGTCTTTGAATACTCGACGATCGACTCCGTATTAGGAGCTTTCAGCGAAACAACCACCTGTCCTCTAGCCCAGACATTATTCTCGTAGCCTACAGAAACTTTCGTATAAGCGGTGGGATCTATCGTAACCACTAATATATTCCTTACATACCGTAACAGACCTGTAAAATCCTTTGGTTGTACGTAGGTAATCTTCAAAGAAGGCTCGGCTTGCGGCAGTCCGGGCACCGAAGAGGCCAACTCAGACTTTATGGCTTCTCCCGCAGGGCCTTTCCAATCCTTTTGATCCATAACCACGACAACCTCATATGCGAAGCCCGTAGCTTGAGTCATCACAGAACCCGAATTACATGCTCCCATCAAAACAAGAAGCAGCAACATACCGATGAATAAAGAACGTGTTTTCATACCCGTGTGTTTTATATTATACAAATGTAACATTTTTTGCGGTAGAAAGCATTCCACAAGCGGCGAAAATATCCTCCCCTCGTGATGCCCTTATCGTACATACAACTCCTTTGGCGTTTAAGAAATCCCGGAACGCCTCCATTTTAGCGATATCGGAAGTCTCTAAAGACACATTCGGTATCGCATGAAAACGGATCAAGTTTACCCGACAAGGTATTCCACCTAATAAACAACTCAAAGCTTCGGCATGTTTCAAGCTATCGTTCAAATTTTTAAAAACAATGTACTCAAAAGAGACACGTCGTTGATGCGAAAAATCATATTGTTTGATTAAATCGATCACCTCCCTCGCTGGGAATGCCTTTTCAACCGGCATCAAGGAAAGACGTTCCATAGGATAGGGCGAGTGCAGACTTACGGCCAGATGACATTCGCTCTCCTCTAAAAAGCGTTTCAAGCCTTTCGTCACACCGATGGTTGAAACCGTGATACGCTTCGGGCTCCACGCATATCCATACGGGGCCGTGAGTATTTCCAAAACCTTGAAAAGCTCGTCTACGTTATCCAGTGGCTCCCCCATTCCCATGAAAACGATATTCGTCAATGAATCGTTTTCCGGCAAAGACTGGATCTGGTTCAATATCTGGTTCGCTGTCAGGTTTGCCGTGAAGCCTTGTTTTCCCGTCATACAAAACAAGCAATTCATTTTGCATCCGACTTGAGAAGAGACGCAAAGAGTCGCCCGATCATCCGTAGGAATATAAACAGACTCAACAAAACGCCCCGGTCCGGCAGCATATAGATATTTGATCGTACCGTCTTTCGACTTTTGATACTCAGATGGCGGATAAGCCCCGATCTCGAATGAATCCTCTAATAAAGCACGTTTGGCTACCGCTATATTCGTCATCTCCGAAATCCGGGTTATTTTCTTCTTATAAATCCAATCGGCCATTTGCTTAGCCGCATATGCGGGAAGACCCACCTCAGACGCTACACCTTTCAGTTCCTCCAAGGTCATCCCTAATAATTGTCTTTTGTCAACCATTCTATCGATATTTTCTTATTCGCGAAAGTACGAGAAATATTCCACAAAATAAAGATCCCCTGTTTTGCCGTCAAGATATATTTATTTTGACGGCAAAACAGGGGATCTTTTTTATCTTAAGTATAAATACTCTTTATTAATAGAAACGGATACGGTTGTCTTCCACCTTAGCGTTGTTGACCATAGATTGGATAGCTTGGAATCCTACACGATACGCATTCGAAGCATCCAACGCACGGATTTCCTCAGCCTCGTTGAACTCCTTACCATCTTTATTTCTTGCGTATACTTTGAACACATATACACCGTTGTTACCTTTAACCGGAGCACTTACTTGGTCAACTTGAGCCATAGAAACCATAGCGTTCAAGTTCGGTTCGATACCGATACCAGCGATACGGCGAGTACCAAAGTTCACGAACTTCACAGAGTCTACAGAAGAACCCATCGTTTCAGCATATGCCTCAACTGAAGTTAAATTCTTAGCAGCCAATTCCTGAGCGATCTTATCGCCTTTCTTCTGGGCAGCCAATTCAGCTCTCAAAGCCGGAGCGACCATATCAACCGGACGATACCCCTCGGAAATACTTCCTTCTACAGCAGCCACGACAAATTTATCACTACACTCGAAGATCTCAGAGATAGAACCTTTATCGTTCTGGAACGCCCAACGAATTACCGGACGTGAATTCTTGATAGAACCTAACAACTGATCATCTGTAGTAACCGTTGCACCTGAAATCAAGTTATAACCGGCTTCCTTCGCATTCTCCTCCAATTTAGCCATAGAGTTGTTCTTAGATACGAACTGATTCAACTCATTGTAGATGTTGCTATAGGTCTTAGAGCTAGGAGATACAGTCATGTCGATATCTGCGATCTTATATTTTTCAACATTTCCTGTTTTCTCTGTTACTTTTACAAGGTGAGTACCATATAAAGATTTCACAACCGCTACCTCATTCAATGGAGTTGAGAAGACAGCCTTCTTAAAATCATCATTCACACCTCTCAAAGCGGTAACCTCTGTAAACCAACCTAGTTCACCACCATTCTCGGCAGCTTGGTCTGCTGAGTATTTCTTAGCTAATTCAGCGAAATTAGCGCCACCTTTCAACGCCCCCATCAAGCTATCAGCCAAAGCTGTTGTCTCAGCCTCAGATTTACCGGCCAACATGATGTGGCTAACTTTTACTGAGTCCGGAGCGACCGTCTTATCGACTAGCTTAAACATTCTGTATTTGTCATTCTCGAATACAGGACCATAAACAGCGCCAACCTCAGAAGTCGTAGCGAATTGTTTCATCTCAGGATCCAAAGCCTTCTCCGTGAAGAAAGCGTCAACATAAGGAACCTCAGAGTTCTCGTTTACTACATCAGCCACTCTTTCAGACGTAGCTAGCTCCTCTTTCAAGCTCTCGATCTCGGCCTGTGCCTTATCATAATCCTCTTTACTCGGACGGATATCTACGGCGATATATTTAATTACCTTAGATTCTTTTTGTTTATAAAGCTCCTTGCGTTGGTTATACAATTTCTCGATCTCGCTCTTGCTTACCTCAATCGTTGAATCCGGAATCGTAGCATATGATTGCATAGCGTAAATGATATCCGAATTCTCGGCATTATCATTATAAGCTTCCTTAGCGTCCAATGAATTCGCGGAAATAGCCT
This sequence comes from Parabacteroides sp. D25, assembly GCF_000307475.1. Classification (NCBI taxonomy): domain Bacteria; kingdom Pseudomonadati; phylum Bacteroidota; class Bacteroidia; order Bacteroidales; family Tannerellaceae; genus Parabacteroides; species Parabacteroides sp. D25. The sequence continues at coordinate 47,318 of NZ_JH976507.1, read as the reverse complement.
TACTCAATAATGTCGTATATTTTTGCTCCAAACGTTGACGTTTGATGTTCTTCTCCCAGAACAACCAGAAGTTCTTAGCTTGAATCAGCTGTGCCTGTTGATCTGCCGGATAGCTAGCGATATTATCGGAATCGATTTGTTTCAAGAAATTCAACAAAGCGGCCTTATCAAAAGCACCAGTCTGAGGATTCGTAAACATTTGCATTTGTTGGATCAACGGAGAGATATTCTCACCTTGAACCATATCAAACAATTCTTCCGGACTTACTCCCATACCTAATTTAGCAGTAGCCTCGTCCAACACGACCTCTTGTACCATCGCATCGAATACGGACTGGCGAATCTGTGTCATATATTCCTCGGGCAGGCTGGCTGAACCAGATTGCATCTTATACATCTCGGCCATCTCATCAACGCGACCTTGATAATCTTGAATTTTTACAACCTCTCCATCAATCTCGGCGATCCGTTCCTGTGATTGCCTAAAATAAGTAGAACCAGAGTTTAAAAAGTCTCCAATGATAAAAGCGAACAATGCCAAACCCACCACGAGTACCAGCAGTCCTGCTTTGCTTCTAATTTTTTCCAGCGTAGCCATTTATCTTTATTATTTTTTAAAGTTTATTATTTCACATTTTAAGGGCACAAAGATATGAAAAAAAGGAAATTCCACAGCATATAATCCTTTTTTTTATCAAATCCCTACTTTCATACGTACAAGTTCGATCTTCGTAGCCGTTACTTTGATTATCTTAAACGAATATTTATCGATCTGGACAGTCTCGTTCAATTTCGGGAATTTTTGATAGAAGTGCAAGATAAAACCGGCGATGGTGACATAATCATCCGACTCCGGAAGATCCAACCCGAACATTTCGTTCAAGGTATCAATCTCCATCCTACCCGACAGCAAATACTCATTGTCCGATACTTTTTTAGCCACATGCGACTTCATATCGTGCTCGTCCTCAATCTCTCCGAAAATCTCCTCCACCAAATCCTCAAGTGTCACGATACCCGACGTACCGCCAAACTCATCCACGACAACAGCCAAGCTCTTCTTCTCTTGCATCAGCAGTTTCATCAATTTATTCGCCGCCATCGTCTCCGGAACGATCGATACGCTACGGATATGCTGGGTCCAATCCTCCGGATTCTTGAAAAGCTCGGAAGAATGGATATACCCGATAATATCGTCAATATTCTCGTTATACACCAATATCTTCGAAAGTCCTGTCTCGATAAACTTAGAACGCAATTCCTCTATCGTAGCCGACGTATCACAGGCTACAATCTCCGTCCGGGGCACGATACAATCCCTCAAACGGACATTCGAGAAGTCTAAGGCGTTTTGGAAAATCTTAACTTCCGTATCCATATCCGAATTTTGCGGAGCATCTTCCAGACTTTGCTGTATAAAATAATCCAAGTCTACCTTGCCTAATGCCTGAGGTGAACTTTTCAAGTTCTTCACGCCCCCTAACTTCAAAATCAAAAAAGATAGCAGGGATGAGAACTTGGAGACCGGATACAGGATGATATATATGATAAATAATGGTATCGCAAATATATTGAGTGATAAATTAGGATTCAACTTAAATATGGTCTTGGGAATAAACTCCCCGGCAAACAAGATCAAGATCGTAGATATCACGGATTGGATAAAAACGATCAATGCCTCATTCGCAACCACCTTGGCTATAAACGGCTCCAATACGATTGCCATCTGAAGACCATAAACGACCAACGCAATATTATTTCCTACCAACATGGTAGAGATAAACAAATTTGGATTACGATAGAAAATACCCAGTATCTTACTGGATAGACTACGTTCCTTCTTATCCAGCTCGAAACGAAGCTTATTGGAGGAGATAAAAGCGATCTCCATCCCGGAAAAGAATGCGGAAAATGCGAGGGAAATTAAAATATAAGTCAGCGTCCCCACCTTAATTACTTTTTATTGAATCTATTTGTGACACATCTACCCGGGCACTATCCCCCTGAGCTGTCCGTGTCGTATCGGCCGGAGCATCGCTCACCGGGAAAATACCTTGTGAGTTAAATATCTTATACTGAGTCATATCTTGGTTCGACTCAAAACCTATGCCTGTTATGATCTTATCTTCTTGCTCGATACGCATAAACTTATCAGAATAAACCTTCTCTTGCTTCTGGTCCCAGAACAATTGGGAAGTCTCAAAATGCTCCCCTTGCAGACTTTCCACCTCTACATTACCGATCAGCTCCCAAAGCCCTTTTTTATCATAATAATAGGCTGTATCCGCCTTAATACTCGCTTCTGTCTGGAATAAGGTATCGAACTTCTCCACGTAGATCCCCTCGGGGAAATACCAATGGGGTTCCGCCGCCTTCCCATAAATCTGCCACTCTTTCGCTTTCAAGCGATATCTCGTGATACCAGAATCGGAGATCAAGGATGACACATCCGTAGCCTTCATCGTATAAGTCTTGTCCGGGTCAAACTCAACATCAACCACCTCCTTATGCTCCTTACTGCAAGAGGCAGAAAACAAAAGAAGCATAACAACCACCACGAAGGTAGTTGTTATGCCCATATTTTCCGTTTTACAATGAAAACGATTTCCTATCATAATTACCGAATCGTTGTACGCTCTCCGATCCAACCACCGACAGTGAAAGGTTTGCCCTTCTCCAAATCCGGGTGCATGAAGATCTCCTCCGTAGAAGGAAGGTGAGCACGATAAGATGATATCAAAGTATTAGCCTCTTCAGCAACACTCGGATCTACCTGTTTCGCTTTCTCAAATTTATCGATAGCGGCATTATAAGCAGCTCTTGCCAATACTCCATCATTCGGGAAGACAGATTTAGAAGTAGCGGCATACATCTTGCCGATCAATAAATAAGCATTGCCATAGTTAGGATTTACCTCCAAAGCTTTCTGGCAATATTGTCTAGCCTTTGAATAAGCATTTTGCTCAAACAGCAACAATGCGATCATATAATAATCATCAGCTTTTGAAGTCGCGTCCGTTTCTAAATTCGCAGCCTCATCAAAGTATTTAATAGCCGTATCATAATCCTTTATCTTAACGGCTTTCTTTCCTAGCCCAACAGCAGCCTCGGCACTAGGTTCTTGACGATAAGCATAGTCTGATGCCAAAAAGTAAGCCTCGATTTCTTGGCAACCTGTTCTTCTCAACAAGGATATAGTCTCTTTCAAATAAGGTAAGTTGTCCTTATTCTCCTCGATCTTAGCAGCATACAAATTCTGCAAAGTCTCGCAATCGGCAGCACCACTATTCGCAAAGGCATTATCAACACCACTCTTATATGCGGTCAAGGCATTCACTTCTTTTTGATTGTTTGCAGCCTGCGCAGCTTTTAACTGAGCATCCAAGCCACCAGAAACCTTCAAATAATCTTGAATATACTGTTCTTTGAAATTCGGATCGTTAACCATTTTCTTCATAGAAGAGAAACTAAACAAGGAGAGACCTAGAGCCTCCGTATCAGCACCTTTCTCATCAACGATCTCCTTCAACCAAGTATAGGCCTGATTATAGTCGGCATTATCGCCAGTTTGCGCTAAATAATCTTGCACTTTTCGAGCAACGATCCAGTCTTTTCCATACCGGCGATCATTTCCAAAATATTTCACACGCTTGTCGTAAACTCCCATCAAATCATCAATAAGAGCTTTCTTCTTAGCGGGATCTTTCTCTTGGGTGATCTTCCAGCCCATAATTTTCACACCGTACAAATAGATATCTTTTGTAGCGGCAGGACACTCATCGTACACGATCTTCCAGAAATCAAAGGCGTCTTTGAAGTTTCCGGCTTTCGCGTAAGGAACGAACAAGCTGATATTGGTAATACAACGCACGCTATCCTCACCGGAACCGAACTGTGTACCATTATCTACTCCTTTCTGCGCATAAGCGCCTAACGTACCCATAGTACATCCAAGCGCTAGTAATAAAACTTTGATCTTCATATCTCTTTCTATTAAAGTTAGCTATAATATTTATATTCCTTCAAAAAAGTATCATACTCATTAGACCCTTTCGGCCATTCCCGGTTTAATCCACTTTTCGTTTAAAAAACCATAATTCGTTAAATGTATAGTTCACCGTAAACCGGAAATACTGCTCATCAATCATTGTACGTAATTCCGGACGGATCTTCACGTATTCAAATGACAGGTTCACTAATGAACGGTTATCGATCAATGGAAGCCCAAAACCGACACTCGCCCCATATTCATTATAACCATGTCCTTTATAACCATTCTCCTCGGAGCGACTGACTCTTAAGTACGAATTGCTATAATGAAAACCGGCACGGTATCTGATACGTCCCAGATAATTACGATTATCATAACGAGGAATAAATTCGGCACCAGCCGCTACACGTGTACGATTCTTGAATTGACCTTTCTCGTTATCAAAATAAGCGTTCGCCCAGTCCTCATATAAGAAGTCTGCGGCTAATGTCAACCGATTCTCTTTCACATAGGAGATACCCGCTCCGTAAGAGTTCGGCATATCAAACCGATAATTCTTAATTGTATCGTTCCTTGTATATCCGGATGTAGCCGAAGAACCGACAAGCTGAGTATCATACACAGTCGTATTCAACTTTTTTCCGGGAGAGTAAACGAAACCTACCGTGACATGCTCCGTCTTACTCAAAGGATGCGTATATTGAATACCAAAATCTAACTTTAAATCACGAATCTCATAACGTTGGTTTCTATACACATCGTCCGCCCCTGTCGAGCTCGGGAAAATCAAGTTGCGGGAATGTGTTATATTTCCAAATAAAAATCCGGCGTTCACACCAATGGAAAGACGCTTCTTCCAAATATCATAGGAGAGCCCTAAATAGGCATCGCTTAAGCCACCTTCGCCACTAAAGCTTTCTCCCCAACTTAAACCGCCCTCGGTACGGCTCTCGCCGAAATCATATCCTACATATGAATAAGGTAATAAACCGATACTCATCGCTAAACGCCGGGTGATCGGAAATTGCATGGCGATATACTCCACGTTTCCATTCATCTGTCGTTGCTTGTTCGTACCGTCATAGAACCAAGACACCTGACCGGACGCACCAAAATCAAAAAGGAATGTCAACGAATCCATGCAACTATAAGATGCTGGATTTAATGGATTTATCTGTTTAGAGGACCTTAATCCATAACCGACTCCACCCATCGCCCTTCCGGCACCAAAAGATCGATCCGCCAACTCTCCATATCCAAATCGCGTATAAGGCGAGTTCGTGTTATTTTGAGCCCACAATGGCAATTGTGTAAAGATAAGAAAACTTATTATTACTACCTTATTAATTTTCAACATTATACTCTAAGATTCTGTTTAATCCTGTCAACACTAAATTAATGTCTGCAAAGATGGAGTTTTTTAGCCGTCTTTCAAAATAAAACGAATGACCGCCTGTTAAAAAAACCAAAAGATCCGGATATTTTACTTTCAGCTCGTCAATATATCCGTCCATCTCGTAAACAATCCCATTCACCACACCCGCTTGGATAGCCGTTTCCGTACTTCTCCCGATAAGCGGTATATCATCCTCTTCCGTTACCAAAGGCAGTTTCTTCGTAAAATGGTTCAACGCTCGAAAACGGGTTGTCATCCCCGGAGAGATATTCCCCCCCAGAAAGATACCCGGCGCTTCTATCACCTCATACGTGATAGCGGTACCGGCATCGATAACCAGCAGATTTTTTCCCGGCCGCAAATAATTCGCCCCCACGACAGCGGCCAAACGGTCCTTGCCTAGCGTTTTCGGCGTCCCATATTCCACCTTGATCGGTAAAGCTACATGTTCATCCAGAAAGACAAAACGCTGAAGCTTATTTTTTAGATAAGCGATCAACTCATCGTCCGTATCTATCACCGTCGATAAAATGCCTTGCGTAAAAGCGTACTTCTCAAAAAGAGCAGCGACCACAGATACACCGAATTGCTTGTATACAAAAGAAGCCTCTATATGCCCATTTTTATACACAGCGACCTTTGATGACGTGTTACCTTGTTCTATAATAAGATTCACTTCTCTGATATTTTCCGCAAAGAAAAACAAAAATGATGAAATAACACGCAAAAACATCGCATAACCTCTAAAATTCTTCTTGAACAAAAAGGATCGCATCTCTGTTTGAAGAAAAATCTAAATAAAAAACAAGTTATGAATTACGGGATTAGTGTCTTATTCAGGGCGATTCCATTGCTAATGGCCCTCTTTTGTTTCGGTTATGGATTTTTTGTCTTTAACTATGGAGTGGACTCCAGCAGATTCGTCGCCGGACCTGTCGTATTCTCTCTTGGCTTTATTTGTATAGCTTTGTTCGCTACGGCAGCGACCATTATTCGTCAAATTATCCACACATATAATAATGTAGCCAGATTCGCTTTGCCTATCCTTGGATATCTCTCGGCAACCATCACTTTTCTGGCGGGCTTTATCTTACTCATGTCCTCACCGGCGCCAGCAGACTTTGTCGCGGGCCATGTCATTTGCGGGGTGGGCCTTATAACCGCATGCGTAGCGACAACGGCTACCGCCTCTACCCGATTCACCTTAATACAAATGAACGCCAAAAGCGACGATCCCAGAATACCTGACAAAGCGTTCAACTTTTGGCAGGGGGTATTCTTGATCCTTGTAGCATCATTTATATCCATAGTCGCATGGATTTGGGCTTACCGGTTGCTAGCGCATAGCGACGAGCATTCCCAATACTTTGTCGCCGGGCACGTGATGGCCGGACTAGCATGTATTTGCAGCAGCTTAATCGCTTTAGTCGCCACGATCGCCCGACAAATAAGAAACACATATTCCCGATTGGAAAAAAGGCTATGGCACCGTTTTGTCATCCTGATGGGATCTATCAGTCTGATATGGGGTCTCTTCGTATTAGGAGATAGCGACCCGGCTAATGCCTCAACCGGATATATCATGATCGGCCTTGGATTAGTTTGCTATAGTATCTCCAGCAAGGTGATCTTGCTGTCTAAAATATGGAGGGAAGAATTCAAGCTTGCCAACCGGATTCCATTGATTCCTATATTCACGGCTTTATTCTGCCTTTTCCTCTCCGCTTTCCTTTTCGAGACGGCGGCCGAGCATAGTTATTATGCCATTCCCGCACGGGTATTGGCCGGACTGGGAGCGATCTGCTTTACGTTGTTCTCCATCGTCAGCATATTGGAAAGCGGAACCTCTTCCAAGTAAACTGTTTTTTCATCGTGATGAAAATACTTTTTCTTCACGGTGAAAATACTTTTTCTTCATGATGAAAATGTTTTTCCTCACAATGAAAAAATCAACATTCTTTGATAAACCATCGGCCACAACACATAAAACATTCTTTAACACTACCAAAAGCATAAGGTTTTCAATTCTTTATAAACAATTATCATCCCAAGAGTAAGAAAACGCTTGCAAAGTAAAAAATAATATCTACTTTTGCACCCGGGTAAGTCCTACACGGCATGCTCCCTCGGAATCCCCCAGGGCTTGACCGCAGCAAGGGTACTTGGTTGTAGCGGCGCGATGTAGTAAGCTTACCCACCTGCCTCTTTAGCTCAGTTGGCCAGAGCACGTGATTTGTAATCTCGGGGTCGTTGGTTCGAATCCGACAAGAGGCTCAGATAAAACACAACTTAAAAGGAAGCTTATACGTAGGCTTCCTTTTTTCTATTTTAGACATAATATAGTTGCGCATTTGCATTAATATATTAACTTTGCTGATAAGAATTCAAAACAGCAACATCATGGAAGAGAATAAGAATTTACTTTTAAAAGGCGCTATGACTTATGGTTTGGCCATGGGCATATATTGGGTAGTGAAATACATCTTTTTCATCTTCAGCGTTTCCGTCCCCTCCTTGAGTCTTGTCTATTGGCTATTGACGCTCGCCGTCCCTTTCATCGCCTACTACATGACGAAAAGATATCGGCACGACATCGGTGGAAGGATCAGTTTCTTTCATGCATGGAGATTCGGCACGATGTTGTATTTTTTCGCCGCATTGATCGTCTCGCTTGAATACTTTGTCTTTTATCAGTTCATCGCCCCACCTGATTTCGTGGCAAATGCGATCGGACAATTAACGACTGCATTAAAAGATAGCCAAGTTAGCTCGGATATGCTCGACTCGCTCAGCAATATTCGCATCTCGCCAATCCATATGGCCATACAAGGAATATTTAATAACGTATTTTACGGCATCATACTTTCTATACCGGTAGCGGCTCTCTTGTGCAGGAACAATTCGACTGGTTCCATCACTGAAAACCGCTAAAAAGTTAATTACAGACAAATAATGGACATATCAGTTGTTATCCCGTTGTATAACGAAGCCGAGTCTTTACCCGAGTTATTCTCGTGGATAGAGCGGGTGATGAAAGAACATAATTATACCTACGAAGTCATTTTCGTGAATGACGGTAGTACGGATAATTCTTGGGAAGTGATCGAGGAGTTGAAACAACGTTCTCCACATATCCGGGGAATCAAGTTCCGTCGCAACTACGGCAAGTCGCCGGGATTGCACTGCGGATTCCAGCGGGCTAAAGGTGACGTAGTCATTACCATGGACGCCGATCTACAGGACAGCCCGGATGAGATACCCGAACTTTACCGGATGATCACCGAAGACGGGTACGATCTGGTATCCGGTTGGAAAAAGAAAAGATATGACCCGTTGTCTAAGACGATCCCCACGAAATTATTCAACGCGACAGCTCGTAAATTCTCGGGAATAAAGAACTTACACGATTTCAATTGCGGATTGAAAGCGTATAAGAATGTTGTCATTAAAAATATAGAGGTGTATAACGATATGCACCGTTACATACCTTATTTAGCTAAGATTGCCGGATTTCACAAGATTGGCGAGAAAGTAGTGAAACATCAAGCCCGCAAGTACGGAACTACTAAATTCGGGTTGGATCGCTTCGTGAACGGTTATCTTGATTTGATCACGCTTTGGTTTACTTCCAAATTCGGAAAGAAACCGATGCACTTCTTCGGTTTATGGGGAAGCGCTATGTTCTTCATTGGTTTTATCGCTCTAGTAATCGTACTCAGCATGAAATTGATCTCGATGTACTCTGGAGATCTAAGACCTTTGGTTACAAGTTCCCCTTATTTCTATATTTCATTGACAGCGATGATTCTGGGAACCCAGATGTTCCTAGCGGGCTTTATCGGGGAGTTGATTTCCCGCAATTCTCCGAATCGCAATAACTATAAAATAGAGGATGAGATATGAGTTTCCTAGAATTAGCGAGAAAACGTTGCTCTATCCGAAAGTATGCCCCCAAAAACGTAGAGCAAGAAAAGATTGATTATATCCTAGAAGCAGCTCGTTTGGCCCCTTCGGCGGTAAATTATCAACCTTGGTATTTTGTATGGGTTCAAAGTGCGGAAGGAAAAGCTAAATTACAAGAATGCTATCCCCGGGAATGGTTCAAGCAAGCGCCTTATTACTTGATCGTTTGCGGAGATCATCAGCAATCTTGGAAACGGAGCGATCATAAGGATCATATGGATATCGATACGGCTATCGCCACGGAACACATTTGTTTAGCCGCTGCCGAACAAGGATTGGGTACTTGTTGGGTTTGCAATTTCGACACGGAGCTTTGCCGTAAACATTTTAAAATTCCGGAAACGATCGAGCCTGTTGTACTGATACCGTTCGGCTATCCTTCCGACCCGGCATTATTCGATGAGACTCCAAAGAAACGTAAGCCCATAGAAGAAATTATTAAACGGGAATCATTCTAGTATGTTATACATTGAAGTTCTGCTACTAGCGATCGGCTTATCCATGGATAGCCTAGCAGTATCAGTTACCGGCGGCGCAGTTCTTAAGAACAACTGCACCGCCGGTAATATTATTAAGATAGCGAGCGTGCTCGGTATATTCCAAGCCGGAATGACCGTGATTGGTTATACGATGGGATTAGGATTCGAAAAATACATTTGCGCCTTCGATCATTGGATCGCATTTACCCTCTTGCTTTACTTAGGTGGAAAAATGATATACGATAGCACGAAGGAAGAGGAGGAAGACGGGAAATTCGATCCTCTATGTAACCGGACATTATGCGGATTGGGAATAGCGACAAGTATCGATGCCCTCGCCGTAGGAATCTCTCTGGCGATCTTAAAATCACCGCTCTTGCTGCAAGCCTCGACTATCGGTGTTGTCACCTTCGCTATCTCTGCCTTCGGCGTCTATTTCGGTAACCGATTCGGCAAGAGAATCGACTTGAAGCTGGACCTCATCGGAGGTTTAATCTTAATCGGTATCGGTACAAAGATTTTGATAGAGCATGTATTCTTTAGCTAGGGATACCTTATTGAATAAATAACCTTATACATTAATTAATAGACATGAAAAGCCAGCAATTACGAAAACTAGCGCCGGAGCTGGATTCACTCCGGCTAGGCAGCGGTTGGAAAATCGACGAATTGAGTAAACCGCAAATCATTGTAGAAAGCAGTTACGGACATAGCCATCCGGGAAGCGCCCATCTGGATAAATTGATGGACGAGGCCGGAATCGGTATAAAGGAAAAGGGGGGACGTGCCGCAAACTACTTCGTCACTGATATTTGTGATGGAGAGGCGCAGGGACACGATGGTATGAACTACTCATTAGTCTCCCGTGATATCATGGCCGCCATGATGGAGATTCATGTAAAAGCGACTCCTTTCGACGCTGGTGTCTTTATAGCCAGTTGCGACAAATCCGTCCCTGCGCATTTGATGGCGATAGCCCGGCTAGATATGCCTGCTATATTCATGCCTGGTGGTATAATGAAAGCCGGTCCCAACCTACTCACGTTAGAACAAATCGGTACCTATAGCGCCCAGTACGAGCGAAAAGAAATAACGGAAGAACAATTCATGGTTTATAAGCGTGACGCATGTCCGGATTGTGGAGCTTGCTCTTTCATGGGCACTGCCTCTACGATGCAAGTAATGGCAGAAGCGCTAGGCATCGCTTTACCGGGTTCCGCCTTGATCCCCGCCCATTTACCCGAGTTAAAAGAAACCGCCCGTAAAGCCGGAGAACATGCGCTCGGACTGGCGAGAGAAGAGTTAAAACCCTCCGATATCATGACGATACAAGCGTTTGAAAATGCGATCATGGTACATGCCGCCATAGCGGGTTCCAGCAACAGCCTGCTTCATCTTCCAGCTATCGCCCATGAACTGGGAATCCAGTTATCACCGGATTTGTTCGACAAGATACATCGTAAGATCCCCTACCTTTTAAATATACGTCCCAGCGGTTTTTGGCCCGGCGAATATTTCTGGTATGCGGGAGGCGTACCGGCGATCATGAAAGAAATCAAGGAATTCCTCCATCTCGATGTCAAGACCGTTACCGGCAGAACATTGGGAGAAAACTTAAAAGATTTACAGCTCAACGGCTTCTATGAGAATTGCCATAAATATCTTCCTGCCCTAGGAGTAAAGGTTGGCGATATTATCAAACCTCTTCACACACCGATCAAGGCACAAGGAGCCATCGCTATATTGAAAGGAAATTTAGCGCCCGAAGGGGCAGTCGTAAAACATTCGGCGATTTCACCCCGCTTGATGCAAGTCACCCTGAAAGCGAGGGTATTCGATTGTGAGGAGAACGCTATTGAGGCGGTATTACAAAAGAAAATCCACCCGGGAGAAGCGGTATTTATCCGTTATGAAGGACCGAAAGGAAGTGGAATGCCAGAAATGTTTTATACGACAGAAGCGATCGCCTCCGATCCTGAGTTGGTAGAGACCATCGCATTGATCACCGACGGTCGTTTCTCCGGAGCGACCCGAGGCCCGGCGATCGGACATGTATCCCCGGAGGCTTCCGAGGGGGGACCGATCGCCTTGGTAGAGAACGATGACTTGATCCGTATCGATATTCCAGCGAGAAGATTGGATATAATCGGTACCGGCGGTATCGAGAGAAGCGCGGAAGAAATAGAAAAGATCCTATCCGAAAGGCGTGCACATTGGATAAAACCAGAGTCACAATATAAAAAAGGAATCCTTGATATTTATACACACAATAGCGTCTCCCCCATGAAAGGGGCATATATGGAATTTTTTATGTAAGTTCGCGACATAAAATTTCATAATGATGCGCAAGAATATTTCCATATTAGTCAGCCTGTTGATCTTATCGCTTACGGCTTGCTCGGACAAGGGCCAATATTTCGAAGAGAGTGGTTCTGTTTTTCATACAAGTTACCACATCAAATACAAGGCCAAGCAAATCCTAACCGATAAGATCGACAGCGAGCTGCAACGTTTTAACCTCTCCTTAAATCCTTTCAACCCCAACTCCACGATCGCTAAAGTCAATAATAACGAGGATGTGGAGGTAGATGAATGGTTTACCGAAGTATTCATTAAGGCGGAAGAAATCTCAAAAAAATCAGGAGGAGCTTTTGATATTACTTGCGCTCCATTAATTAATCTATGGGGATTCGGATTCAGTAAGATGGACAGCGTAACCCCGCAGATGATCGATAGCATCAAGGCTTTCGTCGGTTATCAAAAAGTAAGATTGGAAGGAAAGAAAATCATCAAAGAAGATCCCCGGATTCTATTGAATTGTTCGTCCATCGCAAAAGGTTATGCTTGCGATGTTATCGCCCGCCTGCTGGAAAAAGAAGGCGTAAAGAACTACATGGTAGAAATAGGTGGTGAGGTCACCATGAAAGGCGTAAATCAACAAGGTGACTGTTGGCGAGTCGGCATCAACAAGCCGGAAATAGGGACAAGTGGCGTAACAAATGATGTTGAAGAGATCGTACAATTATGCCAAAAAGGGGGGGTGGCTACTTCTGGTGACTACCGAAACTTCTACATCAAGGATGGTAAGAAATATGCCCATACGATCAATCCAGCGACCGGTTATCCCGCTGGACAAAATATTCTTAGTGCGACAATCGTGGCGGAAGATTGTATGACAGCAGACGCTTACGCTACGACTTTCATGGTTTTGGGAGTCGAGAAAGCGAAGCTACTGGCACAATCCATCCCCCAAATAGAGTATTTCATTATTTATGCGGACAACAACGGACAACAGAAAGTCACCTACTCAAAAGGTATGTTGGAATACCTTCCTAACAGAAAAACATTGGCTATCCTCGAAAATCCTTAAGTTCCTACATGAAGCGTTATCTAAATCAACTTGAATGCAAAATACTGAGAGCCGGAGATTCCCTGTTTAATTCCACAACCACGGATAACCTATTAATCTTCGTATTTTCGGGAAAACTTATTATTTACAGCCAAGAAGGGACACATATAGCGGAAGTGGCAAAAGATCATTTCATGCTACTTGCGCAAAACACCAATCATAAGGTTATAGCCTCAGCCCCTACCCGCCTTATCTTAATACATGCGGGCAGTCTATCCGACATGATCATAAATGACCCGGAATGGAATGTGGAGAAACCGGTCGTCTTACCGATTCCCCCAGCCTTAGCGCACACATTAAATCAGATAGAATATTATATGAAGGATAAATACTTTACCTTGAATTGAGATTAAAAATGTTTCAATTCCTGATAAAGCTTTTGCACAGGTAATCCCATCACGTTATAAAAACTACCATTGATAGCCTCTACCCCGATATAACCGATCCACTCCTGAATGCCATACCCTCCCGCTTTATCATAAGGTTTATATTTATCCAAATAATAATTAATCTCTTCATCACCCAATTTAGCGAAACAAACCGCAGATTCGACGGAAAAGCCTACATTTTTGTCCTTCGTCATGATACAAACACCGGTTATTACCTGATGTACATGATCCGACAAAGCATGAAGCATAGCATAAGCTTCCTCTCGATTCGCAGGCTTTCCCATAACCCCGTCAAACGTCCAAACGATCGTATCTGCCGTGATTAGCAATTCATCATCCGCCATAGTCGGTTTATAGGCCTCCGCTTTCGAACGGGCAATATATAAAGGGATCTCCATGGAGTCAATAGAATCCGGATAAGACTCGTCAATATCCGAAATTACCCTCACCTCGAAGTCGATATCCAGACCAGATAACAAATTCCGTCGTCTCGGAGAATTAGAGGCTAAGACGATCTTGTACTTTTTTAAATTCTCTAACATAACCTATTCGATTAAGCGTTACACATTCACCAAAATTTTACCACCCAAAAGCCTCCTCGCCGAACCAGTGTCCTTGAGCCCGCATCGTTTGCTCGATCACGTCCCTAGCTACGCCTTCGCCACCTCGCCGGGAGGATATATATTTCGCTATCTCCTTGATCTCCGGAGCCGCATCCGCAGGCGCCACCGGCAATCCGACTCGCGTCATTACCTCATAATCAGGAATATCATCACCCGCATACATGATGTGCTCAGGAGACAAGCCCGTTTTTTCCATGAAATCCTTAAAGTCATGCACCTTTACAGCGCTACGCATATAAATATGTTGTATTCCTAAACGAGAAAAGCGAATCTGTACGGCTTCCGTATATCCGCCCGTAATTATAGCGACCTCATAACCTTTCTTCACGGCCAATTGCAAGGCATAGCCATCCTTGATATTGACAGTACGCATCGGATCGCCATTCGGGTGAAGCGGAATCACATCGCAGGATAGCACCCCGTCTACATCAAAGACAAAAGCCTTTATTTTTCTCAAATCATAGTTTATACTACTCATGTCGAGCCTCCTTATGTATACTTCGGCTAATCAGCTCATATAGATTTCGCATATCCGGATCTTTAAGCATAGCCATATGTTTGTTTATCACATTCTCGTCATATCGTATAGCTGGTCCCGTTTGGGCTCGCACCGGCGACATTACATGTACCTTAGCGGCTGTCTCGTCTATCAAAGGTAGCAAGACCTCTCCCGGTATTTGCTGTTCTTCCAAGATCTTTTCAGCTAGCGCATACATATGATTCGTAAAATTACAAGCGAAAACCGCCGCTAAATGTAAGTTCTTTCGCTTCTCGGAGGAGAGGAAACGGACATCACTGGAGAGCGCCCTAGCCACCTCGCCCAGCACCTTCTCATCTTCAGACGAGTTCGCCTCTAAAAAGAACGGTATTTTCTTGAAATCCACTTCCCTACTCTTACTAAACGTTTGTAACGGATAAACCACCCCATATCTAGCCGTAAGACCTTCAAATACAGAGATAGGCATACTCCCTGCCGTATGCACCCACAAACCGTTATTCGGTTTTACACGGGCGATAACATCTTGGAGCACGGCATCTTTCAAAGAGAAAACATACAAGTCGGCATCTTCCACAATCTCTTCCGGGATCACGGTCCACCCACATCCCAATTCATCAGCTAAAATCTTAGCATGCTCGCTTGTGTGACTATATACTTGCCCGATACTCATTCCAGACTTACGCATTTCCAACGAAAGCCGGGTAGCTAAGTTTCCGGCACCAACAAATACGACTCTCATTCTCCCGTCTCTTTATTTTCTTCCGGAAGAGAGAACTTTCCTATATGTATCTTCTCCCATTGTAAATGGGATTCATCAAAAGGCTTACGAACCTGATCCTTATAACCGATACCAATGATAGACAAGACATCCAATTGATAAGGGATATCCAGCAACGAACGAACATAATTATTCGAATCCTCCTCGTCCTCTGTTACCCGGTTCCGGATCTGACACCAGCAACTGCCCAATCCCAAATCCTCTGCTTGCAATTGCATATAAATAGAAGCGACCGAAGCGTCCTCGATCCAAACATCGCTTTCCATCACATTCGCCAAGACAACCACGGCCAAGGCACAACCCTCCAGAAAAGCGGAACCATTTTTCTTACACCCGGCAAGTTTCTTCAACATTTCCTTATCTTCCACGACCACGAACTGCCAAGGATTACTACGTTTTGAGGCCGGAGCCATCAACGCCGCCTTCAAGATCAGTTCTACCTGCTCGGGTGAAAGTAGTTGTTCGGTAAACTTACGTGTACTTCTTCTATTTTGTATAAGTGTTGCAAAACTCTCCATTTTTTTCGTTCTTTGTACTCTTTTAATATTAAGATTCGCAAATATAAATATAATTTTTTGCACCCATATATACGTATCGTTCTTTTTTCTCGTTAGTATTTTTATAATTGAACAATAGATTATGAAGATTCGTGCGATAGCCGCGCTGCTATTTATACTTATTTCCGTGAGTGCCTTTGGCGAAGGCCGCATAAAAATCACTGGTTATGTCCGTGACGCCGACGGTAACCCTCTGGAATTAGTGAATGTCCGGGTTAAGAACACGTTGATCGGCTCCATGACCAACGAGAAGGGATATTATTCCTTTTCCATATCGCCGGGGGATTCTATCTCCATTATTTACTCTTGTCTGGGATATAATAAAGCTGAACGTATCATTCCTTCAGCACAAGCCGATATGCGCCTGAACGTACAGATGAACTATACCTCATTTGATTTAGGGGAAGTATCTGTTACTGCCATCCGCAAGCAGACCACGACCATGGAGTCCCTAAATGCGGACAAAATCAAGTTATTGCCCGATCCTTCCGGAGGTAGTATAGAGAGCTTGGTCGTTACGTTTGCCGGAGTATCGTCCAATAACGAGTTAAGTTCCCAGTATTCCGTACGTGGAGGTAGTTATGATGAAAATATCGTTTATGTGAATGGGATCGAGGTATTCCGTCCACTTCTGATTCGCTCGGGACAACAAGAGGGCCTTAGCTTTATCAATCCGGACCTAACGGAGGCGGTCAATTTCGCCGCCGGTGGCTTCGAGGCTCGTTACGGAGACAAGATGAGTTCTGTGCTGGATATTACCTATAAAAGACCTAAGATATTCGAAGGCTCGGCTTCTGCGAGCTTGTTGGGCGCGAATGCTTATGTAGGCAGTTCTATCGGTAAATTTACCCAAGTAACGGGTTTCCGCTTTAAAAGCGGTCGGTCTATTTTGGGTACCATGGATACAGACGCAGAATACGACCCTAAATTTATCGATTTGCAAACTTACATCACGTACCAATTGGCCCCTAAATGGGAAATCAATTTCTTGGGAAACCTCGCTAACAATAATTATAAATTCACCCCTTATAGCCGGGAAACCTCTTTCGGTACAGCCGAGCATCCCAAGAACTTCAAAGTCTATTTCGACGGAAGGGAAAGAGACCGTTTCCAAACCTTATTCGGTGCGCTTACATTGAAACACAACCCCAATGAGAACACAGAGTTGGGACTTCAAGCCTCCGCTTTCAAAAGCAAGGAAGAAGAGGGATACGATATCGCCGGAGAATATTGGCTGAGCGAGAACGGAGCGGAAAATCCGAATGACGACGCGTCAGCCGCCATGTCCGTAGGCCGTTATCACGAGCACGCACGAAACCGTTTGAACTCCACCGTCATGAATGTCGGGCACTATGGGATGGCCCGCCTTTTAAACAATACGTTGAAATGGGGAGCCACGGTACAAATGGAGAAAATCAATGATAAGATCAGTGAATGGGAAAAAAGGGATTCCTCAGGTTATTCTTTGCCCCAAACCGGTAATAACGTAAGTGTATATTCGAACCTCTTTTCTGATAATCAGATAGAAAGCACACGCTTTTCCGCTTATGCGCAAGACGCATTCAAATTCAGGACCAAGCAAGGTCTGTTCACGTTAGTCGCAGGGGTTAGAGGTAGTTATTGGACTTATAATAAGGAGTTCCTTTTCAGTCCCCGTGCCTCATTGGGCTTTATCCCGAACTTCGACCAAGACTTGACGCTCCGTTTCGCCACCGGACTGTATTATCAATCGCCCTTCTACAAGGAATTACGTAAAGTAGACAAAGATAAGAACGGCAATAATATCACGGTATTGAACAAAGATCTAAAGTCACAACGCTCCATCCATTTCATATTGGGAGGAGATTATACGTTCCGTGCCGTAGACCGGAATTTCAAGGTGACCGCCGAGATGTACTATAAAAAGCTGGACAATCTGAATCCCTACACCGTAGATAACGTCAAGATCCGCTATTACGGTGAGAACTGCGCCAAAGGTTACGCCATGGGACTCGATGTCAAATTCTTCGGAGAATTCGTACCGGGTACCGACTCATGGATCAGCTTCTCCTTGATGAAAGCCCAGCAAACCATCCGGGAAACAACGACCGTTCCTATGGCCAATAGCCAAGGCTACAACATCTCACTCTTCTTCCAAGATTATTTCCCGGGCTATAAACGAGTCAAGCTAAATCTGAAAGGAGTTCTATCCGGAGGACTTCCCCAGACAATCCCGGGCAAAGGATACGAAGCCGGCTATTTCCGTACGCCCGCCTACAAACGTGTAGATATCGGCCTCTCCTATCAATTGGCAGGAGGCACGGACGCTATCATGGACAGGGGCTTCTTCCGCCATTTGAAAAACATTTGGCTAGGTCTGGATGTGTTTAACATATTAGACATCAAAAACGTTAGTTCCTACTATTGGATAACAGATGTATATAATGTCCAATACGCAGTTCCAAACTATCTGACCGGACGTCAATTGAACGTTCGTCTGATTGTCGATTTTTAATAAAATGTATCTTTAAACACATTTACTGGGAGATAAAAACAAAAAATTATTTCCTCATTCATAAAAAGTAGTGTACATTTGCACACAATAGAAACAAACATTTACTAAATCTTTAAATTATTATTGACATGGAACTTACACATATCGAACATTTAGGTATCGCAGTGAAGAGTATCGAGGCTTGTTTACCCTATTATGAAGGCGTTCTTGGATTAAAATGCTACAATATCGAAGTAGTAGCAGACCAAAAAGTAAAAACCGCATTTTTCAAGGTAGGACAGACTAAGATTGAACTACTAGAGCCGACCAGCGAAGATAGCACGATCGCGAAATTTATCGAGAAAAAAGGTGAAGGTATCCACCATATCGCATTCGCGGTACCTGATGTACAGGCAGCTTTGAACGAGGCTGAGGAAAAAGGCGTTAAATTAATCGATAAAGCTCCTCGTGGTGGCGCGGAAGGCTTGAACATCGCTTTCCTTCACCCGAAATCAACTTGCAGCGTATTGACAGAACTTTGCATGCCGGGCAACAAATAATTAATCCGTTCATTTCTAACAACAAATCAAAATACAATGAGTAACCAGCTTGAAAAAGTAAAAGAGCTCATCGCACTTCGTGAGCAAGCTCGCTTGGGTGGAGGAGAGAAAAGAATCGAATCACAGCACAAAAAAGGCAAATATACCGCTCGTGAGCGTATCGCCATGTTGCTTGACGAAGGTAGTTTCGAGGAATTCGACATGTTTGTTCAACACCGTTGTACAAACTTCGGTATCGAGAAAACTAAATATTTAGGCGATGGTATCGTAACAGGTTATGGTACGATCGACGGACGTTTGGTATATATCTTCGCTCAAGATTTCACCGTATTCGGTGGAGCCTTGTCTGAGGCTTTGGCTATGAAAATCTGTAAAGTAATGGATCAAGCCATGAAGATGGGCGCTCCCGTTATCGGTTTGAACGACTCTGGTGGAGCTCGTATCCAAGAAGGTGTAAACGCCTTGGCAGGATACGCAGAGATTTTCCAACGTAACATCTTGGCTTCCGGTGTTGTTCCTCAGATTTCCGGTATCTTCGGCCCTTGCGCCGGTGGAGCCGTTTATTCTCCGGCTTTGACAGACTTCAACATCATGACACGTGGTACCAGCTATATGTTCTTGACTGGTCCGAAAGTCGTAAAAACCGTAACAGGTGAGGATGTAACCCAAGAGCAGTTGGGTGGAGCCAGCGTACACACTACAAAATCGGGTGTAGCCCATTTCGCTGTTGATACGGAAGAGGATGGTTTGCAATTGATTCGTAAATTGCTCAGCTTCTTACCTCAGAACAACTTAGAGGAAACGCCGTTAGTTGAGTGTAAAGACCCGATCGATCGTTTGGACGATGTATTGAATGATATCATTCCCGATAACGCTAACCAATCTTACGATATGTATGAGGTTATCGGTACAATCGTCGATAACAACGAGTTTCTAGAGGTTCATGCGGATTACGCTAAGAATATCATCGTAGGTTTCGCTCGTTTCAACGGACAATCTGTCGGTATCGTAGCCAACCAGCCGAAGGTTATGGCAGGATGCTTGGATAGCAACGCATCTCGTAAAGCAGGTCGCTTCGTTCGTTTCTGCGACGCTTTCAATATTCCTTTGGTAACATTGGTTGACGTTCCGGGATTCCTTCCGGGTACAGGTCAGGAATACAACGGTGTAATCCTTCATGGCGCTAAATTGCTTTACGCTTATGGTGAGGCCACCGTTCCTAAGATTACCGTTACATTGCGTAAGTCTTACGGTGGAGCTTATTGCGTGATGAGTTCTAAACATTTACGTGGTGATATGAATTACGCATGGCCGACAGCCGAGATCGCTGTTATGGGCCCGAGCGGTGCCGTAGAGGTTATCTTCGCCAAGGAAGTAGCAGCCGCTGAAGATCCGAAAGCATGCGCAGCAGAGAAAGAAGCTGAATATAAGAAAGCATTCGCTAATCCTTATAACGCAGCTCAATACGGTTATATCGACGATGTTATCGAACCACGTAACACTCGTTTCCGTATTATTCGTGCTTTGCAGCAATTGCAGACTAAGAAGTTAAGCAATCCTGCTAAGAAACATGATAACCTGCCTCTATAATCCGTAAAACAGGAGATGAATATGATAAATAAGAAAATAGGGGTATTGCTACTGTTCGCTTTGCTCATTTCATTCGGGGCAAAGGCACAGCGCGCAACCTCCATGCGAATTAATGAAGTATTGGTTATCAACGAGGATAACTTCGTTGATGACTATGGCAAACGTCATGGCTGGATTGAGTTGTTCAACACTTCGGCCGGAACGGTAAATATCGCGGGATGTTATTTGACAGACGACAAAAACAATCCCATGAAATATCCGATCCCGAAGGGAGACGTATTAACTCAGATCCAACCCCGCCAGCACACACTATTTTGGGCTGACGGACAGCCGGACAGAGGTACATTCCACGTTAACTTCGTATTAGATCCCTCTAAGGAGAATTATATAGCTCTGTATGATGCAGATGGTAAAACATTGATCGACGAAGTTACGATCCCTGCCGGACAAATGGCTGATATCAGTTACGGTAGAGTGATCGATGGTAAAGATGAATGGGCACAGCTGAAGAAAGTTACTCCCAGTACGAATAACCTAACATTGGATTCTAATGAGAAAATCGATAATTTCAAACAGAATGACTCTTTAGGTATCGGTATGACCATTACCGCTATGGCTGTAGTGTTCTTGGGATTATTTTTGTTATACATCATCTTTAAGCAGATCGGTAGATTGTCTATATCCGCAAGCAAACGTAACGCTCAGAAAGCTGCGGGAACAACAAGTGTATCGGTTGACGCCGGACAAGAGTCTGGTGAGATCTTCGCCGCTATCGCTACCGCTTTGTACGAGATGAGTGATGACAATCATGACATCGAGCACACGGTTCTTACGATCCACAAGGTACAAAGGACTTATTCTCCTTGGAGTTCAAAACTCTACGGTTTGCGTCAAACCCCACATAAGTAATTATCTAAAAACGAACAAAGAATGAAAAGTTTTAAATATACCATTAACGGTAACGTATATAAAGTACACATCAATTCTGTAGTGGATGACATCGCAGATGTTGAAGTAAATGGTACACCTTATCAAGTAAAATTAGAGAAACCGGCGAAGAAACAAATGGTTACATTGAAACGTCCGGCTCAAGCACCGACAACAGCAAGTGGCGACCCTGTAGTTACTCGTCCGGCAGCCTCTACTACACAAGGCGCTGTTAAGACTCCGCTACCAGGTGTTATCTTGCAGGTTAAGTGCAACGTAGGTGATACAGTGAAGAGAGGTCAAACATTGATTATCCTTGAGGCTATGAAGATGGAGAACAACATCAACGCAGACCGTGACGGTAAGATTATAGAAATTAAAGTACACAAGGGAGACTCTGTGCTAGAAGGTGCTGATCTCGTAGTAATCGGATAAGACTATGCAAGAGAGCTTTTTAACATTCTTAGGTGAGAACTTACAACTGTTCCTTACCTATACAGGTGTATACAACGCTACTCCGGGACATCTCATCATGATTCTGGTAGGTCTGTTGTTTATATTCCTGGCGATTAAATATGAGTTTGAACCGATGCTTTTGATCCCTATCGGATTTGGTATCTTGATCGGTAATATTCCTTTCAAGGACGCAGGTCTTCAGGTAGGTATTTATGAGCAAGGGTCTGTACTGAACATCCTCTATCAGGGTGTGACCTCTGGATGGTATCCGCCATTGATCTTCCTCGGTATCGGGGCCATGACCGACTTCTCCGCATTGATCTCCAATCCTAAGTTGATGTTGATCGGTGCAGCGGCTCAGTTCGGTATCTTTGGTGCTTATACGATTGCTCTTCAAATGGGATTTGAGCCGAACCAAGCAGGTGCTATCGGTATTATCGGTGGTGCTGACGGTCCGACGGCTATCTTCCTTTCTTCTAAGTTAGCGCCAAACTTAATGGGTGCGATCGCGGTATCCGCTTACTCATACATGGCGTTGGTTCCTATTATCCAACCGCCGTTCATGAGATTGCTTACGACTAAGAAAGAGCGTTTGATCCGTATGAAACCGCCGAGAGCCGTTTCTTCCACGGAAAAAATTATCTTCCCGATCGTTGGTTTGTTGCTTACTTGCTTCTTGGTTCCGTCCGGTTTACCATTGTTAGGTATGCTATTCTTCGGAAACTTATTGAAAGAAAGTGGCGTGACTCGTCGTTTGGCAGAGACTGCTCGTGGTCCGCTGATCGATACAATCACGATCTTATTGGGTATCACGGTAGGTGCTTCTACCCAAGCTACTCAATTCTTAACATTGAACTCTATCAAGATCTTCGGTTTAGGAGCATTGTCTTTCGTGATCGCGACTTGTGCCGGTGTATTGTTCGTTAAATTGTTCAATTTAATATTGAAAGACGGTAACAAGATTAACCCGCTTATCGGTAACGCTGGTGTATCTGCTGTTCCAGACTCAGCTCGTATCTCTCAAGTCGTAGGTTTGGAATATGACCCGACCAACTACTTGTTGATGCATGCTATGGGTCCGAACGTAGCAGGTGTAATCGGTTCCGCTGTAGCTGCCGGTATCTTGCTAGGATTCCTTGGTTAATAAAACAACTATCTATATTAAAAAAGGCGAGGTCCGAAAGGATCCCGCCTTTTTATGTTATTGTTCTCAGTTAGCTTGCTCTATAGGAACCGGACTAATCTCCGTACTCGTATCCTCCACCAACGTTGTCCCGAGGAACAACCAGATCATCAAAAGGATTATAGCGACAACCACACCAAATACCAATAGCGTATTCACACTTTTCTTTCTCATGTCTTTAACTGATTTATTCATTTTAGAATAAACAGCCGGAACATGAATTTGGTTGTGTACCCTTACTCTTATTTGTTTTTCCCTAACGCCTCGTTCAGCACTTTGTTCTTAGCGATCGTTGCTTGGAATTCTTTCAAATAGAAAGGCTCAAAATAAGCCACATTCTCAAAACGGCCATCATCATATGCTTTCTGCGACAAGGATGCCATATTTACAGCCAATGGATAGATACCAGCCATAAAACAGGCGTTCGGAGAAGTGATTACCATCTCACATTTAGCGGCACCGTCTCCAAAGAAACAAACCTTACCGTTCTCTAAAAAAGAAGCATACGAATCAGCATCTACGATATCAGCAGTCGTGGCACGTATCGTGTTGAGATGGGAATCATAAATCGAAGAGTAGACTTCCATACGGCGGGCATCCAACATAGCGCAATACAAGCAATCGGCCTCCTCCTTATTTTTCCGGATAGCGGCAGACGCTAAAATATCCAGCGTATGAATACCGATCAAAGGAATACCATACCCAAAGCATAATCCTTTAGCCACAGACACCCCGATGCGTAATCCCGTATAAGATCCGGGTCCGCTACTTACCGCCACGGCATCCAGTTTCATCCCTTTCGACTTCGCGGCCTCTAATGCCTCTTCCATATAAACGCCCAATAACGCCGCATGAGACGGCCCCTCAAAGGAAGCCTTCTCAAAGACCACCTCCTCCCCTTCCGACAGGGCTACTGAACATACGGAAGTGGATGTCTCGATATTTAAGATCAATGACATAATAATTAACTATTAACAATTGATAATTGAACGAACAAACAATCTCAATCCTTCAATCTGATTAGGTTGCGAAGGTATACAAAAATTCATTATACTATCAAGGCAGCCCTATGAGAAACATCTATTTATGAGAAAATAAACATCAAATCTAAAAGGAAACCACTATCTTTGCGCAAACTTTTGAGAAAAATGATACAATCAATGACTGGGTTCGGTAAGGTTACTGCCGAGCTCCCTTCAAAAAAAGTAACCGTAGAGATAAAGGCTTTAAACAGTAAGCAATTGGATTTGTCCACCCGTATCCCTTCCATATACAAGGATAAGGAAATGGAGCTTCGGAGCCTGTTACTTCAATCTTTGGAGCGGGGAAAAGTTGAGTTCAATATCTTTATAGAATATATAGGCAAAGATACTCCTACACAGATCAATCTTGCCGCCGTAGAGAATTATTACAACCAAATCAAGGAGATCGCAGAGAAACTGAATATCAGCGTTCCGAACGATTGGTTCCAGACCTTGCTCCGGATGCCGGACGCAATCAAGTCCGAGACCGTAGAACCGGACGAATCCGAATGGGGGGTGGTTTTAGAAACGGTAAAGGACGCTATCAAGCACCTGTGTGATTTCCGTATCCAAGAAGGAGCCATGCTTCAAAAGCTTTTTGAGCAAAAGATAGCCAATATCGCCACTCTGTTGAAAGAAGTGGAGAAATACGAGGGGGAACGTATCGAGAAAATCAAAGCTCGTATCATGGATAACCTGCAAAAGATAGCCGAGAAGGACTATGACAAGAATCGTTTCGAACAAGAAATGATCTATTACATCGAGAAGCTGGATGTCAACGAGGAAAAGAACCGTTTGGACAACCACTTGAAATATTTTATCTCAACCATGGAATCCGGTCACGGCCAAGGCAAGAAGCTCGGTTTTATCGCTCAGGAAATGGGGCGTGAGATCAATACGCTCGGATCAAAGAGCAACCACGCCGAGATGCAGAAGATCGTGGTCCAGATGAAAGACGAGTTGGAACAAATCAAGGAACAGGTACTAAACGTATTATAATAAGATTAACGAGAATGGCTGGCAAATTAATTATCTTCTCCGCACCCTCGGGTTCCGGAAAATCAACCATTATTAATTATCTTTTGAAACAAGATTTACACCTTCGTTTCTCCATCTCGGCTACCAGCCGGGCTCCGCGGGGAACCGAGAAGAATGGTGTGGAATATTATTTCCTTACGCCGGAAGAGTTCCGCAGTCGTATCGCTAATGGAGACTTCTTGGAATATGAGGAGGTGTATACCGATAAATATTACGGTACGTTAAAGAGCGAGGTAGAGCGTATCTTGAACGAAGGGGATAACGTGATTTTCGATGTGGATGTGGTAGGCGGATGCAATATCAAGAAATTCTATGGAGACCGTGCCCTGTCTGTCTTTATCCAACCTCCTTGCATCGATGACCTACGGAAGCGATTGGAAGGACGGGGAACAGACAGCCCGGAAGTTATCGAAAGCCGTATCGCCAAGGCTGAGTATGAATTAGGGTTCACGGGACAGTTTGATAAGGTTGTCGTAAACGATGATCTGGAGACTGCCCAAAAAGACGCGTTGAAGATCATTCGTGAGTTCTTAAACAAATAGTCTATGTCTAATATATTCAAGAATACCCGTTTTATGATGGGGCTTTCTATCGTTTGTGGGATAGCGAGCCTCGTATTAGGTGGTATTAGCCTGTATTATAAGGAGTATATCATCGGGGGTGCCCTGATATTTAATATATTCATTTGTTTCATCAACTATAAGGGTTGGCAAAAGAAGGGCTAAGTAAAAATCGTATGGGACTCAAGACCGGGATTTACAGTGGATCATTCAATCCCATTCACATAGGCCATCTCGCCTTGGCGAACTGGCTATGTGAGTTCGAGGGATTGGATGAGGTGTGGTTCGTAGTCACGCCTCACAATCCGCTGAAGAAAAAGGATGACCTGCTCGATGACTCACTACGGCTGGAAATGGCCCAAGCCGCTATTGACGGATGTCCTAAATTCAGGGTCTGCGATATTGAGTTCTACCTACCGAAACCTTCTTATTCCATTGATACCCTACGAACCTTATCCCGTAACTATCCAAATCGGGACTTTTATTTTATCATGGGAGCCGATAACTGGCAGCTTTTTCCCCGATGGAAAGAACACGAAAAAATACTCCAAGACTACAAACTGCTGATTTATCCCCGCCTAGGATTCGACATCTCGATCCCTGCCATTTATCCGAACGTGAAAAAGGTAGACGCTCCCTTGATGGAAATCTCCTCCACATTTATCCGTAACGCTTACCAAACCGGCAAGGATATCCGTTTCTTCCTGCCGGAAGGAGTGCGGCCTTATTTCGGGTCAGTAGCAAATCAGTGACATACCTGCGATAGAAGATATACTTACTTGGGCTATGAAGTATATATCCTATGCCACTTGAAGTATATATTCTTCGAGAAGGGAAGTTATACCGTGATTATTTACAGCTTTGCCATCTTAGGGCAATCTGCCAAAATTCCCATTAAAACATGTTTTACAGCACAGCCGTTAAAGATGATCCCCGTAACATCAAAACAGGCTCACCCGATAATCTTTTTGGAGTATCCAAATATATAATTTGAGCCTTGTCAAGTGAATAACTAATGGCTAGTCAAGTGAATAACTAACGGTTAGGGGTAGCCGTTAGTTATTCACTTGGGAAGTGATTAGTTATTCATTTGGGAGGCTTTGTACCTATAGCTTACGCTATTACATAAAACACTATTACATAACAAATTACATCAATACAATAAGTCATTTCTCGAACAAATTAAACGTGGGACAGAACAATCGAATTCACATAGCTAACTTATATGCATATCTCCACTAATTTTCTACTGTAGCAATAGAAAGACAATATACATTAAACAACAATAAAAAAGACATAATATACCCCATGTTTGATATTTTTTAATTTTCTTTGTAATATCAAAGTATTACACATCTATTAACTTTTTAAATCTTTCAAATTATGGACAAACTCAAAAAAACTGACAAAAGTCGTACTAAACCAACAAAGTAAAGTTCTTCCAAAAGAACAAATGATGAAAATCTTAGGGGGAGGAAGTGCGTATTGTCATTGTCATAATCTTTCTTCCTCAATTGAAGTAACAAGCTGCTCTGAATGCAGTAATAAATGCTCAAATTATGGCGGCGTACAAAACTGTAACACTACAGGAGGTTAGCAACAAAAGAAAGGGCTGGTTTTAGCTGGTGATATCTGCTAAAACCAGCTTTTTTCTTAAAACAAAAATGACCATGATCTATCTTCTATTTTTAGTCACTCTTTTGCTTATCAGTTGTAATCCGGATCAAGCCAAGGATAATGGCAAGGACGAAACAATCGAGTATTTTATTCCACTCTCACATCGGGTAGAAAAAGACGTGGATGAAATGTTTGAGGAATATCGGTATGTCCCCCTTGGAAACAAGGGATGACGCATTGATAGATGTGCTTTACAATGTTAAAAACATCGCTATCTTTCAAGAGGATATTTACATAGGCTCCGGAGAGCAATTAATCGTTTGGGATAAATATGGAAAATTCAAACGAGTCTTATCCAAAAAGGGAAATGATCCGCAATCATACCTCCACTTTAACCATTTCATGATATGGCCCAATGGAGATCTATCGATCGCTTCTCCCATTGAAATCGTAACCTATTCAAATTCACACCAATTCATCAACAAAAAGCGTTGCGAGAATGTCGGCTATATAGAGGCGATCACTCTTTTGAACGATAGTCTATACATCATAAAATGTATGCCTACCCCCGAACAGCTACGATACCGTATCATCAACCATCATACGGGAGCCATTATAAACTCGTATGATTCCATCATCAACTGCAATCGATATATCAGTTCATTCACAAACTCATTTGAACGGTATGAAGGACATATTATCTCTCATGGTTATCAAAGCAACGACATCCTTGAATGCACTTTGGATAGTTCAAAAATACGATACAAAATAAACGTAGATAACAGGATACCGCCCGCCGGCTTTTACACGCAAGAGGGAAAAGAAGGCATGCAACTCATACAGGAAGAAGCGGAGAAAGGATACATCGGCCATATCCCGGACTACGTGGAGTCCAAGGAAACGATATTGCTCTCCTTTAAGGGGAAAAGAGAAGACCTAAACGGAATAGCCTTAATCGACAAAAAAGACGGAAACGCAAGAGTTTTAGAGAACATCAAGTTCGATGACAACTTCCGGTGGTTGCCCAAACAGTTCTTCTCGTTAGATGAGGGCTGGTGCGCCATGCTGATGTATCCGGAAGACGTTTTGAAGAAGGAAGAGTTCGCAAGGCGTTTCCCCGGACTGGACGAGGAGAGTAACCCGGTGTTGTTCATTGGTAAACTAAGGTAATCATTAAAGACCTAAAGCAATGGAACATGACAATCTATTCATCCAAATTTTAGAAATCTTATCGATAAAGTACACGGAAGATTTTACCATAAGATTCTACGAGAGCCATCCACACAAAAACAATCTGTTTGGACTGTCCGAGATGCTACGTTATTATAATATAGAGAATGTAGCGGCCGAAATTCAAAAAACACAAGAAAACTTATCCTCATTAGATGTACCCTTTGTGGCTTACGTAGATCATGAGTTTGTATTGGTGCGACATGTTTCTACCGAGGCAATCATCTATTCATGGCGAGGTAAAAACATCACATTATCTATCCCGGTATTCTTGGAACGATGGTCAGGAATCGTCCTTCTTTTCGAATCCACCGATGAATCTATTAACCGGATTATAAAGAACATAGAAAGAATACTTACGACAGCGGATAGTAATCGTATGTTTCGTATCATTACTTCTATCATTAATAGGGTGTGCCCTTATCACCAACAGAGGAATGGAGATAGGAATCTGGGGGTTATGGGGTGTTAATGTGATCGGAGCATCTTTCTGCGGTATCCTGCTTTCTCGAGAGATCTTAGGCTCGGATAAATATGTCAACAAAATTTGTTCCCTGTTTTTGAAATCCAGTGATTGCAACGGGACATTGGATTCCCAAGCATCTCATTTCTTGGGGATCAGTTGGAGTGTCTTCGGCTTAGGATATTTTCTTTCCGCAATATTGTTTATCGCCTTGTTGCCCCAATATGTTATATATGCAGAGACTCTGAATATAATCGCATTACCTTATACAGCGTGGAGCGTATGGTACCAAAAATTTAGGGTAAAACAATGGTGCGCTTTATGTTTATCTGTACAAGCTACCGTATGGATCACCTTTCTTATCTCTCTATTCGCGATAGGCATGGATTTCAATCAATGGGATTTATTTGATTTCACTACCATTGGATGCGTGTATGGGCTCGTCATTCTATCACTCCATTTTACTGTTACATTATACGTAAAAGAAAAGCAAATCCAACGAAGCAACAATAAACTTAGCAGCATAAAACTGAATGCCTCTGTATTTAAGAGCTTATTAAACGAACAGCCTCAATATGACATTGACAAAAATACAGGAATATTATTGGGCAATAGGGATGCCAAAGAGTGGATTACCATTATCTCTAATCCACATTGTGCTCCTTGCGTAAAATTACATCTCCAAATAGAAAAGTTACTCAAAGAATATAAAGAAGAGATTTGCATACAAATCATCTTGACCTCTTTTAGCAAGGAATTAGAACCTAGCGCCATGCTACTGACCTCCATGTATCTACTAAATAATGAATCGGATTATTTACGATTCCTATCTGACTGGTATGCAAAAGGGCGTCATAAAAAAGAGGATTGCTATAAAAGATACAGATTAAATCCTAATGACAAAGATATGTTAGCCAATTTTCAAGCACAAAACGAATGGGTTAGGCGCAATACAATAAGTTCCACTCCAACAGTTTTGACAAATGGTTATTTATTGCCGGAAGAATATGAGTTAAAGGATATGTCGTATTTAATAAATTAGCATCACAAATAGATTCGCTAAATAAGCATTTGATAGGCTCATTACATACAAGCTACCCTTTCGGGTTGGCTCATGGCAAAATGGGATCACTCATCTATTTATACCATTTGTATGATTATACGCAAGAAGCTATTTATAAAGAGAAGGCTGAGCGATTGCTGGACGATCTCTTGGAAAACGATCTCTCTAAAAACGCAGAACTCACCGTGGAGGAAGGTTTATGCGGAGTTGCGTTAGGATTGGATTATATTGTAAAAAAGCAATTTGTAGACGGTGATATTAATGATTTGCTAAGTGGTATCGATGATTTGCTATTCAAGAAGCTGGTTTTCGGAAATATGGAATCTAGGTATTCCCTGTCTCAACTCATCCATTTCTTATATTACATTTATAAAAGGCTGGAAATCCAGACAAACGATAATGAGCGTTTCCCTTTCGAGGGCTTAGCAATCAAGTTAGTTAATCAATTGGCCGATTTGATAGACGCCTCCTTTTTCGAGGAATCCTATACGTTTTCCATTTACCAATATCACGTACCGATATTGATGAAAACCCTGTCCTGTCTTATACAATATGATTTTTACAAGGATCGGATACAAAAGGTTTTGGAACAACTATCTCTGTATATGTTCTCCCATTTGCCTCATCTGCATTTGAACCGACTATATCTGTTATGGGGCATACTACCTTTACGGAATTGTTCGCCGGATTGGCAAAGATATGTGAACGAACTAAGAAAATCAATCAATCTAGACATAATATATAATAGAGAGATCAAAGGCAAGGATATCTATATCAGTAATGGATACGCTTCTCTATATTTCTTGTTGGAGGGATTAAAAAGGGACTTCCCCGAATACACCATCCCTTTCAATCCGCACCTAATTTACGATCGGATCATCTCGTCTGACGCTTGGGATGCCCTAATGGAGAACGAATACTACTATAATATACACAGAGGATTGCTGAATGGTTTCCCCGGTACGGTGTTGGCATTGTTAAACATTAAGCAAAGATATTTATGCGAATAGACTTGACAGATACAACATTTATTATTCCTGTACGGATCGATTCCATGATCCGTTTGGAGAATCTGTTGATGTCCGTGGACTCAATAGTACGTTATTTCCGGACACGCATCTTAATTCTGGAGGCCTCATCATACCAAAATGAGATTATCCCCTCGTTAATAAAAGATGATACGGTGAAGTACACTTTCCTCGTGGATAAAGATCCTGTATTCTACAAGACCAAATACTTGAATATCCTCGCAAAGCAGGTTGATACTCCACTTGTTTGTATTTGGGACGCAGATGTGATACTGGACCACCTTCAAATATTGGATGCGGTGAAACAGCTTAGAACTAGGACTTCTGATGTCGCTTATCCATATGATGGTAATTTTTTAGATACGTCAGATATATTGAGGGAACATTATTGGCTCCATCGTGACTTAGATTTCCTAAAAAAACATCAAGCAAAGATGAACTCTTTGTACACAGTAGAGGGAGTGATAGGCGCAGTCGGGGGAGCGGTCTTCGCCCAAACGGAAAAATACCTGCAAGCGGGTATGGAGAATGAGGATTTCTATGGCTGGGGCTTGGAGGACGGAGAAAGACATTACCGTTGGTTGAGTTTTGGCTACCGGATTTATCGGAGTGAGGGCTGTTTATTCCATTTGTCTCATCCCCGGGATCAAAACGGGATGTAAAGATAAAATTATTGGGTCTTAAGTTCATTGGCCTACAAACCTAAGATACTTCACCAAGGATCCTAAGATACTTTATCCATGAACTAACAAGATCGGTGACCTCAACCTTTTACCACATAAGTCAGCATAAATCAGAAATATTTTGTACTTTTGCGCCGTATTATACAAAATAATAGCATAATGAATCTATTAGAACTGAGTGAACAGGAAATAATAAGACGTAATAGCATGGAACAGTTGCGTCAGATGGGGATAGAGCCTTATCCCGCAGCTGAGTATGTAACGAACGCATTTTCCAAAGAGATAAAAGAGACATTCAAAGATGACGCTGAGCCACGCCCGGTACGTATCGCCGGCCGTATCATGAGCCGTCGTATCATGGGAAAAGCCTCTTTCATGGAGTTGCAGGATTCCGAGGGCAGAATACAGGTCTATATCTCTCGTGACGATATTTGTCCGGACGAGAATAAAGACACATACAATGTCGTTTTCAAGAAATTACTGGATATCGGTGATTTCGTCGGGATCAAGGGATTCGTTTTCCGTACTCAGATGGGAGAGATTTCCGTTCATGCGCAAGAATTGACAGTTCTGTCTAAATCACTTCGTCCGCTACCGGTCGTTAAATATAAGGATGGTGTCGCTTACGACGGTTTTAATGACCCGGAGCTTCGTTATCGCCAGCGTTACGTGGATTTGGTAGTAAACGAGGGTGTAAAAGATATTTTCATGAAACGTGCGGCTATCATCAAGACCATGCGTACCGCCTTGGATGAGGCCGGATATACGGAGGTAGAGACTCCGATCCTGCAATCTATCGCCGGAGGAGCTAGCGCACGTCCGTTTACGACACATCATAATTCCTTGGATATCGATTTATATTTACGTATCGCTACCGAGTTGTATTTGAAACGATTGATCGTCGGTGGATTCGAGGGTGTATACGAGATCGGTAAGAATTTCCGTAACGAGGGTATGGACCGTACGCACAACCCGGAGTTCACCTGTATGGAACTTTATGTTCAATACAAGGACTATAACTGGATGATGAGCTTCACCGAGAAGCTGTTGGAGCGTATCTGTATCGCCGTGAACGGTACGAGCGAGAGCACGATCGACGGTAAGACAATCAGCTTCAAGGCTCCTTTCCGCCGTTTGCCGATCTTGGAGGCGATCAAGGAAAAGACGGGTTACGACTTGGAAGGTAAGAGCGAGGACGAGATCCGTACGATCTGCAAGGAATTGAAGATGGAGATCGACGATACGATGGGTAAAGGTAAATTGATCGACGAGATCTTCGGGGAGTTCTGCGAGGGTACGTTTATCCAGCCGACCTTCATCATCGACTATCCGGTTGAGATGAGCCCACTGACTAAGATGCACCGTAGCAAACCGGGATTGACCGAACGCTTCGAGTTGATGGTAAACGGGAAGGAATTGGCGAACGCTTATAGCGAGCTGAACGATCCGATCGACCAAGAAGAACGTTTCAAGGAGCAATTACGCTTGAGCGAGAAAGGGGACGACGAGGCGATGTTCATCGATCAAGATTTCTTACGCGCCCTTCAATTCGGTATGCCTCCTACGTCGGGTATCGGTATTGGTATCGACCGTCTGGTTATGTTGATGACCGGACAGACAACGATCCAAGAGGTATTGCTTTTCCCTCAAATGCGTCCGGAGAAAACCGTAAAGAAAGATAACGCCGACAAATACGTGGCCTTGGGCATTTCCGAGGAGTGGGTTCCCGCTTTGCAGAAAGCCGGCTACCTGACGGTTGACACGCTGAAAGAAGCGAACGCCAACAAATTAAGACAAGAGCTTTGTGAGCTTAATAAAAAATATAAGTTAGAACTGCAAAATCCTACGATCCAAGAAATAGAAGCTTGGATAGCCAATGTAGGAGAATAAAAGCGTGATACGATGGATTTGCCCGGAAAAATCGCGATAATGGGAGGTGGTAGCTGGGCTACCGCCTTAGCCAAGATCGTACTTTCAACTCAAGATAGTATCAACTGGTACATGCGTAGGCCCGATCGTATCGAGGAGTTCAAGCAGTTGGGACACAACCCGTGTTACCTCACCGCCGTGAAATTCGACACGAACAAGATAAACTTCTATTCCAATATCAACCAAGCGATCAAGGACTCGGATACCTTGATCTTCGCTACGCCTTCCCCTTTCTTGAAACAACATTTGAAGAAGGTGAAGACCTCTTTGAAAGATAAGTTTATCATCTCGGCGATCAAGGGTATCGTACCGGATGAGAATATGTTGATTACGGATTACTTCGCGGAGTATTACAAGGTTCCAACAGAAAATATAGCAGTTATCGGTGGTCCCTGTCATGCGGAAGAGATCGCTCTGGAACGGCTCTCGTACATTACGTTGGCTTGTTCCGACATCGAGAAGGTCCGTACGATATCCCCCGTTTTCAAGAATCAATACTTAAAGAATTCCTTCTGTAAGGATGTGACCGGTATCGAATACGCCGCCGTACTGAAGAACGTGTACGCTATCGCCGCCGGTATTTGCCATGGAATGAAATATGGTGATAACTTCCAAGCCGTATTTATCTCGAACGCTATTGAGGAGATGCGTAATTTCGTGGACGCCGTACACGGGCTGGAGCGGGATATCACCGACTCCGTCTACCTTGGCGATTTGCTGGTTACCGCTTATTCCCGGTTCAGCCGTAACCGTACTTTCGGAACCATGATCGGTAAAGGATATTCCGTGAAGACAGCGCAGCTGGAGATGGAAATGATCGCCGAGGGATATTATGGAACCAAGTGTATGCGTGAGATCAACGAGAAATATAAAGTGAACATGCCGATACTGGACGCTGTTTATGATATATTGTACGAGAAGAAATCGCCGACAACGGTCATTCGTCAATTAACGGAAACGTTTAAATAAAATAGCATATGAAAAACATCAGTTTAAACATCGACAAGGCTCTGGGCACTGTCTCCAAGGAACAGGTTTACGCTCAAGAGGCCAAGGCAATGGAATGTATTGCCACATTACATAACGGTAACGGAGCAGGTAACGACTTTTTGGGTTGGTTGCATCTCCCCTCTTCTATTACGGACGCAGAGTTGGCCGACATCGAGAATACGGCGAACGTGCTTCGTTCTAAATGTGAGGTGGTCGTAGCCATTGGTATCGGTGGTAGCTATTTGGGTACCAAAGCGGTAGTAGAAGCGTTAAACAACAGCTTCGACTGGTTGCAAAACGACCGTAAAAACCCGGTTATGTTATACGCCGGACACAATATCGGAGAGGATTATCTTTATGAATTAAGCGAAGTCTTGAAAGGTAAGCAATTCGGTATTATCAATATCTCCAAGTCTGGTACGACTACAGAGCCGGCTTTGGCTTTCCGTATCTTGAAGAAACAATTGGAAGATGCTGTTGGCAAGGAAGAGGCTAAACATCGTATCGTAGCTATCACGGACGCTAAGAGAGGCGCTTTGCGGACCTTGGCGGATCAAGAAGGTTACAAGACTTTCATCATCCCTGATAACGTAGGTGGACGTTTCTCTGTTTTAACTCCGGTAGGTTTGCTTCCGATCGCCGTGGCAGGTATCAGCATCCGCGACTTGGTTGCTGGAGCTGTTTCCATGGAAAAAGCTACAGATGCGAGTGTTCCTTTCGCTGATAATATGGCCGCTATCTATGCCGCTACTCGTAATGAGTTATATAAGAACGGTAAAAAGATTGAGATCTTGGCTAACTTCCATCCGAAATTGCACTATATCGCAGAATGGTGGAAACAACTTTACGGAGAGAGCGAAGGTAAAGACGGTAAAGGTATTTTCCCAGCATCCGTAGATTTGACAACCGATTTGCATTCCATGGGTCAATGGATTCAAGACGGTGAGCGTACGATTTTCGAAACGGTTATCTCCGTGGAAGCTACAGATCATAGCGTATTGGTCCCTACAGATGAAGCCGATTTAGATGGCTTGAACTTCTTGGCAGGCAAGCATGTAGACGAGGTAAACAAGATGGCCGAGTTAGGTACTCAGTTGGCTCACGTAGATGGTGGTGTTCCTAATATCAAGGTTAATATGCCGGAAGTAAGCGCATTCTATATCGGTCAGTTATTCTATTTCTTCGAGAAAGCTTGCGGTATCAGTGGTTATATGTTAGGTGTGAATCCTTTCAATCAACCGGGTGTCGAGGCTTATAAGAAGAATATGTTCGCCCTGTTGAATAAGCCGGGATACGAGAAAGAAAGCGAAGCTATCAAAGCACGTTTATAATACGATTTACCCCATAAAAAAACGGTTTTCTCATCACGAGGAAACCGTTTTTTCGTTTGAATAGTTTTTTATTACTCATTTAATTCTTTAAGTAAATCGCTCCCGGCTTTGAATTTGACCGAGACACGTGGAGTAATCATTACTTCCTCCCCTGTTTTCGGATTACGTGCCAATCGCTCGGATTGTTGCCAAGGTACAAAAGATCCAAATCCTTTCATGGAAATAGATTCTCCTTCCCGTATTCCTTTCGCCACAACAGTCGGTAACGCATTCACTACGGCCCTAACAACATTTTTCGGCAATCCTGTTTCTTCCACAAGAGATTGTACTAATTCTCCTCTATTCATACTAGATAATAAATATACCATTCTTCACCAGAAAAGAGTCCGATGAGAACTCTAGTTAACGCATTAATAACGAATTTTCAAAGGCTATAACTTGCTATGAATAAGTGATATCATAATACTGTATACTATTTCTTATTAATTATATTTCTACCAAAGTCTCACTTGTCTATCAGAAAGGGGTTCAATTATACCTGTATTTAGGTATATAATATTTCTGTATGCATTGATTTTTAATATATGATATTTTGATATTCCCCAAATATTCATATATTTGCAATGATTAAACAACTAAGTTCTCATCGAACTACGTCATAATTTATTGATTAATTATCTCAACGAAATAAATTTATATCCCTTATTTTTCAATACATCTATCAACTCATCCAGATAATTATAAAATTTATCAATCCGGTTAGGGTGTACATGTAGGTGGATCAAAAGTAAGCACCCATTTAAACCATTTTTGTTTCATAAAATGAAATTCCATTATATATCATATTTATTTAATTTCAAGAAGCTTTCCTCCCATTTCTGTTAATTCCGATTTATTACGTACCTTTGTATTGGTTTTTAAGAAGGTAATAACATGATTCAAGAAGCGATTATCCGATATCTGCGTAAACACAGGCAGGAATCCCTTTCTCCCAAAGCTGTTCTTTTCGATATGGATGGTGTATTATATGACTCTATGCGTTTTCATGCACGGGCATGGCATGAGGTAGCGACCCACCATCAGCTAACTTCTCGGCCGGAAGACTTTTATATGTTCGAAGGACGTACTGGGGAAAGCACGATCAACGAGCTATACCAACGCACTTTCCAACGAGACGCTACCGCCGAGGAGAAGCAAACGATCTATAAAGAGAAAGCGGATCTATTCAATACCTATAATGACGGTGCCCCCATGACCGGCGCCGCAGAGGTTCTAAAAGAAGTGGAAGCATCTGGACTGCAACGATTGGTTGTCACCGGTTCCGGCCAACATAGCTTGATCGATAAGCTAAACCATACCTATCCGGGACATTTCAACCGAGAGAAAATGGTTACGGCTTTCGACGTGAAATATGGCAAGCCACACCCCGAACCTTATTTAATGGGACTTCAAAAAGCGCATGCGAAGCCTAACGAAGCTTTTGTGGTAGAGAACGCTCCCATGGGAGTAGAAGCTGCCGTGGCAGCCAATATCTTTACGATAGCCGTAAACACCGGACCTCTCCCCGATCAAGTTTTATTAGATGCCGGAGCGGATTTACTATATCCGGATATGGAAAACTTAGCTAAAGATTGGAAACAAATCATCGAGCTTGCGAAATCCACCCGATTGAACGAGTATTCCAAATAAGCGAACATAAAAAAAGAGGCTACCCGATAATGAAGTAGCCTCTTCTTTTTTATCATCGAACGGATTATTTCACATAATCAGCCTTATTCAAGAAATCATAGCTCTGCTGAACGCTGGCAACCGGATCATTGTTTGTATATTGCTCAACTTCAACATACCAATCCTTTACGTTATTAGCGTACATTTGATCGAAGATAGGCTTGAAATTCATCTTGCCACTTGCGCCGATCTCTTTCTCATCCTTGATATGGATAGCCTTGAACTGGCTCGGACGGTTCTTCAAGTAAGCGACAGGATCACCACCACCCATCATTACCCAGTATACATCCATCTCGAAGAATACGTGGTTCGGGCTTACGTTATCCAACAAGAAATCATAGATCAATTGATCGTCGATCTTACGGAACTCGAAGTCGTGGTTATGATAACCGAACGCAATGCTAGCGGCAGCGGTCTTATAACCAACCGTGTTGAAATAATCGCAGTACATCTTCAAGTCATCCAATGTAGTCTTATCGTTAACCGGCATCCACGGTTGAACCATATATTTAACGCCTAACTCATTATGAGCATCAATCGCTTGATCCCACCAACTCATAACCTCGGCTTCTTTTTCTTTCGTAAATGCCTGTCCAAGGTGAGCGCTCGTACACTTCATACCTAGGTCATTCACCATTTTCTTAAATTCAGCGGGAGCTAAACCGTAAATCTTTCCGTTATCATAGCTTGCTGTCTCCAGATTCTTATAACCCATCTTAGCGGCGGTTTCCAATACTTTCTGGATACCTTCTTCTTTTACAAGGTCTCTTAAAGAATACAATTGAAGCCCTATATATTTAGAAGACTCCGATGCTGTAGCGGCAGCTTGTCCTGATTTACCGCCACAAGAAGATAATAACTGCGGGGCTACCAACCCACCCGCAAGCATCAAAGAGGCTTGCTTCAAAAAATTACGTCTGTTCTGCATAGTACTATTAATTAAGTTTGATTGAGAATTTTTACAAAAGTAAGACTATATTCTTAGGTTTATATCTTTATGGAAGTTAAAATCTTCAAAAAGGACATTGTATTTTAATTTTCGTTATCTTTGGAGGATATATTATTACTTAAATCATTTATATCATGAAAAAATTATCAATTCTAGCGATGGGCCTTCTCTTTGTCCTGACCACAGCCTGTAGTGTTTCCGGCAGTGGTACCTTATTCGATGGCAAAGATAGTAACAAATGGAAAATGACAGGCGATGTCTCCGTTCAAGACGACATAATGACCTTGAAAGGTACGGATGCACTGGCCGTACTGAAAAACGGCAAATACAAAAACTTCGATCTGACCCTTGATTTACGTACTACCCCGGGAGGCAAAGGCGCCGTCTGGTTCCATACGGACCCAACCTTGAAGAAAGGATATCGTATCGCTATCAATAATGACCGGGCTGATAAGGTTTGGTGGAAAATGACAGGAAGTCTTGTTTCCGTGAGGAATTTGACCAAAAGCTTCGTAAAAGAGGATCAATGGTTCAAGATGGATATCCGGGTTGCCGGACAAGAGATCGATGTAAATATAAACGGCGAACCGGTTGTAGAGTATATCCAACCAACCGCACCGTATCGTACGGACGCTAACGCCTATGCCTTATTATCGGAAGGGACATTTGCCATAGAGAGTGATGGTAGCGGTGAGATCCAGATCAAGAACATCACCGTGAACGTAATTGATGAATCCACGATCGATATCAACGCACAATTGGCGGAAGCTAACGATGAGCAAAATGATGAGATCATTAAATTACATCAATCGGATTTCCCGGTATTAGATTATCACGTGCACTTAAAAGGTGGCTTAACCAAGGAAGTTGCCGCTAAGCAATCCCGCAAGACCGGTATCAATTATACGATCGCACCGAACTGCGGCATCGGTTTCCCGATCACGAACGACCAACAAGTCATGGATTACCTAAATGAGATGCGCTCACAGCCTTTCATCCTTGGCATGCAAGCGGAAGGACGCGAATGGATAACCACATTCTCTCCCGAGACTCTTAAAGAATTCGACTATGTGTTTACGGACGCTTTGACGTTCAAGGACAATAAAGGTCGCCGTACCCGCCTATGGATTCCGGAAGAGACTTGGATCGAGAATGAGGAGCAATATATGGACATGATCGTAGATCGTATCTGCTCCGTATTGGAAGAGCCGGTAGATATCTATGTAAATCCTTGTTTCTTGCCATCTCCGATGGATAAGCGTTTTGACGAATTCTGGACAGAGGCCCGCATGAACCGTTTCGTCGAGGCATTGGCAAAAAGCGGAAAAGCTTTAGAGATCAACGAACTATACAATATTCCAAATAAAGCGATCATTATGAAGGCGAAAGCCGCCGGCGTTAAATTCACGTTTGGAAGTAACAACGTGACACCAAACGTCAGCGATCTGTCTTACAGTATCCGCATGATGAAAGAATGTGGCCTGACCGCTGAGGATATGTATAAACCGAAAGTTAAAATCTAATCACACATTTACCCTCACCCTAATCCCCCGTTTAGGGACACCCTAAATGAGCGATTAGGGTAGACCTAAACGAGGGATTATTCTCTTTCTCGCAACATCCGTCGCATCTTCATATACCGATATTGCTTTATAATCATCTTGCGGCTACGTATGATCTGATAACGGTAAATGATACAAGACAAGATGAAATATACACCTGCCTGAATCCATAATACCCGGTATTCATGCGCCACCTCATGCAAGGAAGCGCCAGCCGTATTGATACGGATAAATCCCTGGATACCCGGAGTAGAAGGAAACAAATAACCCACCACTTTCCAAAACGGAGGAATAGCCGCCTCCGGCCAAGAGACACCCGAGATAAATAATAAGATGACAGACGTGAAAACGAACACCAACATAGGCGATTCGCGACTCGTCATAAATCCCGATAGCGTCATAGACATAAAAATACAGGCAAACAGGTAAGGCAGTAAAAACAACAAAATAGTCAGTGGCTCACCAACCTGAGGTAAGGAGAATAACTTAGGGACAATAGCCAATACCCAGATGCAAACCACCACATACAGCAAAAGATAAGTCAGCGACTTGCCGAACACGATACGCAAAGTCCCGTTAAAATGCCTGCAAATAGGTACCAGACTATGGAAACGATTCTTTTCCCGTGCCGTTCCTCCCAACATTCCGATGCCCAATATCAAGGTCTGTTGCAATACCAAGATCAAGATAGCCGGTACCAAAAAACTGGCAAAACCATTCTGGGAATTAAACAACGCTACCGATTCATACGGGATCGGGTCTACCGTGATCTGGTCCATCTTATCCGTAGACGACGGATTATTATGCATCCGAAGTTCCTTACCCATATCCAACGATACCTCTGTCGCCGCCAAAAGGAAAGCCTTATAAAACAATAAGGCGCTCATATCGCAATACAACGAGACGGTTGTCTGTCGCCCTTCATGCAGGTCCTTACTATAATCCGGGGGAAAGAGCAAAATTCCATAGGCCTTCTTCTCATCTAACATCTTCTTGGCTTCCGCCATATCCGGACAAACACCCACTACTTCCACATCCGGCGTGGCGTTAACCCGTCTGGTAAACTCACGACTCAAATAGGAATCACTTTGGTCTACCACCACCATCTTCGCTTCGTGTACTACCTCGTTATTATATATAAATGAATAAAGCAGCGGATATACGAAAGGCACCAAGAAAAAGAAGATCATGACCCCCGCATCCTTAAACACGTTTCTCAATTCATCTTTCCAAATATAAAGCGTATCCAGAAGACCTTCCTTTATGATATATCGTAAACGATGTTCTCTTTTCATCACATACAGTTTTTACGGTAGATATTTGAAATCCAACAACGCTCTCTTCAAGTTCCGCCCGATAAGGAAGGGCAGGATCAAGAATCCCAACAACCAAGCGTACTCGCCCAACGTATAGAATAGCGCCCGCCCGTTCAAGGCTTGATCGACATAAATCAAGAAATAATGCCGCAAAGGGAACAAACGAGCCAACGCTTGCAACGTAGGGTCCATACCTTGTACTGGAAACGAGAATCCGACAATGGAGAACGAGATCATTCCGAACAGGCTGGCGAAGCTAAGCCCTAAACGGGGAGTCGGTAATACGCCGATCATAAATACGCCTACCGCCTGAGAGGATATAATCAGCAAAAACATCGCCAAAAGCATCGGAAACCAACCGCTATTTAACGGGAAAGAATTAATTCCATACAACACCGCACAATACATAAAGCCTACGACCGTAAAAATAGCTGTCTGCGGCAATAACTTTCCCAACAAACTAACTGCGATGGAATTCCCTCCCATATCCAACCATTTACGGGACGTGGAATATTTAATTTCCGTACCGATACTGAATACTGTCACCAGAAATACCATCAACTGAATGATACCCGGCAAAACCGTATTATTCAAATATACCGAATAATTCAACCACGGATTGCCGATCGGGTGCGTATCGATCACGATCGGTTGTAGCTGTCCCATGATCTGCGCTTCGGTATATCCTTTAGCTTGTCCGGTCTGTAAACCCACAGCGGCCCCCGCCAATACCGACATCGTTTTCATATCCCGAAACAGCAAAGAAGCGGCGATCAAATAGGTACCATTCGTATAGAAAGACAACCGGGGCTGCTTTCCAGATGTGGCGTCCACGGCGAAACCGGATGGAATGTAAAAAATTCCATATACATTCCCTTTCTGCATTTCCTGACGAGCCTCGGTAAACGACATGGTTTTCATATACACCTCTGTCTGCTCAAAGGCATCCAACTGGCGAATCAAATTGCGTGAAGTAGCAGAGTTATCCATATCCACCACTGCTATCGGCAGATCGGTCGGCAATCCCTCATGCATCAACGATACAAAGAAAATGACACAGATAGCCGGAGCGATCAACATACAAAAGAAGTAAATCGGTTGAGCCACCAGCCGATGCACCTCACGCTTCGCGATAAGCCAGATTCTATGCAAACTTTCTTTATAGGTCATACGATCTCTTTCCCTTTTTTCTTTAAGATCACGGACATTCCCGGACGAAGATCAGCGACTTTCTCCAACGGACGGGCACG
Organism: Parabacteroides sp. D25; assembly: GCF_000307475.1. Lineage (NCBI taxonomy): Bacteria > Pseudomonadati > Bacteroidota > Bacteroidia > Bacteroidales > Tannerellaceae > Parabacteroides > Parabacteroides sp. D25. The sequence goes on along the minus strand of NZ_JH976507.1, from coordinate 4,286 downwards.
CACCTCGAAAGTCTTCGAGTCATATTGTCCATTCGTCTTTGTCGCTTTCCATGCGGCATACGAGCCCATATCCTTCATATAATAGACTTTCAACTTCACCGGTAGGTCCCCCAACGCCGGAATAAAAGCATTTACTTCCGAGCCAATCTTGATATCTTTCAACAGATCCTCACGAATACTGAAAGTTACCCATACATCATTTAAATCAGAGATATTCATGATCGGAGCGCCTGTACCAACCAACTCGCCGACTTCCGGGAACCGTTCTGAAACCTCCCCGTCAATCGGAGCCACCAAAGCGCTCTCGCCCACATACGACTCCACTTCGGCGATAGCACCTTCCGCACGTTGGACCATAGCGGCAGCGGCAGCCTTATCTTCCTTACGGGCACCTTCTTTTGCCATCTCATATTGAGAACGGGCAGCCTTCTCTGTCGCTACCATAGCGTTATAATTAGCCTCCACCTCGTCTCTTTTTTGAGCGGACATCACCCCTTTCTCGTATAAATTCTGAATACGATCGAAAGATTTCTTAGCGATAGTTAATCCGGCTTGCGCCTTTTGCCACATCTCATAAGCGGCCGTAATTTCCTGTTCACGGGCTCCTTTAATCGCTTTAGCGTTCTGCGCCTCCGCTGCCGCACGAGCCGCCTCCGCTTGTTTCAGCTTCGCCATAACCTCGGGCGTATCTAAAAAGACCAAAGTATCTCCGGCTTTTACCTGATCGCCTTCGCCAAAACGATAAGAAGCGATACGTCCGGGAACCTTACCGGAGATACGAACTTGGGTGGCCTCGGCCTGCCCCATTATAATATCGTCAGGCGGTGTAAGCAGGAAGAAACCCGCCAAGGCTACCAATCCGATCACGACCAATACTGTGATAAAAGCTAACATCATGTTACTGATAGAAAACTTCTTGTTCTCGTTCATCTCTGTGTATATTTTTATTTGTTATTACTCTTATTCATTTGCGGACAGTTTACCCAAAGCCTTGCTTAGATAAACTTCTGTTAATTTCACCTCGATTTGAGCATCAATCAAACTAGAGCGAGCAGAAACCCATGCTGTCTGCGCCTCCATTAAGTTCAAAGCCGGGATAACCCCTTCCTCAAAACCGAAATTCGCACGCCGCAAATTCTCTTCCGCATTTTCCATATTACGGGAAGAAGCGATCAACTTTTTGCCCGCTTCATTCACTTTATAAACGGATTGATTTACCTGCAACTCAATCTTTTCACGAGCATCCTGCCATTCCAGTGTTTTTATGCGCGTTTCCGCTTTCGCCGAGTTACGCCTATAAGTGCCTTCCCACCAACCGGACAAGGGTACCTTTACCATAACTCCGACATTAAACATACCAGCGAAATCATTTTTAAAACCATTAAAAACATTCGGATTCGTGACGAAGTAATTCGCCGCTAAAGCGACATTAGGCAACATCTCTGCCAAAGCAATACGTTCTTTTCGCTTATAGATTTTCGTTGCCAGATCCAAACTTCTCAGTTCATTACGATTCATGAAAGCCTCATTCAGATCAGCCGAGGCTTGTGTTGTCTCTACCGGAAAATTATCCAGCTTCTCGTCTGCAAGCGATAAATCCTCCTCTAAAGACAGACCACAAATTTGCGCTAAAAGCATTCGGGTTAAAGCCAGACCATTCTCAACCTTAGTCTGAGCCATCTCCGCCTCATTCAGTTTCACCTTGACAGAAAGCCCATCGGCCTCGGTAGCGACTCCCTCATAGATCATAGCGGTCACATCACTATCCATCTTACGGAGCAAATCCACATAAGCGTCCGCCAATTTCTTCTTATTCACCAAAGATATGACCTGCCAATAGGTTTCGTCAGTCTTATAAATCAAGTCCTGCAACTGTAAATTATTCATTGACTCCGCTAATTGCTTGGCAAACTTAGTGATTTGGTTATAATTAACGATCTTCCCACCCATGAATACAGGCTGCACCAACGATACATTACCCACCCAGATATTCTGCACATCCAAATGTTGCATATCGTTCACCCCACTCATCAAATGTTGGATCATCGGTAATTGGGCCAAGCCACCTAAAGAAGAGCTCAAGGATGAGGACAAAGCGCCCATGTCCAGTAAGTTTATATCCTTCTGGTTCCACATATAGGCACCGTTTGCCGATAATTGAGGAAAATACTTGGTAAAAGCGGCTTTCTTCTCGTTATCCGCCATCTTGATCTTTTCGCCAGAGATTTGTAGCTCCTTATTGTTCTGGATCGCCAGATTCCGGCACTCTTCCAATGTCAACATTCGCTGAGCGTGCATACAGCTCACCGTGACTACAAATGTTAATAGTAAGATAGTTCGTTTCATCTTTATATCGTTTTAACCTACCTATATAATGCCATCATATTCCCTATGTGACAAAAATATAAAAACCCGCACAAAAGTATAGGTTTAAAGCGAATATAAAATTGAACTAATTCAATAAAGGATACGTTTCTTCAACTTACAATACCAAGAATCACTAACCCCCATATATTGAGCTATATATTTATCAGGGACCCGGCTTACGATCCATTGGTGGTTCGTATAAAGATATTTCAGGAATTCTTCCGCCTTACAGGTTTGACGGACAGCGAACATTGAATAGAGCTTGGAAATAATCATCAGCATCACATTCTGATAACAGGTAGCGAAAGCTGGATATCCCAACGACAAACGTTCGATATCCGTCCGGGAAAAACAGAGCAATTCACCATCCTCGATAGCTTTCACCTCAAACTCGGAAGGGACTTGTGTAAAATAACCTATTGTAGAAACAAAAGGGTACATACTATCCGAGGAGAAACCGGTTACGCATTCATTCCCATTCTCATTAATATATTGATTGATAAAAAGCCCTTTATTAATAAAATAGGCATCTTGGCACAACTCGCCCGTACGAATCAAATAATCCCCTTTCCGGATTGTCACACCTCGAGTACAACTTTCCAAATCCTTTAGGAAAGATTCATCTCGAGACAGAATCTCCGGAATAAAACTTAGGAACTTCTCAAAGTCGGGAGATAATTTCATAGTTAATCATCCAAGGTAAATCTCTTCTGTCCGATCAAATTACCGTCAGAGAAAATATCCACACGGTAAGTACCCGGAGATAAGAATTCCTCGATATTCCAATACATGGTCACTGCCACCTCCTCACCTTCATATTCTATCATTTTCTTCATAGAATAATTGATTTCCTTTCCTTCAAAAGCGAATACATCCGCACGGCTTTTCACCAATATATCGTCATCCGGTTTCATGATCCGTACATATACCATCTTTTCGCCGACAGGAGCGGTAATGTTCTTCGCTATCTTGAAAGTCACGACGAATTGCTGCATCTTCTTAATACGCTTAGCGAGTTTACCTCGAGAGTTCACAGGAGTCACGTTAATATCCGTCGCATCCAAACGACTAGCTAACGTTACTCTTTCCGTCAATTTCTCTTTTTCCTTTTTCAAGGTAGCAGCTTGTGAAGTAGCCCTCTGATATTTCTGAACAGCCTCTTTCTTTTCAACCTTCAATTGCTCATTCTCACGATTCAAGGAATCGATTTGGACAACATAGTTACGCATGATTTTACGTAAGGTATCCAATTCCTTTTTCAAGCGAGCTATTTCCTTCGCATTCGTAGCCTTCACCGTACGCAATTCTTCCAATAAACGTTGTACCTTTGCTTGCTCCGTAGATAATAGGGCAACAAGGGAATCATTGCCTACGCTAAACTTATAACCTTCATATTGAAGAGACAATTCATTATATTCATCCTCCAAAGATTCTTTCTCAAGATCAAAGGTTTCCACCAAATCAGTCATTTGCTGCTTTTGATGATAAATATAATAACCGGCACCAGCAATAATCAGTACCAATACTATAACTGCTACGATAAGTAGCGAAAGTTTATTTACTTCTTTATTCTCTTTCTTTTCAGTATCCATATGAGGTTCTTAGCTATTACAAAAGCACAAAATTACAATTTCTTATCCATCCGAACAACAAAGTACACCTAAAAATAGAAAAAGGCAGAGAGGATATATACCAAAAAAAGGAGTCACCCCTTACGGACTGACTCCTCTCCATCGGCTTTCGCCTTTCTCAAGACGGCGGCTACCTACTCTTCCACTGTTACGCAGTACCATCGGCGTGACGAGGCTTAACTTCTCTGTTCGGAATGGGAAGAGGTGGATCCCTCGTGCTATAGCCACCTTAATATCATTATCAAGATTTTGACCGGACATCAATCCGAAGAGACCAGCTTCGCCTTA
>NZ_JH976506.1:262177-357261 GCF_000307475.1 Parabacteroides sp. D25 | reverse complement strand
CTCGGCCATTGACCAATATTCCTCACTGCTGCCTCCCGTAGGAGTTTGGTCCGTGTCTCAGTACCAATGTGGGGGACCTTCCTCTCAGAACCCCTATCCATCGTCGGTTTGGTGGGCCGTTACCCCGCCAACTGCCTAATGGAACGCATGCCTATCTATCAGCGATGAATCTTTAGCAAATATCCCCATGCGGGGCCCCTGCTTCATGCGGTATTAGTCCGACTTTCGCCGGGTTATCCCCCTCTGATAGGCAAGTTGCATACGCGTTACTCACCCGTGCGCCGGTCGCCGGCGGGTATCGCTACCCCCGCTGCCCCTCGACTTGCATGTGTTAAGCCTGTCGCTAGCGTTCATCCTGAGCCAGGATCAAACTCTTCGTTGTTTAAATTGTTTTATCATATCCTCGCTCCGGAATCCGTTATTGTAGTCCAAAGTCATACTTCTATTGACGGTATCGATCCGGAAAATTTCTTCTCCTATACTTGTACTACTTGTTGAATTATGTAAATCTCTCAAAGAACTCTTTTGTCGCTTTCGTTTTGCGAACGTGGCTGCAAAGATAAAGACTTTTATTTTAAACTTCCAAATTATTCCGGAACTTTTTTTTCTAAAAGTTTGTTTCATCATTTTATACCGGCGTTCTCTCTCGAATGCGGGTGCAAAAGTAGTGCTATAAAACATAACCTCCAAACATTTTCAGCATTATTTTTCAAGTTTTTTTTCAAGACTTAACAAGTTATATAATGTACGTGTGATAAAGCCATACTACTCGATTCTCACCCTATTGGAGACATCCTGTTATAGAGACATAGCGTGCCGCACTTCTACATGGAGGTATATATGATTTATTGAGTGGCGATGTGATAATTTTCCATACAATAAGTGCGTGAATGATACAAAAATATAAATCACTGAACATTAACAGCTTAAAAACACGATTATGTTTTACCGGAAAGTCGTACATGTTCATGAGAAAAGTCGTACGTGTTTTCGAAAAAAGTCGTACGTGTTTTTCCGAAGTCACATAATAGAAAATAAGAGTAGATAAAAAATACACAATAAGCATAGCCCAATCTCAGGATCAACTTTTCTTTCAATCTTTTTCAGGAAACCGCCAAGACGTAATTATCTATGACAATCAAAAAACGATTTTAATTCTTATCACGAATCGAAACGAAGGTAATTTGCTAGAAAGAATTCAGACAATGAAATTATAAAGCAGAAAAACAAATTTATTCCTTACCTTTAGCACAAATAAAGCAAAAGACCATGATACACGTATTAATAAACACACTCGCAGAGAAAATGAACGAATTTCTTTCCAGCTATTATGAACGGGCAGAAATTATAGTGGAAGCCGGAAGTATTGATGCGACTCCAAATGAGGATCAATCGGATAAAATCATACTTTCTATCGTGAATATAGAGCGAGAGACAGCAATGGGAATCTCTGCCCCCTATAGGAACACAAAAAATAACACATTCCAACAAACATCTCCACCATGGTACTTGAATATATATATTATGGTTGCCGCTGTTTTTTCATCTAAAAGATACTTAGAATCTATACAAATATTATCGGATTCAATCTCCTTCTTACAACAAAATTCCATTCTTAAATTACCAGACCAAGGTACCATAACGCTCGAGCCCATAACAATTAGTATGCAAGAACTCAGCAATATATGGAGTATATTAGGAGGGCATTATTATCCATCAATCCTATGTAAAGCACGAATCATATCTTTTGACGGAACAGAAATCAAGGATATAAAACAACGAATATCAAGTCAAAAAATAAATTAGAAATAATGTTATCAAACATATAGCATTTAATATCATGCCATATTCTTTTTATCTACTTTTGGAATATTATAACGATAAAACAAACCAATGATGAAATTTGACTTTTTAATTAACATTATATTTAGCCATGAATATTATAATGAATGTATTCCTTCTGAAATCTTCGAGATAGAACCCAGGAGAACGAATAGAGTCGTATTAGGAGGACCTAAATATCCTTTTAGGCAAACGGGGCGAAATCAATATGCACTAATTGGAGATCGAGAAGAGCTTCTTGATCACCTTTCAATCTCCCCGGATGGTCTCAACCTTGAGTTTCAAGCACATTCAAAAGATCCGAATTTTTTACTGTATACACAATCCCTGCTACCGGAAGAGCTAAATGATTCAGATATACAATTAAGTGTTATCGATAACCGACTGAATCGGCTCAATGTGATCATTCATGTTACCAAAGAATTATTAGAAACGAAATGCCCAATACAGAAAGAAATCCATTATCACACAAAAGAAGCCTATTGGGATTTTATCTTGATACCTCGTAATCCAGAAAATGCGTCAATGGATATTTTTATGGAGGATAATGGACCGGAAAATATTAGCTTCAAGAATCCCGAGCAAATCCGTTTCATGGATAAGGACGTTTTTCGTATCAGCACAGAATATCCGATAAAGATTAAGGAAGAGTCTTATTACCAAAGAAGATCTAATATCACGATTTACGAGAAAAGAGAATATGCTAAAAGAATGCTATTAAGGCATGTTCCTGTTCCCTCTTTGGGACGTTTCCTTATAAAGGAATTACAATCTACCGAGAATTCTATTATACAAATTCTTTATATCTAAATCCTTTAAAAAATAACGTATGGCACAAATGAAAACCCCTGGCGTTTATATCATAGAGAAAAACGCTTTTCCTAATTCAGTCGTAGAAGTCGCTACCGCCATCCCTGCCTTTATCGGGCATACCCAATTCGCACGGGACGGTAACAAGGACTTGACCGGTATCCCTTTCCGTATATCTTCTATGGCTGAGTTCCATTCGTTCTTCGGTTTCGCTCCCACCTTGCGATTCGGAATTCGTCCGGAAGATTCCGAGAGTGAGGACACCACCAATGACATAAACGTATTATTCCCCGATGGAAGTTGCCAGCTTACTTTGCCAAAAACGTTCTATGCTTTATATTATAATATGTTGTTGTTCTACGCTAACGGTGGAGGACCGTGCTATATCGTCTCCATAGGAGATTATGAGCATGACTTTAAAAGCATAGACTTTACAAATGCGCTCTTAGCCTTAAAAAAAGAACAGGAGCCCACGTTGGTCGTCGTTCCGGAAGCCGTATATATGGAGGAAGGCGATTGTTACAAAGTTCAAACTGCCGCTTTGATGCACTGTGGTAACGACATGAAAAATCGCTTTGCCATATTAGATGTTTTCAACGGATACAAAGATGAAAACGGTGCGGTTATCAAAAGTTTCCGGGAAAATATAGGTAGCAATTTCCTTGCGTACTGTGCCTCCTATTATCCATGGATAAATACATCTATCGTCACCGAGAAAGATATCACTTTTTATAATATAGAAAAGGATAGTTTAGAGAAATTAGAGGAACTGATCTTGAACGAATTCTCAAAGAAGTCCGGTGTAACGAATGAGGCTGTCAATGAACTTATGGACAAGTTCAAGCTTTTGCTTACCATGAAAGAGGACGAAGCGGAACGTTTCCATACCTTATTATACCAAGTCAGTTCCGTATACCGCTCCATTTTGAGAGAGATTCGCTTGAGGATCAATTTACTTCCGCCTTCAGCTTCGCTGGCCGGTCTTTATACTATGGTAGATAACACCCGGGGAGTATGGAAAGCCCCCGCGAATATTTCCATCAATAACGTAGTCACGCCCGCACTCTCGATCACAAATGCCGAGCAAGAAGATCTGAACGTACCGATGAACGGAAAAGCCGTAAACGCAATCCGTAGCTTCCCCGGTGAAGGAATCAAGGTCTGGGGTGCCCGCACGATGGATGGTAACTCGTTAGACTGGCGTTATATTAACGTAAGGCGTACGATGATCTTCCTAGAGGAATCGATCAAGAACGCCGCCCGTGCCTATGTATTCGAACCGAATGTAGCAAATACATGGGTAAATATGCGTAGTATGATAGATGGATTCTTACGGGGCGTATGGAAACGAGGTGGATTAGCAGGAACTTCCCCCGAAGACGCATATAGCATTCATATCGGATTGGGAGACACGATGACTCCAGAGGATATTCTGGAAGGTATCCTCAGGATATCCGTATTCGTGGCTATTACCAGACCTGCGGAATTTATCGAGATCACATTCCAACAACAAATGCAAAAAAGCTGATAATTTAAGAATTAAAACCTATTAAAGAAATACGAATATGGCAGGAGAAGCACAAGATAATGTATGGCCGTTACCCAGTTTTTATTTTAAGGTAGAATTAGGTAGCCTCGGGGAAATCGCTTTTAAAGAGGTATCTGGTCTGGATATGGAAGCCCAAGTAATTGAGTACCGACATGGTAATAGCCCGGTTTTCTCAAATATCAAGATGCCGGGACTGAAGAAGACGAGCAATGTCAGTCTAAAGAAAGGGGTTTTCAAAGCGGATAACAAATTATTCGATTGGTTTAACAAGATAAAAATGAACACAATACAGCGAGAAGATGTAACAATCAGCTTACTGGATGAAGCAGGAAGCCCTACGATGGTTTGGAAATTATCGAACGCATGGCCGACTAAGGTTACCGGCGTCAGCTTAAAATCCGATGGAAACGAGGCTGCCATCGAAACCTTAGATTTAGCGCATGAAGGATTGACCATAGAAAACGCTTAATGCTAAGGTTTGATCATATTGTCCCTCCTCCGGTAGCGTTTTATTTCAACGTGACTTTCGAAGGATTGATCGAGACCTCTTTCCAAGAGGTCTCGGGACTACAACTTGAAATGGAGACAGAAACGATTAAAGAAGGGGGAGAAAACAGTTTCAGCTATCAGGTACCTACCCGACGAAAGCACGGTAACCTTGTGTTGAAACGTTCTTTAATGCCTTTGCCTCATGTGCTAGAGACATATGTGGTTAAAGTATTGGAAAATAATGGAAGTGCCCAGATCGTTCCCGTCAATTTAACTATATCATTGCTGGATGCCGGGCATTTTCCCCTAAATAATTGGTCTGTGCTCAATGCTTACCCTGTAAAATGGGACATTAGCGCATTGAATTCCCAAAAGAATGAGTTGGTGATTGAAACATTGGAGATGGCTTATACTAATTTGATCCGTATGTCGATAAGAGATACAGAAGATACGAAAAAAGAACAATTTAAGCAATGGCTATAACTATAAAAGAAATCCAAGTGTCCACAAAAGTGACACAACAGAAAAAGGAACCCGACCTCCCTCTCTCCCGTGATTTGATACAACAAATCAAAGAGGAGATAATTCGTGAGGCCAAGAAAGATTTGTCTAACCTTTTTTCTTGTAGAAAGGAGCGGTAAAACATGAACCAAAAGTTGATCATCGAGGCATATAAATCAATTGAATACAAAGGTGGCGAGAAATTGGGTAGTATCACCGTCCAAATCAATCCGGATAGCTATAAGTTAAGCAAATCTACCTCATATAAGAAAGACGAAAGCATAAAAGAGGATAAGCAACTACCGGAGTATAAACACACCAACCCCTCCACTCTCTCATTTGATATACACTTCGATGGTACCGGTATTATCCCGACGGGGAAAAAAACCGTGACAGAAAGGATCAAGGATTTGGAGAATATCATTTTTCTTCCTAGCGCGGAGATCGATCCACCCAGCCCTTGCTTCCTTAAAGTAATTTGGGGGAGTCTCATTTTCAAGGGGAGATTAACCAGCCTAAATTGGGATTACACCTTATTCTCGCCCAATGGCAATCCTTTACGAGCTAAAGGCTCCTTGTCACTAACAGAGGCGATTAGTAGTAGAGAGACACAAGCAAAAAAGAAAAATCAAAAAGCTGAGGGTAAATTCGTTACTTTTAAACAAGGAGACAGTCTAATCGGGTTATGCGCAAAAGAATATAAAAATTCTGGTTATGCTCCAATGATTGCCTCCATAAATAACCTAATCAGCTTTAGAGATATAAAACCCGGAACTCAATTATGGTTCCCTAAAATATAATGAATATGGATAATTCATTTATAATCAAACTATTCCTAAATGGTAAAGATGTAACGGAGCAATACTCCGTAATCAATGCAAAAATATACAGAGCATGTAATAAGATCGATAAAGCAACGATCTCCATCAGCGCTGATATTATCGACAACAGCCAATTTGAAATACCAGACAACAAAATATTCAATCCGGGTACGGAGCTTAAGTTTCAAGCGGGTCCAACAGATAAGGTCAACACCTTATTTGAGGGATGCGTTACAACCCATCAGTTAAAAATCAATAGCGAACAACAAACTCTATTTATTTTAGAATGTAGGGGTTTCGCATATCCTGCAACCTTTGGACGTAAAAATAATGTATATGAAAATAGTAAAGATGATACCGTTATCAAGAAGATTCTGGGACAATACGGGCTTTCCGCCAAAGTAGATAGCACCGGTATAGAAATTCCACAACTGGTACAATATTATTGTACAGATTGGGATTTTGTACTCACACGAGCACAAAATAACGGATTAGTCGTTATCACTGACGGTAAACAAGTCAAGGTATGTAAACCGAATGTATCCGCCTCCCCGGTCTTAACCATCACCTATGGAGATAATTTAATCGCTTTCGATGGTTCTATATCCGCTTCCGAGCAATACACAGATACAAAAGCTTGCGCTTGGGACGTGAGCCGTCAACAAATTATCAAAGCCACCGCCAGCAAACCTCCTCTCAATGTCCAAGGCGATATCGCCGCAAAGGATCTATCCGGTCTGGCAAATGAAGTGATGCTTTATCAAACTAACGCTCCCATCGGCGACGCTTCTTTACATGCTTGGGCCGATGCGCAAGCTTTATGGAGCGGTCTGGCACGTTTTCAAGGCTCCATCACAATTTACGGGAATGCGTCTATTATTCCGGGCTGTATTATCAAATTAGAAGGATTAAGCAAACATTATAGTGGAAACGCATTTGTTCAATCAGTAGAACATACACTACAAGGAGGCGAATGGAAGACACAAGTCTATATGGGTTTCAATCCGGTAGTCATTACCGAAGAGCCCGATGTAGTCGCTCCCGCAGCTAGTGGTTTTTTGCCCGGTATACGAGGATTACAAATAGGGATCGTTAAAAAGATCGGAGATAATAAAGATTTCGAGAATTTTATATTAGTCGATATACCCTTGTTACAATGTGAGAAGACGGAGATATGGGCTCGGCCGGTCAGTCCGTACGCAAGCAATGGGGTCGGCATGTTATTTCTACCGGAAGTCGATGATGAGGTAGTCCTGCAATTCATCAATGAGGCCCCCTGCCACCCTGTGATTGTCGGAAGTTTGTACAGTCGCAAACGAAAAACGCCGGTTTCTTTAGATCCAAAAAATAATTTAAAGACAATTGTTACAAAAAACCAGTTGAAAATTACTTTGGACGATGATAAAAAGATTATCACAATAGGGACTCCCGGAGAGAACACGCTCATATTGGATGATGACAAAAAGCAAATTCTGTTATCCGATGCTAATAAGAACAAGGTCTGTATGGATAAAAACGGAATTATGGTAGAATCCGGCAAAGATCTCATATTTAAGGCAAGAGGGAATGTCAAGACAGAAGGAATGGGTATCGAATCCAAGTCTAAGCAAGATACCAAGATAAATGGCTTGAATATCGAGGTTTCCGCACAAATGGGAGTTAAAGTAAAAGGGTCTGCCACCGCCGAAATATCCGCATCCGGCCAAACCGTTGTAAAAGGAGGCGTTGTAATGATTAATTAAATCGAATGAATTATGCAGAACAAAAATAGTTTTTTAGGTAAAGGATGGGCATTCCCCCCAGAATTCAGCCATAATGATAATCCCACCCGTATGTCTAATTATGAAGAAGACATCCGGCAAAGCTTGGTCATCCTTCTCTCCACTCGCACAGGGGAGCGAATACATCGTCCGGATTACGGTACGGAACTATATCGTTATCAGTTTGAACAATTAGATCTTACCATGGAGACCATGATTAAAAGCGCTATTGAGAAGGCTGTTCTCTTATACGAGCCTAGAGTCTCGCTTGATCGCATAGAAATTAATAAGGCTTCGATTCAAGATGGCATTCTGATTATCGAACTTTATTATACGATACGTATGAATAATGTCCAACAAGAATTGACCTATCCTATCTATTTTGATTCTAACCGATGAATAAACAATGGAATAAAGATGGATTGACAAGAAAAAAATTGGAGAATGATTTCCGGATACATGAGCCTTTTCAAGTACTCGAGAAAAATCTCTCCAATTTATTGGCTCGTGCCTTTTCGAAATCATCCTCTTTATATCATTACCAATCCTTAGCCATACTCAATGAGATCAAGCAAACAGATACAATCGGGATCGAACAGAGTTTCATTTTGTGGCAAAATGAGAACTCACCGGAAAGTAACAGAGAAATCACCTATCTAAGAAACGCTCTATACCATAAGTTCTCTGATTGGTATCAAAGATTGAATCATCGGATCTTTAGAGATTCCATGTCCGATTTATTTCTGGATATGGAGAAATATAACCAGAGACTTCAGCTAATAACCCTATCCAATCCTAAAACGGTTCGTAGAAGTCTCTACCTATTATTACGTATCCTCCGCAATTTACAAAACAAACGGGAGATTTACATCCAAGAAATCGCTAAAAGCGGAGAGACCGATCCCTCATTAGCTGTTTTAATCGCTTTCTTGAAAAACTATCAATATCTGGTAGATCAGTTCAATAAACGCTGGGAAGCTTATCCGTTATTTTATGTCAACCAAATATTGAAGGAATCTCCCCAAAAAGCGATTATTCCTTCCGCTTGGTTTATCGCCGTGAAAAATAATACCACACGGCAAGCCCAGTTACCCAAAGGTACAGGTATTATAACACAGGTACCATTTCCTGTGCAAGATATCCAATTTTGTTATCGTACGGATGAAGATTATTCGGTCAATAACATGAAAATAACGAGTATACATTCGTTACTATTGGAAAAAGATCCGAAAAAATATCCAGCGAGCCGATTAGGCTTCGTTACGTCCATCTGGCAAAAACAGTTGAATAACAGGATCGGAAACGTTCCTTCTAAGAAGCCCAATCTGGACTCAGAGCTAATCTTTGAGAACCAATCCTCTATACAAGCCGGACTGATAATCGAATCTCCCATGTTATTACTTCGGGAAGGACATCGGGATATACATATCACATTCGGATTAGAAGAAGACTCTATATCATATTTCAAAGAATTAATCGCTACTACGGAACAATCTTCCCACGAAACCGGGCGTGTATTAAACGACGCTTTCCTATTGGAGTTAAGCACAGAGAAAGGTTGGGACCCGATATACGCCTACACCTTGACATTCATCAACGAAAACTCCTTTTATCTGAAATTCGTCCTTAATGAGAAATTCGACCCTACAACACCTTGCTCTGAAGCTCATGGTTGCCAAACACGTAACCCAGCGCTCCGTATATTGATGAACACGGATGCTTGGTTATTCCCCTACTCTTGGGTACACCGTATTTTTATTACTAGCTTAAAGATAAAGGTACATGTATCCGGCATGTCATCCTTGAAAATCTATAATCCTCTGGGAGAAGTAGACGCAAGCGTACATTTCCCTTTATTCGGGTTAGAAGCTCAAAAAGGCTCATGGTTCGCATTCGGTAATTATGAGATAGCGATCAAGCCTATCCAATCCATGGGTATTACTTTGCAATGAGCGGATCTACCTTATTCGGAAGGAGGTTTCTATGATTTGTATCAAGCATATAAGACACCTATCGATAATACCACCTTCAAAGTTGAATGGGAAAAACTAACAGACCAGAAATGGGTAAAATTACCGGAAAGTACATCTTGTCTCTTCAATACGAAAAACAAGCATACTTCCCCTAAGGGAAAGCTCTCGGAGTACAGCGAGATCGTTTACGACAAACCGTTCAAAAACATTACGGTCTCCACGGAAGAAGAGCAATATCAATACACGAAAGCCCAGCAAGGCTTCTTCAGGATTAGACTCACAGATCCGAACGGCGGATTCGGGCAGACGGAGTACCGGATACTCTTTGCGGATATCATGATAAGAAACAGCCATACCCGTAAACAGACCCCGGTGCCCAAACCTCCTTACAACCCTATGATTGAAAGTATAGATATCGGTTATAGCGCCGAGGAAGAATACTTTTTCAATGGCGATACCCCAAGAGATAGATGCCGTATCTATCATATCCATCCATTGAGGCAAAAGGAATTACATGAAATCGATCTACGTCATCCGTTCCCAATGGTGGGAGTACCCACAGAAGATGGGATTATTCTATTCGGTATTGGTAACTCGATCGGTAACGACCAGATCCGTTTATTCTTCGAGATGGCTGCCTTGAAACGGGAAATCGAAAAAGAATATCTTCCTTGCGTACAATGGTCTTTCTTCAACGGCAAGCAATGGGAGTTTATCAAACCGGGTAATTTGCTTTCCGATACAACCGGGAATCTGTTGAATACAGGTTTGGTAGACATCCTGCTTCCCTCACCTATTAGCGAGGAAATGCTTGACATAAATGGAGATTTCTGGCTTTCGGCAAAAGTATCTTGCCACACGCAAAATTGTTCATCCATACGAAATGTCTATCTAAACCCAGTGAAAGCCCGGTTAGAAATCCCCGAAGAAATGGAAGCCCTGATCAGTGAGGAACTCGAAAGCTTCACGGGACTCGTTTCTTTCGAGAAAAGTATGCCGGGACTTACGGATATTTACCAGATCATACCCGCTAAAGGAGGACGTTTGCCGGAAACGCCAGAGGATATGCGGCTCCAGATCACCCAAGAGATGTCCCATCGGAACCGGGCTGTATTGCCTAGGGATTACGAGCAAATAACATTGGCTCAGTTCCCCGAAGTCGAAAAAGTACTTTGCTTGCCCGGAATAGACAGTAAAGCTCAAAACAGGAGCCCGATCGTAACATTGGTCGTGATGCAAAAGGAGAAAGATAAAAAGATCTTGCCTTTATGCGAACATAGGCTACTCATGCGAATCGAAGATTATATAGGTGACAAGACAAGTCCGTTCATTACCGTTGACGCTATTACTCCGGTCTACGAGGAAGTAACCGTTTGCTGTAACCTCCGGATAAAGCCCGGATATCCCGTAGGAGATATACTCCGCCAGACAGAGGCACGCATTAATAATTGTATCGCGCCTTAGCGAGATAAGGAAGAGATCCCGGTATTTGGGCTTTCGTTCTCATCGACAGATCTTTATACCTCCATACGAGAGTGTGAAGCCATCGTGGACATTGATATATTAAGCGTAGCGCATGTCGTATATACGGCAAAAGATCAACAAAAGAGCTATTATCTAAACCGCTACCCGGAAGAGGCAAGGCAAAATTTCAACGTTAGCCCTTCCCAACCTTGGTGCATATTAGTTCCTTCTGATAGGCATTTGCTATATATTGACCAAAAAGACGAACTACTGGAACAACTCGAACTCGGATATTTAGGAGTTGGAAGTAATTTTATTATTAACAAATAAAACAAACCGGATATGCCTCGTACAAACAGAAATACACTAAAAGGAATCCAATTCCGGTTTTCCGCTTGGTCGAATACATTCGCAAGGTTCTTTTCAGTCTCGCCGATATATTTGGAGACAATCATGGAAAGATCGATACGATATACATCCATCCCGTTCTTCTTGCCGATCAAGGTCGCGCAAAGCGTCTTACCCGTTCCCGGCGGGCCATAAAACAAAGTGCGGTAACCGGCCTTCAAAAAACGACTCAATCCCCAGTCCGAAAGGATGACCCGATGCCCCGTAATCCAATTATTTATCTCCTCCAACTCCTCACGCACATAATAAGATAATACGACATCTTCCCAATTCAAAGCCGTACTAATCCGTTTGGCCAGAAAACCCATATTATAGTCCGGCTTATATTCTCCCTCAAAAGATAAACGGTACAAGAAATCCTCCGATATACGCAGTTGTCCGCTCAAGAACGGTTCACCATTCCCGGCTCCTTCCAAGCCAACGACGTGATACATATGGAACCTATGCTCTTCACGAAATAGACGAACCACTTCCAGACGGCGTTCCACACGATCGCCCGCCAATAGGAAAACGGCCGTCTCACCCGTTGGCAAGAATCCTCCGTGCGATAGTCCTTTCCAACCGCCAAATTCCGTATAAGGACAGTCAAAATTCTTATTATGCACAAAAAAAATATCCAACATCTGCGGAGAAAGATGAGGCATTAAAGCCAACATCAACACCATCCACTCGTCGAAAGTAGGATCGACCTGTTCCGGCAACAACGCCTTCCAAAGCGGTCCTGCCTTCGGGAGTGGGATATCATAGACAGAAGATAAATCGCACTCCTGCCGGAAATACAAACGAATGGAGACATCCAATACCCGCTGGAACCAATCGATCCACTCGTTCATAAGACAGAAGCAGCTTTAGCACCCATCACATCCGCCTCGTGTTCCAAGGATAAATCATCGTTAACGGCCATTCCACCTACCTCGGTAGTAGGCTGCACACGTCCCTTGGCTTGCTGGATGACGTGTGTCAACTCATGTCCCAATAGCTGCTGTCCGGCAGACGTATCCGGTTTGAATTGTCCCGGGGCGAAATGGATATCCGTACCTTGCGTATATGCCAAAGCCCCAACCTCCGGCGCTTTCGATGAATCCGGGTGTACACGTACCGAGGAGAAATCCGTCCCGAAGGAAGACTCCATGCCTTGGATTACATGATCCGGAATCCCTGTCTGGTTCTTTGTTTGCCGTTGGGCCACAAATTTTCCTTGAAGAAGCTCATCCTCATCTTCCGTATCATAACGGCTTAAAATCTCATCCACGATCCCTTCTAAAGAGGTTCGGTTAAAGGTATCCCAACGACCATATAAATCATGAACGAAAGGTTCCCGATCCGCAACTAAATCTAGTTTTAAGGTACCTATTGTTATCATATGGTTTGCAGGGTATTTCAGTCTTTATTAGATGCATGCAATATCTATATTATTCTTCGATTAAACAAGTATTATCCAGATTCTTTTCCACAAAAACATATAAAAGTTGATTGTCCCAGAATAAAACTTATGCGTACCTATAGGTAAGCCTGATCGGTACCTATTCTATTCTTAAATTATCGCCACTGATTTTACAATCAGCGGCGGCATTTGTATATTCAGCGGCTGTGAATATAAATTCAGCGCCGCCAAATTAAGAAATAGAGCTTATTCGACAAAGAATATATAGGCTCTTGGAGAAGTATTTCCTAGGGAGAGAAACGTTTTTCCTCCAACAGAGAGAGATATCAAAGATATTTACGTAAATTTGCCATTCAGTTACAATTTATCAACCTAAATTCTTTATTTACATGGAATCTGTAATGAAAAAAACAGCCGCCACAAGCTTGTTAGCCTCTTGTGCGGTATCGCTGGCCTTGTTTTCCTCTTGTGCCAGTCAAGAACAAAACACACTTACTCCCGAGGAAATCGCTGACGGATGGGTTCTGCTTTTTGATGGAAAGACATTGGATGGTTGGAAAGATTACAACGGGACTACATTGACACAGCCTTGGCATGTAGTGGATGGTTGTATACAAGCCAAAGGAGATGGCAGCGACGCTAGTGGCTACATCGTAACCGATAAAGAGTATGAGAACTTCGAGCTTTCTTGGGACTGGAAATTGTCCAAGGGTGGCAATAGCGGTATGTTGTACCATGTGGTAGAGCGTCCCCAATTCGCTGTTCCTTACGTAACGGGGCCGGAGTATCAATTGATCGACGAGCCGAACTTCCCGGACCCATTGGAAGAGTGGCAGAAATTAGGTGTGGATTATGCGATGCATTTGCCGGATAAATCCAAGATGAAGGTGAATCCGCAAGGCGAATGGAACAACTCCAAGATCGTATTCGATAACGGACATGTGGAACATTGGTTGAACGGACAAAAGATCCTAGAGTTCGAGGCATGGACAGACGATTGGCACGCTAAGAAAAATAGCGGCAAATGGGCCAACGCGCCGGAATACGGATTGGCGAAAAAAGGTGTGCTTTGCTTGCAAGATCATGGTTATCCCGCATCTTTCCGTAACTTGAAGATCAAGGAACTTCCCCGTAAGGCCGGTAAGGAAGTGAACTTGTTCAACGGCGTGGATTTGACGGGATGGGAACCATACGGTACGGAGAAATGGTACGTAAAAGACGGTTTATTGGTTTGCGAAAGTGGTCCCGACAAGCAATACGGTTATCTCGCTACCCGTGATTATTATGATGATTTTGATCTGACCGTAGAGTTTAAGCAAGAGGCTGACGGAAACTCCGGCGTATTCATCCGCTCTTTCGTAGAGGAAGGCGTGAAAGTAAACGGCTGGCAGGTAGAAGTAGCTCCGAAGGGCCACGATACAGGTGGTATCTATGAGTCGTACGGACGTGGCTGGTTGGTTCAGATTCCGGATGAGAAAGAGAATATCTTGAAAGAAGGCGATTGGAACACGATGCGTATCAAAGTACAAGGCGACAACGTACAGACTTGGCTGAACGGACAGGAAATGGTAAACTTGAATGATGAGAAGATCGGAGCGGGTAAAGGCCGCATCGCCCTTCAGATTCACGACGGTGGAGGCATCAAGGTTCTTTGGCGAAATTTAAAACTTACGACATTATAATAGAACGAAGCTAGATTATAAACCAAATAAGGTGTTTCAAAAGAAGTCTTTTTGAAGCACCTTATTTTTATCATTGATAACACCCTCTTTTATCACTGGATTTTATGAATAAACTTATCTTTACAGCTATCCTTTCGGGATTTGCCGGTCTCTACGCCATGGGCCAGAACGAGATCCGGCTTATGGACATGGACCTAAATAAATCCTACCAAACTTACGGTGGCGCCGTCAAAGGGAAATCAGTTACCAACGAGCCCGCCTCTATACAAGGAAAAACGTATGATGACGTGATCGGGGTACAAGCTAAAAGTCATATCAAGATCGATTTACACAAGAATGCGTCACGCTTTCAAGCGCAGGTCGGGATCGCCGATTCACATATCGATTATACGGATAAAAGCCTCACGGTTATCCCTTTTGTTGACGGAACGAAAATGTATTTCGATACCCGAAAAAACGCCAAGACATTTGTTGGTCTAGAAGGTAAAGACGGAAAAGTACATCCGGGCTCGGCCTTATTTATCTTGAAAGGAGATGACAAGGAGCTTTATAACAGCGGTATCGTCAAACTTGGCGATGCCCCGAAAACAATCGATATCCCCCTGAATGGCATAAAGATATTGGATCTTATCGTAGAGCCTACCGACGATGGACCTAGCGGAGATCATGCCTTATGGATCACGCCCCAAATAGAGTATATGGAGATCATCCCCTCGATCGTCTCCACGAGCTATCAAGGGAAAGGGCCGGAAGTATCATCCGGTACGGAGAAGAAATTACTTGATAAAATCAAGCAATTACCCCAACAAGGGCTTCCTTTGGAAAACACCTCTTTCGACTGGCTTTTACAACCCTCACGATCAAAAGCCGGCATATATGCGACTCCAGATGGCAAAAGCATCTTATTGTCAAACGGAATGGTAGCACGTATGTTCCGTGTCTTACCCAATCTTTCCACTCTCGATATCTTAAACCGGATGACCGGAGAAAGTATGCTTCGTGCCGTAAGTAGCGAAGGTAGTTTGACGATTGACGGGAAACGTTGGGAACTTGGCGGGCTGGCCGGCCAGCCCGAGCGCGGATACTTCCAAATGGAATGGGTCGACCAGATGACTACTCGCCCCGGTTCTTTTCTCATTGAGGATTTCCGCATAGAAGAGCTACAGGAAGATATCAAATGGGCCAGAAGCCGCTGGGCACTGAATAAGAACGTACCCACAGGGAAAAGACTGACTTTCGTATTGAAAGGAGAGAAAGAAACAGAAGGTGTCACCGTAGAACTCCATTACGACTTATACGATCACATCCCAGTTATCCGGAAAAGTATGGAGGTTACCAACAATACCCCGCAGTCCATAGATATCGATGCCTTCCAATTGGAATATCTGGCATTCGCCGAACCGGAGTCGCCCGGCGGTGGAGATCCCTCTAAATTCAGGCTTCCGAACATACATGTAGAAAGCGACTATGCTTGTGGCGGAGAGTTTACCGAGCGGGAAACCGATATCACAGAGAAATGGGTGGCCGATCCGGAATATACCTCCCAACGCAATTATCCTTTGCTCACGCCTTGTATATTAGACGTATCGCCCAAACTAGGTCCCGATTATACCCTAGCGGCGGGCCAGAAATTCAAATCCTTTAGCGTATACGAGATGCCGTTCGACAGCGATGATCGGGAACGGAAGGGTTTGTTTAAACGACGCTTACATTATACGGTAGCTCCATGGGCTACGGAGAATCCGATCTTCATGCACCTTACCTCTTCCGATCCGGATGTTATTCGTACCGCTATCAATCAATGCGCTACCGTTGGATACGAGATGGTTATCATCAGCTTTGGATCCGGATTGAACGCCGAGGATATCTCAGAAGAAAATATCGTCAAATATAAATCTTTGGTGGATTACGCCCGCAACAAAGGTGTAGAGTTAGGGTGTTACTCCCTCTTATCAAGCCGTTGGATCAGCGACGAGGTAGATGTTATCAATCCCAAGACAGGAAAACGAGGGGGGATGCGTTTCGGTAGCGCTCCCTGCCTTTGCAGCGATTGGGGATATGAGTATTTCCATCATATACGAACCTTCTTCGAGCGTACGGGCATGCGTTGCTTCGAGCACGACGGCTCCTATCCCGGCGACGTATGCGCCTCCACCCACCATACCTATCATAAAGGGCTGGAAGATTCCCAATGGAATCAGTTCCATAAGATAACCGATCTCTATCGTTGGATGTGCGAGAATGGCATTTATATCAATGTTCCCGATTTCTATTTCTTGAACGGGTCTACCAAGACAGGCATTGGTTACCGTGAAGCCAACTGGTCGCTTCCCCGGGACCGGCAGATCATCCATGCCCGCCAATTGAATTATGATGGTACATGGGATCGGATGGCTTCGGCATGCTGGAGCTTCGTTCCTCTCGTGGAGTATCAAGGAGGAGGAGAGGCCGCCACCTTGGAGCCCCTCCACGAACACTTGTTCGAATACAAAACACATATGATGCAAAATTACGGAGCTGGTGTCCAAGCTTGCTATCGAGGGCCACGCCTATATGATACCCCGGAAACCCAAGCGGCCGTAACCGAGGTTATTCAATGGTATAAGAAATACCGCGATATACTCAACAGCGATATGATCCACTTACGCCGGCCGGACGCACGAGACTGGGACGGGTTCATACACGTCAATCCTCACAAGAAGGAGAAAGGTCTAGCCATGTTCTTCAATCCGACCCATCAAGAGATCACCCGTACGATCCATATTCCACTCTATTATACCGGCCTGACACAAACAGCCCGCATCCGGGAAAAAGAGCAAAAGCCTGTCACCTACAAACTGAACCGGGACTATACGGTGGAGCTTACGGTTAAAATCCCTGCCAACGGATATACTTGGTATGTGGTTGAAGCAGCCGATTAGAACTAAAATGGCCGGGATAATCGCTACCCCGGCCATTTTATCTATCTATAGACTTCTTTATCTACGTCCGTTACCTAGATGTTTTCTGCCATGTTTATTCCCTTTAGGCTGCTGTTTTTCCAGATATTGTTTGTATTGTTCCTCCGTCAATATTTTTTTCATCTGGGCGTTCTTATCCTCACGCATGGCCAACATCTTTTCCCGTTGCTTCTCACGCTCAGCCTTCATCGCCTCACGTTCTTTTTGAGCCTTTTCCATATACTCTTTTTGAAGTTTACGGAACTCCACCGCTTGTTTCTCATCCAGCTTCAAGTCGGCGATCATCTTCTCGCAACGTGCGGACGGATCCATCTTACGCTTGTCCATACGCCTGTTCTCACGAGCGAACACAGAAGTTGAACTCAACAATACAACCAAACACAATCCTATTACCTTTTTCATAAACTACTACTTATTACTTTTATTATAAATTACCTGTTTATGAAGCGCTTCGAAAGAATAGACATCGATAAAAAGGAAAGGTTTAATCGGAAATAACATTTAACATCTTACCACAGGCCATTTACCATCTCGGAATCTCCAAATCATCCTTACTGGGCAATGCCGGGAATTTAGCGTGTGGTTCCACCTGATACCAGAAAGTAGTCGATGAGATATCCGACTTTTGATTATTATACCTACCGTCGTGCCGCCAACCCAAATCTTGAATCGTAACCTTCAGATCCTTTTCAAAACGAACCGGGTCCAAGATATGCCAGCGATACAAGCCGAACGCCGTAACAGCCCGATATAGGCCATCCGGACGGATCACTTGGTGCATTCCCGCATAAGGAGTGGTGAATTCTTGGTATTGATGTGTTTTCTGATTCTCGAAGTTATACGAACCGCAGAAATAATCCTCCGTACCTGTTCCACAGATTGTCGGGTATTCCTTGTCGCCATCCATATAGAACTTGATCTCTCCTTCACCCCACCAACAGTTATCATTGACACGCCAAGCTAAATAAGTTCCGACATATTGTCCCTTTCCCTTGATTCCATCCACCAACGTATGGATAGAGCCTTGTGTCGGGTTGGAACGGCGGAACTGCGCATGGAAATATCCCTCATCCTCCGGCACTTCCGTCAAGGTATAATTAATCTGGTAATACAAACGCATCTCTTCCGCATTATTAATATTCTCCAACGTTATACGTGCTTTCTTACGGAACGGCATCTTCCAGTAGCAATTGAAAGCGC
The DNA here is from genome assembly GCF_000307475.1 of Parabacteroides sp. D25. NCBI lineage: Bacteria > Pseudomonadati > Bacteroidota > Bacteroidia > Bacteroidales > Tannerellaceae > Parabacteroides > Parabacteroides sp. D25. The sequence continues at coordinate 338,418 of NZ_JH976506.1, read as the reverse complement.
TCCCGGGATTTACACAGACCGCCAACGAGGAAAGTTGGGCATACTCATTAAAAGCACTGGCGAAGAAATCCCCGACCGGACATTCAACCGAAGGCTCTTTCTCGTCGTCCCAATACATACGGAGTATCGAGAATCGCCAGTTGCCAGTGGGAGTCATCCATATCTGCTGGATAGCCCCCGGGCCATCAATCTCCGCGATGGTAACTGTCTCCCCCGGTTTCACGATAATAAAAGGATTTACTTTCCAGCCTTTCCCCAAATCTTTCGCTGGGCCGGCCGCATTCGCCTTATTCCGGACATCCTTATCTCTCACGGGATCAGCCATCGCTCCTTTCCCTTTCTCCCCCGTAAAATTCTCCGGACTGATCGAACGACTCTGCGCATTCGACAAACGAGAAAGGTTTCCCATATTCATATCCAACCCGTTAAAAGGATACTGCTGGGCATTCGCCCAAAAACTTAACAGCAAAAAGGCTAACAGCAAAACATTGATCTTCTTCATAATGACTTTTATTATTTAAAATTTATACATCGTCTACCTATCATCCGCCTCCAAAATTAAGATCCAATCATTTCCCCTCTCTCCCGCTTCTCCGGGCGCATTGAATGTACGAATTCCCTTATTCTCGACCGGTCCGATCAAGGTTCTCGCCCCATTCCTCGGATTGAACCAATAAGCTTTACCTAAAGATCGCAATTTACTCATTTGTATTCTTACATCCTGCCCTTGACTCAAATAAACTAAAATAAAAGTCTTATCTTTTGCTAAAACGGGAGTGATATAGCTTGCGTCATTGTAATTAATTCCGAACAGGACGGATAGATCCGGACGGAAACGATCTAACGGATACATCGTAAACAAAGACTTTACATAGCGCATACATTCGGCTCCCGGCCTATCCAACGCACCATCCCAAAACGTAAGGCATGGTACATGATATTTACCACCCGGCTTATACATTTGCCAAATAGCGTTATTCCCATATGTATATCCGGCAGCTCCAGAGAAATAAGTCCAATAAGCCTGCATACGAATATCATAGTCATCGTAAATTCCATCCGTAAAATAAGTCGTATCCTTAATCAATCCGTTATCACCTATTATGTCCTCCTTTTTCTTCCCGAACTTAGCATAATCAAAATATTCCCAGAAACGAACCGGTATGTCCTCGTATGAAGGTTCCGCGTTTACAAACGGTTTAATCGGGTTCAATTGAGCATACATACCCGAAAAACGATATACCGGATCCATCCGGCGGTAATGCCCGCTTTGGAGAATATTGAATGATAGCCAAGACTCATTGTGGAACCAATAATGCGAGGAAATCTCTCCCGTCGGATGATAGGACATTAGTTGTGTTCCTCCATTTCCCTCCTGAATTCCTTTCGCTATAGATTGCCAGATCTCGAACTCCTTATCCGTAACTACATTTCTATCGCCACCAAGAATCCATATTACAGCTTCGTTTTTATACCGGGTTCCCAGTATTTTCCCGTACGTATACGCATTATCTGGGTTAAACAAAGCCGGATTTCCGTCTTTCTCTACCACATTACTCGCCCAAGTAGGTAAAAGCCCAATATACAGTCCTCGTTTTCCAGCCTCTCGAATCACGAAATCCACTAACTCAAAGTATCCTTCCGTGATTTGGGTAGGGTTCTTATCAACCAAGGGCAAATATCCGTACACATTCGGTTTATCCAAACCATCCAGTTCAGATAAGATAACAGCCTGTATTACCGTAAAGCCCTTTTCTTGCCGGTTATCCAGATAGTGAACGATCTCCTCCTTATCCAATACATGAAATAACTCCCAAGCCGTATCCCCCAGCCATAAAAAGGCACCGCCCTCTTTCTTATAAATAATAGGATCGTTCGGACGGACGATCAAATCTTGAGCCAAACAACCCAATACACAAAAAGCTAGACAAAACAAAAGGTATTTTCGCATACTAATTCTTTTTAAGATTAAAAACTTACATTATAAATCTCCACGGACCCCACATTATCGAAGCATGAGGCTGGGCTAACTTTCCCACTCTCACAAACTAATCGAACATTCCGTAAAATCACTCGATCTAAATTATGAAGGTAAAGCCCCCAGCAAGGGAGCGCACGATAATCGGTCAATGGCTTCGAGGGAGTACGTCCTACTATTTCTTGACCTTTGTTTCCAACATACGATAAGGAAACATCCGAAAGCCGGACATCTTTCAAACTACTATCTCCCCAACTCTCTACCGAGGCGGCCGCTTTCATTAAACGTGTACCTCTTATATGCTCCAGACAGATCCGCTCTCCCCGGTTCCCCTCATTCAATGTGACTAGAAACGGATTATCCAATTGATCAAAAGAACAGCTAGATATCAATATATCCTTTATTTCCCCAAACGCAGGGAACCATGCGCCCGGTTGGAGCAATATACCAGAAAGCATATTCCTACGTTTTTGCTCACCGGAAGTCCGATGTGGATATTTTCCCGGACCTCTAAATTCACAATCAACGATCTTTAAACCAGTAGCCGGCATTATCAACCTTATCCCATTGCACGATGAGTTCATATAACAATTCTCTATTACCACATTCTTCCATAGCCCACCCGCAACAGCATCATCACCCGTATTAAAACGGCAATTTCGGATACGGATATCTTTTCCGCCACGAATATGAATCCCATCCCATCCTTCCTCCACTAAAAGATTATCGAAAGAAGCCCTTTCAATATCATAACTCATAAAAGCATAGTTCGATGCTCTTCGTAGTTTAACTCCCGATATCTTAATCCCTTTCGATCTCGACAAAAAGAGAATATGAGGGCCTCTCATCCCTTCTTCACCTTTTTTATCTTGAATATGGGCACCATCGATTACCCCCTCTCCTGTAATTGACACATCTTCAACTTGATCTCCTAAAAGCAATGCCTTGTTCCAATTCCGGGGTTTTACTTTATAATAAGTCTCATCTTGATTAAGATCGGATATAGAACGGTACTTTTCCAGATTATTTATGCCTTTCACTACGGCATTACTTTCTAAAAATAAGTTTACTTTACTTCTCAGCAGAATACTTCCTGTCAAAAACGTTCCCTCCGGAATGATAACCGTTCCTCCCCCTCTCAAGGTACAAGCTTCTATTGTCCTGTTGATGAACTGGGTATTGTCTGTTATTCCATCTCCTTTAGCTCCAAAATCCACGATATTATAGGTGCTATCATCATTTGAGGCCCAACCTATCCGCATAAAGAGCATAAACAATACAAAGAGACTCCCCCGAAAGACTCTTACTTTCGACACATCTATCATCTTCATTATTCAATAAGATTTAATATGATCATAAAGGAATAAAAAAAGAATAGGATTAGCGATCCCAAGAGAACCATCCTATTCCTTTTCTTTGATGAACTTTTCAACAAGTTATATCTACTCGTTCTCGTAACCTATGCTTTGTGTCATATTCGGATTATTCTCCATTTCAACCTTGGGTATCGGGAAATACAAATCTTTCGCATCATAATGCGGATTACCAACACGTGTCTTTCCATACCAACGGCTAATCTCCTCATCCAAGACCTTCCAGCGGCAAACATCTTGCCAATGTTGTACGCCCTCACCGCAGAACTCCATGAAACGTTCCTCCCGAATCGCATCTCTCAAAGCTTCTCCACTAGCCGTTATATCATGGGAACTATCTCCATTATAAGCTCTTCTTCTTACCAGATTCATATAGTTCCGGGCATTTACCTCATCTCCCGTAGCCTGACAAGCTTCCGCATACATCAAATATACATCCGCCAAACGCATCAAATACATATTAATACCAACCCCTAAATTCAACTCATTCACCGTACTTTTCAACGGATTGTATTTTCGCATGCTCCAACCTTGAATGTCAGCCTCCGTATCCTTATATTTCAGAACCTGCGTCTGCTGTCCATTCATAATAACAGGAGTTCCCGGACGCAAAGCGGCGATATCCAAACGAGGATCTCCATTAAAACGTTTAATATTCGCATCATGAAAGAAAATATTACCCCAACCGGCCGCCTCAACATCTCCACTTGCGTTCTGGAAACATAAGGCAGCGATCAATCCATATTGAGAACCTTCTCCATACCAAAAATATCCGGAAGTATCCCCATTACGGAAATTAATCTCTAAGATCGATTCTCTATTAAATTTCTCCTGATCCTCATTAAACATCTTCGCATATTCATTGAAAGGGAGCAATTCTTTTCCGGAAGAATCAATAACCTCTTTCAACGCTTTCTTTGCCGCATCATAATTACCCATATACAAATTCGCTTGCCCGATGTAACTAGTAACGGCAACAGAGGTTGGACGTGGATAGTCCGCCCTCTCTTCCCATACAGCAGGTAGCAAAAGTTTGGCTGCCTCATAATCTTTCAAGATCTGATCGTAAACCTCGGCCACCGTGCTACGTTCTATATTTAGCATATCCGGAGTCGATGCTACCTGTAAACGAACAGGTACACCTTTTCTATCGCCCTCCCCGTTGCAAGGATATCCCTCTCCAAAAAACGCTACTAGCTGTTGGTGTGCCCAACCTCTCCAAAACAAAGCTTCTCCCTTCATCTGCGAAAGCCTTACTAAATCCGCATCTGTAAACTTCTCCTTGTCGATTCTTTCCAATTGCTCCAATACGGTATTCGCACAAGAAATCATTTTATAATAACCAATCCATAACGTCCCAATGTAAGCATTATCAGAAGTCACTTGATTGGTCGCCAACTGGTTCCAGTTGGCGTCACCAGTCCAAGCCATATCTACCGTATGATCCACACAGAATGTCCCTTTCGCCATAACCCTCTTTCCATACAAAGGCACAGCGACCATATTCGCATAAACTGATGTTACGATAGTCTCCATATCCGCCATAGATTTAGGGTAGACACTTGGAGATAACGCACTGGGATTTGATAAATCCAGAAAACTATCCGAACAACTATTAAAAGTTAACGCAGCAGCTAATAATATAACTAATTTCTTCATCTTCCTATTAATTTAGAGGGTTAAACTTAAACCGCCCATAATGGTGCGGGTGGATGGAGCCCGTTTCACAGAATACATATTTCGTTCCAAATATCCACCACCCAATTCAGGATCTCCTTGAAACTTTGTGATAATAAATAAATTATCACAATTAATATAAAACTTCAAACCTTCTATCTTCAAATGAGAAAGTATTGATTTCGGTAAATTATAGCCGAAATGTAAATTCTTCAATTTAAAGAAAGAACCATCCTCCACAAAATAAGAGGAGACATTCTTGAAGTTTCCATTCGGGTCCTCTTTCGTTACTCGAGGATGTGAAGTAGCCCGGTTCGTCGGACTCCACGCCTCATATACCTTATAAGTCGTATTATAGTCGCCATAGAAACTTCTTTCATAAAGCTTAGCGCTATTAAAGACATCAACACCTGCGTTTCCTAACCAGCCCATACTTAAATCAAGGCCTTTCCATGACAAATTTATATTCAATCCATACATCAAATCCGGCCAAGGATTACCGATATATGTCTTATCCTCATTCGTCACCTTTCCGTCTCCATTTAAATCCTTATATTTCAAATCACCCGGAGCCGTACCTGCTTGTTGGTACAATCCATCCGGAGATTGAGCGTTTAAGGCATCGATTTCCGCTTGGTCTTGAATAATACCATCCACGACATATCCATACATCTGTCCCATCGGTTGTCCATTTTCCGTACGATAAATAGAACTATTCAAAGTCGCATCGCTTCCAGCCCAAATGATCGGATTCACTTGGTCACTTAACTTTACCACTTTGTTCTTGTTGGTAGACAACGTAAAAGCCACGTCATACCTGAAATCTTTATAGGAATCCCTCCATTGAACCATCCATTCGAAACCTCTATTGCTTATCTTTCCGATATTAGCCCGATAAGAAGAAGTCTCGCTAAATGGTTCCGAAGAAGGTCCGGCAGAAGGTGGCACACCTACTGAATATAACATATCGGAAGTTTTCTTATCATAATACTCGATTGTCGTATTCAAGCGATTATCCAGAAAACTTGCGTCAACACCTATATTCCATTGGGCCACGTCTTCCCATTTAATCGTAGCATTCGCAACATTTGAATACCAGAATCCTCTCTGCGTATTTTGCCTATCATATGAATAATATAGATAATTATTCGTAAAAGAAGGTTCATACAAGAATTGAGGAATTGTATTGTTACCAATTTTACCATAACTTCCTCTCAATTTCAATTGAGACATCCATGTTATATTATCCTTTACGAAGCTCTCTTTTCCCACATTCCAACCGACAGAAGCAGAAGGAAACACACCAAACCGATTCTCTGGACCAAAGTTATCATAACCATCCCGACGAATACTAGCCTCTAGCAAATACCTGTCATCATAAGCATAGTTTACACGAGCGAACTGGGATAAACTACGACCTTCCGTTTTCGTTCCGGATACATCTTTATCTCCCGTACCTAAACTAATATCATCCGAAGGCTGAACCAAAAAGCCGTTTTTCCAACCACCTGCCGAAGAAGCCGTCGCCCGATAAGCCTCGTAGCCAACCAAACCTTTTACATAGTGTTTCTCCCCAAAAGTATGGTCATAGGTCAATGTATATAACATACGTAAATCATAACCGGAGCCATAATCTTTCGAGTAATAATCCTGTTGAGATAAAGATCCCAAATTCCATGACTCTAAGAACAAATTATTCGCATGGGAGTCAAAATTGGCAGAGAAATTCGCTTGGAATTTTAAATCATTGATAATCTCCCAATCCAAAATCGCATTTGCCCGGGCCCAAAACCTACGTTCATTCTCATGATGAGACATTAGTGTAGCCACATGATTAGGTCCCTCGTAGTAACCACCTGCCGGATGTTTTCCCCAACCTCCACCAGCTTCGTTGGTATTATCATAAGGCACCATCGTAGGAACTTGGCGGTAATAAACATAATCATTATTCGTCTGCCCATACAAATGGGGATCCGTATTATTAAAACCAACAGTCATGATCTCGGAAAATTTCACGCGTTTACTTATATTTGTCTGGCTAGCCACACGGAAATTACCCGCATCCTCAAATGAATAACGTTCGATAAACTGATTCTTGTAGAACTCCGCAGACATATTAAATGTAGTTTTCTCATTACCACCCGTCATCTATAAAAAATAGTTTTGCCTAAAAGCATTACGCCAAACCAGATCTTCCCAGTCTGTATCTGGTAGCGAAGCGGGATTATCCCAGCCGGAATTGGGATTATTAGGGAAGCCTGCCGCCAATTTCCGGTCAATAAAGTCCGCGGTATGCAGCATATCCGGCAAATCGATCGGAGTCTCTATTCCAAAGTTTACTCTCGCATTAATAGAAAGTTTCCCTATCTTTCCCTTTTTAGTGGTAACAAGGATCACACCTCCTGCTCCCCGGGCACCGTAAATAGCAGTCGAAGCCGCATCCTTCAAGATCTCGATAGATTCTATATCATTAAAATTAGGAGCGCTACCCGGCACTCCATCCACGATCCACAACGGATCTGCGCCATTGATAGAAGCCGCTCCACGAATGATAATATTCCCATTGGAAACATTGACACCTGCCACACGGCCTTGAATAACATGCGACACATCCATATTTAAATCATTAAAATCATCCGTCTTAATAGAAGCCACAGATCCCGTTACATTCGACTTTTTCTGCACGCCATAACCAACAACGACTACCTCATCCAGTTTTTGAGTATCTTCCTTCAAGTTTATCATTAAACTTGATTTTCCGTTCACAGCTACATCTTGAGTATTAAACCCAATATACGAGACCTGTAAAATACCGCTATCATTTATATTTAATGAGAAATTTCCCGAAATATCCGTTACCGTTCCATTCGTAGTCCCTTTCTCAACAACATTCGCTCCGATAATCGGTTCACCGTTACTATCCACGACAGTACCAGATACCAGCTTTACATTACCGGCAGTCTTTAAAGTTACGACAATTGAATGCCCTGTCATCGTATATTGCAAGTCTCTTTGATGCAGTACATCATCTAACAAACGCCGAATCGGCTGATTCGTCACGTTTAAAGTTACCTCTTTCTTTCCTTCCACTATAGCATCCCGATAAGAGAATATATATGTGGTTTGCTTCTCTACAGCCTCAAAAAATTGCTTTAATGTAGCATTCTTCATGGAAAGAGTGACACTTCCTGTCTGAGCTAATACCAAAATAGGATTAAAAAACAGAAATAGAGCCAAAAAAATTATATAGCTACATTGATTTTTTCTACTTTTGAACATATATTATTTTTTAAAATTGATACAATCCGTTTTATGGCTTGATCGCCATTCTCGTAAATGGAGTATTAATTGGGGAACCGGAAAATCTCGACCATTTTTCGGTTCCGTTTTTATTATGAAGAATCTTGTCGCATAAGAACTGATTTAAGGTTATACATTTTATTTTCACTCGCTCAAGGATGTATAAAGATATCATCTCCTCGTATATCATATGTAAAGTCATAATGCCTCTCTAAAAGGTCCATTACATCTACGATATATTCACTATCAAAATTTCCGGTAAATAAGTCATTCGCTAAAGAAAAATCATTCAAATGGATATTCACGCCATATCTACGCTCTAGTTTGGCCAAGACATCACTTAATTTCGTTGATCGAAAAACGAGGTCTCCTCTTAACCACGCCGTTTCAAATCGATTATCTGTTTTCTCCACGGTTATAATACCCGATTCTTTATTGAACAATGCTTTTTCATTTGGTTTTAGATAAACGACACGAGAAGGGTCTGAACAAGTCTGTATCTTGATCCGTCCCGATATCAAGGCCATTTCCATGACATTCTCCCGCTCATACGAATACACATTAAAACTTGTGCCCAACACTTCTATATCCAGATATTCAGTATGTACCACGAAAGGTTTATCCTCATTCCGAGTCACCTCAAAATAGGCCTCTCCCTCTAAATTAACTTGTCGAAGCTCTCGACCGAAATCGTGAGTGTAACTTAAGCTCGATTCCGCATTTAGTTTTACTTGTGTTCCATCCGGTAAAGTCACCCCCGATCTTTCCCCTCTATCGGCATGAACCACTAAATTGCCAATGCTACCCTTCTGATCGACTGGATTGAAATATAAATAACCAGACAATATACTTAATAAAGGTATTAATAGTATTGCGGCGATACGAGCCAGTTTCCTAAACACCATAACGAATCGTTCTTTTCTCGTTCGATTTTGAATCTCACTGAACATATCTCGTATGATTCTCTCATCAACCTCTTCAAAGGGTCGCCCATTTTCCCATAAATGAGACAATGACAACGATAATTCATCATCATCAGACAAATTAACCAAAAGCCGTAGTGTTTTCAACTCTTCCGTAGAGATCGTCTGATCCATGTACTTTGAGAGCAAATAATATGTATGTGACTCCTGCATAATATCCTTTTTATAAGGTATACACATGAGCCGTTAATTTATAACATGCCTTTTTAGATGTTATAAAACATAAGAATATTGTTTTTCAATTTTATTTATCCGATAAAGAAAAGAGAGAACAGCAAAGCATACTTACCGAGCTCCTTTCTTAAAACATGTAAGGCTTGCGATAACTGGTTACGCACAGATTGTTCTGAAATAAAGGCTTTAGCCGCTATTTCTGTTATAGTTATACCTTGTTCCTTATTTAACTCAAACAGTTCTCGTTGGCGAGGTGTCAACTTTTGTTTCGCTATTTCCAGTCTATGGTTAAATTCCTCAAAAGATAATTTACGTTCAATCGCTGTTTCCTCTCCATCTCCAGACTCATTTAGTACAACATCTTCCCAAAAAAGTGGACTATTTGCCTGCCTACGAAACTCATTCAATAATTGGTTCTTGGCCATCGTAAATAGGAAAGCACTGAAAGACATATCTAAATCAATTTGTTCTCTCCGCACCCACACTTTGATAAAAGTCTCTTGTACAATATCTTTTGCAAGAGCATCAGAATGAGTCAAGTGCAATGCGAACGCATATAGGCGTGAAGCGTATGATTCATACAGTTTCGTAAAGTCTCTGTATGAACCGCTTCGTAATCGTTCTAGGTATATCCGTTCTACATCCATCTCTTCTAGCACATATTGACCGAACAAATATAAAATAAAAAAATAAGAAGAGGTTATTTCCTCTTGAAAAGCAGGGTAACCGCATCATTTTTTACAGGAGACCGTTTGACTTTTACTACCTACTTCCCCATAAGATATATACTTCATCAGTAAATTAAGTAATACTTCATCGGTAAAGGAGATCTAGTACGTGGATCGGAATCAGAAGGTAATCAACGAAATTCCAAACTAACCGAATGAAGTCCTGTGTCAGACAAACAGAACAAATCGGCAACTTTTTCAAACTGCCGATTCATTTTTTCAGGCTATAGCTTATTCCGAACTCGCATTAATAAGCTTGATATTTCCCATTAACAAACACATCCTTCACCGCATTCAAATAGCCGAAACCATACTTCACATCCGGTAAGAGGTAAGCTCCTTCCACCCATTCATTCCAAGCGTAAACCGTGATTAGTTTAGGCTGTTCAGGATGCCTGTCACAATACTCTTTCGCCTTTTGCAAGAAAGCGGCGAAAGCCTCTGGGGATTGATTAAAATGCACCACGTCCTTCTGTGTTTTATGCGGGAAACGTGGCGTATCGTCCCAACCTATAGATGCGTTGGGGAAATAAGGGATAGAAACGGCTTCGCTCCATTTCTCCAAACGCTCGAAAGCCTCTTTTCCCCATTGAATGTAATCCTCCGGATGTGGGCCTCCCCAATTATACAAAGTTAAGCTATTAATACCTAACATCTCTATTTGCTTCAAGAAATCAGCATTCGGTACACCACCCGTCATTAATTGAACATGCAATCCGGGGAAACCAGCTTTCTTAACTTCCTCCCTGAAATAGTCCAAACCTTTGCGAGTTTCCTCCAATGAACCGAATGTTTTGATCAAATTGTCCGTGCTAAAAACAGAGAAGACAGGTTCCCCATTTATCTTATAATAATTGGGGCGTTTGAAATATTGATCAATAATGCGCTTCACGATGATCTTGAAATTGGGCCAATCGATCGCCCCATTCCACAGACGAGAGTTATCCTCCTTATAACGATGTACATTCCAGTAATTACGAGCCACATCGTGATCGGCCCACATAATATAGAAATTCATCTTCTGGTTGTTCTTGGCTTTCAGGAAACCATCATTCAAACATCCCTCCAAAAACGGTCCGTTGTTGAACCAATACCAATCAAAAATAAACGTGTTTACCCCATGGTCCGTGGCAGCCTCGATCCAACGCCCCATCACCTTGGGATCGTTATCCAACTCATAACCCCATAAGGGAATCTTAGGCTGGTAATGACCCGGAAACCGGGGATTACCCTTCTTGATGATCTCCCACTCACCCGTCTTCTCTGGCCATAATACTTCCCGTCCCATCGGGTCATCATGACAGGAAGGCCAAATATAAGCCGCAACTGTATATTCGGATGTCTTTCCCGAATGTCCCACGTTTTCATTTCCATTGTTATCAGCCTTTACACCAAGGCTCACCAATACTAACGCTAACAAAGTACCATAAAATACACTACATTTTCTCATAATGATTTTTTATTAAAATTCACCAACATGAATTTTGTTTCAAAGATACACTAGAATGGCAAACTCTTCCTATCAACTTTATATTCGCTGACAAGAAGAGCTTGTCGTTTTATGAATTTACAATGTATACCTTATCGGATGCTTACCATAATAATCCCTCATAAAAAGGAGTATGCTTTTCGGCATACCCCTTTCTATTAAAACAGACAAAGCTCTCTTTCACACAACCCATTCAAAGGTATTAATCAGCCCAAAACGTCTCAGATCTAGGAAATATAGGGAATCCTGTCACCCTGTCATTCTGATCTGGTCTACGCCGCTTCCACCAAGGATGATCCTTTGTCTCTTTCTGCCATTCCACAAGTAGTTTCGCCAACTTCTTACAGTCTACCGCATAAGGGAGACGATCGGCCACATTCTCCAACTCATTGGGATCTTTCTTTAAATCATAGATCTCGACCATAGCCCTTGGAGCTACGAATATCTGAGACTGTTCAGGTTTCAAAGTCCCATTTCGCTGATTTTGTTTCAACTCAAACCAGCTTAAACTAGAGCTTAAATCCATTGCCGTACCATGCGGAATATCGTAATACGCATTATAGATCAGTTTGATATTCTCCGTGCGGATACAACGAATATACTCGTCCGTGTCATGCCAATTCCGCTCCGAGAAGATATAATCACGTCCCCTCAATGACGGATCAAACAACAGCTTGCGAAAGCTCTTACTATAAACGCACTCATCCATCCGTACTCCAGCAAAATCCAACAACGTAGCCGCCAAATCCACCGTGCTGACCAACCCATTAGAATGCACCTTATTCTCAGGGATCATACCCCTCCACATAAACACCAGAGGAGTCTGTATGCCTGAATCATATAAAGAACCCTTACAACGGGGGAATGGCATTCCGTTATCACTCAAAAAGACAATAATGGTATTCTCCATCAGCTTTTTCTTCTCCAAGACGGAGATCATCCGACCTATATGCCCGTCCATACGAGTAATCTCATCATAATAATCCGCCAGATCCCGCCGTGTATCCGCTCCATCCACCAAATAAGGAGGAACCTTCACTCTTGAAGGATCATTCTCCTGAGGGCAGACATCACGGAAATAAGGACGGTGGCAATCATGGAATCCTACCCAAAGAAAAAACGGATGATCAGCACTATCATCAATAAATCGCTCGTAATTCCGAAAGGTCTCTTCGGACAAATCCCCACCATTGGGAAGATACGTTCCCGAGATCATCCGATCAAACTGCTTATCCCCATTGGAACCCCAATGAGTTTTCAACATAGAGCCCGTAAAATATCCTGCCTCCTTAAAATAGGAGGGCATCATACGAGTCGATTCATCGATCGGCATATGCAAATCCTCTGTCCCAATCGTATGGGCAAACATACCTGTCATCATACTGGTTCTAGATGGACTGGACTGCGGTGATGTCAAAAACGCATTTTGAAAACGGACTCCCTGCTTTGCAATTCTGTCTATATTCGGAGTTTTAATTGCCAAATTACCATAACAACCAAAGTCCATGCCTGCATCATCCGCTATGAACACCACGATATTGGGTTTCTCTTGAGCAAATAACAAGTTTCCAGAGCCCAAAACTCCACTAAATATCAAAAGTGAATTAAAACATGTATTTCTCATAATATTCTTATATTATTAATAACCTGGATTCTGAGTTAATTCTGGATTAATATCCTTTTCAACCAAAGGTATAGGAAATAACAGACTATTTTCAGATAAACTGATTCCCTTTGCATTAAATACCTCTAACGCCCGGTTAGTCCTTACCAAATCAAAAAAACGATGGAACTCAAAAGCCAATTCAACTCGTCTCTCATGCTCTACAGCCAACGCCAAATTATTATACTTTTTTGGATACGAATCACTTCCATATAAAGGAAGTCCTGCTCTAGCACGAACTTGATTCAAATAAGTTGCATCTCCTGTCAACTCCGAATACAATAATAAAATATCAGCATAACGAATAATCTCAAAGTTTTGTCCAGGGTTTTGCCAATCAGGATCATAGAACTTGCAAGTATAAGGATGATCAACCCAAATATTAGCACCTTCATCTTGATAACCTGGGACAATAGAGAGATTCATACGAGGATCATTTTCTTCATATTCTGCCAAAAGATCTTTACTTGGAGTATTTTTACCTCCTCCTCTAAAAGTGTCAGAAGAACCAGGTAAATGAAAAGACCAAAGAAAAGGAGTATATTGATTTTGATGTTCCGCATTTACATTGTCTACGCCCGACAAAAATTGAGCCTCCAGAATAGACTCTTTACAATTTTTTGTAGATGGGGCAAACAAATACGCATAATCTTCAACATCAACTTTTCCATCATTATTAGCATCCAAACTATATCTTCCAGAATCAATAATTCGTTTTAATTCTATTTTAGCAGAATCTTTATCCCCACGAATCAAATAAATTTTAGCCAAAATAGAAGATGCTGCATAAGTTGTTATTCTGCCAACATCCTTACCTTCATATGACTTAGGTAAATATTCCTTACAAAACAGTAAATCTGCTATAATCTGAGAATATATTTGATTTTTATCTTCACGCAAATAAGAATAACTCTCAGAAACAGTAACAGGTTTTAATAAGAAAGGTACATCACCAAACGCTTGAATCAAATTAAAATATATCAATGACCTAACAAAAATAAGTTCTGCTTTAATTCTATTCAAAAACTCATCAGACGTAAAAGAGACAGATGTATTTTCCAACCGATATAATACATCGTTAATTATTGAGATGCCATTATAAGCAGTTCGCCACGCTGATAGTATTGTTCCATTATCTGATTTAATTTTATGAAGCACTATATCTTCCGTATACGTATTTCCTCCATCTGTAAAAATCACACATACATTATCAGAGAATCGTTCTCCAAACAAATCAGGTAGCCCATTCGCATTATAGATCCGACATAATTGCCTATAAGCATCATTAGCCGCCAACGACAATTCTTCTTCGGTATTATAATAATTACCTTCTGTTAAATTTGTCTCGGGATAAAGCTCTAACTGGTCACTACAAGAGACCATGACAGCCATTACGATTAACAAAATATACTTTTTCATCACATTATGAATTAAAATCCAACATTAACACCAAAAGAAAAAACTTTAGAAGATGGATATATATTTCCCATCACACCTCTTGCAGAAGCATCTGAGGCATCCCCTCTAAACGACTCAGGATCCCAAACATCAGTACCAGTTATCGTAAATAAGTTCAAGGCATTAAAATAAAATCTCACAAATTGCAAACTTGCTATTTTCGAAATATTTTTTGGAAGTGTATAACCAAAAGTTAAACTCTTCAACCTAATATAAGATGTCCGGTCAATCCACAAACTTGATCCTCTCTTTTCATATTCTCCTAAGTCTACAGACAATCTGTAATGCTCACCATCACCAGGATTTTCCTCCGAACGCCATCTATTTGTAACTTCTTTCAAAAAATTTCGACCTTCATGATACATCAACGAACGATGAGCATTATCATCATATATCGCAAAATCATGAGCACCCTGGAACAAAAAACTCAAATCAAAATCTTTATACTTAAAGTTATTTGTAAATCCCCAAATAAATTTCGGATTAGGATCTCCAATAAGAGTTCTATCACCTGCATCTAATACACCATTCTTATTTACATCTACGTATCGACCATCTCCAGGTCTTGCAGTTTTATAATGCGCTGGATCAGCATCGATCTCTTTTTGGCTCATATAAACACCATCATATTGGTATCCATAAAAATTGAACACAGAGTGACCAACCTCATTAATTTTTTGCATTCCACCAAAACTACTTGGAGTAAAGATCATAGAAGCACCACTTGGCCCTAATTCAAGAATCTTATTTTTATTTTTTGATATATTGAAATTCGTACTCCATGAAAAATCTTTATTGTCAATATTTTGAGTAGTTATATTAAATTCAATACCTTTATTCTCCAATTTACCGATATTTGTAAATATAGAAGAATAACCTGTTATAGCAGGAACTGGAACATTCAACAACAGTCCATCAGATGTCGAATAATAATAATCTAATCCTACTTGTATACGACTCTTCAACACTCCCCAGTCTAATCCCACATTTAACTGTTGTGTACGTTCCCATTTCAAATCAGGATTAGTTATATTGGATGGATAATATGAAGTTGTTAAATTATTTCCAAAAGCAATTTTAGATTGATTTAATTTCGCCACCCAAACATAATCTTGAAAATGGTCATTTCCTGTCAATCCATAACTAACTCGCAATTTTAACATATTAATCCAATCCATTTTTTTCATAAAATCCTCTTCCGTCACTAACCATCCTAAAGAAATAGAGGGAAAATTTCCCCATTTATTATTCGGAGCAAAACGAGAGGAGCCGTCACGACGGAAAGCTGCAGAAAGCATATATCGGCCTTTATAGTTATAGTTTACTCTTGCAAAATAAGACATCAATGTATTCTTTGTGATTACATCACTTGAAGACAAAACGGTCTTTCCCGCACTTAACGCATGCAATAAATCATTATCATAGTCCCTTCTTGACTGACTAGTCTTATAATAGTCATTTTTATTAAATTCAAATCCTAACAAGAATGAAAATTCATGATTACCCCAAGATTTATCATACGTCAATAGATCCTGAAATGTATAATTCCACTTTCTAGCTTGATCAACTGTCATTTGTCCTGGAGTATAATAAGCCTCTCCTAAGTCATGATCTTTTGCCTCATAATTATTATAATCATTCCTTTTTAAATAATAATTAAAAGAAGATTTAAACTTCAGTCCAGGTAATAAATTTAATGACACATAAGCACTTCCTATCGTATTTAGAATTTGCCGATTTGCATCATTATTTTTCATATAAAGAGGATGGCCCATATTCGGTCTAAAAAGGATTGTATTATATTTTTCGAAACCAGGGAGATATGAATTACAACCAAGAAGACCATTCTCCGCATATACAGGGAAAACAGAAGGATATTGGACTGCCCACTCTGCTGTTCTCCAATAGACCTCTTTTTGATCTCCATAATTAAGACTCATATTGCCACCCACATCCAAATATTTATTTATATGAGTATTCAATTTAAGACTTAATGAGTACTTTTTATAATCAGAGTCTAATAAAATTCCTGCTTGATTGACATATCCAGCCGATATCAAGTAATCTGACTTTTCCGATTTACCCGAAATATTAGCATCCAATTTATGCATTGGTGCCGCATCAAATACGACATCTTGCCAATCAATATCATATAAACTTTCAGGATGCTCAAATGCTTCAGGCCATGTATATTTATATGCACCACGCGCCTCTATTGTATTAGGTGCGTTAGGATCACCACCACTATCAACCCAACCATTTTGTGCGGCATCCATATAAGCCTCTGCGTACTCCCGACTATTCATGACATCAATTTTCTTTAACAATTTTTGAACACCAAACAAGTAATTAATATTTACTCGTGGTTTTTCTGTTTTTCCACTCTTGGTTGTAATCAAAACAACACCATTCGCACCACGAGATCCATAAATAGCCGCAGAAGAAGCATCTTTTAAAATTTCGATAGACTCAACATCAGCATTATTGATCAAATTCATATCATAATCAGGAACAGCAACTCCATCTATAACTACGAGAGGAGCACTACTTGCAGAAATAGAATTAACACCTCTAATCTGTATTGAAGATGAACTACCTGGTTCACCAGAGCCTCCTATCACCTGCACACCTGCAACTTTTCCATACAAAGACTGCCCCACTTCAACAGCAGGACGACCAACAACATCTTCATCCATCTTAACAGAACCAACAGAACCTGTTAAATGAGATTTCTTACTAACCCCATACCCCACTACTACGACCTCTTCCAAAGCCTGAGTATCTTCTTTTAAAGCAATAGTCAGATTTGATTTACCCTCAACTGGGACATCTTGCACATTAAAACCGATAAAGGAAACAACCAATACTGCATTTTTCCCAACACTAATAGAGAACCTTCCATCTATATCCGTAATCGTCCCATTCGCAGTTCCTTTTTCCACGATATTCGCACCAATAACAGGTAAACCGTTTTCATCGACAACCGTACCAGTCACGGTCTTTCCATCTTGTCCTTGACTAAGATTTTTCAAGGATAAGATCACATCCTTACCTACTACCTTATACCCGATACTCGAATCCTTAAACACATTCTCCAACACAGAAATGAGATCTTCATCCTCTATATCAACTGATATCACTCGACTGACATCAACCAGCTTACTATTATAAAAGAAGTGGAAATCAGTTTGACTTTCAATCAGTTCCAAAACTTTTTTTATAGATTGATCTGTCGCTTTAAAAGAAAGTGAGGTGCTTTGAGCATTTGTTGTCATAGCAAATGACATACTAATTGATAAACATACAAGAAATAAGGTCAACTTCATAATTCTTGATATTTTAGATACCAACCTGACAAACGTTGATTTATCTCCATCAAGTTGGAAATATAAATTATTCATCATATTTTTGTAATTGATTTAAGATTAAAAAATAAATTTCTTAGTCGGTTTAAAGACCTTCTATCAAATTGTTTCATATGGGAAGATGCTGGTAACATTTTCCCATATGTTTTTTAGATAGACCAAGTCTACATTCTTGTTCTTTTATTCCATAGGCCCATATTATTTAATTATTATACATTTTTCTTTATTTTCCTTTCCAAAGTATAACTCGAGTACGGTTAGTACCTTTGCTGTCATCTGTCTTCATATCTTCTATACGATAATCAATATTTGAAGATATTCTCAAATAGTCTAGTGTCTGAGATAGCAACCTATTATCTAAAATACCGGTTAAACAATAGCTTTTAATCTCCGCATCCTGAATCACAAATTCAACATTATAGTAATATGACAATTTTTTCAAAGCCTCAGGTAAAGGCGTATCCTTGAACATCAGTTTGCCATCCATCCATGCGGTTTCATACATCGTGTTTATTTTCATCACAGAAATTTCTTCTTTATCCAAGTTGCAAATCGCTTTTTCGGATGGTAGTAACGTCCTATGACTCACATTCCCTGATTTATTCTTCACCTCGAGATTTACGGAGCCCGTCACTAAAGTAGTCGAAATTATATTCTCATCCCCATAAGCTTGTATATTAAATTCCGTGCCTAAAACTCTAACCCTATGCTGATCTCCTGAAGTACTGACAATAAAAGGTTGTTTTTCGTTGTGAGTGACTTTAAAATAGGCTTCTCCTGATAAATATACTTTTCTTTCTTTTTGGTCATAAGACATCGGATAGGATAAAACACTACCCGAATTTAGATAAACAACAGTACCATCCGGTAAATTAAAGCGTGTACGGACTCCCGCATTTGCCTGAAGTGTTATAATTTGAGGATCTCCAAATTCAGAATCAGCCTTTCTATGGGAAAATAAGGTTGATAGCCCAATGATAGCAATTATACAAGCCGCAGCGACAGAGAACCTCTTCAGCCAATATAAACGGGTCCGTTTTGCTAATCGTTGTTCCAACTTTTCATAGGCAATCAATGGATTTCGGCTAGCGATCCGTTCCATCGCATTGTTCGTATAATATATACGGGCGGTCTGTAATAAGATCCTCTTATTATTTTCATCCGCTTCCAGCCAAGCTTCAATATAAGATTTTTCCTCATTGGAAGCTGTGTCCTTTATATACCGTAAAAGCATCATACCTTCCGGCTCTTGAAAATTAATATGTCTATTTTCAGTTTTCATTCTTATCTGTTTCTATAACTAAGACAATCCAGAAAGAACACACCCTTAACTAAAAAGCAATTTTTTTCAACTTTCTCATTTTTAGCCCAGGGTAACCGCATCAATTTTTTTTATGGAAGACCGTTAGACTTTGACATGATACAGATTTACTTCACACGTAATTAACAATTAAAAGAACGTGTGTAACATGTCAAACAAGTTAAGAGAACGTAAAAATTACAGCATGGAGTTCAAGCTCCGTATGCTGAAGGAGTATTATGAGAGTGGCTCAACCAAGTACAGGCTATGTAAGAAATATTCGGTTGATTACGTGACCTTCAGTCGCTGGGAAGGTTATTTTGAGTCAAAAACGCTATCTTTACCGTCCGATCTGACAGAGTTAGAGCATCAGGTATATATGGCACGAAAGAAATCCGAATCATCCAAGGCGACCGGTCCCCAAACGGAGAGCGAGAGGCTCCGGGAGGAGAACTTGCGCCTACGCAAGGCGTTGGCCTGCTCAGAGTTGCGCAATGAGGCTCTGCATGAGCTTCTTAAGATCGGTCGGGAACAATATGGCATCGACCTGCTAAAAAAAGCTGGCGCCAAGCGGTAGACAACCTTCGGCTCAGGCATCCCAAGGAATCGATCGGTAGCCTGAGCGGGCTGTTTGGCAAGACAAGAGAAGGTTATTACTCCGTGAGCAAGGAGAAACGCATGCGCAGGGAATTGTCAGAGAAAGAGATACTTGACACCGTGAGGGATATCCGGCATGAGGCTCCGGGCATCGGGGCGTACAAGCTGTACCTGATGCTCAAGGAACTCTATCCGGACGAGATGCGTGGCCGGGACTGGTTCTACGGGCTGATGCACGAGTCACACCTGATGCTGAAGCCCGGGAAGCGCCGTCACACGACAAGCTCCAACCATCCTTACAGGAAGTACAAGAACATGATCAAGGGATTGACCGTCAACAGGATCAACCAATTGTGGGTGGCCGACATCACCTATATCGACACCGATGAGGGCGTGGCCTACCTGCATCTCCTGACGGACGCGTTCACGCATGAGATCATAGGCTGGGTCCTTTCCGACAGCCTAGTCGCCTCCAATACCGTGACGGCTCTGGACATGGGTATCTCGCACGTGTCACCCCTAGGGTTCGATGGACTGATCCACCACTCCGACCGCGGCGTTCAATATTGTTGTAATCAATATATTGATCGTCTACAGGCCATTAAAGCCACGATCAGCATGACGGAGGACTACAAGCCTACCGACAACGCGATCGCCGAGCGGGTCAACGGCATCATCAAGCAGGAATGGCTCTACAGGATGAAACGCCCCCCGGACGTGGTGGTCGCAAGGGATTTGTTGGCGAGGATCATAGACTTCTACAACAATAGGAGACCGCATAGGAGCAACAGGGACATGCTCCCACCTGTCAGGTTCCGAGAAGCTCTGACTTGTATGTGATCGCTCAATGGAGGCTTTGCGCCTCCAGCCGCGAGGCTTCCTCCGCAGTGGTTTTTTCATGGTTGTTTTGCATGGAAAAAGAAAAACGGTATTTTTGCCGCTGTGAACCGGTTCAGGAAACAACTTTCAACCCTGTGAAGTTTTTCAGGAGAAGCTTCTCTAAGATGTGAAGTACCTTAGAAAATAACAGTAAAATCTGTGAAGTAAATTTAGGCATAGTCACTTTTACTACTTACTTTCCCATAGGATATATACTTTATCAGTAAAGTAAGTAGTACTTCATCGGTAAAGTAAGTATATCTTGCGATAAGGATGTCCTAAAAGTGATATTTCGATGCGGTTACCCTAATTTTAATCTTGAATATCCAAGATAAAATATATCTTTGCTTACAGAAAAGAAAGGATGAAGAAGGTGCTATGGATGATTCTACTTTAATTGAACAAATACAATTAGGAAGTAAAGACGCTTTTAAACAGATGTTTATCAAATTTTATTCGCCGCTATGCGAATATGCTTCCCAATATGTTTCTGATGAGGATGCCGAAGAACTTATTCAGGAGCTAATGTTATTTATATGGGAAAACCGAAATTCCTTATTTGTAGAGATATCCTTGAAATCCTATCTTTTTATGGCTGTTAAGCATCGTTGCCTCAATGCGATCAAAAGGCAATTGTATCATGAGCGAGTACATAGCCTGATTTATGATAAGATTAAAGATCAATTTGAGAATCCTGATACCTATTTCGTTAACGAGCTTACAGAGAATATCACGAAAGCGATCGAAGAATTGCCTGAGAATTACCGGGAGACATTTAAACTTAGCCGATTCGGAGAGCAATCTAATCCCCAAATCGCAGAGGCCTTGGGGGTTTCTATCAAAACCGTGGAATACCGGATTACACAATCCTTGAAAATATTGCGGGTTAAATTGAAGGACTATTTACCTTTTATAATGTTCTTGTTCTAAGAATACTCTCCATAAATCCAAAGGCCTGCACGATTGTTAATAATATCAAATCCATAAAAATTATATTAAACTATTTTGAGTGAACCTTGTCTATCTTTTCGTAATTGTAAACAATGTAATCCATATAGTTATGAAATCGGGAAAGTGCCTTTTGATGTTGTTGATGATCCTTTTTTCACCGATGGCTTTCGCACAGCAAAGCGGTGTTAATGTTACCGGATCTGTCGTTGAGCAAGGTAGTGATACCCCCATCGAGCAAGCAACGGTACGATTGCTGAACGTAAAAGACAGTGCCATGGTACGAGGTGTGGTGAGCGCCCATAATGGTAGTTTTACCTTGAAAAACGTAAAGAAAGGAAGTTATTTACTACACATCACATTCATCGGATACGATCCATTGTACCAACCCTTGCAAATCACCGGAAAGAAAAACCCCGTAAACGTAGGTAAACTTGAATTAAGCGACGGAGCGATCGAGTTGGGAGAAGCCGTAGTTATAGGTAAGGCACCCGAGGTTACCGTTCGCAACGACACTGTGGAATACAACGCGGATTCTTATAAAGTAACCGAAGGCTCCGTTTTGGAGGATTTATTGAAAAAGATGCCCGGTGTGGAGGTAGATAGCGAAGGCAAGATCACCGTCAATGGAAAAGAGGTGAAAAAGGTAATGGTGGACGGAAAGGAGTTCTTCTCCGATGACCCGAAAGTGGCCTCCAAGAATCTTCCAGCCAAGATGATCGATAAATTACAGGTACTTGATAAAAAAAGCGATATGGCCCAAATGACTGGCTTCGACGATGGAGAGGAAGAGACCGTCATCAACCTAACCGTGAAACCCGGCATGAAGCAAGGTTGGTTTGGCAACGCATATGGCGGATACGGAAGTAAAGATCGGTATGAAGGCAACGCCATGGTCAATCGTTTCGTGAATAATGACCAGATCACGTTCATGGGGGGAGCGAATAACACGAATAATATGGGCTTTTCCGATCTAGCCTCAACAATGTTCTCCGGTATGGGAGGCGGTGGAGGCCGACGAGGAGGTTTCGGAGCGGGTAGCGGTATCACCTCTTCCGGAAACGCAGGTTTGAATTTCAGCAAGGAATTCAAGCCGGATAAACTAACTCTTGGGGGAAATACTCGTTATTCCCATTCCGACAATGACGCTCGTAGCAAGAGCGACCGGCAGAATATTCTTCCCGGAGATAGTTCCTCCTACGATAATAGCGAGGCGATGAGCCGTACGAAGAGCGATAACTTTGGCGTAGACTTTCGCTTGGAATGGAAACCGGACACGATGACTCAACTTATCTTCCGCCCGAGTTTCAGCCTCAGCCATAGCATGAATGACAATTTCAGTGATGCTACCACCTTGGATAACGAACGGGATACGGTCAATACCAACAAATCCAACAATTACTCGGAAAGTAACGGGTACAACCTAAATGCCAGCATCGATTTCAGCCGTAAGCTGAATAACAAAGGGCGTGTGTTCAGCGCCACCCTTTCCGGAGGCAATAGCGATTCGTACAGTGACGGCATGAACCGTTCCGACATCGTTTATTTCAACCAGACTGATGCCTTGAAGAATAGCATTATCGACCAGCGCTCACGTTACGACAACAAAGGTTTCAATTACCGGGCCTACGTATCGTGGGTAGAACCGATCGGGCATAATAATTTCATCCAAGCCACTTATAGCATCAGCCAACGGAAACAAGAAGCCTTGAAGAATGTTTACAACCAAGACGCTGATGGTATATATAATGTATTAGATTCCGCCTACAGCCAAAGCTATCGCAATAACTTTATCAGCCAGCGGGCCAGCTTGAGCTTCAAGTCTCAACGGGCAAAGTTCAACTACACGATCGGCTTGAATCTGGACCCATCCTATTCCAGCAGCGAGAATTTCGTTGGCGACACGACCTTATCCAAGATAACCCGTAAGGTGGTCAACCTCTCCCCGATGGCTCAATTCAACTATATGTTCGATAAGCGTACGAATCTTCGTATCATGTATAATGGCCGTACCAGCCAACCGAGCATGACTCAATTACAACCGGTAGCGGATATCTCGGACCCGACGAATATCACGATCGGTAACCCGGATTTGAATCCCCGCTATACGAACAACGTATTTATTCGTTTCCAACAGTTCACGCCGGAGAAACAACGGGCCTTCATGATCATGGCAAACGGTAGTTATATCATCAACGATATCGTAAGTTATACCTCTTATAACCAAGAGACAGGTGTAAAGACCACCACTTACAAAAACGTAAATGGCAACTATAGTGGCAACGTCCGTATGATGTTGAACACCCCCTTGAAGAATAAGAAATTCTCCATCAACTCCATGACAATGGCCTCGTTCGCTAATAGCAACGGATATATCAACGAGGAGAAGAATACGAACCGGAATCTCATATTGTCCGAACGTGGTGGTATCGACTTCCGCTCCTCTTATCTGGATCTGGGCGTAAACGGGAATATTCGTTACAATGCCACCAGCAACTCCCTGCAAAAGGAAAATAACCAAAACACCTTCAATTACGGAGCCGGCGGTTACACGACAATCTATCTGCCCCTCAATTTCAAGATAGAGAGTGACGTGAACTGGTCTACCAACTCTGGCTACGGGGACGGATTCAAACAGAACGAAGTCCTATGGAATGCCTCAGCCTCCAAGTCTTTCTTAAAGAATAACCAAGGGACGCTCCGTTTCAAGATCTACGATATCCTGCAACAACGAAGCAATATCTCCCGTTCCGTTACCGCTAGCTATATACAAGACTCAGAATATAACACGCTAGGCAGTTATTTCATGGTACACTTCATCTATCGGTTTAGCATCTTCAAAGGCGGAGCCAGTGCCAGCGACGTGAAAACGCCGGGTAGAAGCGGACGGGGAAGAGGTCCGATGGGTCCTCCTCCGGGACATCGATTTTAATCCCCTAAGTGGAGACTTTATAAAGTCCGGGCGCAACAAAGAACGCACCGGACTTGTTTTTACGTAGGATAATATATAAAAAACTTAGGATAAAATAACGCTAACTAGCGCATTAACAGCGGAGTTTCAATGCTTAGCTAGCATACATCCTCTATGTCCACAAAGTATTATTAACATTTTAAACGGATTATTTTTACCTTTTTTGTGTAAATATTAAACTAAAACATACGTTATTTGTTGCAATATTAAGAGAAAGATATTGATATGAGGAAGTCGACAATTTGGTTGCTTGCGGTAGTTATGGCTTTTGCCTTCGCCGGGTTATTATACCTACAGGTAAACTATGTGAGCATTATACTTAAGACACGCAGCGAACAGTTCAATGAGACTGTCAAAAGAAGCCTGCGCCAAGTATCTAAGAATCTGGAATTGGATGAGACCCGTAAATACCTCGAGGATGATATCAACCGGGATGAGACAAATTTCATGTATCAAAATGCCCCGGATGCCCAAAGCCTAGGACAAGTGATCAACCATGAGAAATACCAATTACAGATCAAGGATTCTAATGGAACCGTTCAACAAATAGAGATGCAAAGTTTTAGCGCCCATAAGTTCGAGCCGCTCTCTTCCTTGTCAAAACGGCAGTCTGCCAACAGCATCGTAAACACATCTAAAGATTTACAGAAGACACTAAAAAGACGTTACCAGTACCAAGGTGGACTGATAGAGGAGGTGATTTACAACATCTTATACACCGCGAATCTAAAGCCGATCGAGGAACGTATAGATTTTAAAAAGCTGAACAATTACTTAAAAACAGAATTTATTAACAACGGTTTGAACTTGCCGTTTGTGTTTTCTGTTATTAACAAAGATGGAAATGTAGTATACCAGAGCGGAGAATTCCAAAAGCAACCGATCGCCTCTGACGTGATCACCCAAGTGCTTTTCCCGAACGATCCCCCATCGAAACTAAACTACCTGAGAGTTTATTTTCCGACGAAAGGGGATTATATCTCAAGCTCTATTACTTTCATCGTTCCATCGGTTATATTCTCATTGATCCTGTTGATAACCTTCGTCTTCACGATTTACATCGTATTCCGTCAGAAGAAGTTATCCGAGATGAAAAACGACTTTATCAACAACATGACGCACGAGTTGAAGACACCGGTATCCACGATCTCGCTCGCCGCTCAGATGTTGAAGGATTCGGATATAACGAAGAGTCCGGACGTATTCAAGCATATATCCGGCGTAATCAACGACGAGACGAAGCGATTGAGCTTCTTGGTCGAGAAAGTGCTACAGATGTCTTTGTTCGAACGACAGAAAGCAGCGCTTAAATTGAAAGAAATTGACGCGAATGATTTGGTAGCGAACGTGGCTAACACCTTCGTTTTAAAGGTCGAGAAGTACGGCGGTACAATGGATATAGACCTGCAAGCTACAGAATCGGATATATATGTGGATGAAATGCATATCACCAATGTATTGTTCAACTTGATGGACAATGCGGTTAAATACCGCCGCCCGGAAGTTCCGCTTACATTGATGGCACGCACTTGGAACGAGAACGGAAAGCTGTTGATCTCCGTGGAAGATAATGGTATCGGTATCAAGAAAGAATATCTGAAAAAGGTATTCGACCGTTTCTTCCGCGTACCGACAGGCAACGTACATGACGTGAAAGGGTTCGGCCTCGGACTCGCTTACGTACGCAAAATTATTGAGGACCACAAAGGTACGATCCGTGCTGAAAGTGGTGCCGGAAACATTGGAACAAAATTTATTATTACTTTACCTCTTATAAAAAGTTAGTTATGGAAGAAAAACTAAAGATCTTCTTTTGTGAAGACGATGAGAATTTAGGAATGCTTTTAAGAGAATACTTACAAGCTAAAGGGTATGTAACGGACCTATTCTCTGACGGAGAAGCCGGATACAAAGGTTTTACCAAAGGTAAATACGATCTTTGTGTGTTGGATGTCATGATGCCAAAGAAAGATGGTTTCACCTTGGCACAAGAAATTCGCTCTATCAATCCTGATATCCCTATTATCTTCCTTACAGCCAAGACTATGAAGGAAGACATCTTGGAAGGATTCAAGATCGGTGCGGATGACTACTTGACAAAACCGTTTAGCATGGAAGAGCTATTGCTTCGTATCGAGGCTATCCTTCGCCGTGTGAAAGGTAAGAAGATGAAAGATATTCCTTTCTACAAGTTAGGAAACTTCTTGTTCGATACCCAAAAACAAACGTTGGCTATCGGCGACAAGGTTACGAAACTTACTACGAAGGAATGCGAATTATTAAGTTTGTTGTGCGCCCACGCAAATGAGATCCTTGAGCGTAACTACGCCTTGAAGACAATCTGGGTAGACGATAACTATTTCAACGCTCGTAGCATGGACGTTTATATCACGAAATTACGTAAATTGTTGAAAGACGATCCGGGTATCGAGATCATCAACATCCACGGCAAGGGTTATAAATTAATCACTCCTTCCGGGGAGGAACAAGCCCGTGAGGAAGGCATACAAGTGCTTTAATTCACTTGAACAATAACGACAGAAAAGGCTGGCTAAATGTAAGCCAGCCTTTTTTATACTTTCTTTCTTTTCCAGACTAAGAAGATCCCGAAAACGATCAATGTAACTAGTAGCCCCAAAAGTTGAGAAAAACCGGAGGAAAGACCAAACCCTTCCGGAGCTACAAAAATATAGGTAGAACATACCGCCGTCATGAATAAGGCGGGAATCAAGGTTATCACATATAATTTCTTTGCTTGTACCAAATATACGGTTAAGGCCCATAGGGTAAATACTGCCAACGTCTGGTTACTCCATGCGAAATAACGCCAGATCATATCGAAGCCATCCTTATCTTTTTGACTATATAATAAGATTCCTATCGCAACGATAAACATGGGAATACAGATCATCAGACGTTTGACCACCGTTTTTTGCTCCATATGCAGGAAGTCTGCGACAATCAGACGAGCCGAGCGGAAAGCCGTATCGCCAGAAGTAATCGGAGCTGCTATCACACCCAGTATCGCTAATACACCTCCGACAGCGCCCAGCCACTCTTTTGTGATACTGTCTACTACGACAGCGGCATTGTTCTCCTCCATTCCGTTATTATGGAAGAAATACGTAGCGGCGGCGGCCCAGATCAAGGCTACGATACCTTCGGTAATCATCGCTCCGTAAAATACGGGACGGGCGTATTTCTCACTTTTCATGCAACGGGCCATCAATGGACTTTGGGTAGCATGAAAGCCAGAGATAGCGCCACAAGCGATACTAACAAACATGATCGGAAAAATAGGCAAGCCTCCCGGATGCATATTACTAAGTCCATCCGTAATCTCAGGTAACGGCGGCTGGTTAATAAATAACATAACCAAGATACCTACGGCCATAAATAGCAAAGCGATGGCGAATAATGGATAGATCTTTCCGATAATCTTATCAACAGGTAATAGAGTAGCCAGTATATAATAAATGAATACGACGATAATCCAGAACGTAGCATCTAGATATTCCGGAGTCAGTTTAGCCAGCAACCCTGCAGGCCCAGCTACGAAAACAGCACCCACCAAGATCATCAAGATAACCGTAAAGCCCCGCATAAATTGCTTAAAGTTGTTCCCCAGATACCGTCCGATCAATTCAGGAAGACTTTCTCCATCATGCCGCAACGAAAGCATTCCCGATAGGAAATCATGGGTAGCGCCCGCAAATATACTTCCCAATACGATCCAAAGGAAAGAAGCTACCCCAAATTTAGCCCCCATGATAGCGCCGAAAATAGGTCCCAGACCCGCTATATTCAAAAATTGGATCATGAAAATCTTCCAAGTAGGCAAGGGTATATAATCAACACCATCTTGTTTTGTGAAAGCGGGAGTAACCCGGGAGGGATCTACGCCAAACACCCGCTCGACAAATTTACCATACATAAAATATCCAACGATAAGGGCTATCAGACAACATGTAAAAGTAATCATGGTTTTCTAAAGAATTAAATTGTCAAAGGAAAAGGTATATACGAGAAAACCGTACCAAGGGCATTCTAACGAGTAATTGTCAGAATGCCCTTAGTGCAGTCTTCGTATGAATCAATTAATTAAGTAAACGCTTAACCGTCTCGGAAATCATCCGTCCTTCGGCTCTTCCTGCCAATGCTTTTGAGGCTACACCCATTACCTTACCCATATCTTTCGGGCCAGCGGCACCGACTTGAGCGATAATAGCTTTCAATTCTTTCTCCAATTCCTCGGCAGACATTTGTTGAGGTAAATATTTCTCAATCACTTTTACTTGCTCCAACTCAACATCCGCTAGGTCTTGACGGCCCTGTTGCACATAAATCGTAGCGGAATCTTTCCCTTGTTTCACCAACTTCTGCATGATCTTCAAGGCATCCGCATCCGTCAGCGTATCATTGGCTCCCGGAGCGGTTTTCGCTTCCAAGAAAAATTTCTTTACATTTCTCAATGTCTCCAAGGCGACTTTATCTTTCGCCTTCATAGCGTTTTTAATGTCTTCACTGACTTGTTCAAATAAATCCATATCCTTATTATATTATTAACTATCGGAAACTGATCACTTGTTTACCCCCCCGCTGAGAATCTTGGCGAGATTGGTTAGCCGGTTGCTTCGCCGTTGTCGGAGCCGATACTTGAATATCCTCTCCCGCTACTTTGGAACGGGCACGGGCTACGATCTTCGGATCCCGGTTATAAGTCGGATTATCCTCTATCAAAGCGATCAAGGCATCATCGTCCAACTCTTCCTGAGTCAAAACTACCGCTTTCGCACGAGAGGTAAAACGACCCACCTTTTGTGCGGAAGCACCATAATATTTACCAATCAAATCACGCTCCTTACGCTCTTTCTCGATTCGCTCTTCTTCTAAGCGCAATTCTTCTTCCGTCATCTGAGCGGCTTCATTCCTGCGTTTATCAGCGATCAATGGAATATCATCCATCGTAAATCCAGTAGCGAGGATCGTCATTTTCACTTTATTACCTAATGTATTATCCACGGCAGTACCCCAGATAACCTCTATATCACGGTTGAACTCGGACATAAAGTTATGCACGTCGTTCATCTCCTCCATGCGCAACTCGGCTTCCTCGCTGAAATATACGTTGAACAGGATTTTCTTGGCGTTCTTTACGTCGTTGTTGCTTAATAGCGGAGAATTCAGAGCGTCTTCCACCGCTTGGCGAACACGTCCTTCTCCTTCACCAAAACCATTACTCATCAAAGCGACACCACCATCTTTCATCGTGGTGTTAACATCGGCGAAGTCGAGGTTGATAATACCCGGAAGCGTAATGATCTCCGCGATACTCTTGGCGGCGATCGTCAAGGTATCATCGGCCTTGCCGAAAGCGTTCATCACGGAAAGGTCCGAATAAATCTCACGCAAACGCTCGTTATTGATTACCAATAAGGCATCCACGTTCTTCGCGATCTCCTCCACACCATTCAAGGCCTGTATAATCTTACGCTCACCCTCGAACAAGAAAGGAATGGTTACGATACCTACCGTCAATATTCCCATATCCTTCGCGATACGAGCGATAACCGGAGCGGCACCCGTACCGGTACCACCACCCATACCGGCGGTAATAAATACCATCTTCGTACCGTCGTTCAACATACCTCGAAGATCGTCCAGACTCTCCTCGGCCGCCATCATCGCACGTTCCGGCTTATTTCCCGCGCCCAATCCCTGCGTGATCTCACGTCCCAGCAACAACTTGATAGGAACATCCGAACGGTTCAAGGCTTGATTATCCGTATTACATAACACGAATGTAACATCGTGTATGCCCTCCTTATACATATGAGTAACAGCGTTTCCGCCACCGCCTCCAACACCAATCACCTTAATGATTTTGGGAGTATCCGTAGGATAATTAAAATTTAATATTGTATCGTCCATTGTCTTCCGGTTTTATTACATTCGTAGATCACGTTATTTACTCTCGTTATCATCGTCATCGAAGAGGGTTTTACCAAAGGTATCGATTCCTTTTGTCAACCGCCCGAACAAGCCGGGACCTTTTTTCTTCTCTTTCTTCGGCTTCTCCTTGACGGGTTCCGGTTCCGGAGTCGGTTCCACTATCGGTTCAGGCTCAACCACCGGCTCAATCTTAGGCTCCGGTTTAGGAGGAATATATAACGCGCAATTCTTAGTTCCTTTCGCCAAGAGGCCGACGGCTACCGCATATTCGGGATTGCTGGCGACCACTAAATCACCACTAGCGACAACCCCCTTGCGAACCGCAGAATAGCGAACCTCCATCTTCAAGCGTTCGCTCATAACAGCCGGTAAATTCTTCAAAGCGGCGCCTCCACCCGTAATCACGATGCCAGCACCGAGAACGCTCATCAAGCCTGTAGCCTCCAGACGAGCATATACATTCTCTAAGATCTCATCCATACGGGCCTCGATCACACCGTTCAACTCGGCCAGCTTAATCTCACGCAAGCCCATTCCATCCGCTAAACTCACTTGGATGGTCATATCATTATCCCGGTCCGCTTTCGCGCTACCATAAGTGATCTTCAAGCGTTCCGCCTCAGACTCTACGACCCTGAGATTGGTTATATCTTTTGTTATCAAATTACCTCCAAAGGGAACAACGGAAAGGCTGGCCAACTTACCACCCTTATAGACAGATATCGTCGTCACGCCGGCACCGAAACCGATCAAGGCGCAACCCAAGTCCTTCTCATTGTCGCTCAAGACAACATCTCCCAACGCAAGGGGTGACACCAGAATACCGGCGATCTCGATTTTCGCTTGTTCCGAGATGCTATTGACAATATTTAATTTCAAGGAAGGACGTCCAACAATCAACTTATAACGAGCCTCGATACGGCTACAAGGCACGCCCACCGGGTTGGACTCTGGTTTATCATCTAAAAAATAGGAAGGAGAAACCACGTCAAGAACGGTCAACATATCCGGACGATAATCCTTACACTCTTGATAAAGAGAGTCTATGATCTCCTCCGTAACCACTCCTTCCGTTCCCAACACCTTGCAAACCGTATGCTCGATAGAACGGAGTGACTGGCCACCCAGTCCCACATATACCTGCCCGATCTTGGTCCCCCCCAGTTTATTCTCCAACTTGAGGATCAAGCGTTTTATCTTACTCGCCGTCTCCTTCACGTTATATACACATCCTCTTCGTATGCAGGTGCCGGAGTTCTCAACTTCGTAGGCGATGATTGAAAGAGCGCCCGTCGCATTCTTAGTCCCCACCATTCCTACCATATGGGAGGTACCTAGGTCAATAGCTGCTATAAAGTCTGTGTATGCCATATCATCTATTTTTTAGTACAAACAATCTGATTCTTATATTTTAAATTAATCATACTGTACTTTTCCCAACCCACTTTAGGGATCGCTTGTTCATAGAAAAGCTTTAAATTCGCAAGCTTTTCTTCGAATTCATCCAAAGTACCCAACATGATCCGGTGGTTACCCACTCTTGGAATAAGTTCTATATCATTATCCGGATAGACATAGATTTGTTCAATCTGGTCATTCCAGAACTCATTCTCTTGCAAAAATAATGCAAATTTGTATAAGTCGGTCACCGCAAGCTCTTTTTCCACATATCCACTCACAATTGGCACATGTGCGGCATACCGACGACTGATCGGCATGGTGGTTCCCAGATTATCCACGTAATAACTACCTCTTACGCCCATAATCCGGAGGATAGGCATCTTTTGCATGACCTCTAGCTTGATAATACCCGAAGGAGTCTTATACGCCTCCACTTGGGCGATCATCTCATTCTTAAGCAATTCCGTCTCTATCCGATCCGTATTCACGTCGGCCATTGACCGCTTGATCGGATCTAGCCCGGCTTTCTTCAGTATAGACACAAGGTCACTCTCGCTCACGAAGTGTTTATCCAGACTGTCTTTCACCACGACTTGCAGATCTTGGCAAATAGAGTCCTGACGTATTTCCCGAAAGAAAAACGACACAAACACGATGTAACAGAACAACAACGTGGCTACTACTATGGAAATTATTCGGATCACGGTTTCCTTATTTGTTTACATAAAATCTCTTTTACAGGCTCCACCAAACGGTCGATATTACCGGCGCCTACCATTAATACTACCTCATATTTCCCGGCGGCAACCACGTCCAAAAGCTCTTCCTTCTTACACAGCGTCTTGGAAGGGATCGTCACCTTATCAAAAATGATCCGAGAGCTCACCCCCGGAATCGGTTCCTCACGAGCCGGATAGATATCCAGCAAGATCAACTCATCCAATAAAGAGAGACTCGCGGCGAAATCACCAGCGAAATCCCGGGTACGGGTATATAGATGCGGCTGGAAAATACCTGTCACCTTACGACCCGCATATAATTCCTTCACCGACAAGATACTCTGTCGCAATTCGGCCGGATGATGGGCATAATCATCGATCAATACCACTTGATCAGTCTTCAAATGGAAATCGAAACGGCGGCGAGGTCCGGCAAATGTAGCTATACCCTTTTTCAAATCCTCCGGTTTCACTCCGTTCAACCAAGCGATCGCCATAGCCGCTACCCCGTTCTCTATATTAACCTTTACGGGAACACCTAATTCCACATCAGGAATACGGATTTCTGGACCAACGAAGTCAAAGGTAATATTTCCGTCGCAAATACGAATATTTTCAGCGTAAAAGTCCGCTATTTCCGTAACGGAATAGGTATATTCCTTGACACCCTCCTGTAAACGGGGCGTTACGTTGATTCCTTTCTTGATCAGTAGACAACCATCGGGACGAATTAAGGAGGTAAATTTCTCGAAACTCTCCCGGTAAGCCTCCGCCGTACCGTAAATATCCAGATGATCTGGATCTGCGGAAGTAATCACTGCCATATAAGGAGTAAGCCAATGAAAAGAACGATCGAACTCATCCGCCTCGATCACGGTAAAGTCGCTCGTATCAGACAACATCAAATTACTCTCGTAGTTCTTTAGGATTCCTCCGAGGAAAGCATTGCAATCCACCGGCGATTGTTTCAGCAAATGAGCCAGCATAGAAGAGGTCGTTGTCTTGCCGTGCGTTCCCGCCACGCATAAACCCCGGCTGCTTTTCGTAATCTCTCCCAAGACACGTGCCCGCTTCATCACCTCAAAACCGTGCGCCCGGAAATAGGTCAATTCCGTATGCGACTCCGGGACCGCCGGCGTATAAACCACCAGCGTATCATCGGGCGACTTGAACGCCTCCCCGATCAAAGCTACATTATCCTCATAGTGAATATCGGCTCCCTCCTTTTTCAACTCCTCGGTTAAATCGGAAGGGGTCTTATCGTATCCGCCCACTCGTTTTCCCTTAGCGAGGAAATAACGGATCAAGGCACTCATCCCAATGCCCCCGGCACCTACGAAATACACCGCTGTCACTTTATTTATATCCATATTCCTTATTTCTTATCTATAATCTTAACAATCTCATCCACGATACGGTCTGCGCTATGGCGTTGCGCCAAGGTCTCGATATTACGGCTCAACGTACGCAAACGTTCATCGTCATGAACTATCTTCAAGGCAGTAGGCACCAAATCCTTTTCCGCGTCTTTATCGGCGATCATAACGGCGGCATCCTTATGGACCAAGGCCAAGGCATTCTTGGTCTGATGATCTTCCGCCACATTCGGCGAAGGCACCAAGACCACCGGTTTTCCTAATAAGCAAAGCTCCGAGATAGAACTAGCCCCCGCACGGGATATCACCAAATCGGCCGCTGAATAAGCATAATCCATACGGGTAATAAAGTCTGAGCACCAAACCGGCATTCCCCGGTACGCCTTCAAATGCTTGGAAGCGTCGCTGTAATAATACCTACCGGTTTGCCAAATAACCTGTACATCCGAGGCGAAGAACTTATCCAGATCCCCTTGAATACTCCGGTTAATCGTCCGTGCGCCAAGGCTACCACCTACCACAAGGATCGTTTTTTTCTCCGGAGAAAGCCCGAAGAACGCCAACGCCTCCTCTTTCTTGCTCAGCGCCTCTTCCAAATCCTGTCGCACCGGATTTCCCGTAATCACGATCTTATCCGCCGGAAAGAACTTCTCCATGCCCTCGTAAGCGACACAAATCTTGCTCGCTTTCTTCGCCAACAACTTATTGGTCACACCGGCATACGAGTTTTGCTCCTGTATCAACGCAGGAACACCTTGCGAAGCCGCCATCCATAAAGTCGGTCCACTGGCATAACCGCCCACGCCGACCGCTATATCTGGCTTGAACTCACGGATCGTCTTCCTCGCCAAGCGCAAGCTTTTCGCTAAACGAGCCATGACCTTCACGTTGTTCATCAAGTGGGCACGATCAAACCCACTCACTGGTAAACCTACGATTTTATAACCAGCTGCCGGAACCTTATCCATTTCCATGCGGTCTTCCGCACCCACAAATAAGATTTCCGCATCCGGAAAACGTTTCTTGAAAGTATTAGCGATAGATATGGCCGGGAAGATATGGCCTCCCGTACCACCACCACTTATTATGATCCGGTACTTTCTCATACTTTTGACTCTACAGTTATCGTTTCGACAGCCGATAGCGGATTATCTTCTTTCTCTCCCTCGACCGCCTGATTTATTGTCTCTCCGGATGGCTCGTCGGAAGGATTCTCTGGATTCTCCGTATCCTCCTCTTCCTCATCCTCATTTCCGATATTGGCTCCAAAACGACTTACGCTCAATATGATCCCGAAATAGATACAAGATATAAGCGTAGACGTACCCCCCCGGCTCACCAACGGCATCGGTTGCCCGGTAACGGGCACTAAATTCACGGCTACCGCCATATTCGCCAAGGCTTGGACTACCACCAGCAACCCACATCCCAACACTAGGAATTTCGGGAATGATTTATCACATTTCCGGGCGATCATCCCGACCCGCACTAGCAGCATTATATAAAGCAACAGTACAAAGATCCCCCCAACGATACCCAGTTCCTCTATGATAATCGCATAGATAAAATCTGAATACGCCTGTGGCAGGAAGTCACGCTGTTGGCCATGTCCGGGCATCTGTCCTAATACGCCTCCCCTAGCAATAGCTATCTTCGCATGGGTTACCTGATAATTATCATCGGTTATCTTATACGTACCACTCTCATCCAAATTATCCTTATGCCCGTCGAAGAAACGCTCCAAACGCCCCTGCCAAGTAACGAATCGATCCGGCAAATACTGGGTAATAGCGGCCGGCGTAAACTTAAGCAACGCCAAGAACAATACCAACGCCAACATCAAGATACCCGCCAGCTTCGCCAACTTACCAAATGGCAACTGACCGATAAACATCATCAGGAAACAAACTCCAAATAACATAAACGCCGTAGAGAAGTTCTCCGGCAGAATCAAGACACAGGTCAGTCCTACTCCAATCAGTATATACTTAAAGATCTGGTTCTCCGTTAATTTCCCCCGTTTGCTGAGCAAGAAAGCGACAAACACGACACAAGCCAGCTTCCCGAACTCCGAAGGCTGGAACTGTATTCCCATGATTTCCAGCCATCGATGCGCATCATTAGCGTCCACGCCGATAAAGGGCGTCACGATCAACATCAACATCGAGACCGGCAATAATATAATAAACGCAGAAAAGAAGCGACACGGTATATTATGCAACAGCAATACCATGACGAAACCTCCCAATAAAAAGGTGGCGTGCCGTACGATAGGCGCCCAGTGATTCGCGTTCTTATAAGCGATCGTACTGGTCGCACTGAACACCTCCACCACCGATATAAGACACAGGAACATGAAGATGATCCATATCACCCGGTCGCCCTTAAACAGTTTACTCGCCAGATCCATTTTATCCTTTATTACAAATTACGTACGCAAGCCTTGAACTGATCGCCCCGATCCTCATAGCTCTTGAACAGGTCGAAGCTGGCGCAACAAGGAGAGAGCAATACCGTATCTCCCTTATGAGCCATCTTATAAGCTTTCGCCACAGCCTCCTCCATCGAGCGGGCGTCTTCAATATTCGCCACTTTCCCGTCGAAGAACGCATGCAGTTTCGTATTATCCACACCCATGAAAATCAATGAATGTACCTTCTTATTCACTAATTCCTCGATCTCCGAGTAATCATTCCCTTTATCCGTGCCCCCTAAGATCAAAACGACCGGAGTCGTCATGCTCTGCAAGGCATACCAACAAGAGTTTACGTTCGTAGCTTTCGAGTCATTGATATAATCAACACCACGCACGCGAAGCACCTTTTCCAAACGGTGCTCAACACCCGTGAAATCACTGAGTGAGGCACGTATTTTCTCATCATGAATGTCCACGATCTTGGACGCTATCCCCGAAGCCAAAGAGTTATACAGGTTATGCGTACCAGTCAATGCCAATAGGTCTTGTTCCATCGTAAATGTTCCGTTTGCCGTTTCAATAACTACTTGATTATTTTCCGTATATCCCTTCACGCCGTTCTCATGTGTCTCGGCGAATGGGTAAAGAGTAGCCTCAGGATGCCGTTTGGCGATCTCACGGGCTATGATCGGGTCATCGTTCCAGAAAATGAAGGCGTCGTCCTTCGTCTGATTTTGCAAGATGCGGAACTTAGCGTCTACATAATTCTGCATCTCATAGTTATAACGGTCCAGATGATCCGGTGTTATATTCAATATAATAGCGATATCCGCTCTAAAGTCGTACATATTATCCAGTTGGAAACTGCTCAACTCGATCACGTAGACCGCATGTGGATCTTCCGCAACCTGAAGCGCCAAGCTGTTTCCGACATTTCCGGCCAAGCCCACGTCCACGCCCGCTTCTTTCAGTATATGATACGTAAGCATCGTCGTTGTCGTCTTGCCGTTGCTACCCGTGATGCAAATCATCTTCGAGTCCGTATACCTTCCGGCAAACTCGATCTCGGAGATGATCGGCGTACCTTGCTTCTTCAATAACTGTATGATAGGAGCCTTGTCGGGAATACCCGGGCTCTTGACAATTTCGTCGGCACTCAAGATGTCGGCTTCGGTATGCTGTCCCTCTTCCCAACGAATCCCGTGGTTGTCCAGCATCTCCTTATACTTAGGTTTGATAGACGATTTATCGGACACGAACACGTCGAATCCTTTCGCCTTCGCCAAGACAGCGGCTCCCGCGCCACTCTCCCCGGCCCCTAATATAACCATTCTCTTACTCATCTTTTATCTCATCTTTAACGTAACTATCGTCATAACAGCCAAAATAATACCGATCAACCAGAAACGGACCACGATCTTCGATTCAGGCACGACATTGAACGGCTTTTGGATCAATGCCTGTATACCCGCGTTTCCCGGTTTCTGGAAATGATGGTGTAAAGGAGCCATCTTGAAGATACGGCGACCTTCCCCATACTTCTTCTTCGTATATTTAAAGTAGGCCACTTGCAACATGACCGATATATTCTCCACCAAGAAAATACCGCAAAGGATCGGAATCAACAACTCCTTACGGATGATGATCGCGAAAACGGCGATAATACCTCCCAAGGTCAAGCTACCCGTATCTCCCATAAATACTTGGGCCGGATACGAGTTGTACCATAAGAAACCGACCGTGGCACCGATAAAGGCAGCGGCATAAACCACCAACTCCTCCGCGCCGGGTATAAACATGATATTCAAGAACGAGGCGAACTCAAAGTGGGATGACATATAGGCCAAAATACCGAGCGCCACCCCGATGATCGCCGATGTCCCGGCAGCCAAGCCGTCCAATCCATCCGTCATATTGGCTCCGTTCGACACGGCAGTCACCACAAAGATCACCATCAGCACGAACACTAGCCACGCGGCCTCCTCCTTATAATCGCCCGCCCAGTTCACCAAGTTGGCGTAATCGAAATTATTGTTTTTCAAGAACGGGATGGTCGTCTTTGTCGACTTGGTCTCCACCGTATGATAACGCACCTCCTCGATCACGTTATCATGGCGCACCTCCATATTCTCCTTGATCACCACATCCGGGCTCATGAACAATACCAAGCCAACGATCAGGCCCAGTCCTACCTGCCCGACGATCTTGAAACGTCCGTGCATGCCCTCCTTATTCTTCTTGAACACCTTGATATAATCATCCGCGAATCCCAAGGCTCCCAGCCAAACCGTAGTCACCAACATCAATATCACATAGATATTATTCAGCTTGGCACACAGTAAAGTCGGGATCAATATAGCGATAATAATGATAATACCTCCCATCGTTGGCGTTCCCTTCTTGCTCATCTGGCCCTCCAGCCCAAGATTTCTCACCGTCTCGCCGATCTGCAACATTTGCAACTTATCGATGATACGCCGGCCGATCGCCGTAGAGATAAACAAGGACAAGATCAAGGCCAACCCCGAGCGGAAAGATACGTACTTAAACATACCCGCTCCCGGGAAATCCAACTGATCCAAATAATTAAAAAGATAATAAAGCATGTCGTCTTAAATATTATGATTGTTGTGTCGAAAAAATCTCGCGTAACTTCTCACGGTCGTCAAAGTGATGTTTCACCCCCTTGATCTCCTGATAGTCTTCGTGGCCTTTTCCGGCAACAAGGATCACATCCCCTTTCTTCGCCAACATCGTAGCGGTCTTGATCGCTTGCGTACGGTCCGTGATACATAAGGTACGTTCCATATCCATTTTCGTCAATCCGGCTACCATATCGTTAATAATATCATCCGGTTCCTCAAAGCGCGGGTTATCGGAAGTCAGAATTACCTGATCGCTCAGCTTGACAGCCTCTTTCGCCATCAGCGGGCGTTTCCCCTTGTCCCGGTTTCCCCCGGCACCTACCACGGTAATGATACGTCCTTTCCCATCCAATACCTCATGAATGCCATTCAGTACATTCGTCAAGGCATCCGGCGTGTGAGCGTAATCCACGATCGCCGTATAACCGAGCGGAGACTGGATCGTCTCGAAGCGACCGGATACGGAGCGAAGCGTGCTCAGCACGATCAACACCTCCTCGGGATCTTTCCCCAAAGAAACCGCGGCTCCGTACACGGCCAGCAAGTTATAAGCGTTGAAACGTCCCACGAAATGCACCATAACCTCCCGACCGTTAATGATCAAGTCTGTACCCTCGAAATGAGATTCCAATATCTTTCCCTTGAAATCGGCCAAGGTACGCAAGGAATAGGTCAGCTTTTTCGCCTTCGTATTCTGCAACATCACCAAGCCGGATTTATCATCGGCATTCGTCAAGGCGAAAGTCCCGGCAGGCAGGTCATCGAAGAATTTCTTCTTCGCTTTCAAGTAATTCTCCACGGTCTTATGGTAATCCAAATGATCGCGGGTCAGGTTCGTGAAAATCCCCCCGTCGAAAGACAAGCCGCTGATGCGCCGCTGATCGATCGAATGAGAGCTAACCTCCATAAAAGCATACTCGCATCCGGCCTCTACCATCCGGGCCATCAAGGAATGAAGCGTAAGCGGGTCCGGTGTCGTATGATCCGTCGGTACCGCCTCGCCATCTATATAATTACATACCGTGGAAAGCAATCCCACCTTATGCCCCATCTTCCGGAACATCTCATATAATAAGGTAGCGATCGTAGTCTTCCCGTTCGTACCCGTCACGCCTACCAACACCAATTTCCCGGAAGGATCACCATACCAGCGGGAAACCAAAAGACCCAGCGCCTCCGCCGAATCCTTCACCACGATAAACGAGCATCTCCCCTCCAAATAGGACGGAGCCTCCTCGCATACGATAGCGACAGCCCCCTTCTCTATGGCGCTGTCCATATAGGCATGGCCATCCACGGCCGTACCTCTCACAGCGACAAACAAAGACCCTTTCGTCACCCGACGAGAGTCTGATTGAATATTCGTGATATCCACATTATCCGCCCCCATCAACATAGGAGCTTCCAACGCACCGATTAAATCCCTTAGTTCCATACCTATTTCAATGTTAATAATACGGTCTGCCCCTTAGACACTCGCTGTCCGGGTTGAATACTCTGCGAAACGACCCGTCCGACACCCGACAAAGAGACACGCAGACCGGCTTGCTCCAACAAGAAAACCGCATCTTTAGCACCCATGCCGACTACCCGGGGTACCAGGCCCTCACGAATCGTCAGATCGCTTAATTTCACCTTATTCTCTTCTTGCTCGGCGGAGGCTACGACCCACTTTGTCTCCAAACTGTCCGTATCCGCCTTAATATCCAATTCATCTAATACGTCCTCTACCGCCCTCAGATCGCCGCCTTTCACACGAGGTACCATCACGGCCATCGAATCCCGTTCCATATCCCGGACATCGAACGACATATGGCTGGCGTATATCTTCTCGGCGATCGCACGCACCACGCCTCCCGACATCGTACCGCCCGAAGGATAACCAATACGGGGACGGCGGATCACCACGATACAAGAATACTTCGGATGATCGGCCGGGAAATAGCCACAGAAAGAGACTTGGTGCCCGCTCGTACGGTAGACACCGCCCGTAGCGATCTGCGCCGTACCGGTCTTTCCGGCGATCCGGACAATATCCGAATGAACCGCCTTACCGGTCCCTTTCTCCACGACTCCCAGCAACATATCTTTTATCAACGCCAGCGTATGATCCGAGCAGATCGAAGAGTTGATCACCTCCGTGGAAAAACTCTGCACGGTCTTGCCGTTATGTAAGATCTCTTTCGTAAACATCGGGCGAACCATCTTCCCGTCGTTCGCGATCGCATTAAAGAACGCCAACGTATTGATCGGCGGTACCTGCGTCTCGTAACCGAACGACATCCAAGGCAAAGTGGTCTTGGACCAATAACGGGTCGTATCATCCGGACGACGTATCTTGGCACGTCCCGCCCCCGGTATCTCCAAACGAAGATCCGCGTTCATACCGATACGGTACAGTCCCTCCACGAACTTTGTCGGGTTATCCGAATAACCTTTCAGGATCGTCTTGGCCACACCGATATTGGAGGAATACCAAATCGCCTGCTCCACCGAGATCCGACCGTATCCGCCTTTATTCATATTATGGTCCGTCATGCGGGCCCCCTTATACATATATATACCATTGCCTACATCGACCGTATCTCCCGGATTGCATAAACCATCCTCCAAGGCCACCATGATAGAGGCCACCTTGAAAGTAGAGCCCGGCTCGATCTCGTCCGCCACGGCATGGTTCTTCGTCTCGCCATATACGCCCTCACGGATACGCCCCATATTCGTGATCGCCTTGATCTCTCCGGTCTCGACCTCCATCACGACAGCCGTACCAGACTCGGCATCGATCGCCTTCAATTTATCGACCAGCGATTTCTCGGTTATATCCTGTATATTGATATCGATCGTGGTGCGAATATCCATGCCATCCACCGGGTCCACCTCAATCACGTTCGTCCAGCCTCCACCGACACGGCGAACGGAACTCAACCCGGCCTGCCCCCGCAGGAGCGAATCGTATTGCAACTCCAATCCATTCTTCCCCTTCGTAGTTCCACCCTCCTCGATCTCTCCGTAGATATCACCGATCGTACGAGACGCCAAGGTCCCGAAAGGTTTCTGGCGCTGCACCATCTCCTTCGTATAAAAACCGCTCTTATAACGTCCCAGACGAAGGAACGGGAACTTACGGATCTCCTTCAAGTCCGAATACGAGACCTTCCCCGCGTAAATCGGGAACTGGCGGCTTTTACCGCTCAGCCCTTTCAGCAGATAAGCCTTATAGCCCGCCGGCGTACGATCCTTCAATTTACGGGAAAGATAAAACGCCAACGAGTCCACCCCATCCTTCTTGGACGTCTTGAACGTATCCAGCCAATTATACTTGGCATCCTTAGCCGGAGTATACGCATCCGCCTTAAAGTCGATATACATATAATAACGAGGCACGCTGGTAGCCATCAACTTACCGTCCGACGAATAGATATTGCCACGTCCGGGCAACACCAAACGGTTCGGTCGTTTCTGGCTCTCGGCCACCTTCATCCATTTATCCCTCTCCACGAAGGCCGTATCAAAGGCACGGAACAGGATTCCTACGGCCACAAGCCCCAGCAACAGCACGACCACGAAGTAACAGAATAAAATCCGGCTACCTTTAGGCTCTATTTCTTTCGGTTCGTTTTCTTCAGACATACCTATTTACACCTTATCTCACTTATATAACTCATAAGGAGGGGTTTTCGCACCCTCCAGATCAATACCTTGCTCCTCGATCAGCAACTCGATTTGCGATTGGCGGCTATTGCCGGTCAACTCGGATGAGATCGACAACGCCTCGAAACGCACATCCCTCAATTGCTGTTGCAACCGGTCGATCTCACGCAGCTTTTGCATACAAGTATACCGGTTACCGATAAAGAAAAACGCCAACACGACAAGTAACACGATCATGCGCGTATGCCTCAAGATAAAATCCTCTTTCAGCACGCCGCCACCGAGTATATACCAGAACGAAAGACGCTTCTCCTTCTTCCTCGTTTTCTTATGTTGTCCGTTTTCTTCCATATCTATTTCTCCTTATACCTTCTCAGCGATTCTCAACTTGGCGCTCCGGGAACGGGGATTCCGCTCCACCTCCTCGTCGGTCGGGACGATTACCTTATTATTGACCAAGCGGAAAGGCGATCGTACGTTCCCGAAGAAATCCTGCTCGCATTTCCCCTCGAAGTTTCCGGTCTTCAAAAAGTTCTTTACCAGACGGTCTTCCAAGGAGTGATACGTGATAACCACCAATCGTCCTCCCGGTCTCAACACCCGCAAGGTACTCCGCAGCATCTCTTTCAGCGCCCTCATCTCATCGTTCACCTCGATACGAAGCGCTTGAAAGACTTGCGCCAAGAATTTCTTCTCCTTGTCCTTTCCCGTAAACGGCTTGATCACCTCCAAGAAGTCCCCGATCGTCTCTATCTTCTTTGTCTCACGGGCTTTCACCAGCACAGAGGCTAATTTCCGTGACACCTTCAGCTCGCCATATAGATAAAACACATCGGCCAACGCCTCCGCCGTATAATTATTGACGATATCAGCGGCGGTCTGCCCCGCACGCGTATTCATCCGCATATCCAACGCCCCGTCGAAACGGAAAGAGAAACCGCGATCCTTATCGTCGAAATGATGGGAAGAGACACCTAAATCCGCCAACAGACCGTCTACCTCCCCGCTTTCTCCATAGTAACGCATAAAATTATACAAATAACGGAAATTACTGCGCACGAAAGTGAATCGTGGATCTGCCGGGATATTATGCTCCGCGTCCGCATCTTGGTCAAAGCCGTAAAGTTCGCCCTCG
Organism: Parabacteroides sp. D25; assembly: GCF_000307475.1. Taxonomy (NCBI): domain Bacteria; kingdom Pseudomonadati; phylum Bacteroidota; class Bacteroidia; order Bacteroidales; family Tannerellaceae; genus Parabacteroides; species Parabacteroides sp. D25. Next base: position 294,237 of record NZ_JH976506.1, on the reverse strand, counting down.
CTACCCAACCGTTTCAAGATCTCGCGGGAATGTCCTCCACCGCCAAACGTAACATCCACGTAAATCCCGTCGGGACGGATATCCAATCCCTCCAGACTTTCCCGCAGCATTACCGGTACATGATAGCAACTATCTTTTTCTTCCATTCGTCGTTCTTACGTTAAACTTCCTCTTAAAATAAAGCGCCGTACTCCTTTGATACGCACGCACATGCCTTATCGGTGGGTAAAAGTACACATTTCCAAAATTACCCGCCAACATTTATATAAGAAAAGTAGGAAAAAGTTATCAACAGGTCGTTAACCCTTCGTCTTTTCGTCCTTATCTCTTACGCTTTTCACCGGTATCCGTTAACCAATTCTTCCTTTCACCTTCATCTTCTAACGGCCGTTGGACGATCATGCAACAGTTGGTAGATGATCTTCTAACAGATGGTGCATGATCGTCCAACAGCCGTTAGATAACCGATAGTCAAGCGCCCGGGGACTAACCTCCCTAATGGTAGCGGCTAAAAGATCAAGGGGAAAAGGCCAAGATAGCTGGCGAAAAAGCAAAAACTTCACTCAAACCTCTCTCGTTTTAATTATTAACTTTATCTTTGCCCCTTGACAAGCTTATATAGATGGCAAAACAAGGTGTGACAAAGATAGATATTAAGCAAGTATTGGCACAAAAGGCGCCCAAGGCGTCACGCAAGATTCCGGGATTTATCGTGGACTACTTGATTCGCACGGTTCATCAAGAGGAACTGAATGATATATTAACCCGTTACCACGATAAGGAAGGGGTAGATTTCATGCGTGAGCTTATCGGCTATTTTGACCTTACCCTCGATCTGGTACATGAGGAAAACATCCCGACCGAAGGGCGCTATATCTTCGCCTCCAACCATCCGCTCGGAGGATTGGACGGTATCTGTCTCTCCGCCGTTATCGGTTCCCGGTTCGAAGGCCGCATCAAGTATCCGGTCAATGATTTATTACTTTATCTCTCCAATCTAAAATCCATCTTTGTACCGATCAACAAACACGGCACCCAAGGAAAGGACAACGCACGGATGCTGGAGGAGGCTTTTGCCTCGGACGACCAGATCATCACTTTCCCCGCTGGATTATGCTCTCGCAAGATTGGTGGCAAGATACAAGACTTGGAGTGGAAGAAATCGTTCATCCAGAAGGCGGTGCAATACAAGCGGGATATCGTACCGGTCTATTTCGACGGGAAGAATTCCAATTTCTTCTATAACCTCGCCCGGATACGCAAGGCGTTGGGTATAAAGATGAATTATGAGATGATTTATTTACCGGACGAGATGTTCCGGAGCAAACATAAGACCTTCCGGATTTATTTCGGGAAGCCTATCCCTTGGCAGACATTCGACAATAGCAAGAAACCCGCCGAATGGGCTGAGTGGATAAAAAACAAGGTTTACAAACTCAAGGATTAACAGACGAAACATATGCAAGACATTATCAATCCCATAGACAGGGCACTACTGAAGGCTGAATTGACCAAAGAGAAGAGGTTGAGAAGTACCAATAAATCGAAGAATGAGATTTATATCGTCACGGCGCACGACTCACCCAATGTCATGCAAGAGATAGGGCGTCTGCGGGAGGTCGCTTTCCGTTATTACGGGGGTGGCACGGGATTCCCTGTGGATATCGATGAGTATGACACGATGGAAGACGCTTACCGCCAGCTGATTGTCTGGAGCCCGGAAGATGAGCAGATCTTGGGGGGATACCGTTTCCTTTGTGGTTCGGACGTTAAGTTCGACGAGAATGGCAAACCGATCTTGGCGACCTCGCACTTGTTTAATTTCTCAGAGAAATTTATCAAGGAGATCCTTCCTTATACGGTAGAGTTGGGACGCTCGTTCGTGGCTCTGGAGTATCAATCCACCCGTTCCGGGGCGAAAGGCTTATTCGTGTTGGATAACCTGTGGGATGGATTGGGGGCTTTATCCGTGGTTGATCCGAGCTTGAGGTATTATTTCGGGAAGGTGACTATGTACAATACGTACAACCAAGAGGCCCGTAATATGATCTTATACTTCCTCGGATTGCATTTCCCGGACGCAGACCAACTGATCACTCCGGTATATCCTTTGGAGACTAATATGGATGTAGAGAAGATGAGATCTCTTTTCCCTCACGATAATTTCAAGGATAACTACAAGGTATTGAACCAAGAGGTTCGTAAATTCGGCATCAACGTGCCTCCTTTGGTAAATGCTTACATGAGCTTGTCGCCTAAGATGCGTGTATTCGGCACAGCGATCAACCATGAGTTTGGAGAGGTGGAAGAAACGGGTATCTTAATCGCTATTAACGAGATATTAGAGGATAAGAAGAAACGGCATATTGAGACGTATCTGGAAGAGGAGTACAAGTCCGCCGAGTTGATACGCAAGAATTTCATCGGGGAATAAAGCCGTAGATATGGCTGGCGCGACAGCGTAACAAGATATAAAAAGGTTCAGCCTAACCGTTCGCCTCCAAGCGGATTAAAAACGGACAAAAGCTGAACCTCTTTTTATTTTAAATAAATCTTATAGCACAGTCCACCGGAGAAATATTTCATTCGCTGCAATTCAAATTGAAAATGTATATGATTGAATAGCAGGTAAGTGGCTCCCATAGCGAAGTCTTTCGAATCGTATTCGGCTATGACGTTCAAATGCGGGGCGAATGAAGGATTGTAGGTGATACCTCCCGCTACACCGTTCAAGGGATAATCCTCACGGCGGTTATACAGATAGGATAAATGAACGCCTAAGGTTTCCCTTCCCAGCTGAAAATGTTTGGTAGCGGCCAGATAATAACGGCAGAAATAGCCGTTCCCTATGGCTGAAGCGAATTTATGCCCGGATGACGTAAAAGGGTCCGAAGTCCCCAGCACGACAGCGGGGATGTATTTGCTTTCTTTCAACACACGTAAGCGGGCGGAGAAATAACGATCTTGGTTCGTGAATCCGGAATAGCCATGCTTATCCAATCCAAGGCTCTCGGCCGTAAACAGCGTACAAGTATACGCTACTTCCAGAAACGGGAAGATCGTCACGTTCAAATAATAATTCCACGTATTAAAATTAAACTTGGGAGGCGTAAGCTCTTGATGCAAGAAGTTTCCGCCAAGCATCACGGTCTTGTCCTTTTGCATATCGGCGGACGGGGCATGCAATAGCCCTGTCGTGCCATAAGATAATTGAGCCGGAAGTAAGGTCCAGCAACTTAAGAATATGATTAATAAGAGTAATTTCTTCATTTTTCTTTGTTTACTTATAAACTTCCGGCTCAACATTATTTAATCAAGCTTCAAATATCAAGCATTAATCCGGGATGATGATACCGCCACCGGCGTTATTGCCATCACCATGTCCGTGACCGTGGGATTGCTTGTAGACAGGAGTACCTTCTATCTTGATAAGTTTTTTAGCTACAACCTGAATCTCTTCCACCTTCTTACCCTTTGTCATAAACTTAAATACATACGTATTTGTAGTATATGTCTTCTTCAAGCTCATAGAAGCGACCGTACGATCAGCTTCCGTAGGAACGGATGTAGTCAATGATGTTTGGGTACCAATCTGATAACCATCAGCTTGCAAACGATTAGAGATTCGGTTATAAACCGCATTCTTAGCGACTTGACCATCTACGTTAGACTTTCCGACTAGATCCTGCAAGTTTTCTCCAACATAAGCATTTGTAGTTGTAACAACTACAGGAATGTTTCCTGCCTTACCATCAGAACAGTAGTCAACAACCTTTTCTACGATTGTAGTATCAGTACTGATATCTTCAGTTTCCGCTAATGCCAACTCAAAACCTGCGGCAAACTTAGAGAAGTGAGCGACAGACATTTCCGCACCAGTACCATTGATATAAACAGGGTCCGCCGTAGGATCAATCTTCATGATCTCCTTATTATCTATGCCTGTGGTCGCATATAACAATGCCATAGGCTGTGTAGAAGAAACCAAATCCTTCGGAGCGTCGAACGAGATCTTCAAAGCCGGAGAGAATACCGTACCGCTAGGCTCGCCTTTATATACACGGCTTACACTGGCTACCGCACCAGCATCAGAAGTCACATTATTGGATTGCAGAGCTTCCGCAGACATATCACGTTCGATCACCAATGTTTGATTACTACTTGCCGGCATAACGATAACGACAGGCTTACCACTTTCCGCGACCAAACTTACCTCATCTTTCTCTTTTATACCATCAGCGGTCGTACTTTCAATCACTCCTATCGATTCTGTCAATTTCTCAGCATCACTTTGATTCAAGACCTTAATAACTGGAGCTTGAACCTCATTATCCGCACCTTTATAGTTATCTAAGACATTAGCAGGAATGACAACGTCTACTTTTTGCTCAACATTATTCTCATCCACATAAGTGACACCAGACACCTTAACCTCTTCGGTTCCGCCTGCGTTAATCGCATTCTTAATCTCATCCGCTACTTTTTCCGCTTCTTTTTCCGGAACCTGAACACCATATTTAGAAAAATCAATCTCCGTATTTCCACCTGTACCTACAGGGTTCAATGTGATAGGAAATACATAGTTCATACTCTGACCAACCTTAAAGATGATCGTACGAGAGTAGCTCGTATAACCTGCGGCTTTAACACTCAAGATAAATTGAGCATCCTCCGTAACCTTTGATGATGCGATATTGAAAGAGAACTCACTCTCATTCTTAGAAATAAATAACTCTTCACTTCCTAACATCAATGTGACTTCCGCTGTTTTGATGTCTGCGCCCGTAGATAGGTCTGTTATTATACCAGATACGATATAAGTCGCTTTTGACGGATCTGTCGGTTTGGAAGGATCGGAAGGATCAGACGGGTCTGTTGGCTTGGAAGGATCAGACGGGTCAGAAGGATCTGTCGGCTTAGAAGGATCATCCGGGTCTACTGGAATAGAAGGAGCGACATTCATCACGATAATAGCTGGATACTCAACGTCGAATGTATCACCTTCGCCCTCTTTCTTTTCTTGATCCGGAACGGCTGAAACGACAACCTTAGCCACGGCTTTAGTATATCCGGAAGCTGTAGCTACTACGTCGTAGATACCGGGAGTCACATCAGAGACCTTAAAATTAGGTTTATTCTCTTTAGCGATCTCTTTATCCCCGTATTTTACGACAACAGAAAGGCTGGAAGTAGAGATAGCTTTTCCCACAACATCCTCGATCGATACGGAAAGATTGTACTTCGCCTTCTTATACTCTTTCGGAGTATCGGGAGTCGTGCCCTTTACCATGACGGCGTTTACTACATACTGTCCAACACCCGATTCGATCTTCTTCACATCCACATCATAGCTTCTGTCTGCATAGCCTTCCGACTTAAAGGCGATTTTGTAAGAGCCTGGTGTGCTTTTCAAGTCGAAAGAGTACGTTCCATCAGAACCCGTCGTAGCACTAAGAGATTGAGCTCCAGAAAGAGCTACGCTAACGCCAGCCATCGGGTTGTTGCTGGCATCCATGACCGTACCACTAATCGCATAGGTGGCAACAGTGCCACCACCATCCGGAGTAGGCACATCATCATCGTCATCCTTACAGCCCATGAAACATACCATGGCTGTCGTAAGGAACAAGACCAATAAGGTCTGTAACTTTGTAATTGTTCTCATAATAAAACTATTTAAAAATTGAGTAATTCCGACTTTATAAAGTACGGGTTGAATTGATTCTGTTGCATGATGTTATCATTCGGCGAGGCTTTATACCCCTTATAATAATAGCGTTCATTACCGGCGTTGTAAGACATACCCCAGTTGTCAGAAGGAAGCACCCGCACATTCTTACGTTTATATTTATAAGGAGGAAGAGCCACTTGAAACCGGAAACCGCCGTTTTTCAAAGCACCTTGCGCCTTCATCGCATAAAATCCTATCGAACAATAGCGAAAATGGCGGATCAAGTCAATCCGTCCTCCGATCTCACCCAGTAAGTATTGCTCGGCTTTCAAGGAGACTTGCGTATTGTATTTTGGCCAGTAGAAACTACCTCCCAGCGACCATGTCACCCGTTGGTGAGTTCCATAATGATATTCAAACTTCTGCCAAGATCCCGTACCCGTACAACCAATACGTCCTTCCAAAGAAAAACGTTCATCCTTCAAATGATGGGTTACCGCTAAATCCACGCCATAACGATCCGCATTGAACAAACCGATACTGGCTCTGGCGAACGTACGATAAGGTAAACGAAAAGATTGGGAAAGGGTAACCATGCCCGGGTGAATCTTACCCGCCCAAGGACCATATCCATCATTATATATAGGAAATACCATCTGCGCCGTCAGCTTCATCCCATTCCAGAAAGAGACCTCGATCGCAGGCGAGAGGTTGAATAATACTTGGTATATTTGCGTGATAATGAGGTTCTTCAGATACAACTCTGGATAAACCACCACGTCTACTTTAAATAAGGAGCTATTCATACGGTACTCTTTTTTCACCTTATCCCAGCTATCGCCCAGATCGTAAGTAGCATCCCAGGCGGAACGGGCCGCATAGGAGCCGGGAGCCGCCTTCAAGCTGTCCGGATTTGCCGTATAGATCAATGAGATCTGCGGTATATTATTATCCAATACGACGATACGGCAGGATTTGCCCTTCTCCGGCAAGCCTGTTTTCTGGATGCGGTCTATGGCATGGGCCAGTCCCACACCCTGCAAACGCCAAGGGGTATTCTCCAAGACATATACTCTCTCCTTCTCGTCTTCCGACCAGATAACATTCTCAAAACCCATATCGACCAGCATATTCGCGGTGATATCCGCATATACCTTATTATATTGCGCCTTTGTAAACATAGGCAATAGTAGCAAAAAGAATAAAAGGCATTCCTTACGGAGTAAAATGGCTCGTATAGAAGACTTTCTATTCATATCTCTAGAGTTTGATTCCAAGTTATCATTGGTTTACTGTTTTTCTTATTCTTACCCTTCCACATAAAAAACGACTAGTGAAAACGATCGTTTAGATCTTGCATTTTTTTAGAAAGCAAAAAGATGATGCTCTTTTGTCATATTCGTGACACTTTGATTAATATATCCTGTTGAGAAAAAGATATATAGCAGGACAAAATTTAATCGGAAAAGGTTGCCAGTCTCGGAGAAATGCCTACCTTTGCAAACGAATAATTGAAACGATCGTTTTTTACAGTCGTTTTCAATCTAAATATTTTTATTGTTATCATAGATACTTCTCATAATAGCCTGCGCCAAAATCAACAAATGACACTTTATATTTAGAGAACAACCTCATTATTTTAAAATGTACATAACCCCGCTTCCAAAGTCAGCTAGCTTCGTTGGCAAAGTAAGTTAACTTACTTGGGCATTTAAGTTAGCTTACTTTGCCATTTAAGTTAGCTTACTTTTTGGCCCTTCTATACAGCCCAAAAAAAATACGGAAATTTGCTATTCTCGGAAAGCATTCTTATCTTAGCAAATTATAGCAGATTATAGCAAAGAGAGAGTTTCATGTTAGCAGCCATTCATATACAGTTAATCGTTGGTACGATATTTATCATATTGTATAGCGTCACTATATTAGGACTGGTATTAGTTATCATTACAGAGAATAGGAATCCGTTAAAGACAATTCCTTGGGTAATCGTCTTATTATTAGCACCCGGTATCGGACTGCTTTTCTATTTCTTCTTTGGACAAGATAACCGGAAACAACGGATCATATCGAGGCGTACCTATAAACGCATCATGAAAAGGCCGCAAGAGGGTAAATTACCTCAAGACGCCTGCGTAGTTCCGGACCCCTATAAACCTTTATCGACCTTGTTGACTAACACCAACCAATCCTCCCTCCTATACGGAACACAAATCACGATTTATACGAATGGTACCGATAAGTTCAAAGACTTGCTGGAAGAGATCCAGAAAGCGACTCACCATATCCATATACAATATTATATATTCTGTGATGACGAGATAGGAAAACAGGTGCAACAACTCCTTATCAAGAAAGTAAAAGAAGGCGTGAAGGTACGTGTACTTTATGATGATGTGGGTTGCTGGAATGTAAAAGACGGCTTCTTTAAGGAAATGAAGGAAGCGGGTATCGAGGTATATGCGTTCTTGAGGGTAGCGTTCCCCGTTTTCACCAGTAAGGTGAATTACCGGAACCACCGCAAGATTATCGTGATAGACGGTAAAGTCGGGTTTATGGGAGGCATGAATATAGCCGACCGATACGATAAGGGAACCTCTTGGGGCACATGGAGGGATACGCATTTCAAATTCGTAGGGAAAGGAGTACACGGGCTTCAATCCGTATTCCTCATCGATTGGTACGTGGTTAGTAAAAAACTCTTGAACGATCGGATTTACTATCCGGCTGCCGAAATCTATAGCGATAATATTATGCAAATCGCCACTAGCGGTCCGGTAGGTCAATGGAGAACTTTGTTGCAAGCGACCATTTTCATGATCGCCAACGCCAAGAAGTATATCTTTATACAAACCCCTTATTTCCTGCCTACCGAAGGATTAAACCAAGCGTTGCAAACCGCCGCCTTAGGGGGAGTGGATGTTCGTTTGATGCTGCCTAAGCGTTCCGATACACGTTCAGCGAATATGGCCAGTCATTCCTTTATCGACGAGATGGTAAAGGCCGGCGTAAAAGTATACCTCTACAAACCGGGCTTCTTGCATTCCAAGCTAGTCGTGTCCGACGACGCATTGACAAGCATCGGGTCCGCCAATATGGACTTCCGTAGCTTTGAGCATAACTTCGAGATTAACGCTTTCGTATATCAAAAGGAATTCGCCCTGCAAATGAAACGCATCTTTACACACGACATGCATCACTGTGAGCGTTTGATCCCTTCCCGCTGGTTAAAGCGCCCCCTCAAGCAACGCATGGCGGAATCATTTATGCGTCTGTTTTCTCCCCTTCTTTAAGGAAGATGCTAAAGTTCACGGAGCCATACACCCGGTGCTGATAAAAATAAGGCAAAGATGAGAAGTCATTGGTCTTAGGATGTTCCATGATGAATATCCCTCCATTCTTTAGTAAATCACGCTCGAAAACCAAGGCGGGTATTTCCGGCAACTCCGGCAAGGCATATGGGGGATCGGCAAAGATGAAATCGAAACTTTGCTTAGGGGCTGAATTCAAATAACGGAAAACATCCCCACGAATCAGAGCCAACGCATCCGTCTTCAGCTCTTTCGCTACCTTGGCTATAAAAGAGGCATGAGCGTTATTTTTCTCTATGGCGGTTACATTCCGGCATCCTCGTGAGATCAACTCAAAAGAGATACTTCCGGTTCCGGCAAAAAGATCCAACGCATCCATACCTTCCAGATCCACCAAATTATTTACTACGTTAAAAATATTCTCTTTCGCAAAATCCGTCGTAGGACGTGCGCTAAACGAAGAGGGCACGTCAAAACGCCGACGACCGTATATACCGCTTATTATTCGCATATTAATAAAGATATTAAATCCATAGGGGCTTTCGTTACATCCGTTCCCAGCAAATAGGCTTCCGAAGGGATCTCCACCGGCTTAACATGGCGTAAATAGGCTCGCAATCGCTCCAGAACCCGCATTTGCGAGGAAGATTCCCCCGCTAAAAGCAACTGGTCCTTTTCTTGGTCCAATCCCGCCTGTTTCCATACATATAATATATAGTATACTATATCGTCCGATTGGTCGATCGGGTAAGAGTTCACAAATAAGAGTTTCCCTTGAGCATAGCACGCCACATCCATCCGCTTTCGTTCTATCACGACATACATTTGCCGGGGTAAGCTAGCACTACTTTCTTTTGTCCATAGCGTTAGCGGAGAAGTCATGTAGTGGGAGAAAAAAGGATGCAAAAGAGAACGGGAGCAAAATTCGTAAACCTCCTCGTCCACACCAAACACCAACTTAGCCTGTTGTTCCTTTAAAATATCGGTTAAGCAATGCAATTCCAGTGTAGAAAAGCAGAAATCCAATAAATGCCCTTCCTTACCGTCCCCCCAATAATTATCAGGGACCAAGCTATATTCCGGAGATACACAGATCACGTTAATCCGTTTATAAGTCCACGTAAGAAACTCATGAGCGAAGAAAAACTCCTTAAGGGAAGAAATGAAAGAGACCGCCCGATCGAATTCCGTTTCCCGATAAAAGAAACTTCCTCCAGCCGAGGGATCATACCCGGAAAAAGAAAGTCCACCCGACCGAAGCCGGATGGACACTATATACTTTTCCGAATTATCAGTAGTTAACGTATCAGGAATGCTGATAGTCATATGAGCCGCTGATTATTCCCAGTTACCTGCGTTGTTATTAATTTCTTCCAAAGAACCTACGCGCAATCCCGGGAACTTACCTTGTTTCTCTGCCTTGTCGATCAAGTTATAAGTCAACTGAGCATCCATGTCACGCAAATATTCTTTGTAAGGAACCTCACAAGCGAATACTTTGATCTCATAACCAGAACCAGATTTCAACGTAGCCGTATCCATCTTGAAAGTAATCTTTTCACCCGGAACGGCCGGAACATAACGCATAGCCGCTACATCATAGTTCTTACCCAGCAAAGTATCTTTCGCCAATACCCACATGGTATCACGTCTGATTAAACCTTTCTTAACAGCCTCTGCTTCTGTCATACCTTTCTCCAACTGCTCATCCGTCAATACACCTTCCTTGATCAAGAACGGCAACTTATCCGTATTCAAGAATTTCTCCAAATCGTCGAAACTTCCGGCATGAGTCTTATACATGTTCTTGTATTCGATCTGAGCCTTACGGATTTCAATCAAACGGGCGATGATCGCATTGTCACGAATAGTCTTCTGATCATCATACTCAATCGGACCAGTGACGCTCTTGTAGCACATGTAAACTAGCAGTACAACTGCGGCAGCTAATAAAATCTTTAATGTAACTTTCATGGTTTGTATTGTTTTTTGAATTTATTTCGTTCGGCAAATTTAAAAAAGAATATTTAATACACTACCTTTATCGCGAAAATTATTGCGATCAAAATGATAAATAGTTACATAAGCCAGCAAATCGAACGAAATTTCCCCTATAAACCGACGGATGATCAGTTTTTAGCGCTTCATACGCTTACCGAATTTCTCTTGTCTGAGGAACCGGACAGCCTTCTACTGATGAAAGGCTACGCAGGAACCGGAAAAACCTCTCTGGTCGGGGCTTTGGTGAAAACGCTTAACGAACTAAAGCAAAAAACGTTTTTGTTGGCTCCAACCGGACGAGCAGCTAAAGTTTTCTCGGGCTACGCTGGCCAAAAAGCGTATACAATTCATAAAAAAATATATCGTCAACGGGCGTTTTCCAATGAGCCGACGGGCTTCATGCCGGCAGATAATTTACATAAAGATACACTTTTTATCGTCGACGAGGCTTCTATGATCGCCAACGAGGGATTGGATTCATTTGTTTTTGGCTCCGGACGCCTGTTGGACGATTTAATCCAGTATGTCTATTCCGGGGAAAACTGCCGTCTTATCCTAATGGGAGATGTCGCACAGCTTCCTCCGGTGATGCAAACGGAGAGTCCCGCCTTGAATCCCGAGATATTACGGGGTTACAACCTACAGGTTTGGGAGATAGCGTTAACTCAAGTCGTACGCCAAAGCGAGGACTCGGGAATCCTGTTCAACGCAACCCGGCTACGAGACGCACTACGAAACCACACGGTCGAGATCTTTCCGAAATTACAATTAAAAGGCTTCTCCGATTTCACGAAAGTCAATGGAGATGAGCTAATTGAGGAAATATCTTCCGCCTATAGCCGCGACGGTATGGAAGAGACAATGATTATCTCCCGCTCGAATAAACGAGCAACGATTTATAATAACGGCATACGTAACCGTATCCTATACAGGGAAGAAGAGCTATCGTCCGGCGATCATTTAATGGTAGCGAAGAACAATTATTATTGGACAGCGAATTGCAAGGAGATGGACTTTATAGCGAACGGAGAGATCATTCAAGTCATGCGAGTACGCCGTGTCACGGAGATGTATGGCTTCCGCTTTGCCGACATCACGGCTCGTTTTCAAGATTATGATCTGGAAATCGATTTGAAAATCCTATTAGATACTTTACAGACCGACTCCCCCGCCCTCCCTAAGGAGCTAAACGACAAGCTCTTTTACACCATATTGGAAGATTACGAGGACATTCCTACCAAGGCGGGAAAAATGAAAAAGATGAAGGTAGATCCTCATTACAACGTCGTCCAAGTAAAATACGCTTATGCGGTAACCTGCCATAAAGCCCAAGGCGGCCAATGGATGAACGTCTTTCTCGATATCGGTTACATCACGGAGGAAATGCTTGGTGAGGATTTCTATCGGTGGCTCTACACGGCTTTTACCCGGGCGACCCATCACCTATATCTGGTGAATTTACCGGACGAGTTCGTCGAATGATTTACAATATTTTAAGATCGAAACTGGCAACATTGACAAGAAATACTTATTTTTGTTGCAAAACATACGTATGTCCGGATGATTTATAGCATCTGAAAAACATATAGAAATGGCAAACAAGGAAAAAATAGATTATCTATTGATCGATATCAGGGAGCTGGAGAAGTTGGTAGCCGGAATGAGGGACGCGGAAATTTATCCCGCCTCTTTCTTCAACCAGACCTTCCAGTTGACCCACAAGGTATTGAAGGAGCTTCATACGCTGGAGGAGTTTCAGTTAGAGGCTTTGCGTAAACAAATGGAGGAACATCAACGACTTATCGATTCTATTCCCGTAAGTAAACCTTTACAGATGCCGGAGGTGCAACCGGCTCCGGAAGTATCCCCTACGATCGAGGTCGTACAGGTACAAGAACCGGTCGTTGAGGAACCTATCGTAGTAGAACCAATTGTCGAAAAAGTGATCCCAGAAGAAAAGATCGTACAAGAGACAATCCCCTTGAAAGAGATAGAGATTCCACATAAAACTATATTAGCGGATAAATCCAGTATTTCACTGAATGATATATTGGAGAAAAAGAATCTTTCTGATTTCCGTAAGGCATTCAGTTTAAATGATCGTTTCCGCTTCAGAAGGGAATTATTCGGAGGAAATGAGGAGAAAATGAATAAGGCGATCTCAGACCTGAACGATCTTAGCTCGTACGAGGAATCGGTCACTTATCTGAACAAGGTGTTGAACTGGAATATAGAAGACGCTTCCGTAGCCGATTTCATCAAGCTATTGGAAAAACGCTTCTCATAAATATACGATATGGCAAAATTGACTGTAGTCCCAACCCCTGTTGGTAACTTGGAAGATATGACATTCCGGGCGATCCGTGTGCTAAAAGAAGCTGATCTTATTTTAGCGGAGGATACCCGTACGACCGGCATCTTGCTGAAACATTTCGAGATACAAAACAAGATGCAGTCCCACCACAAGTTCAATGAACATAAGACGGTGGAGCAAATCGCGGCCCGTATCAAGGGAGGCGAGAATATCGCCCTTGTTTCCGATGCCGGTACGCCGGCCATCTCCGATCCGGGATTCATGTTGGTGAGGGAATGTGTTCGCCAAGGGGTAGACGTAGAGTGCCTGCCCGGAGCTACAGCTTTCGTGCCCGCCTTGGTAGCGTCCGGATTACCCAATGAGAAGTTCTGTTTCGAGGGGTTTCTCCCTCAAAAGAAAGGAAGGCAGACCCGGCTAAAAGAATTGGCTTTGGAATACCGGACTATTATTTTTTATGAATCACCTTTCCGTCTGCTCAAGACCTTGACACAATTCGCCGAGTTTTTCGGTACGGACCGCCAAGTATCAGTATCCCGGGAAATATCCAAATTACACGAGGAAACCGTACGAGGCTCCTTAGAAGAAGTAATTCAGCATTTTACCGTGAACGAACCAAGGGGTGAGATTGTTATTGTATTAGCAGGCTTAAAAGATAAAAAGGACAAAGAGACAGAAAAAGATGTTTAACTTAACAAGCAAAAAGAACATGAAGAAAGTATTATTAGTATGTGTCTGCACAGCCATGCTGGCCTCTTGCGGCCAAAATTCAGCGGATTACAAGAAACTAAAGGCTGAGAACGATTCTCTACGTATCGAGAATACGAAGAACACGGATGAGCTTAATGATATGCTCTCCACCCTAAATGATATTGAATCTGATTTTCAATCTATACGTGATGCCGAGAATTATTTGACAATCCAACAACAAACCGGCGGTGAGCTAAATCAGTCACGCAGAGATCAAATCAAGCAGAACATGCAATTGATCAGCGAGACCTTGAAGAAGAACAAGGAGCAAATCAGCCAGTTGGAGGAGAAATTGAAGAAAAGCGGTATTCAATCTTCCGCATTACGAAAGACGATCGATCGTCTTTCCTCCGAGCTGGATCAAAAGGCAACGATGATTGTCGCTTTGCAAGAGGATTTGGCAAAGAAGAACGTACGTATCCAAGAATTGGACGAGATGGTAAGTTCCTTGAATGAGGATGTGGAAAGTCTGGCTACTACCGCAGCCGCTCAATCCGAGAAATTGAACGCTCAAGATAAAGCCCTTCACACGGCTTACTACTGTTTCGGTACTTCCAAGGAATTGAAGGAACAGAAGATCTTATCCGGTGGTGGCCTGTTCTCTAAATCTAAAGTATTGCAGAGTGGTTTCAACAAGGATTATTTCATCTCTATCGATATCCGTGAGGTAAAAGAAATTCCTTTGTTCGCAAGCAAGGCTAAACTAAAATCCAATCATCCGGAAGGATCTTATGAGTTCGTAGAGGATGAAGACGGAAACTTGACCTTGAAAATAAATGACGAGAAGGCTTTCTGGAGCCTAGGCAAGTATTTAGTGATCGAAGTTGGATAATGATTTATAAAAGTATATTTATCGATTTGGACGATACCCTTTGGGATACGTACCATAACAATAAAGAATGCCTTGAAGAGCTATATACCGATTACCACTTTAATCGGTATTATGCCTCCTTCGAGGCTTTCTTTGATATTTATATGCCTCATAATCTAGACTTATGGGCCAAGTATCGTTCAGGGGAAATAGACCGGCAAACCTTAATCTTGGATCGATTTCTCTATGTACTTCGTCCGTTAGGAATAGAAGATAAGAAAACCGTCTTATCGGTAAATAATGATTTCTTGCAACGCACGACCACCAAAACCCGATTAGTGCCCGGAGCCATTGAATTACTGGAATATCTTCGCCCTTCCTATCGGTTATTTATTTTATCCAATGGATTCCGTGAGGTACAATTCAAGAAACTTAGCAACGCAGGCTTGGCTCCTTATTTCGAACGGATGATCCTGTCCGAGGACGCTAATATACAAAAACCCCATAAAGGTATTTTCGACTTCGCCTTAAAGAACACGAACTCACGCCGGTCCGAGAGCTTAATGATCGGGGATAGCTGGGAAGCTGATATCATTGGGGCTTACCAATCCAAGATCGACCAGATATGGTTGAATCCTGAAGGATTACCTGCCGTAGGCTTCATCCCAACCTATACAGTCCGCTCCTTGGATGAGATCCGGTCCATCTTATAAGATATCCTTTCTTACAATGCCCATTATAGAGTGCTTACGATGGGCATTATATGATCCTTAGAATGGGCATCATAAAGACCTTACAATGCCTATTCTAAGAACTACATCTTAATACATTATAAATTAACTGATTACTTATCGGCAGTCACCATGTATCGGCGAAATCCCTCAGAGTATTCCGGATGATACCCGTCTCCTATCGAATCGGAACAAATAATAAAATAGTCAAGGCCGGGCACTTTAGCGCATAAGGATTTAGCCTCCTCCGAACCTAAGACCATAAATGCGGTAGCATACGCATCAGCGGTCATGGCATCCGGGGAGACAATCGTAGCGCTAAGGATATCCCGCTGTACAGGGCAACCTTCACGGGGATCGATCGTATGGGCGTATTTACGTCCATCCTTTATATAAAAATTACGATAATTGCCTGATGTAGCCATTCCTAACGGTTTCGGGAAGCTAACGATCTGCTCGAGTTCTTGATTCATGCCAGCAGCGTCATCCGTAGGCTTCGTGATCCCTAAGCGCCAATCCATGCCCGAGGGATTCACGCCTTTCACACGCATCTCGCCACCAAACTCCACCAAATAATTACGGACCCCTTTCTTCTCCAGCATCTGAGCTATCATATCGCAAGCCGTTCCATCCGCCAAAGAAGAAAAGTTCATCATTAAGCGAGGATCGTCCTTCACGATGCGATCCCCTTCTAAACGAACTTTCTGAAAACCGATAAACTGACGGACACTGTCGATATGGGCAGGGGTTACGCTATCCTTCCGGCTGAAGCCAAACCCCCAAAGGTTGATCAACGGGGCGCACGTCACGTCGTAGGCCCCATTTGTCTCGGCAGATACTTCCAGTGCCTTCTTAAAGACTTTTTGGAAGAGCGTATCTACCCGTATGTCACGGTTCTGGTTTACCTGACTGATTACCGAAGTAGAATCAAAAGCATTAAACAGGTGGTAGAAATATTTCAACTGCTCGTCAATCTCCTTATCCAATGGTTTAGTATGCTCAAACTTAATATGATAAGGTGTATGAAGCCTTCCGGATACCTCATAGTATTGGGGAGCCTGTTCACAACTTATCAACAAGATATTAACAAGTAAGCAAAGGATGGAGAATCGACTTTTCATATTAGAACTCTGATGTAAAATGGAACTTAATATCCGGAAAATCCTGTTGGGCCATCATCAATACATAGCCGGAATCCGCTAAATAAACATCACGGCCTTCCTTATCCAACGCCATATATTGCGCCTTACGTTTCTTGAAATTCTCCAATGCCTGTTGGTTATCACTCTCGATCCAGCAAGCCTTATATAGGCTGATCGGCTCCCATTTACATTGAGCGGCATACTCATGCAACAGGCGGTATTGAATAACCTCAAACTGCAATTGTCCCACCGTACCGATAATCTTCCGGCCATTGAATTGATTGGTAAACAACTGGGCGACACCCTCGTCCATCAATTGCTCGATGCCCTTGTTCAATTGCTTTGCCTTCATCGGATCGGCGTTCTCTATATATTTGAACATCTCGGGCGAGAAGCTCGGCAACCCCTTGAAATGCAATTCCTCTCCGGAAGTCAACGTATCCCCTATCTTAAAGTTCCCGGTATCCGGCAAACCGATAATATCACCCGCGAACGCCTCATCCACCACTTCTTTCTTCTGAGCCATGAAAGCCGTCGGGCTACTGAAACGCATCATCTTACCGAAACGTACATGCTTATAGTTCGCATTACGCTCAAAACGACCGGAACAAATCTTCACAAAAGCGATACAACTGCGATGGTTCGGGTCCATATTCGCATGGATCTTGAAAATAAAGCCGGTGAAATTATCCTCATTCGGGTCTACCACACGCTCTACCGCATGGATCGGACGTGGCGAGGGAGCGATACGGATAAAGCAATCCAATAGCTCTTTCACACCGAAGTTATTCAGAGCGGAGCCAAAGAATACCGGAGCGATATCCCCATCCAAATACGTATTCACATCAAATTCGGGATAAACCCCCTCTATCAACTCTATATCCTCACGAAGCTTTGCGGCTTGCGTAGGATCAATATAAGTCTCGAGATCCGGACTCGTGATATCCTTGAATTCCACATTCTCCGTCACATATTGCTTACTCGGGGTATATAGGTTCAGTTTCTGCTCGAAAATATTGTATACGCCCCGGAAACGTTGTCCCATATCGATCGGCCAACTCAATGGGCGTACCTTTATCTGTAATTCTTCTTCTATCTCATCCAGCAAATCAAAAGGATCTTTACCATCACGGTCCATCTTGTTGACAAAAACGATCACCGGAGTCTTACGCATACGGCAAACCTCCATCAACTTACGAGTCTGCGCCTCTACTCCCTTAGCGATATCGATCACGATAATAACGCTATCCACCGCCGTCAAGGTACGGAACGTATCCTCGGCGAAATCTTGGTGGCCCGGTGTATCCAAGATATTAATCTTATGATCGGAATAATCAAAAGCCATTACGGAGGTAGCTACGGAGATACCGCGTTGCTTCTCAATCTCCATCCAGTCGGACGTGGCAGTCTTCTTGATTTTATTAGACTTCACCGCTCCCGCTACATGGATAGCGCCACCAAATAACAATAATTTCTCGGTAAGCGTAGTCTTACCGGCATCCGGGTGGCTGATTATGGCAAACGTTCTTCTTCTTTCAATCTCTTCTGAATACTGGCTCATTCTATTTTATATGTATATATTGTTATCAGTTACACTTTGTTATTCATGCAGTAGGCCAAGCTAGTCTCCCAATGGGGAATCGTCAGTCCGTACGTGCTTTTTATCTTACCTTTATTCAATACGCTATAATGCGGCCGGCTGGCCGGTGTCGGATAATCCTTGGTCTCTATGGGTATCACCCGGTTATTCATACCTGCTATTTGCAAGATCTTTACCGTAAAATCATACCAGCTACACACCCCCTCGTCCGAGAAATGATAGATACCCGGTATAAATTTACCCGCCTCGGCACGTTCCAGCACGGCAAGCATAGCGACCGCTAAATCTCCGGCATAAGTAGGCGTACCCACTTGGTCGAATATGAAACGCAACTCATCCCGCTCCTTTCCCAAACGCAATACCGTCTTCATAAAATTGTTTCCATACTCGGAATACAACCAAGCCGTACGGATAATCACGGAATCCGGACACACCTCCATCAAGGCCTGCTCTCCCGCCAGTTTCGTACGTCCATATACGGAAACAGGACAAGTCGCATCGCTTTCCAGATAAGGACGGCAACTCGTTCCATCGAACACATAATCGGTAGATACATGAATCACCTTCGCACCCACGGCATGAGCGGCCTCACCTAAGTTCCGTACCGCATCCCGGTTGATGCGCATACACAGATCCTCATGCTCCTCCGCTTTATCCACCGCCGTATAAGCGGCGCAATTCATGACATATTGAACATCATTTTCCAAGACATATTTCCGGACGGCCTCCTTGTCGCAAATATCCAACGTATCTATATCCGTAAAAAGAAAATTATAGCCGGGATACTGGCTGATACGAGCGTGGATAGAATTTCCCAATTGACCGTTCGCTCCGGTTACCAAAACTGTCTTCATGTCTATATCTATTATTAATCCTCTAGTTTAAGTTCCCCTTTCATATCTTCCCGATATTTCTCGGCGAGCAACGCCAAGAAGGAACTGATTTGTTTAATACCCTCTAACGTCTCCGCACTCACCTCTTTCCCTTGCATACGCAAAAGCAGATAGCCATATACGGCGGCGAAACAAGTTTCTAGCTCCGGCAGATCCTCTCCACCCGATTTAGCCCGGAGCTGTACGATATAAGGAAGCGTCTTATAATAAGCTGCGCTATAAACCATCTCTTTCGGAGATTTCAAAAGACGAAGATGCAAATCGGTCAAAGTAATAATCACATTCTTGTTCAATTGGATATGACCTTTCTCCATCACCCCTTCGCTACGCATCATCTCGATCAATTCCTCGTACCATTGAGCGATTTCCTTCTTCACCTCCTCGGGCTGGTCGTAATGGGCGATCACCGTGCGGTTGATCGAATCCATATCGAACTTATTCGCCCGGATCAAGTCCTCAACCTGCCACATATAAAGCAGATATTCAGCGATATTCTCTTTTCTTTTTTGTCTAGCTATTATCATATCGGCAAAGATAAACTATATTCCGATAACGCTTGATAAAAATCCGCGTCTTTAACGCCTAACTGCCGGCAAGCCAAACGTGCCGCATTCAGATTGATCAAGAAATAGCGATTGGGAATCCGCACCGGATAGTCTCCGTAGCGAGTATGCAGAAAAGTCTGCCCGTCTTTCTCCACGACCGGATGTTCCTCAAAAGGGATAGCGGTGATATCGCTCCGGACGTCCCCTGCCAACTGACTGACAGTATCATCACCTCCAAAATAAATCAATTTCCCTTCCCGCTCAATAGAAACGGAGAAAGATTGATAAGTGGATAAATAGGCCTCCGGAGTCGCATGATCCGTCTCGGTAGACCAAGATAAATTCGTCAGGATGGCGATATGCGGACGATAGAATTCCAATTGGAAACGCTTGTCCAAGGCAGAGGTGATATGCTCATCTCCTTCGATCAAAGCGATACGTGCCTCATAACTCAAATGTATCCGGTTCGGAAGCGAGTCCACCTTGCTAGTCAACGCATAGTCGAACGCCAACTTTTGCCGGCGCAACGCACAGACCATCATGGAAATAATTGTCTTCTTTCCACGACTACCCGCCACAACAACCCGAGTTTTCGACCGAGTCCGTTGAAATATAAATTCCGGAATGGATTGGATTAACATCCCCAATTCCTTCGCACGCAATAATTCCGGGTTATCTTGCTTTACTTTAGCACCCAAAACCACCGAGTGAATATCTTTTATTAATTTCTCCGGAAACCACCCATCCCCATAACAGGTACAGCCTGCGTTATGAAGTCTTCCTATCATCTCTTCAGTCAGACCACAACCGGAAGCGCTTACCTCATATCCTTTTTCTCGAAGTGCTAGGGCTAGATCTAAAACCAAAGGTTCGGTTACGGAGATCAAATGAACTTTTCGCATCGTTTTGATTTTAGCGCAAAAGTACGACTTTTATAAATACCTTCGGCACAAAGAAGCGAAAAATTAGATGCCCTCGATACGTTTAATGGTCGTGACCTCTTCTTTTCCCGAGGCCTCGACCAGCCTTTCCTTCGAGATTAGAACCGGAGTCCGTATAAATTCCGGGACATTAAAAGAGAACAGGGAACGCTCATAATAATCCGGAGACGCTTGCGGTAACAAGAAGGGCTTGCCGCACTGCCCCCGCTCATCCACATGCACCAAATACGGACGTGTGAAAAGCCCATCGCCCCGCCGGCTGGAAAAGACAAACCAACGACTATTGCCGCTCCAAGAATGATAGCTCTCTACATCCGGGCTATTCACTTCCGGCAAAGAATCGATTGCCCCGGTAGACAGATCCAGCATATGCAAATCCGCATCCTTATGCCAAATAGAGAAATTGCCATAATCGGACACCGTATAAAGTAGCCGCTTCCCATCCGGGGAGACTCTCGGGAACTTAACACTCCGGCCCGCTTCTCTCGCATTATATAAGGTATCCACTTGGGTTCCAATCGAACCGTCTTTCGGATCAAAAGCGACTCGTAACAGGTTATACCGGACATCCCGATAATTTTCTGGCATACAGACAGAATCCGCCGAACAGAACAGCAGATAGTTGCCATCCGGAGTAAAAGTGGGAAAAGTCTCATAACACGCCATAGAAGCCAATAATGGCGAACTGAATACCCTCTCCTTCTCCGTGTCATAGATCAGCACGTCCGATTCCACGTCATATACCTCAATCCGATTCTCATCGGAAAGATGGAAGTCCTGGTGGGTCTCATTGGTAGAAAAAGCAACATACCGGCCGGATGGATGCCAATACGGATAAACGAACGAAGCCGGCTTACCGTCCCGTTCCAACGCAATCTTCTTTACCTGCCGATGATCAATCAAGTAAGTCCCATTATGAGAACCCCGCTGATGAAAAAGCATTTGTTCCCCTTGTCGCTCACAAAAGGCATGGCAGTTCATACAACTATTATTTGTCGATTGGTTATCAAGAATAGACTTTTCAACATAGTTTTCAACACATCGTTGATAAATCCCCATCTCGTTCCACATCCGATATCCGGGAAAAATACGGCGATACACCAAATAAGCGTCAACGGAATCTCTTGACACATAGATAGGGAAACTCATTTGTTTCCAATCACTTTGAGGTTCTCGAAAATAAACCGTCACATCTATTTGTTTTCCTTGTGCGTCCTGCGATAAGACCTTCCAATCCGTTTCCGGCAGGTTGAAAACACCATGATCGGCTGCGATTATCAACTCCCCATTCATAGTTTTCAACCGAATTATCCCCTGTAGCTGTTGATCAACCAACTTGAAATTGGGAGGGGCCATATTGACCGGTACAGTAACTTCCCTGTAATCCGGAAACACGTCAGTTTCTCCTTGTTCCGCTTGCGTAGGAACTTCCGGCCTACAAGCTACAAGTTCCAAAAGACAACCTATAATCCAACAGATAGATAATCGCTTCATTGTTCTTCTCCTTTAAAGATCTTGAAATAGAAATAATACCAATAGGTATCTCCAAATTGTCGATATATCGAGGACACATCCACTTGGTTGGCAGATCGTCCCAAAACCTGCTTGAATTCCCGGTATCGGTCTACGATCTCCGGCTGTATGGAATAGGAGGAAAGCGATATACTGTCTTTGTCCGCCAACAACAATCCGGCTTCTTGGAAATGCCGGGGTATCGGTTCCCCCTTCATGAAAGGTGTTTCTTCCAAGAATCGGCCAAATGCATCCAGCTTCTTACCCAACAAATAATAACATCCCCGGTATTCCCAACCGATCCGATGATCCGGAAGATTGTATCCACTCCATAAGGAATCGACAGGTACGGACAAACTCAGTCGATCCCTTTTCTCAACAGGCATATATTTGTCACTCAACTCCGGATCTTTATCCATTAATTCCGGATGTACCAGATAGGTAGCATAACGGCAAGCCCAATCTTTATAGAATGGCATAGCGGCAAGCAAGTCCAAATATTTCTTGGCCAGCGCCACCTCACCCCTAATCAGACAAACTTGCACGAAACGTTGCATCATGCGGGCACTCCCTTTACGTTTGGCTTGCGTAAATCCGTCCATCGCAAGACTTTCAGACAAAGAGACATCGCCAATAAGAAAATGAACATCGCTCAATAAACGATCCATGTAAAAGGTCTGATTCCAATCGGCACATAAGCTTTTCGTTCCTTTCTGATCGAAAGTAAACATCCGGTCGGCCAATTCTCCCTTATGGGCCAACGACATATTCAAATAGTTTAAGCTAGCATAATTATAGATCTGCTTTCCCCGGTACTTATCAATAATAGCGTCCCATTGCCTCTCCCGGGCTAAGAAAGAGAGCTCGTCAAGCATCATGCGTTGCGCATGCCAAGGTTCCGGCAGGCAAAACCGTATGGATACCAGCGCCGTGATCAGACAAACAACAAGGGCTACCCGATCCATCCATTTACTCTTCTCGCCAATCACCGGAACAAAGCGAGCGAATAAAGCAACACCGACAATCGAAAGGGTAAAGAAAGTCCATACACGATACATATAATAATGAGGTAATCGCTGTATCTCCAGATAGGCTTCCGGCATCCATCCATCAGACAAAGGTACAGGAATCCCTAACCATCCGCTAAACAAATATATAAAAAGTGCTGGGATCAAGCAGGCAGCGGCGGCCAATCTTTGCCGCGACGTTTTGTAGCGGAGTAAAGCTAACAGCGTATATAAGAAAGCGTAACAAACCGAAAGAAGCCCAGTCAGCCCACATAAAAAAAGTGTAGAGGCAATTCCGTATCCGGCAATAGAACCCGCCCGCCGCACCTTTAGCGAGACCGACAAAGCTAAAAGCATCAAAACCACGCCAACCGTCCCGTCCACCAAATACTCCCCATGAATACTCATCTTAACCAGATACAGGACCGGCAATAAAGAAAGGAACAGCAGGTAGGTCTTGTCAGAAAAACAACGCAAGATCCTATAGACCATAAACCCGCAACCAACGAGTAAAACCGTATGGAGAACCACCGCCGACATAGGCTGCCGGTAGTATTGAATGATCCATTGCCCGGCGACAGCGCAAAATCCTCCCGGCTGAAAAAGGAACTCCCGGATATACCACCACTCAGGTATAAACAATTGCATCTCCTCCTGACCGACAAACACAAACACGCCAAAAAGCAGGAAATAATAAAAAATAGCAACTGTCGAAAAAGACCAGAAAAGCGTTTGTTTCCAGTTCATATACTTAATAGATTATTATTCCACCAACCATCGCTCGATGTTACGGGTCACAGAGGAGAAGTTCACGCCGATCTTAAAAACTTGCCGCGGATCACTCGCAAAGGGAAGCGCATACTGTCTCTCCTCAATCTGGCGCAACGCCTCCTCGGCGGTGCCGTTCAGCTTGAATTCCATCACGTAGATATAGCGATCGGTCTTTAAAACGAGATCAATACGCCCTTGTGAGGTATGATATTCCACCTGCGTATAAAGTCCAACCAACTTAAATACGATAAAAAGCACGTTCCGGTAATGCAACTCCGTATCACGCTCCGGCTTCTGACCGGCGATCACCTCATAGGGTGTATCAGCGAAGAAGCTTTGCAAGCGGCGGAAGAACGCATCGTAATCACCGGAGCGTATCTCTCGTACGAATTGCCCGATCTCGAAAGGGGTCTTGGGCGCACTAACACTCGTGTAAAATGGAAGGAGATATTTCACGAAACCCTCTTCCACTTCCCGGTTCGGGAAACCTAGCCGGTAGATACCAAATTCAGGATCGTAATCCTTGATCGTCAAGTAGCCACTCTGGTAGATCACGGGGACGGGATTTATCGAGGCAGAGTCAATACTGTTCAACACATCCACATCGGTCTCCGTGTTCGCCATCTCATAAAGGTCGTAATGGGTATGCTTGAGTAATTCAACAAGGTAAGAGGGCCTACCGGTCTCGAACCAATAATCGCCGAATTTCCGGCGAGCGAACGTATTCAGCAGGCTGAAAGGATTATACATACCGATGGAATTCTCCACGAAATGGTATCCATCATAGCATTCTTTGAGTCTCAGGCAGGTCTCCTCGTAGGTCATATCTTGCGCTCCGGCCAGTTCCCTCACCTCATCTTCCAGACAAGTATGTATCTCTTTCTCCGTGATGCCACATATCTCCACGTAACGATCGTCCATCGATATGTCCATGAGGTTATTCAAATCGCTAAACACGCTTACCTTTCCAAACTTCGTCACCCCAGTCAGCAAGGCGAAACGGATGGCTCCATCCATCGTCTTCAACACGCCGTAAAAAGGCTTCAACATGTTCTGCAACTGATCCTGCATATCCTCATCGTGCAGGTTCTGCAATAAGGGCTTGTCATACTCGTCAATCAATATCACCACGCGATGCCCGGTCTGGCGATAAGCCTGTTCTATCACATAACTGAAACGTTCCTCCAAGGCACGATCCTGTTTCTCCGTTCCATATAAAGCCTCCCATTTCTCCAAGAACTCATTCAAGATACTAGTCAGAGCGGCAGTATCTTTATAATGACGAGCATTCAAGTCCAAATGCAAGATCGGATATACCTCCCAGTCTTTCTCCAACCGTTCCATCGCCAACCCCTCGAACAGCTCCCTCTTTCCTTGGAAATAGGCCTCCAACGTAGATAGCAAGAGACTCTTGCCGAAACGCCGCGGACGACTCAAGAAATAGTAACTTCCGGTCTTAACCAACTGATAAATCAAAGCTGTCTTATCAATATAGAGATAACCGTCTTTACGGATCTTCTCGAAGTTCTGTATGCCGATAGGATAAATTGTCTGGTTCATAGCGATGATCGTTTAGATATACTTACCATGAACAAAGATAGACATTCCTTTTTATCGGAACAAGATAAGAACATATGATCTCAAAAACTTTCCTTGACAATACGCTTGACTGGCAGGAAAAAACGCTTGATCAAACGCAATTCCTCCCATTTTGAATAAGAACTAATAGCAGATCACATCGTTGAAGATAATACAGAGATCGGTCATATTCTCCCATACAAGTTATATATCCTCTAAGACCGTAACTTAAAGAATACAATCCAATCATTCGTATTATCATCTATTTGGGATACATCCACACCCTTCAAAAACGGATAGGTATCTTGATAATTCGGGGCCGCTTTGGCGATTTCCCCTACGACCTCTTTCAGCTCTACGGCATTGACCAGTTGGTAAAACTCCCGGCTCTTCTCATCATATCCGTCCGGTGCCCTGTAGCCTCCGAAGAACAAATCGTAAGGTTGCCCCCAGTTCTTATTCAGAAGATAAGTATCCGACTTACGGTTATAATAAACCACACATGGATCCCAGATCAAAGAAGGCGCAAACACAACCCAGTCGTCCGTAACGGTCAAGCGATCGAATGAGAGAATGGCCTTATCTCCCTCGCGGTATTCACGGAACCGGTTGGCGATCTCCTCATCCGTACCACTAAACATATCGGAGGGGATATTCATGCCTTTGAAGTCAAGCGTGGCGAAGGCAGACACGGTATCTTCCAGCTGATAGATGGATGGATCAAAATAATTTGTCAACAAGATCCGATCGCCATATCTCTTCAACGAATGATAGGTGGACTGAGAGATTTGCTGTTTCAATAAGTTCTTATCGCTAGGTAAATATTCGGAGATCGTACCATCCGGACGATATAGGGTTAGCTGATAAGGCTGGATATAATTGGAAGCGACAGCTATCGTGCCATCTTTAGCGACAGCTACCTGACGACCATCATTTTTCAGGGGAACAGTTTTGAGATAATTACCCTCATAGTCATACAGCTGGATCTTCGTATTATCCAAAGCATAAACCTTATTGTCAAACAAAGCCATATTGAATAGCACGTTATATTCCTCCGGGCCTTGCCCGTTCCGAAAGATATTGTTCTTGAACTTACCATCCCTGCCGAAACGGAAAATCACACGCTGAGAAGCATCTAAAAGGAATATATCATCATCTGCCAAATGGATGGTAGAGGCGGAGCCTTTAAACAGGATACTGTCTCCCGACTCCAAAGGTAACAACCGGATCTCCATACCGGCCAGAAATCGATCAATACTTTCTTTGGGTGATTCCGACTTCAAATCTACTTGATAGACAGATAGAGTCTTCTCTAGTTGTGCCTCATTTTTCTTTTCGGTACAACCTTGCAATAATAATACACCGCAAAAAAACAAGCTAATTAATTGTTGTTTCATCACGTTATAAATCAATCAAAATTATATGCCGGAAAACGCAGTAGTACTTACTTCGTCTACGAATATATACTTATTTGCCCGATGAAGTACATATTCTCCAGTCAAGTAAGTACTACTGCGTTTTCCACGCCATATCAGAAAAAGGAGGTATGCCTCTGCAACATACCTCCTTTTTTATATTAAGTCTAACTTATTAATATCCCGGGTTCTGTTCCAACAACGGGTTCGCACCCAATGACAATTGATGCAATGGATAACGATTGTATTTCTCATCGTTCGTAGCCTTATGATCCCACCAATCCTCTGTCACATATGCGTCCCAACGGATCAAGTCCGTACGACGACGGGCCTCGCGCAAGAACTCTTGCATCCATTCCTTCAGCATACGGTATTTATCCAAATTGGCAGCGGTAACAGGATCCGGGTCGTTTCCACCCTCGAAGTTACGCTTACGGATGGAGTTGATGATATCGGCCGCACCATTCTTATCGCCCAAACGCATCTTACATTCCGCCAAAGTATAATAGATCTCTGTCAGACGAATTACAGGACAATCTGGGTTGAAACGTTCCTTGAACTCATCTTGATTAGGCAGAGGACTAAATTTAAGAACACGCACGCCTGAGTTCTCCTCTGCATCGGCAATCGTAGAAGTCAGATCCTTAAGACTGGCTACCGTATTGCCCACCTGGCTGATATGAGCGATCTGGTCTACGACATTCAAGACCTTGCCGGCATACTCGCGGGCACCCAGACATTTATACTCGGGGAAATCCGGGTTTTGCAACTCACCAACGATAAACATACCACGGTATTTGCGACCACCCTCATATACATACTGCTGCTTACGGATATCCTTGTCGTTGAATGTCTCGTATGGATTACCTACGTTAAACTTATACAAGTTACCCTCCGGATCGCGACTAGGGCATAGGCAAAGCCCATTATTACCACTAGCATCCTGCAAGCCCCCTAAGAAATCCTTGAAATTATAGGGAAGAGTGAAGGCAGTCAAACCACCATCCGTCTCACCTTTGGCATTCTCGGAAGGTACTGTCCAGATAATCTCCGGGCAAGTCTCATTACCCCAACCAAATATCTCGGTGAAATGGTTGGCCAATTTATACTGACCATACTTTCCATCGATAATATCCTGACAAATCTTAGCGGCCTCCTCATACATCGGTTTATTGATATACGATTCAGCGTTGAAATACAAACGAACCTTCAAAGCCGCAGCCACAGCACGATGGATAACGTTCGTCTCGGGTGCTCCCAAGGTCTCCTTCAACGGAAGATTCGGCATAGATACATCCAACAAGGAGTCGATAAAATGGAAAGTCTCCACATCTGTAGCACGAGCCTTCACATCCTCCTTCGTAGATGTGTAAAGAGGCATACCACCAAACATGTCCAAACCATCCAAATAAAAAGAGGCAGCCAATACGTTCAACTGATTAATCATTGATACACGATCCTCCTCAGTCAAACCCACCGATACGAAATCAATATTCTCCAAATCCTCCAAGGCACTCCACGACTGAGCCACACCCATCGTCGTCAAGTCCCATCCATCCTTCATCGGGCTCATATCATCCATAAAATGATGATGATGCATGTTCTGATAAACGGCGCCATCAAACCAGTCATTACCACGAGTAGGCACACACATAGCATCAGTTCCCACTTCCATCAAGCGCACACGAGCGTCGTTATGAGCTACCCACCAACGCCAATGCGTAAAAGGACGATTAAAACGCGACCAAACCGCGTCTGCATTCGTATAATACGTGTCGGGAACAACCTGCGAATAGAACGTAGGATCCACGTCACAAGAGGTACCCAGCAGCAAGCAAGCAGCTCCGGCTACCAACCAATTTGTTATCTTGCTAATTTTCATTTTCTTCTTACCTTTTTAGAATGTTACTTGAATACCTAACGTATAGGTGCGAACTATCGGATCACAGTTCCAAACCTTATCGACACCGCCTTCCCAACCGGTAATATTCACTTCCGGATTATGTCCGCTATATCCTGTAATAGTCGCTACATTGCCGACAGTTCCATATACACGCAGGCGCTCTGCCCATTTTGTATACTTACTCAACGCCAATGTATAACCTAACGTAATCGCATCAATTTTCAAGAACGAGCCATCCTCCAAGAAGTAGTCACAAAGCTGCTTCACGCCGCGAATGTCCTTATACTTCGGATCGTCAAGCGCCGGTTTCCAAAGATTCCACTGGCCGGCACCACTCTGTCCCTGGATACCCAAGTACATCGGATAAGTATTCAAGACATCGAAACCTATCCAACTACGCATATTAATACCCAAGTCAAAATTCTTATAGGTAAAGGTATTGTTCCATCCCATCATCACCTTAGGTAGATAATTACCGATATATTGTTTGTCGTCTACACTCTTTTGGGAAGCAGGTATAACCTCACCATCCTTATTGTACAAAAGGAAGTCTCCTTTATCGTCGAATCCAGCGAATTTCCACATATGGAACGCACCGATCTCTGCCCCCTCTTCAATACGAGAGGCATCGCCCGGCCATCCCGGTTCATCCATAGCGTTACCATCCATACGTGAATTGTTACCATACATCGTAAGGATCTTACCTGAGTTATGGCTCATATTCAAGCTGGAAGTCCAAGTGAAGTCCTTATTCTGGATGATGTCACCACCAACCTCGAACTCCCATCCTTTACTCTCCATCTCGCCAATGTTCTGCCATTGTTTGCCATTTGGATACGGTGGCTGTGGAACATTCACCTCGTAGATCATGCCATCGATCTTACGACGATAGTAATCGAACTTACCATACATACGGTTGCCAAAGAATGAGTAATCCACACCGATATTCCACTCTTTCTTCTCTTCCCATCCCAAATAAGGGTTCACGTTAGAGCTCGGTCCATAAACAAACGCCCAGCTACCACTCGGAAGCATCCAATATTGGTCGCGACTTAACGTATTAGCCATATAGGAAGCATCGAAGTCGTTATTACCGGTCACACCATAACCGAAACGGATCTTCAAGTCATTTACCCAATCAAACTCTTTCATGAATTCCTCACCAGATACACGCCAACCTCCAGACAACGCCCAGAAATTACCCCAACGGTTCTCTGCGGCAAACTTCGAGGAACCCTCATGGCGGATCGTAGCCGTTACCATATATTTATCATTATATGAATAATTGGCACGGGCATAAAGAGCGAACAAACGTTCCGTAATATCTTTTTTAGATCCCATCTTTGCCTTACCGTCGGTCAAATAAGATCCGGATTCCAAGTCCCAATACTTCAGGCCTTCTACACCGAAATCATAGTTCTCCGCATTGAAATTCTCTCCATTCTTCTCGAAATAAGAGTAACCGGCAACGGCATTTAAGCTATGACCTCCCTTAAATTCTTTCAGGTAAGTGAAGTAACCCTCAGAAGTAAGATGTTCGGTCTTCGAGAATTCCAATTTCGCCCAACCACCGCGGTTGTTTGTCACCTCCTCTCGGTGATAGCGAGAACGGAACTGGTGCAACTCCCACTGACGGTTCTCGTAACCCAATGTCTGAGAATAGCTCAAACCTTCAATCGGCTTGATGTTCAATTTCATCGTCACCTCAGGCTTAAACCATTTATCCAAGCCCTCGTAGTCGGAAAGCATACGATCCGCTACGATATTGTAGTCCAAAGTTTCTCCGGTCCATACGTTATATCCGCTCGGGCTTTCCGGGTCAAATGGGGAACGAGTCGGGTTATTATACAACGCCTGCTTGAAGTTTGCCTTCTTATCCTCATCCGATCCATCGGAAGTACGAGCAGTCTGACGATAATCCACGATCGGACGGATCTCTAACCAACCATCGAACAGCTTAAAGTTTGCATTCAAGCGTCCACCATAGTCCTTACGGTTATCCTTAATCGTGATGCCTTCGTTGGTCTCATAGAAGAAAGAGGTGTACACTTGTGCGTTCTCGGTACCTAGCTCCAAAGAGAGGTGATGTTTTTGCGAGAAGTTATCCTTCTGCAAAAGAGCGTCCCACCAATCAGCGTTCTGCCCGTAATCAATGATATTCACGTCCGTACGATTACGATACTCATCGGCGGTCATCATATCTGGACGGCCATAGTTTTGTTTCTTCGAAAGCTCAGTACTATAATTCAATTTTACTTTACCATTCGTGTTAGAACCACTCTTCGTTGTGATCAAGATCACACCCGAAGCAGCACGTGTACCATAGATCGCACCAGCGGAAGCATCTTTCAGCACATCGATAGATTTGATATCGTCTTGGTTCAAGGCACGAATATCACCTCCCGGGAAACCATCGACAACGATCAATGGAGCCTTACCAGAGTTGATAGAGGTCAAACCACGCAACTGGATCGTGGTCGTACCATTGGCACTACCATTATTTTGCAAGATCAAACCGCTGATCTTACCTTGCAAAGAGCTGGTGATATCGGCACCACCCACACCCTTCATCATATCGCCGGCAGACAATGAGGTAACGGAGCTGGTCACTTGCTTCTTCTCCATCGTACCGTAACCTACGACCACGACCTCTTCAAGAGCCTGGGAATCTTCCGACAACGTAACATTTATAACACTTTGACTGCCAACCGGGACTTCCTTGGTCGTGTAACCGATATAAGAGATTTCCAAAACAGCGTTTGCGGGCACATCTTGCAACGTAACCGAGCCGTTCATGTCGGTTACGTTACCGATAGTAGTTCCCTTGACCAACACGTTCGCGCCGATCAACTCACCCATTGAATCTGAAACCTTAACCGTAACAGTCTTACCATTTTGCATGACCGATTCAACATTCGGTCCGTAGTTGTGCGAGGGTTCCACAGCCGCCAATCCTTGAAAGGAGGCCATACATAGGAATCCCGTGGTAAGCATCATAACACTTGGTTTGAACAAGCTTAAACACAATTGCTTGCTCTTCTTACTACATTTTTCCATCTTTATTATTAAATGGTTATAATTAATTGAGATTAACAATATTCAAACACCAAAAACCTACTTTCTGCTATCTCTGAGCGCAGTCCCTAATAAAAATGACTAGCTAAAACGTT
>NZ_JH976506.1:0-262077 GCF_000307475.1 Parabacteroides sp. D25 | reverse complement strand
AACGTTTAAACCAGTCATTTTTACATTTATTATACTATTGAGTATGATAAAAACCATACCTTTACTCCCCCAAAGAAAGAATGCAGAAACCATGAAACTACAAATCATCGATACCGGCTACTTCTACGCCGACGGAGGCGCCATGTTCGGGGCCATTCCTAAAAGCGCTTGGAGCCGTCGCTATCCGAGCGACGAGACAAATGGTTGCGTGCTAGCCATGCGTAGCCTTGTCATAAAAACAGATGACGGACGCATCGTCCTAGTAGATAACGGAGCGGGAAATAAACACTTAAAACAACTAAGTTATTACCGCTTCTTCAACTTGGTAGACCTCGGCACGGAACTACGAAACCGGGGAATTCAACCGGAGGAAATCACGGATGTTGTCCTCACCCATCTCCATTTCGATCATTGCGGTTATACCACGCAAAAGGATGAATCTACCGGACATTTATTTCTCTCATTCCCAAATGCGAACCACTGGGTTAGCCGCAAGCAATGGGAGAATTTCCTTCATCCGAACGCCTTGGAGAAAGATTCCTATTTTATCGAGAATATGCAAGCCGTCGCGGATGCTAATTCCTTACGGCTGCTAGATGCCGACACTTCGATTTGCCCCACGATAGAGCTACGCTTGTATGATGGGCACACTCCGGGGCAAATTGTTCCCTATATCCATACGGAAGATCGGACTTTTGTCTTTGCCGGAGATGTTATCCCCCTTGTAGCCAGCGTATCCCCGGAATGGATCTCCGCTTACGACACGTATCCGGTCACGTCATACAACGAGAAACTGCGCATGCTTGCCGAAGCCGCCGAAAAAAGGCAAGCGCTCATCTACTGCCATGACGCTTACATCCGCTGCACAACCGTAAAACGTGTGAATACATATTATAAGAAGGACAAGGAAATACCTCTCAAGAAGACGTTTCTTTTCCCTTAGTCCCTGGCCCTTTTCCCTTTAGAGCTTAGGTGTTTCTTCCATATTCCTTAGACATTTCTTATAGAAGTATTCATCATCCAACAGCCGTTGCATGATCGTCCACCAACTGTTGGATGATCATGCACCAGTTGATAAATAGTCTCTATATATAGACAAAGTCCCTAAGGTTATCGCATCAAAAGTGTAAAAGCATTAGATAAAACGGCTAATTCTTTTTATCTTTGGGCGGTGATACTGAATCAATTATTGTTTTACGTTCTAAACTCTAAACACATGAACAGCCTAAGCAAACTAGCGCTCGTCCTGACATTTTGCACGGGAATGATCGCTTGCTCCGGTGGTAAGGCCGTAAAAGGAGATTACGGAGTAGTGCCTTTGCTACAAGAAGTAACATTGACGAACGGAAATCCTTTCGTCCTAAGTCCATCCACGAAGATATTTTATCCGGAGGGCAATGATAAGATGAAGAAGAACGCCGAGTTCCTCGCTTCTTATATCAAGGAAATCACGGGCTATGAATTAGCAACCGCTACCGGCCAGCCCGGTAAGGGGATCAGCCTCGTTATCGACCAAAGCATCCAGAATCCGGAAGGATATCAACTGACCGTTAGCGATAACGGGATACGGATCGCCGGAAGCACGGATGCCGGCGTATTTTATGGTATCCAGACATTACGTAAATCGATCCCGGCCACGGCCCAAGGGATGAACGTAGAATTACCGGCAGCTACCATCAACGACTATCCCCGTTTTGCCTATAGAGGCATGATGCTGGATGTCAGCCGCCATTTCTTCCCGGTGGATTCGGTAAAAACGTATCTCGATATCCTTGCCTTGCACAACCAAAATACGTTCCACTGGCATCTGTCCGATGACCAAGGTTGGCGTATCGAGATCAAGAAATATCCGGAATTGACACAGATCGGATCTAAACGTAAGGAAACCGTGATCGGCCATAACTCCGGAACATATGACGGAAAAGAATACGGGGGCTTCTATACACAAGACCAGATTCGCGATGTCATCAACTATGCCGCTGAACGCCATATCACGATCATCCCGGAAATCGATATGCCGGGACATCAATTGGCAGCCTTGGCTACTTACCCGGAACTGGGATGCACCGGGGGCCCTTATGACGTATGGGGTCAATGGGGAGTAGCCGACGACGTGATCTGCGCCGGAAACGAGAAATCCATGCAATTCCTAGAAGACGTATTGAGCGAGGTCATCGATCTTTTCCCGTCCGAATATATCCATGTAGGTGGTGATGAGTGCCCGAAGGTACGTTGGGAGAAATGCCCAAAATGCCAAGCTCGCATCAAGGCGGAAGGTATCAAGGGAGATAAGAAGCATTCCGCCGAGGAGTATTTGCAAAGCTACGTGATCTCCCGCATGGAGAAATTCGTGGAGAGCAAAGGACGCCATATCATCGGCTGGGACGAGATCCTAGAAGGAGGCTTGGCCCCGAATGCCACGGTAATGAGCTGGAGAGGCATGGATGGAGGTATCGAGGCCGCCAAGCAAAAGCATAACGTGGTCATGACACCGAATACATATGTATATCTGGATTACTATCAATCAGCGGATACGGATCTTGAGCCCGAAGCTATCGGTGGTTACTTGCCGTTAGAGAAAGTATATTCTTTTGAGCCGACAGCCGGTATCTCTCCTGAAGACCAGAAGTACGTGATCGGGGCGCAAGCCAACCTCTGGACGGAATATATCCCGACCTTCTCACAGGTAGAATACATGATCATGCCCCGTATCGATGCCGTAGCCGATATCCAGTGGAGCGATCCGTCCAAGAAAGATTATCAGACGTTCCTGCCCCGTGTGGCCCGCATGACACAACTTTACGATCGCTTGGGATATAATTACGGAAAGCATATCTTCGATATTAACGCCTCCCTGACCACCAATACGGAGAACGGAACACTCGACATAGCCTTGACGAAGTTGGGTGAAGGAGATATCTATTATACGGTAGACGGTAGCGATCCTACGATCGCCAGCATCAAGTATGAAGGCCCGGTACAGATCAACCAAGATTGCGAATTCAAGGCGATCGTTGTCCGTCCGAACGGTACGAGCCGCATCTTCTCAGAAGATATCTTCTTCAATAAAGCGACGATGAAGCCCATCACCTTGAAAGAGCAACCCAGCAAAGGATACGTTTTCAACGGGGCACAGGTATTGGTAGACGGCTTACGTGGAGGTAGTAATTACAAGACCGGCCATTGGCTGGGTTTCCAAGGAAAAGACCTTGACGCCACGATCGATCTAAAGGAACCAACCGAAATCCAAAAGGTATCTTTCAACACAAACGTGGTGAAAGGCGATTGGATCATGGGAGCCTCCGCCGTAACCGTAAAGGTATCCGACGATGGCAAGAATTTCAAGGAAGTAGCTTCCAAGAAAATCCCGGAGCTAACCCAAAACGACAAGGACGGATTATATCCCCAAGAGATATCCTTCGCCCCGGTAAAGGCCCGCTATGTCGAGGTTATCATCAACAGCAGCAAACTACCAAAATGGCACGGTGGCGCCGGAAGTCCCGCATTCTTGTTCGTAGATGAGATAGAAATCTTATAAGATAATGATACAGCGAGATGGCTGAGAGATACCTGCCATCTCGCTTTCTTATCTTATACTAAATAACAAATATCATGATAAACAAAAACATCTTAATTCTTTCAGCCCTATGCTCCTGTTGCTCACTATGGGCGGATGAGGTTGTCGTGCGACATTATAATTACGCCGGCCCTTACGAGGTGAAGAAACCCTTCTTGGCAGATAGCCTGGATGTAAACAGTAAGAGATTCTCAGACAAGGAACTATTGAACACGACCGTTCCTTTCTGCAACCTTTCCCAAAGCGGACAAACCCTTGACGCGGCGTCTTCCGGAGAGCTGACCTTGCCAACCTCGGCCTCTTCCTACGCGCTACATTTGGTTTCCTTCTACCTGAATAGTGACCGCTATACAAAAGGCACCTTAAGGATCAATGGCCCTGAGATTTCAGAAGTCTACGTGGATGGACAACTCACAAAACTAACCCAAGGAGAAGCCTCGTTGACCTTGGAGCCGCGACGCTATGAAATCGTAATTAAATATTTATCTGAGAGCCACAAAGAGAATGCCTTAAAAGCCTCATTCAACCCGGAAAAAGACGCGGTGGTAACCGCGACCGTCAATCCGGAGAAACGTTATACATTAAGTGATGTATTTGATGGTAAACGCATCCAATCCGCCAGCCTGTCCCCGAATGGAAAATTCATTATCGTCTCCTATCAAGAAACCTATCCCGGCGGAAAGCAGTCCTCATTTACCCAGATACTAGACAAGGCTACCGGTTCCGTATTAGTTGAGAACGGACAGAGCTTACGCTGGATGCCTAAAAGCAATCTGGCCTATTACACCCGGAAAGGGATGAAAGGCACGGAATTGGTGACCTTAGACCCTACCAGTAAAAAGGAGAACATCCTTTCCAGCCAATTGCCTGAAGGTTCTTTCAGCTTCGGGCCTACCGAAGACTATCTATTATTCTCCATACGGGAGAAAGGACCGCAAGAACGAAAAGAGATCCAAGAGATACTGGTGCCGGATGATCGCCAACCGGGATGGAGAAACCGTATGTTTATCCATAAATATGACCTGCGAACCGGATTGTTCCAACGGCTCACCTATGGACATACTTCTACTTACATCAACGATGTATCTCAAGACGGCCACTATCTGCTATTCAGTCGCAGGGAACCGAATTTAACGGAGCGCCCTT
Organism: Parabacteroides sp. D25; assembly: GCF_000307475.1. NCBI lineage: Bacteria > Pseudomonadati > Bacteroidota > Bacteroidia > Bacteroidales > Tannerellaceae > Parabacteroides > Parabacteroides sp. D25. Next base: position 257,354 of record NZ_JH976506.1, on the reverse strand, counting down.
TCTCACGTACATATATATATAAGATGGATCTACGAACCATGCATGTGGATACCCTTATAAAAGGTGAGAAATTCGTAAGCCGTGCCGTTTTCTCCCCGGATGCCACCCAATTACTCGTTGACGCGTCTGGAGAGGCTTTCGATGGTATCGGATTAAAGATCAAAGAAGGACAGACATCGAATACGAGTGACGGGCAATTATTCCTATACAATATAGCAGATAAAAGTATAAAGCCGCTTACGAAAGATTTTGACCCCTCTGTCGATTCCTACGAGTGGAACGCCCTCGATAAACAAATCTATATCACGGCGAAAGATAAGGACCGTGTTCGCATGTATAGTCTAAACCCGTCCAACGGAAAGATTAAGCAACTTCAAGCCAAGGAAGATGTCATCTCCGATTACTCCATCGCCAATCAAGCTTTCGAAATGGTTTATTTCGGATTAAGCGCTTCCAATTCCCAAAGGCTTTATACCTATAACCTGAAAAACGACGCCTCTTCCTGCTTGATCGATCTCTCCAAAGAGATCTTGAGAGACGTCACTTTAGGAGAAGTGCAAGATTGGAATTTCGTTTCCGCCCAAGGGGATACGATTTACGGCCGCTTCTATCTCCCTCCTCATTTTGACGCAACTAAGAAATATCCGATGATCGTGAATTATTACGGAGGAACAACTCCTACGGCCCGGGTGATGGAAAGCCGTTATCCTTCGCATGTATACGCCGGCTTAGGGTACATCGTCTACATCATACAGCCCAGTGGAGCGACTGGATTCGGCCAAGAGTTCTCCGCACGCCATGTCAACGCATGGGGTAAACTTACCGCTGACGAGATCATCGAAGGCACGAAAAAGTTCTGTGAGGAGCATCCTTTTGTCAACACGAAGAAAATCGGTTGCATGGGGGCTTCATACGGAGGTTTCATGACTCAATACCTACAAACAAAAACAGATATATTCGCGGCGGCCATGTCTCATGCGGGAATCAGCGACATCACCAGCTATTGGGGAGAAGGTTACTGGGGATATTCATACAGCTCGTTGGCTAGCGCTAACAGTTATCCATGGAATGCCCGGGATATGTACACTTTACAAAGTCCGCTGTTTAACGCAGACAAGATCAATACCCCGATCTTGTTCTTACATGGAACCGCAGACACGAATGTTCCGATTGGAGAGAGCATCCAGATGTTTACCGCATTAAAATTATTGGGTAAGCCTACAGCGTTTGTCCAGGTAGAAGGAGAGAACCACCATATACTGGATTATGAGAAACGTATCTTGTGGAATAACACAATTTACGCATGGTTCGCTAAGTGGTTGAAAGATCAACCGGAGTGGTGGGACGCATTATATCCTCCGAAAAGCCTATAAAAATCAAAATAGGTCACTCTATTCACATATATCTAAAGAGTATCTTTATTAGATACTCTTTTTTTATTTAAATACATTAGATAGTATTTATGAAACACCTTAGTCTCCGAAGAACTAAATCACTTTTCCGTTCAATATTTATTAATTATTATAAATATCTTAATAAATTATAGAACATGCAACCTATGTAAACATCTGTTATGTCTAATTGTACTATTTACAGCAAGCATTTTATTTTAATGGCTGTACGGCAAATATAAAGATATATTTGCAATAAACAAACATATTGACAATAAAAATAAACTTACACGGAACTTTGTCAATACGGATTATTTTAAGTTATATGTTAATTTAATACATTCTAGTATTAATATATAGTATTAATATGCAAATTATTTTTAACTCAATCCCGCATCAATGCTAGGAAGTAACACCAAAGTACCTTACCCTCATGAAGTTCTTCGGAAACTAAGTCAATCGACTAAGTGGCAACAATTGATTACAACGATCTATTTATTAACAAATTAAACAAAAAGTATGTGTCTATGAAAAGGTTAACTTATCTATTACTATGCTTGTTCGCAAGTATAGCGTTCGCAACGGCTCAGACCACGAAGGTGACCGGTACGGTTATCTCGGCGGAAGACGATGGACCTATCATTGGAGCCTCTATCGTAGTAGCTGGTACTACTACCGGTACTGTAACGGATTACAACGGAGCGTTCACCTTGGATGTTCCTTCTAACGCGAAAAAGCTAATCGTTTCCTACATCGGTATGAAATCTGTGGAAGTGGCAGTAAAACCAATCATTAAAGTCACGATGGAGTCCGACTCTCAGAACTTGGATGAAGTCGTGGTTGTCGGTTACGGAACTCAAAGAAAAAAGGATGTGACGAGTGCCATATCTAAAGTAGGAGGTGAAGACTTAAGCAACTTGGCAACAGCGTCTTTCGACTCTCAATTAGCTGGACGTGCCGCTGGTGTACAGGTTACGACTCCTAGTGGCGTATTGGGAAGCGGTCCTCAATTCAAGATCCGTGGTATGAGTACGATCAGTTCTAACTCTCAGCCGTTATTCATCGTAGATGGCATGCCGATCGCCACCGGTGATAACGCCGATGGAAAAACCGGCTTAGGAATGGCTTACGCTTCTTACAATGCGATGTCTGATATTAACCCGAATGACATCGAATCCATTGAAATATTGAAAGACGGTGCGGCTACAGCTATCTATGGCTCCCGTGCGGCAAATGGAGTTGTATTGATCACAACTAAAAAAGGCTCCAAGGGACGTACTCAAGTAACTTACGATGGCTATGTAAGCGCAGCCAGCGCAGCTAAATTGCATGATCTTCTGGGAGCGAAAGATTTCGTGACTATCGCTAACGAGAAATACGAGAACTGGGGAATGAAAGGACAGGCTGTTTACGATCCGAACGGACCGGACACAAACTGGAATGATTATATTTTCCGTACAGGTTTCCAGCACAATCATAGCTTATCCGCCAGTGGTGGTACGGATAAAAGCCAATATTATGTATCATTAGGTTTCACGGAACAAGAAGGTATCATTCGCGCCAATGACTTAAACCGTTTGAGCTTAAAGGCAGATTTGACACAACAAGCGACAAAATGGTTACGCATCGGATTAAATGGCCAGATGACCCGTACCCGGGTTAATGGTGTCATGAATGACGAGAATTCATTGGGTGGCGTAGGTTTCGCCGGCACTCGTATGCTTCCAAACGTATCTGTATTCAATCCGGATGATCCTACTGGTTACAATATCGACGCTGAAAACCGTAAGACATTAGGTCGCGGAAGCAACCTTTCCTATATTGATAATGGTATCCAGAATATCGTCTGGGCATTAGACAATAACGTAAACCGTACGACCAATACCCGTGTATTAGGTGGTGGATGGGCTGAAATCACATTCATGGACGGATTGACTTTAAAGACACAAGCTGGCTTAGACATCTCGAATGTTAAAGATTTCATGGTATGGAACCCGGAATCAGGAGACGGATACGGCTATGGCGGCTTATTGGAAGAAATCAATACCACATACACGAACTGGAACTGGCAAAACGTAATCAACTTTAACCGTACATTCAATGATGTACATAATCTGACGGCGACAGCGGTACAAGAGTACACCCATCAAGAATATGAATATACGGACGCAACCGTGCAACAAATATCCGATGCTTTCTTCACCGACCATATCATTTCCAACACATTTGGTGAGAGATTCGTATCTGGAGGTAAAACGTTTATGGGATTAGCCTCCTATATGTTCCGTGCGAATTACAACTATGATAGTAAATATTATATCGGAGCCTCCGTCCGCACAGACGGCTTATCCAGCCTTCCGAAAGACACCCGCTGGGGTACATTCTGGGGAGGATCAGCCGCTTGGCGTATCTCTCGCGAAAAATTCTGGAGCGAATCAACTATTAATGATTGGTTTAACGACTTACGTATCCGTGCCAGCTACGCTACAATCGGAAACTCTGACCTAGGGAATTATTTCCCTTATCTGGGAACTTACGGGGCGAAGAAAGCAGGATCGAATACAGCTATCGCTTGGAACCGTATGGGTAACAGCCAGCTTAAATGGGAAACAACCGAGACTTTCGATATCGGATTGGATGGCTCTTTCTTTAATAACCGCCTGACATTCGAGCTAGCTTATTGGCAAAAGAACTCCAAAGACTTGGTGTTGGAAGTTCCTACAGCACCTACCGCTGGTATTCCTTACAACTCATATTTTGATAATATCGGTAAGATCAAGAACTCCGGTATGGAATTGACAGTTAACGCTACAATCATCGCTACCAAAGATTGGAACTGGCAAACTAATTTCAACTTCTCCACAGCTAAGAACACGGTGAAGAGCTTATACGGCGGAACAGACATCGTAGACAATTACACAATCATTCGTGAAGGAGAGTCATATAGATCTTTATATGGATATGATTATTACGGCGTAAACGCCGCAAACGGTAATCCGATCTGGAGTAAGGCGGACGGTTCATTAGTGCAATTCGACACATTCGGCTCTTACGACTATGCGGAATATGATCCTTCCAACCCTTCGGATGTCTCCAAGGCTTCTTCCTTGGACGCTAGCGACCGTAAGGTATTAGGTTCATCTATGCCTACTTGGTACGGAGGTTGGAATAATACAGTTTCTTACAAGAATTTCGATTTAAATGTATTCTTCCGCTTCTCCGGAGGTAATAAGATCATGAACGCTTCTCGTCAAAGCGCATTGTTCAATATGGATTTCTCCAACAATGGAACAGAAATCTTAGGCCGCTGGATTTCTCCAGAGCAACCGGGTGACGGCATGACTCCAAAAATCGGTTATGGAGACGCCTCTTCCTTATTCAATGATGGATATACGGATTCACACTTCGTTGAGAGCGGCAATTACCTAAAACTATCGACGTTAGCTTTAGGCTATACACTACCGAAGGCGGTCGTATCCAAACTGAACATGACAAAGATTCGTTTCTATGTTCAAGGACAGAACTTACTCACTATCACAGGTTATTCCGGATTGGATCCTGAGACAAACTCTCGTTTAGGTGTAGATTGGAACGGTATGCCACAGCAACGTTCATTCACTTTTGGAGCGAACATTACATTCTAATTTCACAAACTAAGAAAAGTTACAATTATGTTATACAAAAAATTATATAAAAACATTTCAGTAGTAGCGTTAGGGACAGCCCTGTTCTCGCTACCCGTGTTCACCGCCTGCGAAAGCGACGTCGTAGACCTTGAACCTGTTGACAAATTCTCCGAGCTTACGGCATACGGGACAGAAGAACGTTGCGAGTTAGCCGTAGTCGGAGCTTACGATGCCGCACAATGTGGTATGTACGTAGATCCGAATGACTTTGGGTGGGCACGCGGTTATCCTTTTGGAGCGGCCAGTATATTGCAAGGCGAAATGCGCGGTGAAGATATGAACCTAACCGCCCAATTCTATGATTATACCTATTCCGCAACCTATAACTTGACTACCGCTAATAACGTGGCGATGTGGGAAACCTCTTTCGAGGCTATTAACCGCTATAATACGGTATACGCAGGTATAGAAGGCGCGGTAGCGGCGAGTGTCATAACCGAAGAGAAAGGGAATCAGTACAAAGGAGAATGCCTGTTCTTACGTGCGTTAACCTATCACAACTTGATGATCCATTATGCCCTGCCCTACAACGTAGAAGGTAACAATAACTACGGTATGCCTATTTACACGAAAGCCGTAAACGACCCCAGCCAACTCGCTGAGCAACAAAGCATAGGCCGTTCTACCGTTAAGGAGACTTACGATCAGATATTAAGCGACCTGAATAATGCGGAAAGCATGCTTCCGGACATTATTGATGCTGATAAGATCGGACGTGCGAGCAAAGGTGCCGCCATCGCATTGAAAACGCGCGTATATTTACATATGCGTGATTGGAACAATGTAGTTACTGAAGCTAAGAAACTGGAAGGCGGACGTTTCATTCTGGAAACCAATCCTGCCACTCCTTTCGTTTCTTACAAAGACAATCAGGAATCTATATTCTCCATTCCGAATGACTCTCAAGATAACGCATCTGTAAATGGAGCTATGTCCGCTATGATGTCTGCCCGTGAAGGTGGCCGTGCGATGTGCCCGACATCCCCTACCCTTTACAACTCCAAATTCTGGAAAGGGGATGACAAGCGTCGTAACCTCGTCCTTTATCGTGCGTCTGACGATTATTACTTCTGTGATAAATACCAGAATCCCCAAACACGTGAAGAGTACGCCCCGATCCTGCGCTATGCCGAGGTATTGCTAAACGAGGCCGAGGCTGCCGCACGTGCGGGAGACAAGACTCTCGCATTGGAGAAATTGAATCAAGTAAGAGACCGTTCTTTGGCCGACCCCGCTACACAGACGTATAAGGCAAGCGATTTCGCCAACACGAAAGCACTGGTGGAAGCTATCCTTTGGGAGCGTCGCATTGAGTTCCAAGGTGAAGGTCGCCGTTGGGAAGACATTCATCGTTTAGCGGCTGACGACTTGCTGCCGTCCGGTGGTATTCCCGCTAAAATCGAATATAACAATGTGAAGAACCAAGGCGCATTCGTTGTTGGTGGAGAAGTGAAAGCTGAATGGTTCGGCAACAGCAAACAGTTCATCCCGTACACGGATAAACGCTTTATTTGGCCGATTCCATTGAATGATATATTAAGAAACCCCACGCTAGCCGCACAACAGAACGCAGGCTGGTAGAATATAGACACACTCTTATTTTTTACTATGCAGGGGACATGAGAGGGCGAGACCGGGAGGTTCCGCCCTCTTTTCTTTTAAAACGTATTGACATAATAATTCACGGGAAATCATTATCTTTGCACTCTCTAAAAGAGGCTTATTCGTTATTTCGTGATAAATACTAATAAATCAACGATATGATTCTATTCTTTCAATCTTCAACAAAGACGGTGCTGGCTGTAGAGGCCGCGCACGCTTTCTCTCCTGAAGACACTCAAAAACTGGTTTGGTTGTTTAGCGAGGCGACTCCTGTTCAATCAGAAACATTGGAAGGCTGGTACGTAGGGCCACGCCGGGAAATGATTACCCCGTGGAGTACGAACGCCGTTGAAATTACCCAGAACATGGGCCTGACCGGTATTTCCCGTATTGAGGAATATTTTCCTGTTTCTTCTGGCGATGCGGATCACGATCCGATGTTGCAACGTATCTACAATGGCTTGAATCAGGAGATCTTCACGATCAGTAAAAAACCGGATCCTATTGTCTACATTGAGGATTTGGAAGTGTACAACCAACAAGAGGGCTTGGCTCTAAGCCAAGAGGAGATCGCTTACTTGAACGAGGTAAGCCAGAAGTTGGGACGTAAGTTGACCGATAGCGAGGTGTTCGGTTTCTCCCAAGTAAACTCGGAACACTGCCGACATAAAATATTCGGAGGTGTATTCATCATCGACGGCGAGGAAAAAGAAAGTTCCTTGTTCAACTTGATCAAGAAAACTTCCGCCGAGAACCCTAATAAATTGGTTTCCGCTTATAAAGATAACGTAGCGTTCAATGAAGGACCGACGGTAGAGCAATTCGCTCCCCTATCCGGTGACAAACCCGATTTCTTCGCCGTAAAAGATATCAAGACGGTTATCTCCTTGAAAGCCGAGACGCATAACTTCCCGACAACCGTTGAGCCGTTCAACGGTGCCGCTACCGGAACAGGTGGTGAGATTCGTGACCGTCTGGGCGGTGGTAAGGCATCCTTGCCGATAGCGGGAACAGCGGTCTATATGACCTCTTACCCTCGTACGGAAGGCGCTCGCGAATGGGAGAAAGTCCTAGACCCTCGTCCTTGGTTATACCAGACTCCGGAGCAGATCTTGATCAAGGCTTCCAATGGCGCTTCCGATTTCGGTAATAAATTTGGCCAGCCGCTTATCTGTGGTTCTTTATTGACTTTCGAGCACACGGAGAACGATAAGAAATACGCTTACGACAAAGTAATCATGCTTGCCGGCGGTGTAGGTTTCGCAAATATGCGTGATGCCTTGAAGGGCGATCCGGAACCGGGCGAGAAAGTGGTTGTGATCGGTGGCGATAACTACCGTATCGGTATGGGTGGTGGAGCCGTCTCTTCCGTAAACACGGGGCAATATACAAGCGGTATCGAGTTGAACGCCGTACAGCGTGCCAACCCGGAAATGCAGAAACGTGCGGCTAACGTGATCCGTGCGATCGCCGAGTCTGACGAGAACCCGATCGTCTCTATCCATGACCATGGTGCGGGTGGACACCTCAACTGCTTGTCTGAGTTGGTGGAGGCTACCGGCGGACACATCGATATGAGCAAATTGCCGATTGGTGACCCGACTCTCTCAGCGAAGGAGATCGTAGGAAACGAGAGCCAAGAGCGCATGGGCTTATTGATGAAAGAAGAAGATGTAGCCCGTGTAAAACGTATCGCGGATCGTGAACGTGCCCCGATGTATGTGGTAGGCGAGACTACTAACGACATGAAGTTTGTCTTCGAACAAGCGGACGGCGTAAAACCTATCGATATCAAGCTGGAATATATGTTCGGTAAACCGCCTAGAACGGTTATGACAGACCATACGGTCACTGAATCTTATCAACCGGTTGTTTACAAAGAATCCGAACTTCACCATTATTTGGAGAACGTACTTCAATTGGAGGCCGTAGCCTGCAAGGATTGGTTAACAAACAAAGTAGACCGTTCCGTAACCGGTAAGATCGCCCGCCAGCAATGTCAAGGTGAATTACAATTGCCGTTGAGCGACTTAGGTGCCGTAGCGTTGGATTACCGCGGGAAAGCTGGTATCGCAACTTCTATCGGTCACGCTCCCCAGGTAGCCATGGTTGATCCGGCCGCCGGTTCCGTTATGGCAATCGCCGAGTCATTGACCAATATCGTATTCGCTCCGCTGACAGATAAGTTGGAGAGCGTATCCTTAAGTGCCAACTGGATGTGGCCGTGCCGTAACGAAGGTGAGGATGCCCGTCTGTACACAGCCGTACAAGCCGCTTCCGACTTCGCTTGCAGCTTAGGTATTAATATCCCGACCGGTAAGGACTCCTTATCCATGACGCAGAAATATGGCGACGATAAGGTGATCGCCCCGGGTACGGTGATTATCTCCGCAGGTGCAGAGGTTAGCGATATCAAGAAAATCGTCTCCCCGGTAGTAGCTCAAGACAAGAATACATACATTTATTATATAGACTTCTCTTTCGATACCTTGAAGTTGGGTGGTTCCGCTTTCGCTCAAGCTTTGAACAAGCTGGGTAATGAGGTTCCGACCGTGAAAGATCCGGAATACTTCCGTGACGCTTTCAACGCCGTACAAGATGCGATCGAGAAGAGACTCATCCTTGCCGGACACGATATCTCAGCGGGAGGTATGATCACCGCCCTGTTAGAGATGTGCTTCGCCAACGTAGAGGGTGGTTTGGATGTCAACTTGGATAAGATCTCCGAGAGCGATATCGTGAAGATCCTGTTTGCCGAGAATCCGGGTATCTTGGTTCAGGTAAAGGACAAGAAGGCATTCGAAAAGTTGATGGAAGAAGCTGGCGTAGGTTTCGCCATCATCGCCAAACCGACCGACGAGCGCCATGTATTGGTATCGAAAGACGGCATCCAATATCACTTCGGCATCGACTATATGCGTGACGTATGGTACGAATCTTCTTATAAACTGGATGTAAAGCAGAGCGGAAGCGTTTGTGCCGGAAACCGTTTCGAGAACTATAAGATGCAGCCCGTACAGTACAAGTTCCACAAGGACTTTACCGGAAAGCTTTCTTCTTACGGACTCTCAGCCGAACGCCGCGCTCCGAACGGCATCAAGGCTGCGGTAATCCGTGAGAAGGGTACGCAATGCGAGCGTGAGACAGCTTACGCCTTGTATCTGGCTGGTTTCGACGTGAAGGATGTCCATATGACGGACTTGGCTAGCGGACGTGAGACTTTGGAGGATGTAAACTTCATCGTATTCTGCGGTGGTTTCTCCAACTCCGACGTATTAGGTTCCGCCAAGGGCTGGGCCGGCGGTTTCTTGTATAACGAGAAAGCCAAGAAAGCGATCGACAACTATTACGCACGTAAAGATACGTTGAGCATGGGTATCTGTAACGGTTGCCAGTTGATGGCCGAGTTAGGCTTGGTTTATCCGGAGCACGAGAAAAAGCATAAGATGGTTCACAATGATTCCCATAAGTTCGAGTCTAACTTCGTTAGCTTGGAGATCCCGAAAAACAACTCCGTAATGTTCGGCTCCTTGAGCGGCACGAAGTTGGGTGTATGGGTAGCTCATGGTGAAGGTAAGTTCGAGTTCCCCTACGAGGAGAAGGAGTACAACATCATCGCTAAATACAACTACGATGGCTATCCCGCCAACCCGAACGGTTCTCCTTGGTCCGTTGCCGGTGTTTGCTCAAAGGACGGCCGCCATTTAGCCATGATGCCTCACCCCGAACGTGCGATCTTCCCTTGGCAGTGCGGTTATTACCCCGCCGACCGTAAGGAGAACGACGAGGTCACTCCATGGATCGAGGCGTTCGTGAACGCTCGCAAGTGGATCGAGAATAATAAGTAAAAATAACAGGGGTTGTTTTTAGCGTTCTTTGAACCTTAAAAACAACCCTTGTTTCTATATCTCCTTAAAGTTTCTTGGTAACCGCCTTTTGATTGAACTCATCCACACGGTAGAATAGACTTTACAACGAATCCACGATTTTAATATCCAAGCCGGTACAGGGGGGATTATCGGTAACTATTACTTTATACAACCGTAATATCCCTGCAACACCCCGCTAATATCTTTGCCTCCGAAATTAATAGACACAGAATTTAATAGAAGAATCATGGAAAGGTTATTTAAAATCAGAATCTTTACGGTTATGTTCTTTTTAGCCGTAGCTTCTATAGCAGCGAACGCTAAAGAAAGTAAGAAGGAAGGTGACAATTATCATGCAAAGCAAATTCTCATCGTAGGTTTGCACGATAACGTGAAATCAAACTATTTCTACAATGGGATGATCGCCGAAGAGACCGGTATGAAAGCGGATAGTATCGACCAAACGTATAATACGATCATCGCCGAGAATATCGCCGCATCCGTAAAGAACGGAGATTGCAAGTTTATTCCGGCAAACGCTACACAAGTGACCGGACAGGTACTGAATGAGATCAAGGTTAACGGGGAGAGCGAGGATTGCTATTCCGATCTTTCAGCCGTGCCGACCGAAGAGTTACAAAAGGTATTGGATAATGCTGACGCTGATTATCTGCTAGTATTAAACCAGCATTATCTTAAATGGCAAGACCAACCCTTGCGCACGCTTTTCCATATCGTCAGCTATACCTTATTCGACAAAGATAAAAATGAGGTATATAGGGGGAATAACTTCTTTACCTGCATGAATCTTGAGAACCCGGATAAACTCAGAAAGAGCAGCCGCAAGAGTTCATCCAAGATAGCATCTACCATTATCAAGACTTTGGACGAGGACTAACCTTCTTTTTTATAGACACATTTATAATTTTCTCGTTGAGCCTAATGGATATCCTTCATTAGGCTTTTTTCTTTATTTAAACCTACACACGGATGTAATCTCTTTGCAAAACCGGACACTTACTTTTGCGCCGTAAAAGATATTTAGGTTTAATTTTAAAAAGATTATTATGAGGATGTTTAACAAACTTACATGCAGGCTGCTTGCCTGTTTGTTATTTTTTAATTGCTTGCCGGCTCTCTTGTCTGCGCAAGGAACGCAAGCGATTATCACCGGTACGGTCGTGGATAATAAAGGGGAATCAGTGATCGGAGCCACGATCCAAGTCAAGAATGAATCTACCGGATTCTTCACGGGCTCTATCACGAACGATAAAGGAGAATACACCATCAAGCAGCTTCCGCTAGGTTCTCCTTATACCGTTACAGCTTCTTATATCGGTTATGGGGAACAGAAAAAGACAGGATACGCATTGAACCAAGGGGATATGCTTCGAGTGGATTTCAAGCTAGCGGAGGAATCGGTGGAGATCCAAGCTGTCGAGGTAGTCGCTAATTCCTTGAAGAACATGGTTCCGAAGATCGGCGCGGCAACATCTATCTCCGCTCAAAATATCACGAAGCTTCCGGTAAACGGCCGTAACTTCACCTCCCTGATGGATCTCTCGCCATTGAGTAGCGGAGGAAATATCGCCGGGCAATTATCATCCTCAACGAATTACACCATCGACGGTATGACGGCTAAAGGAACCGTAGCGAGCGGAACGACTTCCGGCGCTTATACGATATCCATGGAAGCCGTCCGCGAGTTTGAGGTGGTAACCAATCAATATGACGTGACCAACGGACGTTCCGGGGGCGGCACCGTGAGCGCTGTCACGAAATCAGGAACCAATACTTTCACCGGAAGTGTATTCGGATTCGGTCGTGCCGATTGGTTATCCAGTTCCTATGATATACGGGGAAATAAATCGACTTCCGACTTCTCTACCTATCAATATGGTTTCTCTTTGGGAGGCCCGATCGTGAAAGACCGTGCGCACTTCTATGTCGTATGGGATCACCAACAGGATTCCCGTCCGATTTATATAGCGGATATCAAGACGGCGGCGGACGAGTCTCGCTATAATGTCACTCAATCTACGCTAGACCGTTATCTGGATATCGCCCGTACTAAATACGGAGTCTCAAATGACCCTCAATTCGGGGAGTTCGGTAAGAAGAAGCAGACGAACGCGGTCTTCGCCCGTATCGACTGGCAGTTGAACGCAACCAACTTGTTAACCATTCGCAATAATTTCATCAACGAGGATAATAAACAGAGCGAGAGCGATAACTCCAGTATCAATCTTTACGAGGTTTGGATCGACCGCAAATCGCATAACAACAGCTTACTCGCTACCTTACGCTCGGTATTAAGCCCAAAGCTGACCAACGAGTTGAAGCTTCAACATTTCTTGGTTTACGAGGCCACGACCCCGAACAAGCAATTGCCAAGCTCTAATATCCCAAGAGCAATCGTAGAGAACGTGGAATCTATATCTGGTGACAAAAGCATGTACACTTCCATCCAACTTGGAGGTCAACGCTACGCTCCCGAACATTTCAAGGATAATGTACTTCAATTGGTAGACAATATGTATTATAATACGGACCGCATCAACTATACATTCGGAGCGGACTTCATGTACACCAATATGAAATCACTCTACGGCAGTGAGATGAACGGACGGTTTTATTTCACGGGACTGGATAATTTCGAGAATATGACTCCTTACCGCTATGCCCGGGAAATCGCCTTGGTAGATGATCCTACCGTAAAGATGAATACCTTGAACTCCGCTATCTACGGACAATTACAAACGAAGCTTTTCACCGGATTCGAGGTCATGGCCGGTATCCGTGCGGATTATACCCGTTATTTCAACCACGCGAACTTTAACCAGACTGTTTATGACGAACTAGGCTTACGTACGGACAACGTAATCTCCACCTTCCAGTTGCAACCCCGCGTTCAATTCACGTGGGACGTGAATGATAAACATCAAGATATTATCCGCCTTGGCGCCGGTATCTTCGGTTCGGATTTAAACAACTATTCCATGATCAACAATATGCTGTTCGACGGTACGAAGGTAGCGTCCGTGGATATACAAGGCAATTTGGTTCCGACACCGAATTTCCCGGCATACCGCAAAGATCCTTCTACCGCTCCGGGCGTTGATTTATTCAACAACCCGAATATCCAAAAGATCAGCACGATCAATATGAATAGTAAGGATGCCCGTGTACCGGTAGTATATAAGTTGAACGCCAGCTACACGCATTTCTTCTCCGATCGCTTGCGGGTAGGTATCAGTGCTTACGCCAACTGGGCACGCCATAATTATATGTACGTAGACCGTAATATGGTGGATGAGCCTTACTTCCGTATCGCCGCCGAGGGGAATCGTGGCGTGTTCGTCCCCGCCGAGAGTATCAATACCAAGAACGGAGCTACCGACTGGATGCAAGGACGTAAAAGTGATAAGGTAGGCCGTGTGCTGGAATTAATCAGCGATGGAAAAATCAACCAATATGCGTTCGTGGTAGATGGAACTTGGCGTTATTTCAAGGATGGCGAGCTTTCTTTCAGCTATACGTGGAACGATTCCAAGGATAACACCTCTTACAACGGTAACGTAGCGAATACAGCGACTCTAGCCTTGATGGTAAAAGATGATCCTCGTGATTTGAGTACCATGACTTACTCGGACAACCAATTCCGCCATAAGGTCGTATTCTACGGTACGGCTCCTTCTTTCTGGGGAATCAGCGTAGGCTTGCGTTTCTCCGGGATCGGTGGAACCCGCTACTCTTTAGCGGTTAGTGGTAATATGAACGGTGATTTCGTATCATCCAACGACTTGGCTTATATCTATGACCCGAACGATAGTAATACGCCTCAATATCTTCGTGAGGGTATCCAAGCGATCTTGGACAACCCGGAAGCGGAGAAGAGCGTAAAAGATTATATCCGTAAAAACTATGGGAAGGTTGCCGAGCGTAACGGTGGCGTAAATGGCTTCTACGGTACTTTCGATTTGCGCTTGAACAAGAACTTCAAGATCTATAAGACTCATTCCATCGAGGCCTCGATAGACTTTTTCAATTTCCTGAATATGCTGAACAAGGACTGGGGTGCCGGACATAATCTAGGCAAGCAGAATATCTACTCCATCAAGAGTTTTGACGCGGAGAAGAAGCAATACGTATATAACGTAAACAAAAACACGGGTGTATCCAATATGAACGGAAACCCTTGGCAGATTCAAATCGGCGTACGTTATAAATTCTAACTAACATATTCTATATTCAAATCATAAAAAAAATTACGATGAAGAAACAATTCTTATCATTCACGCTTTTACTTGCGTTATCCACTTGGATAGCGCAAGCCGCTACCGTAAGAGGCACTGTATCCGATACGGCAGGCAAACCGCTACAAGGCGTAGTCGTTACGGATGGTTATAATTTCACGCAAACAAATGAGCGGGGAGAATATAGCCTAGATTCGAATCTGGACAAAAGCCGCTTTGTCTACCTCTCCGTACCGGGTGACTATGAGATCGAGCAAACAAAAGGTATACCGGATCTTTTCTATCAGCAACTTGATAAAAGTAAGGAGATCAATGAATATGATTTTACGCTCACCCCTAGGAAACAGCCAATCGACGGGTTTGTCTACTTGGCAATCTCCGATCCTCAGACCATCGACGAACGGCAGATGAAACGTTTCCGTGAAGAGACCATCCCCGACTTGAAGCAGACTATAGAGCGCTACCAAGGAAAAGAGGTCTACGGTATGGCGCTGGGAGACATTACTTGGGATCGCATGGATTTATTCACTCCTTATAAGGAAGCGGTCTCGGTCTTAGGCATCCCGATGTTCTCCGTGATCGGCAATCACGACCACGACTTACGTTACCCGGCCTTATCCAATCAAAAGGTAACCGAGGAGAGCTATGCGGAGCGTATCTACGAGGATCATTTCGGCCCTTACAATTATTCGTTCAATGTCGGGGATGCACATATCATCACCTTAAAAGATATTGATTATTATAAAGACAAGAAATATGACGAACGCTTCGGAAAGGAACAACTGGAATGGCTGAAAAACGACCTGAGTTACGTTAAACCCGGAACACTTGTATTTATCAACGTACATGCCCCGGTATTCAACCAGACGGATAAAGGGGGAGGAAACGCCGAGGACGCTGAGAGCCTGAAAGAGATCGTCAGCCCTTATAATGTCCATATCTTCGCCGGGCATACGCATTTCTTCGAGAACAACCAAGTCACACCGAATCTGTACGAGCATAATATCGGAGCCGCTTGCGGAGCTTGGTGGGCCGGCCATGTAAATCGGTGCGGCGCCCCGAACGGTTATCTGGTCGTTGAGGTGAAAGGGAATGCCGCTACTTGGTATTATAAGGCAACCGGCCATGATTCGGATTATCAATTCAGGGTTTATAGGCCGAATGAGTTCAAATCGCAAGCGGATTACCTAGTGGTGAACGTATGGGATTGGGACCCGACCTACCAAGTTACATGGAGCGAAAACGGCATAGAGAAAGGTTGCATGGAGCAATTCGATGATGAAGACCAAGACTATATCGACATGCACGGAAAACCTTCCGGATATCATACATCGCACTTATTCCGTTGCCACCCTTCAGCCGGAGTCAAAGACGTACAGATCAAGGTTATCAACCGATTTGGCGAGACCTTTACTAAAAATGTAACACTCCCGTAATCAAATCGTAACAAGTGGCATTTACTTTTGTATCGATAAAATGTAGAAAACTCTCATTACATATTAATGTTAGAATCATTACAAAGGAACAAACCAAACCTTATTCCTAACTTTGAACGGCAACTCGGCTTTCGGCGGAAGGCGGTTGCCGTTATTTTTTAAGGGTATATCCCATTCTTAACGGGAAAAGTTTCGAGTTCATTCGAAACTTTTGTACTTTTACGCAAAAGTTTCGAGTATGGACGATAGATTTAAGACATTAGAGAAGTATAACCTATGGGGTGGAAACGATTTTCCAACAGGCTATAAACGGCAAGATTATTTAGATAGGATATTATCCTACACCGGAAACAGATTAATCAAAGTCTTGGTAGGACAGCGACGTGTAGGGAAAAGCTATCTCCTTCGTCAGTTAGCTAGCCATCTCGCCAATAGTGGAGTAAATCCCCGAAATATATTCTTCATTAACTGTGAGCTATCCGCCTTCTATTTTTTGAAAACCAATGAAGATCTTGATTCCCTGTTTAATCTCTACTTAAAACAAATAAATCCTCAAGGTCGTATCTATCTGTTCATTGACGAAATCCAAAATGTAGAGGGATGGGAACGCTTCGCCAACTCATACTCACAGGACTATACCGCCGAATATGAGTTATTCATTAGTGGCTCCAACTCTAAAATGCTATCTGGAGAACTCGCCACGTTATTAGCCGGACGTTATGTGGAATTTGCCATCTATCCTTTTTCATACACAGAGTTTCTTGGAATCACCCAAAAAGAAAACAACAAGGTACACTACCTAGAATATATGCAAAGTAGTGGTATGCCTGAATTATACCATCTATCTCAACCAGAAGTACAAAGAAATTATATATCCGCATTAAAAGACACCGTATTACTACGTGATATCATACAAAGACAAAACATAAAAGACGCTAAGTTGCTTGAGGACATTTTTGTCTATCTGGTAAATAACGCATCTAATTTAATATCAATTCGGAATATCACCAATTATTTCAAGAGCTCGGGAAGGAAGACCAGCTATGATACGATCGCCTCCTACATTAGTTACATAGAGGACACTTTTTTGGTACATAAAGTCGAGAAATACCAAATCAAGGGAAAGGAGACCATCGCCGGGAATTGTAAGTATTACATCAATGACCTAGGTTTCAACAATTATTTATATCAAGGCTTTGGCTACGGCATTGGGTATAAACTAGAAAACCTCATTTATCTAGATTTATTAAGGGCCGGCTATCAAATATACGTAGGCAGCATAAAGAACAAAGAGGTGGATTTCGTCGCTATCAAAGGAGAGAGGGTTATCTATCTCCAATCCACTTATTTACTAATCGACAAAGAAACCATCGAACGGGAATATGCCTCGTTAGAGGCCATTGAGGATAATTACGAGAAGATCGTTGTCTCGCTCGATGATCTGCCGCTTCCTTCCAAAGAAGGAATAAAGCACGTACAAGCATGGAATTTATCCCATGCCATTCTCTAAAATCAAGGTTTATTTTCGGATCTAGCCCTTCCTATAAGCTCACAAAAAAAGCACCTTGGCATTTTGTCAATTTGTAAACTCAACTGCCCGAGAATCACTTTTTTCGGGCAAACGTACAGCTTATCCCCAAATACGAGAAAAAATATTAGCAATCATTTGTCTTATACGGCATTAGTTAAAAACAGCCTTTTATCCTAGCGAATTTAATTCATCCTAATTCATATCCTATAGCTTATCCGGGCTATCTCATTGAGTTACGACAGGGATATAACAGGGTTACGATGCCCATTCATGAGTACTAACAACCCTATTCATGACTGTTTACGATGCCCAACGGCACTACTGTCGTTGCCAAACACGACTAGTCGCACTGCCTTTTACCACCTATCGTGTGTAAAAAGTGGTCCTTTTGCATGAAAAAGGCTATTTATACCCCTCCGATCTCCCCTACTTCATACCTCTCTCAAAAAGGGTATGTCACGATATCCCCCTTATATCAATCAAAAAGATCGAATACCGTCCATTTCACCAACAAAGCCCTTATCTACCCTTATCAACAAATAAGGGGAAACAGCGCAATACTGTCTCCCCTTGCCTTTGATCCGTTTCCATCCTCACGGAAGTACTTACGGATGAACTTTAATTTATTACTTTAGTATTAATATTAATCCATTCCCGCTTGTTCGCCCTCTCGGGGTACTTGGTTTCCCGCACGGGAATGATTTTCGATTTATCTTTTCATTATTCCTTTACATGTCTTATTTAACGACAACCTTTACGGTCTCGTCGCCAACCGTTACAAGAACGATTCCGGCAGGAACAGCGATCGTAGCGTTATCGGAAGTGACAACTGTCTCTGCCAACGGCATACCCAATAAGTTGCGAACATAAGCCGTCTCGCCTTGAGCGCCTTGGATCGTTACGGAACCGGCGTTGCCTGTTACTACGATAGAAGAAGCGGCGTTGTCGATAGACTCGTTAGAAGTCGGAACCTCAGTACCTAACGTGAAGACCATAGCCTCTTCCTTTCCACCCAAACCTAACTTACCGTTCTTAGCGTATACATACTTGTTATCTGCCTTTGAGTAGATAACATACTCGCCATCCACAGCATCGTCAGCCAAGCAGATACCGAACTTGAAGTTATCCAAGCCAGCCAATACTTCTTCTGCCTTGTTTTCCTTAGCAGCAACAACAGCAGCCTTACCCTCTACAACCGTATTGATCGTGTCAACACCTGCGATAGTAGCCGGACGGAAGATTACCTTAGCGATCTTATCCTCTTTAGTTGTACCTTCCAGCATATACTTCTCGTTGAAAGAAGCCTGAGCAGAGTTCTCATCGAAGATAGACATAGAGTCTGTAGCGTTATACATGAACATTCTCTCGGCCGGTTTCTCTTCGCCTTCAGCAACCTCAATACCCTTAGAGATATAGAAGTACGGAGTTGTAGCCTTGCTATCCGCTGTATCCAACCAGAAGATCATGCTCTCAGCGGAAAGGATACCCTCAGTGATACCATTCTTATTCAACTGATAGTTGATAGAACCCAGCGCATTGTCGAATGAAGCGTGACGAGACTCAGCAGGCAATGTAGTCTTGTCTGAATTATCTTGTACCTTAACAGCTACGCTAGCGAAGCTGCCTTCTGACAGGTTATATAATAATACCTCCTCTGTTGAGAATTTTGTACCTGTAGTAGGATCTACGCTTACAACGTTTGTACCGGCAGTGATATCCTCATCAAACGAAACATTTGCGTCAGTTCCCATCATAGCGTAAGAACCGTCAGCGTTTGCGCGGAATACGAATTCAGCAGGTTTTTCAGTGCCGCTTACCGTTGCAAATTCCAAGTCTTCACCTAAGTAAGTAACGATATCATCTTTACCCTCTTGCGGAGTCGTATAATAGATATTGTAAGTCGGAACAAACAATGTATCTTTCAACTCTACAATCTTACCATCTTTCAAACAAGATAATACAAGAGGTTGGATCGTGTAATTTACGACAGCATCTTTATCCTCATCATTGATCTTACCTTTAGCCTTATTGATAGCCAGCGTGAATGCATCGGAAGCCTTCATGCTAGGAGCCAACATTTCAGTTGTTGTTTCGTCTTCTGTTTTCTTGTCTTTCTTAGCAAAGAAAGTCTTCTCACCAATTAACGCAGTCTTACCCGTAAATTCCAACTTGATACCAGCTTCCATCTCATCCTTGGATAAATCCAAGAAACCAGCGACTTTCTCAACCGGGATGAACTTAACTGTTGTACTATTAACAGGTTTAGCCTCATCAGCACCCTCTTCACCCGGAGCAGCTTTCTTCAAGGAATTGAAAGAAACATCGGCGCTATTAGACTTAGCGTTAACCACCTTATACTCGCCCTTCACGTCAGACTCTTGCAAGCCTAAAGTAATCTCTTGAGTTGTTTCACGGTTCACCAACGTAAATGTATATTTACCGTCGAAGCCCTTCACGGCCCATTGAGATAACGCAGAGTTGAAGTTTACGTCTTTAGCAGCCTTAGCGTCGAACGCAAACTTATAAGTAGCAGCTCTATTAGTCTCCTCCTTAACAGTTACCGGAACCAAATATTTGTGATACTCAGTCTGGAAGTTATCTTTTTGGCTTTCCTTGTTACTAGTAAAGTAAACATTCACGTAGTTAGCCACGCCTTCCTTCAATAAAACGGAAGCATCCAAATAAGTGCTAGCGCCTAAAGTAGCGGAGATCAATAAAGATTTCTCATTTTCCTTAACCGTTGTCACATAAGTCTTCGTATCTGTAGCAGTAAAGCGCATAGCACCTACGTACACATATTCAGTTCCCTCTACAGTCTTATCTTGTTTAGGATCTTCTATTTTCAGCTCATACTCACCTTCATTCGCCAACTTATCGAACTCCTTAACAGAGAAAGCTGCCTTATTCCCAGTGATCTTATCACCGTTGATAACCTGTAGAATGTAAGCCGGAGATTTAGCGCCCCTTACGTCATATTTTTTATCTATATTCAAAGCAAGAAGTTGGATATCCTCCGTAGCCAAGGCCTCCTCTACTCCTTCTTTATCTTTCACTGCTTTTTTCAATGCCTTAACAGCATCATCCTTACCGCCTACAACGAAATAAGTACCGGCATCTAAAGTAGTAGCATCGTCCCCGATCTCTACCGCATACATCGGTTTAGCGAAAGCGTTACCTTCCAAGTCTGTCTTAGTGTTGAAGCCGAAAGTGAAACCTTCCGTGTTGTAGTCGTTCAACATATCAGCCGTCATCACCTCTTCTTGTGTAGCCAAAACCACGTTGATAGCCGTAGCGTTCATCAAAGAAGCGGAGAATTTTTTCAATTCGCTTAATTTGTTCTTGTCTGTGATTAAAGTAGTCACAGTTTTAGAAGCCTCTGTAGTAGTAGCAGCGTCTGATTTAATTACACCGTCTTTCGTCAAAGAAATCTTATTGCCGTCAACAGACAAGGAGAAGGTGTACTGTCCACCAACCTTAGTGTAATTGCCAACCTCGAAAACAGAAGCCTCGTCAGGGTTTAAAGTCTCTTCTAAAGACCAAACCGTAGCCTTGTCCTTAATTGTTAACTTTTTAACTTTGTAATACTTCGTATCAGTTTGAGTGGAGGTAGCCTCATCGCTGCCTACCTGCAAATAGAACTTCACACCGTTCGCCAAAACCTTGTTCGTGTTCACGGCTTGATAAGTCGCAAACGTCGCTTCAGCGAAAGCAGGTGTTACAACTGATCCAGAGGCCAATAAAGCCGCTGTCATCAAAGTAAAAATCCCTTTGTTCATAATCTCTAATTTAAATATTAATAATAGTGTTAATTAAATATCTCCCAACTCTTTAATTATCCTTCGCCATACCAAAACGACTAGTCTAGACCATCATTTAGATCTTGCGTTTTTGAAGAGGGAAAACGGGAGGTTTGTTTACGGAATCGGTTGTTTCGTAAAGGATAGGCTATCCTATTGATAAGAAAGCGAATAAGGGATGAAAAAAATAGCTCGGAAGGGTTGCAGGTATCAAAGAAACGCGTACCTTTGCAAATGACGAATTAAAACGATCGTTTATACTAGCCGTTTTATTAGATAAATCAGTCCTTGATATTATTGGTATGTATTACTAAAGCCTATTCATATACATCATATTCTTTAATGTACGTGTACATATATAATATAATTTCCAAAAATCCTCCTCTAGGTTAACGCATACTTGATTTCGCAGGCCGTAGAAGGCTTTCCAAGTGATCAGTTATTCACTTCCCGAGCCGTTAGTTAGCGGCTATATATAGCCGCTAGTTATTCATTCGACAAGCCGTTAGTTATTCACTTCAGCAGCCAATGGCACTCTATCAAACAGCTAGGCCTCCCTACTCCGATAAACAATCGTGCCCCAAAAGACTTTGAACTCACAGAGCATGCACCGATAAGTCGGCACTAAGCAACCATTAACAGAAATAATGGCTAAAATAGGCTGGAATGACCGCACTAAATTCAAACGGAAATATATCAATTTTAATCTATTGTCATGATTTAAGGCTATCCCCCATGAATATCGGATGAGTCGGAATTTCTACTGCCTCATTGTTTTAGGAAAGTGATAGAGAGCAAAAAAAGGAGTTAAGCCATAGACTTAACTCCTTTTCTCTCAGCTTTAGTCGGGATGACTGGATTCGAACCAGCGACCACACGCCCCCCAGACGCGTACTCTAACCGGGCTGAGCTACATCCCGCTTTTATTTTACGGGTGCAAAGGTAGTTTTTTTCCGTTAAATGCCAAAACTTTCACGATAAAAATCAAGGGACTCCAAGATTTTTTCCTTGGTGACCGATTGGTTGATACGGACATCCCCTACATTTTTCAGTAAAGTGAAGTTGATGATACCGCCCTCATTCTTTTTATCATGTGTCATTAACTCATATAAGGTATCGTAGTCCGTGCAGTCAAAGAAGAGCGCCGGATAATACTCTTTTATATAATAAACGACTTGACTCAATTTCTCCATCGGGAAGCCACACAGCTTATGCGAGAGGTAAAGCTCGCTCACGATACCCGCCGCTACCGCATGACCATGCAAGATCGGACGCATTTTCAGGAAAGACAAGCTCTCGAAAGCGTGGCCGATCGTATGACCGAAATTCAATGCCTTACGAATACCTTGTTCCTTGGGATCTTCCTCTACGATCCGCTCTTTCACGGCGACCGACTGGCCTACCAAACTATTCAAATACGAATAATTCATGGTGTCGATATCAAAAAGCATGACAGACGCATAATTCTCCATCGAACTAATCAACCCGTGCTTGATCATCTCCGCATAACCGGAAAGGATATTATCGCGATCCAACGTGCGCAAAAAATCGCAATCGATGAATACACACAAGGGGGGATAAAAAGAACCGACCTCGTTCTTCAACCCATTGAAGTTTATACCCGTCTTACCGCCAACCGCAGCATCGACGGACGCCATCAAGGTCGTAGGGATATTGATCGTACGGATGCCCCGCTTGAAAGTAGCGCCGGCAAAACCACCCATATCCGTAATCATACCGCCGCCCAAATTCACCAGCAAGGAGTTACGGGAAGCCCCCTCATTCGACAAAGCTGTCCATATCTGGGCTAATGAGACAAAACCCTTATTCATATCACCCGCTTCCATCACGAGAATCGGCGCCTTTTGAAAGGCCGGTATATCCTCTACCAAGGGAAAACATTTCTCTTTGGTATTCGTATCCATAAGGATGAACAACTTATCGTATTTTAGAGAGGAGAGAAAATCTTGCAGTTCCGATTTCAGGTCCTTGCAAATAACCACTTTTTGCTCTGACATATCTTTTTTATTTAAAACCTTAGACCACAAAGGTAAAACATGTATTCCGATTATCAAAACGACATAAAAAAATTCCTTCGGATGGAATTCTTATTCGATCCGAAGGAATCTATCATTAAGTCCGAAAGAAAAGTCAATTTCTTCCGAACCGATTTTACTGTACTCCAACAGCCTCTTTCACAGCGCCAACCGCAATGGAAAGGCCCTCCATGTTCTTACCGCCGGCCGTAGCGAAATGGGGTTGTCCACCACCACCGCCTTGGATATGCTTAGCGGCCTCTTTTACGATCTTACCGGCATGCAAGCCCTCTTTCACCAAATCATCGCTTAACATAAGCATGAGCGTGCATTTGTTATCGTCTATGATACCGGCAACAAAGACAAAGCTATCGGTTGTCTCCGCCTTGATCTGGAAAGCCACGTTCTTCATAGCGTCCGCATTTGCCTTACCAACGAACTGCATAACCTTGATACCATTGCTCTCCGAAGCTTTCGCCACGATCTCCTCTTTCAAACGCATAGACTTCTCACGGATATAATCCTCGATCTGTTTCTTCATCTCGGCGTTCTCCTCGATAGACTTTTTCATCGCTTGCGCCAAATTCGGCATATGGTTCATCAACGCACGCAACTCACGGATCAGATCTTGCTGGGCATATACGAATTGCTCGGCGCCCTCGGCCGTAACCGCCTCTATACGACGGACTCCTGCGGCGATAGAGCTCTCTCCTATCACGCGCAAAGAACCGATCATACCGGTTGCCGGGATATGCGTACCACCACATAGCTCCACGGAGCTTCCGTATTTCACGACACGTACCTCATCGCCATATTTCTCACCGAACAAAGCCATAGCCCCTAGCGCCTTTGCTTCGGCGATCGGCATATTGCGATGCTCTTCCAACGGGAAGTTCGCACGGATCTTCTCTCCAACCAATATTTCCACCTTACGGATTTCCTCGTCCGTCACTTTCTGGAAATGAGAGAAGTCGAAACGTAAAGAATCAGGCGAAACATACGAACCTTTCTGCTCTACGTGCGTACCTAATACCTCACGCAACGCCTCATGCAAAAGGTGCGTGGCAGAGTGGTTACACTCACACTGGATACGCTTTTTCACGTTGATCTTCGCGGTAAATGTAGCCGTTACGTCCTTCGGTAGTTTAGTAACCAAATGAACCGGCAAATTATTCTCTCGTTTCGTATCGATCACGTCGATCTTCTCGTCGTCGGCGATCAACCAACCCGTATCACCGACCTGTCCACCCATTTCCGCATAGAACGGGGTTTGATCCAGAACGATCTGGTATAATACTTTATTCTTTTGTTTGATCTGGCGATAACGCAAGATCTCTGCCTCGCATTCGAACAAATCATAACCCACGAACTTACATTCACCCTCTTTCAGCGTGATCCAGTCGCCTGTCTCGATAGCGGCGGCGTTACGGGCACGCTCTTTCTGCTTCTGCATAGCCTTATTGAACTCCTCGATATCGGCTTCCATGCCGTTCTCACGAAGAATCAATTCCGTCAAGTCCAACGGGAATCCGTAGGTATCATATAATGTAAAGGCATCTACGCCATTCAAGACCGTCTTGCCCGCAGCCTTCGTCTCCTCCATTTTCTTATCCAGCAAACGGATACCGGTTTCCAAGGTACGAAGGAAAGATTCTTCCTCCTCCTTGATAACCTTCTCAATCAAGGTTTTCTGAGCGATCAATTCCGGATAAGCGTCGCCCATCGTCTCGATCAATACGGGCAAAAGCTTATACATAAACGCTTCCTTGCGATCCAAGAACGTATAACCGTAACGAACAGCACGCCGCAAGATACGACGGATTACATAACCGGCCTTAGCGTTGGAAGGCAACTGTCCGTCCGTGATAGCGAAAGCGATCGTACGGATGTGGTCGGCGATCACACGCATGGCGATGTCTTGCTGTTTATCCGTACCGTAAGTCGTACCCGCCATTCCCGCAATTACCTTGATAATCGGTTGGAATACGTCCGTATCATAATTTGAGGTCTTACCCTGCAATGCCATACACAGACGCTCGAATCCCATACCGGTATCGATCACCTTAGCCGGCAGCGGTTCCAAAGAACCATCGGCCTTGCGGTTGAATTGCATGAACACAAGGTTCCAGATCTCGATTACCTGCGGATGATCCTTATTTACCATATCGGCGCCGCTAACCGCCGCACGCTCCTCGTCCGAACGAAGGTCGATATGGATCTCGGAACAGGGACCGCAAGGACCCGTATCCCCCATTTCCCAGAAGTTATCATGTTTGTTACCGTTCAGAATATGATCTTTCGGTAAATATTGCTCCCAATAACCAGCAGCTTCGTTATCACGATCTAAGCCTTCAGCGGGGCTTCCCTCGAATACGGTGGCATATAAACGCTCCGGATTCAGCTTCAATACCTCTACCAAGTATTCCCAAGCCCAGTTGATCGCCTCTTTCTTAAAATAATCTCCGAACGACCAGTTTCCGAGCATCTCAAACATCGTATGATGATAGGTATCATGTCCTACCTCCTCTAAATCGTTATGCTTACCGCTAACACGAAGACATTTCTGAGAGTCCGCGACACGAGGATACTTACGGGGCACGTTGCCCAAGATAATATCTTTAAACTGATTCATTCCCGCGTTCGTAAACATCAACGTGGGGTCACCCTTCACCACCATTGGAGCGGAAGGCACGATCTGGTGTTCCTTAGAAGCGAAGAATTGCTTGAAGGATTCACGGATTTCTTTTGCTGTCAACATAATCTATTTATATAGTTCTCGTTAATATTCTGAAAAACAATTTGCAAAAGTACTGCAAATTATTATTTTTGCGTGCATTCAGATAACAAAAAATGTAGATGAAACTCTTTAAAAGTCGCAAAACATACTATTTATACAATCCGAACACTCTCAATTATGAGCGTGTATACCCATCTAGCAAAGACCGGCTGTTCACCGTTCTCCGCCATTTAAGCACCGGAATAGCGTTCGGCGTAGCCACTTTTTTCGTCATGATGCATTTGGTGGACTCTCCGATGGAATCTCAGTTACGTAAGGAGAACCGCCTATTGCAAACTCAATACGAGGTGCTTTCCCTTCGCTTAAATAACGCGTTAGACGTATTGGATGATATCCAACAGCGTGACGAGAATCTGTACCGGGCGATCTTCCAAGCCGAGTCCATCCCCGAGTCCGTTCGGAAAGCCGGGTTTGGAGGGACAAACCGTTACGAGCATTTGATGAGCCTGTCCAATCCGGAGCTTGTTGTCTCCACGACCCAAAAGATGGATATGCTACGTAAGCAATTATATATCCAATCCAATTCCTTGGAAGAACTGATCTCTCTAGGAAAGAACCAAGAAGAGAGAAGTAAATGTATCCCGGCGATCCAGCCGATTTCCAATAAGGATCTGCGTCGTACCGCTTCCGGCTATGGCGTACGTATCGACCCGATTTACCGTACACCTCGTTTCCATTCCGGAATGGATTTCTCGGCTAAAGTGGGAACGGAGATCTATGCGACAGGTAATGGCGTTGTCACTTTCGCCGCTTGGAAACAGGGATACGGAAATTGTTTGATTATCGATCATGGCTACGGCTATCAGACGTTATACGGTCATATGAGTAAGTTCAAGAAACGTGTCGGACAGAAGGTTACTCGTGGAGAGGTGATTGGCGAGGTTGGAAATACCGGGAAATCTACCGGCCCTCACTTGCATTATGAGGTAATCGTACGAGGAAAGCATGATAATCCGTCCAAATACTATTACATGGATCTCTCACCTGAGGAATACGACCGTATGATCCAGATCGCCGAGAATCATGGTCAGGTTATGGATTAAACTTCATTAGCAGTATGAGTCTAAAAAAGAATAAAGATCTCAAGCTCTATTTTTCCATCAGCGAGGTGGCGCAGATGTTCGACGTGAACGAGTCCACCCTTCGCTTTTGGGAGAAGGAGTTCGATATCATCAATCCAAGGAAGACGAGCAAAGGTACCCGTTTTTACAAGCAGGAGGATATCGACGCGGTACGCCTCATCTACCATCTGGTTAAAGAGAGAGGGATGACCTTGGCCGGCGCACGGCAAAAACTGAAGGACAATAAAGAGACGACGATCCGCCAAGAAGAGATCGTAAACCGCCTGAAACAGATCAAAGAAGAGCTGTTAGCTATGAAAGACGCATTCGATGCTTTTGCCCCGAAAGTGTGATTATTCTGTTGATAAAATCAGAACAAAACCGTACCTTCGTCCCCCATTAAATAAAACATAAGTAAATAAAATACAAGACATGGAAATTACAGGAAAAATCATTCAGGTCCTACCGGAAGTAGGCGGTATCAGCAAAGCCGGAAACGAATGGAAAAAACAAGAGTACGTATTAGAGACACACGATCAATATCCCAAGAAAGTATGCTTCCAGATATTCGGAGCGGATAAGATCGCTCAAGCGGCCATTCAGCCGGGCGAGGAATTGACAGTCTCTTTCGACATTGACAGCCGTGAGTACCAAGGCCGCTGGTTCACCAGTATCAACGCATGGAAAGTAGACCGTCCGATGGCGGCAGCTCCTCAAGCCGCTCCGATGGGAGTAACTCCGGATAATTTCGCTCCGGCTTCCGCTCCTACGGCTCCAGCCTCATCCGCTCCTGATTTCGGGCCGGCCAATCCAATCGATGATTTGCCATTCTAAAGACTAATGGATATCGTATTACTAATTGGCGGTTTACTACTAATTTTAGTCGGGGCTAACGCCTTGACGGATGGTGCCGCCTCGGTAGCCAAACGCTTCAATATTTCCAGCTTAGTAATCGGGCTAACTATTGTGGCGTTTGGGACTTCCGCACCGGAATTAACGGTCAGTGTCGTATCCGCCTTGAAAGGAAGCTCGGATATCGCTATTGGTAATGTAGTAGGAAGCAATATATTTAACGCCTTGATGATTGTCGGCTGTACGGCCGCTATCGTGCCGATCAGCGTCACGAAAGGTACGTTGAGCAAAGAGATCCCTCTTTGCGTGCTTGCCTCAATCGTATTATTCATTTGCGCGAATGACGTTTTGATCAACGGCGCATCGCACAATAGTATCAGTAGTAGCGATGGAATGTTACTATTATGCTTCTTCGCCATTTTCCTTGGCTATACATTCGCGATCGCGCATAATGGAGAGGAAAATGGAGAGAGCACGATTAAAATAATGCCCATTTGGAAAGCGAGTTTATTCATCATTGGTGGATTGGCCGGTTTGATTTACGGAGGACAATTTTTCGTGGATGGAGCTTCTGGTATCGCCCGTGGGCTGGGGGTCAGCGAATCTATTATCGGTTTGACTTTAGTGGCCGGAGGAACCTCTCTTCCTGAGTTAGCGACTTCCGTCGTGGCCGCATTAAAGAAGAACCCGGAGATGGCGATCGGAAATGTTATCGGTTCCAACCTCTTCAATATATTCTTCGTATTAGGTTGTAGCGCGACAATCACGCCGATGAACATACAAGGCATTACCAATCTGGATTTGGGCGTCATGATCGGTTCATGCGTATTGCTTTATATTTTTGGCCTTTTCTTCAAGAAACGGACCATCACTAGGCCGGAGGGAATCCTATTGATCGCTTGTTATATAGCTTATATAACTTATTTGATTGTCGGCTGATAAAGCTTTTATAAAACAAAAGTGTAGCGAAGCACTTCGCTACACTTAATCCGCTACACGTCCGACAGATTTAATATTCTGTATCTTCGACAAAGTCACGCACATTTTCTGGATATCTTCTACGTCATGAACTTTCATCTTTATCTTACCTTCAAACACGCCGTCTTTCGCCTCGATCAGCAAGCGCATGATGTTCACGTTGAAATCCTCGGAAATCGTTTTCGTGATCGTATTCAGTACGCCTATCGAGTCTATACCTTTCACCTCTAGCGTGGCCTCAAAAGAAGCGTTCATATGGCTGCTCCAAACCGTATTCAAGATACGTTCGCCAAAGCTACTTTTCAAGCGCATGGCGATCGGGCAGGAACGTTTATGAACTACTACATTTCCATCGTCATTGATAAAACCTAAAGAGTCATCTCCCGGAATCGGCTTACAACATTCGGCAATTACATAATTACGCTCAAAAGCCTCCTCTTTCAATAAATAAGGCTTTTTCTTATCATATTTAGGCTTCTCTTTCTTGGCTTCCTCCTCTTCGGGTTGTTTCACCTTCTTGGAAGCGACACCCAACGCCTGTTTCACATACTTAAACAAGACATTATCCGTCTTCTCCTTCAACAGCTTCTTTAAATTCTCGGGCAAAACCACATCCCCCTTCTCTACCGCATAAAAGAATTCCTCGCGTTTCGAGAATCCAAAGTACATGCCTAATTTATCCAGATTGGATGTACTCGCCTCAAGCTCCGAACGCTTGAAGGCATCAAGAACTTTTATCTCTCCATACTTAGCGACCTCTTTACGGACACGCTTTAATACGGCATCGATCTTCGCACGAGCCTTAGCGGTAGTCACGAAGTTCAACCACTCCGGTTGCGGCTCCTGAGAGCGGGAAGTCAAGACCTCCACCTGATCTCCACTGGACAGCGGATGACTCAATGGCACCAAACGATGGTTTACCTTAGCGCCAATACATTTATTACCGATATCGGAGTGAAGCGCATAAGCGAAATCCAAGGCGGTAGCCCCTTGGGGCAATGTCTTTATATCTCCTTTCGGAGTGAAAACAAATATCTCGGAAGTAAATAAGTTCAGTTTGATCGTATCCAAGAAATCCAGCGCATTCGGGTCCGGACTCTCCAAGATATCGGTAATGGTTTGTATCCATTTATCCAATTCCGTATCCTCCTCCACGTTGGATTCCTTGTATTTCCAATGGGCAGCGAAGCCTTTCTCTGCGATATCATCCATACGGCGGCTACGGATCTGGATCTCTACCCATTGTCCATCCGGTCCCATAACGGTCAGATGAAGCGCTTGATAACCGTTCGCTTTCGGACGGCTCACCCAATCACGGATACGGTCGGGACGAATCCGGTAAATATCCGTAATAGCCGAGTAGATATCCCAACATTGGTTTTTCTCGTCCACACCGGGAAGCGGGTCAAAAATAATGCGGACCGCATAAATATCATAAATATCCTCGAAAGCGACACCCTTGCTTTCCATCTTATTCCAAATGGAATAGACCGATTTCACACGGGCACGCATCTCATACTGAAGTCCCATCGATTTCAGCTTCTCGTCCACAGGGGCGGCGAAACGCTCGAATAATTTATTACGGCTCTCTTCTGTCGCTTTCAACTTAGCGCTGATGAAGTCATATTCTTGCGGATGCTCATATTTAAAACTCAAATCCTCCAGTTCCGTCTTGATCGAGAAGAGACCCAGACGATGCGCCAGAGGAGCATACAGATAAAGAGTCTCACCCGCGATCTTAAATTGCTTGGCGGGAAGCATGGAACCCAAAGTCCTCATATTATGAAGACGGTCTGCGATCTTGATTAGAATCACCCGTATATCGTCACTCATAGTCAGCAGCAACTTACGGAAGTTCTCGGCTTGAGCCGAGGCCTGTTCCCCAAAAATGCCACCGGATATCTTCGTCAAGCCATCCACGATCTGGGCGATCTTGTCTCCGAACATATCCCGGATATCCTCCACCGTATACTCGGTATCTTCCACGACATCATGCAATAACGCAGAGCAAATAGAGGTAGAGCCCAAACCCATCTCCCGGCATACGATACGAGCCACGGCGATAGGATGCATTATATAAGGTTCGCCGGAACGCCGTTTCACTCCGGCGTGCGCTTGATTGGCGAAATTAAAAGCTTTCGTGATTCGTTCGACCTTACGGCGGTGGTTTGACTTCAAATAATCGTTCAACAACGCATTGAACCCATCTTGTATCATCTGTTCGTCCGCAGAGAGAACGGACGCAGCCTCGCCCGTTTCTTTTATATCTTTTGTGTCCTTTGTATCGTCCATGGTTTTACACCTCCCATTTTTATACTGTATAGCCACAAATATATACAAATATTTGGAAGGAAACCCTAACAAAAGACAAAAATAGAATATCTACTGCTTAAATATGGATCCCATAGTCGTGTTTAACCTCGTCCATGACAAAAGTACTTCTCAACGAGCCCAAACTATCGATCGTTCCTAACACATTTAAAATAAACTCTTGATAATATTTCATATTGGGAGCGTGTATCTTCAATAAGTAATCATAATCGCCTGAAATATTATAGCACTCCGTTACCTCGGGGATTTCTTGAATAATCCGGGTAAACTCAAAAGCTATATCCTTATTCAGCCGAACCAATTTCACGCTACAAAAGACAACAAAGCCTTGATTCAGCTTCTCCGCATCTAGTACCGCTATATACTTCTTTATATATCCACTATTCTCAAGACGTTTTAAACGCTCGAACACCGGGGTTGACGAGAGACTGACCCTTGCCGCCAACTCTTTCGTAGTCAACCGGGCATTATCTTGTAACGTTCGGAGGATTTGCAGATCCACCTTGTCTAACTTATCTGAAACATTCATAAGAAAAAAATTCTATCGGATTGATTCCCCAGCGTCCTTCGCCGAAGATGTATTCTATTTATAGCCCTAAAAATAGTATTATTTTCTATATTCTCAACGAATCTTGTCCAAAAAGCACACACATCATACATTTGCCAACAGAATAAGAACTAAATAAACAAGATGACTATGGCAACAAAGAAGTTACATTTCGAGACATTACAACTTCATGTAGGACAAGAACAACCGGATCCCGCAACCGACGCACGTGCAGTACCCATTTATCAAACAACTTCCTATGTATTCCATAACGCACAACATGCGGCAGACCGTTTCGGCCTACGTGACGCAGGGAATATTTACGGACGTTTGACAAACTCCACGCAAGGCGTTTTCGAGGCACGTGTAGCTGCCTTAGAAGGAGGTGTGGCAGGTTTGGCCGTGGCTTCAGGAGCAGCGGCTGTCACCTATGCGTTACAGAACATAGTGAGGGCAGGAGATCATATTATCGCGGCCGATAATTTGTATGGCGGTTCCTTCAACCTGATCACCCATACACTGGCCTCCCAAGGCATTACTAATACGATTATCAATGTAAATGACCTAAACGCATTAGAAGCAGCCATCCGGGAAAACACGAAAGCCATTTATGTAGAGACATTCGGGAATCCTAACTCTGACGTAACGAATCTGGATGCGGTAGCGGAAGTCGCTCACCGATACCATGTTCCATTAATCGTAGACAATACGTTCGGAACCCCCTACTTGATTCGTCCGATCGAACATGGAGCTGACATTGTCATCCATTCCGCCACAAAGTTCATAGGGGGACACGGCAGTAGCCTAGGAGGTGTAATTGTAGATGGAGGTACTTTCGACTGGAAGGCGAATGCCGATAAGTTTCCTACATTAGCCAAACCAGACCCAAGTTATCATGGAGCCATATTTGCGGACGTAGCAGGTTCCGCCGCCTTTGTCACCCGTATCCGTGCGGTCATTCTTCGCGATACCGGGGCAACGATCTCTCCTTTCAATGCTTTTATATTGTTGCAAGGATTAGAGACCTTATCCCTACGCGTGGAGCGCCATGTAGCAAACGCATTGAAAGTCGTGGATTATTTATCAAAACATCCGAAAGTAGAAAAAGTGAATCATCCATCACTTCCTACCCATCCGGACCATGAACTTTACAATAAATATTTCCCGAATGGTGCCGGCAGTATCTTCACCTTCGAGATCAAAGGCGGGCAGGAAGCCGCTTGGAAATTCATCGACTCACTGGAGATATTTTCCCTACTAGCGAATGTCGCCGATGTAAAGAGCCTTGTCATTCATCCATACACGACCACTCATTCCCAGATGAGCCCGGAAGAACTTGCCCAACAGCACATAACACCATCCACCGTACGCTTGAGCATCGGAACCGAATATATAGATGATATTATAGATGATCTGGATCAAGCTTTCGCTAAAATCTGATAGCGCACTTCCAAAAGGAAAAGGACAGAAGCAAAGAAGGCGATCCCTGTTCGAACACAAGGATCGCCTTTCTAATCAACATCACATCGAGCCAAGGTTACACTCATTTATTCTCAGCCAAATAGATATCCGTAAATGTCACAGCTCCGGTTAATCGGTTATTGTTGTTAGTTACATTTAACAATATGACATACTTGCGATACTGATCGGCTGTCAACGCCTCTTTCATCAGCTTCAAATTGCCGTACACGGCTTTTTGCAATCGTTCATCCTGACGCTTCAGGTCTTTGCTCAAACTCTTTCTTTGTTCTTGTACAAAATAATCATTAATGTTAAGTACCTCCTCCATTTGGTAAGGAGCCAATCCTAGATAAGAACTCAATCGGCTAAACTCTACCGCAAACGGTTCTTTATTCCCATATTCATTCACACATTGCGCTTTCGCAAAATTCATTGTAGCACTCATTCCCAAAACCGCTACCGCCATAATTAACTTTCTCATAATACCTACAATTTACCTATTACAAAACCATTTACAAAACAAACACTCATTTTAGAGAAGATAGCCTAAACATTCTTTTGTTTCGGACTAATCCTTTTTTACAAACCTATTAACCTATCTAATGTGTATGATAAAACTCGGATTAACATCAAAATTTCAACTTACATCTTATTGATGTATCTCCTTGTTTGTATTGCAAAGATGAAGAATTATCGGATAGGAAGTTTCCGATTGTTGACGAAAAGGAAAAAATGGGGATTGAACACGAAAAGGGCAAAAAAATACCGGCTTTAAGAGAACCGGCATTTCTATTTAATTATTATTCCAGACTTACTATCCAAGACTTAAACTCGGATGCTTTATTTTTACTAATATATATACGCTCAGGCACTTCTACATCCAAAGTAACGAGCAAACGGCTATCAAACCAAATTGTTATGTCCTTCACGCTATCACGAGAAATGATGAATTGTTTATTCGCACGAATAAAATCAGCAGGACTTAAAGAAGAAATTATCTGTTCCAATGTTTTAGCATATGGATACGAATTACCACTCTTTAAATAAACATATGTATTCTTATCAGCCGTATAGAAACAAGACACATCTTTCAAGCTAATAGGCAACAATTTATCCTTAATAGGAATCAGTAGTTTATCCTTGTATTTAGGAGTAGTAGACAACTGTGTTAATTGGGATAAATAATGGATGATATCTTGATGATTCCATCGGCTAAACTTATCTAAGGCCCTTTTCAATTCTTCCGACTTAATCGGCTTCAAGATATAGTCTATGCTGTTTACTTTGAAAGCGTCGATCGCATATTGATCGTACGCCGTAGTAAAGATAATCGGTGCCTCCACCTCTATCTGGTCAAAAATAGCGAAAGCGGAACCATCCGATAAATGAATATCCATAAAAATCAAATCCGGCCTCGGATTGGCTTGCAGCCAACGTACCGTTTGCTGGACACTCTCCGTATTTCCCATGATCTCAAGCGTGGGATCTATTGTAACCAACATATCCGCTAAGTTCTCATAGGCGGCGGTCTCGTCCTCTACGATCAGTATTCTCATATAGCATCATTTTAGGGGTAGGTATACCTGAAACTCATCCTCATCAGATTCTACCCGTATTTGTTTATTCATTAATAGCAAGAAACGATTCTCCAGATTCTTAAGCCCGGTTCCATTCGTATCCGGTAAGGTCAATTTCGGATAGATTGGATTAGAAACAACCAGTTCCATTCGCTCGTTCAGCCGGATCAAGATATCCATCCGGTGCTCGCTGTCTATAATATTATGTACCGTCACGTTCTCTACCAACGGAAGCAAAGATAATACGGGAATTCGCAAGTTCCGCTTATCTTCGGGAACTTCGATCGTAAAAGTAAGCTTATTGGCGAAACGGACTACCATTACATGCTGAAAAGCCTCTATAAACGCAAGCTCCTCCGACAGTGGTACCAAATTCTTTTTATCACTCTGAAGGATATAACGGAATATATCGGACAATTTCGTAACATACAACAAGGTATTCTCATCGTTTTTCTTCCGTATCAAGGAGGAGATTCCATTCAATGAATTGAAAAAGAAATGCGGATTGATCTGGTTCACCAATGCATCGCAGCGGCTCTGCAAATTCTCGACACGCAGATTCTCGATCAATTGATCCTTTTCCCGTTGATTGTGATATAGCATTTGTATATAGCCGATCAAGGTACATAACAACGCCAACACGATAAACTGGAAGATAATGATACTCAAAAAACGATCATAACTAATAGTCAGGAAGGAGATCAATTTATAGACAACAAAGCCTCCGGAAACGTACAGGGCATTCCAGAGCAACCGCTCGAAGAAGGAGGTACAATCCTCATGCCTCAAGTTACTTTTCAGCAAAAACCAAATAAGTCCCCAGAAGTAAAGAAAACGGAACCCAAAGAAGAGTAAAAATCCTTGATGATCGTTCGGAGCCAGATAGCTCATGTCACAAAAGATCCATGCCAAATTCGGGTAGGCGATAAACACCGCGCAAACCAAACTGACCAACCAAGGTTTAGCCTTGACCACTGATATCTTTTCATCCAATGAACCCATACGATTGTATCTTTTTTCGTATACAAAGGAATAAAAAATCATTCACATCCTTCTCCAGTGCAGGAAGAAAGCGAAAAAAAAGAGTTAAAGACGAATTATCCCCGAATGATCATCCTACCGGTATCTTCAGTACTTGACCCGGACGGATATCCGGACTTGACAGCCCATTCACCTTTTGTAAGGAAGAGGCGGTAACCCCAGGGTATTTCTTGGAAATCGAATAAAGCGAATCTCCCGATTTAACCTTATAAGAGACAAAATCTTTATTAGCGGAAGCGATCTGTTTTGTAGCGACGGAAGCCGACTTTTTCGTTGTTGTCGCAGTCGATTTCGCAGTCACGGTAGTTGATTTCACCGGAGTCTTGGTAGCCGAGGCAAAAGCGACACCCCCATTATCTACATATAATCTTAACCGTTTTCCTTTCGCTACCCGGTTGGAGCCTAGCCCGTTCCATTTACGGATATCTTTCGCTGTCACGCCATAGCGATTAGCGATCGTATAAAGATTCTCACCACTCAATACCACGTGGGTGATTTTTTCCCGGGTCGCACCACTTGGTAAAGAGCCATTAGAGTTATTCGCAGAAATGCAATTCGCCAACAGTTCCTCGATCCGATGCGTATAGACCGTATCTTCTTTATCGATAAAAGCATAGGTTTCCGCCGCAGGTAGTTTCAAAACCGAAGGGCGGGTATTACCCGGAACGATGTCTCTTTTATATTGTGGATTTAACGCACGCAACGTCTCAATATCTACTTGCAATAGATCCGATACCTGCTGCAAATGTAGGGCATTATTCACCATGACCGTATCCGTGGCTAGCGGCAAGCTGGTTTGCATCGGACAGATGTTATGCTCGCAATAATAATTCATGACGTAATTGGCGGCGATAAATAAGGGGACGTATAAACGAGTCTCTTTCGGTAAATAAGGGAAGATATCCCAGAAGTCCGTCTTGCCCCCCGAACGACGGATCGCTTTATTCACGTTGCCCGGCCCGCAGTTATAAGATGCCAACACTAAATTCCAATCCCCATAGATAGCGTACATATCCTTGAAATACTTACAAGCGGCCTCGGTCGCTTTCAAGGGGTCCCGGCGCTCGTCCACCAAGCTATTAATCTCCAAGCCATAGCTCTTACCCGTAGGAAGCATGAATTGCCATAAACCACAAGCGCCCACACGAGAGAGGGCTACCGGATTCAAGGCACTTTCCACGACGGCGAGATATTTCAATTCAATAGGCAGGTCATGCTCATCCAACACCTGCTCGATTATCGGAAAATAAAAGTCCGCCATCCCCAGCATATAACGCACTAAATTTCGTTTACGCTCCGCATATAAGTCAATACAATCACGCACTATATTATTATAGGGCAAAGCGATCACGCTGGGAAGCCTAGACAGGCGGTCGATATAGACCGAATCCGGGAAATAGACATTCTCGTCGTCATCATGGCAAAAGTCCTCTCTTTTTGAGAAATATTGCACATGCCAAGTACGGAGCAAACTATCCACGTTCGCATCCAAGCTTTCCGGAATCAATCCGACCTCAGACTCCAGCGAGCTTAAGGTATCTTTTTCCTCAATTCGGGTCTCTTCCTGCGCATAGACCAATGAGACCAAACAATTTAAACAAATGAGTGCTAGCAGGTATCTTTTCATGTATATCAGAATTTTAGACTGCAATTCAATCCGTAAGTACGAGGCGTGACACTCGTCTTCGGACTAACAACCGGCTCCAAATGCAAGGATAAATCCGGTGATATATCAAAATCGAATAACTGGGCATCCACGTAGGCATCCACGATACTCAACGCATACACCCCGACCGTAATAATTATACTCAAGTCTCTATATCGACGAAAATAATCCTTCTGTCTTTTCAATTGATCCTTGAAATTTGAATTATTAATCGCATCCTCAGGAGCCATGGAAGTCAAGTCTTGCCAACTTTTACTCCAAGCATCCGGATTTTCCAGATTCTTAGCGGCATCATACATGATATCCTTATAAGCCGTCGAATAATCCTTATAGTTCTTGTTGTTCCAAGTCACGGCATACATACATCCCATCAAGCCACCGTAAACGATCGGTAATTTCCAATATTTCCGGTTATAGATCTGTCCCAGACCCGGTACCAAGGCGAACAAGACCGCTTTTGTCGGATTCGGCTTAAAAGCCAGCTTCATCTTCACTTCCGGTACACCCACCGAATCGGCCGCCATCAAGACGGCTTGCACGGTAGAATCCGGGGCAGCTACCTCCACGGAATCGGAAACTATAGCAGGAACGGCTTTCTCCGTCTTATCCTCCTGTGCGTTACCCATCCCGGCATAGCACATGAATCCGATCAAAAGGAGTATGATTCGATTTCTCATTTCAATTTATCCAGTAACCCGATCAATTGCTCCAACTCTTCTTCCGTGGCGAAAGGAATCGTAATTTTACCTTTTCCCTTCTCATTGCAAGTCAACTGGACTTTCGTATTGAAGTAACGGGACAAATGATCTTTCAGCAATTTAAACTCTTCCGGAAGTATCGGCTTACGATCCGATTTTTTCTTTTCCGGCAATTCCGGTTGTATTCCCTCGGCTATATTACGCACCATCTCCTCCACGTTACGAACGGAGAGTCCTTGAGCCAATATCTGCTCATATAAAGCTAATTGAACCTCCGGATCATCCACCGGGATCAATGCCCGGGCATGTCCCATATCGATCTTCTTGTCCTTCAATCCTACTTGGATCTCGGCGGGAAGTTTCAATAAACGAAGGTAATTAGCGATCGTAGCACGTTTCTTTCCAACCCTTTCGCTCAGCCCCTCTTGGGTCAAGCCGTAATTATCGATTAATTTTTGATAAGCTAACGCGATTTCGATAGAGTTCAAGTCCTCTCGTTGGATATTCTCTATCAAAGCCATCTCCACCACGTTTTCGTCGGCCGCCGTCTTAATATAAGCGGGAATACGCTCCAAACCTGCTTTTAGCGACGCACGATAACGGCGTTCGCCAGAGATGATCATATATTGCTCGGGGCCGATTTCCTTCAACGTAATCGGCTGTATCACGCCTAACGAGCGGATAGAGGTAGCCAACTCCTCCAAGGTCTCTTCCTCAAAGATGGATCGAGGTTGCTCCGGATTAGGCTGGATCTTGCTTAACTCGATCTCACTAATAGACGATGAACCACCTGTCTTCAGGTCATCCATCGTAATTAACGCGTCTAATCCACGGCCTAACGCCGATCTTTTTAATGCTGCCATAATCCTTTATTTTTTTCAACAATCTCCTGTGCCAACTGCATATGGTTGATAGATCCTTTCGAATCCGCGTCATACAATAAGACAGGTTTACCGTAACTGGAAGCCTCGCTCAACTTCACGTTTCGTTGGATCACGGTAGTAAATACCAAATCACGGAACGGACGTTTCACTTCCTCATAAATCTGGTTCGCCAAACGCAGGCGGGAATCATACATAGTCAAGAGGAATCCCTCTATCTCCAGTGCCGGGTTCAGCTTTGATTTGATAATCTTGATCGTGTTCAACAGCTTACTGATACCTTCCAAGGCGAAATACTCGCATTGTACCGGGATGATCACCGAATCGGCGGCTGTCAAGGCATTCACGGTTATCAATCCCAAAGAAGGAGAGCAGTCGATCAGGATAAAATCGTACTTCTCTTTCAGCGGTGTCAATATCTGCTTCAAGATCCGTTCACGATTCTCCAAGTTTAGCATCTCGATCTCCGCTCCCACCAAATCGATATGAGAGGGGATGATATCCAGTCCTTCCACTTCAGTCTGTGTGATAGCGCCGCTCGCATCCTCACCGTTCACCAGACATTCATAGATAGAAAGTTCTACATTACGTATGTCCACACCCAGACCGGATGAGGCATTCGCCTGCGGATCAGCGTCTACGACCAGCACCTTTTTCTCAAGAGCGGCCAATGACGCAGCCAGATTAATCGTGGTGGTTGTCTTCCCGACTCCACCTTTCTGATTTGCTAAAGCGATAATCTTTCCCATACTATACCTAATTAATTCGAGGGCAAAACTAAACATTAAAAACTGAACCAAACAGGGTTCAATCAAAACAATGCTTGTTTTGTTGATAAATCGCCCTAACTGTTGATAACTCGCAAATATAAGCAGAATAAATCAAATAGGGGGTTATAAGGCTGGTATATAGGTGTTTTTTTGGAAATGATAACGAAGTTTTAAACAAGCCAAGCTTCCCCTTTTGAGGATCTCCGCAATTACCATTTTGACAATTTGTAATATCAACTCCCGGAGAATCGATTTTTCCGGACTTATGGACAACTCACTCTCTAATACGAGAAAAAATTTCAGCAATCATTTACGTGACAGACTCTTATCGAAAAACAGCCTTTCATTCTAGCGAAATTTATCCATTGTAATTCATATTTAAGGGGTTGATTAAGGGACTTTATGGGATTAGAACTGGGTCATAACAGGGGTATGATGCCCATTCACAAGTATCAACAACCCTATTCTTGACTGCTCACGATGCCCAACGGCATTGCCGGAGTTGCCCAATGCGACCTATCGCATAAGCTTTCACCATCTATCGCATACAAAAAGGGGGCTTTTCTAATAAAAAATACCGTTTACAGTCATCCAGCCTCTGCTATTTTATACTCTCCACCAGAAAGGAATGTCATACATATAGACATATATCAATCAAAAAGAAAGAATAACGTTTGTTTCATCGACAGAAATACTCGTAACACAACACACAAAAGCCCCGCCGAAATACATCGACGGGGCTCTACCTTATGAACTGTGTCTTTCCTTACGGAAATTCGATCAGTTTTCTACTTATTTAACGATCGTCTTAACAGCCTCTTCACCCTCAACAGCTACAGCTACGATACCAGCAGGTACAGCGATAGTTGCGTTGTCTGAAGTAAGAACTGTCTCAGCAACAACCTTACCTAAGATGTTAGTGATAACTACAGACTTACCAGCAGCGCCTTGAACAGTTACAGTACCGTTACCTGCTACTACGGATACGCCTTCAGTAGCGATTTCGTCATTAGAAGTTACCATATCTTCTTCTTCAGTCTTCTGGAATGCGTTGAATACCAATGCACCGTCGCCACCAGTCTTAGCGTTGTCGAATGTAGCATTCACATCTGTCAATACCAAGCAACCATTGTGCATCTTCAACCAAGCGGCAGCAGCCTTCGGAGCGATAGCCTGAGTTGCATCACCATTTACAGTTTGGTATTGAGTATCATGAGCTTTATCATATACATTAGACTCAATCAAGAATGAGTTATTCTCGCCTTCTTTTCCATCTACATAAGAGATAGCAGCTAAATCAGGATTTACATAACGGAATGACCAAGTTACATTCTTATGTTTGTCACCTCTCAAATCATTGATGAATGAAGGATATTCTTTCTTATAAGTAGCGATCATAGATTCGATACCCTCGTTCTTCAATTGCTCTTTCGTCATGTTTGCATACTTGCCAGTCAAGACTAACAATGTATCACCATATTGAACAGCAGGAACAAAACCTACGCGAGTATAGCTACTGTTAGAAACAGCTTTCGTATTGAAGATAAACGGATTTACGTCAGCTTTGCAAGCAACTGCAGAATCAGAGAAGTTAACTAAGTACTTACCATAAACGAATGCCGGAGTCTTAACATGAACAGCGTGTACACATTCGTAAGGATTCTCTGTCGGAGTTCCATCAGGTTTGATGTGCTTACCATCCTCTGTACAAGGAATGATCTTCTCACCTGCGATTACATCTTGGAATGCAGAAATCAAGTATTGAGGTTTGATCTCGCCTGCGCCACGTTTCAACCATGCAGTATCAACACGGAATGCCAATTTACCATTAGCTTTATCCTTGTTCCAAATACCAGCGTAGTCCACTGTAGAATGTTGCAGGTTCGTGTTGTTCTCATCCATTAAGTACTCCTTACGGATAGACTCTACGAAATACAAGCTATCAGCAGCATCATTAGCATTCTCTCCAACAAGAGTATTGTTGAAACGACGATACAACGGAGTGTTATCAGGAGCGATATAGAACGCAGATGTTCTTGTTTCTTTCAAAGTCTGAGCCTTCAAAGAAGCAGATGCGTCATAGTCAGATACACCAGCTTTATAGTTACGGATAACGCCATCCACGTCAGCCTCTACAATTGCATAGTAATGAGCAACAGTAGCACCTTCTTCACGAGCGATACAGTTGTTTTCTTTGAAGTAAACAGAGTCTGTAGTTTGATGCAATTTACTTACTGTATACTTATTCTCTTTAGCCTCTGCGTAGCTACCAAAGATAGCACCATCGTAAGAAACTTGATACATAGTTCTTACCAATTGAGCTAATCCCGGGATTCTACCCTTTTCGCCATTTACTAAAGAAGCGTCATAACCATACTTATGCTCTTTACCTGTAGTCTTGATAGTAAACGGAGTCTTGCCATCTTTTACAGTCATCGTAGAATCTTTCATAACTGCGATATATTTATCAGCAGCATACGGATGCCAATAGTTGAACGTATACTTATTAACCATCAACTCATCCTTAGTCAAATTCTTATAACCAAGATACTTATCAGAATAGAACTT
This sequence comes from Parabacteroides sp. D25, assembly GCF_000307475.1. Classification (NCBI taxonomy): domain Bacteria; kingdom Pseudomonadati; phylum Bacteroidota; class Bacteroidia; order Bacteroidales; family Tannerellaceae; genus Parabacteroides; species Parabacteroides sp. D25. Next base: position 214,522 of record NZ_JH976506.1, on the reverse strand, counting down.
CTTATCTACTGCGATCAACTCTAGAGAATCACCAGCAAGCACTGTTCCTGCGTTAGTAGTAATATAGAAATACTTACCACCTACATTCTTGTTCAACTGAACAGAACTCAATGTTACTGTATTATACTCACGGTTCCAAGCATCGATCGGAGAAATATTATTTTTATCAACAGCATTCTTTTTCAAAACAACCCATTGATAAGCAGGCATATGATTAGCATCTTGTAAGTCCAAAGACGCCCATTCTGCTGTGTTTGCTTTCTCTACGTTGTTGACCCAAGTTGTATCGTTATGCAAAGGTATTGCCAAATACTTACCAGTCTTAGCGCTCTTAATTAAATAAACGCCATCAGCAACAGAAGTCTTTGTAGAAGCAACCGGATTACAATCCATATTGCCGAAAGAGATATGTGTATTTTGCTCCTTAGCATCAACCGTCAAGATTCGAGTTTGGTTCTTGATCAAGTCTTGCAAAGAAACACGCCAGTTATCACCTGTCGCCTCTGGTTTTTTTACAAGTGTCTCCCAATTAGCTTTTGTCTCATTCCAAGTGATTGAATGCACATAGATATATAAGCTATCATAAGCCGGAGAATAAAGGAAAGCAAATTTATGTTGATCTTGAATTATACTGCCTCTCACTGCATCTATAGCTTCGCCTGTTTTACCTTTCTTCGTCCAATTGTAAGCCAAGAACTTTGTACCGCTTTCATTTGTATAAGCTGTATCAACTCTTAAATAAGCTTCTTTCTTCAAATCAGAAATATACAAATATTTAGTATCACCAGATTCTTCTGCTAAGAATTTGTTAGCGTTAAACGGATTCGTCAAAGTTGTACCAAGCACATCCTTATTAAATGTCAATTTAACACCAGCATCCTCCTTTTGCACACCGAAGATTGTATTCAACTCCTCGGCACTCAAATAAATCTGACCCGGAGCTTGTAATGTAAACTTCGCAAAGCCAGCTGTCTCAGCTTTCTTAGCTCCCTCTTTCTGCACATAAACTTTGTCATCGTTAGTTTTCACTGAAAAACCAACAATAGAATCGGCAGAGAAATGAGAGAACAGAGGTCTCTCCGGTTCCAACTTATTGATTTCTCTAGAGAAAGCCCAACCAGAAATTTCACCTCCAGTTGTAGGGATAACGGGTGTACTTTCTTCAGCACCTACGATATCAGACATAGTTATATCCAACATCATACCTGTTCCCTTATTCATGAAATCATACTTGTGAGTCTGACCTTGATTCTCTGAAGTAACAGTTACACACCATAAAGTGTTAGCCAACTGTGAAGAGGTAGTAACGTTTACCAAAGTCAACTTACCATCCTTATCCATTGATAAGACTTTGTCAGAATCCTTAATTTTCAATTGGAATAAACCAGTGTTTGTTCCTTCTGCTAACTTAACGATAGGATAAGCACTAGCCTCTGTTGGCAAACTGTTATCCTGCACCCCCTGTGCATAAACAGAATTAACTGATACAGCACTCAAAAATGCAGCACCAGCCAAAAGCGTAGAAAACTTTTTGTTCATAATTAAATAATTTAATATTAATACTAAAGTGTAATAAGCTCTTCTATTGGATTGCCTGCCTTTTAAACGGACTTAGGGCAATCGGTTTTATTCATCATTGCAAAGGTACGCGTTTCTTTGATTCGTGCAAATCTTCCCTATTATTTTTTTGTTACCATATACGCTTTCTTATCAATCAAATAGGCTATTCATTACGAAACCGCCAATTATAAAGACAAACCATCTCTTATCCAATACCACAATACTTATCTTCGGTTCATTCCTCCAACAGATATACACTATTACACACATTTTATAATGTACGTGTACATTATAAAAATACGTAGTAAAAAATCACTCCGATCAAAAAGTCATTTGCAATAAGAGACTTCCTTAAAAGCATAACGGCGAATGCTTCCATCCCGTAATGCTAGCAAAAGATGCCCGGTTGATTCTATATCATGGATACAGGCCTCGAACTCGCCGGACTCATCCTTATAACCATGATACCCCTCTCTTCTATACAAAGCGGATTGATAACGAGCTCGAATATCCTCGTGTTCCTCTTGGAGAAGAGATAAATAATAGCGATAGAATATTGAGAGGAAACGGTGCAAAACCTCTTCCCGATCTACTTCCTTACCGATTATTTGAAACAAAGATACAGGATTCGGAGCATCTCCTCGAAATACCGTTTGATTCAAGTTTATGCCGATCCCGATGATGGAGCAATACAGATTATGCCCCGACAGGTCGTTCTCAATCAACATTCCGCAAATCTTCTTGTCTTTCCAGTAAATATCGTTCGGCCACTTCACGGTGATATGATCCGCATATAAGTCCAACGCCTCCTTCACGCTTAGAGCTGCTATTTGAGAAATCAAGAACTGACGGTTCGCAGGGATGCACGTAGGGTACAGGACTAAGCTAAACATCAAGTTCTTTCCCGCCTCAGACTCCCAAGTATTCCCGATCTGACCACGTCCGGCTGTCTGGAAATCGGCAACGACCACACTTCCTTCCGCAAGAGATTCCTTGATGACCAACTCACGAAGCAAGCTATTCGTAGAAGCGGTTTCCGCCACACGCAAGATGCGGGGAGATTCATTATCAGTGCTCATCATTATAAATTTCCCTTATATTTTTTGGTAGTTTAGCGATCACTTCCCGGTAAGAATGGAAGATCCAGCGTTTAATCTCCTCGTCTTCCATATCCCGGTCCAGATAAATGCTATTCCAGTATTTCTTATTAAAATGGTAAGCTGGCTCAACCGCCGTATAATGTTCCCGTAACTCTTCCACATAATCCGTACTACATTTCAAGGAGACATGAGGCTCCTCCGCATCCAAAGGAAGCAGCAGGAACATCTTATTCTCTACCTTAAAGACCAACGATACCTCATCGAACGGGAAACACTCGATGGTATTCTTCAAGGAAAGGCAGTATTCACGTACTTCTTCTATATTCATAACGTTTATCTTTTAACAGCAAGGAGCATAGAAAGCATCTTCGATATGGTCGATCAGGAACCCCGTCTCTTTCTTGATCAATGTCACGATATCAAAACGGACCGGTAAGTCTATATTAAAATAACGGACATAGGCATCCGCTGCGGCGACAATCCTCCGAATCTTCTTGGTGTCTACCGCATCTTCCGGTGAAAGCAAAAAATCCTCAGAGCGTGTCTTTACCTCCACCACGATTAACTCATCTTCCTTGACAGCGATAATATCCAGTTCATAATGATGCCAATGCCAATTGGTATGCAACACGTTATATCCATGTTTTACCAGATAGGCACGAGCCTCAGACTCACCTTCCCGACCCATATCGTTCTGTCTTGCCATCGCATTAATTTGCACAAATATAGCCATTTTCTTTGTTATTCGGCTATTCACTCGTACATTTGCAAATGTATGAAAGAAGAACGTAAATATTCATCGGCTCACCCCAATCATCCGAGGGTACACAAAGTGACCTTTATGCTGAATGACGAAGAGCATAAAGCGGTAAAACGTTACCTTTCACGCTACAAGATCGAGAATAAGTCCCGTTGGTACCGAGAGACGATCCTTTCTCACATCCTCAAGACCTTGGAGGAGGATTATCCGACTCTTTTCAACGAAAATGAGATGAGAAGATGAATCCTTTCAATGACGAATATTTCATGAAGCAAGCGTTGGTGGAAGCTCGTGCGGCAGCGTCCGAGGGTGAGGTTCCCGTAGGAGCTGTTATCGTCTGCAACAACCAGATCATAGCGAGGGCGCATAATCAAACCGAATGCTTGAACGACGTGACCGCACATGCCGAGATGTTGGCGATTACGGCCGCCGCCGGAGTCTTAGGAGCGAAATACCTGACAAATTGTAGTCTATACGTAACCGTGGAACCCTGCATAATGTGTGCCGGCGCGATCGGATGGGCACAATTAAGCACGATCGTATACGGGGCATCCGATGATAAAAGAGGTTTCTCCAAATTCGCCCCTCAAGCCTTCCATCCGAAAGCGATTATCAAAAAAGGTATCCTTGAAAAAGAGTGCGCGGAAGAAATGCAGCGTTTCTTTAAGCAAAGACGCTAAGCTCTATTTAACTTCCTCGTAATCCACATACTCCCCTTCATCCTTGGCGAATATCTTCTTACGGTGCACATAAGGTGTACGATCATCATCATCGTCCCGGGCGGTAGTAGTCGTAGAACGATGTCCGGAAGTATTGCTATTTGTTTGACGACGTTGTTCTCCCTTACGAGTGCTGTTTCCGCTACCAAAAAAGATGTTCTTAAAGGTACGCAAGATGGAGAAACCCATCAGAAACACCAACAGGATAAAGAAAAAGAATATTACAAACAAAAACTTAAACATAATCCGATACTTAAATGATTCTTTACTATCACAAACACAAAGATAAGAATTCTTGTTTATCCCTTTTTGTTAAAAATAGACAAGACTATATATAACAGGATGGTTCCAGAGATTCCCAAGAATCCCCATAACGCCACGAAAATAATGGCACAAGCGATCAATATATAGCGAAGCTCATTACCCTTCCACGCTAAGGATTTCACCTTCAGCGAGAACATCGGTATCTCAGACACCAACAGCAAGGAGGTAATAAACGCCAAGATAACAGTCACCAACACGAACAAGCCTTCATTCGCATGGATAACCGGTAAAACAGAATATCCCACCGAAGCCCAAAATAAAGCATGCGCCGGAACCGGCAAGCCGATAAACGAGGTAGTTTGCCGTTCATCAATATTGAACTTAGCCAAACGCAAACCTGAAAACGTAGGGATCACGAACGCCAGATAAGGGATATACGTATTCAAAGAGCCAAAAGGCAAAGCCGTAGAAGCCTCTCCCAACAACCAATAGACCACCATGCCCGGAGCGAAGCCGAAACTTACCATATCCGACAAGGAATCCAATTCCTTTCCCATCGGCGAGTAAGCCTTCAATAAACGAGCGGCAAAGCCATCGCAGAAATCAAAGACCGCGGCTATAATAATCCAAATCAACGCAGATAAAAGATTTCCGTGCAAGGCCATAACACTGGCGACACAACCGGACAGAAGGCTTAGACACGTAATTGTATTAGGAATATGTTTTCTTATACTCATTTTGACAAACGGGCTATAGGCGTTTGATTGCCTGTTACTTTTTGATCCATCTCTATTAACACCTCTGTTCCTACCGGCAGGTAGACATCCACGCGAGAACCGAATTTAATAAACCCCATTTGCTCGTCCACATGACATTTCTCTCCCGGCTTGGCATACGTAACGATGCGGCGTGCCATCGCCCCGGCAATCTGACGAGCCAAGACATCCACCCCGTTCCTCGTGGTAATCACGACCGCCGAACGTTCGTTCTCCGTACTACTCTTCGGCAGATAAGCCGCCATAAAACGCCCGTTCTGGTGGGAAACATGCTTAACGGTACCGTTTACGGGAAACCAATTAGCATGCACGTTGAAGATAGACATAAAGATAGATATCTGTAGGCACTTCTTATGAAGGATCTCGTTCTCCATCACTTCCTCGATGGCAACGATCGTACCGTCGGCGGGAGCGATCACCAAGCCTTCCGAATCATAAGGAAACCGGCGGAAAGGACTACGGAAGAAGTTTAATACCAATAGGAACAATACGGTAGAAACAAAAGCGACAGAATAAAACAGCATACCCTTACCTACCGTATGGTACAAAGTTATATTCACAATAAATAATATTGTAAACAACGTAAGCAGTAAACCGGTTCCTTCTTTATGTACTTTCATTCTTCTTTGACTGTATCGTTTTATACTAAGAATCTGCAAAAATATTCATTTTTACCGAATATCAAAAATATATCACTTATTCACTGCCTCTATTTTACCTAACTCTACGTACCAAAGGTATCCATCGACCCGCTCGAAACCCATTTTACGGATTAATTGCAGGTAATTTCTTACCTGATTAGGATGGCGCTTATCTTGCCGTTCGCCAAATTTATAATCCACGACAATAACCTTACCTCCTTTTATTATCACCCGGTCCGGGCGTTTAGACAAGCCTTTACCGAACAGGATATCCACTTCATTCAAGACACGGGCGGAACCATCATACCAAGCCTTTACCTCCTCCGCTTGCAATAATTCTTCCAGACGGCTGATCAACTCCGCCGCTTCCTCCCGGTTAATCACCCCGGCTAACCGATAACTTTCGACCGAAGCGGGAATATCTTTCGGCGTACGTATCCGGCTCAATACCTCATGCATCAAGGTACCGTGCTTCCGCCTGGCATTATCGAAAAAGAATCCTTTCCCATGCAGGCGTAATTGTAAACGATCATCCGGGGAAACGGAATACAGGCGGCTCATGGGGATTTCCTCCAGGGTATCTTCTGCCGTTCTACCCGAAGCTGGATGCCACCATTCGCCCCTTTCAAAGGTATCATCCTCGATATCCGTCTCCACCCCCGCCCACAATAGATCGGCGATGGAAGTTATCTTCTCAACCTTACCTTCCTTGTTGATCTTCCTCGGACGGGGGGAGAATACGATCAGTTCTTCTTTCGAACGGGTAAAAGCGACGTATAAGGTGTTCAAGTTATCGATGAAAGCATGCAAGCGCTCCTTGAAATAATCCTTGGCGAAAATCGTGCTACTCAGGATCTGTCCGTAACGGACAGGAACTAAGTGCAGGCGGTCAAACGGCTTCTTCTCCGGGTGGCACCAAAGGATAACGGGCTTTGTCGGCTTATGGTCGATCTCCCAGTCCCCGAAAGGAATGATAACGACCTTAAAACCTAAGCCCTTGGATTTATGTACGGTCAAGATGCGGATAGCGTTTTGCCCATCCGGGGTAGCGATCGTCTTTCGATAACCGGTCTCGTCCCACCATCTCAAGAAACGGTTCAAATCCGCGCTTTCTTTTTGGGCGTACTCGGAAACCATATCCAAAAAGGCTTGCACGAATACCTGTTCCGTTTCCGGGAAGTAAGCGGAGAAGTTACGGAAGAGCCCTTCGGTTACCTCGTACAAGGATTGCCGGGAGATAGACTGAAGGTTTTGAAAAACAGACTCGTCCGCCTCGCTCTCCCCAAATTTTCCGGTTAATACTTGATAGGCATACATCGCCAATTTCCTGTTCGTCCGGTCCTCCGGATTTCGCAAATAGCGCAATACGGCGATCAGGAAACGGACCGCCGGAGAACTACCCACGAACAGGGCATCATCGGAGATGATATCGTAATTGTATCGGTCGGACGGATGCTCTTCCTTATAGGCAAGCAACGTATCAGCCACTAAAGCACCTTCTTGATTGGTACGCACGAGTATGGCGATATCTTTTAGCGCGTAACCGCTATCCTGCAAGCGCTCCAAGGTAGCGGGCAATCGCTCCATCGCCTCCTGTTTCCAGTCCTTATCCTCATCACCGGAGAGGAAATCGATCCGTACATGTCCATCCTTCTTCTGGAAGGGCGGGGGGACACGCTGGGAACTATCGTCGTAGGCCGCCATGATCCTCGCGGAAAAGGCCGTGCGCTCTTCCTCGCTTAATGAGGAGTTTTTCAACGCCTCATTATATAGATCCTGCAGGATCGCCGGAGCGGCGGTGAAGAACGCATTATTAAACTCCACGATATGGCGGCAGCTTCGCCAATTATCCTTTAGGGTATCCTCACGGACTTGCTCGTCCTCGAAATCCCTGCGGACTTGCTCGTCCAATAGCTTCCAATCCGAGTTACGGAAACGATAAATACTTTGTTTCACGTCGCCAACGATCAGATTCGCCCGGCCATTCGCCAGACTCTCCTCCACCAAGGGGCGGAAGTTATTCCACTGCATGCCGCTGGTATCTTGGAACTCATCGATCATATAATGATCTACGTGCGTACCCGTCTTCTCGTAGATAAAGGGGGCGTCACTGCCGCTGATGACCTTATTCAGCAACTCGGTCGTATCGGCGATCAGCATGACATTCTTTTCTTCCCGGTAAAAGGCGATTTGCCGGGAGATATCGGTTAAGATCCCTAACGTATAATAATAACGTACGATCTCCCGGGCCGTGTTATAGGCCGTCAGGTTGGCGAACAGGGATACGATATTCTTTACGCAGGCATTCAACCCTTCCTCATATACACACCCGATGATCTGCCGGAGACCCGGTGGAGTCGTCTTGGTCGTATAGGCATCCGGATTATCCGGCAAAGCTTGGAACGTGGCTGTCGGCTCTTTCATCTCACCTTTCGCCAGCTTCTCGAAATAGAAAAACGGGGAACGACTTCCTCCCTTAAAATCCGAGGGTTGTAAGGCGAACTGTTTCAGCAACGCCACTCCCTCCTCACCTAAACGTTTCGCCTCCGCCTCTACGGAGCGGATAATGGCGTATAGCTCATTCTTATAGGCATCGAGCGCCTGCTTATCCGCGATATCCTTACCTACTTCCTCGCTAAATGCCTTATAACTCTCCTTAAAGACCTCCCGGCTGAGCGACATGATGTCTTGCCGCAAACTCCAGCCGCCTCCATCCTCGATCTTGTTCTCGGCGAAACGCAGCAGCCAACCTAGCAAATCTTTGCTCTCCGGCTTCTCCAGATCGGCCAGCAGGTTATCGATCGCCTCGGTCAAGACCAGTTCTTGGTCCATCTCGATGCCATAACCGCCTTGCAAGCCGATCTCGCGGGTAAAGGCACGCATCGTTTGCTGGAAAAAGCGGTCGATCGTACTGATATTAAAAGCGGAGTAATCGTGCAGGATAGCGACCAGAATCTTCCGGGCCTGCTCCCTCACCTGCCGCTCCGTCAAGGAATAGGCGGAAGAGAGTAGCTGGATATAATCGGACGCACGGCCGGAAGCGAGGTGATAAAGTTCTTGAACGATACGGGTTTTCATCTCATCCGTCGCCTTATTCGTAAACGTCACGGCCAAGATCCGGCGATAAGCGCCCGGCTGGGAGAAGAGCAACATCAGGTACTCCCCTGTCAGCTTATGCGTCTTGCCCGCCCCGGCGGAAGCCCTATAGATTGTTAGCATAGCGATCGGGGATTAGATCGTACGGCTTTTCGAATAGCCCTCTTTCCGGAGGATATCCAACACCTTGGCACGCAGGTCACCTTGGATGATTATCTCCCCGTCCTTAGCGGAACCGCCTACGCCGCATTTCACTTTCAAGAGTTTCCCCAAGGCGGTCAGATCCTCGGAAGTGCCCCGGAACCCGGTGATCAAGGTAACCATCTTCCCTCCCCGGTTCCGCTTATCCAAGGATATGCGCAAAGCTTGTTTCTCCTTCGGCAACGTATCTTCCTCTTCCGTATCTCCCGTATTATATTGAAAATCGGGATTCGTGGAGTACATCACGCCTAATCGATCTTTCCAATCATTATTCTTCATAAAAATACCACTTTATTGGCTCAAAGCTACGTATTAATCTCCGAATAGGCAAACAAGGGCGAAAAGGCTATCCTATCAAGATGGAACTATTACCATTTTACTACATATAAAACCTTTATTTTCAGGCAAACCTCTTGCTTAATAAAGCGGAATCACTACATTTGCTACCAGAATCACGTTTGCTACATATATCGCTTAGAATTAACGGCCATGAGAAATATCATTCTTTTTATTTTTATTATACTAACGGTCCACTTGAACATGAGCGCACGAGGCTCCGGCGAGAAACCGTCTATAGTCGTACTGCACTCCATCAACTTCGAGGAAAGCTGGACAAAACAGACCTATCTTGATATAGAAAGAAAATTCGGGGAGGAAGGGTTTACCGTAAAGGCGATTCCCTTACAGATCCCCGGTATCCGCACTATGGAAGGGTTTCAAGAGAAGAGAACAATGATCCTAGAGAGAGTTCCCGTGCCACCCACCTTAGTCGTATGCATAGGAGATCCCTCTTGGCTTGTCGCCCGCCCGTTGTTTGACAAGGAATGGAAAGATATTCCCTCTATCATCTGCTACGCCAGAGATTATATGTACCCGAAAGAAGAGTACCTGATAGACCTAGATAAAAACGTGCTCGATACGCTGGTTCCCATCACGGACGTAGTAAAAGACTATAACGCCACTTTTATAAAATACCCAGTCTATATCAAGCAAACGATCGAGCTAATCAAAAAGCTACAACCGGAATTAACCAAACTGGCCTTTATTTTTGACCGCCGTTATATAAGCCAGCAAACGAAAGCGGATGTAGAGGCCGTGCTACGGAAAGATTTTCCGGGCATCCAATTCGAGCCACTGTCTACCACCTCCATTTCCACCGAGAACTTATTGGACAGACTGGCCTCTTTCGACAATAAGACCGGAGTCCTTTATTACTCATGGTACAGGACCCGGAAGGATAACGAGAATCGTTACCTAGTCGATAACGTCCAGAAAATGACCAATAGTTTCTCCGTCCCCCCAATCTTTACCTTGCAAGACGTACAAACAGAAAACGGGAATTTCGCCGGGGGATATTATGTTTCTCCGGAGGATTATGCGCAGGTGACGGTCAACACGATCGAAATGATCCTCTCGGGGAAAGATAGTAAGGAAATCCCGATCCAGACCGCGGAAACCCCGAGGGCCTACCTAAATTACCAGCATCTATTGCTTCACCAGATCGATCCCGGCCTATATCCCCCGAACGCCACGTATTTCCAAGAGCCTCCCGGTTTCTTACAGAAATACAAGATCCATATCATAAGCCTACTCGTCATTCTGGCGTTATTGATAACGATCGGGATCTTACGGGTCCGCCTCTTCATCCAAAAGCAAAAGGCCAAAGACAAGGAGCTGCAAATCGCACGCCAAGCGCAAGACCTGAACCAGAAATACCAGCTCGTCTTGAAAGCCAGCAACATGATGACATGGATATGGGACGTAAAAGAAGCACGGCTCGAATGTAACAATATTTACCTGACCCAAAGATCCATTCGCGACAAGGGAACCGACGGCCAATTCTGCATGTCGGCGGACGAGTTTTATAGCGGCATTCACCCCGAGGACTTGGAACAGATGCAAGACGCGATCAATAAACTAATCGCCGGCGAGAGCATATCGATCGACGAGGAGATCCGTTATTTAGACGATACAGGGCTTGAATATACATGGATAGAGATCTTTGCGATCGTAGGGAAAACCGATCCGGAAGGAAAACCCGCCTACTTAACCGGAGGTACTACCCTCATCAACCAACGGAAAAAAATGGAACAAGAACTGAGGGACAAGGAGAAGATAGAGGAATCCAACCGGTTGAAATCCGCCTTCCTAGCGAACATGAGCCACGAGATACGTACCCCGCTGAACGCTATCGTAGGGTTCTCGAACCTGCTCGCCCAAACAAACCCCTCCGAGGAGACAAAAGAATTTTGCGAGATCATCGAGACGAACAACGAGCTTCTCCTTCAACTCGTGAACGATATCCTGGACCTATCGAAGATCGAGGCCGGGCAAATGGATTTCATCTATTCCGAGTTCAACGTATCCACGCTATTCCGGAGCTTATACCAGACCTTCCAAAGCCGGGTGAAAGACGGTGTCACTCTCTATTGCGAGATACCCGAACAGGATTGTGTTATCTATTCCGAGAAGAATCGCTTGACCCAAGTGATCACCAACTTCCTCACAAACGCCTGTAAGTTCACGTTCCAAGGGTCTATCCGCATGGGATACAAGGAGAGGGAAGATGGATTATACTTTTACGTAAAAGATACCGGAAAAGGTATTGAGCGGAAGAACCTCCCGCACGTATTCGAGCGTTTCGCCAAATTCGATTCCTTTATCCAAGGAACCGGACTCGGGCTATCCATTTGCCAAACGATCCTAGATAATCTTCACGGGAAGATCGGCGTAGAGTCGGAAGAAGGAAAAGGGAGTACTTTTTGGTTTACGATCCCATGCGCTGTATCAACACCGTAGCGTAAGCCGAGATCCCTTCCTGCCGTCCGGTGAAGCCCAGCTTCTCCGTGGTGGTGGCCTTGATAGAAATATCCTCCTCGTCCACGTTCATGACCTCGGCCAGCGTTTTCTTCATCAGAGGGATATGGGGATTCAATTTAGGGCGTTCGGCGGCTACGGTGGCATCGATATTACCCAACTCATAGCCCGCCTCTCTCAAAAGCTTCATGGTGTCACGAAGCAATATCTTGCTATCAATGTTCTTATATTCACCTGCCGTATCCGGGAAATGATAACCGATATCCCGCATATTGGCCGCTCCCAATAAAGCGTCACAGATCGCATGGATCAGCACGTCCGCATCGCTATGTCCCAATAGGCCCAACGTATGCTCGATCTTAATCCCGCCCAGCCATAATTCCCGGTCCGGCACCAAGGCGTGGACGTCATAACCAAAACCTACACGTATCTTCATACCCATTTATCTGAAAAGGTTCTTGATTCCATCCATATCGAACGACAAGGAGAAGCGCAATGTCTGGTCCAACGGGTTACTCTGTACCGTACTGATCAGATAAGCGGCATCCAACTGGAAAACACTCATGCGGAAACCGGCACCGACCGAGAAATACTGACGGTTTCCCTGATATTTATTCTCATAGTAATAACCGCCACGAACAAAGAACTGCTGATTGTAATTATACTCCAGACCGATAGAGGCCATAATCTCCTCTAACTCGCCCTTGAAGCCATTCGGCGAGTCACCGAATGATTTGAAGATACCCGTGATCGGGGACATATTGTTATATTCATCATGTTTTTCCTTATAAGCAGCCTCATCCTCGGGAGTCGTACCTTCTTGAATAGGTTCGGTAGGAACTAAATATTTACTCAAATCCACATAGATACCGATTTGGTTATAATCATCGATCGGATACAGCAAACCGGTTCCAACCTTTAACATCGTAGGCAAGAATTGGTTGGTATTTCCGCCGTCGTAAGAGACCTTCGTACCGATATTGGAGACATTAAAACCAAAGCTCCACAGGCACTCGCTATTCCCTAAGATCACGTATTTCTCCAGATAACCGGCGATATCGGCGGCAAAAGCGTTATCCGGAACCATATCCGCGTCCGACGAGGCACCCATGTCCGAACGAATATAGCGCAAGGCGACCGCCATAGAGAACACATCCGATAATTTACGGCTATAACTTACATCAAAAGCCATCTCATAAGGATTCAATATGAGCTGATTACCCATTCCTCCATCCCGGCTTTCCTGTACTTCTCCTAAAGAGAAATAACGCAAAGAAGCTCCGATCGCCTGCATATCGCTATCGCCTAATTTATAATAACCGGCCAGATACGCTAAAGCCACATCATTCACCAATTTACGTAACCAAGGCGTATAGGACAAGGCGACTCCGGCCTTACTATAGCTAAAAGCATACTTAGCCGGGTTCCAGTATTGGGAATTCACATCCGGCGTAGTAGCCACACCGTTATCACCCATAGCACCTCCACGAGCGTCGGGCGCGATAGACAAAGACGGTATCGCCGTATTAATCGGGGCGAATTTATGTTTAACATCGTCTGCGCCTCCTTGGGCATATAAAGCCGTAAATGCCGTCAAAAAGCTGAAAACCGCTAGTAACAGACTGAATCTTGAAACTCTTACCATATATTCTATTCTAAAAACACATTTACATTTATCATTCCTAGAGGGTAATAAACATACCCCCATGCTTATTATAAACTAATTACCCGATACTTTATTGTGCGAGAATGATTAATTTATTCGCTTTCGTCGCCTCTTTCGAGTTATTCGTACTAATCGCCGCCCGATACAGATAAACTCCCGGGCGCAACCGCCTGCCACCGTTATCCGTCAAGTTCCAAGTTACGATATAAGCCTTAAACAACTCGGAGGAACCGCTCTTCTCGGTACTCCATAGGAACTTACCGGTCATATCATAAACCATAACCGTCACCTTTAAGTTCGACTCCGGGCGATTGTGATGCAGAAAGAATTCCACTTGATCCCGTGCCGGATTCGGGGTGGCATACATCTCGATCAGATTAGGTTTCAACCCTTCCGCCACCTCAAAAGTAAAGGTATAGGTCGTGGAGTTATTTAAGATATCCCACACCTTAAACTCGGCCGTATGCATTCCCGGCTCCAGCTCGGGGATGGAGAACTGGACAAGTCCTTCCCCTTCTTTATCGGGTAATAGTGCATAGTAATTATTCAAGTTATAACTCATGGAAGGCATACTGTCGACCGTCAGCATGATATCATGCCCTACACTACTACCTGTTATATTCACACCGCTCTTGTCCCACAGCCTAGCGACAAAATAAGGAGTCGTATTCACTTGATCACCCTCTACAAAACTAGAATCATTCAAGTAAATCTGCCGGATCTCAGGGCCGATCGTATCTGCCTCCGCATTATCAGCGGTACCGCCAACGATATAATTCAAGAAAGATCCTTGTGCCTCATGCTTGTTCACCTCATCCGAGGCGTAGAGATTCAGTTTTCCCTGCTTATTCGAATAAGAGATATCTTTCGGTACCATAAATGTAAAACTAAATTTTCCTTGCCGTACCGAATCTTGCCCGATATAGATCGTATTCGGGTAATCTGTGTAAGAGAAGCGGACCGTATCTCCTTTTTCATTCGTATTATTGCCCAAGGTGGTCAATGAAGCTTTACTATCCAGCACCGTAGCATTTAGGATACCGGTAAAATCGTTAGCCAAGCCCTCTTTCGTATCTAAGATCTCTCCCTCCACCGTTATTTTCTCCAAAGCCTTAAACGTAAAAGGCTCATCTGATATGGCCTTGCCGTTCACGGCTGTCACTTGCGCCTTATACTCCGGATAGGAGATTCTCAAAGCAGGGTCACCTATCAAAATAAAATTAAGTTTATTGATACCAGACAGTTTCCGCTTGGTCTCCATCATGGCCTCGCCCAAGGTACGGGCCCGTCCGTCACTCTCCCTCTCAAAGAGATTGCGGTAAAGTTCCTTATTCAGTGCCGAGTTACCGCTAGATACAACCACACGGGTTGTCGTAAACAATGCGATCCCTCCACTTTTCGCATTCAAGAAAACAGATTCTCCCGCCGAGGTATTCACGTCATCGAAACGGGTAAAATCGCAAGTCGCCGTCACCCAAATGGGTAGTTTCGTATAAGTAGATTGTAAGATATCCGTCTGTGTCCACACGTATTCGTCAGACCAAGCGGTCGTATTACCATGCCCCGTATAGTTAATCAACAGTTGCCCTTTCTTCAATAATTCAGAGATCCGCTTACGTACATCCGGATACGTTCCGCTATTATCTCGCTTAAACGCATCGAAATAAACTTTATTCGTTAGGAAAGCCCCATGATTTTCCTCTATAAACCGGGCCAGCTCATCAGCTTGTTCCGCATGACTACTCGTATAGTGATCCGCATTGTTACCATCATCCGCCACGAAGGTGATTTGGTTTTTCCAGCCGCCTCTGTCCTCGTTCCGCATATAACCGATTACCTTATCTACCATTTGGGTAGCCTCCGTTACCGTCCGCACGGGGAAACGTCCTACACCTATGCAAATACTGTTCGGCTTATCAAGTGCCTCCTCGGATACATTATCCAATAGCCCATAATAATCATCCGTTACATACGAGAAATTAGAATTATAGAACAATCCTGAATATTCAAACAAGGACGCTCTCGACTGATAGGTCAGCAACATATTATCCCTTGCTATATTTTTCACGTCCGAGCAAATTCCCCGGTTGTCGTAAATACCATCGCCAAACAATAACAGGTATTTTGGAGCGTTACCGGCAGACACGCTACGATCGTAGAACATTTTCATGAACCGGCGGTAAGCGGTAGCGTCAGGCGCACCGCTTGAGAACTCATTATAAATCGACTGAGGATCCACGACTTCCACGGTCAATCCGTCTGTTGCCCGGTGTTCCTCCGCCAACCGTTCCGCTTGCGTTTGGAAAGCTTTAGCCGCTATGATGATCATGTCTTTTTGCTCCAAGGCATGTAGGTTTTGATTCTCCACCTCACCGACAACCTCCGGAGAGATAAAGCTCTGATCCGTCCGTACCAAAACGAACTCCCGTAAGGTACCGGCAGGAATAGAGAAAGTAAGTTCGGAGCCATTCAATTCCGTCTCCATCAGTCTTACCCGCTGAGCATCCGTCACATCAAAGACCAAGGTATTCGCGTTTGCGCCCTGTACCACGAACCGGGAAACATTTCCGATAGAAGCTATACTACGAAAAAAAGTATAGGCCCCATACGGCTGCAAAGTCCTCTTAAAATGTAACCGAACGTAATTTAACCGTACATTGTTATGAGAAGCCGAATTATAAGACACGACCACACTGTTTTTCTCACTCTTCTCGCCTTTCCATACCGCCGTGCTTACCCCTTCTAGCGCCTTCACATATTCCTCTCTATTCGAGCGGATCGAAACGTCCAGAACATTAGACTGATTAATACTCAAAGAAGCGACTCCCGTACCGGAAGTGACTTTGGATACAAAGCTCATGGTTACCTTAGCGTCTTCATTCGTGATTCCCGGAATTGAAGAGAATGTTGATAGGGTTCGGGGGGTAGCTCCGCTAAAATCTTCCCCATACAGCTCCCTACCCGATTTCGCCAACGATACTAATTCTTGCTCATGCACCAAATAATCATCGTAAGTCGTGATCCGATTAGTCGCGCCACTCGCTTGAGCCACGGAAGTCATATCATTCGTCGGAGTGGCATCGGTCACAAAATAATAGCCATACAATGAATAAGGATTATTCGTATGCACGAATGTCTGGCTCGACGAGTCATACTCCCATTTAACCGGCCCTTTCCCGTAGAATAACAGGTAATCACTCCCACGCCAAACCGGTGTAGAAGGGACATCATCGATATATTCCTTACTGAAATCCTCATCCAAGGGCCATCCTCCATAGCCATGGACAGAGACTTTCGATGGGTCCGAGAAACCCATATTCTTCAAATCCGCATAGGATAATTTGTAGATTCCGGTCTTATCCACCCGGATCTTCACCCATTTCCCCTCCGATAACAGGGATTTAGAAGCATAACGGCTACCATCCGCCCATGTATATGAGCAAAGTAATAAACCTATAATGAATATATATATTAATCTTCTCATCTCACATAAAAATCCAGAAGCTTCCGCTCGCCAAGATATCCCTCCAGATGATCGTCGATCTTCACGGGACCTACGCCAGCAGGTGTTCCGGTATAAATCAAATCGCCTATTTTCAGCGTAAAGAAGCGACTTACGTACGCAATAATCTTATCTACCGAAAACAGCATATTCGAGGTATTGCCTTCCTGTACCTTCGAGCCATTGATATCCAGATGGAACGGAAGCCGGTTTACATCCCCCGCTTGCTCCAGCGGAATAAAGGTCCCGATCACAGCCGAATTATCAAACGCCTTACTAATCTCCCACGGTAGCCCTTGCGCACGCAATTTATTCTGCAAATCCCGTGCCGTGAAATCAATACCGACCGTAACCTCATTATAATAACGATGAGCGAAACGCTCGGCTATATTTTTCCCCAAACGGTCTATCCGTACCACGATCTCCGTCTCATAATGAACTTCCGATGAAAAATCCGGAATAAAAAACGGTTTCCCATCTTTCAACAAAGAGGAGTCCGACTTCATAAAAATAGTAGGCTCTGATAATTCTAACGAATGATGCAGCTCTTTATTGTGAGCGGCATAGTTCATTCCAACGGCGATAATCTTCATATTTTAGTGATTCATTGAGTTCAATCGATTAAACATAACAGCTAAATGCGCATACATAGAAGTATTCTGGACTACGATATGTTCCGGCACCCGTATACGGAAGGGGGTAAAATTCCAAAGAGCCTTGATTCCTCCCTCGATAATCCGGTCTGTCACCTCCTGCGCTTTCTCCACCGGCACGGTGATCACCCCGATCGTCGCGCCATATTCTTTCTGCTTGGCAGGAAAATCATCCATATGAAAAACGGGAATGCCATTGATCATGCTCCCGTCCAAATCCTCACGGACATCAAAGCCCGCCACGATCTCCAAACCATATTGGCTCAGTCCGGTGTCATGCAACAAAGAAGCGCCCAGACTCCCTACCCCAAACAGAAATGCCTTATGCTGGGATGTAAAACCGAGGAAATCCTCCAATACGTCAACCAACGCGTTAATATCGTATCCCACTCTCGTCTTCCCGGAGATATTCACAAAAGAGAGATCTTTAGCGACCTGACTAGGATCTACATTAATCTCCTTAGCGATCTGGGTAGATGAGATAAACGCTTCCCCTTTCCCTTTCATCAACTTTACGAACGCAAGATACCACGGCAACCTCCTTAACGTAGGTTCCGGCACTTTCCATGCCTGTTTTATATCATCGCTGGCCATTGTCTAATTCTCCTATTCATGTATAACATTCGTGCAAGCTTACAAAAGTACAAAATTAAAAAGATTCACCAAAAAAGCCCCGATCGAGAAACTGTATTTAACTACCACCTTAACAGTGGTCTCACATTCAACAATCACGGCTTCGATACCGGCAAGTATGACGATCCTAGCGTTGTCGCTATCCTAACAGATAGTCCTAATCCTAGCAATTACTGGAAGGTGTTGAAACATAGGCTAAGAAAAGAGGGAAATGAGTCGGTTACAAATTGTAACCAACTGAAATTACCTTCTACCGATGGGAAATACTACAAAACCGACGTAGCTACGACAGAACAGCTGTTCCGGCTTATCCAATCCATCCCATCCCCTAAAGCAGAACCTTTCAAGCTATGGATGGCCCAAGTGGCAAAAGAGCGATTGGATGAAATGCAAGACCCCGAGTTAACGATAGATCGAGCCATGAGGGAATATAAAGCGTTGGGGTACTCGGATAATTGGATTAATCAACGCCTTAAAAGCATCGAGATACGTAAAGACCTAACCGATGAATGGAAACGACACGGACTACAAGAGGGCGTTCAGTTTGCTACCCTTACAGATATCATCTATCAAACGTGGGCCGGTAAAACTGCCAAAGAAAAGAATCCGCAACATCTCGAAGAACACGAAGTTATCGCCAAACAAGGAGGAAAAGCAGCAGAGGCCGCCCGCAAACAACTTGAAAGCGATTTAGGCCACTCGGTAATCTCTCCCCTCAACGCTAGAACCGGATTGAGACTTAAAGATAAAAACGACAAAGAATAGACAAAAAGCCCCGATCGAGAAACCGACCGGGGCTTATTCTTTTTCCGCTTTCTTGCCTCACGGAAATACTGACGGAGAGCTTTAATTTTTTACTTTAGTATTAATATCCCCGCATGTTCTACCTCACGGTTTACTTGAAGACGAATCTCCGCACGGGAATCTTAGAATTATATATCTTTATTATTTAACTACCACCTTAACAGCGGTCTCACCTTCAACTGCTACGGCTACGATACCGGCAGGTACGGCGATAGTTACGTTATCAGATGTAAGAACTGTCTCAGCGACTACCTTACCTAAGATGTTAGAGATAACTACTGATTTACCTGCGGCACCTTGGATAGTTACGGTACCGTTATCAGTTGTCACAGACACACCCTCAACAGCGTCGATAGTGCCATTTGAGGTCGGGATTACCTCAGATTTAGCAACACCAAACATGGCGGCTTCATCCATCTTCTTAACCATCACCAATACGTCGTTACGAGTAGCTACATATTGATTTGACTTCATGTTCTGCAAAGACACGCCACCATCCGGGTTCAAAGCGAATGCCCAATTAGCCTCGTTATCATGCTTCTTCACATATTTAGCCGTATCCGTAGCGGTATATAATTCCAAGGAATCAGTGCCTGCCACATACTTACCCTCGATAAACGCTACGCGAGAAAGACCTTCCCACTTATAAGCGTTAGCCGTAGAATCCTCTACGCTTACCATATACAAGCTATTGCCGGCCTTTACCGTAGCAGAATCCAAACCCTGCTTAGTAGAGATAAAATACAATGGTTTCGTCTCGTCCGTAGCATCTGCGGTATCAACCCACAAAGCGAAGTTCTCGGCCTCGAAAGCGGATCTCAATTGACCGACACGTTTCAAGGAAGCGAAATTGTCATCCGTACGAGTGATAGACATAGCGTCATCGGAAGCCAAAGTAATGATCTTATGACCTGCCGCCTCTGCTTGGTACTCATTCTTCTCATTCTCGAATACGAATACGGTAGGAGCTACCGCTGTAGAAGCAGATTTCTCGATAGCACCCGTAGTAATGTTCGCGATAATATAGTTACCGTCCATAGAAGTGGATGCCAACTTACCCTTTGTCTCATCTGTTTGAGCATAAGCCAACAAATACTGACCTTCAGTGGCGGTAGCCTGGAAGAATACGACCACCGTGTCATTCTGCGTATTATAAGCCTCTTTAGACAAGACAAACTTATTCGCTTTATCATAGGCCAGATGTCTGTCACCATAGCGTTCAACCAACATATAAGCCGTGCGGCTCAAGGAATCTTTCGATGTATAACCAAACTTCTCAGAGTCATAAGGTTTCACCGTAAAGAACTGTCCATCGCTATTAGCGGCGAAAATAGAGGAATCCTTGGATGCAATGAAGATGCTATTGCCAGCGATAGATTGAACACGCAAAGTAAACGATGTGTTCGCTACCTCTGAATCAGAGAAATGTCTATAACCAACATACTTGCCGGCTTCACCAGCTGCGGTAGTAAGAGCTGTCAACTTATAATCCGTACCATTGATACGATAGATACCTTCTTTATCGGTCTTATAGTAAGCGCCAGAAGCCTCCTCAAGCTTATTACCATACGCTCTGTTATACAAAGAATAGTTGTTCTCACCTTCATGAATCATGATATACTGTGTAGCAGGAACTAAGGCAGAAGCGACATCCAGGCTATCCTTATTAGTAGATGCATTATTAGCACCATAATACTTACTCAAAGAACCATCATCCTTCACTTTCTGGACGGCGTAAGCTACTTTCGTATTCAGATCAGAGATTGCGGAGCCAGTCTTAAACGTGATCTTTGTAGAAGGAGCTGTCGCATTTTCTATAACAGAAACCTCTTTCCGATCAGACAATTCTGCCACATATACATACCAAGACTTACCAGATGCAAGAGATTTCTCTTGCACATCATCCTTGTAATATCCGCTTGTCTTCTTTGCCTGTAAACCAACCACCTCAATATTCATGGAGGCTTTATCATAATTATACGAGGTCACAAAGCGATAAGCGTTAAGTACACGTCCTGGAGCGGGCTCCACTTTAGTAATCTTTCCGGCGGCATCTTTCGTTATTTTCAACGTATCTTGAGTAAACACAACACCTGTCGTACCCAATCCTGTAAAATAAGTAGTATCAGCCACCAAGTAATATTGTACCTTTTGTTTTGCCGCATTCTCAATAACCTTGCCACTAACAGCGAAGAAAGCTGTGTCACCAGCTAAAACCGCAGGAGAACTTACAACAGGAGCATGATCCGCATCAGAATCTAATTCGAAAGTACCAGTCGTACTTCCATCATGTAAAGCTTCCGCTCTTAACATAGATTCTATGAAGAGATTTTTCTCACCATTTGCAGCCGGAGAGAACGCTAGCTCAAAACCTTTACCTCCATTTTTCTCATTCAACTGCTTGGCAGACATATTCGCTGCCGCAGGTACGTCTTCCTCTAGCGCAAGCATACCACTTGTGGGAGGGGTAACTCCTGTCTGTTTCTTTACTTTTACAACGCCACTCTCCTCTACGAGATAATAAGTATTACCCCCAGATACGGAATAAATTCCAGAAGCCGAAGAAGAATGCCCCTTCCATCCCCAAGTATTTACGGCACCACCAGAAATGATAGCATTCGCTTCCTTAGCGTCGAAAGCCAATACCTTTCCTGTTTTTCTGTTCGTAAATGTAAACAATGAATCACCGCTAGCCGCAATAGTCTTGTTGACTTTCCAGAAATAACGATCACTCAACAAATTATCCGGAGTATCCGTTCCCGCAGAGACTGTTGAGCCAGTCGCCTTGGAATTCAGCACGACACTATCCGTCTTCGCTATATCCACACCCAAATATTTTTCGGTTGAAGTTGGGGTAGTCGTGCTATATTTCAAACGATAATAATTACCGTTCGTCACATTCGCTACCGCACTTGTGGAAAGCGCACTTACTGCCAAGAAGACAGCAGCCAAAGTAGAAAACTTTTTGTTCATAATACTGAAATTAATATTAATACTAGTGTTTATTAAGATAATCAAATACTTAGCTCTATTAAACCGATCCCCAAACCACATAAAAACGACTAGTCTAAACGATCGTCTAGATTAGTCGTTTTTTGAGGGAGGAAAAGAGAGGTTCGTTTACGGAATCGGTTATTTCGTAACGGATAGCCTATTTGATTGATAAGAAAGAGGATAAGGGGTGAAAAAAATAGCCCGGAAGGGTTGCAGAAGTCGAAGAAACGCGTACCTTTGCAAATGACTAAAAGAATCGATCGTTTAAACTAGTCGTTTCTACACGATAATAGTATTTATGAATCATACAAACTTTACGCCTTTATAATAATGTACATACGTACATTTATATATCTATCCAAAAGTAACACGTTGACATTTTGTATTCTTAACTCCCGGAGAATCGATTTTTTCGAACAAAGGTACAGCTCGTTCCCAAATAAGTAAGAAAAAAATAGCAATCAACTAATTAACAGGCAGATGCTAAAAAACCGCCTTCCGTTCTAGCGAAATTCATTCATCGTAATTCATATCTATTGACTTCTTCGGGCTATCCCATAGGGTTACGACTGGGTTCTAACAGGGTTACAATACCCATTCACGACTACCGCCAACCCTATTCGTGACTGTTTATAATGCCCAACGGCAGTATAGGCGTTACCCAACGCGACTATATGTGCAGGCTTTTGTCGTATATCGTGCGTAAAAGGCCGTACTTTTTTATATAAAACCCCGATTATCGTCTCCCCCTTCCCCCTATTTCACAATACCGGCAAAAAGGGATTGCCACGATTTAAGCCTTATATCAAACAAAAAGTCAAGATAACAACCGTTTTCACGACATGAGATTCCTTCAAGATCCTAGATATTACGGCAACATTATGACCTTCAAAAAACACGTACGTCTTTTTCCGGAAACACGTACATGTTTTTTCAAAAAGACGTACGTGTTAAAAATAAAAAGCGTATCTTTACCGCAAGAGATGGAAAAAGAACCATCCCTTTCATATTAATCACTAAAACCTATAAACACTATGGGAAAATTTATCAATCCCTTCACCGATTTCGGCTTTCACCGGATATTCGGGCAGGAGGTACACAAGGAGTTACTAATCGATTTCCTGAACCAGTTGTTCTTCGGAGAGCACGACATTGAGGATATCACGTTCCTTAACCCGATTCAGACCCCCGAGACGCTGGATGACAGGGGAATCGTTTTTGACGTGCATTGCAAGGATAGCAACGGAAACCTATTCGTCGTTGAGATGCAAACCGGGGCACAACCCTATTTCCACGACAGGGGACTGTACTATCTGGCGAGGGCCATCAGTAACCAAGGGCAAAGAGGGAAGGACTGGAAATTCGCGTTGCAACCCGTATACGGGGTATTCCTACTTAACTACAAGATGGACGTGAACTCAAAGTTCCGGACCGATGTTATATTGGCGGACAGGGAAACCGGAAGGATGTTCAGCGACAGGATACGGCAAGTCTACCTCGAGCTGCCCTACTTCCAAAAAGAACCGGACGAGTGCGAGAACGATTTTGAACGTTGGATTTATTTATTGAAGCATATGGACACTTTAGAGAGAATGCCGTTCAAGGCGAGAAAGGCGGTCTTCGACAAGTTGCTGGAAGTAGCCGACGTGGCAAACCTCAGCAAAGAGGAGCGCATACAATACGACGAGGCTCTGAAACGATACAGGGATTATAAGAATACGATCGATTACGCGGAGGAGAAAGGGATATTGAAAGGGAAAGAATCTACGGCCCGTAACATGAAAGCCGAGGGAATCGCACCTCTCATCATCCAAAAATGCACCGGACTCTCCCTTGAGGATATAGAGAAATTATAAAATAAGCCCTCCAGCCCTATTCTCGCTAACCGAATGGTTAGAAGAACAAAGGCTGGAGGGCTTGTCTACTATCTATAAGGAAAGAGTTCCTTAGATTCTCTCCAATGTAGCTGTAATAAACTCCCAGATCTTCTGTACGGAATGAATATTCACTCGCTCATCCGGTGAGTGCGGATATTCCAAATCCGGTCCGATAGAAACCATATCCATATCCGGATAAGCGCCTTGGATGATACCGCATTCCAATCCGGCATGCATCACCTTCACCTCAGGTTCCTTACCAAATAAATCCAGATAGGTAGATTTCATCAAGTTCAAGATCGGGGAATTGATATTAGGCTGCCAGCCATTATAATGACCGGACTCCTCCACCTTAGCCCCTGCCAAAGCGAATACACTTTCCAGACTTGAGCAAACAGAATCCCTGCGAGACTCGGATGAGCTACGCACCAAGATTTTCACCTCGATCAACTCATCAGATGTCTTCACGATCGCCAAGTTAGAGGAAGACTCAACCGTACCCGGGAAATCATGCAACATGCTAATCACACCATTCTGGCAACCCTCGATCGCATTGATCAAATCATCCTGTATCTCCTCCGGAATCAACGTAGACGGCAATTCAACCATCTCCGCAACGAAATCGATCTTATCCTCCACACCCATATACTCCGTACGGAACATATCTTGGTAATCAGCCACTAGCTCCCAAAGAGACTCCACGTTATCACCCGGAATCGTTATCACGGCAAAAGCCTCACGAGGGATTGCGTTAGGCAAGGAACCACCCGCCACAGAAGACAAACGAGCGCCATAATCGCATACCGCCTCTTTCAAGAAACGGAAGATCAACTTATTCGCATTCGCACGCCCTAAATGAATATCCACACCGGAATGACCACCTTTCAAGCCAGCCAAGCTAACCTTGACAGCCACGTCACCTTCCGGAATATAAGTATCCTCCTTAAATTGGAAAGAGACATTCACGTTAGCGCCACCCGCGCAACCTACGAACAACTCCCCTTCCTTCTCGGAATCACAATTCAATAAAATATCATCCTTTAAGAAATGCGGCTTCAAGCCGAAAGCGCCGTCCATTCCCTGTTCCTCATCAATCGTAAACAGGGCCTCGATAGGTCCGTGACGCAAGCTATTGTCCGCCAACACGGCCATCGCCAGAGCGGCGCCCATGCCATTGTCCGCCCCCAAAGTCGTCTCACGGGCCGTCACCCAATCACCGTCTATGTAAGCGTCGATCGGATCTTTCTCGAAATCATGCTTTACGGAAGAGTTTTTTTGGGGAACCATATCCAGATGAGACTGCAATGTCACGGTCTTACGACCTTCCATTCCGGGCGTAGCCGGCTTACGGATCAATACGTTACCCACCTCATCTTGCAGGGTTTCCAATCCCAATCCTTTACCAAAGGATATCATAAAACGGGTTACTGCCTCCATATGTCCGGTCGGACGGGGGATTTGCGTAAGGTCATAAAAATAACCCCATACATGCTTCGGAGATAGATCTTTGATTTCTGCTGACATAGATGTTAATAATTTAGTTCAGTTCATATTTAATACATATCTTGTATTCATCACGAAACAGCGACCGGAGCCTCCTTGTTCTCCCGATTGGTGAGCGGTAAAGCTACCACTCCGAATAATCCGCACAATCCCGTCCATACCGTCTGTACCGTATGAACGACCAAGGCGAACGCCGCCGCGTCATTCTCGTTCACGCCAAAACAAACCAAGGTAGCGATCACCATGAAATGCCATGGTCCGATACCACCTTGAACAGGCACCGCCACGCCGATACTACTCATCGTAAACGTGATCAGCCCGACCACGATACCCAAGTCCTTGGTAAAGTCGAAAGCATAGAACGTAATATAAAAGTAACAAAAATAACCTCCCCAAATCAATAACGTCTCTATCACGAAACGCATCTTATGCTCCATGTACCAGATACTCTTCATACCGGTCCATACATTCTTCAACATGCCTTTGGCTTTCTGTACCAGCGTAAAGTTACTCATATAAGTGAATACAAACCAAATTACAGCGACAAAAATTATCACCGCCACGTAAATCCATATCGAATTAAACATGGATTGGAACCCTTCGAGCAAAGCCGGGTTCTTAGCGAAGAAACTCGTAAAGAAGCTTATATTAAATATGAATATCATCAAGGTTATCAAACCGACCATGATCGTATCGCTCACACGGTCGATCAACAGCGTACCTAACAGCTTGGTAAACGAGATCTTATCGTATTTCGTGATCATGCCGCAACGCCATACCTCGCCGACACGGGGCAACACCAGATTCACTGCGTAATTACCCAGCACGGCGTAAATCACGTTACTCATCTTGAAGCGCTCGCCCAAGGAACTGATCAGCAATCCCCACCGTAAACCACGGACGATATTGGCGAACAAGCCGAACAGTAAAGAAACCAGAATAATATCATAACGAACCCCCTCCTTGACTACTCGCCAAATCTCAGTGATATCCATTTTCCGATACAAAAACCAAAGGAGTAAACAGCCGAAGGCTAAAGGTAGAATTATCTTCAGAAACGTACGTAGAATGCTCTTAAAATCCATTAGGTATAGGGAACTTTAAATTATTTATTGTACTTTTGTGCATCCGCAAAGATAAGCATAATATTTAAAAACAAACACATTACACCGAAAAGTGGATGAGATTAGTTAAGCCAAAAAAAGCATTAGGGCAACATTTCCTAAAGGATCTGCAAATAGCACAGCGCATTGCGGACACACTCGATACTTTCAAATCCTTGCCGGTCTTGGAAATCGGACCGGGAATGGGAGTCCTTACCCAGTTCTTGCTGGAGGCGGGACATGATTTGACCGTTGTCGAGTTGGACATGGAATCCGTAGATTACCTGAACCAGAATTTCCCCGATCTGAAAGGACGTATCATCGCCGAGGATTTCCTGAAATTGGATCTCTCGAAGCTATTTCCGGGGCAGTTTTGTGTGATCGGTAATTATCCCTATAATATCTCCAGCCAGATATTCTTCAAAGTCCTCGATTA
The DNA here is from genome assembly GCF_000307475.1 of Parabacteroides sp. D25. Taxonomy (NCBI): domain Bacteria; kingdom Pseudomonadati; phylum Bacteroidota; class Bacteroidia; order Bacteroidales; family Tannerellaceae; genus Parabacteroides; species Parabacteroides sp. D25. The sequence continues at coordinate 187,417 of NZ_JH976506.1, read as the reverse complement.
TAAGGACCAGATTCCCTGCTGCTCGGGGATGTTACAAAAAGAGGTAGCGGAACGCCTAGCGGCAGGTCCCGGTAGCAAGACGTACGGAATCTTGAGCGTATTGCTTCAAGCTTGGTACGACGTGGAATACCTCTTTACTGTCAGTGAGAAAGTATTCGATCCGCCTCCAAAGGTGAAAAGCGCCGTATTGAAAATGACTCGTAACGACCGCAAGGAGCTGGGATGCGACGAGAAGTTATTCAAGACCGTAGTAAAGACCTCATTCAACCAACGAAGAAAAACGCTTCGTAATTCCATGAAACCCCTATTGGGTAAAGATTGCCCGGATTACGCCTTGCCGATATTCGACAAGCGCCCGGAACAGTTATCCGTGGAGCAATTCGTGGAACTGACCTTGATCAGCCAAAAGCATCTGGAGAAGCAGGCTGGTGATGTCCTATAATAATATAAGAGTCCAATGATCGAACTGACGAAAGATTACATCGAGAACCTGAAAAGCATCATCGAGGCCAAAGATGACGCGAAGGCACAGGAGGTACTTCATGAACTGTATCCTGCCGATATAGCCGAGCTTTATCAAGAACTGAACTTGCAAGAGGCCATTTATCTCTATCTATTGATGGATGGCGACAAAGCGGCGGATGTATTGATGGAGTTGGATGAGGAAGACCGTCATAAGTTATTGAAGGAACTTCCCAATGAGCTTATCGCCAAGCGTTTCGTCGATAACATGGAAACGGATGATGCCGTTGACTTGATGCGTGAGTTGGACGAGGATACCCAAGAGGAGATCCTTTCGCATATCGAGGACGTAGAACAGGCCGGTGATATCGTGGACTTGTTGAAATACGACGAGGACACCGCCGGCGGTTTGATGGGTACCGAGATGATCGTGGTGAACGAGAATTGGAGTATGCCCAAATGTATCGACGAGATGCGCAAGCAAGCGGAGGAGATGAGCGAGATCTATTATGTATATGTAGTGGACGACGACGAGCGCTTGAAAGGCGTGCTCCCCTTGCAGAAACTGATTACCCACCCATCCGTCTCCAAGATCAAGCATGTCATGAAAAAAGACCCGATCTCCGTTCGCGACAGCGACAGTATCGAGGAGGTTACGGAGACGATCGAGAAATACGACTTGGTAGCCTTGCCCGTAGTCGATAGTATCGGACGTCTGGTAGGACGTATCACGATCGATGACGTTATGGATGAGGTACGCGAGCAACACGAGCGTGATTACCAGTTGGCATCCGGTATCTCGCAAGACGTGGAAACCTCGGATAATGTATTCACCCAAACCGCCGCCCGCCTACCTTGGCTGCTGATCGGCATGATCGGAGGATTGGGAAACTCCGTTATCCTCGGTGGTTTCGAGAGCAGTTTCGCCACTAACCCGAAGATGGCGCTATTTATCCCGCTGATCGGTGGTACCGGTGGAAACGTAGGCATACAATCTTCCGCTATCGTGGTACAAGGCTTGGCAAACAATACCTTGAAGGAAGGGAATATCGTACCGCAAATCCTAAAAGAGTCCGTAGTTTCGTTAATCAATGCCAGCATTATCAGTCTGGTCGTGTTCATTTACAACTTCTTCATGCTGGGAGACCGGGGGATTACGGCCTCCGTATCTTTAAGCCTATTCGCCGTCGTAATGTTCGCCAGTATATTCGGCACGTTAGTTCCCATGACCTTAGATAAGATGAAGATAGATCCGGCCTTGGCGACCGGGCCGTTTATCACCATTACCAACGATATTATCGGTATGATGATTTATATGTTCATTACTTCCGCGTTAGCTTGATACCACGGGGGGACGGACGCCGTCCCTACAATGTTAAAATAATATGTTATAGAACATATCTACGAAATAGCTGTTATCTTTGTAGCGGTTATCAAAAAAGGTAGAAAAACTATGCTAACAGAAGCATTTTACATTCTCTTCTTCTATTTCACGGGAGAGTTTATCAGCTACTTTATCGACGGTTTCATACCGGGTAGCGTAATTGGGATGGTGCTATTGTTTTTAGCCCTCGCGTTCAAGAAAGTAAAACCTGAAAAGGTGAAACGTCTTTCCACGGTTCTTACCCAAAACATGGGATTATTCTTCGTTCCTGCCGGTGTAGGGCTTATGAATTCCTTCGGGATCATCTCCGAGTATTGGGCAGTCCTGCTGATCGCTTCCGTAGTAAGTACAATTTTAGTCATCGCCAGCGTAGCGTTGGTGCAACAAAAACTGGAAAAGGGAAAATAGACCATGGATAATCTGGCGCATTCCGAGATTTTCGCTCTTACCTTGGTAATTGGTACCTACCTGACTTCCTTGGCTCTTTACAAGAAAGTCCATATCAGTCTTTTGCATCCTTTGCTTACGACCATCTTCGTGATTATCGTGGTACTGGAAGTCCTAGGCATTCAATATGAGTCGTTCCAGCAAAGCAGTCATTTGATCCATTTTATGCTGGGGCCTTCCGTAGTGGCCCTTGGCTATGTGTTATATGAGCAAATCCAATATCTAAAGGGAAATGTCGTTTCGATCTTGACTTCCGTATTTGTCGGGGCCATTGTCGGAATCGTAAGCGTAATCATCATCGGTAAATTGATGGGAGCCGACCAAGCGTTGATCGCCACGCTCCAGCCGAAATCCGTCACCACCCCGATCGCTATGGGGATAGCGGAGAAAGCGGGCGGCATACCTTCACTTACCGCCGTCATCGTCGTAGCGGTAGGAATCTTTGGCAGTATAGTGGGCCCTATTGTGATGAGGGTACTGGGAATAGATAGCCATATCGCTAAAGGACTGGCGTTAGGGGCTTCCTCCCATGGAGTAGGAACAGCAGCGGCCATTCAAATCGGGGCCATCGAAGGAGCATTAAGCGGACTGGCAATTGGCTTGATGGGTATCATGACAGCGGTCTTGGTTCCGGTTATTCGGTTGATTTGCAACTATTTTTCCATATAAATACGCAAAACTTTTTGCTACTTTAGCAGGAATGTACTACTTTTGCCCCCGAAAATCGTTAAGGATTACTCTATAACATTATAAATAAAGAAAATAAATATGATCAATTCACAAGACATTAAGAAAGGAACTTGTATCCGTTTGGACGGAAAACTCTATTTCTGCGTCGATTTCCTTCACGTAAAACCGGGTAAAGGTAATACCATCATGCGTACCACATTGAAAGATGTTGTAAAAGGCGGTCAGATCGAGCGTCGTTTCAATATCGGTGAGAAGTTGGAAGATGTACGCGTAGAACGTCGCCCGTATCAGTTCACTTATACGGAAGGCGAGCATTATCATTTCATGAACCAAGAGACATTCGATGACGTGATCATCGACAAAAACTTGATCAACGGCGTTGATTTCATGAAAGAGGGAGAAATTGTAGACGTTGTTTCTGATGCATCTACCGATACGGTTCTTTTCGCCGACATGCCTACAAAAGTTCAATTAAAAGTTACTTATACAGAACCGGGTATTAAAGGTGACACTGCTACTAACACCTTGAAACCGGCAACCGTAGAGACTGGTGCGGAAGTTCGCGTTCCGTTGTTCATCAACGAGGGCGAGGTTATCGAGATCAATACGACTGATGGTTCTTACGTAGGCCGTATCCGCGAGTAATCCGGGTCTTGTCAAAATATACGGTTCCCGCTTGATAAGCAGGCGGGAACTATTTTTTTAACCAAATCATAAACCTTTCCCGACTATGAAAGAAAAGACAGGAAAACTTTCCATCAAGGAATGGGCCGAAGAAGACAGGCCCCGTGAGAAAATGCTTCAAAAAGGCGCTTCCGTATTAAGCGATGCCGAATTGATCGCCATACTGATCGGATCCGGCAACAATGAGGAGACGGCCGTACAACTCTCTCAACGGATACTTCACTCCGTAAACAACAATCTGAATACATTGGGTAAACGTTCCATCAAAGAATTAACTTCCGGCTTTAAAGGTATCGGAGAGGCGAAGGCGGTCACGATCTGCGCCGCTATGGAACTAGGGAAACGGCGGGAAACCTCAGAGGCATCTCCTCAAGATGCTATCCGAAGCAGCAAAGACTCCTATCTCCTATTCCGTACCCAACTATGCGATTTACCTTATGAGGAACTCTGGATCGCTCTAACCAATCCCTTAAATAAGGTGATACAAAAGATAAAAATCAGTCAGGGCGGAGTAAACCAGACTTCCGTGGATATCCGTTTGGTATTAAAAGCGGCGATCAACGTCTTGGCCTCCGGTATAATCCTATGCCATAATCATCCATCCGGTAGCCTCCGCCCCAGTACGCACGACGATGCCTTGACCGAGCGTATCCAAAAGGCGGCGAAGCTGATGGATATTAGGATACTGGATCATATCATCCTGTCCGATAGCGGCTATTATAGCTATGCAGACGAAGGAAGGCTGATCCGGTGAAACAAATTCTCTTTTCCCCCGGTTTAGTATATAGAAGTATTAATGTATATTCGCGTATAAAACAAAAGAAGATGAACAACGAATTTCTCCAAACAGAAGAAGCGATCGTCGCTATGCTGAAGACGGTATACGACCCGGAAATACCCGTAAACGTATACGATCTTGGGCTTATATATAAGGTAGATATCGATGAGGAAAAAAATGTACGCATCGATATGACCCTCACCGCCCCGAACTGTCCGGCGGCCGATTTCATATTGGAAGATGTCCGTATGAAGGTAGAAGCGGTCGATGGGGTGAACAATGTAGAGGTAAACCTCGTCTTCGAGCCGGAATGGGACAAGGACATGATGACGGAGGAGGCTAAACTGGAATTAGGTTTTCTATGAAAATATATTTCGCCTCAGACGCACATCTGGGAGCCCGTTTCCACAAGGACCCTTTAGCCATCGAGAAGAAACTGGTACGTTGGCTGGATAGCATCAAGGAAGACGCTTCCGCCATTTGGTTTCTGGGAGATCTATTCGACTATTGGTACGAATACAAATACGTCGTGCCGAAAGGCCATGTACGTTTTCTGGGGAAATTGGCCGAGTTAGCGGACAGAGGTATAGAAATACATATCTTTATCGGTAACCATGACATCTGGATGTTCGACTACTTGCCGAAAGAGATAGGCGCCATCATCCATCGGGATACCTTGACAGTCGATTTATTGGGGAAACGTTTCTTCCTCGGGCATGGCGATGAGGTAGATTTCCGGAGTAAGGCATTCCGTCTGATCAGGGCTATTTTCCGGAACAAGTTCTGCCAATGGTTATATGCGGGAATACATCCCCGCTGGACGTTCGGGTTCGCTTTAGGCTGGTCGCTCAACAGCCGGAAGAGCGGACTGGAAAAGCAAGAGGCTAAAAAGTATCAAGGGGAAGACGCAGAATATATGGTTGTTTTCGCCAAGGAATATCTAAAGACGCATCCCGATATAAACTTCTTCATTTTCGGCCATCGCCACATCATGTTGGACTTGATGTTAAGCCGTACCTCCCGTATTCTCATAGCCGGGGATTGGATGCAATTCTTCTCTTATATCGTATGGGATGGCGAGAATCTGTATATGGATCAGTTTCTGGAAGAGACGGACGGACAATCTTATCCCAACACATAAGACAGCGTTGTCTTAACACCTTAGACAGTACTGTCGAAGCACCTTAGACAGCGTTGTATGATGTGCTCATACAACGCTGTCCGGATTCTCCGCTTACTTTACCGGGATATAACCAACCTTCTTCACCGTCGCTTGTCCTTCGGCAGACATCACATAATCGATGAACGGTCGCACCTTTGAGGCATTCTTCGTCTCATAGTAGTAGAACAACGGACGGACAACCGGATAGGTCTTATTCCTCGCGTTCTCCAACGAAGGCTCCACGTAGGATTTTCCGGCATCATACGATACATGGATCGGCTTCACTTCTTTATTCAAATAAGCAAGACCTACATAGCCAATGGCTCCTTTCGTCTGGCTTACGCTTTGTATAATGGCACCTGTAGCCGGCATGCTCAAGATACCGTTCATATAGTTCTTATTTTTCAACACGCTCTCCTTGAAGAACTCGTAGGTTCCGGAAGAAGTCTCGCGGGAATAGGCCACGATCTTCATATCCGCACCACCCACTTCTTTCCAATTCTTAATCTTGCCGGTAAAAATGCCTTCCAATTGCTCCCGGGTCAGATTGGATACCTTGTTGGAAGGATGCACGACAACAGCCAGAGCGTCGTAGGCGATCACCTCCTCTTTCGTTTTCTTTCCGGCTTCTTGCAACTTCATGCGCTCGTCGAATTTCATCTTACGGGAAGCCATCGCTATATCCGTAGTGCCTTCCATCAAAGCGGAGATCCCCACGCCGGAGCCACCACCCGTCACCGTTATCTTAGCGGCTTTGTTCTTATTCATGAAATTCTCGGCTTCAGTCTGGGTAAGAGGCAAACAAGTATCGCTACCCTTTATCTTCTGGGCAAACACATTCGTAGCAAACAAACACGCTGCCATGGCAGCTAATAAAATCGTCTTCTTCATTACTTTGTATTTATCTTTTATTTACGATACAAAATAAATACTTCGGTATTTCAATGGGATGAAACAGATATTACAATCCTATGAATTAAAACTTATATTGAAGACGGACTGTCAATACATTATCCTTCCGGTCGTTCTCGTAGCCCTTCACGAGGTTACTTTTCTCATTGAAGTTAAACTCGTAGTAAGCTTGTAGACGGATATGTTTATTGAAATTATAGATACCGCCAATACCTATCGTGCTTTGAGCCAAGTCGGTTTTTGAGGTGAAGCTATTTTCCGCCCCTACCTCATTTCCACTCACCTTCGTATTCGGATCGTAAACGTCATATTTCAATACGGCGGAGAAAGGAGAGGCGCCTATATCCTGTACCAAATAAAAGAAGTAACCAAGGAAAGGACGCTTGAACAAAGAATTTTCCGGCAAATTCTCCGGTCGGGTACTGTAGTTCGGGCTTTTACTGCTCCCGGCGATACCGGGTTGGGTACCGATTAAACCTTCCGCACGGAGAGTGGTCTTTCCTAAAGATGAAAGAAAACTAAACTGTCCATCCAAACCTAAATACTGGCGCTTCATATAAGTACCCGTCTCTCCCATATCCCTCTTAACGAAATGATTGCCACGCATCTCATACGCCTCGGTAGTCGGGTTGTAGACAAAACCATGGTAATAGGAGAAACCGGCTCCCCATTTTCCCCAGTCGCCTATCGCCTTCTCGGCACCCAGACGCCCGATGAAATCTTTCCGGCTATCCGTCTCCCGGTTAATACTGTTTCCGGCAAACAGACCGGCATCCAATCGCAAGAAACTCAATGGGCTGGTAGTCTTGGTACGTAAGGTAAGCATCGCTCCCAAGTCACGCTCATCCGGGAAGAAATACTGGATAATAGTCGCTCTCTCCGGAGATTCGAGAGAACTCGTGGAATAACAGACCTCATAACCGAAAGGACGGTTGAACACACCAGCCATCAACTGGCTACGCTTCGTCCAAGGGTCCTTGATACCGATATACAGATCACGGAAACTTACTCCCTTATCATTCACCTCGATCTGGACAGCACCTGTTCCGATCCCATCATTGTACTCAAACTTCATACGCCCCCGGCGGATACCGATCCGGTTAAACCCTTTATCCAAGTTCTCGTTCTTATCGCCCACTTTCAAGGTAGCGTCCTCCTGTCCATATTGGTATTGTCCTTGGATATAAGCGGAAACCTTGAATTTGCTTAGCTTCTGGACTACCTTATCCAAGGTAGTCACTTCCGTAGCCAAGGAATCGATACGTTTTTCCACCGACTGATCCACCTCCTGCGCTCCCATACTGAATGGAAGCAGCACTAACATGAGCGCTATAACTTTTCCTAATTTCATTCCTAACTATAAAAACTATATTTGCGTCGCAAAGTTACAACGCTCCTGTTTCACACCCGTTTCACATACATTACAATCCTGTTACAGACGTCTTGCCTAATTATTCAGGGACGAATTTACATAAAATAATCGGTTCGTTCCATACATTGCACATGACTAGAATATTTGCGCGATAATTCTGGTCCATTTCGCACATTTATTGGGATATTGTGCTACCTTTGCCTCGATTATTGAAACACTATATTTATTTTTTTAATGAAGACATTAACAATCGGAGACCTAAAGGCTCGTATTCCAATCATCCAAGGTGGAATGGGCGTAGGCATCTCTCTTTCCGGCTTAGCCTCGGCCGTTGCAAATGAAGGTGGGATCGGCGTTATCTCCGCAGCCGGTCTCGGACTTTTATATAAGAAATTGTCACCCAGCAATTATACGGAAGCTGGGAATCTCGGGTTAGCGGAAGAGATCCGCAAGGCCCGGGAAAAAGCGAAAGGTATCATCGGCGTAAACGTAATGGTGGCTCTTTCCGACTTCGCCGAATTGGTGAAAACCAGTATAGCGGAAAAGGTAGACATCATTTTCAGCGGTGCCGGACTGCCTTTGGACTTGCCTTCTTTCCTCAAGAAAGATAGCGTCACCAAGCTGGTTCCCATCGTTTCCAGCGCACGTGCCGTACGCATCATCTGCGAGAAATGGAAGAATAACTATGATTATCTTCCGGATGCGGTGGTACTAGAAGGCCCGAAAGCGGGTGGACATCTGGGATATAAGGAAAACCAGTTGGAAGACCAGCATTTCTCATTGGAAGAATTATTACCTCAAGTCGTAGAGGAAGTCTCTCATTTCGAGCAGAAATACGACAAAAAGATCCCGGTAATTGCGGCAGGAGGCATTTATACGGGTGAAGATATCAAACGCATGATAGACCTTGGAGCATCAGGCGTTCAGTTAGGAACCCGGTTCGTTACCACCACGGAATGCGATGCCTCGGAAGCCTTCAAACAGACCTATATACAGGCAGAGGAGAAGGACATAGAGATCATCAAAAGTCCCGTCGGCATGCCCGGACGAGCCATCCATTGCAGTTTCCTTGAGAAAGTGAAGGCGGGAATCAAGCAACCGAAAGCTTGTCCCTTCAACTGTATCAAGACGTGCGATATATCACGCAGCCCGTATTGTATCGTCACCGCCTTGTACAACGCCTTCAAAGGGAATTTCGAGAATGGATACGCTTTCGCCGGCAGTAACGCTTGGCGAGCGAATAAGATCACTTCGGTACGGGAAACCATTACCGAGTTGATGAATGAATGGAAAGCTAAATTATAAGCACAAAAAAAGCCTCCGGAAACGGGGGCTTTTTTTATATTCGAAGGTAAGTATCTCCATTATTGCTCGGCCAACCAAGCGGCCAGCTCATCCCGGTTCGCGGCGGCATCCTGCATGCCGGCTTGGGCAGCTTGATCGAAATATTGCATAGCGGTCGTATAATCCTTCTTCATCGCATAAGCGACACCTAGGTTATTCCATGCTTCCGGCAAATTAATACCTTGCAAACGACTGATGGCCGGATCGTAAGCACCAGTCTCAATCTCAAGGGCCGCCGTATTTAATTGAGCGATCGGGTCGGTCGGATAAAGACGAACGGCGATATCGAATACCTCCTTGAACTGATCGCTACCTTTATCATAAGAATTGGCTACCAAGAACATCTCATTCAAACTTAAATATTGAGGTTTCGTTTTGATCACTTGCTTGGCCTCGTTCACGTCGAACGGACGTGCGATATAAGCCAAGGTATAATCAATACGTCTTAAAGGAGGATAGTATTTATCCAATAATATCTTATAAGTCCGACCTCCGTTCAAGGCATGTAGTTTAGCCTTGCGCTTGTTTATATCTTGAATATCCAAGATCTCCAGAATCTCCTTCTTATTCGCCAAATCTGATTTCGTAACCTCTTGACGCAATCCGATCCAATCCTCACCCATCCAATTCACTTTCATCAAGGAAGGATCCATCTTCTCCTTATCTTTCATGTAAGCGACAAAAGCCTTGGCACGACTCTCGGACAATCTCATATTATAATCGTAGCCACCTTCCGGGGAAGCGTATCCGGTAACCTTAAATTCGGTAAAGCTTAGATTCTTATCGTTACGGACTTCCGTTACAATCTTATTCACCTCATTCAGCACGGTAGCGTTATCTTTGAAATCACGTAACAATACGGACTTGCCTACCTCAAAGTTTAAATAAGCGGAATGCGTCTCGCTCCGTTGTTTCACAGGTTCTACCGGAGGAGTAACATAGCTAAGCTCATAAACGGGAGGGGCTAACGGAGGCAATACACGGCTCATCACCCCATAGATGTCATTTGAGACCTCACAAGAAGCGCATCCCGTGGTATTCTCATCCACCATCAAGGTAGCGTTTCGCATCCATCCCGCATAGGGTACGGACAATTCCACCGGAATCAATTCCGGCCCCTTCTTCGTCTGACGGATAATCAAGCTAGGAGTTTGGGGAAATTCATAACTATCGAAACCCAACTCACGGTTCAACGCCTTCATACGTGCCCGCCCGGTAATCACGATCGGGTTAAACTGGTAAGACTGCGATTTATCCACCGATTGCAATACCGGTGTCAGTATGACCATCTCTTGGGATTTCAAACGCAGATTACTCAGATTGGTCGTAAAATTCATCATAAGCTGGCTTCCGTCCTTCCTTGCGCTTACATTCTCGAAACTAACAGTTCCCCGCACACCGTTCTGTGCCTGTAGGCTCACACCTCCGAGGAACAATAAAGCGATACATATACTCAATAAATGTCTCATATCTCTCTAGATCGTTTTTTAGTGGATAAAATAAATGATAGAAAGGGCCGCTTTCGTTACACCCCAATAGTTCGAGTTCTTGGTCTCGATCTTGGAGCCACATTCCCCGCAATTATACTTATCATAATGTACACGGGCATAACCGGCGCCGATAGCGGCTTCTATACTCCAACGCTTATTCAGTATCCATTGATGTCCCAACGTAAGTCCGCCACCGTACAAATAACCATCATAACGATGATCCTTCAAATTAGGGAATATGCCAAAGGGTAATTTAATCCCGGCGATATTATACTGTCCGCCCAACGCATGCACGCCAATAAACGTACCGTTGAATTTCTCGCAAGTCCAATAACGCACTTCCGGCATGACAAGCCAATGCTTCAGTTTCTTACCGTCATTGAACTTGAAAGGATTATATCCCGCCGAGACATCCAATGTAACCTTTTTGCTTAAGCCCACCTCGAATCCTAAGTTCGGAGTCGTAGTCGCGTCGTAGAGAAGATTGTTCTTCAACGCGAAATGCTGTGCGCTCATAGATAAGGAAAATAACAATGCTAATCCAAGTAAAAATGCTTTCTTCATTTCTTATAAGCTTAATGATTTGAAGAAGAAACAGGAATAAACGGGTTTTAGTTTTCGATAAGCGTTAATAAGATATGATCATTAAATTTAATTATATTAATAGTAAAGGGAATGCGGAAGGCGCTTTTATCGCTTATCCACATTCCCTTTAACTTACTTATAAATATACGATTACTGTTTAATGTCGCCTAATTCGACCAGCTTATTGACAATCGCATAGATCGTAAGACCGCTGGCACTATGAATTTGAAGTTTCCGAGCGATATTACGGCGGTGGGTGATGACCGTATGCGTAGAAAGAAACAAACGATCCGCTATCTCCCGGTTTGTCATTCCCTTCACGACGCAGACTACGATCTCTTTTTCCCTCGAGCTTAACGATTGTTGCTCGTCATCCCCTTCCGGCTCGTCATCCGGAAGTACCTCGGCGTTCAACCGTTCCAATTTGTGCTTGATCTCATCAGGGCTATCGTATATGTTAATTTGTTCATCATAAGAACGCAATAACACACTGTCTGAGACAGAATATAATAAAGCGATACATTTCATCTCGGCACAGCCGCTTTCCTTCCTCAAATGTTGCAACGTGAAATAGCCGGGCAAAGCCGGATTCACGATCAACACATCCGGTTTGTGCATACGAAGCGAGTCGAAAAGAGATTCCACCGAATGAATCTCCACCATCTGGATACGGAAACCCGGTAACCGTTTCAACAGGTTCTCCAGTCCGCTCCTTATGATAACAGAAGGTTCGGCTATCGCAATCTTTAGATTTGTACTCATCGATTCATGCTTATAATTGTTTTTCCAAAGCCAATATGGCCGGTACAAACAAATAATCCTCCACACGGGTATGTGAAGCCAAGTCTTCCTCCGTGGCAAAAATATCGAACAAGACACTATTCAGCATATTCGTACCCGCTCCCGGATAGTATTTGATCAGGATATTTTTCAACTCCGTGATCTTCATCTCGATCTGATCATGACGCTTACGGAAGATCGTAATATTGTATTTCGGATCTCTCTTTCCTTCCAACAAATTACGGACATAAGGGAAAACAGCACGTTCCTCATAAGACATATGTTTATTTACCTCCTCCGCATACTCATCGAAAAACTTCGTGATCACAAAAGCGACATCCTCCGGGCACCCGGATATAGCGTCTACCAATTTACGACGGATATGTGGCAAGCGGAAGTTCAAGAAGTAATCATGGGCATTATGCAAATAGCGGATCAAGTTCTCGATCGACAGGCATTTGCTGATATTCTCGACAGGCGTATTCACTTCCTCGACCAAGAAATTCACGACCGTCAGGAAAGTACAAGCATCCACCCCATTCTGCCGGCAAACCTCCCCGATATTCTTCTCTCCGAACCCGAGCGCTATACCAAAGCGGCTCATGACTAAAACCATCGGATAGTTCTCGCAGATCAGATCACTCATTTTATCGGTTTCCCGGTACATTCCATTTTTATACATAGGCTTCTTTCTAACTTGTCTTGGTGTTTGAATAGCCAAATATACTCCTTTTTCTTCCATATCTCGTACATTTATTATTATTTCACAAAGGCTTAAAGGACGACTCCGTCGGCACGACCGCTATACACTCAGTCTCTATCAACCATCCGGGACGGCAAACGGGGGCCAAGACTATCAAATGTGGCAAATCCGGGTAATGCGCCTCAAAATACTTCTTAACCACCGCATAATCAGCCATATCTCTCAAATAGGAGATCGCCTGCGTAATATCACGAGTAGTAGCGTCCGCCTCTTTCAGCAACACGCTGATATTTTCCATCATCCGCTCGGTTTGTTTTACGATATCGCCCGGATAGACAATCTCTCCCCGGTTATCGATACTCGCCGTACCCGAGATAAAGACCTGTTTACGATCCCCATACGTAACAGCCGTACCCCGCTCGAAAGTTACTCCATATTCATAAGTAGGATTCAAGTGCGTGGGAGCGTAAAGGAACTGAATCTGTCCCGGCTCCAATCCATCCACCGCATAACTGTCCATCTGTACCAACACCGAGGGATCGGCATGACGTCCCTCAATACCCGTGCTAGCAATATAATGCGTCTTCTCCGTAAGATTCTGCGTGATAAAAACTTCTTTCCGGGCTTTCACCACACCGGCGTAATTCACGTCTACGTTTTGCACAAAGAACCAAGTACGGACACAATGAGAGGCCAACGTACAACGCTGCCCCATCAATTGCATCACATAGTCATTCAATAAAAGCCGGGTCTGATATTCCGAATTGGCCGCCTTATTGAAGGCACCTCCCCCCCAGAGGTGCCTATAACCGTTATGCGACGCTTCCAGTAAACCGGAATCGTACGTTTGTACCGACATCCCCGTTTGCAAATAGGTCCACATAGCGATCTTTGTTCCATTCAAAGGCGGCTGCTGAACGATAGAGAGCGGGCAAAAGGCGCTCTCGCACTCCCACTCCATCACGCTATCCGTCTGATTAGCTGCGTCACTTAAAAAATAACGGCGGAAAACGGCGGTAGCGTCATTCGATAGCTCTTCCTTCACGACAGTCACATAAACCCGCAAAAGGTTTTGCAATTGCTCCACGAAAGACAAACAAGGGTCCGTGATCGATACCATCACCTGATATTCCGTTGTTCCACCTTTACCCGTGAATGAAGAGATTTGCATTTCTACCGCTTTATCCGTATCTATCCTCCTCGTATAATTCATCATTTTCTTTCTTATCAATTATCCAATGCCCCTCCTAAGATCCAACCTTGGATCAAAGCAAGGACCTCCTGTTTCCCGGAACTATTGAACATATCCTTATGTACCGGATTATTCTCCAATATATCCAGCAAGAAACTATTGTTTATATTACCCGGGGTCACGTAGTTCTTACCCTCTTCCGAAAGGGGCGCCTTTACGTTCACTAAAGATTTATAAGCCACATCGTCCCTAAGATCCAGCTGACCGGCCAATCCCGATCCTCCTCCATGACATGACAAGCAATTCAAGTCGAACACCTGCGCTTGTATACGTTTGAAGCTCGCTAAATCCAATTCGCCGACAGACAAATCAAGCGGTTCGTCCGAATCATCCACCGGAGACGTATAATAGGAGTAAACCAACCGCAATCCCCTACTAATCACAGCGACCTCTATACTCCTCGTATCCGGAGTGACATTATTCAATCGGAGTTTTAGTCTTTTGCCGTCTTCCGCCGGCTTACTGATACGCTGGGTTTGCAAAGGTTTCGACTTATCCTCGCCAAAAGCACATAACGAGAGCATATTCTCCTTCGGCCAAGCTTTCAGGCCAGTGAAAGAAAGTGACACGGTAGCGGTTCGCCCGGAATCAACCGTCTCATCCGGATAAATCTTACCCTCATCACAACCCAGCCCGAATAACAGGAATAAGGCATACATTATATATTGACTATATCGTTTCATACCCAAAGATTAGAACGTGAACTGCAACATAGCCGTAGCGGAGTGACGAGCCAATCCAATAGCGTCCTCATCCCGGTCATTCTGCGTAGCATGACCGCTACGACCTAGATATTGATACATAACCTGTAGCTTCAAATTATTATTAAAGAAATAATAATTCAAACCAGCGGCGGGCATATTCAACAAACCACCCTCATCCGTAGCGTTACGATCATAGAAATCATATCGCAAAGCACCCTGCAATTTCGGAGTGATGAAATAGCCCAATTGAGCGTAAGCTCCCCAGAAATTCTTATCCGGTTTTTGCATGATCTTGGTAAAATGCATATTCATATAGTAACCTTCGGCAGCCACATACCAGCGGTTCTTGATCCATGCGAACTCAACGCCCACACGGGTGTCGCTACTGGTCAAGAACTCGGCCTCCGCATTATAAGAGGCAGATACGGCGATAGACATCTTATCGTCGTTCAGATTCTCCGGTGAGCCTTGAGACGTTGGCATCTCCCCCTTCGGCATAAAGGCCAGACGACCCGCATATAACAGCGAAGGCAACCATTTATGATCATCGCAGTTTGTCTTAGTCGCCAAATTCACGTCGATACCCGTACCATTAAAAATACCGACTTGATAATTCCATTTATCATGGATCAAACCATGTACCTGTACACCCAAGTCGAATCCCGTGGACATATTCGGTATGACATAATTCACGTCGTAAGGAAGCAATACGGATTGGGAAGCGGAATAAGGCAGTACCGGAAACAACGTCTCCCCCAAAGTACTTAAATAGCAATGCATAAACGGTGTCTTGAACTTACCGACACGGATACGAAACGACTCCTTGATCGCTACGTCGAACCAAGCCTGTTGCAATAAAGCACCTCCACTCTTAGCGGCATTCAGCGATAAATTGAAAGTAACCCGTCCAAAAGCCTTACCCGTAAAACCGAGAATAGCGTTAGGGATCGCGAAACCGGAGTTCGCTACGCTCTTGGCATAATGGCTTTCCAGCCCTTGGTCGTCATATCGGTTGTAGCAAGCGCTTGCCTGTACCAACGCATAGGGCTTAAACAAAAAATCACCGGCCTTGGTAGAAAAAGAAAAGCCCTTCTTTCCCGCTAGTGAAACCACATCGTTCTCTACATATTTATCATCCATCTCTTTCTTTGTATCTTGAGCTTTCACGGAGAAAACACCTGCTGATAGAAGCACCACAAGCAACGTCCTATATATTTTTTTCATTTCGATTCTATGCGTTATTTATTTATAAACTTTGTAGGAATTTAATCAGAGCGGCCCGCTCGTCTTTTGTCATGCGAGAGAATAGGGTACGCGACGCAGCTCCTTCCCCACCATGCCACATAATAGCCTCCGTCAGGTTCCGGGCACGGCCATCATGTAAATAATAGGTATGGCCGTTTACGACCTCTTGTAATCCCAATCCCCATAACGGGGTAGTCCTCCATTCATTACCGTTGGCCAAGCCACTGGGATAATCATCCCCTAGCTCAACACCCATATCATGCAATAAAAAGTCCGAATAAGGATGGATCACCTGATTACCTAATTGAGGCAATTCCGTATTATTCAAAAGGACAGATCCGCGAGGGCGTGTCTTCAAGGAAGTCACATGGCATAAATGACATTTCGCTTGATAGAAAAGTTGCTCTCCTTGAAGAACCGTAGGATCATCCACATTCCGACGGGCGGGTACCCCCAAGGTCTGGAGGTATAAATCCACATCTTCCATATCTTCCGTAGAGACCTGCGCCCCGGTCATGGCAAAACCCATCATATTACCCTGTCCTTCTCCTACCTCATGCGGGAAACGATCGTTCGTTACACCGAGGTCGGAAGAGAATCCCAATTCCACCGTTAAGTCGGCATGATTCGCCTTATTACCAGAGATACCGATCTGTTTCTTTCCCTTTTCCGTCACATAGTTTATACGTCCACTAATACCATATTCCGGATAATTGCTTTTAGCGGCGATCTGCTTTAGCATATCCAAGTCGAGCGCCATCATCTGCCCCATTCCGACATGCCGTAAGGGTTGACGTACGGAAATCCGTAAATCCGACATCGGGATACTATCGGCATACCATTCTTTTATCTCATAATGAGGAGTGACCAACTCATATTCCTCCCCATCGGGAAACGTATATTTTTGGGAAGTAGTAGTAATCTTAACCCTTCCCTCCGGTTTCGTTCCGTATATCGCTTGATCATGTAGTACCCGGCCATAATCTTGAAAATAGCCGCCACTTTTACGTGATATATAAATAAGCATGGATGAGAAGCCGGGGCCGGAACCTCCATCAGCTATAGCCGGACGGGTCCGCCCGGTACTTTTATGACAGGAACCGCAAGAATATCCGGCATAAAGCGGCCCTAGTCCTCCACCATCCACATTCTCAACACCGCGAGCATCGTCGTACAATCCATCACCACGATTAAATCGCGTCTCTAATTCGCCCGTAACCCAGTTTGCCTGCGTATCGTACGCATCCGGGGCATTGGAGAAAATGGTTGAGATACCCGCGGACAACTCCTTCTCGGAAGCTACCTGCCCATTGGGTTTCTTAACCTGCCAATTTTCCAAGTCCTCGGATTCGCAACTACACAGCAGACTACCGGATAAAGCGAATAATAGAAGTAATCTTCGTTTCATCGTATCGGCTTGTCCGATTAGTTCGTGAACTTAGACTTAACAACGCCCAAACCTGTCGTTAAATCAGCGCAAGCTTCTGTAGCCGTATTGATATGCTCCGTATCCCCTAGATTGTTACGGAAAGGATAGCCGATCGCATTGATAGCGTCGATTGTCTTATCAATTTGAACTACCATCAAACTATCCAACGTAGGATTAATCATTTTAGTCAACGCATGCAAGCTACTCTCGGAAGCGGATTCCTCATCCAAATCACGACCGCCGAAATAAGCGTTCTTGATACTTACGATATTGTTCTTATAGTCGTCCAAGGAATTCCAGCTATACCAAGACTCTACAGCCAAGACACCGGGGTTATTCGGGTCAGTAGCGTCTTTATTACTTCCATTCCATGCGGTCACCGGGTCAGTTATCTTAGCGGAACCTACTTCATTGGAGATTCCGGCCATACCATTATTTCCATTCAGCATAAGCTCAATCGCCTGATAAACATTACCAATGGAATAGGCAGAACCGTCATGTTTCTTCATAGCCTCCGCATAAGAAGAAGGAACATCCGAAGTTCCTAAGCCTTTCAACCAACCATTGTATAAGTCTTGAGTATCAGATAACATACGTTCGGACACTAACTTCAAATACTCCAATTCATTCTTTGCGAACGGGCTTGTTTCCAGATCACGAGGCTCGCCGTCTAAGAATAACATCTTTTCCGCCGTATGGAATCCACGTAAATTTTGAGGACCATCTTCCGCGTCTTCGTCTACAGCTCCTGAAATCTTGCTGAATTCTCCTGTAGCTATAATCTCCTCTATACCGTTCTTATCCAAAGGCCAGCTATCCAAGCTCGGGTCGAGCTGTGCCAAATCCGCCACACCGAACAAGAATGCCTCACTTTGTTCCCAAGGTACACGAACCGCACGCCAAGCGTCGCAGGCATCCGCTAAATCATTCTTAGAACCAGACGCGATGAACTTGTCTACCGCATTTTTATAGGCAGTCATCTTTGTCAACATGTCTTTATAGGTAGGCAAAGCTACCTCATCAACGAAAGTAGCGACAACCGCACTCATCTGATCTTCTGTTGGTTTCGTACCCGAATCCGCAGGAAGATTCTTAAAGTCATAAGTTACAACATCGGGGTCCTTACCCGGATCATCGTCGTCTCCACAAGAAGTGAAGCTCAAAGCCACACCCATCAACATCATGGGTAATAAAAGTACTTTTTTCATATTCTTACATATATATTTGTTAATAGTCTATTATCTTGATAAGAACCAGCCGATATAAGCGATACCGACAGAAACCATATTCTGGCTATTATAATCACCCTTACCTACAATACGGTGCGCATAATCCGCCTTTACGACCAGATTAGGCAACGCGTAATAGTTAAGGCCTGCCGTAATCACGCTCTTTTGAAGACGTCTATCCGCCAGTTTATTACTGCCTTTTTCTACGGATTGCATCGGATTATAATATTCGTAGCGAACGAAAGGATAAATTCTAGGGGCTTTCCGGCTAAAGAAGGAACCTACATTATAGCCAACCTCAGCCGCATAACTGACAGCGGTCTCCGCCACGGTTGAATTAGGATATCCGGAAGCTGAAGATGAGTTATTGTTTACCTTCGTCAAAGCGTTGCTGTTGCCCAGATGGCCGTAAACGATATTACCTCTGGCGATCAAATTATTGTTCGGACTTTTATATTGAGCGTCCGCCGTCACGATGGTAAGCGGATATTTCTCACCTTGGTTACGCAGCGGTTTGCTACTATTCTTAGAGGGTTGGTTATAATAAAAAGAAGCGCCCACACGTAAGCCTTTAAATTTCTTCACTCCATTATAGTTGACACGAGCCACAAAGGCAGGATGCGTAAATTGAGTTTCCTCGAAAGCGCCTTGCGTACCTTTGCCAACCCAGTTCTCCATACGGAAACCTTGTGGGTCCAGACCGGAAACGACTTGTAACTCGTAATCGAAATTTCCTAAATCACCAAATAGAGCCACACCCGTCTCATGCCAAGTAGAAGGTAATATGGTAGTCTCTCCTTCCGGACGATATACACCAAAAAAGTTCAAGGGTTCATGATGTGCGTTGGTCAAGCCTACCGGTACGATCATATGTCCAAAACGGAAGTTTAAATGCTTGTTCATCAGATAAGAGATATGGAACTGCTCCAAGGCGACCTCGCCACCTTTCTCGATCTCGGTCTCATATTCTCCATTCTCCTCGTACCACTCCACTTCCCGTGCGGCGCCTGTTCCTCCATACTCAAACTCAATCTCGGAACTCAGTACCCATTTGGGAGAGAACTTATAATCAAAAGCTAAAATAAAACGAGGGATAGAGACAGTAGCCCGATTCATATGTGATGTACCTTGAGGTGTCACCCAATTCCAGTCATAATCCATATAACTGGCAGCCATCTCACCATATCCTCCAAAACGGAATTTAGAAAAACCGTCGGCATACATCTCCGATGCCTTTACGGTAGAGCTCATATTACTCTCTTGAGCATGTAGAGCGGTAAAGGAAAGTAATCCAATCGCTAATAAATTTGTTAACGTTCTCATTGCGTTTTATAATTTTTGGCAAAATTACAGGGGCTGAGAATTTGCTACAATCGCCCGAAGTAGGTAAAATGAGACCCTAATTACCTACTCATAGGTATCCCGGAAGAATATTTTCAGGACGTCACACCCAATAGGCCCCATTATTGACCCGCAAGACAACTTGATAGTTAATTTTGGAAAATACGGTTTTGTATTATTTCAGAGGTAAGCGTTAGTTATTACAAGCGAGAAGATCATTAGTTCTAAAAATCGATCTCCATGAAAAGATATATAACAATTAATAGGTATGAGCTCTCCTTTTTTACATATATATAGGTATTGCGCACCCTTATAGGCCGACGTATCTTTGCAATGTCAAAAAGAATGTAACACTATTAGTATATCGCAAACCAAAGCCTTCTGCTAATTTTATGTAAGCATATAAGATGATTAACACCGTAGTGTCGGGAAGTTTTTATTGGTTATTTCCGGCATCACATAAAAAGGGCCTCCCTGTGAAGAGAGGCTCTTTTTGTGTTCAGCTATCCGGTTCATTGATGATGTATTGATAGAGATCCGAGTCTCCGGCCTTATTCATGATCTTATGCTTTTCCAGCTGAAATTTTAACTGGTCTAAACCGAGAGGGCCGAATCCCGGGATCTTCAACAAAGAATCGAGCCCTTTCTTCCTAGCGTAGCGCAATAGGTCCTCCATAGTTTCCAGCTCCAATTTTTGGAGGCATTTACGGATGTAGGGAGACAGGGTTAGGCTTGTGACCGGTAGGGAGATCCGTCTGGCCGCATCCGTGGGGATGTCGAACGACGATTTCGGAGCATCGAGACTCAAGCCACTTTTGAGGACTGCTTTATAGAGCGTTCTCAGCTCATATTCCATGTTTCGCTTCTCAAGCCGCAGGCGCTCTATCTCTAGGTCTTGACAGCTGATCGTTTTCTTATATTCGGCTAAGAATCCGGTGTTTTCCTGCAAGCGGAGTACTATGTTCTTATATCGGTAGCACATCCTATCGTAAGATATATCGCAGCGTTTGGCTACGTCCAGTATTTTTGCCCCAGAGGTTATTTCCGTGAATATATACCGATCTTGCTTATCATCTATAAATGTGGATAGTTCGGCGATGATTTGTTTAAGTAGGGGAGAGATGTTCTTTAAGGATCGTAGGCAGAAAAGGTAATCGTCGTACTGGGCGATAATCTCGTCGGCTTCCTCCTCCTTGTCTTGAATGACCAGTTGCAAGTATAGTTTTTGAATCCCTAGATGTTCGATATGGGCAATGAAATCACGTAGGTTCTCAGGATCTACCATACGTGTACCGGTTCTCGTATGGAAAGAGGTTATCTTTCGGGATTTTACCCAATCTTCAATCTCCTCGTACGGGAAACCGGTAATACGGGCGGCTTCTTCTATGGATATGAGTTCTGGCATAAGCATAAGATTGTATTACGAATAAAGTTGTTTTTGTTTAGTTAAAATGCGGAATTTGGAACCGACCAATAACGGTAAGTAGATCAGGTATTCTTTTCGCATCTCAATTAAGAAATAAGAGCCATCATGGGACACTCCCGTAATGTCACTATATCTCCGCACGATACCATGTATCTGGAATTCCCTCTCATTACAATAAAACCCTAACTCTGGAAAATACTTGCTGAAACAAGCGGAGTAGTAAATAAAGAGATTCTGGATCTCATCAATATTACAAGCGTCCATAAGCCATTCACTTTACATGATTAATTATTAGATTTACAAGATCCGGACATGTTTTAGAAAAGATGTCCTTCGTAAAGACGAGCGCTATATGGCTTTTGTTAAGTAGTGGTCCTTTCTTATAAAATAAAGGAAGGGCGAGGACTGAACATTTATGTAGACGAAGGTTCGGCTAAGACCCAACTCCCAATAAAGTCAGCCACACGCCCCCTTTATCTGTATACAAAATATATCCATACTATATTAGCATAGATAACACGTATATCCAGTAAAGGGTTGCGGGGCCTTCTTCGTGCATAGGGAGATTTAAGAAAATTAGCCGATTTTCGTCCTACAGCACAAATATCACACGCAACACGAGGCTCTTAATTAAAAAGCCTTTTCTTGTCGCAAATATACGTATTAATAATATTTCAACCTAAGATAATCCATATGTTTTTTAGTTTATCATTGTTTGATACCAATTATTCGCTTTGACTTATCCAGTCATGCAAATGTATAATATTTTATTTGATTTTCAAACTCCAATACCTCACTTCCAAAGCAAGCTAACTTACTTTTTTCGCCCAATTTTGTCTCCAGTTGTAGAGACGCAGCGTGCTGCGTCTCATCCCCTCAAAATGGTAACTTAAAATAATACGCCAATAACCACCAAAGTCTGCGCCTTCACGAGACAATATACCCATAGAACGCAATTTTGCGATTTGTTTTTCTACAGCACGGGAACTTATACCTAATTTTATAAGCCATAGCTTCGGCTGACATAGAAAGGTCGGAAATGACAAGGTCGATGATCTTCTGTGCTGTTCTACCTATATTTTTAGGCTTATCCGCAGTGTCTCCGAACTCACTCTCCGAACTTTTCTTCATTTACAAGAATGTTTGCTGGCATCCACTTGGGTAGGAAGTGAATCCCATGTCATGTGCATACCCTTCAATATCAATATTACCCACTCTTGTATAGGCAGTGCGTGTTCCGTCTTGGTAATAATAATATACAATAAGGTATACAAATGGCACAAATATATAAATTGTTTAATATCAACACCTTAAAAACACGATTGTGATTTTTGAAAAACACGTACGTGTTTCTGTAAAAAGTCGTACATGTTTTTCGGGAAACACGTACGACTTTTTACAGCATCATTCGATAAGGAGCAAGAGCGTACATGAAAATATACGATAAGCCCCCCTTTTAACCAGAGCCAAAAAGCATTTCTTCCTAAGCTCCATCTCATAGATATTTTGGTGTAGTTACCCTGATTCTGAAATAATTTGGTTATTTTTGTATATAATTAATGTCCATAGAACATGCCATGAATAAGAAATTGCAGATACACAACAGCACGGCTGAATTCTTGATTTTCCAAATAGAAAATAAAGAAGAAGGTATAGAAGTCTTATATCAAGACGAAAGCCTTTGGCTGACGCAGGATGCTATTGCCGTATTGTTCGATAAAAGCCGTTCCACTATCACGGAACATCTACAAAATATATTTCAAAGCCAAGAATTACAAGAAGACTCAGTCTGTCGGAAATTCCGACGAACTGCTTCCGATGGCAAAAGCTACGCAACTAAATATTACAAGTTTGCCATTCGCGGCTATGTCGTTGATAAGAAAAGATTTGAGAAATACCGTATCATTCAAGACCGTCTATTCCAATCCGATTTTGATAAATACCAGACAGATAACCTTCTTGATTTTGATAACGAAATAGAGTCATAATACAAACTCTTTATAGAACATCTAAATAATAAACAACATGAAATCAACACTTATCGTAGGGATCGGTGCCTCGCTTCTTACAGCCGGTATCGCAAAAGCCCAACAGAGACAAGACATTACACCTAGAACGCCAAACGTATTGTTCATCTACGCGGATGACTTGGGATATGGAGACTTGGAATGCTACGACGGCACGCAAGTGAAAACCCCGAATATCAACCGACTCGCCAAGAACGGCATCCGCTTCACCAATGCTCACGCGACCGCTTCTACCAGTACGCCCTCCCGATATTCCATGCTAACCGGAGAGTACGCATGGCGCCGCCCGGGAACGGACATCGCCGCGGGAAACGCCGGAATGATCATACGACCGGAGCGTTATACGATAGCCGATATGTTCAAGAACGCGGGATACGCCACGGCCGCTATCGGCAAATGGCATCTTGGCCTAGGAGACAAAGCGGGAGAGCAAGACTGGAACGCCCCACTCCCCACCGCCCTTGGCGATCTGGGATTTGATTATTCCTATATCATGGCGGCGACGGCAGACCGCGTCCCCTGCGTATTCATCGAGAACGGGCAGGTGGCGAACTACGATCCGGACACCCCGATCTATGTCAGTTACCAGAAGAACTTTCCCGGAGAGCCGACCGGAAAAGATAATCCGGAATTATTATACAACCAGAAGCCTAGTTTCGGGCACGACCAATCCATCGTAAACGGAATCAGCCGTATCGGTTACATGAAAGGTGGCGGCAAGGCGCTTTGGAAAGACGAGAATATCGCCGATTCTATCGTGACACACGCCATCGATTTTATCAAGGAGAATAAAGAGAAGCCTTTCTTCATGTATTTCGCCACGAACGACGTGCATGTACCCCGCTTCCCGCACGACCGTTTCCGGGGAAAGAACCCGATGGGCGTGAGGGGCGACGCTATCGAGCAATTCGACTGGAGCGTAGGCCAATTGATGAAAACATTGGATGAGATGGGATTGACGGAAAACACCTTGATCATCTTGTCAAGCGACAACGGACCTGTCGTAGACGATGGTTACGCGGACCGGGCCGTGGAGCTATTAGGCGATCATAAACCCGCCGGACCGCTTAGAGGTAATAAATACAGTGCCTTCGAAGGGGGAACCCGTATCCCGGCTATCGTACATTGGCCAAAGGAGATCAAGCAAGCCGCCGTATCAGATGCGCTAGTGAGCCAGATCGACTGGTTCGCCTCCCTTGCCTCACTGACGAATTCCCGTCTTCCGGAAGGAAGCGCGCCGGATAGCTATGATTATCTGGATACTTGGATCGGGAAAAGCAAGGAAGACCGCCCGTGGGTAATCGAGCAAGCGCTTAATAAGGCACTCTCCGTCCGTACGAAAGATTGGAAATATATCGAGCCGAGCGTAGGTTCCGCTATCATGGAATATGAGAAGATTGAGACCGGATATTCCCCCGAGCCTCAGTTATACGACATGACGAAGGTCTACGAGGAAGGAAACAAGGCCTTGCAACATCCGGAGATCGTTTTCCAATTGCAGGGAATCTTAAAAGGAGTTCGGGATCACACTATCAAGGCTAAATAATGGAAAGAAGAAACTTCATTAAATCATCCCTCGGAATCGGTCTGGGTGCGACACTTCCGGGGATGACGCATAGCAAAAGCGGGAAAGAGGCAGAGACCGCCGTCTCTCCCGCCATGCCCGTAAAGAGCGGTAAGCCGCATATCATCTTGATCATGACCGATCAACAACGGGGCGACGCCCTCGGCTGCATGGGAAACAAGGCGGTGATCTCACCGAATATCGACCGGCTGGCGCAAGAAGGCTCGTTGTTCGTGAGCGGATATTCCTCCGCTCCAAGTAGTACTCCGGGACGGGCCGGTTTATTGACCGGGATGTCTCCTTGGCATCATGGTATGCTGGGATACGGACGCATGGCCTTGAAGTATCGTTACGAGATGCCTCAGATGATGCGGAATCTGGGGTATTATACCTTCGGGATCGGTAAGATGCATTGGTTTCCGCAGAAAGCACTTCACGGATTCCACGCGACCTTGATCGACGAGAGTGGCCGGGTGGAAAGTCCCGATTTCATCAGCGATTACCGGGAATGGTTTCAATTGCAGGCACCCGGCAAAGACCCGGATCTTACGGGTATCGGCTGGAACGACCATGCCGCCGGTGTCTATAAGTTAGACGAACGGCTTCATCCTACGGCTTGGACCGGACAGACCGCTTGCGAGTTGATCCGGAACTACGACAACGACAAGCCCTTATTCCTCAAGGTATCATTCGCCCGCCCGCATAGTCCTTATGATCCGCCTCAACGTTATCTGGATATGTATAAGGACGCAGATATCCCGAAACCCCATATAGGAGATTGGTGCGGACAATACGCCGAGCCGAAAGATCCTCTCCAAGGAGCATCGGATGCCCCATTCGGTAATTTCGGGGATGCGTATGCCATAAACTCCCGTCGCCATTATTACGCCAATATCACCTTTATCGACGATCAAGTAGGGCAAATCATCCAGACCCTAAAAGACAAAGGTATGTACGACAATGCCCTGATTTGTTTCACGGCGGATCATGGTGATATGTTGGGCGATCATTATCATTGGCGGAAAACCTATCCGTACGAGGGTTCGGCCCATATTCCTTATATCGTAAAATGGCCCGCCGGTATATCCAAATCCATACCGGACGGAAGCAGCATAGAACAACCTGTAGAACTGAGAGACTTCTTGCCTACCTTTATCGATATCGCCGGCGGGTCGGTTCCTCCCGATATGGACGGGCGGTCTTTACTCAAGCTGATCCAAGGCCAGCAGGAACAATGGCGCCCCTATATAGACATGGAGCATGCCACTTGCTATAGCGACGATAATTACTGGGCAGCCCTTACCGATGGGAAGATTAAGTATATCTGGAATTTCCACAACGGAAGCGAGCAGTTGTTCGATTTACGGGAAGACCCGGGAGAGACACATAACCTTAGTGAGGACGCAGCCTATCAGAATAAGTTGTCCGAACTACGCAAGATGATGGTAGAGCATCTGTCCGAGCGAGGAGATTCATTCGTGAAAGACGGTAAATTGATGACTCTCGATACGACCCTATTGTACAGTCCCAATTTCCCGAAATAAGGGACGAGCGAGCCTCGTCCCTACAGTATCTTACGTTTTTTACCTTTTTTTTATCGCGGAATGGATGTATCTTTGCCCAAGAAACTAGAAGAGACTCAACTTAATGCTAGGAATCGTTAGTAAAGGAATCATTATAGGTGTATTGGTTTCGGCCCCCATGGGCCCCATCGGTATGCTCTGTATACAAAGAACACTAAATAAAGGACGTTGGCACGGGTTCGTCACCGGATTAGGGGCCGCTCTATCCGACGTGATTTATGCGGCACTGACTTGTCTGGGCATGGGAGTTGTGGTCAACTTCGTGGAGGCGAACCAAGCGCCCCTGCAATTGATCGGAAGTATCGTTCTCGGCATTTTCGGGTATTATATCTTCCAAAGCAACCCGACTAGGAACCTAAAGAAACACCGAGAAAAAAAATTATCGTTCACCCAAGACTTTATTACAGCTTTTCTACTTACCTTTAGCAACGTGTTAATCGTCTTGCTCTATATAGGATTATTCGCCCGGTTTGGTTTCGTGCTGCCTGAACATTCGTTTTGGCTGCTGGTATTGGGCATTGTTTGCATAGGGTTAGGGGCCGTTCTTTGGTGGTTCGGCATAACATATATTATTGGAAAACTGAGAAAATGGTTCAACGTTAGAGGTATTTGGTTACTGAACCGGATCGTGGGCTCTGTCATTATCGTATTGTCTATTATCGGTGCCCTATCGGTTTTATTGACCTCCTACTTACAATGGCCTTTACTTCAAATCTATAGTTAAAATGAAAAGACTGAAAGTTCCTGTTATCCCTGTTCTGGATGTACTCGATATAACATCCATAGAACCGATTCTTGAGGTGCAATCCCAACGTGAGTTCCTCACCCATGCCAATTGGCATGAGTATCCATATAAGCCGATCACCGCTTTTAATATAGCCCGGACAGAGAAAAATCTATATATACGATATAGCGTGCAGGGTAATTCGCTAAAGGCGTCTTATGAGATGGACAATTCCTCGGTCCATAAGGATAGTTGCGTGGAATTCTTCATGAAAAAGGAAGGTGACTCGCATTATATGAATTTCGAGTTTAATTGTATCGGGACTTGCGATGCCGCCCGCCGTACCTCACGGGATATCAAGACGTCGCTTTCGCAAGAAGAGTATAAAAGCATCATAAGACTCCCATCCGTGAGAAGAAGGGCATTCGAGGAGATTAAAGGTATTCATACATGGAACTTAATCGTAGTCATACCACTCAAGTTGATGGGGTTAGATCCTAGTAATCTGCCGGAGAAAATACTAGGGAACTTCTATAAATGCGCCGATGAGACAATGAATCCGCATTTCGTAAGTTGGAGTCCGATCGACCTTCCCGAGCCTAATTTCCATTGTCCTGAATTCTTCGGGGAGATCTACCTGTAGTATAGACGTAGCGTGCTGCATGCAGCACGCTACGTCTATACAGGCAAGCCTATGGCTATTTATTATTCTTACCTAGTTTCAGCTCAATGACGAACGCTATTATCAAGCCGATTCCCCCGAACAAAAGAACCGAAGCCCCATAAGCCGTACCCGCTACCTCATGCCTGTACCAACCATCATCATAATAAGAATTTGTCGCCATACACATATTAATAATAAAGCCTACCAACAAACCTAATCCGATTCCCACCAAAAGGCACCCGGCCTTTAAGCTACTGAACGAGAAGTTTCGCATGTAGTGAGGCAGTCCCAATTTACCATCGAAAGCAGAGGCATCCAGTTTATCACCGATCTTCTCGATAATCGCCAAACGTTCCCTCTTGCGAACAAACAACTCAAATAATCCGTAAATACCTGCACAAACGATTCCGACAACTAGCGGAACAGAAATAAAATCCATCATAACTGTATAATTTTAATTGATTCATTCATATTGTTTGCTAATTTGACGCAACAGTTTCCCATAGGTTACACCTCCGGGCTGAAAAATATTTTTTATTTTTGTTACCGCAAGTTGTAACCTATTTACCCGGCTTGCGTCCATTAAGTACAATGGAATTGTATACCGATACATATTACATACAAAGGATACAAGCGGGGGACGTGGCATGTTTCGTTTGCCTTTTGGACAAGTATAGCCGTCCGATTAACTCGTTGATCCTCAAAGTGGTACAAAACCAAGAGGAGGCTGAGGAGTTGGCGCAAGATACGTTTATGAAGGTATTCAAAAACCTCGCCTCATTCAAAGGGGATTGCAGTTTCTCCACATGGATTTACCGGATCGCTTACAACACGGCGATCTCGTCGGTCCGGAAGAAGAGATATGAGTTTCTAGCGATTGAGGAGACTACACTTGAAAACGTATCGGAGGAGGAAATTACGAACCTGTTCGGACAAACCGAATCCACGGAACAGGTTCAAAGATTGGAAGTCGCCCTTGAACAACTTCTACCGGACGAACGGGCCTTGATCTTGCTCTTTTATTGGAAAGAAAAAACAATAGAAGAACTGGTCTCTATCACCGGCTTGACCGCCTCGAATATTAAAGTCAAGCTACATCGCATCCGAAAAAAATTGTTTGTATTATTAAATGGAATGGATCATGAGTAAGATAAACACAAATAAGGAACAACCCGATTTATTGGGGGATTTATTCAAACGCATACCGGAGGAGGAGCTTCCCGCCTCGTTCCGTTCGAACGTAATGCGACAAATCATGCTTGAGTCCGCAAAGGCGAAGAAACGTGACGAACGGTTCAGCCTGTTAGCGGCGATCGTGGCCTCGCTTATCATGATTTCCCTCGCGATCGTATCTTTCGTATATATGGAGATACCCAAGATAGCCATCCCCACGATAAGCACATCGGCCTTGGCTTTCTATTTATACATAGGGGCCATCACGCTCATACTTCTATTGGCGGATTATAAATTGAGGAATCTATTTCACAAGAAAGGATAAGCACGAAGCGAGCCCCGTCTGTATACGAAGAGTCGATAAACAAGGCGCCGTCCAGCCGCTCGGCGATCAGGAGACAGATAGAGAGCCCCAAACCCACGCCGGGCTTGTAATCGTCCAGCTTCTCAAAGCGGTTGAATATGGTAGCCTGTTTTTCAAGGGGGATTCCGGCGCCCGTATCCGTAACGGCTATACGTACCTTCTTCCGGTCCGGCTCAAGTTGAAACGATAGATTAATCTCGCCTTTCTCCGTAAATTTAGCGGCGTTTGTCAACAGTTGTTGCAGGCGCAGATTATCTACATGTACCACGATTGGTTCCCCGGCGGGAGAAAAAGTCAATTTAACCCCATCCGGTATCCGGTGGCGTACACTCTCCAAAGCCATTTGGCAACATACTAAAAGCAGATGATCCTTGATGTCAAAATGAAGGTCTCCGGTCTCCATCCGGGATAAGTCCAATACGTCGTTTACCAGATTCAACATCAGATCCGTGTTGTTCCGGATGATAGACGAATATTCCTTCCGCTCCTCCTCATCGGTAGAAGGTTCCACCAATAAACCGGAGAACCCCACGATAGCATTTAACGGAGTCCGGACCTCGTGGCTCATATTCGCCAGGAAAGCGCTTTTCATCAAGCTAGCCTCTTCCGCACGGGTCTTTTCCTTTATCAACTGTCTTTGAGATTCCAAAAGCAACTCTTTCTCCCGCTGCAACTGGTTCTTCAAGGATCGTAGATGACGGTAGTACAAAAACAGGACATAGAGAAGGATCAACAGCACGACCGATATGGATAGGATAAAGATCAGCAGATCCTGTTTCCGGGCGATGCGTTGCCCGGCCTCCTTCAATTCCGTTTCTTTCAACTCCTTTTCATGCAGCTCATGCAAGGTACGCAATTGGTTTACCTGCCGGAGAAAAGAAGTTCCCCGCCTTTTCGTCAGCGTACTATAAAGTTCGTCATATAGAGCCATGACCTCCCCAAGTAGTCCCTGTTCCTTCAAGATATCCGCCTTGAACTGGATATCCTCGGGCAGCCGCTCGGTCTCCAGCACTTCATTTATACAATGAAGCGCCAGCGGAATGTCTCCTGCCGCCTTATGATAACGGGCCTTAACCGCCAGGTAGGTATTGATCGCATAATCTCCCTCAACCCAATTACTATCCGCATAAGAAGAGGCTTGATCCAACGAACGCTTGGCATTCTCCAAGTCTCCTTGCGAAAGATAAAAACTCGTGTAAAAAGAATAAAGTAACCAATATTCTCTTTTAATAGACAAAAGATCGTTTTTCTCTTGGTAGATCTTATACTGCTCATCGAGCAAAGCCTTATATTGCCCTAAGATCCGTTCCGTCGACGCGTATTGCTTCGTCCGTACGCTACTCTCCAATTGATAAGAAGTTAACCGGACCTTAGTATCCATGATATCCGGCACATCCTTTATATCCTTCAATAAATCAAGGCTTTCCTGAAAAGAGACGACAGCGTCGCTATCCCTCCGGATTCGTTGGTAAATCAATCCTAATGTCTCCGAGCAACGGAGCAAGCCATATCTATGATCCAAGTTGCTCGCCAACCGATACAGATCCATAGCTTCGCTCATCGTCAGCTCATAATTCCCAAGCCAAAGGAGATCTTGGCAGGAAAGGCTCTTCACGTCAAACAACACATTCGGGTATTCATGCCGGGCCTTGGCTATGGAGTCTACGAGAGAACAATAATATTCCAAACTATCACGTACAGACTGATCGTAATAATATTCGGCTAAGTTCTTCAATCCCAAGTATGCGACAGATATAGAATCCACCGCCATCGCATTTTCATAAAGACGTTCATTATAAACCTTCATCTCGGATTGCTGCTGGTACAGGAATGCCAACCTCCGCAATAAGGGCAAGGTAGACGCTATTGTCGGGCAGTCCGGCAATAACCTCTCCAAGCTGTCGATCTCCGTTAAACGATCCTTGGCGGGAGGAGGTGTGGAAGATTTCATCGAACCGCAAGATACGCCTAGGAAGATCACGATGACCATCCCCATACGTATGGATATCCAGTTATTGAGTCGATTCTTCTGTCTCATATGGGGGTCTCAATTAAATTCGTTGGATGTATAAAGACAAACCGGGCTCCATCCTTATAAGAGATGTCCACCGATAAAGAGCCATTAAGCTGCTCCGAGATGATCTGGCAAACAGATAGTCCTAGGCCGGTACCTTGAATAAAGTCGTCCAGTTTCTCAAAACGCTCGAATATCTTTTCGCACTTATCCTCCGGGATCCCGCAGCCCGTATCCGTAACGGAGAAACGGACCTCCTCCTTGCCCTCATCCACGGTAAACGAGAGATTGATCTCTCCCTCAGAGGTGAATTTAGCGGCATTCGACAACAAGTTAGTCAGCAACTGCTGTAAACGCAAGGCATCCGTATTCAAGGTATAAGATTCAAGCGAGGGAGTAAACGTCAATCGGCCCCCGGGCTTCACCCGATGGCGAATCGAATCCAACGCCCTCTGGCAACAGGCGACCAGATCGTTTGGCTTCACGCTGAACTTGATCTTGCCGGATTCCAAACGGGATAAATCCAGGACATCGTTCACCAGATTCAATAGCAACTCGGAACTATGGTTCACCTCCCCGGCAAACCGGATCTTCTCCTCCTCGCTATACTCGCTACTCGCCAATAATTCCGAGAACCCGACAATGGCGTTCAACGGCGTACGCACCTCATGGCTGATATTGGCGATAAATGCGCTTTTCTTCTTGTTCGCCGCCTCCGCCTCTTTCGTCACGACCCTCAGTTGCTTCTCCGAAGCGATCAAGGAGTCTTTCTCCTGAAGCAACTCATTTCTCAACCGCTTAGTATGCATATAAATACGCCACAACATATAGAGTAGGCCCATCAAGACCAATAGAAGACCGATAGATACGACAATCTGCTTCTGCTTCAAAGCTTCTTGCTCCGATTTCAGCTTCAACTCCCGATCTTGCTTTTCCATGTCATTCAAGTCATTCAATACACGGAGTTGCTCGATTTGCCGGTCGAAGGCATCCATGTTGATCGTCTCCGTCTTATTGATGATCTCCTCATAGATAGTGACCGCCTCTTGCAATTGGCCGGACGATTGCAATATCGCTTTCTTCATCTCCAACTTATCCAGATCACGATTGATCTTTAAAGCCAGATTGACGGCGGACAACGCATGCCTATAATCTTTCTCCTTCCAATAATAAAATGATTTTGTCCGCAGATATTGAGCCTCCACCCTATCCCCAAAAGAACTATCCAAATAAGCGGTCGCCTGATCCAAATACGCCTGTGCCTTTCCCGAATTCCCTTTCATGGTATACAGCTCGCAATAATAGCAACTCATCAAGCAACGATGACGTTTTACCGGAAAAATCTTTCCCTCCCCATTATACTTCCTTTCCAAGGAATCCAATAAATGATCATACTGTTTCAAGAGCGCCCCCGACTCGGACAAACGTTAATAGCAGGGTAATAACGACTCAAGCCAGCCATCGCATCGTATACGATCCCGATGGAATCCAAAGGCATCGCGATATCGATTATCTCTTTCAACGCTGGTACCTCCTCCGGCAATTGCCAGTACAAGCCGATTAATTCTTTAAGAAGGGGTATCTTATCCTGAGGTTTTTGGATACACGATAAAGATTGGCGTATGCTATCCGCACGAAATTTACTCACGGCATTCTGCGCACTTGCGCTCACCGCAAACAAAATCCACACTATTCCTATAAAAGTATTGACGCTGGACTTTCTTAAAAATCCTCTACTCATTGATTTATCGCTTACAATTCGCAAACTTACAAAATAAATATCAATAAAAATCAACAGTTTTCCGTAATTACAGCCAACACGGCCCAATTGAATGTTTTTACCCCTCAAAACTCTTGTCAATCAGAAAAAAAGCATTACCTTTGCCCCGATTTTTGAGAGATGACAACATAAAGTCTAACTTACTAATTAAAACAAACTTAGTATTAACAATTAAAGAATGGAAAATTTAAAAAACATCCAGCCGGTTGAAGATTTCAACTGGGACGCTTTCGAGCAAGGCGAGACTTACACCGAAGTAAGCAAGGACGATCTTGTAAAAACGTATGACGAGACCCTGAACACGGTAAAAGACAAAGAAGTGGTTATGGGTACCGTTACTTCTATGAACAAACGTGAGGTTGTTGTAAACATCGGTTTCAAATCTGACGGTGTTGTTCCTATGTCCGAGTTCCGTTATAACCCGGATTTAAAGATTGGTGACGAGGTAGAGGTTTACATCGAGAGCCAAGAAGACAAAAAAGGACAATTGATCCTTTCACACAAGAAAGCACGCGCTACACGTTCTTGGGATCGTGTTAACGAGGCTCTTGAAAAAGACGAAATTATCAAAGGTTACATCAAATGTCGTACGAAGGGCGGTATGATCGTTGACGTATTCGGTATCGAAGCGTTCTTGCCGGGTTCTCAGATCGATGTGAAGCCGATCCGCGACTACGATGTATTTGTAGGTAAGACTATGGAATTCAAGATTGTTAAGATCAATCAAGAATTCAAGAATGTTGTTGTATCTCACAAGGCTCTTATCGAGGCTGAGTTGGAACAACAGAAGAAAGATATCATCTCCAAATTGGAGAAAGGACAGGTATTGGAAGGAACTGTCAAGAACATCACTTCTTACGGTGTATTCATCGACTTGGGTGGCGTAGACGGTTTGATCCACATCACAGACCTTTCTTGGGGACGTGTTTCTCATCCGGAAGAAATCGTTCAGCTTGACCAGAAGATCAATGTTGTTATCTTGGACTTCGACGACGAGAAGAAACGTATCGCTCTTGGCTTGAAGCAATTGACTCCGCACCCATGGGATGCTTTGGATACGAACTTGAAGGTTGGTGACAAGGTTAAGGGTAAAGTTGTCGTTATGGCTGACTATGGCGCGTTCATCGAGATCGCTCCGGGCGTAGAAGGTTTGATCCACGTTTCAGAGATGTCTTGGACACAGCACTTGCGTTCCGCTCAAGACTTCATGAAGGTTGGTGACGAGATCGAGGCCGTAATCTTGACTTTGGATCGTGACGAGCGTAAGATGTCTCTTGGTATCAAGCAATTGAAGGCTGATCCTTGGGAAAACATCGAGGAGCGCTTCCCGGTAGGTTCTCGTCATGCGGCTAAGGTTCGTAACTTCACAAACTTCGGTGTATTCGTAGAAATCGAGGAAGGTGTTGACGGCTTGATCCACATCTCTGACTTGTCTTGGACGAAGAAGATCAAACATCCGTCTGAATTCACTCAGATCGGAGCAGAGATCGAGGTTCAAGTATTGGAAATCGATAAGGAAAACCGTCGCTTAAGCTTAGGCCACAAGCAATTGGAAGAGAATCCTTGGGATGTATTCGAGACAATCTTCACGGTTGGTTCTATCCACGAAGGTACAATCATCGAAGTATTGGATAAGGGTGCCGTTATCTCTTTGCCTTACGGCGTAGAAGGTTTCGCTACTCCGAAGCATCTTGTAAAAGAAGATGGTTCTCAAGCTCAAGTAGATGAGAAACTTTCATTCAAGGTAATCGAGTTCAACAAGGAAGCTAAACGTATCATCCTTTCTCACAGCCGCATCTTTGAAGATGAGCAAAAAGGCGCTAAGGCAACTTCTGAAAAGAAGGCTTCCTCAAAACGTGGCGGTAAAAAAGAAGAGGAATCTGGAATGGTAACCGGTCCGGTTGAAAAGACTACATTAGGTGACATCGAGGAATTGGCAGCTTTGAAAGAAAAACTTTCTGGTAAGTAATTGATCCTTCTTTGAGATATAATAAAAGGAGATATCTGATTCAGGTATCTCCTTTTTCTATGTTATTCCTACTGCGGCTTATTTAAGAAAAGCATTCTTCCGTGACACGTGTCTCACATGGCTCGGAAATACCCAACAAATCATTGATCTCCTTTCTTTTCTCTAAATCCGTAAAATAAGCCTCTACAACTTTATAAAGATCAAAACCTCCCGTAGAACCGGCTGCCAAGTTTAGTGACTCGACTAATTTACCTGTAGCTTTATGAATCTCAGCTTGTTTCAGCAAATGAAATTCATTCCCGTGAATTAATTGATTCTTTCCCATGATGTTCCAATTTTAGGTTATACAATATATTACAAAGGATTTCTATTCCTGTCCTAAAGATACAAATATCTTATATATGACCTAATACTTTTATCTATTTTTAAATCGGTTCATCTATTTTATCAGTCGAAAGGGAAAGTATATCTCTACATTCCATTAATTTTGCCAGAAAACTAAAATGAAAAAGTTAGTAATATTCGATCTTGACGGAACATTATTAAATACGATCGCGGATTTAGCCCATAGCACGAACCATGCGTTGCGGCAAAACGGCTTTCCGACACATGACGTAAAGGAGTATAACTTCTTCGTAGGAAACGGCATCAACAAATTATTCGAACGTGCGTTACCCGAAGGTGAAAAGACGGAAGAGAATATACTAAAGGTAAGGGAAGAGTTCTTGAAGCATTACGATCTGCATAACACAGATCGCAGCGTTCCCTACCCCGGTATCCCTGAGTTATTAGCCTTGTTGCAGGAAAGAGGGATAAAACTGGCGGTCGCTTCTAATAAATATCAAGCCGCTACCCGTAAGCTCATCGCCCATTTCTTCCCTTCCATACAATTTACGGAGGTTCTCGGACAGCGTGAAGGAGTAAAGGCGAAGCCAGATCCCAGTATCGTCAATGAGATCGTAGAACGAGCGAGCATATCCAAAGAGAACGCTCTTTATGTTGGTGACTCGGACGTAGACATGCAAACCGCCATCAACAGCGAAGTGACCTCCTGTGGGGTAACATGGGGGTTTCGCCCTCGTACGGAATTAGAGAAATACGCACCCGATCATATAGCGGAAAAGGCAGAAGATATACTCAAGTTTATCTAAAAGACGACCTAAGCCTGCCGTGCGAGGCAATCCTTCCCGTTCTTGTCTCGCACGCTTGTCCTTAACCTGAATTACTAATATTTCCTAACACATATTCCATCCAGCTCGCACAGCCCTTAGAATACAAGTTATCCCTAACATCACCTCAACCGTATTTGCAAAAAAGTATTAGACCTACAAACAAAAACATCCAATAGCGGTTATTTTTCAAGGTATCATTTAAACCAAACTTTAAAAAACGCCAAAACGAGACCTATATTTCTGTAATATTATACCAAACAACCACTAGATAAATATAGTAAAAGACGAAGTTATAATTTTACATAAGAAACATAGACAAAAAGAATGTCGGGAAATATTAAAAAAATAGTTGAGCCGAATAGTGGTATTGATTATTCTTTGGAGAAGGACTTCAAGATCTTTACACTTTCCAAAGAACTCCCTATTACCACTTACCCTTCTTATATAAGATTAGGGATTGTCATCTATTGTGTAAAAGGAAACGCTAAAATTGATATCTATTCCAACAAGCACATTATAACCCCTAAAGAGCTCATCATCATCTTGCCGGGGCAATTGGTCGCATTAACGGACGTTAGCGTAGATTTCCAAATCAGATATTTCACGATCACGGAATCCTTTTATACTGATATATTAAGCGGTATCAGTCGTTTCTCGCCACATTTCTTTTTCTATATGAGGCAACATTACTATTTCAAGATGGAAGACGTGGAAACTCTTTCCTTTGTAGACTTCTTTGAATTACTTATAAGAAAAGCCGTCGATCCGGAAAACCAGTATCGAAGAGAGTCGGTTATACTCTTACTTCGCATATTATTCCTTGATATATATAACCATTATAAAGTCAATTCTTTAGACAGTACGGCAACGATAGATGTACACAAGAAAGAACTGACCCACAAATTTTTTCAATTGGTCATGAGTAATTACAAAGTGAACAGAAGCGTGACGTTCTACGCGAACTCTCTATGCATCACCCCTAAATACTTGACCATGGTTGTTAAGGAGGTAAGCGGCAAATCCGCCAAAGATTGGATTACGGAATATATGATCCTAGAATTAAAAGGATTACTCACCAACTCTACCTTGAATATCCAAGAGATTGTTGAGAAGACGCAGTTCTCGAACCAATCTTCGTTGGGACGCTTCTTTCGGAGGCACACGGGCTTATCGCCTTTGCAATACAGGAAAAAATATTTAACAACAGAGCAAAGAACAAACTTCTCAAAAAATAATACGATATGAATAAAAGTCAGCTAATCGAGGAATTATCGAAAAGAGTCGGTAATGACAAAGAAGAAATCCGGTACATATTGGAAGAACTGAATAACATCATCTTAGAGAAAACGAGAGCCGGAGAAAAGGTATGTATACAGGGTTTCGGTGTTTATACTCCCCGCTTGCAGACAAGCAGGTTGGCTAGAAACCCGAAAAGCGGAGAGACTTTAATGTTGATCCCCAGAACCATTGTCCATTTTAAGTGCGCGCCCAATTTGCTGAAAGAGATCAATAAATGAAAAATAAAGGGTCGGCTCCATCAGGAACCGGCCCTTTCGTTATACCTATTAATGACATACCAAAGACAACATTCTATAATCTACATCAATATTTGTCGAGCATATTTCACGCAAGTGCCTACCTCTTTCACGGAGTCAGACCAAGGCTTGATATCATATTCCAGTTCTATATCGCAATAGATAGGCCATTTCTCTTGTTTGATCAACAAGAGCACGTCTTCCAACGGCATCTCCCCTTGTCCCCATACTTGATTCGTATTCGGCTGGTCCCCTGTCGTAGGCCCCGTCTTATCTTTCAAGTGGATACTATAGATCCGATCATGATATTTCTTGATCATCTCATTCGGATGGATACCTGTAGAGCCAAAGAAGTGGCCCGCGTCAAAATTCAACATAATAGAAGGAGAGACCGCTAAGATCGGATCGCAACTAAAGCCTTCTTCGGCATATTGCATATGATTATGGAAAGCCATATACATCCCATGCTTCTCGGCAAATGGAGCGACTCTTTTCGCCGTCTCCAAATTAATCTCGTCCGTCACGGCTTTAGCGCCCATGGCCTTGGCTACCTTGAACGCATAATCGATTTCCTCGTCCGAACCCATACGGGAAGGTTCCATCTTCACGATATGCGCCGATATTCCTGCTTCGTTCAATAACTTACGGGCACCTTCCACCTTCGATAGATCCAGCCCGAGACGCCACGCTTTCACCTCTTCCTTATATTTATCGATCTCAGCCTGCTGCTCCGGAGTAAACTTCGGGGGACCCATCCGACGAGGAGCCGCAGGTTTCTCACCCGGTTTCGCCGCGGGTTGAGGAGCTTGCTGACGGAAGAATTTCATCATCGGATTCTCCGGAGCTCCTAAATAAGCTTCCAGATCACCTCCCATCAACTCGATGGAACTGATATTCGCCTCTTGGCAATACTTGATGATATTCTCCAATCCACCCGGCATGGAACGCCAACTATAAGTGATCGTGCCGATTTGCACGCCACCGAACTTCGAGTTAACCTTGCCTGCCTCCGCCGCCGTATCAACCGGAGCGGGAGCCGCCACACTCTTCCCCGTACAAGAGAAAGCACTCGGAAGGAAAGACGCGGCCGCCAAAGCAGCGACCGATCTTCCTAGAAACTCACGTCTGGACTGACCATTGTTCACATCTTTATTCATAACCATTCAATTTATAAATTAATCTTAACCCTTAGAAGAAAGTCCCTTACAGGCTCCAGCCTTTACGATACTCATAGTGGAAATAATCGTTCGCTTCCGGACAATTCGTGATTCTCATATTCTCTGCGTCATATTCCAACGTAAGATCCAACCGTTGCGCAGCGACAGCGACATTCGTCAGCAACATAATCTCCGTCAATTTAGCGGATACCTCAAAATCATTAGCGGCTTTGCGACCTTCCTTTATCGCCTCGATAAAATCCACATAAATATTACTCGGTCGCTTTAATGTCTTCGCCGGAGCTACGAACCCCGGTCTTTCCGGTATCAGTTGCGGCTCCGCTCCATGGGTACCATGCATGATCAGACCTTTATCGCCTATATAAAGCGCTTCCCTTAACTGGCGGTTCGGTTCCAACTCCGCCGGACGAGCCGGTTTTATACCCCCATCACTCCAAGTTACCTTTACCGGAGGCATATTCCCACGAGCCGGGAACTCATACGTCACGCATTCCGATTGTGGCAGATAGTCCTTATTGTAAGGGGTGGAAGTAGCTTGTATTTTCGTGGGCATACCCAAATTAAGCGCCCAAATCGGAGCGTCGAAGGTATGAGCTCCCATATCCCCCATAGCGCCTGTACCGTAATCCCATAATCCACGCCAAGCGAAATGAAGCATCTCCGGATTATAAGGTTTATCAGGGGCCGGACCCAACCATACGTCATAGTTAAGATTAGACGGTATATCCACTCCCGCCGGACGATCAAAATAACCTTGGCGCCACATCGGACGGTTTGTCCACAAATGAACTTCCCTTACGTCACCGATCACACCACCTTGAATCCATTCGACCGTCTGCATAGTCCCTTCAATATTATGCCCTTGGTTACCCATCTGGGTAACAACACCGGTTTGCTTTGCCAGATCCCTCAAAAAGCGGGTCTCATAAATCGTCTTAGCCATCGGCTTTTCTACAAATACATGCTTACCTGCTTTCATCGCATAAGCGGCAATAACCGCATGGGTGTGGTCCGGAGTACCGATCAATACCGCATCGATCTCTTTCTCCTTGTCGATCATTTCCCGGAAATCGGTATACTTCTTCGCTTTCGGGTATCCCGCTAAGATATGTCCGGAGTAATCGTGGTCTACATCACATAGCGCATAAATATTCGCATGCTTAAACGATTGTTTCTCCGCATCTCCCATTTGCACAGGATTATCCGACGCTCTTCGTTCCCGTCTGGGTGGCTGGATGCCCGCATAAGGTTGCATCAGCATACCGCCTCCACCAAAAGATCTCCTTTTAATAGGTACATCCGGAGTAGCGATATTCTGTATATCGCCACCACCTTGGCTACCCACACCGATACCGGCCAAATTGACCATATCGCTAGGTGCCGTATAGCCCGGTCCACCCAAAACGGAACGAGGTACGATTGTAAACGCCGCCGCTGCAGCTACTGTACCTAAGAACTCCCTACGTGTGAAGTTCACCGAATTCTTGTCAGACATAGTGTTACTCATAGTATTAAATTTAAAGTCGAAAAAAAAATATATATAGTAAAACACAACTTCGCTTCCTCGTGCGAAACAACGAGAGCGAATATAGGGAGGAGCAGTAAACCATGAGTTAACGAACGCTAAACAAGGCATTAACCTAGGGCTAATTTAAGGCAAATTTCATATCCGCACAAAGCATAATTCACGCAATAACAGCGACATAAATAAATCAAGAAATATTTATAAAAATCTTCGATAAGTCAGAGGCATAGCACCTGCCTCCCTATTCGAAAGGATCGCTATCAGTGGGGTGCATACATTTGTCACTGTAATGCCAGAGGAGTGCCACACGGATGGCACAGGCATGCCATAACGGTGGCACGGTCTTGCCACAACGATGGCACAGGTGTGACAATAGCGATGGCACAGTCTGCCAATGAGCAGGCACACTATAATATTACTGGGGAGATTGCTGACTCATCAGCGAAGACGGTACGACCTGCTCAAAAGAAGAGGTGAAAGCCTCGCCATACATCTCTTGGTATAAAGCGCAAAAGCGGTCGTACACGTAACGGGCCAATTTGAAGTTGTTCTGGTAAATCAAGGCTTTGATCTTATAGAGCAAAGCCTCCTCGTTGCAAGGATCGTTCAGAAGGATCTGGTCTGCTATCTGGATCACCCGATCCGCCTCATCCTCGATCGAGTAAGTGTCGATAAAGCGAGACAAGACATCCACCGTACTATTACAGATATAACTTTTAAAATCATCCATCCAATCAAACGATTCCCCTTTGAACACTTCTCCTTTGCTGATAATATCATAGAAATATTCAAAGTCCGGCTGAGTCC
The DNA here is from genome assembly GCF_000307475.1 of Parabacteroides sp. D25. NCBI lineage: Bacteria > Pseudomonadati > Bacteroidota > Bacteroidia > Bacteroidales > Tannerellaceae > Parabacteroides > Parabacteroides sp. D25. The sequence goes on along the minus strand of NZ_JH976506.1, from coordinate 145,919 downwards.
GTACCCGTTTATCTTTCAGCCAATCCAAACAAGCCAAATAATCGCAATAGACATCTTCCGAAAGCTGGAGAATATATCGATTCGCGTTAAATAGGACCTCGACCGTATCGATACGTTCCAATATCTTCCGGAGTTTCAATATAGATACGCTTCGAAGGCTCTTCGTACTTTTCGAGGGGTTGTCATTCCCCCAAATCATCCGTGTCAAGTCCTTGCTCGATATTCCGAAACCTCCACGGGAAGAGTGAAGCATAATCAAGATAAACAGCTGTTTTAATTTGGGGGTAAATAGAGAGGTTATATCATTTCCATCCCGGTCCAACACATAGAACTCTCCAAACAATCGGATATAATTGCGCAGAACCGGAACCTTCTCGATCTCCTCCGGCATCTCTTGCGAAGAACGATCCGGCTCCTCGATTCCGTCCTCGATTCCCTCCTCCGCAACCGTTCCCGCATCAGCCTCATCCTGCCTTGGCTTTTCTTTCACCTTCCGATAGCCTAGATAAGCTATCGAGACCAGAACCATCAAAATCAACCCAATTCCAAGGACATCCAACCAAGTAATCGCATTCGATATATGTAAATCTAATAACTGGTTGCTCAATCCCAATATCTCCTTATCGCTCAACACACGAGACCAAATACAAAGATTATCCAGCACACCCACGAAGTTCGAGGACTGGCTGAAATTCACGAAACCGACATATAAGCTATCACTACCCAGATAAGCCGGACGATCAAAAGAGATCGCGTCCAGTTTTCCATTTACGAATATAGCCTGCTCCCCATTCCGCTTATTATACCGCCATACGACATTATACCATTTGCCCGGCTCGATCTCCGTGTTACCAACCAGATCGTTGTTAAAGAATCCCATATACGGTTTCCGATTCCGTATCAACAGATGCAACGCTTGTTGATAAGTACTGTTCTTAGCTCCCAGAATACAATAATCCTCCTTCTCCGGCAGGTACTTAGGTATTTTCAACCAAACGCCGACAGTGAAATCATGATCCCGCATATGAAGTTCCGAAGCGGTCGGCAAATCCACACGGGCCTGATTCTCCAAGGAAGCGACCTGCCCCCGTATAGGGTCCTGAATAAACTCGACATTCCTAGATACCGTGAGATTATGATTGGACGAACCATCTTTCTCATCGCCCTCAAACGGTAAATAAATCTCTATATCCTCGTCAATCCGCAAAGGTCTAGCCTTAAAATCGCCGGCGAAAGCCTTCCTTTGGGTACCGGAGACATAAACCGTAGCCGGCTCTATCCGATAGCCCGGAGAGATCGGCGAAAGCATCAACTCGGCTCCGGGCTCTAGCGGAAAGCAATATTTACCCGTCGTATAATTAGACATCCCATCCCAATTCACGTAGTTAAGCAGCTCATTGTTATTCGTAACCGCGCCGTAGATGATATCGAAATTCCGAAAAGTAACCAACGAGACATCCAACCATGCGTAATACTTATCTACCAAGATAAAATTGGGAACCCTTCCATCCCGGATCCACGCTCTTTTAAACGATTCAATTAAATAGGGCGTCTGCCGGGCTAAAGCCGAGATATCATTGCTATTCCCCCGGGAAGTCTCCAAGAACTTATATCCGGTAAATAAAGACAAATTCTTTTTCAGCCGCTCATCAAAACTCTCAACCCCTTCCGGTTGGTTTCCCCAATCAGCGTCCGTATGCTCCACGAAATCCCTCATATTATGCAACCATGAAGGACTGTTCAAATGTTTCTGAACCTCGAAAACGACCAGTCGCTTTCCGGAACTCAACATATCCTTCAGGGATGGCCATCCGTTTTTCGTATCATACTCAAGTACATACTCCATCAAGCCTATTTCCTTAAAAGAGGATTCCAGCTCCGTCTCTACATAGAAATCAAGGAAAAGCGTCATAACCTTAGTGGAGTCCGCATCCAAGGCCGTCTTAATGGCTTCCAATGACTCACTAAAAGGGGTAAACGTACCATCAGGTTTCCTTAGTAACAATACATTTGTCTCCGTATCCCGCTTCAAATAGAAATAAAAGCCTTCGATCTGCTTCCGCAACAACTCGTCCAAAGAAAGTTTTTCCGGGGAATTGGAGGATAGACAAGAATAATTAGATAGGATGTAGACGCTCTCGTTATATAAAAGACCGGCCTCTACATCCTCTTGACGTTGAGAAACCAGACGTTGTGCCGAAAGTAATTCCGGCATAGTGATTATAAGGCTAACAATTAAACATATATAACGAAACCACGCTATCATCGTATACAATATCTTAATTATAAGATCATCCAAAAATAAAGCTTTAATATGACATGACAATGTTTTTAGATTATTATCTTCGCATCAAAATAAAGCGAAGTCATATGGACATACTAGAAATAACGCAAAAGCAAGATCCTCTCTATCCTACCTTTGAGCAAATATATACGGCAAGTTTCCCTCTATTTGAGCAACGAACAGAAGAACAACAAGAACAGGCCTTCCAATCTCCCAACTATCATCTAGTGGCTTATCTGAAAGATAACCTCTTTATCGGCTTTATCTCATACTGGGATTTTAGCACCTATGTATATATCGAACATTTCGCCATTCATGAGAACTTTAGGGGACAAGGATACGGCGGTTTATTGCTGGAGGATTTTAATAAACGCCTGAATAAGATCATCTTATTAGAGATCGATCCTATTACGGATGAAATTTCCTCCAAGCGATTAAAGTTCTATAAAAAATGCGGCTTCTTCGAAAACCGTTACAACCATTTCCATCCCCCTTACAGAAACAACTATCGAGGGCATGCGTTAATCATCCTGACTACAGAGAGGCAAATCACTGAGGATGAGTATATTCAATTCGGTTTCGATTTGCGGAATATCGTCATGGCGAATTAAGAAATAAATATAAAAGCCCCGATCGTTTCTTCGATCAAGGCTTTATTAAATCACCAAAAGCCGAAAATAATGAACTAAGGAGGACAACACCCTTCCTTTCGTAAATTTTCGCATACATCCCGAATAACCGCATATGGCTTTTTATCATAGCCACTGTCAAAAAACTTTTCCATGGCTTCGACTGTATCCAGATAAAGCCATGCTCCTTTCTTCAAGCAAATCAATCTTACGAAACGTGCCTCTATCAGTTTCTCTAACTTCATATAGGCTAAAGTATCATAAAAATATTTCACCAAACGTCTCGCCTCGTCATACTCAAAGGCTTTCGGCAAATTATTTTTCATATCACTCTCCCATTGTTCCAACCGATATACCCCCCGCTTTATATCTTTCAATTTACGTAAAGCCAATTTCATGTCCTCCTTCGCATATTGCGAGATAAAGAACAGATACATATCCGAGGTATTTTTAGTGGTAGCCTGTCTTAAAGCATAAAGAGACAAAAGCACACTTAATACACTAACTACCAAAGCTGTTATATTCCATATATCTTCCATGATTTATCATTTAAAAAGTTTATAAGCCTTTATTCCCCAATCCGTACACCTCCAATGATCACCCACACAATCGAATATACAAACCCCACCTGTCGGAACCTTAATATCATGAGTCGCACAGAAATCCTCATAATTCCCCAGAATATAGGGGGAGAAACGCATCACTCCATTGGAAGATACTAGCAGCCAAGTCTCACCATCAGGTATACTAGCCGCCAAATCCTGCCAACCGCTTATCAGTTTCTCTACATCTACGTTCCATCCTAACGGTACCACGGCCTTCTCATTCCATTGGGCGATCACGGAAAGTCCCCTCTCCACGATCCGATCTTCCGTTAGGTCTTTCCGGTCCATTCCCTCCTTTTCTAAATAGAGAGATCCCAAACGTTTTATTACATGATCTTCTACCATATTCTCATCCGGCCCATAATCAATCTCTTTAAGACGTAAGTCTTGAATGATAGGCAAATCCACATTCATTTCCTCCAAGATATAGTTAGCGGTCTCCAATGTGCGTTTTAAGGGGGCCGAAATCACCTTGTCGATCACAATCCCCTTTTCACGTAAATAACGTCCCGCAGATCTAGCTCGTTCCTCCTCTACCAGAGGCAAATCAGTTCTAGCTCCAACCCGAGTCGGAGTCTCTCCCGCACGAAACGTATTACCATGCCGTACGATCACAAGTTTTCTACATTTTTCCATGGTTGTATTAATTTAAAGTCATCTACTATTTTTTGATATTCAGGTAACAAATCTATCAAGCAATCCCAACGTTTTTTTACTTGCTCCTCCGGGAAAAAACGATTCCTCCGAGCCAATCTTTTGATAACCATTTCTGGTGTCGCATCGATGCACACCATATGAATCCGATATCCAAGACTCTTTATCTTCTTATACAAATCCACATGTTCTCTCAACGCATTACTATGTTCAAATAAAATAGGCCACCCATTCCTCAATCCCAACAAAAGAAGACGGTAACCTAAAAAACGAGCAGGAAGTTCCCAACGTAAGAACGCTTTCTCCCTATCTAGCGAGCAATCCGCTTGATACCCGGATAATGCCTCCATAATAGCGTCGAAAGCGATATGCAAACAAGGTCCATTCTCTGATAGCCATTCCTCCGCCCAATACGATTTACCGGATGCGGGTATACCACATATATTCAAGAATAAGGGTGATTCCGATGCCCGTATATCCACCTTTTGGCTGTCTACCCAACAGGCAAATTCCATCCATACCGGACCAGCCTCACAGCCAGGAGGTAGAACTTCCTCCAAAGTATGGTAAGGAAATAAAATAGAATCTACGATTCCATCTAAGTCACGAAAGATCGAACTCTCCATATTTCTCAAGTATTTCCTCAACCCGTTTGACATCTTCCGGGGAATCAACCCCGCTTGTTGTCTCACGTCCCCGATAATCAACGTCTACGACCCTCATTTTGATGCCATTCTCTAAGAAACGCATCTGTTCCAATCCTTCTATATAAGAGCGTTCATACACAGACGGAGGTAATGAGAAATAAGACTCGAAGGCTCGACCGCTATACGCATATAAACCCACATGCCGCCTGACAGGGCTTTTAGGCAAAAGATCCCTAGCCTGATCCTCCTTACGGATAGCGGGTATGGTTTGTTTCGAGAAAGCTAAGGCATATCCCAGCCGATCCACCAATACCGTCGTGCCGGAATAAGGGGTTTCCTTTTTCATCGCCAGTAATTGATCGTATTCGCTCCATCCCAACAAGACCGAGGCGGTAAGGACATCCGCCTTCTCCTTTCTCCATGTATCGATCAGATCTTGCAATATCCAAGGAGGACACGTGGGATTATCGCCTTGCAGATTTATTATCAGTCCGGGATTGGTGTCCTGTTTCCTTACCGCCTCATAGCAACGTTCCGTACCACTTTTACAATTCGTGGAAGTCATCATCACCGGAATCTCCCGGGATTCGCAAAACAAGACGATGCGCTCATCATCCGTAGCTACCAAATAAGAACAAGACTCATTTTTGCGACATACAAAATCCGCTATATCCGAGACCCGTTTTATCATCTCTATACCTTTAATCTTAACCAAAGGCTTACCCGGCAACCGGCTTGAACCATATCGAGCCGGTATTACAATCAGTACTTTTTCCATAATCACTTCATTTAATAGATTAACATTCTAAACCGTTTAATTTTATAATATGTAATACAATCAGAGTATTGAGGGTCCTTTGTATGATCATCCGCCGCACGGCAAACCACGTGCATATCCTCACCTACGATACATAACGAAGGATAATTTCTTGAATATAATTCATTCCCTTGGCAAGCGATCATCCCAGCCATACACCAGTCCACACAATTCTTCGAGAATAATAATTGTAAACGATGCCTCTCATTATTCGGGAGTCCATACCGGGAAGTCTCAGGTAATGAGCTTATCGTCCGCATAGAATCGAAAGATTGATTGGATGCCATCCAATACAACCGGGATATCTCATCATACACTATAAAGAATTTCAAATGGCCACCGGGAAAGGGCAAGAAAAGCAAGGTCTGTCCGGAAGGAGTCTCTTGAAAGCCGGTTACCATCTGGCCGTTCTTATCTTCCCTCACTTTTAATAAACAAGCGTATCCAATCCCTCCGGTATGCGCACGAAGAAACATATGGAACGTTTTCCCTTCCGGATCATACCAAATATGATGTTTATCCTTTATTTGAACCACTTGAGCCTCCAGCCATCCAGTGGGCGCATTAAAACGACCGGGAGCCAATTCTAGCGGCTTATTGGTCAATGACTCGTAAAAAGGAATGCCAACCCCTTCCGGGAAATGTACTTTATCCCTGAAAACAAAAGGATCGGAACGTCGCCAAGAAGACGCATCCAGTAAATCATCGTGAATATAGCAAGATAGCAAGGTAGGGCTCAAACCCGCCACATTCCAGCCTTCTATCTCCGAGTTATAAAAACGCTGTTCCATCGCCAAGTAAACCCGCTCGTTAGCGAAAAGAACATTACAGGCAGAAGAATGCCATTTCTCACCTTGGGAGAGAAACGAGGGAACGCTCCACGTATTCCCATCATCTTCCGAGCATATAATACATAAATCGCCTGCGTTTCCTATGATATATATCTTTTCCCCTATACAAAAAGGGCGGGCATGCCAAAAATTAAAATCCGAGATAAAACACCAACTAGCGCCTTGGTCGTCCGATACAAAAATCTTACCGATACCTAACCGTCTTGTCCTTTCCGTATACAGCTGCGAAGAAGCATAGATTTCTTTTACCCCCTTGCCGCCCAAGTCGAAAGTCACGACCAAGCGTCCCGTCGAAGTCACGGTGATTCCGGGAGTATAACAATAAATGTCTTCCGGACTAATTGATTTATAGATCAATGTTTCTTGAGTAGATATAAGCATAGCACGAGATTTAAGAGTACAAAAAAAGGTCACGACATTTCTTCACAGAAGTTCTCGTGACCTGAGCTTTTAATTTATTACTTTAGTATTAATACTCCCGCATGTTCTACCATCGCGGTGTACTTGAAGAATCTATCTCCACACGGGAATTTCAGAATTATAAATATCTTCTTAAAGGAAGAGATGGGGGAATCCCCATCTCTTGACCTATCTATTTGTTTAATTATTTAACAACCACTTTAACAGCTTCCTCACCATCAACAGCTACAGCTACGATACCGGCAGGTACGGTAATTGTTGCGTTATCAGATGTAAGAACCGTCTCAGCGACTACCTTACCTAAGATGTTAGAGATAACTACTGATTTACCAGCGGCGCCTTGGATAGTTACAGTACCATTACCAGCTACTACAGATACACCTTCAACATTGTTGATGTTATCATTAGATGTAACCATATCTTCTTCATCCTTCTGAGCGACATTAAAGATTAATGCGCCATCACCATTGGTCTTTGCGGAAGAGAACTGTGAATTGATATCTGTCAGTACCAAACAACCATTATGCATTTTCAACCATGCGGCAGCATATGTCGGAGCGATAGCACGATCAGCGTCACCATTTACGGTTCTATAATTTTGATCTTTCTCGCCATAAACATTAGACTCGAACAAGAATGCGTTCTCTGCACCTTCTTCTGTTACGGCACCAGCCTTATCCGGGTTAATATAACGGAATGACCAAGTTACATTCTTATGTTTGTCACCAACCAAGTCTACGATGAAGTTTTCCAGCTTAGCTTTCTTATAGTTAGCGATGATTGTCGCCGTATCTAACTTAGCCGGTTCTACATTCTCGAAACCATTTGTCAATACGAACAAGCTGTCACCAGCATGGATAGCCTTAACAAAACCTACACGGGTATAGCTGCTATTAGCACTAGAATTCGTTGTGAACATATAAGGATTAACCTTAGCCTCTCTATCGATGAACGCTTGGGCAGAGTCTGAGAAGTTAACCAAGTATTTGCCATAAGCGAAGCCAGCACGACCATGTTGAGCATGAACACACTTAGAAGGATCTGTTGTAATGTTACCGTTAGCGTCAACGTGAGGACCAGCCTCTGTACAAGGAACTGTCTCAACACCCTCTTGGTCGTCACGAGCCACGGAGATCAAATATTGAGGTTTGATATTTCCAAGACCACGATTCAACCAAGCCGTATCAATACGGAACGCTAATTTACCCTCAGCCTTATCCTTATTCCAGATACCAGCGTAATCAACAGTTTCCGTAGTCAAGTTCGGGTTCCACTCATCCATTAAGTACTCATTACGAACGCTCTCAACGAATGTCAAGCTATCAGGACCGTCATTTACATTCTCACCTAGAGCGGCGTTGTTGAAGCGACGATACAAAGGAGAATCATCCATTGCTACGGCAAAAGCAGATGTACGAATCTCTTGATTGCTATAGAATTTATCATCCAAAGAGCCACGAGTCAAATCCAACGTATTGTCGTCAACAGAGACCTTCACTGAAGCGTAATTTCTAGAGGCATATTGAGCAGCTCCTACTTTCTTCAACGCAATCTTACCATTAACATTCTGATAAGTATAGTAGTCTACCTTACTATTATCATCTACCAATCGTTGGCCGTCTTTATCATACATCGCTACAGCAACAATATCAGAAGAACCCGGATAAGCCAAATAAGAGGTTCCGCCAACAGTCACATAAGTAGCAGATCCTCCCTCCGGAGTATATTGCTCCTCGATAGTCATTGCATCTGCGACAGCCATACCCTTACACCATTCTGGATACCATGCCTGTGCTTGCGCCTGTGTCATAGATGTATTAAGCAAATTAGCCTCAACCAAAGTATAATATTCTTTTCCTTCGATATCATTATTCTCTTTCAAGAAATAATCAGTAGGATAAGTCTTCATCATATACTTCTTCGTTGTCCCGTCATAAGTCAAATAACGGCCTTTTCCGTCCGTGATACGGTAAACATTTCTTACCAAACCATCGCCATAACCATACTTATCGTCTTTAACAACCACTTGTAAGCGGAAACTTGCTTTAGCTCCAGTCTCATCTACACGTACAATAGAATCCTTCCCTGACGGAACATTAAGATATTTATCTAATGCCAATCCATGCAAATAGTTAAACAGATAAGTTTGAACCTTAGCTTCATTTTCTGATACATACTTATATCCCAGTTTAGCATCCTTTACAAGATCCTCGTCAACTTTAATAAAGCTAACCGTATCCTTTTGGTTTCCATTAAAATAGAATACCTCATTAGCACTACCCTCTACTGCGAATAATTGCATATCAGAAGGAATTTGATAAGAAGTCTTATAGCTATCATCAGAGAACTCACGGTTCGTAATTGAGATCGGCGCAATAGAAGATGTACCTTTCTTCTCTACTACCCATTGAGCAGCCGGCATATGCTTGAACTCTTGGTTACGAGCTTGAGCAGCCCAACCGAAATAACCAGCCAAATTAGCGAATACATAAGAACCTACCTTTTCTGTATTGTAAGAACCACCAGCCTTATACTGGATCAAGTATACACCAGAAGGAATCGTAGTTAATGTAAGGCTACTATAGTCAGCAGAAGTCTTAACCGTAATATTCTGTGAAGCAAAGGTAGGAGTACCACCATCCGTCTCATTCGTATTCAGTGTCAACACATTCGTACCGTCCAATTTAGCCATGTAGATGTACTTGTCAGATCTTGTCGTTACAGTTTTTCCTTGATTAGACCAATAAGAATTATTATTATTGTCTTTGATATCCTTCGCAAACTGCTCGTCAGTTTGACCCGATGCTTTCACTAATTTATCCGCAACTTCCGCTACTTGAACATAGAGTTTGTCTTCTTTCACATTATAAGTGAACTTGAACTTATAAGAACCAGTCAAGCGATTGTCTGCGTTTAATACGTCATAGGTATATTTCAACAACTGACCGCTAGTCTCAGTTCCTTCATAATAAGCCGTATCGACAACTACATACAATTGTTTGTCATCCGCCTTTTTGTCCTTAGCTTTCAATTGAACATAACCACTACCAGCACTAACCGCTTGAAGTCCTGTCGCTGTCAAATGATTCGCCTTGCCTTTTGACACTTCAGGGTCCATATTCAACGCAAAATAATTGTCTTTAGAATCAACAGACCACATCAATGTATTTAAATCATCTGCACTTATTGGAATAGGAGTGCTTATTACATCTTCTGTAACAGCCAAAGCAGCAGACAAGTCCGCAATCTTACCTTTGTTCAGGGCACCCGTATTATCAAAGAAAACGATTGAGTCCGATTTGAAGTAAGAATACATGTGGTTACTAGCATCGAATGCCCATTCAGAAACCGTACCACTGCCTAATGTCACATCACCAGAAAGACCGTTGGTCGCGGTTTTCGCCAAAGTAGGATCAACAGCCAATGTCATTCCTGTCACCTTATTTACGAAGGTGTAGACAACAGCTCCAGAAGTAGTCTTTGTTGAAACTTTCCAAGTACCGGCAACAACTTCATTCAAATCGCTAGTGTTAAGTGAGCCGTACACAAGTTTGCCATAATCAGCAGAAGTCTTATCTGTCTCAGCGGACAAATAACTACTTCCGCTCTTCAGCAAATAAGATTTGCCATTCTCCATCGCAGCATTGACAGAGAACGCAGATGCCAGCATTACACCGGCAAGAAGCGTAGAAATCTTTTTGTTCATAATAAATAAATTAATATTAATACTAGTGTTTATTAAGATAATCAACTTGTTAGACTAATTGAAAATCGTCGTTTGCCATTAAAAACGACTAGTCTAAACGATCGTCTAAATCTTGCGTTTTTTGAGCGTCGAAACGGGAGGTTTGTTGAAGGAATCGCTTGTTTCGTGAAGGATAACCTATCCTATTGATAAGAAAGAGAATAAGCGATAAAAAAATCGTCTGGAAGGGTTGCAAGTATCGAAGAAACGCGTACCTTTGCAAATGACTAAAAGAATCGATCGTTTAAACTAGTCGTTTCTATACTAGAAAAGCATTTATTAATCATACAAACTTTACTATCATATACTAATGTACATGCGTACATTGTATATCTATATCAAAGTAACACTTTGACATTTTGTATTCTTAACTCCCGGAGAATCGACTTTTTCAGGCTCACCCGATAAATAGTGAGGATAATCTCGCAATGTACTTTTATCTACACTTCAATTTGTTTATCACACGTTTCACGTCGGCCAACTTGCTTTATGTCAGTGATATGTTGTGAAGGATGTGAAAGGGAGCGCAGAGATGCCTACGAAGAGTTGTTACCGTTGAGCCTTTCTATTTAATACAAACATTATCGGCAGTAGCTTGCTCTATCTGCCCATGAAATCGTTTCACGGTTGTGATACAATCTTTTCACCTATGCGAAACGATTGTATCACGTAGGTGAAAAGATCTCTTCACGAATATGAAATGATCAGATCGTGTAGTGCCTAGCCATACTATCCCTTGGTGGAATATACATTCAAGAAAATTATCCCCACGATTTATCGGCTGATCCGGTATTTAAAGTAGTTACATTATGCCTCTCAAAAAACACGTACGAGTTTTTCGAAAAACATGTACGTGTTTCCGAAAAAACTCGTACGTGTTTTCTTAAAAGCTAAAACGAAGCCTATCCTATTAAAAAAGTAGTATCTTTACAACCGGAAGACAGGGTGCCCCGTCTTATTATACTATTATTCATTATTAATCACTAAAACCTATAAACACTATGGGAAAATTTATCAATCCCTTCACCGATTTCGGCTTCAAGCATATATTCGGTAGGGAAATGGACAAGGACATTTTAATTGAGTTCCTGAACGACCTCCTCGAAGGGGAGCATACGATCAAGGACTTGAGAATCATGAACAATGAGCGATTGCCCGAGACAGAGCAAGGTAGGAAAGTCATCTTTGACATCCATTGCGAGACCGACAAAGGCGAGCGGATCATAATCGAGATGCAGAACAGGGAACAGCCCCACTTCAAAGACAGGGCCTTGTATTACCTCTCGCACTCGGTGGTGGAACAGGGGATAAAGGGAACATGGGACTATGAGCTGGCGGCCGTGTACGGTGTCTTCTTCTTGAACTTCACGCTGGATGAGAAGAACAGGCCAAACAATAACAGGAACGAAGGAAAGTTCCGAAGGGACATCGTGCTGGCGGACCGAGAGACCGGACAGGTATTCAACCCCAAGTTCCGCCAGATCTATATTGAGCTTCCTCGATTCAACAAAGAGGAGGAAGAATGCGAGACTGATTTTGAACGTTGGATTTATGTACTAAAGCATATGGACACATTAGACAGAATGCCATTCAAGGCACGCAAGGCCATATTCGAGCGACTGGAGCGCATCGGATCGATGGCAAACCTCACCCCCAAACAACGGGCGCAGTACGAGGCGGAGTGGAAGATGTATAATGATTATTATAACACCTTGGACTTCGCCGTCGAGAAAGGCATGAAAAAAGGGATGGAAGAAGGCATGGAAAAAGGATTGCAAAAAGGAAAAGCCGAAGGAAAAGCTGAAGGACGACAGGAAGAGAAACACTCCATAGCACTTAATCTTAAGAAATTAGGAGTTAGTATAGAGCAAATCGCCTTTGCCACCGGCCTCTCCATAGAAGAAATAGAGAAACTATAATAATCTGAGACCTTTCGCCTGATCAACAACTGATTAGGCGAAAGGACAACTCCCACCCCTCACACCCCAACCATTGTTCGCAAATTATTGTTACCTTTGTACGACAACTATAAGGATAAAACGATATGACAAACGAGAGACCGTTGATTCTGATCACGAATGATGATGGCGTATGGGCCAAAGGTATTAACGAATTGATTGAGTGCCTGAAAGATCTAGGCGATTTGGTGGTATTCGCTCCTGATGGACCTCGTTCCGGGATGGGTAGTGCCATTACATCCTTAGTTCCTATCAAGTATACCTTGTTGAAAAAGGAGGAAGGACTTACCATCTATAGTTGCACCGGGACACCGGTTGATTGCGTTAAATTAGCGATTAATGAGGTTATGGAGCGCAAGCCCGATCTGTTAGTCTCCGGTATCAACCACGGGGGGAATATGGCTATCTGCGTAAATTATTCCGGAACGATGGGTGCCACCGCCGAGGGCTGTATTTTCAACGTCCCTTCCATGGGTGTATCCTTACTGGACCATGCGGCCGATGCCGACTTCTCCGAATGCTGCCGTCTTGGACGTATGCTGGCACGCCGGGTATTAAAAGAAGGCTTACCGCACGGAACCTACTTAAACCTCAACGTGCCGAAGCTACCGCAAGTGAAAGGGTTGAAAGTTTGTCGCCAAGCGGATGGTCGTTGGGTACGTGAATTCAAGCGTTCCGAGAACGCCAGCGGAGAGCCCGTATTCTGGTTGACAGGAGCTTTCGAAAGCGCCAAACCCATCCACCCGGACAATGATATGCTTGCGCTGGACAGCGGATACGCCTCCCTAGTCCCCTGCAAGATCGACGTTACGGACTACGACTTCATGGCCACCTTAAACAACTGGATCCTTTAATTTTCAATTCTCAATTTTCAATTCATGAAGTATTACCTGATAGCCGGAGAAGCCTCCGGAGACCTGCACGCCTCGAATTTGATGGCAGCCCTGAAAGAGAATGACCCGAAGGCCGAGTTCCGCTTTCTGGGCGGCGATCTGATGAGAGCCGTCGGAGGAACCCTTGTCAAACATTACCGGGAAATGGCGTTCATGGGCTTTATCCCGGTATTGCTGAACTTGCGCACCATCTTAAATAACATGAAGACGTGCCAAGAGGATATCCGCCGCTATCAGCCAGATGTCGTCATTTTAATTGACTATCCGGGATTCAACCTGAAGATCGCCAAATATGTGAAAACCCAATTGGGTCTCCCGGTATATTACTATATATCCCCCAAGATATGGGCCTGGAAACAATACCGCATCAGGGACTTCCGGCGTTATGTAGATCGTATGTTCTGCATCCTGCCGTTCGAGACCGAGTTTTTCCGGAAGCTTAATTATTCGGTAGATTACGTAGGAAATCCTTCTGTAGACTCCGTAGCCTATTACAAGGAGCATCAAGCGATCCCCAAAGATACATTTATCAAAGAGGAAGGATTGGCCAACAAGCCTATCCTCGCCTTGCTATCCGGTAGCCGCAAACAAGAGATCAAGGATAATTTACCGACCATGCTGAAAGTAGCCTCCGCATATCCCGACTACCAGCCGGTAATAGCCGGAGCACCAGGCATCGATCCTGCCTACTATCAAGAATACATAGGCTCTTATCCTGCCAAGATCGTGTTCGGTAAAACCTATCCCTTGCTACAACATAGTGCCGCCGCCTTGGTAACCTCCGGCACGGCAACCTTGGAAACCGCCCTGTTCCGGGTTCCGCAAGTCGTTTGCTACTACGTTGTAGCCGGACAGTTGGCCAGCTTTATTTTCAAGCATTTCTTCCATACGAAATACATATCCCTCGTGAACCTGATCGGGGGACGGGAGATCGTACAAGAACTATTCGGAGCCCGCTTCTCCGAATCGCAAATACAAGACGAGCTAGGACGCATCCTACAAGATCCAGCCTATCGAAAACGAATGCTAGACGGATACGACAAGATTATCCATACGCTAGGAATGCCCGGGGCTTCAAAGCGTACGGCACGGCTAATCGTTGAATCCCTTGGTTCTTAACATCTTTTATTAACGTCTTTTGCAGCATTTCACCCCGAACTTACATCTTTCCTCATAGAACGATGAAATGTGAACTTTTTAAGAAACAAAAGGAATGAAGACGTTGAGAGCTTTTTTATTGGTTATCGGGATCGCTTTAGTATCCCTCACCCTACCCTCTTGCTTAGATGACGATAACTCGTATTCTTTAGGTGATATCTGGATAGCGGTCGCTACCGTAGTACCGGAAGGCAATAACGTATATTACTTACGGCTGGATGACGGGGATAAGCTATGGCCCGCCGCCACGAACTATCCGAACTATCAGCCGAAGCCTAACCAACGTGCCTTGGTTAACTTCACGATATTGGCGGATTCCACCCAAAGTAACCTAGGAGGTTTCTCCCACTATATCAAGGTGAACGCGATCCATAACATCCTTACGAAATCCATCGCTAAGAACGAGGGAGCGGCTAATGATTCTATCTATGGTACGGACCCGGTAAGTATTTATAACAATAATATGTGGATCGGAGACGGATATTTGAATATCTATTTCGAGACACTCTGGGGAGGCAAGACCGCCCACTTTATCAACCTGATCCAACCGGATGCCGAGAATGATCCTTATACGCTGGAGTTTAGGCATAACGCTTACGATGATCCCCAATATACGATCGGGGCCGGACGTGTGGCGTTCAATTTGTCTTCCTTGCCGGATACCAAAGGAGAGACGGTCGATCTTGTCGTAAACTATTGGACTTCCGAAGGGAAACAGGCTTATAAATTAAAATATAATTCGGATAAGACCAAAATGGAGGATACTTCGCAAGGCTATACGAACGATAGTATCTCCAATATAACGGACATGAAATAAACCTTCCCACATAACTTTTATTTTTATCATTTAGTTCAGGAGGAGAGGCGTCGAGATGATGCCTTTCTTTTTTTGTATTTTTACGCTACAAGATGCAACGGTCAAGGCATCACTCTCGTTTATATAAACAAATGGACAAAGTAACCGAACATCTGATCGAGGGTTGCCGCCGGGGAGACCGGAGCTCGCAACTGAAGTTGTACAAACAATACGCACAGCGATTGTATATAGCCTGCTTGCGTATCGTAGGCAACTCATCCGAGGCGGAAGAAGCCATGCAGGACTCGTTCCTCAAGATCTTCACACGCTTGGACCAATATCATGACGGGCAATGCTTTGAGGCATGGATGCATCGCATCGCCATCCATACGGCCATCGATTATGTACGCCGCCAAGCACCGGACCAAGAGGAGCTTTCCGACAATCTGGCCGAACCGGAAACGGACGGACCGGACGAGGAAGAAATCCAATATTCCGTGGCACAGATAAAGGAAGCTACCAAGAAGTTGCCGGCAGGCTACCGCATAATCCTCTCGCTTTACCTCTTTGAGGGATATGATATGGAAGAGATCGCCTCTATCCTGAAAATTCAACCGCCAAGCGTCCGTAGCCAGTACCTACGCGCCAAGCGGAAATTGTTAGACATTATAGCAGCCAATTAAACATGGATAAACTAAAGAATTTCATAGACGCGAACCGTGACGCATTCAAGGAAGATGAGATGCTTCCCGAAGGTCATTTCGAACGTTTCGAGCAAAAGCTGCCGAAGCCACGGAAAAACCGTGCGGCCCTATACAGCCTATCGGCCTTTGCCATAGCTGCCTCTATCGCTTTGTTGCTCTTATTCCGCTTGCCGGAAGGGACCGGTCTGCCGGAACCCGCGCAAAAGACCACGGCCCAGACCTGCGAGACCCAAGAGGAGATCGAGGAACTACGCCTATATTACAATATGCAAATGAACGACGTATTGGCGCAAATGAAGAAGTTGTATAAACAGGACCGGACACCGGGAGCGGAGGAGTTATTGCAAGAGAGCAAACGGATCCTCACGGATAATTATATGTTCGAGGAAACGATACTCCCTACCTTGCCTTGTTCCAACGACGGTCTCTTCGCCATGACCCAACATTACAGCAATAGCTTGGAGGGCCTCACGCTGATGCTTAAGCAAATGGAACAAGTCACGGATAACCAGAAATAGTAATAACAATTAATACATATCAATCATGAACACGACACACGTAAAATTGAGTCCCGCCGTATTGCTGACTTTCGTATTGCTGCTATGCAATCTATCGGCAATAGCTAGGCCACAAGAGAAGATCAAGAAAAAAGAGATATCCCAATCCTACAGCGTAAGCGCCGGTGATCGTCTCCAAGTAGAAAACCGTTATGGAAACATCACCGTTACCCACTGGAATCAGAATACGGTAGCTATACGGGTTGAGGTAGAATGTAAGGCTCGCAGCGAGGAACGTGCTCAAGAGAACTTGGACCGTATCCAAATCGAGACCAAGAAGATAGGTGGTATTGTCTCAGCGGTCACTACGATAAAGAAGGAGATGAATAGCAATTCGAATAATGAGTCCATGACGATCAATTATTATATCCAGATGCCTCCTAAGCTCGCCGCAGACTTGAACCAGAAATACGGAAACATCAACTTGCCAAGCGATAATAACGGCAACATGGATATCCATGTAAAATACGGCAACCTGAATGCGGGTAATTTCACAGCCAACGCAATGATAGAGGCCAAATATGGTAACATCGAGGTAGGAAATCTGCAGGACGCCCAACTGGATCTGGGCTACGTAGGAACCGCCAAGATTCGCAACGCTAAAGATTTAACGATAGACAGCAAATATTCCAATCTGGATATACAGGATATACAATCTTTACGCATGGAGATTAAATATGGTAATCTCACCATTGAAAGCGTAAGCAGACTAGACATGGAGATTAAGTACAGCGACGCTAAAATCGGGACCCTTAAGGATGCATTGAATGTAAGTAGCCTTAGCTATAGTAACTTAAAGATACGGAACTTGTCTCCCTCTTTCTCGAAGGTGAACGTAGAATCCCATTATGGGAATTTAGAGGTAGCGCTTCCCGCAAAAACTTCTTTCCGGATAGTAGCGGAGAACATGAAGTATTCAAGCTGCGACGTGAACGGTTTCAATATCACCCGCAAGCATTTTGACGATGAGGATCGTGACAAGAATTACACCTATGAGATTAATGGTGGAAAGCAACCGACGATTCACTTCGAAGGAAATCGTTACGGAAATCTAAAAGTCAAGGCCAATTAATCAGTTGTAGAGACGGGGCGTGCCCCGTCTCTACAACCGGATATTTTTATTTTGAGGTGTTTTGCCGGCGTATCTCTTCTCTCTTCAACCAGTTATCGAGTTGTGTAAACAGGAAGAAACAAGAGATCCCGGAAGCAATCGTTAAAACAATCGGGAAATAGGCTCGCAAAGAGCCTAAAACCGTTTCCGCCCCGCCCGGAGAAAGCTTAACCAAATACAAGATGCCTACTAACACAAGCATATAAGCGACAAATATGCTAAAAATGCCTACAGGTGTAAATCGTTTCTTGATATAGTACTTATATACCCGCTTCTTCTCTTGTATAATCAATGCCATAATACGGGAGTTTAATGAGGCCGAAGGTTGTTCCGCCGTCCCTCGCATCAACTTACGTGTCAAATGATCAATATCTTTCTCATTCATATTCATAACAAATCAGCTGTCTCTAATTTCATTTTATCTTGCAACACTTCATAAAACCGTTTCCGCCCACGGAATAGTTTTACTTTCACATTAGAAGCGCTCAATTCAGTGATCTGACAGATCTCTTCCACCGAGCATTCCTCCAAATAATAAAGAGTAAGCAACAAGGCCTCATCAGCCGGAAGCTTTTTCAGCGTACGTGCGATCATCTCTTTCCGGTCCTCACGCTCTAATAAAGCCGTAGCCGATTCAACTTCGTCATTCGAAAGGTCTACAGGGCCTGCCTCCTCATAACTCACGAACATACGCTGTTGTCTCAAGGCCGTCAACGCCGTACGATACACGATCCTATAAAACCATGTTGAGAACTTACTATCGAAATGAAAATCGGAAAGAGCACGATACATCTTCACGAACGCATCCTGTACGGCCTCTTCTGCCTCCTCGCGATTTTCCAAGATACGAAAAGCGATGGTATAAGCCATCTTCTCATACTTCGCGACAAGGCAGGAGAAACTTTGCGTGTCCCCTGCCAAAATACGTTCTATCCACTTTCGCTCATCCATCCGGTATCGTTTATTCTTCCAGACGCATTTTCTTCTCGTCCTCCAATCTCTCCTTCTCCATTAAAGAACGGGAAAGAAAGAAATAAATTATAAAAGCTACTCCACCGAACATAATCGTAATAGCCGGAACTAACAAAAAGAACCAATCGCTATCGTAAGTGAAAGCAGAGTCGAGCATCATACCGACAATCACACCCAATGACAAACCGATCATAAAAATACCGTTACGCAGGGTATTATAACGATTAGGCCTTCTCTCGGGGCGCATAGCCTCTTCCAACACAATTCCTTTCTCGATCATCGCCATCTTTTCCTCATGCTTACTTTTAATGGTCATGTAACTAGCGATAATACCTAACAATACCGGCATACCTACCGCACAAATAACACCTAAAATAGGAATCCACAACTCGTTCATATCTTTTATTCTTTAAAGGTTTAATAAATTATTCGCTTTTATCAATAAGACATGAGTAATCACAAATCGGTTACAAAAAAGAGAAGAAATTTTATACATGCACAAATAAAAGAAGCGAACTCCATCCATTTATGAAGTTCGCTTCTTGGGAAAGTTATTTATCGTCTTTTTAGATACTTACGCAAGTTCACCTCTTACGATCTCTTCTTTGTCCTTATCCCAGTACATCGTACGTCCTTCCAGATAAGCGCGAGTACCCATGTGGGCAGTCATAGCTTCTTGGAAAGCAGCGTCGATATTACAGCTAGGAGTCTTGCCTTGACGGATACATTCCAGCCACTCACGGATATGCAAGTGAGTCGTATCATAACGTTTACCATTTACATACGTATACAGCAAACCACGTTTAGCGAAATACAACTCCGTAGGAGATGTAACGGAATCCGAGCTATTTTGTCCCGGTACATAGGTATAGAACGGGGTATCTGTAGGAATAATACCTTCCTTGATCTTATCCGCATAACGAGTGGAATCTTGGTCAACCGTAATAGCCAAGATATTGGAAACCTCCATAGAAGCATCATGCCCCATGAACACCTTGCCACGGTTACGGCTACTTGCCAATGTAGCGCTATACAACATCGTCAAGTCACGATCCGGCCACTCGAAAGTAGTCTGCAATACATCAGGTACCGTACGTCCGTCCTTGAAGAAATAAACACCACCGGATGAAGTAGCGGAATGAGGTATACCTACATGCATGATCTGGTTGACAGCGTCGTACTCATGTGTCAACAAGTCACCGGAAAGACCTGTACTATAATCCCACCAGCAACGCCAGCGGAAGAAACGTTCCAGACTAAACTTGCTACGCTCGTCCGGACCGATATATCTTTCAAGCTTATTGGATGTCATATAATCCATATACTCCTTAATACGCTCAGGATCACCTTCAAACTGTTTCCAATCGATCGTATTCGGATTAGAGCCTTCGATAATATCATATACCCAAGCACCATTTGGAGAGTTACGGTTCGTACAAACCTCGATCAAGTTAACAGGGCCTAATAATCCGTTACCGATAATCTCCTCGGCCTTCTGATAGCAATCGGTCTGACGTCCTTGGTGACCTAACTGAAATACAACGCCAGTCTCTTTGATCACTTGGCGAACCATATACGTCTCAGGAACCGTCCATGATAACGGTTTCTCGCAATATACATGCTTTCCGGCACGTGCCGCAGCCATAGCGATCGTGCTATGCCAGTGGTCCGGACCAGCGATAATAACGGCATCCACATCCGGAGCCGTTACCAGCTCTTGATAAGTCCGGTAACGTTTCGGAGCAGGCCCGAACTTACCGCCGCTACCCTCACGATGGATATTGGAACCGGTCAATACAGCGGCCTCACCATATACATCAAATATATCACAAACCGCGGTTATCTCAATATTCAGATCATCTTGCTCCATATATTGCTGATAACGCGTGTCTTTCTTATTCAACTTATTAGCCTCTTTCATCTTATCGATCCAAGAAGGCTCAGCGAAACCTGCGGCACGCATCAATTGCTTTCCACGAATACCGAAGCCTACCAAACCGATACGGATCTTCTTACCATCGCCTTGCGGCTCTAAATAGGAGGCCTGCCTGTTACTTACCTGAAATACATCTGATATGTTACGGCCTCTTAAAGCGTCTTTCCTTTTTTGGTAAACGCCATATGCCAAAGCACCTAAGATAGGCACTGTAGCCAATGTCTTCAATGTGTCCCGACGTCCTTTATCGGGCATTTGCTCCTGAGAAGGAGTATTCTTTGCATCTTCTGTTGCCATGGGTATCAAATAAATTTAAGTTTATGCAATATCGGACACACACGTCCTAACACACGATCGAATCCTATGATTTGTGATGTAGGGAATACGCACATCAAGCCTAAAGCGGCGAACTCCACAAGGTTCTTGTCAATCCATAAATAAGAGCCTTCAAACGGCATCATATAGCTCGCTCCCACGAAAGAGGGGTGGGATAACGTGTACATAGCGAGAAGAATCATACCTCCAACAGAAGATAAACGATACAAACAGCCTAAAGTCAAGCCTAGGCCGATCAATAACAGAGCCCACTCATTCAAGAAGTTGATGGTTGTCATCAAACTGTCGTCTTGAGTCAATTTGATAAAAAATGAAGCAGCGGGACCCTTTGAATCGAGTAGATAGGGTAGAGATGTCCATTTTGGGTTCATGATTTTTACTAGGCCTTCATACATAAAGTGCCAACCTATAAAAAGACGCAGCATCATCAGCCAAGTCATCTGCGCTTTCGTGTAACCTTGTTCTATTTTCATTTCTTGGTCCTAAAAAATTGGTTTAGAAAAAGTCGATTATTAAAAACACAACACCCGAAGCTAAAATCATAGATTTAGGCCTCGGGCGTTATTTATGCTAAAATGTGCTTGATACGATTAATCCAAAACTTTAACAGTAATGTTACGGAACCAAACATCATCCCCGTGGTCTTGAAATCCGATGAAACCTTCTTTGTTAGCGCCACCGCAATTCAACAACAACTCATAAGCCAACGGCCATTTGTCTTTGCTAAATTTGCTATTATCCAACATTTCTTTCCATTGCGGAGTCCACAAGTGATACTCAACAACAGGTTCATCGCTATTCAAATAGTGAACAACTGTACCCTTATAGCACATGATCTTACCCTTGTTCCACTCACCGAACGGTTTTGCGTTCTGCGGTTTAGCAGGAATCATGTCATACAAAGAAGAAGATTTACGGTTGCCATCCTTACCTAACTTAGCGTCGGGGTGGTTCTCGTTATCCAATACTTGGTACTCAGGAGCAGAGATGTAAGAAGGTTGTCCCTCTACCTCTTGAATCATGATGAATACACCAGAGTTAGAGCCTTTACCTACTTTCCATTCGAACTCAAGCTCGAAGTTACCCAACTTATGAGCGAAGATCAAGTCCCCACCGTTGGAAGCACCAGCCTCACCAGCACCAGAGCCATTGATTTTGATCGCTCCGTCCTCGATTGTCCAAGCACCCGGAACGTCAGCACGGTCATAACCTCTCCAGCCATTGAATGTCTTACCATCGAAGATCACATATCTACCCTCTTTATCTTTCGGGAAAGTCGTGATATCTACAGTAGGAAGATCTGTCATGAGCTTGTACTCAGGAGCTGCGGCTTCTGTTGTAGTCTCAGCAGCTGCAGGAGCTTCTTCTGTTTTCTTTCCACCACCACAAGAAGTGAAATAACACATCATGATAGCGGCACTTGCTAATAATACTGACTTTTTCATTTTATTTATTGAGTTAAAACTATTATCTCGGCATATCTACCAACTTCCAGCCTTCACGGTAGTTGTGCTTGATCAAGCCTGCGGCAAATTCTTGAGCATTAATTGGATCCGTCCACTCTGTCTTGAATTTCGGGTCACCATCGATAACCTCGAATGTATCTTTCTTGATGATCTTGATTGTCTCATTCGGATCGATATTCGTAAATCTCATGTTAGGGCCATCCCACAACAATTCTTTATTCAATCTTTGCAAACGAACAGCCAATACACCCATTACAACCATTTCATTGAACGGACCAGCCTCCAAGAAGTTAGACTTCGTCTGAACACGGCTGCCTGCGCTTTCCTTACAAGCACGAATCCAGTCTTGTTCGTGACCACCCTTCATAGCGTCTTTCACGCGGCGCAATGTTTGAGGAACGTTCGGTTTACGACCAGATAACAACCATGGGTTAACACCGTAGCAACCGCAGATCAATGTATCTTTCGTACCATGGAAGATACACAATCCACCACCTTCACCCATCAATTCCTTACCTTGAGGGAATCCTTCTGGACGATCCGGCATCATACCACCATCATACCAGTGAACTTCAACCTCCGGCATAGCTACCTTTGGCATATTATCACGAGCCGGGAATACCAACTTAACATGCTGAGCGTTAGGAGCACAGTCTTGTAATAACAATGTAGAAGAACCTTGAACTCTTGTCGGATAGCCTAAATTCAAGCCTTTGAATACCGGATGTAAGATGTGGCAAGCCATATCACCCAACGCACCTGTACCATAATCCCACCATCCGCGCCAGTTCCAAGGATGATATGTCTTATTAAACGGTCTCAATTTAGCAGGACCCGTAAACAAATCCCAATTCAATGTAGAAGGAATCTTATCAACTTTCTCAGGAGCGTTCAAACCTTGCGGCCAGATAGGACGGTTGGTAGCGCATTCTACTTTAGTAACCTCACCGATCTCACCATTCCAAATCCATTCACAGATCAAATCTACACCTTCAGCCAATGAAGAACCTTGGTTACCCATCTGAGTAGCTACGTCATACTTCTTAGCCAAGTTCGTAAGCAAACGGGACTCATAAACAGAGTGAGTCAACGGTTTCTGAGTGTATACGTGTTTGCCAAGCGTCATAGCGTCAGCTGTGATCATCGCATGAGTATGGTCAGCGGTAGCTACCAACACAGCGTCAATAGATTTACCCATCTCATCATACATCTTACGATAGTCCCAGTATTTTTTAGCTTGAGGATGACGGTCGAATACAGGTTTTGAGTACTTCCAGTCGATGTCACAAAGAGCTACGATATTCTCGGTAGTCTCCATGTTCTTTAAGTTAGCGTTACCCATACCTCCGATACCAACACCGGCAATATTCAATTTATCAGTTGGAGCGATATGACCATGGGTTTTACCTAGGACCGCACTCGGAACAATAGTCAAAGCTGCTGCGGCAGCCGTACCTTTTTGAAGAAAAGATCTTCTAGAAATGTTAGACATAGTAATAATTTTTTATAGATTAGCACTTAACAATGATATTTCATGTGTCTTTACACCTTTACAGGCAACAAATTGTCGCAAATATAGCCAATGCTGTATTATTGACAAGATCAAAAGACCGCTTTCTTATTTAAAATAGTTTTTTTTAACAGACAGGATAGATCTTATTTATAATTTCATAAATATTATCTATAGGATTGGGGGTATTTTATTAACGCAGTTTGGATATATTTGTAAAAACATGAAAACATATTCATATTAACAACTGTTATCTTAAATGAGAACAACTATATGAAAAAAGAATCTGCATTCATACGAATATATCGCTTTTATCTGGAAGGATTCCGGGAGATGAAGCTGGGCAAGACTCTTTGGCTAATCATTCTAGTCAAATTGTTTATCATGTTTTTTATCCTGAGATTATTCTTCTTTCCTAATTATCTCGGGCAATTCGATAGCGATAGTGAGAAGGAGAACCACGTATCGAACGAACTCATACAACGGGCAATAAATCCTTAAAACATTAATAAATATGATTGAAAACATTGACACTTCATTGATCGATTGGTCGAGGGCTCAATTTGCCCTTACTGCCATGTATCATTGGCTCTTCGTGCCACTAACACTAGGACTTGGCGTTATCCAAGCTATTATGGAGACGATTTATTATCGGACAGGTAATGAGGCATGGAAAAAGACCGCCCAATTTTGGATGAAATTATTCGGTATCAATTTCGCTATCGGTGTCGCTACGGGATTGATCCTCGAGTTCGAGTTCGGAACCAACTGGTCTAACTATAGTTGGTTTGTCGGGGATATCTTCGGGGCACCTTTGGCTATCGAGGGAATTCTCGCCTTCTTTATGGAAGCTACCTTTATCGCTGTTATGTTTTTTGGTTGGGACAAGGTTAGCAAACGCTTTCATCTCGCCTCCACTTGGCTGACGATTATCGGCGCTACTCTTTCCGCTCTCTGGATCTTGATCGCTAACGCATGGATGCAATATCCGGTCGGTATGCATTTCAATCCGGATACGGTCCGTAACGAGATGTTCGATTTCTGGGCCGTAGCCTTATCGCCTGTCGCCATTAATAAGTTTTTCCATACGGTATTGTCCGGTTGGATCGTAGGCGCCTTGTTCGTACTAGGAATCAGCTGCTGGTATTTATTAAAGAAACGGAATACCGAATTCGCTTTGTCAAGTATCAAGGTCAGCGCTATATTCGGGTTGGTAGCCTCCATCCTTATTATCTGGACGGGTGATGGCTCCGCTTACCAAGTCGCTCAAAAGCAGCCGATGAAACTAGCCGCCATGGAAGGTCTTTATGAGGGTGGCAACGGAGTAGGACTCGTAGGTATCGGCATCTTAAATCCGGCAAAGACGAGTTATCTGGATAACCAGAACGCATTTATTTTTGACATTAAGTTCCCCAAACTCCTCTCCTTCTTAGCAGAACGTGACATGAACGCATACGTTCCGGGAATCGTAAACTTAATAGAGGGAGGTTATACGACCAATAAAGGAACGGTAGCGCTCTCCGCCAAAGAAAAAATAGAGAAAGGTAAAACCGCCATCAAAGCGTTAGCTGATTATCGCAAAGCGGTTAAAGATAAAGATACCGCAGCAGCCGCACAATACAGGGTAACCTTGGAAGAGAATTTCCCCTATTTCGGATATGGTTATATTAAGGATCCGGCAGAGTTAATCCCGCATGTAGGATTGACATTCTATTCTTTCCGTGTGATGGTGATCCTTGGTTGTTTCTTCATCTTACTATTCATTATTACGTTGATATGGGATAAAAAAGGGAAAATCGCTAATACACGTTGGTTGCAATACGTGGGCCTATGGTCTATACCTTTAGGATATATAGCGGGACAAGCCGGTTGGATCGTAGCGGAGGTAGGACGTCAACCTTGGGCTATACAGGATATCTTGCCGACCAGCGCTTCGATATCCAAGTTAAACCCATCCTCGGTACAGACCACTTTCTACCTGTTCCTTATCTTATTTACGATCCTGCTGATCGCAGAGATTGGAATCATGGTTAAGGCCATCAAGAAAGGGCCGGAAGCTGCCGCCCACTAATTTTCAATTTTCAAATATCAATTCTTAAATAGAAAGTCCTATGGATAGTACATATATATTGTTACAACATTACTGGTGGTTTCTGGTATCTCTACTCGGAGCGCTATTAGTATTCCTTCTTTTTGTACAAGGAGGCCAATCTCTACTCTTCACTATCGGCAAGACGGAGATACAGCAAAAAATGTTATTGAACTCGACCGGGCGTAAGTGGGAGTTTACTTTCACTACGTTGGTCACTTTCGGAGGTGCTTTCTTCGCCTCTTTCCCTTTATTTTATTCCACAAGCTTCGGCGGAGCCTATTGGGTATGGATGCTGATCTTGCTTTGCTTCGTGATACAAGCTGTATCTTACGAGTATCAAGCGAAAAAAGGCAACCTACTCGGGAAAAAGACGTATCAAGTATTTCTTATGATCAATGGTATAGCAGGTCCGATCTTACTCGGAACCGCTGTAGCGACCTTCTTTAACGGCGCTGAATTTATTGTTAACAAAGAACAGTTGACTGATGTAGCCATGCCCGTCATTTCCACGTGGGCCAATCCTTGGCATGGATTAGAGGCGGCTTTGGTATTTTGGAATTTGTGCCTAGGACTGGCAGTTTTCTTCTTGGCACGAGCTCTGGCCCTACTCTATTTTATCAACAATATCGATGATCCGGAGATTGTCGCTAAAAGCCGGAAACAATTGATACCGGAGACAATCTTGTTCCTCGTCTTTTTCTTGACATTCTTGATCCGTTTATTGTTGGTGGACGGTTTTGCCGTAAATCCGGATACCGGAGAAGTATTTATGCAACCGTATAAGTATTTTATGAACCTGATCGAGATGCCAATCGTGTTAGCCGTATTATTGATTGGCGTGGTTGGCGTGCTATTCGGCATAGGGAAAACGATATTCTCGAAGACTTGGAGAAAAGGCATCTGGTTTGCGGGAGCAGGGACTGTCTTGACCGTATTAGCTTTATTACTTTGCGCAGGATGGAATAATACGGCTTACTACCCATCTTTGGCGGATCTACAAAGTTCATTGACGATCCAGAATAGTTGCTCAAGCCCATTCACGTTGAAAGTAATGAGCTATGTATCTATTCTCGTTCCATTCGTATTAGCCTACATTTTCTATGCTTGGAGAGCGCTTGATCTACATAAGATCAATAGTAAGGAAATGCAAGAAGGAGGTCATACCTATTAAATAATGTGCAAATTAAATAATATGCCAATGTGCCAATATGTCAATGTCAAGTGAGAATACAAGTGATAGTATCTTAATTGACACATTAGCATATTGGCATATTGCTACATTGGCACATTAATCTATTGCCTTTGGAAGTCCGCCTCTTTTGTCCACTTAGGCATCTCATCATTGTTGGCGATAACTAAACCGATACTAAACATTAAGTTCATATCTTCCATAGCCCCATCAAAATCCCACCAAGATTCATCATACTCATCATTCGGTTGGTGATACCGGTAAACTTTCGGTTTAGCCTCATGGCGTGCTTTATCCACGTAATCCTTACCGCCACCAACTAAAATCGTAGGTACGCCTTTTTTCACGAAATTAAAATGATCGGAACGGAAATAACCACCCGCAGGATCTTCGGTAATAACCTTCACGGTCCGTCCTTGTGCCGAGGCCATAGCGATCACCAAGGCATCCGTATCCGTCTTACCCGCAGCCCGGAGAGAAATATCATGGGTACGCTCACGCGGAGCCGTGCCGTCAAAGTTCAAGTTAATAGCCGTTTTAGATAAAGGGAACAAAGGATGCTCACAATAGTACTGAGAACCTAATAAGCCACATTCCTCGGAAGTCACCGCCACGAATACGATGGAACGACGGGAATGAACAGGCAATGATTGATATTTCTTAGCTAATAACATTAAGGTTGCCACGCCCGAAGCATTATCGCTAGCGCCATTATAGATACTGTCCCCATCTATCGGCGTGCCGATCCCAAAATGATCCCAGTGAGCGGTAAAAACCAAGTATTCGTCTTTCAGGTCCGTGCCCGGTAAAACAGCCGCCACGTTATGAGACTCGCCTACAGTCATCTTTACATTTAATATAACCTTACTTTTCGCCTTCATCGTAAAACTCTTGAAACCCGGTTTCTTCGCCGCGGCAATCGTCTCATCAAAATTCAATCCGCTAAGGGCGAACATTTTCTTGCAAGCCTCCTCCGAGAGCCATCCCTTCATGCCCAAAGCTTCCGCATTCATTGTCTCCGAGCAAAGAGCGATATTTGTCTGCACGTGAGAAGCCTGACAGACCTTCCAACCATACGAAGCGGCCGCCTCGTTATGAAGAACCAATAAACCTGCGGCACCTTGGCGTTGCGCCTCCTCGAACTTATAAGTCCAACGGCCATAATAAGTCATGTTCTTTCCACGGAACAAAGACGTATCATAAAAACCGGGATCATTCACCATAGCGATAACGATTTTCCCCTTCACGTCTACATTCGCATAATCGTTCCATCCATATTCCGGCGCATTAATGCCAAACCCACAGAACACATAGTCCGTAGTAGGGATAACTACCTGCTCAGTTCCCCGGTTCGTCCAAACGACAATATCATCCGAGAACTTCAAATCCATAGACCCTTTCGCGCATTTCACCGTGATCTTATCCTTTACCGGACGGGTAAAAGTAGATATTTCCTTCACCGGCTGGAAATAACTATCGCCATTAGCAGGTTGAAGACCTAGTTTCTTAAATTCATCAGCGATGTAATGGATTGTTTTCGTCTCATACTCGGTCAAAGGCTTACGCCCTCCGAACTCATCCGAGCCTAAAGTCTTTACTCGTTCCTTAAAAAAAGCCAAATCTTCCTCATAACTCTGGGCCATAACAGATACGCCCATAGCGAGCATCAGGAAGAAAACAGAGATAAAATTCTTGTTCATAATCGTAGATTGTTAAATGACATAATTTATTAGATATAGGTATTTAGATTTCAAAATAACAATAAAAAAAGGAAACGGCGAAGCTCACGCTTGGCCGTTTCTACATTTAACCGTTTTAAACAAAAAGAAAAAGTTAGTTAAGGCTTAGAAAAAAATATCTTAAGTCTATTTACCGACTGTATATTCGCTTTCCCGAAGGACAGCAAACAAATATATGGAATCCACCTCATCCTGCATACATTACACTTTGTTTTTTTGTTATTTTTCACAGAACAGAAATGCTTTTGTATTATCTTTGCACTCAATTATTCCCATAGACAACAAATGGCTGATTTTGATATAAACATATTGGGATGCGGTTCCGCATTGCCCACGACACGCCATCTGGCGACCTCTCAAATAGTAGATTTACGAGATAAACTATACATGATCGACTGCGGAGAAGGCACGCAAGTGCAAATGCGTCGTATGCGTATAAAATTCAGTCGTTTAAATCATATCTTCATCTCCCACCTACACGGAGATCATTGCTTCGGGCTACCGGGATTGATCTCTACATTAGGTATGTTGGGACGTAATGGAGAACTTGTTATTCATGGGCCGAAAGAGATCGAGAGCTATATGCGTCCGATACTTGATATCTTTTGTAAAGGGTTGCCTTATGAGATCCGTTTTAACTTAATCGACCCGACAACTCATTCGTTGGTTATGGAAGATCGCTCCTTAAGCGTTTATTCCATTCCGTTAAAGCACCGTATACCCTGTTGTGGCTATTTATTCGCCGAGAAAGCCAAAGAAGCGCATATCATCCGGGAGATGACAGATTTCTATCAAGTTCCCGTCCGTATGATGCAAGAGATCAAAAGGGGCGCTGATTTCGTCACCCCGGAAGGAGAGGTAATCCCGAATGCCCGCTTAACCCGCCCTGCCGTCGCTCCCAAACGGTATGCTTATTGCTCGGATACAGCTTTTCACCCATCTATAATCCCCATCATTGAAGGGGTGGATTTATTATACCACGAGGCGACTTTCGCTGAATGTGACGCCGCACGTGCGAAAGAGACCTTCCACTCTACCGCCCGCCAAGCGGCCGAGATTGCTTATAAAGCCCAAGTGAAGCGATTGGTTATCGGTCATTACTCGGCTCGTTACGAGGATATGGCACCGTTAAAGAAAGAAGCAGACAAGATATTTCCCGGCACGATCTTAGGAGAGGAAGGTATGAGGCTTAGCGTATAATCATACATCCGTTTTACGAAATAAAGCTAATTACTTTCTAATATGCGGAAAACTTTCTACATTTGTACGAATTTAGGGACAAGTAAATGAAGCTTATACATATCATCGCTTTGGCACTTGCATTCTCCGCAAGTTATCCGGTTTATGCGCAAGCTAATAAATCGGGAGTCAAGACATTTGCTTCTAGGCAAGAAGATCCCTCTCCTATCGAAATCACGGCCTACGAGAATCGCATCAAGGTAGAGAACGCTCCTGTCGGGAGTATCTTGGAAATCTACAGTGTCGTAGGCATCAAGGTGAAAGAAATCGAAGTCAAGCAGTCCACCGCCGAATATGTCGTAGATATCGCAAAGGGATATTATATCATCCGCATTGGCGATACGGTACGCAAGGTGGCGATACGATAAATAAAAGCCCCATAGGATAAATCCCACGGGGCTTGTTTTTTGATCCGCTCTCTCTTCTCACGAGGATACCTGCGGAAGAACTTTTAATTACTTTAGTATTAATATGCCACGTGTTCACCCGTCACGGGATACTTCTTTATTGCGGCATAGTTATTTAATTATATATTACATAAAGGCGGGTCTCCCCGCCTCTATTCGTTTAGTCCATCGGTTAGTCTTATTTTACGACTACCTTAACAGCCTCTTCACCATCAACAGCTACGGCTACGATACCAGCCGGTACAGCGATTGTAGCGTTGTCAGAAGTAAGAACTGTCTCAGCGACAACCTTACCTAAGATGTTAGTGATAACTACAGACTTGCCAGCAGCACCTTGAACAGTTACTGTACCGTTACCAGCGATTACAGATACTCCTTCAACATTGTTGATGTTATCGTTAGATGTTACCATATCATCATCTTCAGTCTTAGAATATGCGTTGAATACCAATGCTCCATCACCACCAGTCTTAGCGGCACCAAATGTAGAGCTAGCATCTGTCAATACCAAGCAGCCATTGTGCATCTTCAACCATGCGGCAGCTTCATTAGGAGCGATAGCTTTTGCCAAATCACCCTTGATAGTCTGATATTGATTATCACCATCTGTTCCTGTTGCATATACGTTAGACTCGATCAAGAATGAGTTGTTCTCACCCTCTTTACCATCTACATAAGCTAAAGCAGCCTTATCCGGATTTACATAACGGAATGACCAAGTTACGTTCTTATGCTTGTCTCCAGACAATACGTTGATGAATTTCGGATAATCTTTCTTATAAACAGCCATAATAGACTCGATTCCCTCATTCTTCAATTGATCAGCAGTCATAGCTTTGTACTTACCTGTCAAAACGATCAAGGTATCACCATATTGAACGGCAGGAACGAAACCTACACGAGTATAGCTACTGTTTGAAACTGCTTTCGTATTGAACAAGTACGGGTTAAGAGCTTCCTTGCGAGCAGCAACAGCGGCAGCAGAGTCTGAGTAGTTAACCAAATACTTACCATAGATGAATGCTGGAGTCTTCACATGAACAGCATGTACACATTGATATGGATCTTCTGTAACTTGACCATCAGCAGTGATATGCTTGCCTGTCTCAGTACAAGGAATGATCTTCTCACCCTCGATCAACTCACGATAAGCGGATACCAAGTATTGAGGTTTAACCTTACCTGCGCCACGAGTTAACCATGCTGTGTCAATACGGAAAGCCAACTTACCATCAGCCTTACCCTCACTCCAGATACCAGCGTAATCAACATCCTTGTTCAACAAGGCACCATTATGCTCATCCATCAAATATTCACCACGGATAGTTTCCTTGAACATCAAGCTATCAGCTGAATTATCAACGTTCTCACCAAGAAGTTCATTATTGAATTGACGATACAACGGAGTCTCGTCCGGAGCGATAGCGAATGCGGAAGTACGAGTCTCACCCATTACCTGAGCTTTCAAAGTAGCGGAAGCATCATAATCGGAAACACCTGCTTTATGAGTGCTGATAGCACCTGTGGAAGTAGCCTCAAGGATAGCATAGTAATGGTTACCCTCAATATGGTTGTTCTCCTTGAAGTAAACAGAGTCATTCGTAGTATTAGGATAATACTTACTCAATTTATACTTAGACTCTACCGCTACGTTATGATTACGGAAAGTAGTCTCACCATTAGTAATGATATACATCGTTCTTACCGGTCTCACCAAGCCAGGGATACGACCCGTGATCTTCTTGTCCGCATTACCGGAAACCTCCTCAGAAGGATTATAGCCATAAGCATGTTCTTTGTAAGAAGACTTAAGAGTGAACGCTTTCTTACCCTCTAACACATTCATCGTAGAATCCTTAACACCGATAAATTTATCAGATGCGTACGGATGCCAGTAGTTGAAAGTATATTTGTTCGTGATCAACTCATCATTAGTCAGATGCTTATAACCCACATACTTATCAGTATAGATTTCTTTAGCGACTGGGATAAATTCCAAAGAGTCACCAAAACTAGCAGCATACATATAAGTAGCCCCCGCATTTTTATTCAATTGGAGAGTCGCATCAGCAGCCGTACCGTCATTATACTCACGGTTATACAAATCTACAGCAGAAACCTTATTCTTATCTGTTACGTTCTTCTTCAACACAACCCATTGATAAGCAGGCATATGAGCAGCATCTTGAATATCCAAAGTCACCCACTCGTATTTACTAGATGCAGATTCATTATAAAGCGGAGCAGCATAGTACTTACCAGTCTTAGCATTTCTGATTACATAAACACCATCATCAACAGTTGTCTTTGTAGTAGGCAAAACTTTGCAACCTGCGAAACCTAACTCAATCTTAGTATTTTGAGCCGCATCTACCGTCAAGATACGAACCTTGTCTTTCAGCAACTCTTGCAAAGAGATATGCTGATTTTGCATAGCTGTAGTAGCAGTAACATCTTTCCAATACGTCTCACTTGTTTTTAACAAAGATTGTTTAACCTGAATCTCCAAGCTGTCATTTGAAGGCCAATATGTAAACATAAATTTATATTGGTCTGATAAATCTGTAGCATTGATAGAATCTTTCGGAGTAGCATGATTCTTAGTACCAGTCTTATAAGTATCCTTTAAGTTGCTCCAGTTATAAGCCAAGAACTTAGCTCCACCCACAGCATTCGTATAAGCAGTATCTACGTACAAGTAAGAAGAGTCGGCTCTCAATACATGGAAATAATTAGCAGTTCCAGAAGCTTCAACCGTGAACTTCTTCTCGGTAAAGTAGTTTACCGCTCCATCTCCTAATACATCCGGAGTAAACTTCAATGTGATACCAGCTTTCTTATCTTGGGTACCAAAGATCGTATTCAATTCATCAGCACCTGAGACAACGATCGAAGCGGCCTCTACCAACTCAAATTCAGTGAAACCAGCGGCAGTAATACCAGCTGTAGTAGCTATAGTTTTAACCATTTCTACATCGCCACTAGTATTCACCTTCAAACCGATTACAGAGTCATTCGTGAAATAAGAATAGAGAACGGATTTCTCCACACCATTCTTAAATACAGGAGAGAATTTCCAACCGGAAAGATCACCACCGACAACAGCAGGTACAGCAGCTAACGGAGCCGCCGCCTTACCTTTGATCGTGCTGATCTCAAGACCTAAAAACTTTCCGATCTTGTTCGTGAAATCATACTTAGGATTCTGTCCTTGATTCTCGGCATCAACCGTTACACACCACATTGTACCTCCTAAATTTGCGGAAGAGTGAGAAACCATTTTGATTTCATCTTCGTGAGTCGTGGAATTTTCGGTAATACTCAAGAAAGCAGAACCTGCCTTAAGCTGATAAAGACCGTTATTCGCTCCTTGATTCAGCTTAACAGCACCATTAGCCGTCACCGCACCCAGAAGCGCAGCACCAGCCAAAAGAGTAGAAAACTTTTTGTTCATAATTCTAAAATTAATATTAATACTAGTGTTTATTAAGATAATCAGCTCATTACGTTATCGTATCGATTGCTTTGTCATTCAAAAACGACTAGTTTAAACGAAGGTTTTAATCTTGCGTTTTATAAGGGGTAAATAGAAAGGTTTGTTGAAGGAATCGCTTGTTTCGTAAAGGATAACCTATCCTATTGATAAGAAAGAGAATAAGCTGTAAAAAAATAGCCCGGAAGGGTTGCAAGTATCGAAGAAACGCGTACCTTTGCAAATGACTAAAAGAATCGTTCGTTTAAACTAGTCGTTTCCATACTCCAGATATCATTTCAATCTATTATTCATCAACTTTTATAGTATAGCATTAATTAATGTACAGGCGTACATTAATATTATATTAAACGAGTCATCCGGAATTTACGGATTGTCATTGTGACACTTTGTAAATTAAAGCCCTTGAGAATCGAATTTTCCGGGAGATTATACATATAGTTCCGTAAAACGAGAAAAAATATTCGCAAGTAGTTATTCCATAACAAGATAACGGAATATGCCCTTTCGTTCTGGCGAAAATTATTCATCCTAATTCATATTCTTAAGGCTAAAACCTGTAATTCATCCGTATGTGAAGGCCATTTCTATCGTATGCGATGGGAATTACTACCGTATGTATCACCTAATACATACGGTTACGTCGGCTAAAACATACAGTTGCGTTGGCTAACGCATATATTTGCGTAGGCAAACACCACCTTTCTCACCGGAAAAGCGACCTTTTACCTATAAATAAGAGACAAAAAGGCCCTTTTCACCTATTTCTTCTCTCTAGTTAGACTTCACCAAAGAAGAGGTATGTCAAACAAACAGCCTTGTTTCGCGCAAACTGTCATGATTATCGCCGCTTCGCTTACCATCCATCTGCGAGGGCTATAACAGAATAATCGACATGGAAAAGCCCCGCAGGATAACTGAACCGCATCCCAAAGCCACTGAGAAGACCTTGTTGGTTCCGATATAAAAAGGCTTTCCAAGTGATTAGTTATTCACTTCAACAGCCAATGAGAGGGCCCGTTTCTTGGTTATCAGGGCCTGTACAGGCACATGTTTCCCGTATTTTCAAATAAGCTATGGCTTACATTTGACGCGGAAAGCCTCATTAACCCACCTTTAGCTTTAAGGCTGTATCCTTTATGCGTTCACTATATCTCGTCTTCACTCAAACTACACAAGATATTTCCGAAAAAAAGACGTACGTGTTTTTTTAAAGCCTAAATGAATGCCCCATATAATAAAAATCGTATCTTTATCGCCAAAGATGGAAAAGAGCCATCTATATCCTATTAATCACTAAAACCTATAAACACTATGGGAAAATTTATCAACCCCTTCACCGATTTCGGCTTCAAGCACATATTCGGCAGGGAAATGGACAAGGACATTTTAATCGAGTTCCTGAATGACCTCCTCGAAGGGGAGTATACTATCATGGACCTGAGGATCATGAACAATGAGCGATTGCCCGAGACAGAGCAAGGAAGGAAGGTCATCTTCGATATCCATTGCGAGACCGACAAGGGCGAACGGATCATAATCGAGATGCAGAACAGGGAACAGCCCCACTTCAAGGACAGGGCCTTATACTACCTCTCGCACTCGGTGGTGGAACAGGGGATAAAGGGAACATGGGACTATGAGCTGGCGGCCGTGTACGGTGTTTTTTTCTTGAACTTCACGCTAGACGAGGAGAACAGGCCAAACAATAACAGGAACGAAGGAAAGTTCCGAAGGGACATCGTGCTGGCGGATCGGGAGAACGGACAGGTATTCAACCCCAAGTTCCGCCAGATCTATATTGAGCTTCCTCGATTCAACAAAGAGGAGGAAGAATGCGAGACAGATTTTGAACGTTGGATTTATGTACTAAAGCATATGGATACATTAGACAGAATGCCTTTCAAGGCACGCAAGGCCATATTCGAGCGGTTGGAACGCATCGGATCCATGGCGAACCTCACCCCCAAACAACGAGCGCAGTACGAGGCGGAGTGGAAGATGTATAATGATTATTATAACACCTTGGACTTCGCCGTTGAGAAAGGCATGAAAAAAGGGATGGAAGAAGGCATGGAAAAAGGATTGCAAAAAGGATTACAAGAAGGATTGCAAGAAGGACTGCAAAAAGGGAAAGAATCTACGGCACGTAATATGAAAGCCGAGGGAATAACCCCTCTTATCATCCAAAAATGCACCGGCCTTTCCCTTGAGGAAATAGAGCGACTATAAAACAAAATCCCTTCAGCCTCCATCCGTTTTTAACGTATAGTTATCAAAGGGAGAGACTGAAGGGATTTTTAATATTTATAAACGATCTAAAAGCTACTCCTCACGCTGCTTCTTCCATTCCTCCGCACACTCTTCCAAGGCCTTATACCAAGCCTGGCCGAACTTACGGATCAAGGGCTCCTTGAGGAACTTATAAACCGGCAATTGCTCTTTCTTTCCTAAGATCTCCGCTGCCTTACAAACGCTCCAGCGATGATAGTTCACGGCCTTGAAATCCCGATACTGAGTGACACGTATCGGGTAAAGATGGCAAGAAACAGGCTTATAGAAATCCGTCTTACCTTCCCGGTATGCTTTCTCAATAGCGCATTTACAAGTACCATCGGCGTCGTAACAGGTAAAGACACAATCTTTGCCGTTCACGATAGAGGTAACCGTATCGCCTTCCTCATCGATATAAACTACGCCTTGCTTATTAATGACCTCTTGAGCTTTCGGGGATAAATCATCCCAGATAATGGGCAATACTTTCTGGAGCTTCGCCAACTCCGAATCCTCTAATGGAGCGCCGGAATCTCCTTCCACGCAGCACTCCCCCTTACATTTGGAAAGATCACATAAAAAATAACGCTCGATAACGTCAAGACTTACTAAAGTGTCATCTATCTGGATCATAAGATGCGCCTAGCTCTTATTTAATCAATGACTTGCCAGTCATCTCCTTCGGCTGTTTCAAGCCCAAGATGTGAAGGATTGAAGGAGCCACATCGGCCAAGATACCATCCTCTACTTTAGCGTCCTTGTTGGCTGTCACATAAACGAATGGAACAGGGTTCAAGGAGTGAGCCGTATTCGGAGTGCCATCCTCGTTCAAGGCGTGATCCGCGTTACCATGGTCAGCGATGATGATTACCTCATAGTCGTTGGCTTTAGCGGCCTCAACCGTATCGTGCAAGCAAGCGTCGATCGTTACGACCGCTTTCTCGATCGCTTTGTAGATACCCGTATGGCCTACCATATCACCGTTGGCATAGTTCACTACGATGAAATCGAATTTCTTCGTATTGATAGCGTCCACCAATTTATCTTTCACCTCGAAAGCGCTCATTTCCGGTTTCAAGTCGTAAGTAGCCACTTTAGGAGAAGGGACCAAGATACGCTCCTCGCTATCGAACGGAGTCTCACGGCCACCGTTGAAGAAGAAAGTCACGTGAGCGTATTTCTCTGTCTCGGCGATATGCAACTGAGTCTTACCTACGTTTGCCAAGAACTCACCCAGCGTATTATTTACGTTCTCTTTGTCGAACAAGATATGAACACCCTTGAAGCTAGCGTCATACGGAGTCATACAGAAATATTGCAAGCCAGGGATCGTATGCATACCGGCCTCCGGCATATCTTGCTGAGTCAATACAACCGTAAGCTCTTTCGCACGGTCGTTACGATAGTTGAAGAAGATCACGACATCGCCTTCCTCGATAACAGCAACCGGCTTTCCGTTCTCAACGTGAACGATCGGCTTGATGAACTCGTCCGTTACACCCTCGGCGTACGACTCTTCCATCGCTTTTACCATGCACTCGGCTTGCTTACCCTTACCTTCGACCAATAAGTCGTAAGCCTCTTTCACACGTTCCCAACGTTTGTCGCGGTCCATAGCGTAATAACGTCCGATGATAGAAGCGATCTTACCGCCGGTAGTCTTCAGATGATTCTCCAACGTCTCGATAAAACCTTTACCACTCTTCGGGTCCGTATCACGGCCATCCATGAAGCAATGTACATAAGCCTTGCTGATTCCGTATTCCTTGGCGATATCCGTCAACTTCAAAAGATGCTCCAAAGAGCTATGTACACCACCATCGGAAACCAAGCCCATGAAGTGGATCTGCTTATTATTCTCTTTCGCGTAGCTATAAGCACGTTTGATCTCCGGGTTCTCCATGATCGTATTCTCGCGGCAAGCGATGTTGATCTTCACCAAATCTTGGTAAACGATACGGCCAGCACCGATGTTCAAGTGGCCCACCTCAGAGTTACCCATTTGTCCGTCAGGCAAACCAACGTTCTCGCCAGAAGCCTGTAACTGTGAGGCTGGATAAGTTTTCAATAACTCGTCCCAATATGGAGTCGGCGTGTTAAAGATCACGTCGTCTTTACCTTTGTCACCAATTCCCCAACCATCACAGATAATTAAAAGTGCTTTTTTGCTCATGATTGCTAATTTATTATATTGATTATGTTTTTAACCTTTACGATCGCGAAGATAATCAATTCCATCGTATTATTGTTTTTCTCAATGTATTACTTTTGTGGCAGGAATGGAAAAGAATATACAAGACAAGGATTTGGGAGTCATAACGCTCCGTACCACTCCCCGGGCCACTCGATACACGCTCAAGATATCAAAAGGAAAGATAACCGCCACGATGCCACCCGGGGGAGACGAGAAACGTATGATCGCTTTTATCATGGAGAACAAGGCCCGGCTGGTAAAAGCGCTCCAGAAGCATCCGGCCCGGCCCCTGCTCGACGAAAGATCGGAGTTACAGGCTACGACATTCCGCTTGCATATCTTCCGCACCGAGCGAAGTAATTTCTACATGAGATTGGAGGATGGAGTACTGCATATCGCTTGTCCGAATGAGACTCGTTTCGAGGAGGAAGAGGTGCAATCCTTATTGAAATCCATGCTGGAGAAGGCGCTCCGCCACGAGGCGAAACGGTTGTTGCCGGAACGTATCACGCTATTGGCTAGACAACATGGATTTATGTTGACCGGGGTGAAAATCAATAATAGCAAAACGCATTGGGGAAGTTGTACAATGAAGAAGAGCATTAACCTCTCGCAATCATTAATGCTTCTTCCTTGGCATTTGGTGGATTATGTATTATTGCATGAGCTTTGCCATACGATCGAGATGAACCATAGCGAAAGATTCTGGAAACTGATGGATAAGGTGACGGACAATCAAGCGATTCGTTTACGAAGCGAATTGAAAAACTATCACATGTTGTAGAGACAGAGCACGCTCCGTCTCTACAACTAGGTAATTTGTTAGAAATTGGCTCCTACTTGCAGAATGAAAGTCCGGGGTGCGCCGACATCCATCGGGCGGGCGCTATAGCGCTTGTTTAAGAGGTTGTTCACCAGTCCTTGTACATGGACATTCTTCGTCACTTTCATCCCGACACGCATATCCATGACGAAATATCCTTTATTGTTCTCTGCCCAATAATCATGTAAGTTTCCGAATAGCATCGAGCGCATATAATCCATCAGGTTAGGCTCCGCTTTCGTACGCTCATCGACCATAAAATAATCGACCGCCAATGTCTTGCTTTTCCATGACATATTCGTTCCGATATTAAACTGTTTCCATTCCAGATCAAATACCCCCTTTACGGAATGTTTCTGGCGATATTTTAAATACTTGCTGTCATTCGATTTCGAACGCATCGCCATTAAGTCATCATTCGCTTCCTCCTCCGCGTTCCGTGAATCCACGTCCATATCGATCGGATTCGTATAAACATACCCCAAAGTATATGCCAGACGAGTATCACGGTTAAACTCATACACACCCGAGGTAGACAAGTCTACCCCATAAATCTCCGCCCGGCCTACGTTCGTGAACTGAGCGCCGATTCCTAAGCCGTCGCCGCTAGAGAACGCATTGAACAACTTGGAAAGCCCATCGATATAATCGAAGGTCTTATTATTAAACAGGCCGAAACGGAACTCGATCATATCCTTGTAACGGGTATAAAAGCCGGCCACATCGATAAAGCCCTTCAAATTGCCGAACTTATAGCCTTGCTTGAAACCAAGTTCGGCATTATAACCTTGCTCCGCTTTCAATTCAGCGTTCGGGAAAGCTCCCACACCTCCGATATCCTTCAGGATAAACTTCTCCGTAACGGATGGATAACGGTATCCCTGTCCGAAAGATGCCCGGATAAAACTATACTCACCCAATTCATAATTCAAGCCTCCACGGAAAACAGGTTTTACCGGAACCTTCGCCCCGAAAATCTTCGTCTCCGCTTCCCGGTAGAAATCATCGACCCGGTAATACTCCAGACGAACACCGACCGAGACGTTCAAACGATCGATAAACTTATGATCATATTGCAGGAAGGTAGCCACATTATCGCTACTATGCTGCCCGGTCACTTTCGAATCCGCATGAATACGCTCATAAGTACCTCCAACCGTGAGTTGTGAATGTTCGAACTTCTTGCTGAATTGGTAATCCAGATTATAGGAATAGGTATGATCCGTAGCCTCCGGCGCTTTTTTCTCCATCGGTTTCATGGCATCTACCAACCAAGCCCCTACGTTATTCTTATCGGGTAGCGGAGTACGTCCCATCACCCAAGAAATCAAGTCCATATAATCCGCCGAGGTAGCTGTCGGGAAAAAATGATTTCCCAGCTTGCCCAATTCAGCCATCAATCCGCTCACCTTCCCGTTCATCACCTCCGGCAAATACGGTAAGAAGGTCGGCAATAACTCGGTTTGCCAGTTTTGCGCCATATTGATAATCTCCGGGACGGATGAGATATCAAAACCCATATTATTCGTTATGTCAAAAAGAGACTTATCCGTAGTATGCGTGATGATACGGCTTCCCCGATGGAAGAAACGCCCCTTGAAACGATGAGTCGTCCCTTTTTCCGAATTCGTATAATTCAAGAAGGGATCTATATAAAATGTATTCTCACGGCGTCCCATATTCGCCAGCGGAGATTGAATATAGGGCTCCTCCGGAGAACGCCAGATAAAGAAACCGGTATAATCGTTATACAAATAATTCACGTTCACGCCATAGTTCAACCCTTGTACCCGGGGATCGTGATACGTAAGATTCCCACCGACCCGGACACGGCGATTGTAATTATCCTGCCGATACCCGTCGTCCAAGAATGTATTAGCCCCCACTGTCAAATCAAAATTCTTGATCCTACGGGAATGAGAGAGATCCAAGCCTCCATATAAAGGCGTCCCGTCTTGGCGCGGCTTTCCATACAATCCTCCTTGTACGTTCACCTGTGTTACCGGATCCAATCCGGGGCGTTTCGTTTTCACGTGAATCAAACCATTCAAGGCAGAAGAGCCATATAATACGGAAGAGGCCCCTTTCAGTACCTCTACTTGATCGACGTTCTCCATCGGGATCATATTCCAGTTTATCTCGCCGGAACCCGGAGTTAGCACCGACATTCCGTCCACCAGAATCAAGCAACGGCTACCCACGCCATAGGTCCATCCCGTACCACCGCGTACGGAAGGTTGCCGGTCCGTCACGTCCACACCGGAGATATTCTTCAATACGTCCGTTAAATCTTTCGGAGACTGACGAGTGATATCTTTCGCTTTCAGTAATTCCATAGAGACGGTAATATCGCTTAGCTTTTGCTCATAACGCCCGACGCTCACGACGACCTCGTCCATCATGTTTGAGTTTGTTCGCAAGGATACGTCATGCGTCAAGAACTCTCCCGGATCTACTTTCACGGGAACGCTCAACGTTTCATATCCCAGATAGCTAAAAGTCAATACAGCGTCGCCATCCGTCACTTTCAGCTCATAATAACCGTTTATATCAGACACAGTTCCTCTCGTACCCCCTTTGTCCTTATAAAAAACGTTTACCCCGGCTAAAGCTTCCTTGCTCTCCGCATCCTTAATATACCCTTTCACGTCTTGGCCGAAAGAGGCATGGGTTATCAAGAGAAGAAATAATATCAATTTGTAAGTATTCTTCATATCCAAATTATATTTCGCACAAATATAAAGGTTTATTCCATACCGCTAGACAGGTATTTAAAAACAGACCAAGAAGTCCTGTAAATAGACTATACTCTTTTTATTGCGCTAAGGAGAACCGTAAACTAATACCATAGTTCGAGTTCGATGTCGGGTAAGAAGATGTGGACACGATCGGCTCATTGATCTGTAAATCATAGAACGCTCTCAATGTCAAGGCACGACTTAACCCGTAATCCGCAGAGAACTGGATGGTCTTGGCGATATTCCCGCTGGTAGCCTGCGTAAACTGATCCTCAATCTTACGGATCAACGATTGCATTTTACGGTAAGAGAAATCTAAGCGGATCGTAAGATCATTACTGAAGTCGCGTGTCTTTTTCATTTTCAACACCTTGTTAAACTCAGTCAACTTATATCCTACTCCTATCACGAATTCGTTGGAAAGCGCTTCCACCAATTGGTAAGAGGAAATATTCAAGCTTAAGTTACGAGTCTTGCGCAACTCAAATTTACCTGTTATATTATTCAATAAAGTAGCGTCCACACCAAACAACGGGCTGAATCCTTCCGTGATACTCACGGCCGCTATATCATAAGGAGACGACGGCGTAGGATTACCTGTCTGGATATCGCGGATATATCCCAAACCATCCTGCCCGGCATCTACCCAATCCAAGAAGGAGGAAAACGCACCTACGCTATAGGAACAACGATATTGATGACTTAACATCATACTCTTAAAGTATTTGCGGATAACCGGTATACGGATCAAGCCATCATACGTAACACGCCAGTTCGGTAGCAGGCTCTTAACAGACGGGAAGGCTGACAAGCCTACCTTATTCGGGTCCTTACCCGTATAAGCCGCCAAGAAAGCAGGTACCAATACCTCCATGGAATTCAGGCTTACGCCTCCCCCTACGGCTGGATCATAAGGTTTTCCCGCTAAAGCATGCCCCGCCATAAAACCGGAGCTCGGATAAACCGTACCAGAATAGGTATCCATCAAACGCTGGGCGATCACGCTACGATGAGCGATAAATTTATCGAACGCTTTCGAGGAATAACCGTTATTAGCGTTTCCGCTGCCGCCGAAAGCGCTCCCCAAGGCAATCGTAGTCATCGTGAAGCTACCTCCCATCTGCTCGGGCATACCGTCTTGCATATAATAGATATCGGTACTACGGGTATCTACCCGGTTTGCGTTCAAATCAATCTTCAAGCCGGCTATAGGTTCTAGATTCGCACGAATCGTAAGATTCTTCGCGCTATTGATCATGGCGGGAGTCGTCATATTCTCATTCTTTACCAGCCAGCCCCGCTCGTCCGCCTCGTCGATAAAGCTCCTTCTTACCGCTCCAAAAGCAAAACCGAGTCCCGGAGCCAAAGTTCCTGTACGCCGTTGTCCGAACATATCACCAACCTCCGGTGCGTAACCACTCAACATCATACCGTCTATCAACGAATATTGTATGTTTACCCGACGTACCATCATCAAGAAACGGCTACTATATTCAGCGACTTTCGTCAAGGTTCCTTCCAAAGGCTGAGGACCGGGCACGATTGTCAGCTTCAAACGGGCCGTATCCTTATTCAAGATCATGACTTGGGCGTAATTGATCGGCTTGTATTTAATTGAATAGACCTTCCCGTCCGCTCCACGTGCCGTGATACGAACCTTCTTCGTAAACATTCCATGCTGCACGATCGTTCCACTATCCGGGCTCAATTGGATCTCTTTCTCTAGTTTCACCTCTTTCTTCTTTTTCTCCGGTTGACGAGCGCTTACCCGGGAAGAGGCCATAAATTTCTGGTTGATCTTCTTCAGATATTTATTCTTATTGTACAATGACTGCAAATTGAAACTACCCTGCCAGTCAAATTGACGTTGGTTCTTTATTATATTACCCTGTTCCAACTCAATACTAGCGACATTGGCTCCACGATCCCAGTTGTACGTGGCATTATAAGTCAATGAACTATTTACCCAGTCCAATGCCGGTATGAATTGCAATGGCATATTCCAAGTGACATTAAACGTTTGGTCATATTTCAAAGGAGTACCCAAATCACGGATACTTTGCTTCACGGAATCCTTCCATACCTGATAATCATCCGGATTCAATTTCTTATTCACTTGAACATTCGGTTCCTCGATGCGGGCATTCGTACCGGAAGTAAACGTCATGCTCAGATTATTCGTAAAGTCCCAACGCAAACTGAAGGCACGGTCCCACAAGAAATTGTGACTGAATGAGAGCAACTGGTTACCTCCATCCGTAGAACTTGTCAAATCCCTTAGCTTAATCTCATAGTAATTCCGCATCATCGCCGTCTGGAAACTAATATTCGACGGGACGTAATTCAGTCCGAATTGCTTGATATATTTTGTATATCCATTATTCTTCTTCAGCTTCTCGAAGGGTCGGAACGGTTTCACGTAAGGCGTATAATTATAAGCGAAATTACCTCGGTAATCCTT
This sequence comes from Parabacteroides sp. D25, assembly GCF_000307475.1. Lineage (NCBI taxonomy): Bacteria > Pseudomonadati > Bacteroidota > Bacteroidia > Bacteroidales > Tannerellaceae > Parabacteroides > Parabacteroides sp. D25. The sequence continues at coordinate 101,221 of NZ_JH976506.1, read as the reverse complement.
GGTTGTCTCATATTCGGTCTCCGGATTCTTCTTACTGTTCTGGCTATAAGAGTAACCTAACGAGAAGTTAGCCGGATCATACGGCATCGGATTCTTACTACGGATATCCACCTTTACGTTATTGAAAGAGACGCTCTTAATCGTGGTCTGGTCCAAAGAATAACTCTTGATAGAGTCTTTCTCGGCTTGGGTCTCTACCGCATCCAAAGCGTCCGAAAGCTTAATATCCTCATTCAACGGATCATACTCAGGAGTTGTAGTCTCTTTCGAATAAGCATAGTAAAAAGGTATGCTAACCTTTGCTTTCTCAGGGAACAACTTACCCAACTCAATCGAGGTCGCCACACTATATTGCGAATAATCATCCATCCGACGTTCGGCCAGCGACTGATCCAACGCACCAAAACCGGCGGTTTCCATTCGTCCACTTACATTGACCGTACCCAAATCGGATAAAGCGACGTTCAGATTCGCATTAGCGGCCCAACCACCTTTCTCATCGAAATCAGTCATACGAAGTTCGTTTACCCAGACCTCACCGCTCTTGATATCACCCGTATTATTACGTACGCCGATCATGATCACTTTCACCTCCGCTAAGCTAGGGTTACCGATGATACTGATTTTATTACGCGTATTATCCGGATCATTTTTCGAATAAACCTTTTGGTAGCTTATATTTCCCTGTCCCTGACGTTTCAATTTATTTCGCTCCAACTTCAAGTCGGTCAGCGTCTCCAATTTAAAATTCAAGGTATTATTTAAAGGCCATACTTTTTCTTGATCCGCGCTATTGTTCGTATTATAAAGAATAGTACTATGGGGAGTCAGATCCAAAGGTACCTCATACTCATAATAATTATTCTTATAGTCAGAACCTAAACGAATAAATACAGAGAAATCACCATTCGACAAAGTCTTGCTCTCATCAATCGGCGCTTCCGCATGAGCGAACATTTGTAATCGTTTATACCGGCGAAGGTCATAAGCGGTAGATTTATAAACCGCACGTGCATCCGCAGGAGATAAATCCGTTATCTTCATAGACAATGCCTGCTCGTTCTGTTGAAGCAACTGAGGCTGGCTGGAATCGAACATACGGCTAATACCCGGAGGCAACACATAGTTGACCGGCTGACGCTGCCCGTTCTCCTCTATATTCACAGAAGATACGACTATCTGTCCATCAGACTTTGGCGGAACAAGAGGATTTGACAAATCCTGCGTATAAGTACGCCAATCACCACGGACCAGTTCCAAGGTACCAAAACGCAGAACCGTAGACTTACGGAATCCTGTCATATACATACGCATGAAACGGACAGTCTTGAAATCCCGGATCGCTCCAACCCTCTTCTCATAATCTTTAATAGGAATCTTAAATAGATACCATTTTACTTTCTCCTTATCACCATTCATCAAGGTTACTTCCGGAGTACGCTCATCGACGATGTTATTTACACCGACCTGCAAATCTTTTGGACGGAGAGAGATCTTGTACTCAAAATATTTCTCTGTCTCATTCAACGTATTATCGCCATTGATATCTTCCACATCCGGTGTACTCTTTCCGGCTGTAGCATATCTTTGATCGGATTCTTGTGAGTTTCCCTCTGTACCGTTATATCGTTTATAGCGAGATAAAATATCCAACTCCTTAGCATCGTAATCATCCCCACGGAAATAGTGATAATTATCCCCGGCAGGATCGTTAAAAGGAGAAAATGGATCATCCATCATCTTAGAGATGGTCTCACCGGATAGTTTCGCCCTCAATTTATTCAAATAATCCGCATACGTAGGGAAAGTCTGCTCTTCCTCCGTAGAAAGACCGTTCAAACCGACATCTTGCAACTCACGATTTTGGGCATCAAACGCATATCCCGTACTTTGCGTGCGAGGAACCTTACCCCAAACAGTCGTATCAACTTTCGACATATCACCGTCCACAGGCATGCCATTCTCAAAGAATTTCCGCTCATCTTTCAAAATATCCTCGGAAATCTCACCCAAGTTAAAGTATAGGTCACCACCTTCGGCTGTCTCGTCCTCAAGATACGGGTCTAAAAGCCAGAATTCGATATATTCATAATTGGCAGATTCCAAATCGCTAGGCTCGATCTTGCGCATTACACCACCCCAACGTTTTTCCGGATTACCCAACGTACCGTCCGAGTTTACATTTTCCGCATCCAGGTTATACGGACCACGCTCATTCGGGTAAAAAGCGAGGTTTAATACTGGCAAAGTCGTATTATCATTGGTTCCCAACTCTTTATTCGGAAAGATCTCTTTATAACTGACTCCACGCGTATAATGATTCGATAAATCATCATTCGTAAGATGTCGAGGGCGGGAAGAGGAACTCTTACGTGTGAAGATTCCGTCTACCGTATACCAAGCCAACAAAGCTCTGTTTTTACCATAAGCGATATCGTTCACCTTCTCCGCTTCCGGAAATTTAGGATTCGAATCTTCATAGGGGGTACTCGCCAAGTTCCAAGCATACGGGTTCAAAAGATCCATACCACTTTGTGTAGACTCGAAGTCATCCAAATAAGAGTAACCACCCGTATATTGATTCTCATAATGTCCCGCTATTAAATGAGCGAATTCCGCATTGAATGAGATTTGGCTAGGTTTGGTCAATGTCAACAAGGGTAACTTATCAAATACGTTTGTCAACCACTGGCTCTCTGCTTTATAAGAGGTATTCAAGCCCCATAAAGTATTCTTTATAGACTCATCTCCCAAAGTGGTTTTTACCGTAAGAGGCATTTCCGACATATGCATAACCGTGGCACCGACCATGAAGTCCTTATTGAACTGGTAATTCAAGTCTAACCCGATCATCGTCTTTCGCTGCATATTAAAAGTAGACTGGTTCTCCAGAGATACGCTAACGGGTGTTCCACTAGATATGATGCTCTCATTCAAGATCGTCACACGTCCTAAACTGTAATCTACCGTATAATCCACATTCTCTGTCAGTGTAGCTCCTCCTGCCGTGACACGTACAGACCCACGGGCCACGTTAGTAGCTCCCAAGTCGATCTCCGAACCCGACGAGGCTTTATACTCACCACTTAAAAGGAATTTATTTTTCTCGGCGATCTGGCGAGCAACAGTTAATGTCGAGTCATACAACTCTTGGAATACATATTTACTGGCATAGGCATTACCTACCTTTTCCCGTAATTTCGAGCCGAAAGGTTGTACACAAGGGAATATAATCTTACCGGTCTCCGCCTGTATCGTATAACCGTCAATAAAATCGAAGAAGCCATCCGGATTCGGATTGTCATAAGTATCCAAGCGATCCAGCCCTAATACCCGAATCAAGATTTGATTCGCACAATTACCTTCTGGAAGATAGTTTACATACGTACCGGTAGAATCGCTCTGATAGGTTACGTTCAATTTAAACTTTTCTTTCTGCACCGAATAAGCACCCAATGAGTATACGTTCTTCATCATCAAGTCCCAGAACATCATATCAGGCGACATCGTGATGCCCTTTAGCAACTTCACATAAATACAGTCACTCGTATTCTCTTTATTATCCGTAGAGAACTCACCGACTTGATAGGTCTTGCCATTATAGATAAAACTAAAAGCGACACCCAATACCTCATCAGCCTGTAACTGAGTCCTCAAAGAAATATAACCCAATTTCTTGTTTAATGTATACTCAGACGACTCTAGCAAACGGGCACTCTCGATTTTCTCAAAATCCCGTCCTCCCTCCATGGCACCTTTCAAAGCATCATTCACCATATTAATCTTACGGGCACCCGTAAATTGAGTGGTTAAAGTCGTATATAAATTGTTTGCGGAATTATTCGGACGCCTATCCGTTCCGGAAGGCATTACCAAGGCTGTATTACCGATATTACGAGATTCATTTTCTCCCAAATCAGTGAAAGCTACGATATTGCGGGACTGGTCATAATTACCTCGTTTATTGGTCACCCACACTTCTATCTTAGAGATCTCGATACCGGAGGTGACGGTAGGCAAAGACTCCATAAACTTATCGTAGTTATCATAGAAATAATGGCCCAAGAAGAAGTGACGGTTCTCGTCGTATTCATCCACCTTGATCTCGAAGGGCTTCGTCTGCACGCCCCCTTTTGAGCTAACCGTCTTGGATTCAGATTCCTGCTGGGCAAACAAGGCGTTCACTCGCAACTTACCAAATTGTAAATCCGCTTTCATACCGAATAAAGCCGCACCTCCATTAATCAAGGAGTTGCTGGTATTCATGCTCACGTTACCGGCTTCCAACGATTTGATAATCTCATCCTCCTCGCCCGTATACGCCAACTTCAATTTCTTGGAATCGAAATCAAAAGAGGTCTCGGTATTGTAATTCATTCCGAAATTCACCTTGCTACCCACCGAGGCTTGTACATTCAACTGCACACTCTCGTCAAAATTGAAGAAAGTACGTTTACGGGAACGCTCCGGAAGAGAAGGATCATTATTCTTATTCGTCTTCAATCCCATCGTGATCTCGGCCGAACCTTGTGTTCTTACACGTACTCCACCGGGGCCGAAGATACGTTCCGCCGCACCGATATTAAACTGCATATCGGTTAAGTTAAACTGTTTATTCGTAGCTTTTTGGAATTCTTCCTCGTTCTTTTGGCGGAAATAGGAACGAAGTGATTGTTGCATAGAATAATCTTGGTATTCCGCTGGGGTTAAACTCATCGGCGTACCAATCTCCATATCGCCTAATTTCGTACGAACAATATACGTATTCGTCTTTAAATCATACTCAATCGTAGTCTTGACATTCTCCGGATCACGCAAATCGGCAGGTGATTGTTTCACGATATCTTGATATTCCTCCGGTGTAGTTTTAGCTACCGGATAACGGGGAGGGATCGTATCCTCCGGAGCTTCCAGCAACTCCAATTCCGGCAAAGATGATGTATACGCAAGGTAATCAGCATTCAGCGAATACAAGCCGACACCAAACAATAATACAACGATCCATATGGAATATTTCAGTATTCGTTTTCTCATTTTCTCATTTAATTGTCAATTGTTAATCGTTAATCCTCAATTGTCAATTATCAAAGCATTCTAAGCGCAGTTTTAATTACTTGTTCCACAGCTAAAGTGGGCGAGCCTTTCAAAATAGCGGATACCGCTTTTTGCGAAGCCGCTTTCTGGAAACCCAACATAACCAATGCGGCTACGGCCTCCTCGGTTACCGCTCCATTAGAGACTGATGCCTCCGGCAAGTTTCCGGCCATACTCTCCATAGGTTTCACCTTATTTTTCAAATCTACCAAGATACGCTGGGCCGTCTTCAAACCAATCCCTTTCACGGCAGTCAATGCGGCCTCATTCTTCGAACCGATCACTTGAACCAATTCGGATGGCGGTAGAGAAGAAAGGATCATGCGTGCGGTATTCGGTCCCACGCCGGAAACGGAAGTAAGCAAAAGGAACAACTCCCTTTCGATTTTCTCGGCAAAGCCAAATAGTAAATGAGCATCTTCCCGGATTACCTCATATATATATATTTTTCCGGTAGTCTTACTCCCAAACGCACTATATGTATTCAAGGATATATTCAGCTCGTAGCCTATACCACCACACTCCAAAATCATACGTGTAGGTGTAAGTTCCACGATTTCACCCTTTATATATTCTATCATCTATATATCTTTTTAATATTCCGTACCTATTATAACGCAAAATTAATCAAAAACGTATATCGGGTTACCATTCTTTTCCCGGATAAGGAACCTTAAAGGTTTCAAAACAACCCCGATCCTGCAATGTCACATAACATTGACGATGATCAGGTCCTCCAAATGTTAAGTTAGACGGCTGCTTTCCTGTCAATTGAATCTCTTCAACTAAATCTCCTTGCGGATTTAACAAAGCTATAGTACCCTTATCATAACGGCAAATATAAAGATTTCCTTTCTCGTCACACTTCATACCATCCATACCGTACCCCTCAAAAGTATGAAATAGACGTTTATTCCTTAAAGTACCATCCGGGCATATATCATATACCCAGACTTTTAATTGAGCAGATTCATTAATGTACAAGCGTTTACCATCCTCACTCACAGCGATGCCATTAGTCGTTCCCATATTCGTCTCCAATAAGGAGACTTTCGCATCCGGGGTAATCAACCAAAGTTGGCCTTTTTGATTCGGCCAATCCGGGTCACTCGCATAGATATTTCCATTGGAGGCAAATACAATATCGTTTGGTTGATTCATCTTTGGCTCATGAGCGAATACGCTGATCTTCTTAGATTTCATATCCACTTTTAAGATATTATGCCCTGTATAATCCGCCACGTACATATTTCCGTCTTTCCCGAAGCGGATACTATTCCCGGTAGATCCTTCCGGCAAAACGAGAAAACAGCCATGGCTACCATCTGGGCGTACAATACCGATCGTCCCTTCTTTCTTATAATTTACGGCATATAAATTTCCTTCGCTATCTACAGCCGGACCTTCTATTCCGGAAGTAAATGTGTGCTCTGGCATCCAACCTGTTGCTTTCAATACATTCTGGGCATTTAAAGAAATCCCACAATACAGAATACCACACAGCAGACTAGCAATGACCTGTATACTTTTCATTTTCAATAATTTTACTGTTTCCAAAAACCGGGGACTAATATCGTTAATACCGTAAATATCTCCAGACGCCCTGTTAACATCAAAAAAGACAGAAACCATTTCGACACCGTGGGAACATCCGCAAAATTACTTACCGGACCAAGCGTTCCCAAGCCGGGCCCTACGTTACTTATAGCAGAAACAGCGGCACCAATCGCCTCCGAAAATCCCATCCCATCCAAAGATAAAGCCAAACAGCTCACCACGATTAACGTAATATAAGCGAACACAAAAGCTAACACACGATGTACGATATCACCAGATACGACATGCCCGTTCATTCGTACTGGAATCACCGCATGGGGATGTGTCTGTTTCTTAAATTCATTGGAGAGATTCTTCGTTAAAATAACGAAGCGTCCCATCTTCAAGCCACCGCAAGTAGATCCGGCGCATCCACAAATAAACATCAAGATCAATGCGATAAACCAGAAAAACGGTCCCCAAGGAATATAGTCATCCGTAGCGAATCCACACGTAGAAACCAAGGTCACCACTTGGAAAGCCGCCTTACGGAACGCATTCTCTACATCCGAGGCGAATCCAAGGTACAAGATCCACACCATGACAACGATAATAGCGCCTAAAACAAAAAAGAAAAACCAGCGAAACTCCTCATCTTTAATCAATTTCTTCACATTTCCATTAAAACAGAAATAAACCAATGTCATATTGGTAGCTCCGATAAACATGAAAATAGTTATTACATACTCTATATAAGAGGAATTCCAATAAGCGATACTTGCGTTTTTGGTTGAATATCCACCAGTAGATATAGCCGTGAACGCATGATTTACCGCATCATACAAATTCATCGGACCAGCCCATAAAAGGCCGACTAAAAAAAGTGTCAGAAAAACATACACCCCCCACAGGCGTTTAGCGACTTGCGTAATACGAGGACGAAAACGTTCATGGGTTATACCGGGCGTTTCGGCATCAAACATCTGCGAGGCACCACCCCCGAAAATAGGCATCAAAGCCACGGTGAATACGACCATACCGATACCTCCCTGCCACTGTGTAAGACTCCGCCAGAATAAGATACCTTTAGGCAACGCTTCTATATTCGTTAAAATAGTAGAGCCTGTAGTCGTAAATCCGGACATGGTCTCGAAAAAGGCATCGGTCACATTATCTATATATCCTCCTATATAGAATGGTAACATTCCAAATAAAGAGAATAAAATCCATGTCAATGTCACGATCAACATTCCTTCCCGCCGGCCGGCCGAGTGTTCATTCGCCTTAAAGCCCATAGAGTAGAACAAAAAACCGGTCCCGAATAAGATTCCGCTTGAAATAAGAAGCGGATATACATCACTCCCCCGATAAAGGAAGGCTACGACAGTAGCAGCCAGCATAAAAAAAGTCTCAAGGATGAACATCACCCCTAGCATCTTCACTATAAAACGTACGTTCAACATAACTATCAACTAGTTAAAGTAGTCCTCCAGCTTACGCATAGCCGTATCCAAGCAGAATACGACAACATGATCGTATGCCTGTATCTGAGTATCACCCTTGATCATCATAGGTTCACCGTCACGAATCAACCCACCGAGAGTCATATCTTTCGGCAGACGGAGATCCTTGACTTGTTTCTTGGTAATCTTTGAATCCGGTCGAGCCACCAACTCCGCTACATCCGCATTCGCAAAGGTCAAACATTTCACGTTAGAGACATCCGCATCCAGAAGAAATTGATAGATATGGCTGGCCGCTATCAGCTTTTTGTTGATAACCGAACCGATGTCCATACTTTCCGCCAATTGGATATAATCAATATTCTCAATCTTAGCGATTGTCTTAAACACACCTAAACGCTTAGCGGCCAGACATGCCAATATATTCGTGCTGGAATTTTCCGTCAAAGCTATAAAAGTCTGCGCATCCTTGATGCCTTCTTGCATCAACAAATCAGTATCACGGCCGTCTCCGTTTATAATCAAGACATTACTAGGAACAACCTCAGCGATTCGATGACTTTTCTCTTTATTAGCCTCAATTACTTTTACCCGGATGTTATTAGGTAAATATTGGCAAGCACGGATAGCGATACGGCTTCCTCCCATAATAATAACCTTCTTTACTTCCGGATCTTTCTTTCCGGCCAGTAAGCGTACATCCTCTATATGAGATCGGGTCGTCGTAAAGAACACGATGTCACCAGACTCTATCCGGTCCGTACCACGGGGGATTATCGTCTCGTTCTTTCGCTTAATAGCGACAATATGATATAGCTTCTGCTCATTTAGCAATTCGGCCAATACCCGGTTCACCAAACGGGAATTATCCCGAACTTTAACACCTATCAGAATTAAAGCTCCCCCAAACAGCTCCCAATATTGGCGTGTCCACGGACGGCGTACAGCTGTCACGATCTCCTTAGCCGCCAACATCTCAGGGTAAATCATCGAGTTGATTCCCAGTTTCTCGAACAGCTCTTTATTTTTGGGTAATAAATATTCGTAGTTATTGATTCGGGCCAACGTACGATGCGCTCCTAGATTATGAGCCAACATACAAGCCGTCACATTGGTAGTCTCCTCGGGAGTAACACTTACGAACAAGTCCGCTTTCTTGATCCCCGCCTCCTCCAAATCTCTAAGCGAGGTCGGATTCCCGACCATAGGGAGAATCTCCATGCTAGATTTTGAGAAATTCAGCCGTTCCTCATTCGGATCCATCAAAATGATGTCCTGATTCTCTTGAGATAACATTTTCGCTAAATGTGTACCTACTTCTCCCGCACCGGCTATGACAATTTTCATATTTTATTAATTGACAATAATCAATTCTCCTTTTTCAACTGTTTCGCGATGCTCTCGGCATCCATACCACATAATTGATACAGTTCCGGTATAGAACCATGCTCGATAAACGCATCCGGCACTCCGATACGCTTTACATGAGGCGTATAGCCATTGTCTGCCATAAACTCAAGGACAGCGCTACCAAAACCTCCTTTTATCACTCCATTCTCTACCGTAATAATACGGTTATATTTCTGCCCGATCTCATGCAACAGCTCCTCATCCAACGGTTTCAAGTAGATCATATCGTAATGGGCTATCGATACCCCCTCTTCTTTCACCATCTCGATGGCTTTGATCACCTCGTTTCCGATCGGTCCGATAGAAAGTACGGCGATATCATCCCCGTCACACAACTTTTTCCCTTTTCCTATAGGCAATACTTGCATCTCGTTACGCCAATCTTTCATCTCCCCCTTACCTCTAGGGTAACGAATTACGAACGGGCCATCAAAAGCGGCATAGCCTGTATACATCAAATTCCGTAAATCCAACTCATTCAATGGGGAAGCGATTACCAAATTCGGTATCGGACGAAGATATGCTAAATCAAACACGCCATGATGTGTAGCTCCATCCTCTCCCACTAATCCCGCACGATCCAGACAGATCACCATATGTAGTTTTTGCAAAGCTACATCATGGATAACCATATCATACGCACGCTGCATAAACGAGGAATACACGTTGCAGAAAGGTATCATTCCCTCCTTAGCTAATCCAGCAGAGAAAGTTACGGAATGTCCTTCCGCAATTCCCACGTCAAACGCACGATCCGGGAAGGCTTTCATCATATAAGTCATCGAGCAACCGGAAGGCATAGCCGGAGTTACGCCTACAATACGTTCATCATTCTCCGCAAGCTCTACCAATGTATGACCGAATACGTCTTGATATAATTGAGGCTCATCTAATTTACGAACGATAATACGCTGGCCGGTTTCCTTATTGAACTTTCCGGGAGCATGCCATTCCGTAGCGGACTCTTCCGCAGGTTTAAAGCCTTTTCCTTTTTTCGTTTTGATGTGCAACAGCTTAGGGCCTTGCATATCTTTTATATCATTCAATACCTTCACCAGATAATTTACATCATGCCCATCCACCGGACCAAAGTAACGGATGCTGAAGCCTTCAAATAAATTATGTTGCTGGGTAAGCAATGCTTTAAGGCTATTGTTAAAACGTAAGATGTTTTCCCGGCGATCGTTATTGATGAGCTTGATCTTCTTTAAGCCTCGATACACATCGTATCTCATTTTATTATAGGCTTGACTCGTCGTTATATCCACTAAATACTGGCTAAGACCACCTACGCTATGATCTATCGCCATATCGTTATCATTCAGGATAATTAACAAATTATTAGGGTTGGCAGACGCATTATTCAACCCCTCGAAGGCGAGTCCTCCGGTCATAGCGCCATCCCCAATCACGGCGATCACATGGCGATCCAGTTCCTTCTTCAAGGCCGAGGCTACCGACATACCCATCGCCGCAGAGATTGAATTTGAAGCGTGTCCGGCGATAAAAGCGTCATACTCGCTTTCCGCCGGATTAGGGAAGCCGCTAATTCCTTTAAACTTACGGAGCGTATGGAAAATATCTTTCCTTCCTGTAAGTATTTTATGTCCATAAGCTTGATGCCCGACATCCCAGACAATACGGTCATAGGGGGTATTGAATACATAATGAAGGGCGACTGTCAGCTCTACCGTACCAAGGCTTGCACCTAGGTGACCAGGATTCTCAGACAAAACATCGATAATATATTGACGCAAATCGGCACATACCTGCTCCAACTTATCCTGTGACAAATGTCTCAAGTCTTCCGGAAAATGAATGCTATCCAATAGGTGTTCAACTTTGCTTTCAGCCATGTCTGCTAATTTTTCTGGCAAAAATACAGAATAAACGGCATATATAATAGTATTGTCCTGTCATTTCTTAGACAAGGGGGAAATCCATATTGATTTTAACAGCTAAATCCTATAAAATTTCATAGTTATGTTTTTTTTAAAACATAGTTATGAGTTGTGAATTTCATAACTATGAATTTTTCAAGTTATAATATAGTCATGAAATAACACCACTTGGAAATAAAAATAGCCCAACCACACCAAATTTGATCTCTTAAAAAGCACAATAAGTCTAATATTTCCAAACTATTACCTATACACCTAATAATCAACATACAATAAAATCGTATCTATCCAAGCTCCGATTAGTATCCATAGTATTTTGAATTTCTATTAATACTAATCACTATTTCTATGGATAGTAAAGCAGGCTACAATGAAGCCTATTTTCAAGAAATATACAATAAACAGAATGACTCCCGGCTGATTAATGATACGTTTAGCGGTAAAACATGTACATAGATACGTTTTCAAGTAAAGGTTCGTATATGGTACAGTTGTCCAAATAAAAAAGAGCTGTGCTTCCCATTTTACCGAGAAGCAACAGCTCTTTCTTCTTACAAAACCTCTTAATTTTTTATTCCAAGGTAAAGCTACCGGTCAAGTGTCCCAACCGATGTAACAACACAACCTGATACTGGCCATTTGCTTCTCCCGCTAAAGAGAAAGAATAAGTTCCACCTGCCTCTGAAGAAACAACATCTTCATAGACTTTCACTCCTTCATCATTCATGACACATACGGTCAAGTTTGATAAAGCATCTTCAAAGCTCAAGGAAAGGATGTCTCCTTCGATTGATGCAACTGGAGGACGGTTTGTGTTAACGGAACGATAACGTTCATCATCCCAAGCTCCTTCTGTTGGAATAATATCTCCAAATACAGATTGAACTAAAAATAACGCAAAAAAAATTGCACAAAAAATAAATCTGTTCACATTTTTCATAATATCTTGTGTATTAATTGTGCAACAAACATACAATGACTTTGCTAGTGATTCAACTACTACTATTGCACAAAATATGCACATTTACTACAAATACTCTCGGATAAATCTATCAAACTTTTCTGAAGATCCTTTTTCTTGAGGATATATTTTCTCATAAAGACGCTTTCTTATCATTGATACATTTGTTGGAGTAGTTACGATCAACATCGCAATTGTTACTGGAGGAACATTAGCTTTAATTAAACAACAAACACGCAACTCAGTTGTTGTCAACCTTGAGAATATAGTCATCAAACGTCGTGTAAACTTATCAAAGGTTTCATCCAAAGCCTTAAATAATTCATTCCAATCTTCTTCTTTAGGTCTCCATTCTTCTTTCATATGGAATTTATAATAAATATCAGACATCTGAAAACTCTCTATTAAAAACCGATTTTCAGTTTTAACATATCTTAAATTCTGATTTTCAGTTTCCAACTTCATTTTTTGAAGAGCCATCAACTCTTTCTCTTTTTCATTGTAAGCTCTAGATGATTTTTGCAACATTTCTTCTAATTCCCTAATAAGTTTTTCATTTTCCTCAATGCGAGTCAGATCTGCTTGGTGTTTTTTTTCTAGAGCCTGTAATAGCTCCCTATGCTCTTGTAAACGCAACTTTTTCTTTTTCATCTGCACATATCCTAAAACTGATATCACGACAATCACGACAATACTTATAATTAAAATTAAAGTCACAGTTAAATTCTTTACTTTCAACTTATTCAACAAGACTTCAGATTGTAATAGTTTAGCTTCTGTTTTATGATAATCATATATTTTCTCTATTCGTCTTATTGATTCCGTTTTCTTTGTTTGGTTTACAGAATCTCTTAAAACTTCATATCTAATCTGATTATTCGCATAACCTTTCCAATTTTCCCGGAATCTCTCCAACTGAGCTAAATGATAATAAGCTGCAGCTTGTGTTTGTAACCTAGAGCTGTTGCTACTATATCCTAAATAATAATACGCTGAATCAACTTGGTTAGTTTTTTGATAATATTTCCCTAACACAAAATAAAAAGAATCTAACATTGACTTTTTTAAAGGAGAACTTAAGACCTTCTCAATATACTCTAGCCCTTTTGAATAATTATCAATATCTAAATACAGATTAGCCAATTCTCTATATACAGAGGATTTACTCTTCTGATCACAAAAGTATAACGCCTTTTCATAATAAAAAATAGCACTATCCATTTTATTTAAAGCTGTCATGTTCCGTCCAATATCTCTCAGTACATAAGATTGCCCAATCGAATCATAAAGGGCTTCGAAACAATATAAAGCTTTTTTTTGGTAAAGAACCGCTTTTTCATATACTTCTTGATAGGTATAAAGCATCCCTATACTATTATATAAACGTCCAAGAAAAGCATAATCAGTAATCTCCATCTCATTTTGTAAAGCTTTTAAATAATAATCCTGCGCCCGTGGAGCATCTTTCAAATCATCAACAACACGTCCTCTATAATACCAAGCTTTTGCTTTTCTTTTCACATCATCTGTCTTATCAAAATATTCTGTAGCTATTGCAATTAATGAGTCTGACTCGTGCTTCTTATAAGTTTTATCTTCCGCTTCTGTCAAAAGTAGGTAGTACATAGCACGATCCTTTTCTGAAAGATCATTTACATCTTGTATTGTTGATAGCAATGTTAAAACGCTATCGGGATGTTGGGACATTATCTTTTCCGCATGTTCATATAGACCTGAGTGATGGCTACATGACATTAGTCCAGTAATAAAGAACAGAAAAAAGACGTATAGATTGTTTTTCATACTCTGTAACATTTTTATTTTCCACAAATGTAAGTAAAATCTCTAATCCTAAAAGTCTTGATTTTTACTGAATTAGACACATACAAGGATTTACGGGTATTTGTATTCCTCCATCTGTTTTGAAAATCAAAACGGATCAAACACCCCGCAAATAAGAAGTAAGTTTAAACTCTTTTACCTTTTAAATACACACAGAAGCACTAGAATACGCAGGATTACTCTAGTATTAGGGCAACAAAGACAACACAAGAGAGTGAACCTTGCCATTGCTGGCAACTACCTGTTCACCCGAAGCCCAGTTCTCTCCTCCATTGAAATCTGATATTTTTCCTCCGGCCTGCAATAGAATCAAGGCACCAGCGGCTACGTCCCAAGGGCCTAAATAGGCTTCTATACGGGCATCAAAACGTCCTGCTGCCACATAACACAGTTCAGCGGCGGCAGATCCCATCAAACGGGTACCTCCCGCAAAACCATACAACCTATCAACCAAATGAGCGGCTACCGGACGATAAGCATCAGAGTTATAAGGGAAACCCAACGCAATGAAAGCGTTATCCAGTACTGAGACATCCGATACATGTATCTCATTCCCATCCAAGTAAGCCTTACCACCTTTCACTGCATAGAAACACTCGTCCCTACACACCTCATAGACTACTCCTAACAATAACTCCTTCCGATTTCTTAAAGCGATACTCACGCAATAAGGCGCGATATCATGAATATAGTTTGAAGTACCGTCCAATGGATCAATTACCCAACAATATTCCTCATCGGTCAAACTTCCAGAGCCTTCCTCCGCAATAAAACCGGCCTCGGGTAGCAAAGTAGACAAAGCCTCTATGATCTGTCGTTCTGATTCTTTATCCACATAAGATACATAGTTATGAGCACTTTTTTCCTCCACTAAGTTCCGGTCAAACTTTCGGCGTTCTTCTTTTAAGAATGTCGCAGAAGCACGAGCTATTTCTCGAACCTCCTTACACAAATAGGCTAAATCTAATTCCATACCGTTCATTTTATTTTGGCAAATGTAATGATTTCCATTTATAGTAATCTCATTTTAGCGACAAATGAGACCACATAGAAACGTAAAAATAATACCTATTACGAATTTGCCCTAAAACTCTGCCTTTAAGAAATATTATATTATCTTTGTGTTATGTTCAGCTAAAAAGATTGAGCTATGAAAACAATACATTATCTTTCAATCATCATCTTATCATTCAGCAGTCAAATACTTTTGGCACAGAATGATACTTTAGTCGGTGTATTGCGTGACATCAGCGATAAAATAATCAAACGCTATCCGGTCACGCTAGGCAGTCAGAATCCGATCACCGTGAAAACGAACAAACATGGCGTATTCACCATCCCGGGGGCTAACCTGAATGATACCTTGTTCGTCACTATTAAGAAAACAAGAAATGTAGTCAAAGTCCCAGTCAACGGATACAATTATATAACCATTACTTTAGAGAATAGCACATTCAACGCAGAGCGTAGTTTTGAACCGGATGAGGCCCTGAAAGAAATTATGGAAAGGGAACGAAACAAAATAGTAAGCTCAAGCGTTATGAATAAAGAAGAGATACAGAAAACCGGATGCCGGGATCTCTATTGCCTGCTACGAAGGATGAGTGGCATAACATTCGCCGATGGTTCCGTACGCATCCGTGCGAGCGTTTCCCTAAACAGTCCTAGTGACCCGCTAGTAGTGGTAGACGGTATACCGATGGACCTATCTGTTCTAAACACGATTCCCGTTGAAGATGTCTCGGAATTAAAAGTATTGAAAGACGCAGGTGAATACGGGGTGAGAGGCGCGAACGGAGCGATCGTCATAAAAACAGGCAAATAAACAAATAAGAAAAAGAGAAACGTATCAACATGAGAGTATGGATTAAACGGATAGGAGTGATATGCCTAATACCGATCGCATTGGTATTGTTACTCTCTATATTACTATATATACCTCCTTTCCAAAACTTCGCGGTACGGAAAGCGACCGAATACGCAGGAAAAGTGACTGGTATGCAAATCGGGATCGAGCAGATTAGGCTATCTTTCCCGTTAGACCTTACGGTTAAGGGTGTCGAGGTCGTAAATCCTCCCGCCGATACCTTGTTGAGTTTACAGAGCTTGACGGTACGGGTTCGTGCCCTTCCTCTTTTGCGGAAGCAAGTATTGGTAGAGGCGATCGACCTCCGGAACGTAAAGGTTAACACCGGGACTATGATTGAAGGTATGGAAATCAAAGGATTCTTGGGAAAGCTTTACCTGCACGCCGATCGTATAGACCTGTCCGAGGAGAAAGCTACATTTAATACCGTAGATTTATCCGATACCGCCATTACCCTTCTATTAAATGATTCAACCTCGAAAGAAGACACGACTTCCACACCTCTGAACTGGGTACTCAAGCTGGATAAAATTAGTTTGGACCGGGTAGCCTTCGCCCTACAAATGCCCTCGGATTCCTTACGCCTTACGGCTTTCGTTAATAAAGCCGGGCTAAATAACGGCCTCGTAGATCTTGGAGCGGAACAATATAAGGCGAGAAACTTTGACATAACGAATTCTACATTCGCTTATGACGGGAATTACGCGGCACCCGAGCAAGGACTCGATTTCTCCCATATCAGTTTAACGAACCTGAACACTTCTATCGATTCCATCTTATATCAAGGAAAAGAAATAAACGCCCACATCAAGGAATTCTTCGTGGAAGAACGTTCCGGCCTCAAGGTTTCGGCATTAGCAGGAAATGTCCGGAGTGACCATGAACAGATAGACGTACCGGAGCTACTTCTCCAGACACCAAATTCCGAAGTGAGATTGACAGCGACTATCCCTTGGAGCTCCCTCGAGGATCATCCGCAAGGTAGCATGAAAGCCCTGTTAAACGCCTCGTTGGGGAAAGAGGATTTATTGATAGCGGCAGGTTCTCTTCCGGAGGATTTCAAGAAAGCCTACCCGGACAAGCCTCTCGCTATTACGGCTGGCGTAGAAGGCAACCTCTCCAGTATACGTATCACACAAGGCGATATCATGCTGCCGGGAGCGTTTCAGATGAACGTCACGGGTAGCATGGAGTCCGTGACGGATAGCATCCGGCGAACCGGTGAGATTCAGTTAAACGCTCGATCCGGTAATCTGGACTTTTTGCTGGCGATGCTTCCCGCCTCCCAACGGGATCAATTTGCCATTCCGGCAGGAATTCAGTTGAAGGGGGAAGCTACAGTCGCAAATCAAGAATACCGCACCGAGCTTGTTCTTACCCAAGATAAAGGCAAAGTAGGTCTGACCGCCCGCTATAATCCGGTAAAACTGGCTTATGAGGCTAATTTACGGATAGACAGTCTGGAACCTACTCATTTCATGCCTAAAGACTCTCTATTTTGGCTGACCGCCTCTGTTAAAGCAGAAGGCCGGGGCACAGACCCTTTCTCTGAACGTACATGGGCCAAACTGGACGGTAAGATATCGGATATACGCTATGGCGCCTCATCGGTATCAGACGTATCCATCGATGGCTCTCTGGAAAAGAACTTACTGAAAGTGGACTTGCTTAGCAAATACCCGTTGGCGAAAATGGATGTCTCCTTAAACGCGACCCTCCACAAGCACGAGGTGAAAGCGATGTTGATAGCGGATGTAGAGAACATGGATTTACAGGGTATGCACTTAATGGCAAATCCCTTCGCCACCTCTTTCCAGCTCTTCGCAGAGGTAGAAAGTAATCTGGATGAAGATAACACGATCGACGTTACGTTAGGAAACTGGGAGGTCGTCACCCCAAAACAAAGTTTCAAGCCGAAAACGCTGACCTTGCATGCCCGGACGGATATCGATACCACCCGTGTGTCTTTCCACGCCGGGGATTTAGGGATCATCCTCACGGGTAATGATTGCATACACCACATCACGGATAAGTTGACTAAGGTATCGAACGATATCACCCTCCAATTGGAACGGGACTCGACTGTCAATCTGGAGATCCTTCGCCCGCTCCTCCCCGATATGTACCTTGAGGTACGGGCAGGACAGGACAATCCGATCTACAACTATCTCCAAACCTATTACGTAGATTTCAAGAGCATCGCCATGAACGCCTATACCTCACCGGAAACGGGTATACGCATGGATGCCTCCATTTACGATCTGGCACGGGATACGATGCAGATCGATACCATCCGGGCAGAGATGCACCAAGATTCGCTCGGATTACTCTATAGCGCCCAAGTGATCAAGAATAAATACAGGCAGCAACAACCTTTCAGCGCCGGGCTGGACGGGCAAATACGTTATGACTTCGGCGACGCCCGCCTTTATTTCAAGGACGGGAAAGGCGAGACCGGCTTGTTGCTCGGAATCCGGGCCGATAAGATACAGAACGGGGTCAAGTTCCATCTCTTCCCCGATGACCCGATCATAGCGTTCCGCCCTTTCAAGCTGAACCCGGATAATTACGTCGTGGTACGCAGCATGAAGGATATCGAGGCGAACCTGCGACTCAGCGGAGATAATAACGCCGCCTTGTGGATACACTCCCAAGCGGAAAGTGACGAGATGGAGGAAGTCCACGCCGAGTTGAACCAGATCGACCTTGGGATTATCTCCAACGCATTCAGCTATATCCCGCCGATGAAAGGTATATTGAACGCCGATTTCCAGTACGCTCCTTCCGACTCGGCCTTCATGGTCGTGGCGGATATGAACATTGATGATCTGTATTATGAGAACGAGCGGGTCGGCGAACTCATGTTCAACGCAGTCTATCTACCTTTAGAGCAGGGGAACCATCAAGTGGATATGCACCTTTTCCGGGACCGGAAAGAGGTGAGTGCCATTACCGCCTTATACCAGATGGGCGAGACCGACCATATCAGCGGTACTGTCGAGTTCATGCACTTCCCCTTGGATATCGCCAACCCGTTCATTCCGGATGATATGGCGAAAATGGGCGGAGACCTCGATGGTACGCTCGCTATCAGCGGACAAAGCGATAAACCCATGGCCGAGGGATATCTGATTCTCGATACCGCCTCCGTTTATGTAGGCGCCGCAGGTTCTACCTTCCGTTTCGACGATAAAAAGATAGAAATAAAGAACAACCGGATCTTGTTCAACCAATATGGTATTTACGCATACAACAAGAATCCGTTTATCATCAACGGAGAAGTGGATTTCAACAATTTATCCCGCATGACCGCCAATCTTAAACTAACGGCGAATAACTTGCAACTGCTGAACGTTAAGAAAAACGAAGAAAGCCTTGTCTACGGAAAGCTGTTCGTCAACCTGAATTCTACCGTACGCGGGCCGTTGGATGCCTTGACCATGCGAGGCGACTTGCAATTATTGGGCGGGACGAATATCACCTACGTGCTGAAAGACTCCCCGCTGACCGTGCAAGACCGTATGTCGGACATGGTAACCTTCACCTCTTTCACGGATACCTTACGCCGGCGCATGCCTCGTAAACCCCCGTTGCCGATGGGAGGCATGGACATGCTGATGACGATCCACATCGATCCCGCCGTACAAGCGAACGTGGATTTAAGTCCCGACCAGTCCAACCATATCAATCTGGAGGGTGGCGGCGATCTTTCCTTCCAGTATACCCCGCAAGGCGATATGTTCTTGAACGGACGCTACACGCTATCCGGGGGAACCATCAAGTACTCCATCCCGGTGATCCCATTGAAGGAGTTCAACGTACAAGAGGGTAGCTACGTGCAATGGACGGGCAACCCCATGGACCCGACCTTGAACCTTACGGCTACCGAGCGAGTCCGTACGTCCGTCACCCTAACCGGGCAATCATCGCCCCGCTTGGTGAATTTCGACGTAGGCATCGAACTGACCCAACAACTGGAGAACCTAGGGTTGCAATTTACCCTCACCGCCCCGGAAGACATGGCGATGCAGGAGGAACTGACCTCAAAAGGCCCGGAGGAACGGGCGAAGCTGGCTGTCAGCATGCTCGTGACCGGTATGTACCTCGGCGGAGGCGGTGGTGGCGGCAAGGTGAACGTAAATATGGGAGACGCCTTGACCAGCTTCTTGCAAAGCGAGATCAACAACATCGCCGGAAGTGCCTTGAAATCCGTGGATATCAGCTTCGGCATGGAGACGTACGACGATAATGGCGACGCCGGAGGTGGTACCCGTACCGACTACTCCTTCCGCTTCGCCAAGCGATTCTATAATGACCGTATCCGTGTGGTTCTAGGCGGCCGTATCTCTACCGGCGAGAACATTAACAATGGACAGGCGCAGCCGTTCATCGATAACGTATCCGTAGAATATCGGTTAGACAGCAGTGGCTCCCGTTACGTCAAACTTTTCCACGACAAGAACTACGAGAGCCTGCTGGAAGGCGAGATCACGGAGACCGGAGCCGGTATCGTGCTCCGCAAGAAAATGATGCATCTCAGGGAGCTATTCAACTTCAAGAAAACGAAAGTGAAACCAGTGAAAGAGGAAACAGAAAAGGAATGAATATGAAAAATGTTTTAATATATTTTAGGAAGGATGCCCTCCTAGAGCAGGGAAACATGCCTTCCCAGAGCAGGGAAACATGCCTTCCCAAAGCAGGGAAGGATACTTCCCCAGGGCGAGGGGGGGTGTCTACCCAAAGAGCGATCCTATCGTCGCTGGCGCTACTCGGGCTGCTGGCCTTCTTACTCACCTCTTGCTCCACCACGAAGAACCTTCCCGAGGGAGCGGTCCTATATACCGGTATCAAGAAAATAGAGGTGAAGAACGAGGATAAGACCAAACCCGGCGAAGCCGCCTTGGAAGAGGTCGAGGCCGCCCTAGCCTATCCCCCCAACAACGCCTTGCTGGGAAGCTCCTCGATCCGGGTGCCCTTCCCCTTCGGCCTGTGGGTCTACAACGCTTTCGTGAACAAGAAAGGGAAGGTCGGCAAGTGGATCTTCAACAAGCTGGCGTCGAAACCGGTGCTGATCACCACCGTGAACCCGGAAGTCCGTGTCAAGGTAGCCCGGAACCTATTGAACGAATACGGTTATTTCAATGGAGAGACCTCTTTCGAGGTCGTACCCGATCCCAAGAATCCCCGGAAGGCGAAGCTGGAATATAGCGTCACCATGAACGATCCGTATACGCTAGACAGCATCCAATACGTCCATATCCGTCACCGTGCCGACTCATTGATCGATGCCACGATCGGCGATCGTATCCTCCACAAAGGAGAGAATTTCAATGTCGTCCAGTTGCAAGCCGAGCGGGAACGCATCTCGTCCTTGCTCCGTAACAACGGCTATTACTATTTCCGTCCCGATTTCATCACCTATCAAGCGGATACCTTGTTGAACCCCGGGAAAGTGGCCTTACGGGTGGCCCCGAAGGAAAGCCTGCCCCCCTCGGCCCTCCGCCCTTGGAAGCTCGGGGATATATCCGTCTGGCTAAACGGTTACCAGAATGAGACTCCCACGGACTCGATCCGCTATAAGGACCTTACGATCCATTATGAGGGCAAGCTAAGGGTTCGCCCCTCGGTCATTTACAACCGTTTATATTTCAAGCCGGGGGAACTTTACAACCAGCGGGCGCAGGAACGGACGCAAACCGCCCTGTCCCGCTTGGGTATCTTCCGTTATGCCGAGTTGCAATATTCCCCCCGTGATACCATGCGCCGTCAAGATACGCTGGATCTGCGGATCAATACGGTCTACGATCTTCCATTGGACGGCGAGCTCGAGTTGAACGTTACCGCCAAGAGCAACGACCAAGTGGGTCCGGGCGCCATTTTCAGCGTGACCAAACGGAATGTCTTCGGAGGGGGCGAGACCTTCGGCGTGAAACTCCGCGGCTCTTACGAATGGCAGACCGGCAACAAGCTGGATGGCAGCAACTCCAAGATCAACAGTTATGAGTTAGGCTTGACTACCACGCTGACTTTCCCACGGGTATTGTTCCCTACATTCAGCAAACGGGACATGAATTTCCCGGCCAGCACCACCTTCCGCCTCTATGCGGACCAGATGAACCGGGCCCGTTTCTTCAAGTTGCTGGCATTCGGTGGTGACGCCTCGTATGAGTTCCAGCCTACCGCCACGTCTCATCATTCCATCACCCCTTTCAAGCTGACGTTCAACTTGCTCCAGCATACCACGCATGAGTTCGACAGCATTACCAACGTGAACAAGGCCCTAAAGAAGAGTTTGCAAAATCAATTCATCCCGGCCATGAACTATACCTATACCTATGATGATTCCCCGATTACCAGTCGCCGGAACCATCTTTGGTGGCAGGCATCCGTTACCCAAGCGGGCCTTGTCTTGGATGGGATTTATGCGTTAGCCGGGAAGAAGTTCAATCAAGAGGATAAGGAACTGCTCGGCAACCCCTTCGCCCAATTCATCAAGGGAACCGCCGAGATACGTTATAATTACGCCCTCGGGCATAAGCAATATCTCGTAGGCCGATTAATGGCCGGCGCTATTTATAGTTACGGCAACGCCCGTACCTCCCCTTATAACGAGCAATTCTACATCGGCGGAGCGAATAGCATCCGTGCCTTTACGATCCGCAGCATCGGTCCCGGACGCTACTACCAGAACAGCGACAACAATAAATACGCTTACATCGACCGTACGGGTGATCTTAAATTCGAGGCCAATCTCGAATACCGCTTCCCGATCCTTGGCGACCTCCACGGGGCTACCTTCCTCGACAGCGGCAACATCTGGTTGATCCGAAACGATCCGGATCGTCCCGGCGGACAACTGAAATGGGGTAGCTTCCTCAAGGATCTAGCCTTGGGAACCGGCTTCGGCCTGCGTTACGACCTCACCTTTATCGTCATCCGTTTCGACGTGGGTATCGGCCTGCACCTCCCTTACGATACCGGAAAGAAAGGCTATTACAATATCCCGAAATTCAAGGACGGCATGGGTTACCATTTCGCTATCGGATACCCCTTCTAGCTGTTCCATTCCTAGGATTCTGTGGTCTTATCCAAGGTATTTCATTTTCAATAGGTCAACCCTAATTGGAAATGAGATACTTTTGCGCTCTCATTTTAATAACAAACAGATTAATTAACGAACAGAATCATGAAGAAGATTTTTTACTTAATGTTGGTAGCCCTTACTATGGGTATGTTCACCGCTTGCGATGACAATGATGAGAATACCCCTCAAATCAACAACCCGGAACCCAAGGAACAATGGGGCAAGACGCTCCGGGGCGACAATCAAACCCTACTGGCCTTTCCTGATATCTATGCCGATTATTGGGAATACACCTATTCTTACAAAGATAATCCAAACATCGGCCTCCGTCTGACCGGAAAGTACCCGAAGTCACGCTTCTTTAACTTCACGGTTTATAACGACGAGACCCAGATAGACGTATCCAGCATCGAGGACGTAAATATCCAACCCGACGACAGCTCTATCAACCCCTACGTAAAGGAGACAGACGATTACGCATCAAATGGCTATACGATCTATATCATTCCAGCTAACACACCGGCTAGCGCACGTGCTTCGATGAAGAACATATGCGAGTTTCCGGAAGATGTCAATATGGTCTCCATTTTCATGCGTCTTTACTTGGCGAAACAATATAGCGGCGATGAGTATGGCGGCGTGGACATGCCTGCTATCCAAGCTTTCAATGTGACTACAGGTGAGGAAGTGGATTTCCCGAAGCGTGAGGTCTGCAACATCCACGAATCGTTGAACTTGCCGCCGATGGATTTCTCCACCGACCTGCCGCAACTCCCGTTCATGCGTGCCCCGCTGAGCCTAATGTACCCGAACAGCCCGGCAGAATACCTATTCGCCCGCATCAAACTGAACGAAGGGGAGGTAGCTACTTTCCGTTTCATCCCTCCTACGGCTCCTAAAAGCGTAAGCGAATACGCCACCGCCGATGTACGATACTGGTCCATATGCCTTGGGTCAGCCGAGACCTACTCGTATGCCTCTATTTACGACAAAGAAATGCCTAAAGTGGACAAGGAAGGTTTCGTAACCTTTATCATAGCAGACGCCAACTCCGCCAAACTACCCGATCTCCAAGCGAAAGCAGAAGCCAACGACGGTACATATATCCTGACTTGGAACCGTAAGGAGCAAGGAGATGGAATCCTTGCCTTATACCGCAACATGGTGATCAACGAGAATTATCCACATTCCATGCGCAAGCTGATGGAGTCCGTTCCTCTAGCGGCCGCCGGCGGCGATATGAGCGGTTTCAATCCGATGAAGATGATCGCCATGCTCGCTATGGGCAACTGGGGCCCTCAAGGCTATAAATTCAGCGAAGATGATTTCTTGAGCGATAGCTTCAATTACGCCAATATCCGAAAAATGAAATAAACCGATAGACATATCGTATTTTCAAGTCCCCTCGTATCCGGTCTGAACCGGGACAAGGGGACTTCATTTTCACACTCTTATCATAAACCATGGAATTTAGATTCCTTATAGACGGGCGGTAATATAATCAATGATCTGCAGACAAAGGCTCGTAGTCTGCTCGTTCACATCCAATTCCGGATTCAGCTCTACCAGATCCATCGATTTAATCAAGTTTGTCGATAGCATATGATCCACGAAGTTATTAAACTCATCCGGCATCAGTCCCTCACACACACGGGTTCCCGTGCCCGGGGCGAAACGGGGGTCTATGCTATCCACGTCTATGCTGAAATGCACGTTGCGGATCTTCCGTTCCTTCAATTTCCGCTTGATGTCCTCCGCAACGAAGCCGATACCTTTCAGATGGATCGTCTCCATCGTATAGACACTCAGCTTCTCCCGCTCGATCAAATCCCACTCGCCTTCATCCAGACTGCGGGTCCCGACCAAGAATACGTTCTGCGGGTTCACCTTGTTCCCGGGTGCGTAGACATTCACCAGCTCCTCGCTTCCCATCCCCATCAATGCGCTAAGAGGCATCCCGTGGATATTACCACTGGGTGACGTCTCGCTGGTATTGATATCCCCATGAGCGTCCAGCCAGATAATGCCGAAATCATCATAACATTTACCCACGCCCGAGGCGCTACCTAAACCCAGCGAATGATCCCCGCCAATCACCAAGGGGAACGCTCCTCCACGCAATGTATCATAAACCAACTCCGCCAGATTCGTATTTACCTCCACGATCGCATCCAGATATTTCATGCTGTTACCCCGTACGAACTTATCCGCCTCGCTAACAGGGGGTACATACAAATTACCCAAGTCAAAGGCTTTATGCCCGTTCTTCCGGATCACCCCCATCAATCCCCGTTCCCGAAGGTGGTTCGGGGCACGCTCTACGCCAGCCCGGTCACATCCCAGATTCAAGGGAACACCTATTACATTTATCTTCATACACTAGAATTTAGCGAACGTATCTCGTATAATGCCAATCGCTTCCATCATTTGCTCCTCCGTAATCACCAAAGGAGGCGTGAAGCGGATGATATGATCGTGGGTAGGCTTGGCTATCAAACCGTTTTCCTTCAACGCCAAACAGATGTCCCATGCCGTCTTCCCATCTTTAGGTTCCGTCACGACAGCGTTCAGCAAGCCCTTACCCCGTACTTTCTTTATCATAGGATTATTAATCCGCTCCATCTCACCACGGAACAGCTCACCCATCTTAAACGCATTCTCCGACAAATGCTCGTCACGTACCACCTCCAAGGCTGCGATAGCGACTTTCGCCGCCAACGGATTTCCACCATACGTAGAACCGTGCTCTCCCGGAGCGATCGTAAGCATGATCTCATCGTCCGCCAATACCGCCGAGACCGGACTGACCCCACCGGACAACGCCTTTCCCAAGATCAAGATGTCCGGACGAATCCCCTCGTAATCGCAAGCCAATAACTTACCGGTACGGCCGATACCCGTCTGTATCTCGTCCGCGATAAACAACACATTCTTTTGATGACAAAGATCATAGCAAGCCCGCAGATAACCATCGTCGGGCACCACTACCCCAGCCTCACCTTGGATCGGTTCCACCAAGAAGCCTACTGCATCAGGATCTTTCAGGGCCTCGGCCAACGCATCCACATTATTATAGGGTATCTTTATAAACCCGGGTGTATAAGGACCGAAATCGGCGTATGAGCTAGGGTCCGTACTCATGGAAATAATCGTAATCGTACGTCCATGGAAATTCTCGCTACAAACCACGATCTTCGCACGTTCCGGGGCAACCCCTTTCCGACGATATCCCCACCGACGGCAAAGCTTCAAGGCCGTCTCTACCGCCTCGGCTCCCGTATTCATCGGCAGAAGTTTGTCATAGCCGAAGAATTTGCAAGTAAATTCCATGTATTCACCAAGTATATCAGCATGAAAGGCACGAGACACGAGCGTAAGCCTCTCCGCTTGCTCCATCAGGGCCTTTACGATCTTAGGATGGCAATGTCCTTGGCTTAACGCCGAATATCCGGACAAGAAATCAAAATAACGTTTTCCTTCCACGTCCCACACGAACACGCCTTCGCCTCTTCTGAGAACGACCGGCAGGGGATGATAGTTGTGGGCACCATACTTCTCCTCACGGGTGATGTAATCTTCCGGTTTCATACTGCTACTGATTTAAATGATTAGCATACTGTAAGCGTTTCTTACCGTATATGCCAAAGATACGAAATAGGGGATTACAATATGTCACCGAAAGCGTATGTTAAGAAACATACATTCATGCAGGTATTTATGAACGTAGATACGTCGGTTAACCAAAAAGGTGTTGTAAAAGGCTTCTTCCGCTCTTTTACAACACCTCTCTATCAAAATCAATTGGAACTTATAAAGTTGTCAAATAGTTCTTCAACGGATTGGAGTACATCTCCAATAGTTTCTTACGTAAGAACGCCTCATCCTTATTCGGAAGGACGATCTTGTCCAACTGTCCTTGTATATACTCCTCGAACTGCTTCTTATCCTTCGGTCCGTAATGCTCGTGGAAACGGCGAGTACCGTTCAGCCAATCATAAGCTACGTAATTACAAGGATAGAAACGATAGTTCTTATAGATCTCCCGGTCGATAACGGACGCGATAGCGCTTACCAGCTCATTCTTCTCCATATCCTTGTCTAGTTTAGCCAAGGAATCATTGATCGGGGAAGTGATCGTGAAGTGGACACGACCCTTATTATTCAGGATACCCGTTTCCATGCTCAACAAATCATCCCGCTGACATTTCACGTAATCCGGATCATCCCGCTTCATCTGGAATTCTTTCGCCTTCAAGAAATCGCAAGGATCAAACTCGTAGGAGATAGCGACCGGTACGATATTCAAGTCCATCAAATTCAACAACAGATTATCCTTATCACCGCCGATACTCAACATTTTTAATACGCTGCCCTGCGTACGATCGTCCGAATCCTTAGCACGTCCCTCACGCTGGGCGATCCATACAGACTCGTTCACATTCTTGATCGCATGATGGATATAGGCGGAAAGCGTCTTGCTGACCTCCAACATCTGACGAACAGAAACGCCACGCTTCACGATAAAGCTGTTATTCAAGCGCACCAACGTCTCGATCCACGGACGGATTAAAAGATTGTCGCCGATAGCGACCTGCGTCATACCATACCCCACATCATATAACATGACGTTCAAGAAGGAGGCATCCAATACGATATCCCTATGGTTCGAGATAAACGTACAGGCCGCCTTATCTTTCGGCAGACGGCTACGCCCTGAGATAGTAAGCGAGAAAGTAGTATTTTTCGCCACCGTCATTACAGCGTCATAGGCCAGAGTAGATTTAAACTCCTCCTTCGTCTTGCAAGCACGCATGGCAACTGAGAATTCCTCCCAATTCAAATTCGGCTTTATGTAACGTAAAGCCCGCTCGAAATCCTCATTGGCGACCAATTTTTCAATCGCGTCCTTCACCTCACTGTTGTTCAGCGGACGGATGTCGTCGAAATTAGGGGAAACTGTTTCTGTATCCATATCTATTCATTTTGTTTTTCTGTTTTTGAGTTCGTCTTCAATAATGTCTGTCATGACATCCTTTATATCCAATCCCGCCGCACGTACTTGCTGTGGGATAAAGCTGGTAGCCGTCATTCCCGGTGTCGTGTTTATTTCCAGTAAGACAGGCTCCCCGTCTGCCGGAATAATATAATCCACACGAATCAGTCCTTTGGCGCCCAATATATCGTAGATCCTTGATGTCTCGCGCTGTATCAACTCCGTCAACTCGGTGGAGATACGGGCCGGAGTGATCTCGTCCACCTGTCCGTTATACTTCGCGTCGAAATCGAAGAATTCGTTATTCGTAACCACCTCGGTCAAAGGGAAGACAACCTCTTTACCCTCCACCTTATAGCAACCGCATGTCACTTCCGTTCCATCGATAAAGCGCTCGAGAATCACCTCACGTCCTTCCCCAAACGCCTTAGCGATAGCGGGCTGGATAGCGGAGACCTCTTTCACCTTCGTCACGCCAAAACTACTACCCCCATCGTTTGGTTTCACGAAAATAGGCAAACCCAAACGAGTCACGACTTCTTCGTCCGTAATAGTCTCTCCCTTGAATAAATGAATGGACGCGGCAATTTTTACACCAAAGTCTTTCAAGTAATGATTACATACGTATTTATTGAATGTCAAAGCGCTCACCAGCATCCCGCAAGACGAGTAAGGCATACCGATCATATCGAAATATCCTTGCAAACGTCCGTCCTCGCCCGGAGTACCATGTATCGTTATATAAGCGAAGTCAAAATGCCTCGTCACGCCATTCTCCTTGAAGCTAAAATCATTCTTATCAATTGGTGTATGTTCCCCGCTAGGAAGTATAACCGCCCACTCATCCCTCTTAACGATGGCAATATATAAATTATATTTGTCTTTATCAATAAAAGAGTAGATTCCGTCCGCACTTTTTAATGAAATAACGATCTCGGAGGAATCTCCCCCTGCTACGATAGCGATGTTCTTTTTCATTTTTACAATTCTTTAGTGTTCGCATATACACGCCATCTGTCGATCAGCTGCTGCATATCGGAAGGAATCTCAGAATCGAAAAACATCTCCTCTCCCGTAGTAGGATGAACGAACCCCAACGTCTTAGCATGCAAGGCCTGACGTGGACAAATAGCGAAACAGTTTTGCACGAACTGTTTATATTTAGTAAAAGTTGTTCCTTTCAAGATATCATGTCCGCCATACCGCTCATCGTTGAAAAGCGTATGACCGATATATTTCATATGTACACGGATCTGGTGCGTGCGCCCCGTCTCCAGACGGCACTCCACCAAGCTCACGTAGCCCAAGCGTTCCAACACGGTGTAATGGGTGACGGCGGTCTTGCCTTGATCGCCTTCCGGGAAGACGGTCATTTGCATACGGTCACGAGGGTCACGACCGATATTTCCCTCGATACGCCCCTCATCCTCTTGAACGATGCCCCATACCAAGGCACGGTATTTACGTTTGGTTGTCTTGTTGAAGAACTGCAGGCTCAGGTTACTCTTGGCCTCCGGGCGTTTAGCCACCACCAATAAGCCCGACGTATCCTTATCGATACGGTGTACCAAGCCTAAACGAGGATCGGAAGGATCATAATAGGGATCATCCTTCAAATAATAAGCCAAGGCATTCACCAATGTACCAGTATAATTACCGTGGCCGGGATGTACGACCAAGCCTGCCGGCTTATTCACCACCAGCAAATCATCGTCCTCATATACTATATTCAAAGGGATATCTTCGGGGATAATCTCCAGTTCCCGGCGTGGGCGATCCATCACGATAGAAACCACATCCAAAGGTTTCACCCGGTAATTACTTTTCACCGGCTTATCGTTCACCAAGATGCAACCCGCCTCAGCCGCCAATTGGATGCGGTTACGGGTAGCGCCCATCATACGGTCTACCAAGAACTTATCCACCCGGAGCAGGGATTGCCCCTTGTCCGCTACGAAGCGGAAATGCTCATACATCTGGCTCGACGATGTTTCGTCTTCTTCCGGCATCAACAGGTCGTCTACCTGTTCATCATCCATATCGTCCAAAAACTCGTCCATTCCCTTAAAACCAGTTTTCTATATCACTATCCAATGGTTCTACCGGAATACTATCCAAAGCCAATGAGTCGGGAAGCATATTCGGATCGCCACTGCTTACTTTCAATACCAGATGAGCGGTCAACGGTACATGTTCCCCTTTGAGCAAGGTACGCCCGTTTAACTCCACCCCCATCGCCAAATCTTTATAATCGCCCGGCACATACTCTATCTCGACCGACGAGAAGCCACGGGCCCGCAGCAAGGCATACGCCTGACGGAAAGATAAGTCTTCCACCTCCGGTATCACGGCCATCTGGGAGGTCAATGCGTTAATCGTAACAAAGACGATCCGCCCCTCTTTCACCTTCGATCCGACACCGGGAACCAACTCCACGATGGAGCCCGGAGCCACATCTTTCGAGAATACGGAATCGATCACGTTATAGCGTAGCTTATTATTCCCGAAAAACTCGGCGGCGTCCTCTAGCTTCATTCCTTTCACGTCCGGAACGACCACCGCTTGATTATGGCGGGTATAAGAATCCAGCCACGCCAGTACGCCATAAACAACGCCGCACGACACGACTATCACCAACAAGAGATTGATGACAAACGGATTCTTTATCAGTTTTACAAAAAAGTTACTCATTTCACGTATGTATTTGTAGGCGGTTCAAAAGTAGAAAAAAAACGGCATATAGACCAATACCCACCAGAACAATACTACAAAAACAAAGAAAGTAAAGGCTTTTTAGGAAAAAACCTCTACTTTCTTTATAAATCTTTAGAACGTGACTAATTATCCGTTGTATTCGTCAGATACCGTTAATTTAGCTCTGCCTTTAGCACGACGAGAAGCTAATACTCTACGGCCATTAGCGGTAGCCATTCTAGAACGGAAGCCATGCTTGTTCTTTCTTTTTCTGTTGGAAGGTTGGAATGTTCTTTTCATCTTTCTATATTATTTATTATTATTCGCATACTTATTCGGGCTGCAAAGATAGAGCCTTTTTTTTAATAAACAAAGGGTTGCGCAATTTTTTACGCAAGAACCTTTGATCTCAGACCAAAGCAAGTTAACTTCATCAGCAAATGAAGAAAGCGATGCCGCCCATCTCCTTACGGAATGAATGGCATCGATGAAGCACGAATGCTATATGAGGTAAAGGGCCGGGGAGGAGGTGCAGCCTACGTGTAAAACAAATTCAATCCATTGTGTGCTGCACGCTCCCCGCATCCATTATTCACATGATGGATGGGAACCCGTTATTATTATCTCATATCCACAAATACATAATTACTGGTACTACTTTTCGCCAAATCAGATACAGACATTTTCGCAGTATACGTACCTCCCCAAGATGTGTGTGTAAACGTTATTTCATCATCTGCATACACGGATACTTTATCCAATATTATTTTAGAGCTATTATTAGTTCTAATTGCTGCTCCTCCACCACTTGATATGGAATAAGTGATCGTTACATTACTTCCCACATTGCTTCCATTTCTTCGACATTGCAAATAGAAAGTTTTCGTCTCTTTAACTTTTTCAGGTCTAGTATAACTCAAATCAGAAACAGGATTGAATAAATCAGCCTTTAAAATAACATCATCTTCATCATCATTTGCTGTATTTGTTTTAAAATGAATAACCTTCTCTTCAGGACTAAATATCTGATCCGTATAGACGTAGTACCAATCGCTCGCTCCGGTCGTTTCCAAACGAACACCGGGTTCTACTGCATACAGTTTTTTAGTATATATCTTATATTCAATGGGGAATAAGGATTCATCAATATCTTCCGGTATCGAGAATTTCAGATAAGCATCTTGCTTCTGACCTGCGGCAATTTCATTTGTACCCGTCCCCTCCTTCACGTCTTCAAATCTCGGATTAATAAAGTCATAAGGGGGACGTAAGACCAATTTAATCTTACGCTGCAAATTACCTCCTACCACGTAGAAATACGCTATCTTCTCACCGGAGTCAGGAGCCGGCTTTATATTGGCTGTAATCGTTATCGTCTGATTGCCAGAAGGTATCCAAGAAGGATAACTTAAGTTACCATCTACGACATCCGACATTCCCTCACCCGGAACCACACTCAACTGCCCTGTTCCCGCATATGTCGCAGTCATCGACAATGTGTTAGAAGAGCCCGTAAAAACGAATGTCGTCTTTGTAACATTCAAGGCCTCGCCATCATAAG
Source organism: Parabacteroides sp. D25 (assembly GCF_000307475.1). Taxonomy (NCBI): domain Bacteria; kingdom Pseudomonadati; phylum Bacteroidota; class Bacteroidia; order Bacteroidales; family Tannerellaceae; genus Parabacteroides; species Parabacteroides sp. D25. The sequence continues at coordinate 68,815 of NZ_JH976506.1, read as the reverse complement.
TTATATTCGGATACTTTTCCATAATAGCCGAGGCCGTGATATTATTATCCGCTATCACATTTTCATCTATAACCTCAGCCCACGTAGCTCCTTTTCTGGAAACGCTCTTGACCGTTATATTAAAGGCATAATTACGAACGACATCATAAACACGAGTTACCTTATCATTCTCATCCTTTACGGCAAGATCAATCTTATAATATGTATAGGTCTCGCTACCATCAAATTGCGCCTTAATAATAACAAAAGTCGCTTTCTTATCTTGATTATAATGTTCAAAAGTATACACAGATTCACCCGGCTTCGCATATTTACTAGCATCTGGCTCATTCTGGGGCGCATAAAAATCTTGATTTGGAATATTCAACTTTCCCGCATCTTTATAACCGATAGATGCCAACTGTGATTCATTATAAATGAGATAAGAAACATTTTTCAATTTCACAGCTGCCTCCGATGAGAGATTCAGCGTTATTTTGGCCCAGTTTCGTAGTAGTTCAACATTGTTGTTACCAGCATCTTCTAGATTATTGCTTATATTTTTCGCAGGAATTTCACTAAAAGTTCTCTTTCCCCAAAAGATTTGCTTATCTGTTCCTAACGAGGCCATTCCGCTTTCTAGGGAAGGGGTTAACGTTCCATCATTGGCGACAAAATGGATGGTACGGGTCTCTTTTGAGATAGAAGCCGTATATCCATTGCCAGAAACAACAGCCTCTACAACTGGAGAGATAAACTCTCCATCCTCATTAAATGTATATAGATATAAGGACTCAACACCTTTCTCCACATCCCCGGTCGCTTTCGTAATCTCAAGAGCATTCGGAGCATCTACAGAGAATGAAAGAGAAACCATTGATCCATCTGTCGGTTGAATTTCTATTTGTTCTATTTCCTCTGTCGCACATGAAGCGAGCAACAGTAATATGGAAAATAGGCTATATAATTTCTTTATCATAAAAATCTCTATTTAAATCATTAATAAACATCTTTAATATAAATCTCTTACACAACGAATACCGTCAGCTTTTTGACTAGAGGCATTATTAGTAAACTGATTACGTTTATTTGCCCCAAAGTCATAATACCAATACGGCATTGCACACCAATAAGTACCGTTTGTATTAAACAAATAGTTTACCGCAGGAGAAGCGTCTTGTACTGTATTCATAAACTCTAACTCAGCTAAAGTAGGAACCCTCCATGTGCCAGCCTCATAATAGGTACCATCCTCTAACCTCTCCCAATATTTTTTACAACGTTCTACCGCTTTGGAATATGTATAAGTACCTGTACTTACAGCACCAAATCTTGAGGCTACTACAAATTTTGGAGATACTAATTCCGCAGAGAAAGCGTCGTCTTTAGTCACCCGGACTCCATTTTTTATAGTACTAGGATCTCCAATTATCAGATTCCCTGCAGCTTTGACTGTTATCGTAAAGATATTAGGGTTTGTATCCCCATCAGGAGAATCTGCTGGACCAGCATCTTTCGAAACTTTTCCTTCCAGATATTGAGGTGGATATTGATCTACGATAATTCCTGATACTTTCAAGTCCTCTGCATTATGAACACCAAAAACAAATTGCTTTGGAAAATAATTTACAGGTAATTTACTCGTAATAATAATGGAGCCTTGTTTTCCTGCTTCTGCGCTTATCTTAGGATATTGATCTTGTTTGTGCTTATTATCATTAGTCCAACTGTAATAATAACTATTAGGGTAATACGTACCATCTCTCTTTGTTATTTTTCCATTTACCAAATAATACTCCTCATAAGTCGCATAAGATGGTTGATCAATCGTAATATTCGAGCTAGAAGCAAACTCTATCTTATACTCAGTGATATTCGCCATCACCACCTTAGTCTCCCTCACGAACAAATACTTCAAATCCGCAATAACCACATCCACGACAAACTTTTCCACACCTTCCCACGGAGTTGTAGATACCGTAAAGTTGATTCGTTGTGTCTTCATGGATATTTTACCTGTAAGCTCATATCTATTACCATGTATGATACCATTTGTCGTACATCCTTCAAGCGCTGTCGTAGGATTAAAATCCTCATATTTATAAGAATGATCTTTCTCTTCCTCTATAATACTTCCCTTCGTTACATTTTGAATAGTCATATCCTCATTAAAGGTAGTCGTGACCTGTATCTTTTGTAAATCACCCGTTACATATATAGACAATGGGGTTAACGTCGTGTTCAACTTCTCATAGGTATAAAAAGGTAACGCAACGCCATTTTGCAATGTAATATCCTTTGCCGTAGAGTAAGTATCATCATATTGATTATCTCGACCAAGCAATATTAAATCTGATTTCTGATTGATATTCTTGACCGTAAGTTTAGTTACAGTATAGAACCACTGGTTGGTTACTTTTGTATCATCTGTTGTAGACACAGTCTCCGGCTCTTCATCTACCGTAAACTTCATATCGATGCGTGCCGCTAATTGTGTCATCGGAACAGGTATACTTGTCACAGCCGTATTTAGGTCATACGCAGCCAACTCCCCGACCTTTACCAAATTTGAAGCATCAAAAGTTCCACCTGAAACGGTTTCCGACAAACCTTTCAGGTTCTCATAAGTAGTCGTTCCCAATCTAGCCAAGTCCTCATAATGCGTTGAATTCGCAATCGCTACGATACGAACCTTACCTGTCTTTGCTTGTATATTATCAATTTTATAAGCAATCAATGTTTTTCCATCAATCGTTACGGTAGAATTGGGAATTCCCCCGTCAAACGCTACAGACTTGTACTCCAAGCACTCACCCACAGTTCCATTCGCCTCATTAAATATAGCGACCACAACATTATTCACTTTTACCTCATCCTCTGTCGAATATGTATACCCTTCAGCGATATCCCCTCCAGCTTTCGTCATCGCTGTCACTTCTCCCAAAGTAAGAGTCATAGAGAATGAGATATCCCGCCCGTCCTCATTTCCTCGCTGAACTTCTTCTTCCGAGTTACAGCTCGTGAAAAGCAGTCCAACAAACAGCACTGATAATATATTCCTTATTTTCATAATCTTGTATTTTTATTTTACCCGTTTACAATTATCTTCCATAGGAATGGATATGGTATTATTCAACCAATCTCTTGTATAGCAAAGCAGTTCTGTCTCGACCTTATCTCCAATAATAGTCATATTGACAACCAAGCGATAAACATATCCGGATTTAACGCCATGTAAGATATTTCCTTCCTTATTGATCACAAACGGCCTCGTAGTTCTTTCCTCATTGCTATTTCCTATTTTGAACCGAACCTGCATTTTTACTTGATCACTCTCTGCCTTCGCCAGATTCCGGAAAGAATAAAAAGACAATAGATTCTTATTATCTACAAAAGAATAAGTTGACGGAAGATCCGATACCCCATTATAGACCTCCACATTACACGTTTTACTCTCAGACAAATAAGTCGCATTTTTATGAGTTTGCTCATTTATCGTATAACTCTCAGGATTCAAATTTAACAGATCCACTCCTGTAACAGTAACCTTCTCTTTAACAGATGCTCCTTGAAAACCTGAAACATTAAATTCCGCAAGTTCTATTCGAGCTGTTAGTTGAGAAAGAGGTATTGTGCCTATTTCTAAAGGCTTTCCCAATGCCTCCGCAATTGTTGGATAGCCAGCAAAGTCAGTATCAAAACTGATATCCATTTTCCCAACTTTTACCAAAGCATCCTTATCATCCTGTATTATATCCTTTATATTATTTTCCGATTGGCAACCCGCAAACGACTTCGAGCTATTAGCGATTACCATCACGGAATAAGGACTAGGCTTTTTCACTTTTAAAATCACTTTAGCCCAATCATCTTTCGTTCCGTCTTTCGTTTTAACGATATAATTCTCCTTATTCACAAACAACCCTTCCATTATGGAACTGACTTGTGTGCCCTCAAAAAATATCAACGTACAATTATTAATCTCTGCCTCATCCATAGAAGCAGGTAATGTTCCAGCATCAGATAAGGATTTTGTCTCCAAAGAAGAAAGAGAAGTCTTAAGAACAAAAGCGGCCTCCCCCATCTCTATCTCAACATTTCCCGAATCTCCTATCTCCATGTCCCTCAGCACGTCATCCTCCATCGAGCAAGCGACTGCTAATAGCATCAAGCAAATACTTGAGATTATTGTCTTTATTTTCATGTCCCTATATTTTATTCGTTTAACTTATTCCTCGTTGTTTAGAATATAAGGATCGTTTTAGTTCCGATAGGACTATTTAATCTAGCCCTATTATTAAATCCTTATATTATAATCTCTTATATAAATCCATCCCCTTTAGAGAAGAACTTATGAAAATCATCCTTACCTGTTTTCTTGTAGGGTAAAGAGTTGATACTTTCTTGTATATCCTCTTTACTTAAGCCTGTTTAAAGTATTTAGTCCTATCGGGACTAAGTTTCCAAAATCAAGCTTGTGAACTTTTTACACGGACAAAATTAGATGGATACATTAATGTAGGGAATAGGCGGAACTTTCAACTTTAAGGGGTAAAACTAGCAATTTGAGGCTTACTGAAATAAACGATAGAGAATCCTATCATTTCGATAGAGATACCTACGCTGAGAAAAAATATAAACTTGTTTCCAGAGATTTTTTGATGTACTGTTTCATACGAGAAGATCCAGTGATAAGGGAGGCTTATCGTATATTTCTATGTATGCTCTTGTTCTCTATCGAATGATTCGGTAAAAAGTCGTACGTGTTTCTCGAAAAACATTTACGACTTTTCAAAAAAACACGTACGTCTTTTGCGAAAAACACAATCGTATTTTTAAGACACTAATGTCCAATAACTTACAGAGCCATATCATTCATATACTTATTGTATGGAATTTGTCTTGGAATGTAGTATGTCCTTACTTTAAGTTACCATTTTGAAGGGATGAGACGTAGTACGCTACGTCTCTACAACTAGAGGTATCCAATGGGATTGAAAAAGTGGTTACCTTGATCAAAAGATTCCCCCTTTATACATATTATCGAAATTCGAATGCTGTCCGTTCATCTTCTGGGCCTCTTCGCCTTCTGGATTCAGTTCCAAAGATTTCTTCAAGTCCTCGAACGCACCGGTCTTATCACCTTTCAGATTCTTGGCTCGCCCACGCTCACTATAAGCCTTGGCAAAAGACGGATTCGTCTCGATCGCCTCGTCAAAAAAAGCGATCGCCTCGTCATATTTCTTTTGCTCGATCAGTAACTGACCAGATAAGATACAAGCGTCCTCATTAAACGGATTTAGATCTAGGGCCTGCTGGAAATCAGAATTCGCAGCCTCGATATCCCCTAAAGCCATATGAATACGTCCTCTCAATAAATAAGAACTTTCCTCCTCCGGCACGATCCCGATCGCTTTCTCCACATCGGGCAGCGCCTCTTTAGCTTGTCCCAGTCCTAAAAGAATCTCCGCACGCGATAAATAAGCATCGGCGAAATCCTCCTTCAAGGCGATCGACCTCGTCAGGTCGGCGATAGCGCCAAATACGTCATTCGTCGCTTTCTTCGCTTTTGCCATCATGAAATAAGCGACATGATTAGAAGGCTCTAGCTCGATCACGTGCAAACAATCGGTTATGACCTCCGCATCCTTATCCAACATAAACAACAAGTTAACGCGAGTCAAGCGGGTAGCGATATGATCCGGCTCCATCTCAACCATCCGGTTCAACACGTCCTCGGCTTTCCCTAGATCGTTCGCCATCGTATAAGCGGAAACGAGATAGCTCATCGTCTCAAAATCCTCCTGTATATTCAGTGCCTCCGTAAAGCATTTGATCGCATAAGCAAGTTTTCCCATCTTCTGGGCACGTACGCCGTCGTATTTCAAGATATCAAAGTTCTTCTGCTCGTTCTTCGCCTTATCCTCCGTCGCTTCGGCCGGTTTGGAAGAAGAGAATAAAGATGTAAAGAAATTTCCCATGGTCTTATTCCTTAATTATTATAGTTCTACATTATTAGAGTTCCACCGCAAAGTTACGGTAATATATTTGAATTTTCAGCCGTACAAGCATCGGAAAAAACACGTACGTGTTTTTTCAAGCTGACAATCATTCACCGAAAAGGCCGTTTCGCTTATTTATTTTCATTTTTTTAATTAAAATGTAACAGATCGTTTTCCAGTATTTTATAATTTTGCGATTGTTTTTAATTTGGCTGAAAGTTGCTCAATCCTTTGTAGAAACCTTTTAAGCTAGCCACAAATATAGAATATGGAGAATATAGAGACAGGACTTTTGTTAATGGTAGTTGGAATGACCACCGTATTTGCTATCCTTTTGATCGTTATCTATCTGGGGAAAGGACTTATCGTCTTGGTGAATAAATACGCGCCGGAAGAGATCATAGCGAAGAAACCAGTAGCGGCAGCCGTTCGGGTACAAACGGCCACTCCAACGCAAACCACCGCGATCGGTAGCCTTTCCGGACAGGAGACAGCCGCCATCGTATCGGCAATCAGTGCCGTGACCCGTGGACAGGGGAAAGTTATCAAAATTGAGAAAGTATAAATAATACATATTAATATCATGAAAAGAGAAATCAAATTCAGTTTGGTCTTCAGAGACATGTGGCAATCCGCCGGAAAGTATGTCCCGACCGTAGACCAACTAACCAGAGTCGCTCCGGCAATTATCGAGATGGGCTGTTTCGCCCGGGTGGAAACGAATGGCGGAGGATTTGAACAAGTCAACTTATTATTCGGCGAGAATCCTAATAAAGCGGTCCGTGAATGGACAAAACCTTTCCATGCGGCAGGCATTCAGACGCATATGTTGGACCGTGCGTTAAACGGCCTTCGCATGAGCCCGGTACCCGACGATGTACGTCAGCTATTTTATAAGGTAAAGAAAGCGCAAGGAACGGATATCGCCCGCACGTTCTGCGGCCTGAACGACGTACGGAATATCGCCCCATCTATTAAATACGCAAAAGAGGCCGGTATGATCTCACAATGCTCCTTGTGTATCACGCATTCTCCGGTACATACGGTTGAGTATTATACCAAGATGGCATTCGAGTTGATCGAACTCGGAGCGGATGAGATTTGTATCAAGGATATGGCCGGTATCGGACGTCCGTACACATTAGGCCGTATCGTAGCCAATATCAAGGAAAAATATCCAGAGATCCCTATCCAATATCATAGCCATGCCGGTCCCGGCTTTAACGTAGCTTCCATCATGGAGGTTTGTAACGCGGGTTGCGACTATATCGACGTAGGTATGGAGCCGCTTTCTTGGGGTACAGGGCACGCGGACTTGCTGACCGTACAGGCTATGTTGAAGGATGCCGGTTATAAGGTGCCCGAGATCAATATGGAGGCTTATATGAAGGTTCGTGCCTTGGTTCAAGAATTCATGGATGATTTCTTGGGATTGTATATCAGCCCGAAGAACCGGTTGATGAATTCCTTGCTGATCGGACCGGGACTTCCGGGCGGTATGATGGGTAGCTTGATGGCAGACCTTGAGAAGAACCTAGAGACGATCAACAAGAGCAATATAAAGAACAACAAACCCCTGATGTCTCAAGACCAGTTATTGATCAAGTTGTTCGACGAGGTAGCTTACGTATGGCCGCGTGTCGGTTATCCTCCATTGGTAACTCCATTCAGCCAATACGTGAAGAACCTAGCCTTGATGAACGTCATGCAGATGGAGAAGGGGAAAGCCCGCTGGAGCATGATCGCCGATGATATCTGGGATATGATCCTTGGAAAAGCCGGACGACTCCCAGGTCCGTTGGCTCCCGAGATTATCGAGAAGGCGCAAGCCGAGGGACGTAAGTTCTTCGAAGGTAATCCTCAAGACAATTACCCGGACGCGTTGGATAAGTACCGCAAGTTGATGAACGAGAAACAATGGGAAGTTGGCGAGGACGAGGAAGAACTCTTCGAATACGCCATGCACCCCGCTCAATACGAGGCATATCGCTCTGGAAAGGCCAAGGTCGAGTTTAAGGCAGACGTGGCAAAACGTAAGGCAGAGAAAGCGAACGCCGGTAAACCGACGGTACCCGCCACTCCTGCTGCACCGGCTCCGGCACCTGCCGCTGCATTAACGATGCCGACGACTCCGCAAGTCATGACCGTAGATGTAAACGGACAGGCTTACCATGTGACCGTCGCTTTTGGTGATACCAACAGCTCAACTCCGGAAGTTAAACCGACAGTGGCTCCCGCCCCGACAGCCCCAGAGGTAACAAACGTTCCCGCAGGCGCTGGGAAAGAGGTGCTTTCTCCGCTGGAAGGTAAATTCTTCCTAGTAAAGAACGCTTCCGATACCCCGGTGAAGGTGGGCGACGTAGTGAAAGAAGGGGATGTCCTTTGCTACGTGGAAGCCATGAAAACATACAATGCCGTACGTGCCGAGTTCGGGGGAACGATCACGGCGATCTGCCTGTCTTCCGGTGATGCCGTATCTGAGGATGATGTATTAATGACGATTCAATAATGAACGAGATATTTCAAAACTTATATGAGATGACTGCGTTCAGCAATATCATTGCTGAACCGCAGTTCTTGATCATGTATGCCATAGCGTTCGTATTGCTCTACCTCGGTATCAAGAAACAATACGAGCCGCTATTGCTCGTGCCTATCGCATTCGGCGTATTGCTCGCCAATTTCCCCGGAGGCGATATGGGAGTGATTCAAGCGGATGAGAATGGGTTGGTTAATGTACACGGCGTGATGAGAAACATCTGGGAAATGCCGCTGCATGATATCGCACACGAGCTTGGCTTGATGAACTTCATCTATTATATGTTGATCAAGACGGGCTTCTTGCCGCCGATTATCTTCATGGGTGTCGGTGCGTTGACCGACTTCGGTCCGATGCTCCGTAACCTTCGCCTATCCATTTTCGGCGCCGCGGCTCAATTGGGAATCTTCACGGTGCTTTTGGTAGCGATCTTGATGGGATTCACACCAAAAGAGGCAGCGTCTTTAGGTATTATCGGTGGCGCCGATGGCCCGACGGCTATCTTCACTACCATTAAATTGGCTCCGCATTTGCTAGGCCCGATCGCTATCGCCGCTTATTCTTACATGGCTTTGGTACCGGTTATCATCCCGTTGGTCGTTAAGCTACTGTGTTCTAAGAAAGAATTACAGATCAACATGAAGGAACAAGAGAAGAAATACCCTTCTAACATGGAGATCAAGAATTTGCGTGTATTGAAGATTATCTTCCCGATCGTGGTAACTACCGTAGTCGCCCTGTTTGTTCCCAGCTCCGTTCCTTTGATCGGTATGTTGATGTTCGGTAATCTTGTAAAAGAGATCGGAACCAATACGTTCCGTCTGTTCGATGCCGCTTCCAACAGTATCATGAACGCAGCCACGATCTTCCTCGGATTATCCGTCGGGGCAACCATGACCACGGAAGCGTTCTTGAACCTAACAACAATCGGTATCGTAATCGGCGGTTTCTTGGCATTCGCCTTGTCTATCGCCGGAGGTATCTTCTTCGTTAAGATTTTCAATTTGTTCACTAAGAAGAAAATCAATCCGCTTATCGGAGCCACGGGTTTAAGCGCCGTGCCAATGGCCTCTCGTGTGGCGAATGAGATCGCGTTGCAATATGATCCGAAGAACCATGTCTTGCAATATTGCATGGCTAGTAATATCTCGGGAGTGATCGGCTCGGCGGTAGCTGCCGGCGTATTGATTTCCTTCTTGGGATAAATAAGATTAAATAGTATAAGTAGACGGTGGGAGACGGGGCATGCCCCGTCTCTACAACCGGAATCAAGAGAAATAGGCCAACCTTAACATCTATTAGTATCCAAAATGACTTTTTAGATAAATAATTTCCCCGAAATGCTGTAATCCAAAAATATTTAGTTTAATTTGTGACTTGATATAGGAATGTATTTATCCTTTTCTTAAAAGCGATTGTATATGAAGGACACTCTTGAGACTAATTTGCCGGAAGAAGCCGGGAAATTGGAAGAAACTAAAAAACCGGTTGAGACGCCGGAAATCGATGCTACCGCAGACGTTGAAGCCAACGATACAGCGGAGGCAGACGCTGCTATTGCCGCAGGTAAATTAACCAAAGAAGAAATTCTCGCTAAGTTAACCGAACTTGTTGAGACTTCCGTAGAGACTTCCCGTGGAGAAGTAGAGGCTTTGAAACAGGCTTACTACAAGATCCGTCGTAACGAGGTGGAAGAGCTCAAGAAGGAATTCATCGCTGATGGTGGCGAAGAAAAGGATTTTACAGCTCCCGCTGACGAAACCGAGAACAAGATCAAGGATTTGCTCACTTCTTATAAAGAGAAAAGAGCCGCTATCCTCGCCGAGGAAGAGCGTGTAAAGGCCGCTAACTACGCTTTGAAATTGCAGTTAATCGACCAGTTGAAAGAGCTTTGTGAAAGCCAAGATGATTTCAATAAATTATACAACTCTTTCAAGGACATCCAACAAAGATGGAAAGAGGTGAAGGCCGTTCCCCAAGAGCACGTGAACGAGCTTTGGAAGAACTATCAGATCTACACCGAGAAATTCTATGATATTATCAAGATAAACAATCAGTTCCGTGATTACGACTTCAAGAAGAATCTGGAATTGAAGACCGCCTTGTGCGAAACCGTAGAGAAACTAGGTAATGAGTCGGATGTTATCTCCGCTTTCCACCAGCTTCAGAAGCTGCACCAGCAATGGCGTGAGATCGGGCCGGTGGCGAAAGAGTTGCGTGAGGATTTATGGGCTCGCTTCAAAGCTGCCTCAACCGTGATCAATAAGCGTCACCAAGAGCACTTCGAGAAACTGAAAGCGAAAGAGCAGGAGAATCTGGATGCGAAGACCGTGATTTGCGAACAAATCGAGGCGATTGATTTCAGTGCGTTGAAATCGTTTAAGGATTGGGAAGAAAAGAATAAGGAGGTAATCGGCTTGCAAGAGAAATGGAAGACGATTGGTTTCGCTCCGAAAAAATATAATGTAAAGATATTCGAACGTTTCCGTGCCGCTTGCGATGTCTACTTCGAGAAGAAAAGCGAGTTCTACAAGGCGATCAAGAGCGATATGGAGAAAAACCTCGACGCTAAACGTGCGTTATGTGAGAAAGCCGAGGCTTTGAAGGATAGTACTGACTGGAAGGATACGACGGATAAAATGATCGCTTTGCAGAAAGAATGGAAGACGATCGGACCGGTAGCCCGTAAGCATTCCGACGCTGTCTGGAAACGTTTTATCTCGGCTTGTGATTATTTCTTCGAGCAAAAGAATAAGAACGTTGTTTCCCAAAAGAGCATAGAGCAGACCAACTTGGCCGCTAAGAAAGAGCTGATCGCTAAGATCAAGGGCATGGACGAGAGCCTTGGACATGATGAGGCTATCGCAACCTTGAAGTCTTATATGGCGGAATGGAACACGATCGGTTTCGTACCGTTCAAGGAGAAAGATAAGATCTACAAGGAATATCACGAGGCGGTTGACCAACAATTCGATCGCTTGAAGGTAGACCAGAACGATCGCAAGATGCAGTCGTTCCGCAACAACCTAAACGAGATGACCAGCGGCGAAAGAGGTAAAGGCCGTTTGTTCAGCGAACGTGATAAGTTGATGCGTATGTACGAGCGCATGAAGAACGAGCTTCAGACTTACGAAAACAACATCGGCTTCCTAAGCATTTCCTCCAAGGGCGGCGGCGGTTTACTGAAAGAAATGGAACGCAAGATCGAAAAGCTGAAAGAGGATATGGCTTTAACGGTCAAGAAGATCGATGCCATCGACGAGAATCTGGAATAACAATCTCATAAACCCGAGCAAAGCCGTCCTTTAAAAAGACGGCTTTGTTGTTTTTACGCTTTTATGTCACGGATACATTATTTCAATCCCGGCCACGAGACGGCCGTACTTTTAGGGACACAGAACTACACGGCACCGACAAATGTCCGTAAAATGCAAAAAGACTTGGCACTGCTGCCGGTTTGGTATGCGGAAGAGGATGATTTTGTCTATCTGGAAGATAGTAAGGCAACCCCTCCGTTTTTCGCCCATTTGCCCAAAGACCTACACCCGGCTCCTATACCTGTAACAAAAGCGATGCTGGCGAAAAACGCTCCCTACCTCTCTCCTATGGACGCGGCCCCGTGGGGACTTTCCCCGCATAGTCTTCATTTATTCGAGCAGTTGAGGGACAAGGCAAAAGTCCGGCTATCCGTCCCGACTTGGAAAGAGGATTATTTTCGCCTTACCGGTAGGCAAACGGCGGCGGAATGTCTGGAAAAGATACAGGCCCTCCTACCCGATCTCCCTATTCCGGTAGCGCCTCGTTTCTGCACGAAAATCCGGGAGGTGGAGAGATACATGATCTTATGCAACGCTCCCTTCGTATTAAAAACACCCTATTCCTCTTCCGGACGGGGATTGCTATGGGTAGAGAAACGAAAACCGGATACAAAAACGAAAAACTGGATAGAGGGCGCATTCAACAAACAAGGAATGATCAGTATCGAAAGCGGATTAGACAAAGTACAGGATTTCGCCATGGAATTTTATTCCGACGGGCAAGGTACTGTCCGTTACGAGGGATTATCCGTTTTCAATACCGAGGAGCGAGGCTCCTATACAGGCAACATCCTAGAGGAACAATCCACCATGCTCTCTCGCATCACCCGATTCACGGGCGAAGAAACCTATTCCCGCATCCAAGAGGCGGTACGCTCTGTATTACAAGAAGTGTACGGATCTACTTACGCGGGCTGTATAGGTGTGGATATGCTGGCCTATAGACAAAAGGATGGATCTTTCGCTATTCATCCCTGCATTGAGATCAATATGCGGTACACGATGGGAATGGTCGCTTTACGTCTATTCCAGCATTATGTAGCGCCTAGGGCTGTTGGCGATTACCGGGTTTCTTACGAGAAGGAAGCCGGAGAAGCTCTCGAGAAACACCGCCTCATGTCTGAGACTTATCCACTTCGCTTTGCGAATGGAAGGATTCAAGAAGGCTACCTCTCATTATGCCCCGTCACGAAAGACACACATTATCGAGCCTATTTATTGCTCATGTAACAGATTATTCATTACATTTGTAAAAATCTTTAGACCTCAGTAATACCATTAATAAATTTATCATTATGAAAAGATTATCAATCTTGGCCGTATTCATGCTGATCAGCGTGATCACGTTCGCCCAACAAGCCCTTTGGGGTAGTCAGAACATCATCTCTCCGGAGATTCATCCGGATAACACCGTAACCTTCCGGTTCATGGCACCCAAAGCGATCAAGGTGCAGGTAACAGGAGATTTCCTTCCCACACAGAAGATGGAGACTCAGTTCGGTTTAGTGGATGTACCCGGTACCGTTGATTTAAAGGAAGGTAAAGAAGGCGTTTGGGAATATACCACACCGGAACCTCTTCCCTCCGAATTATATAGCTACTCCTTTATTGTCGACGGATTAAAGACTACAGATCCGAACAATGTCTATCTGAACCGTGACGTGGCATCCGTTACGAATATCTTTATCATTAAGGGTGGACAGGGTGATTTATACAGCGTTAATGATGTTCCTCACGGAACGGTCGCCCGCCGTTGGTATGAGAGCCCGACATTGGGAAAGACTCGCCGTATTACCGTTTATACGCCGGCTGGCTATGAGACAAGTGGCAAAAAATATCCGGTATTCTACCTCTTACATGGCATGGGTGGCGACGAGGAAGCTTGGATCGCCTTAGGACGTACGGCCCAGATCATGGATAACCTAATCGCCCAAGGCAAGGCTAAACCGATGATCGTGGTTATGACAAACGGAAACGCGGATCAAGAGGCCGCTCCGGGAGAATCCAGCCTAGGTTTAGTTAAGCCGAATATGCAACTACCTAAAACCATGGAGGGTAGCATGGAAAGCAGCTTCCCGGATGTCATTAAGTTTATCGAGAGCAATTACCGTGTGGAAAAAAAGAAATCCAGCCGTGCGATAGCCGGACTTTCCATGGGCGGTTTCCATTCTTTGCATATATCTAAGCAATATCCTGATATGTTCGATTACGTGGGATTATTCTCTGCCGCTATCCTCCCCCGTGAAGGCTCCGAATCTCCCATCTACCAGAATATGGATGAGAAGCTGAAAGTACAATTCGGCAAGCATCCGAAATTATACTGGATCGCTATCGGCAAGACCGACTTCTTATACAAAAACAACGTAGACTATCGCAAGAAACTAGACGATAACGGCTACAAATACGAATACTACGAGAGCGACGGCGGCCATATCTGGAAAAACTGGCGCATCTACCTCACAAAATTCGCCCCAATGTTATTCAAATAACAAAATACCCCAGTTGTAGAGACGCGGCATATGCCGCGTCTCTATCGCTTTATAACCTATATCCGAGTAAAATCCCAACCGTGAAGGTTCGATCATGGGCAATGAAGTCTTTATTAGGCTTTATAAAACTCGGAAGATAACTGACGTTTAGTCCCAACAAATAACGATCGAAATTATAATTAACGCCGGTCTCACATTTTAATCCGACAATAATCCGGTTCACGGCAGGAGCTGTCTGCTCGGGAAACAAAGAATCCATATCGCCTAAAGAAATATGACGCTTCACATTTACATCAACACGAGGTCCGACGCCTGCGTAGAAATTCCAACCACTATCCGAAAGAGTCTTTACTCGAAAAGTAGTATTCAAGGTGATATAATCAAACATGTATTTCATATTCCTCTTCAGCATATTGAGTCCCGGATCTGTAGCCTCATAGAAATCAAAACTTCCACCTTTACGTAAGTAACCCACATTACTTGACAATGCATACCAACCCTGATCCAAACAATCCAATCCTATAGACATTTGATACGATGACAAAGACTTATCAAAAAGGTCCTCACCTTCATTCACCAAAGAAGAGAAAGCCATACCATTCTCTATTTTCAGAACCTGCGCCTTCATCATTATAGGCAAACACAAAATAAGACAAACCAACCATGCACAACTTTTGATCTTCATAACTTACCGTATTTAGTTTACTACAAAAACGCCTGAAGAACGAAATTCGTATAAATACAATAAATTGGTAATTACAACGTATTCTTAAGGATACGCTTAAATACAACATCTCTGAGATTACGGGCGATCGGGATTTGATAGGATTCGATACGTAATCTATTCCCTTCTACCAAATCGACACGATCCGCATTAATTATATACGATTTATGCGTTTGGAGAAATTGATCATCGGGTAGGGATTCCCCGATCCGCTTCAAGGTTGAATGGGTCAATACTCTACCGGAAGTAGTATAGATACTAACATAATTTTCCAACGCCTCTACAAATAAGATATCTCTTAGGTAGATCTTACGCATTTGCTTCTCGCTTTTCACGAAGAACGAGGCATCCGCATCCGGCGTATTCTCCCGAGCCAACAGGTCGTGCACCTTATTCACGCCTTTTAAGAAACGCTCAAAGGAAATAGGCTTCAGCAAATAATCCACGACATCCAGCTCATACCCTTTCAAGGCATATTGCTCATAAGCGGAAGTAACGATCACTTTGGGAGGCTGGTTTAAGGTCGCCAATAAATCCAAACCGGAAAGATAAGGCATCTCGATATCTAACAAAAGTAAATCCGGCTGCTGAGTTTTCAACAGGGTATTTAATTGGATAGCGTCCTCACATACACCGGTCAAGGAGAGAAAATCCACTCGCTCCACATACGATTGCAATCCTTTACGGGCCATCGGCTCATCATCTGTTATCACGCAGGTTATTGTCATATATCTTCTATTTCAATCATTAATTCCGCTACGAACTCAGTCTCTTCTTTCCGGGTTTCCAAACGGTGCTTATTGGGATACAACAAAGATAATCGGCGGCGTAAATTTACCAGACCGATGCCTTTACGTTGCCGTTTATCCACCGATTTACGCAACGCTTCGTCCTCCGCTGAAAGCTCGGGGATGGAGTTTCGTATAAACAAACTGATCCGGTTATTTTCCCATTTCATGATAATATCCAATTGATAATCGCCACCTACGTATTTAAAAGCGTTCTCTACCAACGGGAGGAAGAGTAACGGATAAATATTCAGTTCATTCAATTCGGGCGGAAACTCTACACGCAACCGCAGGCGTTCACTCATACGAAGCTTACGCAAAGCTATATAAGTTTTCAAATAATCAATTTCTTGTAGGATACTGACCTTCTGATTACCGCCATACAGTTGGTAACGCAAGAGTTCGGATATCATCTCTAACGTGCGACGAGGCGCCTTGTTACTTTCATCAATCTGGAAATAAACGGTATTGAGCGCATTAAACAAGAAGTGAGGATGATATTGGGATTTCAAGAACTTCAATTCCGTCTGTAATTGATCATTCTTGATCTTTTCCAGTTGGATACGCTGCTCGGCGTAATCTTTATCCAATACTTGAGCTCGCTGAACATTATAGACCATAAACGCAAACAAACACCCTATCACGTTCGCGATTATTATATCGTCCATATGGAAAGCATCACCGGTAAATATACGGGTTATTGCCAACGTAGCATTCACACCCAATATAATCAATAAGAAAGGCATTCCATACGATCTCCAAACAAATTTCCATCTATTCGGTTCTTTCGCTCTTCGGCTCTTCTCGATCTGCCATCTGAAATAAATAAAAAACAAATAAGAGACAAAAGCAAGGATCACGATTTCTAAGATACTATTCCCCAAGGACTGTGTCCAATAGTGTCCTTCTTTCGTATAATCCGTTACCCAGCGGATACAAGAATACAAAGAGACCGCAAAAATCATGGCATATACCCACTTATATATCTTTTTCATAAACCATTTGTCTAGAGGTTTCACAAATTTATTCTTTTACTTTCATCTACACTATGCTTCCGGCGAGATTCTTTCACCTCCAAACCACGATTTATACGATAGGTCAATGAAATACCGACTACCGTCCGGTTCATCCGCTCTTTTATAAAAGCGTGCTGGGTGGGAGTCATCACGCTCATTCTCGATACATTCGAATGGAAAATATCCCGTGCGAATAACTGGATCGTTCCCCGACCTTTCCATATCTTCTTCTGGATACCGGCATTTATTTGCCATAACGGATAGATCGTAGCTTGTCCCGCCGCCATTTTCCCATTATAGAAACCGATAAGTTCAGCGCTCCAAGTCCGGGCAAAGTTAAACTGATTCGAGATCCCGATATTCGGTGTCCATCTCTTATTCACCTTTACTTGATAATTCTCCGGTAAACGATACCGGTTATAGATCAAGGATGCGCTGACGTTCACGTTCCAAAATGAGGTTAGCGGTAATTGGGAGGTACTGAGCCGGGGACCTACGCTGACGCGGGAAGAGAGATTTTCCGGTGAGACATAAACGACATAGTTCCCTTGATCCAAATAGCTCTTGATAATTACATCCTTCGTATAATTGAAAGCAAGCCCCACCCGGAATAAATCGCCATGTATATAGGCCAGTTCCAGATTATCGGATAATTCCGGGCGTAATAAGGTGTTACCTTTATCATACGTATACTCATCGTGGATATATACAAACGGATTCAGGTCCCGGTAATTCGGACGGACAATCCGTTTGCCATAAGTAAGCGACAGACTATTCCCATTCCTCAAGGCATACTGAACAGAAAGCGTTGGGAATAAATGTGTATAATGATTGGTAAAGGAGGAGTCTCTTTGATAAGCGTTACCCGACTGTTCGCCCTCTATACGGGTATTCTCCAGACGAAGACCTGCCTCCAGACTTACCGAAGAGAATTTGGCGTCAAGCTGTATATAGCCTGCGTTTATATTCTCGTCATACTGAAAATCACAACTCAAGTCATGGTCCGACTGCCAAGAGTCGCCTTGTAGCCGATTATAATCAGCGTTATTATTGATAGAGACGAAAGAGGTCTTGGCGCCCGCATGGAACGTGAAGGATTTCGAGAAAGGCCACACCAGATTCGCTTGTCCGGAGTATAAATGGATTCCTCCATCCATATCCCCAAACAAGGTATCTTGGCTATTCAAATATTGGTCTTCCTCGTATCGATAACGCAAGTAATCCATAGAGGCATCCAAGACCCCACCATCAGAGTTAAAGGTATGTGTTAAACTTAAAACAGCCGTAAAATTATCCTGTGAACGATTCTGATCGTTCAAGGTGCGAAGCGAACCTCCGGTTTGCGGAGATCGCTTAGGAATGGATGAGTTCATATCTCCCTCAACCTTGTTACCCGCCAGATTACCATCCGTCGAAAACCCGATCGTAGTCTTATCCGACATTTGATAATCGATCCCGAAACGATAATAGTTTGATGTATTCTTCCAAGTTCGATAGGAAGATTGCGTCATCTGCCCGGTCTCCCCTTCCGGCCGCCAACCTTCCAGATAGTTTCTCTCCACATACAGATCATCGTAATCATTCTTCCGGGAATAGGAATAAGAGAGATAGAAGTTGAGCTTATTCGTTCGCAGATTCAGGGTAGTAGAAGCGAAACCCTCTCCATATTTACCTTGGTCATAACTACCGTTTACCGAAAGGTTCATTCCCCTTCGCAATATCTTCTTCGTACGTATATCGATAATACCGGAGTTTCCACTAGCGTCGTAACGTGCCGAGGGATGCGTAATCAAATCAATCTTATCCGTAATGGAGGCAGGAGTCGATTTTAAGAGGTTGACAAGATCTTGCCCCGATAAATAGGTCGGCTTACCATCCATCAAGATATTCGCTCCGTTTTGACCATTCAAGAAAATAGTGCCATCATTTTGTATCACGACTCCCGGCAAACTGGTCAACACGTCGTAGACATTCCCTTGGCTTTGGGTGATAGAGGCATCCAGCCTATAAGTCATCTTCCCCGATTTCATCTCTACCGTAGGGAGCTTAGCCATTATCACCACCTCCTGTAACTTCTGGTCCGCTATCGTATCGACCTGTCCCCAACCACAAAAAGGGGTAATTATCAATAGAACTATTATAAAAAGATTCCTGCTCATGTCGTTTTTATATCAAAATTACATCAGCAGGAATATCCAATCAAATTATTGTGACCAACGGAAGTATCCGGGGGATGAAAGGTAAAATCTCCTACTTTTGCCTTCTGAAGTGAATAACTTGCGGCTTGTCGAGTGAATAACTAACGAGTATACCCAGTGAATAACTAACGGCTTTGGAAGTGATTAGTTATTCACTTCTAAAGGCTTTTTCTAGCTGTTGATCAAGCAAAATTCTCATTTCCATAAGGTCATCCACGAAGAGACTTTTCTGTCTTTTTGAGTAGTATTAGAGCTTTTCCATGACCTCTCATTTTCACAGGAATCACAAGATAAAGGAAGGGAGATAACAATAAACAGTGCTTTTCCAATGAAAAAGACCGTTTTCGATACACATTAGGCGACAAAAGCCTACACATACGGTCGCATTAAGCAACGCCAGTAGTGCCATTGGGCATTATAAGCAGTCGCAAATAGGATTGTAAGTAGTCGTGAATGAGCATTCTTACCTCCTTATAGCCCTATCGTAACACCGTTTTTCCCTCCTTTTGCTCCATCGGATATGAATTACGATGAATTATTTTCGCTAGAACAAAAGGCTATTTTTCGGCATTGCTCTATCAATGAACCGATTGCTGATTTATTTTTTCAAATTCAAGCACAAGACGTACCTTAGCCCGGAAAAACCGATTCTCCGAGACTTCCGATTACAAATTGTCAATCCTAACAGATTGTCATATCCTTCGATCGTCTTTCTCGAAATCTCTCAAAGATGATTATCAATTCAATAAAAAAACGTATTTTTGTCACATACAATCTATAAACAACCCAAGATATGGAAGTGACAGTCAAGAAAGTAGAAATTACCTTACCGGAGGTAGACATGGCCTTGCTCAAAGAACTGGCCAAGAAATTCGGTTGGAATATCGGCAGGAAGAAGTCCGGTATAGAGAAGGGACTGGAGGATATCAAGGCCGGAAGAACACACAAAGCGAAAAACGCAGAAGATATGTTTCAACAAATCCTTGGTTGACCCATGTACCGATTGGAATACACCACGAATTTTAAGAAAGATCTTAAAACGTGTAAGAAAAGGGGATTAGAACTTCATCTACTTCAAAGGGTTATCGATATTCTTCAAGAAACCGGTACGCTCCCCAACCAATATCGCCCCCATAAACTAAGCGGTAAATTTGAGGGCCTATGGGAATGCCATATTAAAAGCGACTGGCTCTTAATATGGCAACAAAACGATACCGAACTGGTCTTGATCATGACCGATACTGGTACGCATGCCGACTTGTATTAAGTCATCAGCGGTTATGCTTGATCAGATTCATAAACTCCTCGCGCGTCTTAGCTTGTTGGAAAAAGCCTGTGAAATCAGAGGTAGTCGTCAAGGAATTTTGTTTCTCCACGCCACGCATCTGCATACACATATGCTGCGCCTCGATCACGACCATCACGCCCAACGGGTCCAAGGTCCTCTGGATGCAATCCTTGATCTGCATCGTCATACGCTCCTGTATCTGGAGGCGGCGGGCGAAGATATCCACTACCCTAGGGATCTTGCTTAAGCCCGTAATATATTTCTTGGGGATATAAGCCACGTGGGCCTTGCCAAAGAAAGGCAACATATGATGCTCACAAAGGGAGAAGAAATCGATATCTTTCACGATAACCATCTGTTTGTAATCCTCTTCCTGAAACATGGCGGAACGGAGTACCGCCTCCGGATCCTCATGGTATCCCTTGGTTAAAAACTGCATCGCTTTCGCTACACGTTCCGGCGTTTTAAGCAGACCCTCACGCTCCACGTCCTCACCCAGCAAACCCAATACTTCCTTATAATGGCCGGCCAAAGCTTCCCGGGCACATAGCGTCTCTTCGTTTACTTCTGACATCATCTTTAATTTAGGGGAATTTTTATCTCTTCTCGTACGATATACATTTCCTTTCCGTATTTCGGGAAAGCGCCCATCAACAGGCGCATCATATGATAAGCCTCCTCATGTGAGCGGAAATCCCCTACACGCAATTTCCAGAACGGGGCGTTGTAAGTGACATAGGTCGGGACCTCGGGAAAAAGCTCCTTGATCTCCTTCTCCTTACGAAAAGCCTCGTCTTTCGAGACCCGTTGGTTGTTACCGGAAAATACCTGCGTACGATACCCTTGTACCTTCAAGAAGGTAAGGCTATCTGTCGTCTCCACGTTCGCTCCACGCATACGCTCACCCACCATCTCGCAGATAGCGGCGGATTGATTGATAACGACCTCGCCTTTTCCCAAACCGGATCTCTGCAACGCATCGAATATGGTCGAACGCTCACCTTCCAACGCCGTCTGAGCGAATAAAGATGAAGTACCGGCCATCAAAAAGGCAAATAGCAATAAGATACAAGGAATTCTTTTCATAGATAGAATATTAAAAAGAGTATCTTTCCCCATTCATTGAGGGGAAAGATACCTTCTTATTATGAATTAATTAAAAAGCCTCGATAATCGGCATGAATTTGTCAACGGCCAAAGAAGCGCCACCGATCAAACCACCGTCTACGTTCGGTTTAGCGAACAATTCCTTAGCGTTACCGGCGTTACAGCTACCACCGTAAAGGATCGTGCAGTTATCAGCTACCTCATTGCCATATTTAGCGGCCAAAGTAGCGCGGATGTGAGCGTGGATCTCCTCAGCTTGCTCAGCGGAAGCAGTCTTACCCGTGCCGATAGCCCATACCGGCTCGTAAGCCAAGATGATCTTACCGAAATCCTCAGCGGAAAGGTCGAACAAAGAACCAGCGATCTGAGCGTCTACTACCTCGAAGTGCTTACCGGCTTCTCTCTCTTCCAAAACCTCACCGATGCAGAAGATCGGAGTCAAACCGTTAGCCAAAGCCAACTCAACCTTCGTCTTCAAGATTTCCGGAGTCTCATGATAATAAGCACGTCTCTCAGAGTGGCCTAAGATCACATATTTCGCACCAGTAGAAGCTACCATAGCGGCAGAAACCTCACCTGTATAAGCACCTTTTTCCTTGTCAGCGCAGTTCTCAGCGGCAACACCGATCTTGTTTGTATCGATAGCGGCAGCAACGCTTGCCAAGTGAGTGAACGGAGTACCGATGATCACATCGCAATTCGGAGTCTTACCCTTCAAAGCCTCGTCCAAACCTTTAGCCAAAGCAAGACCTTCAGCAAGAGTAGTGTTCATTTTCCAGTTTCCTGCAACAATATTCTTTCTCATAACTTAATAATTTAAATATGTAATACAAATAAATCTCTATTCAGATTCTTTTCCTTTCCGGCGACGGCGATTGCGCAAGGCATCGTATCCCCAAACCAGCAACAAAGGTACGGTAAAACTTAATAGGTTGGTTATTAGCCGGGCATCTTCTTTCGCTTTCCAGTCGGTATTTCCTTCCAGATAGCCGTTTACGATCGTTTTCAGGTCTTCTTCCTGTGGAATATCGTTGTAATGCCACTTCATCAAGATCGTACCTTTCTTCAGCAAGACCAATCCCGGGTTGGAGCGGATGATCGTTTTCAAAAGGACATCATCGGCCATAAGAAACGGATACTCGGCACCGGTATTATCACTCCATGTAGCGATAGCCTCGGCGGAAGAACCCGTCACGCAATAAAAGCCCAAACCGTTCTCCAAGGCGTAATCGTATACATTGTTGATCTCGTCAATACGCTCATCATCCGCATTCTCCAGACGGGGGGCGATCAAAAGAAAGAGACCTTTCGGGTCGTTCAGCAACTCATCAGTCACGTCTGCGTCATTCTCATTATAAATATGAAATGTGGTAACGGGGGGAACGTATCCTTGTTTGATCAGCTTGGTCTTTGAATCCACGAAAGTCCACGTGCTATCATCGGCCGGAGCGTTCTCCAAAGAAAATTCTTTCTGTACGCCATCCCTCTCGTAAATAAAAGAATACGCATATTCATCCTCGGGCGCACCTTCCGGTATCGACATCAAGGCAGGGATATTCGCACCCAACTTATAGGGACGGAAATCCAAGATCGGCAAATGATTATAATTCCGGTAAGCGAAACCGATAGCGAAGACATATGACCACAAAGCCACGAACCAGTAGACATGGTAGGTATAGCCTTGTAAAAGCCGCTGATTATGGATGAACACGTAAATAGCGGCGGCCAAAAGTACGACATTCTTATAGAAGGTCTGCCAATTACTGATCACCAAGGCATCCCCGAAGCAACCGCAATCCGATACGGGATTGAAGATCGCCAGATACAGCGTCAGCGGCGTCATGAAAGACATCATCAGCAAGGTCAAGAAGGTCGTATACCGCCGGTACACCCCTAATAGCATACAGACACCCAGCATGAATTCCAGAGCGGACAAGTTGAAGGAGATCAATACCGTAAAAGGTTGCAGCTTATCCAGCCCAAAGGAAGTCAGATAGTCGCCAATCTTAATGGCTCCTCCCATGGGATCGACAGCCTTCACCGTCCCGGAGAAGATAAAGACTACTCCCAGTAACAGGCGGCAGACCTCTGCGATCACTTTCTTTACGGTTTCCTTATATTCCATGTAGCTCACTCCTCACCAAACTCCAGCTTGATCAAACCGAAGAGGGCATAATTAATCATATCCATGTAGTTGGCGTCCACTCCCTCAGAAACGAGCGTCTTGCCTCCATGACTCTCGATTTGCTTAGTCCGATAAATCTTCATCAAAATAAGATCCGTATACGAGCTGATACGCATGCTGCGCCACGCCTCATCATAATCATGATTCTTGGCGTACATCAGTTCCTTCGTCTCCGCAATGTATTTATCGTATAATTCCAAGGCTTTCTCTATCGTGATATCGGTCGTATCCGCAAATCCCAACGCCAATTGGACCAAGCCGATCACACCATAATTAACGATAGCGATAAACTCCGGACGGATTCCCTCGTCCACCATGCTCGTCCCCTTGATCTCCAAGCTACGGATACGGTTCGCCTTGATAAATATCTGATCGGTAACCGACTGGGGGCGCATGATCCTCCACGACGGCCCGTAATCTTTCAACTTCTTCTCGAACAACTCCCGGCACAGGGAGATCACTTGCTCGAATTGTTCCTTTGTATTTGGCATACTATCCTAGATTATACCCGCGAATATAGGAAAAAAGACGTAGATGTTCTCGAAAATTCAAGACAACAAAAGCTAATAAGATAAATGAAAAGAGGTTACAACAAAAAGGAGCCACTTTATAAGCGGCTCCTTTTCGTTTCCTTACATCTTATATATCGTTATGAACAGCGTAATGAGCGTCCTAAACGCAACACGGTAGTCTTTGTGATACCGTTCAATTCGCAGAGTTTACTAACAGAAGTACCGTATCTTTTAGCGATAGCGCCAAGCGTATCACCGGATTTAATACGATGATAAACCGAAGTAGCCTCCACATCATTCATTGTATTCGTGTCTTCTCCTAAAGAAGCGGTAGCGGAAGAACTTGCCTGTACCGTGATTTTCTTAGAAGATACGGAAGCAGTCGATTTCTTTTGAGTTTGAGCTTTTGGAGTCGCTTTAGCCGCGGTTTCCACACCGGCACTACAACGAATGGACTGGCCGATACGCAGCATGGAAGTACCTTTCAATCCATTTAAGCGGCAAAGCTCATTCACAGTTGTACCATACATACGAGCGATCTTGCCTAATGTGTCACCGGATTTTACACGATGATAAACCATTTGCTCATTTGAGGATGTATAAATATTACTCTTGCGTCCATTGATCTTTACATTATGAAATACATATTGATCTTGGTGAGGCGCACAACTCTCGAAATCAATAATATCGGCAGGATTAAGAGCCTGACCTAAGAAACGAGTCTCGAAATGCAAGTGAGAACCGGTAGAACGTCCTGTATTCCCCCCCAAGGCGATCGGGTCTCCCGCATGAACGATATCATTTACACCAACCAAAAATTTAGATAAATGGCCATATACAGTCTCCAAACCATTCGGATGACGAACCACTAAATAATAGCCATACCCTCTGCGCTCGAAATTCTTAATACGTACCTTACCATCGAAAGCCGCACGGATTGTATCACCGATCTGTACCTTTAAATCAACCCCTTTATGCATCCGACGCCGGCGAGGGCCATACTTAGAGGTAACCCGGATCATCGTATCGATCGGCAAAACAAACGCCGAACAATCAATCACGCAAGAATCCGGCATATCTACCTTTTTACCCCGGAAAGGATTCACCCATTCATTTGTCCATTCGCCATATAATTCATCGGCAGGGAACATCAAGTTCTCTCTCGCCTCCAACTCCGCTTTTTCATTAATCTCCGCAAGCTCCTTCAAAGCCATATCTTTCTTAAAGCCAACACGGTCAGCCATTAACTCAGATACACGCTTGTCCATAAGTTTGTGGGTTGGATGATTGGGAGTCTCCGGAGTTTCCGGTTTCACCGGGTTCTCCGCATTAGCAGTCGATACCATCACAGCGGCACAACAAATGAATAGAAATGTCCTTATACTCATTTTTTGATAACTTTCATTCTTATAATTCAGGATAAAACGGCAATACCCGACATCTCTGCCTGATTGTCAACTTGTCAAAGTTCGGAAATTTGAATAAGCCGACAAAATTGATTAACGAAAAATTTCTGCAATGACTTTGAATAAAAGCAAAACAAGCGAATAAACAAGCTAAATATCAAAGACTTACAGAACAATATGTTTCACAACATATTAGCTAATCATTCCCCAATTTATCTTCCTTGTGAACAGAGTTTTGAGCCTTTCGCTCAATATCCGGTGCTGTTCGGACAATAATTCGGGGTCTTCGTCAAGAACTCCTTGAGCGATATCCCGCGCATACTGAAGTATTTGTCCATCGGCCGCCAAGTCCGCTATTTTAAGGTCTATCCCCTCGCCACTTTGTCGGGTACCTTCCAAATCTCCATGTCCCCGGAGACGGAGATCCGCCTCAGCGATCTCAAAGCCATTCGTACTGTTCACCATAATCTCCAATCGCTTACGAGTATCATTACTTAGTTTATAGGATGAGACCAAGATACAATAGGATTGTTCAGCACCACGTCCTACCCGGCCACGAAGCTGATGAAGTTGAGAGAGGCCGAAACGTTCAGCACTCTCGATCACCATGACGGATGCGTTCGGCACGTTCACGCCAACCTCTATAACCGTAGTAGCCATCAAGATTTGCGCCTCGCCGGAGATAAACTTCTGCATCTCGGTATCCTTATCCGCCGCTTTCATACGGCCATGTACCATACATACCTTATATTCAGGGAAAACCTCCTTGAACGTCTCAAAACCGGCCTCCAAGTCTTTATAATCCAGTTTCTCATTTCCTTCAATCAACGGATATACCACATAAACCTGACGCCCCTTTTGTATCTCTTTCCGAAGGAACTCATACAATTGCGCCTTTTTATTATCATAGCGATGAAGCGTTTGTATCGGTTTACGTCCCGGAGGTAACTCATCGATCACCGATACATCCAGATCCCCATACAAAGTCATCGCCAAAGTACGGGGAATCGGGGTAGCCGTCATCACCAACACATGCGGCACGATCGCATTCTTCGTCCAAAGGCGTGAGCGTTGCTCCACACCAAAACGGTGCTGCTCATCGATAATCGCTAATCCCAACGAAGAGAAAACCACTGTCTCCTCAATCAACGCATGCGTCCCGATCACGATCTGGATCTCACCGCTGGCAATAGCCGGTAATATCTTATCCCGCTCTTTCTTCTTGGTAGATCCGGTCAAAAGAGCGACCTTAACGTCCATATCTTTCAGGAATCCCATGATCGTCGCATAATGCTGGGTTGCCAATATCTCGGTAGGAGCCATCATACAAGCTTGGCAATGATTATCTATCGCCAATAGCATAGACAATAAGCCTACCAAAGTCTTGCCACTCCCCACATCACCTTGCAGCAGGCGATTCATCTGCCGCCCGCTACCCATATCGATCCGGATCTCACGGACTACCCGTTTCTGGGCGTTCGTCAACTCAAAAGGAAGATACTCTTTATAGAACGTATTGAAATAATGGCCGACCGTAGGGAAAACGATCCCTTTTAGCTTCAGTTTCCGAACGCTAGCGGTACGTAATATATTTAATTGTATGAAGAAAAGCTCGTCAAACTTCAAACGTAACTGGGCGTCACGCAACTTAGCGGCAGATTCCGGGAAATGGATATTCCGCATTGCCTCTGTCATAGACATCATATGGATCCGTTTCAATACGTCGGGGGAAAGCGTCTCTGGAAGTTCCCAGTTCAGCCAGCTTAACAACGTATATTGCAGGTTCTGGATCGCCCGGGAATTCAAGAAAGATTTCTTCATTTTCTCCGAGGTATTATAGAAAGGAGTCAAGCCATTCGCCACTTGATCAGCTTGCTCCATTGAGTCGATATCCGGATGCGGTATGTTATAGGTATGCCCGAACTCCGTAGGCTTTCCGAAAACTATATACTCGGTATTGGGACGATACTTATCTGTCACATAATTCAAGCCCTTGAACCAGACCAAATCGATCGTGCCCGTACCATCCGAGAACTTACCGACCAGCCGTTTACTCCGCCCCTCGCCTAGCGTATCGAAATAGAGAATCTGGCCTTTCAACTGGATATAAGGCATATTCCCACTGATCTCAGCTACTTTATAAAACCGGCTGCGATCTATATATTTATAAGGAAAATAAAAGAGCAAGTCCTCATACGACGATATCCCCGCTTCCTTTTGCAGGATATCCGCCTTCTTGGGTCCTACTCCCGGCAAATACGTAATCGATCGTTTATCAAGGTCCAGCATAACATCTATGAGTTTTTAGGGTTTACCGGGCAAACATCGCTTCCGCTATTAACAAATCAAAGGGCGTGGTAATCTTGATATTCTCACGATCACCGGGAACCGTATCAATCGCATGCCCCATCGCCTCCACCACGGAAGCGTCGTCCGTAAATAAAGACGAATAAGGTTGCTCATAGGCTTTTGTCAATAATTCCAAATGGAAGACTTGCGGGGTTTGTACAGCCATATAGCGGGAACGGTCCACCGGATGGCTCCCTTTTTCATCTGTCTCACGCAGGGAATCAATCATCGGAACAACCGGGATAACGGCTCCCGTGACAGCCGCTTTATCAAAGCAGGCCTCAACAACCTCCGGAGAGACGAAAGGACGAACGCCATCGTGCACAGCGACCAAACTCAGACCGCTATCCTCCTCCCCCTTCCGACGCCTCTCCGCCAAAAGCCAATCCAACCCATTCTTAACCGAGAAGAAGCGAGTATCTCCCCCTTTCACGATCGCATGCGGGACCTTGCAGCCGATTTCCTTGCAAAGCATATTCCAATACGGCTGATGATCCTCCGGAAGCACAAGGATTATACGTGCGGAAGCATCCCAACGATGAAAAGCCTCTAACGTATGCATCAAAAGAGGTTTCCCCCGCATAGGAATAAACTGCTTCGGCAGATCTCCACCCATACGAAGCCCTTTCCCCCCGGCAACGATCAAGACGTACTTATCCATCAATCCAATTCCTCCAAAACTTTTTTAACTTCCTCATCCACTTTATACAGCTTCTCCTTGCAGAGCTTGATCAGACGGGTAGCTTCTTTTACCTTCTCGGACAGGATATCGACATCCAAGTCTCCATTCTCGATCTCAGCCACGATCTTACGAAGTTTCTCGATCGCCTCGTTATATGTTTCTTCTTTCTTCGCCATATTAATTATGTATTTATCGGACGGTTATAAAACCACCCTCTATGGTTTGATAATACTTTTTATTTCACCATCGATGAAGCGAGTCGTCAGTTCTTCGCCGGCTCGCAAATCAGAGGCATGTTTGATAATCTTGCCATCTTTCAAGGCTAAGCTATATCCCCTCTTCAATATATAATCAGGAGAAGCCATCTTGATAAACTGCTCCGTAAGCTGGATAAAACGCCCACTCTCGGAAAGTTTAGAGGTAATACCGTTCCGCAAGCGAAGTTCCGTATTCTCAAGCACCGACTGGCGGCGTGATAACAAACCCGATACCATCGCAGGTAAACGGCTCGCTATCGTTTGCAGTCCCGAACGATTCCGCTCGATCCGGCTTGTCACGATAGAAGGGAAACGGGTCGCTACCAATTGTAAATAGTTTTTCTGTCGGGATAGAATATCCATAGCCAATAAACTCACGTCTTGACGCAAACTCTCCAACTCCTCACCAACGCTATCCATTCGGGAAATAAGGAACTCGGCGACAGCGGTCGGTGTCTTCATCCGGGTATGCGCTACCAAATCTACAACCGTATCATCCCGTTCGTGCCCGATACCCGTGATAATCGGTAAAGGGAATTGAGCGCAATTCGCCGCCAACAGATAAGAATCGAAGCTATTCAAGTCCGAGGTAGCCCCACCCCCACGGATAATCACGACCACATCAAAAAGATCTTGATGTTGATAAATCCGGTCTAAAGCCGCTATTACAGAAGCCTCCGTCCGTTCTCCCTGCATCAAGGCGGGGAATAATTTGGTATAGAACGGATAACCTCCTTTATTCCGTGTCAACTGATTCATAAAATCCTCGTAGCCGGCAGCCGTCGGAGAAGTAATGATAGCGATTCTCCTAGGAAGTAGCGGAAAAGGCAATTCCTTATTCAGTGTAAAGACCCCTTCCTCCTGCAATTGGCGGATAATCTCCATACGCTTACGCACCATATCACCTAACGTATAAGCCGGATCTATATCAAGCACCGTAAGACTCAATCCATACAACTCGTGGAACTCAACAGACACCTTCACCAACACTTTCAAGCCGGAAGCGAACATCTGACCGGTCTCCATCTCGAAATAAGGTTTCAACATACGAAACGTCTTCGCCCAGATAGACCCTCGTACCTTGGCCACCAATTGCCCGGTCTGCACATTCTTCTCCACAAACTCCAGATAACAATGTCCGGAAGAAGTATTCACCCGCACATCGCTCATCTCCGCACGCACCCAGCAAGTCTCCGGGAAAGCCCTCGACAACGCACCCCGTATACGAGTATTCAGCT
Organism: Parabacteroides sp. D25; assembly: GCF_000307475.1. Lineage (NCBI taxonomy): Bacteria > Pseudomonadati > Bacteroidota > Bacteroidia > Bacteroidales > Tannerellaceae > Parabacteroides > Parabacteroides sp. D25. The sequence continues at coordinate 38,739 of NZ_JH976506.1, read as the reverse complement.
CTAACAAAGATAGAGCCTCTTTCTCACCCGATAAGTTATTTAGATTCGGCCGCATATTTACGCTCTTGTTTATAAGCTTTGTACACATCCGGGATGCCATATCCCAACTCAGCGTCCGGTTGCTCAAACTTACTGCCGAAACGCTGCAAAAGAGAGATTATATCCTTATTCGTCAGACTGGGAAACGCTTGCCATAGACAAACACCCAACCCCGCTAAGATCGGCGTAGCGAAAGAGGTACCGTTCGCGTAACGGATATTCCCCGTAGGATCTATCACGCAACAGCCCGTACCCAAGGCAACCACATCCGGCTTCACCCGGTAATCCGCCGTAAAGCCAACAGAACTGAAATTACTTTTCTTCTTACGATCCGTGATAGCGCCCACTGTCAATATATCCGGGGCATCCGCTGGAAAGGTTATCTTTCCCCAGCTACCGCCCCCCTCGTTGCCGGCGCTACTAAACAACAAGATCCCTTTTGATGAAGCCATCTTAGCGGCACGACTGATCAAGGAAGTCCTCCCGTCCAATTGATCTTGATGATAGTTCAGGGCCTCTACATCAAAAGAGAAATACCCCAACGAAGAAGAGACCACATCCACTCCCACGCTATCGGCAAATTCCATAGCTGCCGTCCAATAATCCTCCTCGATGGGAAACTCCGAACGGCTATCCTCGCTCTTTATCAGCCAATATTCGGCTTGGGGAGCCGTACCGACCATCAAGCCCGGCGCATCAGCGGCCAAGCAAGATAAGACCTTCGTCCCATGATCATCCCCGATGAAAACGCTTCGGCCGGGGAAAACCACGTTATGCGTTCCTAATAACCGCAAGGAATCAAATACGCTGATCCGATCCACGTTCATGAAACCGGCATCGACCACGGCCACACGCATACCCTTACCCTTAAAGCCCGCCTCATGCAATTTGATACCGTTCAGCATCTTGATCTGCTCCTCGGCATAACCGTAAGGCGATTTCTCCGGTTTATCTATTGGCATAAACCGTGTCGTATCATTCTCCTCCCTAGGAATATCGATTTCCTCGTCACCTTTCCAGACCCATTTCACGGAATCCACGATCGGGAGGCGCAAGAGACGCTCAGCGACCAAGCTATCCGGACTGGACACCACGACCGTAGAGAACCATTTGCTCTCCAGCACCGGTTTTCCTCCATTGGCGGACAAGGTATCCAGATAAGCTTGAGCGATCGGCAAATCCGATTCCGACACCGATATACCTTGCCGGTTCCGTCGCTCAACAGACTCCTTGGAAAGATATTCCTCCGGGTTATCCAGCGTATAACCGGAATCCCCTTTATCTTTCAAATACACCCGAAAACGAAAACTTTCCCCCGCATGTACTCCCAAAGAAAACAAACTGAATACGAAAACGAATATTCCTATATATTTACTCATAGAACCTCACACAATTACGAATTACAAAGATAGATGATACCGCCGAATAAACAAAAAAGCCCGGCACTGGAATAGGCCGGGCTCATGTATAATTCTTCGTCTTATTCATTGATATTACAGATAGGGATCTCACGTTTAACACTTTGGCGTAAAGAAATCAAGGTCTCTGTAGCCGTAACACCCGGTATCTCTTGAATCTTGGAGTTCAAAAGCTCCATCAAGTGCTCGTTATCACGGGCATACAGCTTGATCAGCATCGTATACGGACCCGTAGTGAAATGGCATTCTACCACTTCGGGTATTTTCTCGAATTCCGGGACAACATCCTTGTACATAGATCCACGCTCCAATTTCACGCCGATATAGGTACATGTATTATACCCCAATATTTTAGGATTGATGTGATACCCTGAGCCAACGATCACATTCATATCAATCATGCGTTGAACCCGTTGATGAATAGCTGCACGAGATACACCGCACTCCTCGGCAACATCTTTAAAAGGAATCCTAGCATTCTTTGAAATAATGTTCAATATCTGCCGGTCCAGTTTGTCTATCTTCTCCATTTTAAATTCGCTTTATTATATGCATTCAGATTTAATGTATCAAAAGTATATAATAAATTTGAATCATATATCATTCTGAAAGAAAAAAGTAATCAATAAATAATAAAAGCGGGCAAAAAATGCTTTTTAGCATAATTTGCCCGCCTATTATCTTACAAACGTTCCGTTTCTATTTCTTCGCTACTTATTCTTTTACGATGTCAAGCAACTCAACCTCGAACTTCAATACGCTGTTCGGTTTGATATCTTGTCCTGCGCCACGTTCGCCATAAGCCAACTCAGCCGGGATCCAGAAGATATATTTAGAACCGACCGGCATGATCTGCAAGCCCTCAGTCCAGCCCTTGATTACTTGGCCAACACCGAACTCAGCCGGCTCGCCACGATCCACGGAGCTATCAAACTTAGTACCGTCCAATAGAGTTCCGGTATAATGAACTTTTACCTTATCGGTAGCGGTCGGCTTCGCGCCTGTACCTTCTTTCTCTACCTTATATTGCAAGCCGCTCTCAGTCGTGATAACGCCTTCTTTTGTCTTATTCTCCGCCAAGAACTTATCGCCCTCTTCTTTTGTCTTCTTAGCCTCGCGAGCCTGAGCCTCTACGAAGTAAGTCTGCAAATATTGTTGAGCCTGTTGCGGATTCATCTTCATCGCAGAAGAATCCCCTTTGATAGCTTGGATAAAACCAGCGATCAAATCATCTACGTTAGCCTCACCACCCGGCAAAGTCTTTAAGTTTTCCTTATAACCGGCACCTGTGCTGATACCAATAGCGTAGCTTGCGCTATCGATAGAAGTCTTCAAGCTCGCGCTTTTGTGAGAATCACCGCAAGAGGTGAAAGATGCGCCCATTGCTACAATCACTGTAGCGACTAATACACTTAACTTTTTCATTTTTCTTTAACTCTTATATATTATTTTTCGATATCTAATAACTCAACGTCGAAGATCAACGTACTATTCGGCTCGATAGCCTCACCTGCCCCACGCTCGCCATAAGCAAGGTTAGACGGGATAAACAATCTCCATTTAGAACCGACCGGCATCAACTGCAAAGCCTCTACCCATCCCGGGATTACCTGTGAAACACCGAATACGGCGGGCTCGCCTCTCTGTACGGAGCTATCAAACACCTGACCGTTGATTAACGTACCGTGATAGTGGCATTTTACCTTATCGTTCGCCGTAGGTTTAGCGCCTGTACCATTCTTCAGCACCTCGTATTGCAAACCGCTAGGCAACTCTACCACACCAGCCTTATGCTTATTGATAGAAAGGAACTCCTCACCGGCTTTCTTATTGATCTCCAGTTTCTCTTGTTGAAGCTTCATGAAGTAATCATTGATCACTTGTTTTGCCTCATCATAACTAAGAGCAGGTTTTGCCTCTGTTAAGACGTCATTCAATCCCTGTACAAAATCTTCCACTTGAAGATCCTTGATGCCTGAGTTCTGGAAATTATTTCCGATACTTAAGCCAAGCGCATAACTTACTTTATCCATTCTTTTTTCTTGTTCAACTAATTATAAGCCACAAAAGTAATGCTTTTAATCGTATAACAGCATTTTGTAAGAACTTTTTATTTCATTCAAAGCTTTTTACGAAATAAAGTCGTAACTTCGTAACTATTAATATATACATCTATACATTAAACAAGTAACAGATGAAAAAGTTAGTCATACTTACCGGAGCGGGAATGAGCGCAGAGAGCGGTATCTCCACTTTCCGTGACTCGGACGGGTTATGGGAGAAATACCGGGTGGAAGATGTCGCCACGCCGGAAGGCTTCGCCGCCAACCCTAAATTGGTTCTCGACTTCTACAACCAGCGCAGAAGAGAGTTATTGAATACGAAACCTAACGCCGGTCACCTCGGGCTAGCCGCCTTGGAGAAAGATTTCGACGTACGGATCATTACCCAGAATATCGATAACTTACATGAACGCGCGGGTAGCAGCCACGTGATCCATCTGCATGGAGAGTTGATGAAGGCATGCTCCGTAAGGGATCTGGACACGACCTACGATCTATCGCCGGAGAACCCGGATATTCATCTGGGTGACAAGGACCCTCACGGAAATCAGCTACGTCCTTTCGTCGTATGGTTTGGAGAGGCGGTACCCATGATAGAGCCTTCCATCAAGCTGGTGGAAGATTGTGATATCTTCGTGATTATCGGCACCTCCTTAAACGTCTATCCCGCCGCCGGTTTGCTGAACTACGTGCGTCGGGGCCAGCCGATCTATTTGATCGACCCGAAAGATGTACGTACTTATCGCGACGACATCGAGCATATACAGGCCGGAGCCTCGGAAGGGGTCAAGAGGCTGACGAAGTTGCTTACGCAGAATTAAACAATTCATACACTCATTAGGTCTGACGAAGGCAAGTATAAACACGAAGTCCTTGGCATGCGAACACATTGCCAAGGACTTGTTTTTTTATCCGCTTCCATCCTCACGGAAGTACTTACGGATGAACTTTAATTTATTACTTTAGTATTAATATTAATCCAATTCCCGCCTGTTCATCCGTCACGGATTACTTGGATCGATACCCGCACGGGAATTGTATGATTATCTTATTTCGTTTATTTCTTATTTCACGATTGCCTTTACAGCTTCCTCGCCGTCAACAGCTACCGCTACGATACCGGCAGGTACAGCGATTGTAGCGTTATCGGAGGTAAGAACAGTCTCAGCGACAACCTTACCTAAGATATTCGTGATAACGATAGACTTACCGGCTGCGCCTTGAACGGTTACAGTACCGTTGCCGGCTACGATAGATACGCCTTCAGCGTTAGCGCCTTCGATAGATGTTACCATATCCTCAGCGTCAGTCTTCTGGTATGCGTTGAAGATCAAGGCACCGTCAGAACCAGTCTTAGCTGCATCAAACTTAGAATCACCACGAGTCAATACCAAGCAACCATTCTGCATCTTCAACCATGCGGCGTAAGAAGGAGCGATGGAGCCGGCTACAGCCTCATTGTAACCCTTAGTAGCTTTACCACCCAAAGAGATATAACCCTTGCTCTTATCCTTGCTGTCTACCAACACATCATCAAGAGTTGAAGTAGCACCCTCATTGTAGATGTTAGATTCGAACAAGAACTCATTAGCCTCACCTTCCTCAGCCGTTACGCCAGCCACATTAGACGGAGTTACATAACGGAATGACCATGTTACGTTCTTATGGTTGTCACCTTGCAAGTTCACGATATACTTCGTGTTGATCTTAGCTTTCGTGTATGCATCGATGATATCAGCTACGTCCAACTTAGCCGGATCCATATCCTTGAACTCATTTACCAAGATAAACAAGCTGTCGCCTGCGTGAATAGCCTTCACGAAACCTACGCGAGTGTAACCGCCATCAATATCCATATACGGAGTCTCCAATTCGTGATCCTTGATCATAGCGGAATCGCCAAAGCTTACCAAATACTTACCATAATGGAAACCAGCATGGGCCTTAGTAGCGTGAGAACACTCAGCGGCACTAACTTGATGACCCGCATTATCAAAGTGATTGTGTTCGTATGTACAAGGAACACCCGGAGTACCGGCTTGGTCGTTACGAGCCACAGAAACCAAATATTGAGGTTTGATGTTACCCAAGCCACGATTTACCCAAACAGAGTCGATGATGAATGCCAATTTGCCATTAGCCTTTTCCTTGTTCCAGATACCGGCGTAATCAACATCCTTATCCAGTAAGTTCTTGTTCCATTCATCCATCAAGTACTCACCACGAGTCTTCTCTACAAAGTACAAGCTATCAGCGGTTTCGTTCTCACCTAACACAGTGTTGTTAAAACGGCGGTATAATGGAGAGTCATCGATCTCTACAGCGAATGCAGAAGTACGGATTTCTTGATAACCATTGAACTTGTCATTCAAATTACCTTGTGTTAGATCCAAGGTGTTATCATCAACAGAGACTTTAATTTTAGCATATCCATTAGACTCATTTGTATAATCTTCCGCTGTAGGATCCTCATTCAGAACAAACTTACCGTTTTCCTTAGTGAAGAGATATACATCCTCCTTACTATTATCCGCAACAACAAGATTACCATCTTTATCATTTACTATATATGAATAATATGTAGTTCCTTTATCATCTTCATAAGATAAATAGTTCCATTTTACAGAATAATAGTAGCCATCTCCTCCTTTATAATACAGATCCGAAGTCAGTTTAGTATCTGTCGTATAAGTCTTAAAGCTTGCCTCTACCAACGCATAATAATGCTTACCATCGATGCAGTTATTCTCTTTTAAGAAGAATGGGGTCGGATTTTTCTTCATCATGTATTTCTTTGCGGTACCGTCATAAGATAAGTAACGCTTCTCGCCATTAACAGCATTATATACATAATAAACATTTCTCACTAAAGTATCACCAACACCGTACGTATCATTCTCTACAACCAATTCCAAACGGAAGTTTGACTTACCGTCGTTCTCGTCTACACGTACGATAGAGTCCTTACCTGCAGGAGTATACAGATATTTATCTAATGCCAAACCATGCAAGTAATTAAAGGTATAAGTCTGAACTTTAGCCTCATCAGCGGATACATATTTGTAACCTAACTTCTTGTCGGCAACCAATTCATCCGCAACTTTCTTGAAAGACAAGGTATCAGTTCCATGTCCGTAGAAACAGAATACATCATCACTACCTTCCACCTTAAAGAACTGAAGAGGAGAAGTAGTCTTTAATCTATCATTGAACTCACGGTTCGTGATATTTACTGTAGCCGTATTGGAAGTACCGTTCTTCTCAACTACCCATTGAGCGGCAGGTATATGATTGAAATCTTGTCTCTTAGCTTGATATGTCCAACCGAAACTTCCGGCTAAGTTCGCCAAAGCGTAAGTGCCATTTTTCTCCGGTTGGTTTCCACCTGTAGATTTATACTGGATCGTATAGACACCATTAGGAATGGTTGTCAATGTCAAGCCTGTGAACTTCGTTCCGATCGTAACCTTTACGTTCTGATCGCCCAGAACAGGATATAATTTATTGCCACTACCATCAGTGCCCTTACGAGTACCAACACCGTCCTCATCTTTCGCAACATTGACAGTCAATACATTCATACCGTTCAATTGAGACATGTAGATGTACTCGTCTTTAACTATTTCCAGTGGCTCTGACGTACCACTCTGAGTCCACGTAGAGTTGTTGTTCTCTTTCAAGAATGCTTTCCATTGATCGTCATTCTTATCACCTTTCTTATATTCATGAGCTACCTCCGCTACTTGAACATACAATTCTTCCTTCGCAGCATTATAAGAAAACTTAAACTTGTATGAGCCGTCCAGACGTTTAGCCTTATCTGCATACTCCATATGGTCATAAGTATATTTCAAAAGCTTGTCGGATTCCGTACCGCCATAGTAAGCCGTATCAACAACTACATAAGCATCTTTCCCATCAAATTTTTGATCTTTAGCCTGTAAATAAACATAACCACTACCAGCATTCTGAGCGTTCAAAGCCGTAGCTGTCATTAAATTGCTTTGCCCTTTCGTAACTTCCGGATCCATGTTCAATCCAAAGAACAACTCAGCAGGTTTGTCCGTCTCTACTGATTGCAATAATGTATTCAAGTCATCAGCACCTAAAGGCATTGGAGTCTCACTAGGTTTCTCGCTCTTTAACGCAACTACCGTACCCAATTTATCCAAAGTCTTAGCCTTGACCAGATAATAACCAATCGCAGGATCATTAGCAATAGCCAAGATATAATCTCCGTTGTAAGAAACGATAGTATTTACATTATTTACCGTTTCACTCACCCATTCTGTAGCGGAGCCACCACCTAACGTAAGAGCGATCTTCTTTGAATTCTTCGTATCCTCCAAGCTGTAAGCCGTAGCAGGATCGACAGCCAAAGTCAAGCTTGTAGCCTTATTCACGAATGAATAAAGGTCTTTGCCTAAAGAGGTTTTCTTAGCGGAAACAGTCCAAGTAGCCTTGTTCAAGGAAGAAAGATTCGTTGAAACATTCACCGAATTGTTCAATTTGCCGAATTGTTCTCCTGTCTCAACAGTCAAGTATTTACTACTTTCTGTTCCCAACAAGATTACGTCGCCTTTCTTCGCATCAACCTGCGCACCTGCGGAAAATGCAGTCGCAAGCATGGCACTAGCCAGAAACGTTGTAAACTTTTTGTTCATAAATCGAAAATTTAATATTAATAATAGTGTTAATTAAATACCGTTCAACACTTTAAATCATCGACCACTACTCGAAAACGACTAGTCTAAACGATCGTCTAAATCTTGCGTTTTTTTAGTGTCGAAACGGGAGGTTTGTTGAAAGAATCGGTTGTTTCGTAGAGGATAACCTATCCTATTGATAAGAAAGAGAATAAGTGATAAAAAAATAGCTCGGAAGGGTTGCAAGTATCGAAGAAACGCGTACCTTTGCAAATGACTAAAAGAATCGATCGTTTAAACTAGTCGTTTCTATCCCATAAAAAATTCTCAAATATCAACGTATTTAACTATACATTAATGTACGAGCGTACATTAAAAGAACAATTCATTTCTACTTTCAATTATCTATTTATATTTTACTTCCAATACAGACTATTTCCCGCGAATCTCCCTGTCAGTAAAACAGCATTCATACAATCCTTTTGACCGAAATAAAGCGCATATCGTGACATAGCCTATTCGTAAAAGAGGCAAGATAATGGGAAAAAGGAGGTTGTAAGCGGCGTTTTATGCGGCAAAGTACTACTTTTTACACACGAGTATCGACAAAAGCCTACGCTATCGGTCGTGTTTGGCAACGCCAATAGTGCCGTTGGGCATCGTGAATAGTCAAGAATAGGGTCGTGAACTATCAAGAATAGCCATCATAACCCTGTCACTTCCCTATCGTAACCCATTGAGATAGGTTTTTCATCCCATAAAATAGGAATTAGGATGAGCTAGTTTCGCTAGAACAAAAGAGCATCTTTTGATATCCAACTATCCAACAAGCGATTAAATATATTTTAACTCAAATTTAAGAGTAGACTGTACATTCCCCCGCAATAATCGATTCTACGGGCGTTAAGATTACAAACTGTCAAAAAGAAAGAACTCGACACTAGGAGCCATTGGCTATCAATTCAGTCAAATAAAACAGCCTCTTTCCTTATTTCTTCTCCAATATGACTATATATTCATTGCACATCGTACTAACCTTCTTCCCTGCCACATTAGTAGGACTTGTTTTGGAAGGCATCCTTTTGTTAGGTATTTCTCTAACAATAGTATCGATATGTGTAAAACCATTCTTCTCAAACATTTCAGCAGTAAAGTAATCTAATGGAATTTGAACCCCCTTAACCGTTCTGTTCCCTACGACATAACAAACGACTCCACCACTCTTTATTACAGACGCGACATTCTTTATAGAACAGCTATAATCATTAAGAAACGAGACCACTTCCAAATTTCTCTTTGGGTCAATGCTCTTTATTTCGTCCAGTTCAGATTTAATGCTTTTAGTCTCAAAAAGTTCCTCTTTCTGAACTCGTCCCCCCATTAGGAGATTATCTAGTGTTTTAGCATTTTCAAAATTGAACCATTCATTTGCCCACCTTGAAAATTGTCCATAAGCAACGGTTGTTCTACTATCGCCATAAGGCGGAGAGGTTACAACCATATCAACACTATTCGGCTGTATTATATCGGAAGGGATTTCTATAGTACTATTAAAGTCATAGATACCTATATTACATGGATATTTTATACTATTAAACTCCTCAAGTCCATTTATATTTCTTATAACCTTTTCTTCAAACAATCGAAAGACATCCGGTTTGAAGTCTTTAATTTTCTCTTCCTTCATCCTAAACCGCTTAAATTCTCCATTCCTCGTAAACGACACCTCTCTAACAGTCTCAGAAAGAGGAACTTTAAAGAAATCAGCGAAATCCAAAGCCACACATTCATTAATTACTTGATAAATATAAGAAAGGCGCAAAAGGCTATCTCTGGAATACCAATAAGTATAATTAGAAATATTATCGAAATTCTTATTCTTGACCTTATCTTCAGAATACTCAAAGAACAAGGCTTGCATCATTGAAAAAGTATCTCTGATACAAGATAAATCATAATGGGTTGTTTTTACATGGCTCATCAATCTAGCCAATGGATTAAGGTCTGTTCCTATCGCGTTTATACCTTTTATAGAAGCCTCAACTAACGATGTACCGCTTCCCATATATGGATCAAAAAGTAGCTCAACTCCATCCTCTGGCTTATATTCCTCTATTAGAGCTCTTGCTACTTGGGGAATCATCATCGCAGGATACGCATGATAGCAATGAGTAAATTCTTTGGTATCGGCATCCTTAAAGCTCCACCTATTATCAATCGTTCTTTTGTACATACCTTCCTTACTTATATTATGTGAGTGCAAATATACTCAATTGCTCACATATTGTGAGTACATAAGCATATATAAAACTATATTTTTGGGCAAAAATAACAATAATGATTAGAAAGACCGAGTATCAACTTGAAATCATCCTTAAGATAAAGGAGCTAAGAGAGGCCAACAATGTTAGCCAAAAAGAGTTGTCGAATCTCCTCGAAGTGGCTCCGGGCTTAATAGGGAGTATAGAAAGCCCTAAATTTCCACATAAGTACACCCTTAGTCAGATCTATAAAATATGCCACTATTTCAACATTACCATAGAACAGCTATTCATATCAGAGGAAGATTTTTCCAAAGATAGAGATATTATTGACTTACTCATATTTAATATAATACGTTATGGAGAATAAGGATTTTATTATTTCAAAGTTCAAAGAGGTTAAATCCTTGGAATATGTTCCAAGCAATAGAGCCAACAATACTGGGATTGGAAAAACATTTGAAGATTACATCGGAGTTGTCGAGAACAATTTAGACGAGCCCGATTTAGCTGGATTCGAAATAAAATCTCATCGCGGCGCTTCATGCTCTTACGTTACCCTATTCACTAAAAGCCCCTCATTTCCCAAACGCGCGAATGCTTATTTAAAAGATAAATTTGGCACACCTTATGAAGATGCACCATCTATAAATAGCTTGCATACGTCTATGTTTGCAAATAGCTATAACACATATATGAAGAAATATTCTTTTAAACTCCTAAACAACCCTGTCGCCAAGACAATATTAATAGGAGTATTTGACTTAAATACAAAAGAGCTGTTAGATTGTAGCGTAGGTTACACCTATCAAGACATTCAAAAAGCACTAACAAAGAAGCTAAAGAACTTATTATATGTAACTGCCCAAACGAAAAAAGAAGGAGGTAAGGAACTCTTCTACTTCAATAAAGCCGATATATATACAGAGCCATCATTTGAACGTTTTATATCACTCTTAACCGATGGGAAGATAATGTATGATATAAGAATCGGGAGCTATAAATCTGGCCCCAAATATGGTATGCCGCACGACCATGGGAGTGGATTCAGAATATTAGAGGCTAATATCAGACTATTATATTCTGATCACGAAACCATAGAATAAAACAAGCTACGCTTCATTTGTTGGCTTCTGTATCAAGACCGGAGACAAATACCATAGGGTTTCAACGATAATAGGATCAATATCCCAACCGGATATTATCTACCCAAAAGGTATTTCCCGGAGACCCTATGTATGAGCCTCCGTGACTGGAACAGAACTCTAAGATCATATGGGTTACCTCATCGTCCTCCGTTCCCCAGCCGATTTCTTGGATGGGCACATTCTTGCCTTTGCTGTTCAAGCTATAACGGGCGGACTCACCGAGTTGAAACCCCATATATTCTTCATAATCGCTACGTTTCGTGATATCGCCGTATAAGATCGTAAAACTGGCATCGTTTACCCAATCCGTATTTTCATCCATCCGGATTACCAGCGTACCGATACGCTTAGCATATATGTTCCCGTCCTTATCTTCCCAACGCTTCTGAAGAAAGAGATTCACCAAAGGCATATCAATGCCATTTACCTCCGATCTCTTGCTAAAACCACTCAATTTAATACGATTGGGATCACCGGAGAGTTTCACCTTATAATCGAATAACAAGGACGTAGGTTTTTGGTGAAACGGGATACCGCAAACGATCTGCCCCCACGTCTCCGAAGAATTCTTCGCCGGTTCCAGAAAACGGCCGAGATAGAGGCATCCACCGACCAGCACCTTCACGTTCATGATACCCATCGCCGAGATCGATTCTATACCCGTCTCCAGCCGTGCGCAATACCCCTCATCCCGTCTTTCGGGGTAGACACTGACGCTAGCTTTCGTAATCCCGCTCACCCTTGCCATCACGTTAGAACTGCCCCAAGGCGAAGCTTTCGGCTCAAAAGGTTTATTTCCGATAATCGTATCCATAGGGCCAACGCAGTAAAGAGTCTTTGTCTCCTTCCCGATAATAGCCGATTCCGTGATCTTACGTACCACCCACTGATCCAGATCGCCATAACGGATCACTTCCGTCTTTCGCTGGGCATATAGCGCCATACTCATCCCCAAAAAGACAAATAAATAGCCTAACCGATTATTTACTACCATAAGTTACCCCCCTATCCAAATCCTTTTTTATTTTTGCAGCGAAATTAATTAGAATTGATAACACAAGGAAGGTCCGTATAAAGAATTTATTCGGATTATCCATGATAAATAACAAACGACGTGAATAAACCCATGGCAGAAAAGCCCCGGACACCCTCCATCGCGATCTCTTTACTACCCGTAGTGACATTAGTCATCATGCTGGCCGTAGCCATCTATATTTTCCGGGGCGATTCCCTTGGAGGAGCCAGCCAAATCGTCTTATTGATAGCCACCTCGATCTGCTCTTTGATCGCCGTCTTTCATTGCAAGATCAAGTGGGAAGATATCGAGGGGCAAATCGCCCGTAACATCTATGGGATCGCACCGTCTGTCATCATCCTTTTATTGATCGGAACCCTATCGGGCAGTTGGATGGTAAGCGGGATCGTGCCGTCCTTGATCTATTATGGGTTGCAAGTCATGCAAACGGATTTCTTCCTCGTGGCCTGTTGCCTGCTATGCAGTATCGTATCGGTTATGACGGGTAGCTCGTGGACTACCATCGCCACCATCGGGATCGCCTTGATCGGGATTGGCGAGGCGCAAGGCTTCAGTACGGGGTGGGTAGCCGGAGCGATTATATCGGGCGCTTATTTCGGGGATAAGATGTCGCCGTTATCAGACACTACGGTATTGGCGGCCTCCGTAACGGACACGCCCCTTTTCACGCATATCCGGTATATGCTTTATACGACCGTTCCCTCTATGATCGTCACACTGATCGTATTCAGCATCGCCGGATTCTCGAGGGAGGCAGCGGACGCATCCCAGATAGCCACTTTCTCCGAAGCCTTGAAAGGCTCGTTCCATATCACGCCTTGGCTTATGATCGTACCGATCGTTACCGGAATCATGATCGCCAAGAAGACACCTTCGATCGTGGTGCTTTTCGCCTCCTCCATACTCGCCGGAATATTCGCCTTGATCTTCCAGCCAAACGCCTTATTGGAGATTTCCGGGATCACGGATAGCGGGATTATCGCCTATATCAAAGGCCTGCTGATGACTTTCTATGACAGCACGCAGATACAGACCGGCAACGAGGCCCTGAACTCTCTAGTCTCTACCCGGGGAATGGCCGGGATGATGAACACGATTTGGCTGATCATTTGCGCCATGTGTTTCGGCGGGGCCATGTCCGCTAGCGGCATGCTGGAAAGCATCACACGTATCTTCTTGCATTTCATGCGAGGCCGTACCAGCATGGTCGCCTCTACCGTCGTGTCCGGATTATCCTTGAACATCTGCACGGCGGACCAGTTTATCGCCATCATCCTGAACAGCGAAATGTTTAAAGAAGTATATAAGCAACGTGGATTCGAGAGCCGCCTGCTTAGCCGGACAACGGAAGACTCCGTCACCGTCACCTCCGTGCTGATCCCGTGGACGACTTGCGGCATGACACAATCTACAATCCTTGGCGTATCTACTTGGACTTATTTCCCTTATTGCATCTTTAATATCGTCAGCCCGTTTATGAGCATTCTTATAGCGGCAACCGGTTATAAGATCGTCCAAAAGACTGTGAAATAAGGAAATCAATCTATAATTCATAGCGCTATTCAAGGTATTTTTAGTATTTTCGCACCATCATTATTTAAGCGACTGAATGAACAATGGAAAATCATCTTAAGAAGATGCCCTCCCCTCTACTTTCACTAGTGCCTATCCTCGTGCTGGTAGCTCTTTTGTTTGTAACCATACGCACTTTTGGCAGCGACGCGTTGAGCGGCGGAAGCCAAGTCGTATTACTTACCACCACGGCGGTCGCCTCCCTTTTGGCCATGATCTTCTGCAAAGTCAAATGGCGTGATATAGAAGAGGCGATATGTAAAAACATATTGGGAGTGGCCACAGCTATAATTATCCTATTGTTGATTGGCGCTCTATCCGGTAGCTGGATGATCAGCGGTATCGTCCCGACCTTGATTTATTACGGGATGCAAATTATCCATCCGAGTTTCTTTCTGGCCTCTTGTTGCGTGATCTGCGCTGTCGTATCCGTTATGACCGGTAGCTCGTGGACTACCATCGCCACGATCGGTATCGCCTTGATGGGTATCGGTGAGGCACAGGGCTTCGCTACGGGGTGGGTAGCCGGGGCGATCATCTCGGGCGCTTATTTCGGGGATAAGATCTCACCGCTTTCGGACACGACGGTATTAGCCTCTTCCGTAACGCATACCCCTTTGTTCTCCCATATCCGGTATATGATGCTTACGACAATACCGTCTATGGTGATCACGTTGATTATCTTTACCATAGCGGGTTTTACGCATACCTCGAACGCATCCGGGCAAATAGCCGAGTTCGCCGCCTCGTTGAACGAAAGTTTTAATATCTCGCTCTGGCTACTGATCGTACCGGTGGTAACGGGTATATTAATCGCCAAGAAAGTACCGTCTTTGATCACCTTGTTTATCTCGACAGCGATGGCGGGGGTGCTCGCGATCTTTTTCCAGCCTCATTTATTGCAAGAGGTAGCGGGAGCGTCGGTAGCGGATGCCTCCTCCCTGTTTAAGGGATTATTCATGACATTCTACGGGAGTACCCAAATCGATACGGGCAACGAGGCCTTGAACAGCTTGGTCGCCACCCGGGGTATGGCGGGTATGATGAATACGATCTGGCTGATCATCTGCGCCATGTGCTTCGGTGGTTCCATGACGGCCAGCGGTATGCTAGAAAGCCTTACGTCCGTATTCCTGCGCTTTATGAAACGGAGGGTCGGCATGGTGGCGTCTACCGTATTCTCCGGTTTATTCTTGAATATCGTTACGGCCGATCAATACATATCTATTATCCTTACCGGAAATATGTTCAAGGATATCTACAAGAAAAAAGGATATGAGAGTCGCCTGTTAAGCCGTACGACGGAAGATTCCGTAACCGTAACGTCCGTGCTGGTACCGTGGAACACCTGCGGCATGACGCAAGCCACGATATTAGGCGTAGCGACCCTGACGTATCTTCCTTATTGCTTCTTTAACCTGATCAGTCCGTTGATGAGTATTACGATGGCCGCCATTGGCTTCAAAATAAAGCAACACCATGAAGAAGATCAGAGTATCATTGTTAACTAAAGTCGTTATCGCTATCGCCGCCGGCGTATTGTTCGGCCAGTTTTTACCGGGAGGAATCGCACGTATCTTTGTAACCTTCAATTCATTGTTCGGCAACTTCCTATCGTTCTCCATCCCTCTAATCATATTGGGGCTGGTGACTCCCGCTATCGGAGATCTGGGCAAAGGAGCCGGAAAGCTATTATTGATAACCGCCTTGATCGCCTACGGTTCAACAGTCTTCTCGGGTTTCTTCACGTTCCTGAGCGGATCGGCTATATTCCCGCACATACTACCGACCAACACGGAATTGACGGCGATGGAGAATCCGGAAGATTTCATGCTGACACCTTACTTCGTGGTAAATATGCCGCCTTTAATGGATGTCATGACAGCCTTGCTGCTATCCTTTACGATTGGCCTAGGGCTTTCTAATATAGCGGGAACCACCCTGCGTGACTCTTTCACGGATTTCAAGGAAATTATCATTAAGCTGATCGAGGTGGTTATCATCCCGTTATTACCGCTCCATATTTTCGGTATCTTCCTGAACATGACCGTGAGTGGACAAGTCATGAGTATTATCACGATGTTCCTTAAGGTTATCATAGTCATCTTTGCCTTACATGTATTATTGTTATTGATTCAATTCACGATAGCCGGAGCCATAGCCGGGAAGAATCCGCTCCGCCTCTTGAAGAATATGTTACCGGCCTACGCTACGGCTCTAGGGACCCAATCCTCCGCCGCCACGATTCCCGTGACACTGGCGCAGGCTGTCAAGAATGGCGTACGGGAGAATATAGCGATCTTTACCGTTCCGCTTTGCGCCACGATCCATCTGGCAGGTAGCACCATGAAAATCGTAGCTTGCGCTATGGCTATCATGATCATGGCGGGAGAACCGGTTACCTTCTCCAATTTCAGCGGATTTATCATGATGCTGGGAATTACGATGGTAGCGGCTCCGGGGGTTCCGGGAGGGGCTATTATGGCCGCTTTGGGTATCTTGCAAAGTATGCTAGGATTCAATGAGACACTGCAAGCGTTAATGATCGCCCTTTATATTGCCATGGATAGTTTTGGCACCGCTTGCAACGTGACGGGAGATGGCGCTATCGCTGTCGTGGTGGATAAAATAGCCGGGAAAAACACCCCATAGTTACCTAGAGTAGCAGGAAGCCATAAGCGCCTCCAAGGTATCGACCTCTTTTTCCCGCATCATCGTAAGGGCGATATGGGCACAGGCGTAAGCGTCGGCCATGGCGTTATGATGTTGGGTAAGGTCGTAACCGCAGTGGGCGGCTACAGTCTGCAACTGATGATTTACCAGAAATGGGTACATCTTCCGGGATAGACGGCAAGTGCAATAGAAGGGATATTTCGGATAGGCTAAGTCATATACCTCGTGGGCGGCTTTCAGGCATCCCTCATCAAACGGACTGTTATGGGCAACAAGGGGGAGATCCTTTAGTTTCGGGGCGATGCTTTCCCAAGCCTCCTCGAAACATAACGCATCATTCGTATCCTCAGCGCTCAACCCATGTATAGCCGTAGTCCAACGGGTATAGAAATTAGGGGTAGGACGTACCAAGGTATAAATGCTATCTACTACCCAGTCATCCTCCAATATGGCGATACCTATACTGCAAATACTGCTCCGCTTTCCATTAGCGGTCTCAAAGTCAATGGCTGCGAATCGTTCCATAGATAGATTACTAGTTTTTAATCCGTTTACTATTTATTTGTAGAGACGAGGCGTGCCCCATCTCTACAAATAACCTCTCATTATTTATGGCTCCAGTCCCTTGGTGCGGGGACAGGGGCTAGCGGTTTGCGTTCTTTTAATTGTTTCATGACTTCCTCGATAGCACGGTCTAATTGTTGATCCTCACCGTTCCATTCCTTGATGGGGTCGTTATCGATCAAGATATCCGGATCCACACCGTGGTTCTCGATAATCCAGTTACCCGTCTTCGGATCATAGCTCGTGAAGAAAGGCACACGGATATCCGTACCGTCCATATAAGGAAGCGGGCCGCTAATACCGATGATACCGCCCCAAGTACGGGTTCCAATCAATTTACCTAAGCCAAGCGCACGGAAGCCCCACGGGAATAAATCGCCATCGGAAGCGGAATACTTATTGATCAAGCAAACTTTCGGGCCAACCTGTACGGCATCCGGTACGGTCCCGATCAAAGAAGAACCCCGGCGCATTGTCAAACGATACGGCTCACGAGACAGACGTTCCAGAATCATCGGGGAGACATTTCCACCGCCATTCGCACGATCATCGATAATCAAACCTTCTTTATCCAATTGCGGATAGAAATAGCGGGAGAACTCATTCAAGCCTTCCGGCCCCATATCCGGGATATAGATATAACCGACCTTACCGTTCGTCGCCTTATCTACCTTCTTGATATTATCTTGGATCCAATTATAGTGATACAAAGAATATTCTTCCGCCAACGGACTGACCACGATCTTACGAGCGCCCGCCAACTGAGGCTTGCTATTCAAGGACAACTCGGTCGGAACGTTCGCCTTCCCGATCAACAACTTATACATATCGTTCACGCTATTCGTAGGTACTCCGTCTATAGCGACGATATACTCTCCGGCCTTCGCCTCAACACCCGGCTCTGTCAATGGAGAACGTAATTCCTTACTCCAAGAAGCCCCCGGCAGGATCTTTTCCAAGCGGAAGAAACCACTCTTATCCCGAGAAACCTCAGCACCTAGCAGACCCATCGATACCCGTTTAGGACTTTCCACCTCACCGGGGTTCACATAAGCATGCCCTACTCCCAGCTCGCCGATCATCTCGCCAATAATATAATTCAAGTCCAAACGTGTTTTCACGTAAGGAAGAAGGGCGGCGTATTTCTCCTTGATCGCCTTCCAATCCTTGCCATGCATATTCTCCAGATAGAAACCATCCCGGAAAGCACGCCAAGCCTCATCGAAGATTTGCGCCCATTCCTTCGTATAGTCTACCGTGATCTTCATATTCGCCAGATTAACCGGCTTACTTAAATCCGCTTTACCCTTCGGTATATCGGTTACGAATAGTTGATCGTCCTTAAAGAAAACAGCTTTCTTGCCAGCCGGATCAACCATCATAGCGGCATCGCTAACGGTTTCCTCTTTCTGTTTCTTCAAGTCAAACATCTTCATGCCGCCTTTCGTGAAATAATACACGTTCGTTCCATCGGAATAAAGATCGTAGTAATTCGATCCCGGCAAGGGGAGCTTAACGATTCGATCCGTAATACACTCTATATCAATCTTTACGACCGGAGTAGAAGCCTCATTCTTTGTCTCGTCCTTTTTAGAGGCATCCGCTTTCGCCGGGGTAGATTCAATGGCTACCTCCGCATCCGTTTCCATAAACGGGGAAGCGGTATCCTTAGACAATAACGCCAGATATACGCCACCCATATTATTATACACATGATTCCATTCCGTTTGGCTATACGTAGGATTGAAATCACGGGCGGAAGTGAATACCAGATATTTGCCATCCGTACTGAATACCGGAGAATAAGACTCGTACCATTTATCGGTCACGGGATATTCTTTCTTACCCGCGATATCGTAGACATAGACGATTGAGAAATTATTATCGGACACACGGGAATAAGTCAACCAATTATTATCTGGAGAGAAACTTACGTTGCGGGCTTCACCTAACAGACTTTGTGAGATATTTGTTAGCTGTTTGTTAGATACGTCCAAAAGATTGATCCGATTTTTACGATCCGTATAGACAATCTTCTTGGAATCCGGACTCCACTGGAAAGTACGAATATACGTATCGTTATTCTTGGTCAACTGGGTAGGCTCGCCCCCCTCGGAATCTTGGAGATACAGCTCGGTCTCGCCGGTAGCGTCGGAGATATATGCTATATGTTTTCCGTCCGGCGACCATTGAGCGTCACGTTCGTGCGCTCCCGGAGTACGGGTGATATTTTTCGTAACCCCTTTATCTACCGGGATATTGAATACCTCGCCACGAGCTGTCACCACCATACGCTCACCTTTGGGGGAGAGGCTGGCACTCGTGATATATTTGGAACCATCCTTGATCTCGCTACGTGCGTAGACATTATCGGAGGCAAGGGTAACGTTCACTTTCTCCGGTTTCTTCGACGCCGCATCCATCTTATAGATATAGCCTCCATTCTCGAAAACGATCGTATTCCCGAAACTACTAGGGAATTTCACGTCGTACTCAGTGAAGTTCGTCACCTTACTTGTTTGTTTAGTCTTCGTATTGTAAACGAACAAGTTCATCGTGTAATCCCGATCTGAAAGGAAATAGATCTCATCACCAATCCACATCGGAAAGATATCTTGCGCCTCATTGTTCGTGATATTCTCTACACTTTTCTTCTCCGGATTATAAACCCAGATATCATCGGCCATACCGCCCTTATAGTATTTCCATGTACGGAACTCACGCATTACCCGGTTGTAAGCCAATTGTTTTCCGTCGGGCGAATAGCTACAAAAGCCGCCCTCGGGCAAGGGAACCACCTCGGAAAGGCCACCTTCTTTATTTACCGTATATAACTTACCGGAGAACCCATCGCTGATGCGGTTGCGGTAAACAATACCATTGCCGTCCGGTGTCCAAGTCATCACAATATTATTCGGGCCCATGCGATCGCCCAGATCATCACGGCTATTCGTAGCCGTGTAAGTGATACGCAATGGCTCACCGCCAGAAGAGGGCATCGTGTACACTTCCGTGTTACCGTCGTACTGTCCCGTAAAAGCGATCGTCTTACCATCCGGGGAGAAACGGGGAAACATCTCATACCCCACATACGATGTCAATCGCTGTGCCTCACCACCTGTAGCCTGGACCTTATATAAATCGCCAGCATACGAGAATACAATCTCTGAACCATTTGTAGCCGGAAAGCGCATTAATCTCGCCTCATCCGCCGCCATCAACAACGTAGGGATAGCGACAGCCGCCAATGCTGTTAAAATCATTCTTTTCCTCATAACCAATCTTATCTTTTAATCATATCTGTTCTATCCGTTTTTAGTTGGCCCAATAGCGGGTAGGACCTCAAATGTACATAAAAAGATCCAAAATCCAAGTCAAGTCCCTTATATATCCGATCCTAGAAAAAGTTTTAGAATCTCTAATTTATTACTACCTTTGCGCCAGAAATCAAACAATGATACAAATAAGATGAACAAGAAGCTTCTGAACAACTCAAAAAGATGGTATACCCGAGCTTTCTCGGGTAACACGATCGTGCATGTTCATTGGTTCAGCGGTTTTGTCTAAATCCATTCATACTCTTCTTGAGAGGACTTCTTTTTATAGTTCTCTTCTACACCTACATCTAGGTATTAATTGCACTCAAGTTTAACTTCTGCGGAAAAGAGGGAGTATTCGTATGCTTCGTTTCCGGGGAAAGGATGTCTTGCGCATCTCAAAATACAATATGCTTATGTTTATCATTCTAGGTCTATTAGGTCTGGGGATAAGCGTCGGTTATTTATGCCGACACGTCCCCGCTTTCAAGGGATTGGAACATTCCATCTCTTATACGATTTTCGCGATGTTGTTCATATTTGGTATTACCATAGGAGCCAACCAATCTTTGCTGAATAATATTGGTGAGTTTGGAATACAAGCTGCCATACTAGCTATTTGCGGAGTATTGGGAAGTCTGGTAGCATCTTTTATCGCTTATAAATTATTTATCAAGAAAGGAGGTCTCAATGAAAAATAACCTAATCGTTATCTTATGTTTCACAGCGGGAATCTTTTGCGGAACCTTCGCCAACACGACTATCTCCACGTATTGCGAAAAACTACCGCAATTCTTGCTATACGCCCTCGTTATCCAAGTAGGATTGAATCTGGGAGCAAACGCCGAATTAGGAAAGATGGTAAAGGATATCCGGTTTTCCAGTTTGTTACTGCCGTTCTTTACGATCATCGGCACGTTAGTATTCTCTGCGGCGGCGAGTTTGTTATTGACCTCGTGGAATATATATGATTGTATGGCTGTAGGAAGCGGATTCGCTTATTATTCCTTATCCTCCTTGCTTATCGTACAACTGAAAGAGGCGTCGGCAGGGATAGAAATCGCTTCGCAACTCGGGGCTATCGCGTTATTGGCTAATATCATCCGGGAAATGTTAGCTTTATTCGGGGCACCGTTGTATGCCTCTTTCTTTGGTAAATTCGCTCCGGTATCCGTGGCGGGAATCAATTCTATGGATGTTTGTCTTCCCGTTATCAGCCGGTATTCCGGAAAGAATATCGTACCTGTGGCTATTATTCACGGGATTATCCTCGAGATCAGCGTGCCGTTGCTTATCTCGCTCTTTTGCAAGTAGAAGCAGGATTTATCCTCAACACCCGCTATAAACACAAAAGAGGATGCGTACATTATATCGACGCATCCTCTTGTTCCTTTATCCGTACTTCCTCCTCACGGAGGTACTTACGGACCTCTTAATTTATTACTTTAGTATTAATATTAATCCAACTCCCGCCTGTTCATCCGTCACGGATTACTTGGATCGATACCCGCACGGGAATTGTATGATTATCTTATTTCGTTTATTTCTTATTTCACGATTGCCTTAACAGCTTCCTCACCATCAACAGCCACTGCTACGATACCGGCAGGAACAGAGATTGTAGCGTTATCGGAAGTAAGAACGGTCTCAGCGATTACCTTACCCAAGATATTCGTGATAACTACAGACTTACCAGCTGCGCCTTGAACGGTTACGGTACCGTTACCGGCTACTACAGAGATACCTTCTACAGCATCGATTGTTTCGTTATCTGTTGCGATATCATCACCTTGCTCCACATTAAAGATCAAAGCATCGTCACCACCTGTATTCATCTCATCGAAATTAGAAGAACGATCATCAGACAGAACTAAACAACCATTCTGCATTCTCAACCAAGCCGCATATGTAGGAGCGATGTCACCCATAGCAGAATTATTGTAATCAGAAACATGTTTACTCTTCATAGACTCGAACAAGAATGCTCTATCAGCTTCTACCTCATTAGCGGCAACTTCCTTGTTTACGAAACGCATAGACCAAGTCACATACTTATGGTTATCACCAGATAAGATATATTTGTGTGAAACAAATTCATCTTCAGATACTCCAGCCTTCTTAGCCGCAGTCCAAGCATCCTCCTCAGCCTTGTTCAAATCAGCGAAGTTGATCTTCTCGTTCGGTAAGTTCTTGAACTCATCTCTCAAGATATACAAAGTATCAGCTACACGGATAGCTTCCACGAAACCTGCACGATCATATTTCTTCCACATGTAGTCAGCATCTTGCTCCCCATTTGATAATGTTGACCAACCATATTTATTAGCGAAATCATGGAAATTGATCAAATATTTACCTCTTTCAAAGCCCGGAACAGCCGGTTTTGCGTGAACGCAATGCCATTTATCTGTCGGTTTACCTTCTGCGGTAAAGTGATGGTCATCTTCCGTACAAGGTACGCCTTCAACTCCTTCGAAATCGTTACGATCAATAGAGATCAAATATTGAGGCTTGATATTACCAGAACCACGGTTTACCCATGCGGTATCAACGATGAATGACAAACCATCCTCAGTCTTATCCGGAGTATAAATACCTAAGAAGTCAATACCTTCTTTCATGAAGTTCTTATTATTCTCAACCTGCAAGTATTCTTTACGGTATTTCTCGATAAAACGTAAAGTATCGGCCTTGTCACCTTCATTACCTTCAAGTTCAAGAGAACTGAAACGACGGTAAAGCGGAGTGTTGTCCGGTTCGATAGCGAAAGCAGAAGTACGAGTCTCGCCTAATACTTGATTCTTCAATGTAGCGGCACCGTCATAATCGGATACTCCAGCTTTCTGATAACCTAATACATATTTTGTAGCATTAGAATAATTATCATATGCAGCATTAACAATCGCATAATAGTGCTTTCCACTGATATAGTTGTTTTCTTTGAAGAATGCATAATAAGTCGTATAAGATTGCTGATGACCAGTAGCACTAGAACCTACATTAAACTTATCTTCCTTATTAACTTTCCATTCATTAAGTTCACCTTTACCATCTTTATAAGAAACCTCATAAGCAGTTCTCACTAGAGTCTTCAAGCCTTTAATACGATTCTTAGCCACATCATCGCTAACCTTATAACCGTAAGGGATATCTACAGTCGCAAATATCTTTGAGTTATTTTTCCAACGCTCAGTCAATGTATCAATTACGAAAGCATCTTTTCCATCCAACACAGTCAACGTAGAGTCTGTAGATTTAGCGATGTATTTATCCGTAGCATAAGGATGCCAATAGTTAAACGTATATTTGTTAACCAACAAAGAATCTTTCTCCAACTTTCTGTAACCTAAATACGGATCAGAAATAGAAGCTGCCGGAACTTTCTCGAAGAACAAAGAATCTATACCGACAGAGCCATACTCCGCTGTAAGTTTATCTCCATATACAAACATATAAGAACCACCCTCTGCCTTTCTTAACTGAACAGTAGAATAAACAGCAGTCTTATATGACTCCATCTGGCCATCACCATCAAAATCCGCATTTATAACTTTATCTGCGAATTCACGGTTAGAGATAGTAACCGGAGACACAGCCTTCACTTTATCATTACTTGTATTTTTCTTCAATACAACCCATTGATAAGCTGGCATATGAGCAACACTCTGCTCATCCTCATTCACGGTTGTCCAACGGATAGTACCATTCTCATAGATAGGAGAAGCTAAATACTGTCCTTGTTTATTCTTGATGAAATAAACACCATCATCAACGGAAGTCTTGGAAGAACCCTTTTCCTCACATCCGCTAAGACCCAAAGAAATATGAGTGTTCTGGTCCTCCGGATCAACTGTCAAAATACAAGTTTCATCTTTAATCAAGTCTTGCAAAGAGACACGCCAGAACTCATGCTCGTTAACTGGAGTAGCCGTAACGTGCGTATTCCAATACTTGCCATCATTATTCCAAGTAACTTTTTTTACATAGATGTATAAGCTATCGCCACTCGGAGAATAGATGAATTTGAACTGATGTTGAGCACGTAATTCAGAGCTAATAGAACTGTAAGCATCAGCTTTATCCTTTGCTTTCTCTGTCCAACCGTAAGCTAAGAACTTTGTACCTGTCTCATTCGTATAAGCCGTATCAACTTTCAAATAAGCTTCTTTATCCTTTTGCTTGATGAAAAGCCATTTGTTATTATCTTTATCCTCTGCGATAAACTTCTGCTCATTGAACGGATTCTTTAAGCTAGTACCTTTCACGTCCGGAGTGAAAGTCAATTGTACTCCAGCCTTGTTATCTTGAAGAAGACCCAACTTCGTATTTACTTGATCTTCGCTCAATGCGATTTGTGCTGCGCCAACCAAAGCAAAGTTAGTCACATCAGCGGCGTTTGAAGTGGCATCTATTTGATTAGCACCCCACTTGGCAACCTTAACAGCTCCGGTAGTAGGATCCGCTTTCAAACCAACAATTGAGTCCGTTGAGAAATAAGAATACAAAGGTCTCTTTTCTTCCAAATCCTTGTATGAGCGAGAGAATGCCCAACCTGCGATCTCACCACCTAAAACAGGTTTCCAAGCACCATTCGTACCATTCTCAGTCTTCTCATGGCCAGCCATTGTCAAATCCAACATAGTTCCAGACAATTTATTCTGGAAGTCATAAATAGGAGCTTGACCTTGATTATAATTAGAGACAGAAACACACCACAATGTAGCCTCTAAATTATTTTTAGCTTCGCTTGCACTATAAACACGTAGTTCATAATCACCTGTTCCACGATTTAGCTCCATCGCAAGATAAGCAGGAGTAGTGCCATCCATGACCTTCAACTGATAAAGACCAGAATTAGCTCCCTCCTTCAAACCGCCTAAACGCCATTCTTGACCCAATACAGTTTCCGGGTCTACTCGACTTGGTGTAGTCTGTGCATTAACAGACATAACACTTAACAGTGCCATACCTGCCAAAAGAGTAGAAAACTTCTTGTTCATAAATTCAAAATTTAATATTAATAATAGTGTTAATTAAAGTCCATCCCGCCGTTTAGCACCCTTGTTTTTCTCGAAAACGACTAGTCTAAACGATCGTCTAAATCTTGCGTTTTTTGAGCGTCGAAACGGGAGGTTCGTTGAAGGAATCGCTTGTTTCGTGAAGGATAACCTATCCTATTGATAAGAAAGAGAATAAGCGATAAAAAAATCGTCTGGAAGGGTTGCAAGTATCGAAGAAACGCGTACCTTTGCAAATGACTAAAAGAATCGATCGTTTAGACTAGCCGTTTCTATCTATTATATAATGTACGCATGTACATTAATATATGGTATCCATCCATAACCGCATAATAAATACAAAATACAAACATTCACATGCAATCATTGCAAATACTACAAACGTATAATCCAAGGCTTGTCAAGCCATAAGCTTACGAGTTGAGAAGTGATTAGTTATTCACTTGGAGAACTTTATGCTAGCGGCTTAGTCTATTATTTAATGTTATCTTTATACGTGAAAAGAATAAGTCAACCATACCAAATTTGATCTCTTAAAAAGTACAATAAGCCTAATATTTAAAGATTGTTATTTATATTTCTGATAATCAGCGTATAATAAGAATTGATCAAAATGGGAGCCGATTACTATCCATAGTATTTTGCACTACTATTAATACTAATCGTACTTTCTATAAATAGTAAAGCTGACTACCATGAATCTGCTTTTTAAGAAATATACAATAAACAGGATGTGCGATACGAAAATAAACCTTACCTTTGGAGCAGTAATCACCTAAAACCATTTAACTATGGCACAATACGTAGACATCATGACTGATGCTGGATTTAAGGCTGTCTTCCAAGACAAGCAAGTTACCATCAAGTTCCTTAACGCCGCCCTAGCCGGCGAACGACAGATCAAGGACATCACCTACCTCGACAAGGAGATCAAGCCCGAGACCGTCGAGAACCGTACCATCATATTCGACCTGCTCTGCGAGGACGTGTCCGGGGCCAAGTTCATCCTAGAGATGCAGAATTGTCCCCAGCACTATTTCTTTAACAGAGGTTTTTATTATCTTTGTCGCATGGTGGCCCGGCAAGGACAAATCGGCAAGCAATGGCAATATCGGTTGCTACCCATCTACGGAGTCTATTTCTTGAATTTCAAGTTGCCGGAGTTCACAGACTTCCGTACAGATGTTGTCCTCGCTAACGAGAGGACGGGAAAGGTGTTCAATGAGATCAAGATGAAGCAGATCTACATATCGTTCCCGTTATTCAGTTTAAGCAAGGAGGAGTGCAAGAGCTCCTTCGAACGTTGGATTTATACATTGAAGAATATGAACCTATTTGAACAATCTCCCTTCAAGGAGGAACAGGAGACCTTCCTTCGCTTGCTGGACGTGGCGAACGTCAACTCACTCAGCGAAAAAGAACGTGCGATCTACGAGGAAAACCTAAAGAATTATCGGGATTGGTATGCGACCATCGATTACGCACAAACGGAAGGGATTGAAAAAGGAATGCAGAAAGGGATCGAGAAAGGCCGTCAAGAGGAAAAACTCCAGATAGCCCGAAAGATGAAGGAGCAAGGACTTGACTCCGAACTTATCGCCCAATGCTCCGGACTTTCTGTTGAAGACATTGAGCGACTATAACCCGAATCAACCGATTCGATTCAATTCGATCCGGGCCGCTTCCATCCACTATCCGGAGGAAACGGCCCGGATTACTTTCGTACATTCACGATACCTAGAAAGCGTAATTAAAATCCAACGGAATAAAGAAACTGACGATTGTTCCGCTCCCCATCCCCTTCTCCTTGCTTTGGACCGAATAGGTGATCTTCTCTTTATTTCTCCTATTCAACAATAGGATCGTACGGTAAAGGACTTTCGTTCCCATCCCCGTACCGTTCGTATGTCCCGCATTCGTAAACGGACGATACCCGGGTCCATTATCCTCTATACGGATATGGATGCCTTTCCCGTCGCGCTCCACGAAAACGGATAATCGCTTCTCGCCCTCAATCGCACACAAGCCATGTTTCACGGCATTCTCTACGGGAATCTGGATCAGCATGGCCGGGAGATAGATCGCGTCCGTGTCAAGGGAAGGATCGATATTCCATGCCAAATGGAAGTCCGGCCCCAGCGCTTGCGTTTGCAGGTTCAGATACGTACGCACGAACCTCAGCTCCTCCCGCAGCGTAATACTGAGCTTTTCCGAGATCTCCAAGCTACTCCGCAACAACTCCACCAGCCCGGAAAGTTGCGTGCGGCGGAGGCTTCCCTCCTCTTCCGTGCTGATTTCCCGGTTCAAAACGTTGAATATAAAATGAGGGGATACACGGTTGCGGATACTCTCCATCTTCAGCTTCGTCACCTGATCGATATGGCTTAACCACTGGGCATGCCGTTTACGTTTCATAAAGTAATAAGCCATGCCGCTGACGATCGACAAGATCGCAAAAAGCAAGATCCAAACCCAACGGCTCATTTCCAAGTATTCCATCCGGCCGGCCTGTTGTTTAATAATAGCCTCCCGCTTGAGCAAAGTCGTATCTTGCCTATAACGCATATCGATCTCGGCGACACGCATCTGGGTTCGTTCGCTACGAATATTGTTCTCAATGACGCTATTCTTCGTTTGATACTCATAAGCACGCCTAAAATCGCCCGTGGTAGCGAAGTAATTCTGCAAGTTCTTATTACGGATCACTACCATCTTGGGATCTATGCCTACCGTATCCGTGTAACTCCTCAACAATTGATAAGCCAGCCCGGAGTTCCCCTCTTTTAAGGCTAGCGAAGCCTTCAGGGTTGTCAAATGGTACAAGGCCGTCTTATTATTATAGGTATGGAAGTACCTAAACCCTTTTTCCAGATAAAAACGAGCGGAATCCAACTGATCCATACATAGATAGATCTCCCCTAAATTGATCTCGCATACGTTGGTATAGAAATCCATATGAGTAGGACGTACCACCTCACGGGCTTTCAAGAACCAAGGAAGCGCCTCCGCGTATTCTTCCTTGTAATAATAGTAATTTCCCCGGCTATTGCAAAAGGTGAATTTCTCGCTCAAGTTACGAGAATCCAGTTCTTTCTCCGCCAAACGGTAAAAGTGATCGGATAAGTCAAAGTCCCTCAATTCCATATACGTCTCGCCCAAACCAAAATAAATAGGAAAGGACATCCGATCCATAATACCCAATGAATCACTCACGAAAAGAGCTTGGCGAAAGTAGCGGGCTCGCTGATCGTAAGCTCCTTTCCGGGCATATATATCCGCTATATTGATATAAATATCCGGGATTTTATGCTCCATCTCACTCTGCCGGATCTCTTGATACGCCTCGGAATAGCAAAGGAGGGCCGAATCCGTTTTATCCAAAAATGAATAATAATTGCCAACCGTATTTTTCAGCGTCCCTAAGAGTCCATGTATCTTGGGAGACATCGGTACACGGTCGCAATAATCTATAATTGACCGATGTAAAACAAACCCGGAATCATATACACTATTTGCAAAATAAATCTGGCTTTTAACCGCAAGTAATTTATAATATTTATCGCTATCTTTAGTTAGACTTAAAGCTTCATCCAATGCGGAATGAGCATATCGAGGATTCCGGTAAATCGAATCCATAGCCATATGTTCCAAAGAGTCAATCCGCAGGTTATCAGAAAAAGCAAATGTTTTTTCCGGTAGCTTTCCACAAGAAAACAGAAACACAAAATGAAATAGCAATAATAAAATGGACATAAAAGTCATACACACCCTATATTTAGTCATCATCTTGGCGGTTTTAAAGTTCATATGCAAAAATATTTAAAAATTTAATCTACGCAATTATTTCTCCTAATAAATATCGAAAATCGATTACATTTGTAAATCTAAAATAGAGTACACATGAAAAACTTGATGATTCCTGCGCTGGCGTTATTTTTATCGGCGGCGGCGCAAGCAGACGACAGTCCGTTATGGATGCGTTACTGCGCGATCTCCCCGGACGGGCAGACGATCGCATTTTCTTACCAAGGGGATATCTACACGGTCCCTTCTTCCGGAGGAAAAGCCCGGCAGTTGACAACACATCCGGCGCATGATACCCGTCCGGTCTGGTCGCCCGACGGACAGAGAATAGCCTTCGCCTCCAACCGTAGCGGCAACTTCGATATATTTCTCATGAACAAGGAGGGAGGGGAACCTAAGCGGCTCACCACCCACTCCACAAACGAATATCCCACTACCTTTAAGGACAACGGACACATCTTGTATCTAGCCAACGTATTGCAAGACGCCAAGGATATCCAATTCCCCGGCACCCGCTTTATGCAAGTCTATGAGATAAGCACGGACGGAGGAAGGCCGGATTTATATTCTTCGTTATACATGGAAAATATAGCCCTCAGCAAAGATGGCAGTAAATTATTATACAATGACTACAAAGGTTACGAGGACCCTTGGCGCAAGCATCATCAATCTTCTATCACCCGTGATATCTGGTTATGTACGCTTGGAAAAGATCGCTCTTTCCAGAAAGTAACCACTTTTGGCGGTGAGGATCGTAATCCTGTATGGGCCGCGGATGGGGCGTCTTTCTATTACCTAAGCGAGGAGAAAGGAAGCTTTAACATCTTCAAGAAAGATTTGGCAGGCAACAGCGAGAAACAAATCACGACGCATACCACCCACCCCGTGCGTTTCCTTACCTCCGATAATACCGGGACTCTATGCTATAGTTACGACGGCGAGATCTATACCGTTAAGGAAGGCCAGAAACCTGCCAAGGTGAATATCCAGATCGTCGCGGATAAGATCGAGAACGACGTAATCCATCGTCTTCTGACCGATGGAGCTACGGATATCGCCGTCTCCCCGAATGGAAAAGAGGTAGCGTTTATCACTCGTGGCGATGTTTACGTAACTTCTATTGAATACGAGACGACTCGTCAAATCACGAACACGCCGCAACAAGAGCGCAATATAGATTTCAGCCCCGACGGACGTTCATTGGTATATTCCGCCGAACGGGAAGGAACATGGGGAATCTACGAAAGTAAACTTACACGTGACGAAGATAAGCAATTCACGTACGCCCCGGAATTGAAAGAGGAGCCTCTTGTCGTCTCCGGACAAACCTCGTTCCAACCCTTATACTCTCCGGATGGTAACGAGGTGGCTTTCCTTGAGAACCGCACCACCTTACGTGTTATCAACCGAAAGACCAAGCAGGTCCGCACCGTATTGGACGGGAAATACCTCTATTCGTATAGCGATGGAGACCAGCATTTCCAATGGTCGCCAGACAGCAAGTGGTTCTTGGTAGATTACATCTCCGTCGGAGGATGGAACAATACGGATATCGCCCTCGTGAAAGCGGACGGTAGCGGCGAGGTAACGAACCTGACGGAAAGCGGTTATTCGGATGGCGACGCGAAATGGGTATTAGACGGTAAGGCCATGATCTGGTCCTCCGACCGTGCCGGTTTCCGCAGCCACGGTAGCTGGGGTGCTGAGCGGGATGTGTACATCATGTTCTTCGACGGTGAGGCTTACGATAAATTCCGCCTCAGTAAAGAAGAACTGGCCTTGGTAGAAGCGGATGAAAACAAAGATAAGGACGAGGATAAGACATCCGATAAAGATTCCGATAAGAAAAAAGAGGATAAGGATAAGCCTGTAGCCCCCTTGAAGTTTGATTTGGAGAACCGCAAGGACCGGATTATTCGCCTGACCGCTAATTCATCCTCATTGGGAGACGCCGTACTCGCCCCGAAAGGAGATAAACTATATTATTGCGCCGCTTTCGAGAAAGGCTTTGATTTATGGGAACACGACTTGAAGGAAAAGTCCACTAAATTACTGCTCAAGAATGTCGGTCGAGGCACTCTATTCGCCGATAAGAAAGTAGAGAACCTCTATCTTACCGCCGGCGGTAAACTGAAAAAGATAGAGTTGAAGGATAGCAAGGAAAAACCGATCGCTTTCAAGGCCGAGTTCGCTTATCGTCCGGCAGAGGAGCGTGCTTATATCTTCCACCACGCTTGGCGTCAAGTCTTGGATAAGTTCTATGATCCGACACTCCGGGGCATGGATTGGAAAGGGTATGAGACCGCTTACGCCCGTTTCCTTCCGCATATCAACAACAATTTTGATTTCCAAGAGATGCTTTCCGAGCTATTGGGCGAGTTGAACGGCTCCCATACGGGCGCTCGTTACAATCCGGGACTAACCGGGCCGGAAACCGCCAGCTTAGGCGCTTTCTTCGATAACGCATACACGGGCGACGGATTGAAGATCGAGGAAATCATCGCCAAGGGCCCGCTGACATTGGCCGACAGCCAGATAAAGAAAGGCTGTATCATCGAGAAGATAGACGGAACACCGATAAAGAAAGACGCCGATTATTATCCACTGCTAAGCGGTAAAGTCGGTAAGAAAGTAATGCTTTCTGTCTATGATCCTACCAGTAAACAGCGTTTCGAGGAACAGGTGAAAGCGATCGGTAACGGAGAGCAATCGAACCTCCTTTATAAAAGATGGATCGAGAATTGCCAAGAAACCGTAGATAAATTATCGAACGGGCAAATCGGGTACGTACATGTGAGAGGTATGAACAGCGAGAGTTTCCGTGAGGTCTATTCCGCTTTATTAGGCCGGTGCCGGAATAAGAAAGCCGTGATCGTGGATACCCGCCATAACGGAGGTGGCTGGTTGCATGATGATCTGGCTACCTTATTGAGCGGCAAGGAGTATCAGCGCTTCGAGCCTCGCGGACAATACATCGGTAGCGATCCTTACAATAAGTGGACCAAACCGTCCTGTGTCTTGATGTGCGAGGATAATTATTCGAACGCTCATGGTTTCCCTTGGGTTTATAAGACCTTAGGTATCGGCAAGCTGATCGGCGCCCCGGTTCCGGGAACCATGACAGCCGTATGGTGGGAAACGCAAATCGATCCGACCTTGGTGTTCGGTATCCCGCAAGTAGGCGTGAAAGATATGCAAGGCAATTATCTGGAAAACCAACAATTGCAACCGGATGTCGAGGTGTACAATACTCCCGAGGCGCAGCTCTCCGGCGAGGACACGCAATTAAAAAGAGCGGTAGAAGTGATGCTGCAAACTGTAAAATAGCTTTTCTAGGCCTCGGAAATGACTTTTCAACCTTGTAAAATGCCTTCCGAGGCCTCAGAAATGACTTTTCAACCTTGTAAAATGCCTTCCGAGGCCTCAGAAACGACTTTTCAACCTTGTAAAATGCCTTCCGAGACCTCGGAAACGACTTTTCAACCTTGCAAAATGCCTTCCGAGGCCTCGGAAATGACTTTTCAACCTTGCAAGGTGGTTTCCGAGATCTCGGAAGCCTCTTTCACTCACATCGAACAGAAGAAAGAAACGAAAAACGGAACCGTGAAGTCCACCAAGATCCCGTGAAAGATAGAGACAAAGACCAAATCCTTTCCGCAATAACGGGTGATGATCGGCAATGTCGTATCCATCGTAGTAGCTCCTCCCGCGCAGATCGGAGATAGCCTTCCGAAATATCTAACGAACAACGGAGCGCCCAGCAAGGCGAATATCTCACGGATAATATTAGCGATCAAGGCGATCGTTCCTAACTCCGCCGCCAATTGAGCCCCCAGCGTCGGTTCTTTTAGCTCTGTTATCAAGATGGAGGATAATGAATAATAGGCGAAACCGCTTCCGACCGCCAAACAATCGAACACGCTCCATTTGGTAAGAGCAAGGCTGATCAAGGCCGAGAAGCTCAACGTCCCGATAATAGTAGCCAGAGGCACCAATAAGAGTTTCGGCCGTATGCTCGACAAAATCTCTTTCAGTTTCTTATCGCTTCCTATGCTAATCCCTACTTGAAACATCAAGAGGTAAAGTACATAAACCGTTATATCATTCTCGATAATGACCCCGGGCAGATAACCGCTCCATCCCAGCAAGCACCCCAAGGCAAAGAAGCCCACGACGATCAAACTCCCTTTCATCCCCGGCTCCTTTCCTTAAAAAAGAAATGATAAACTCCCCACGCCGCCAAGACGCTCCCCAACGTACCGGCCGAAGCAATCAACAAGGCTTGCCCGCCCAACGTCGTAAGATTATTCACGATAGACTCATTAGCCCCTACCGAAATTCCCAGCAGGAACAAAAGAAGAAGAATCGTATAAGAAATAGGCTTACCGATCTTTTGCAGCAATTCTACTTTACGAAAGAAATACCCGACGGCAATGCCGCAGAACATGATTCCGATTACTGTAAACATCCCTTTGTAGTTTTTGCCGCGAAGTTAACAGAAACTCACAGTACCACAAAGCGGCTACTTCTTCGTTTTCTTGAATTTCACGGGAATCTGCATACCTCCGGCGTCGGCCATTCCCTCTAACTTATTTCCTTTCTGGGTCATAGTTAAATCTACAGGCGTTCCATCCACATAAAAAGAACTGGTATAGGTATCTCCTTTCGCCTTGATATCGTTTATCTCCAAGGTACTACCTTGTATATTCACTTTAGCGGTCAACTTGCCGTTCTCTTGCTTTATCTGCAAACTGCCATCTTGATATCCATACGGAGCGTCGGGGGCAGAGAAGGACCAATCGCCTACGAGCTTACTGAGATCAGCGGCTTTATCCTGCGCCGAGATCGCGATACAAAACAAAAGGCATAAAAGGGTGGTAAAGACTTTCTTCATGTTCGTTCCCATAATCTTATGAATTAAATGAGTAATAGATTTAAATAACGTTCCAAATGTAGTGATTAATTTTCGATCTTCCGAGATCTGTTCCAATATACGAGCATCAAAATCTTTCCCCAAGGGAGGCAATGCCTCGGCCTCATGAGATACGAACCAAGCCTTATAGGGCAATAAGTCGGGAGGTATCACCGCTGAGGAGAAAAACCGGCGTAATTCCCGTTCTTCCTCCACGGATGTGGCGCATTCCCAATATTTATCCAGCAACTTATTTATTCGTTGATAGTCCATACACGATCCATAAGCAGATTACCTTACCGCATACCGCTCCATCCTTTCCTTATCTCCGGAATAGGTTTCCCTCAATGCCAGATTACGCGCTACCATCATGCAATAGGAAGGTAAGTTCTCAATGACAATCCAGCTATCCCGGTCTTCCCAAACCTTAAGCAGGGCTTCCTGAACGATCTGCTCAGACTGCTCCACGTCTCCGGTAATCCGGAAAACAACCCGGAAAAGGTTATTCTTCAGCGGCAATATCTTTGTCGTAAATTCGTTTGTTCCCATACTTTTTTATCTATAAGACGAGCCAAGCCCGAAAAAGGTTGCAGATTTTAAAAGGAAATTTCCAATATTCCCCCAAAGCCATTATCTTTGTGACAGATGATTGATAATTCGCTTATTACAAACTAAATCAATAATAACAGTGAAAAGAACGATCTTATTTTTTCAGGCCGCTCTTGCCTGCCTGCTGGTAGGATGCAAGCAAGCGCCGGAGTCGCCGCGACTACAAGACGAGGTGAGGTATGTAAACCCATTCATCGGAACCGGGTTCCATGGACACACATTCCCCGGAGCTACCCGTCCGTACGCGATGGTACAACTAAGCCCGGATACCCATATCTTAGGATGGGACGCGAGCAGCGGTTACCATTATGACGACAACCATATCTATGGATTCAGCCACACGCACCTTTCCGGTACGGGTATCGGCGATCTGGGTGACGTAGCTTTATTACCTTTCTCCGGTGGAGATTCCATCAAACCGGTAGCTACCTTCAAGAAAGACACTGAGAAAGCGACACCGGGGTATTATGCCGTACGCTTGGATAACTTTGGCATCAACGTGGAATTGACTTCTACGGATCGTGTAGGTTTCCATAAATATACATACGACAATCCCAAAGAACGTCGTGTCCTGCTTGACTTAGGGCATATCCTTCAACCGAACTGGGGACATAAGCTGATCGGTAACCAATATTTACTTGTAAACGACTCCACGGTGGAAGGTACCGTGAAGACACAAGGTTGGGCACATTTCCACTCCATGTCCTATCGGATTACTTTCTCGGAACCGATCGAGACCGTATACCAATACATGGACGGGAAATTACGTAAGGACTCCTTGTTTTTGCGCCTGAATACGGCGGAAGATTTGAAGTTCCATTACAAATTCTCTGAAAAGGCACAACCGCTTTATGTAAAAGTAGCCTTATCCGTAGTCGATCCGGAAGGCGCCGAGAAGAATCTCGAGGCAGAATTGCCCGGATGGGATTTCGATAAGACCCGTGAGGAATCAACGCATATTTGGAACGAGGCGTTAAACTTGATCCAGATCGAGGCAGATCCGAAAGTCATGGTCAATTTCTATACGGCGCTCTACCATACCATGATCGCCCCCTTCGCTTATCAAGACGTGGACGGGCGTTATCTGGGCATGGACAAGAAAGTGCATACCGCCGAACCGGGTTACGTAAATTATTCCGTATTCTCCTTGTGGGATACGTTCCGTGCGCTTCATCCGTTAATGACAATCATTAATCCGGACTTAGCGACAGATTGGGGTAAGGTACTCGTGCAAGGTTATAAAGAAGGTGGAATATTACCCAAATGGCCTTTAGCCTCTAGTTATACAGGTTGTATGGTAGGATATCCGGCCGTCTCGGTCCTCGCCGATCTTGTAGCGAAAGATTTAGCGGAAGGTGATATGAGCACGTGGGCGGAAGCCGGCGCACGTTCTTCCGTTTACCGTGAGGATCTTGCCGAGAAGTTCAAAGGAACCCGTGAGTTGGATCTGATCACGATGCACCCTTACTATAAGGAGAAATATGGTTTCGTCCCCGCCGACTCTGTTCCCGAATCCGTATCGTGGGGATTGGAGATGGCATACGAGGATTGGTGTATCTCCCAAATCGCCAAGAAGGCAGGCAACATGGAGTTGGCGAATGAGTATGCCAAGAAAGCCGAATACTACAAACGCTATTTAGATCCCGAGACGAAGATGATGCGTCCGGTAATGGGCGACGGTTCTTTCCGTACTCCATTCAACCCTCGCTATTCTTCGCATATGAAAAGCGACTATACCGAAGGGAATGCCTTCCAATGGAGTTTCTTCGCACCACATGATATGGATAACTTCATCGCCGCTATCGGTGGCAAGAAAGAGCTGGAAACACGTTTAGACACCTTATTCACCACCTCTTCCCAGATTGACGGGGCGGAAGCCTCCGGAGATATTACCGGCTTGATCGGCCAATACGCTCATGGAAACGAGCCGAGCCACCATATGGCCTATCTTTATAACTGGACAGATTCTCCATGGAAAGGGCAAGGGTATTTAGATTATATCATGCAGAATTTCTACACGAACGAACCGGATGGTATCATCGGTAATGAGGATTGCGGACAGATGTCTGCTTGGTATGTCATGAGCGCCCTAGGTTTCTATCAGGTAAGTCCGGGTATTCCGGTTTACACATTGGGCCGTCCGATGGTAAATAAGGCTTCTATGCACGTAAAAGGCGGTATTTTCGAGATCGTGGCGACCAACAATAATCCCGCCAATAAATACGTTAAAGAAGTCAAGCTAAACGGTAAAGTCCTAGAGACTCCTTTCATCAGCCACTCCGATATCATAAATGGAGGTAAGCTTGAGTTTATCATGACCGATCAACCGGTAAAATAAATTCATATAAAGAAACATAAAAACAAAGGGCGAATCAGTACACTGGTTCGCCCTTTATCTTATATTTGCCCTCAAACGATTAAATTGAAAAGCTATGCTACTCACAACAACTAACACGATCGAAGGAAAAGAAATTACCCAGTACTTCGGAATCGTATCCGGTGAAACGATCATCGGAGCGAATGTATTCAAAGATTTCTTCGCAGGCATCCGGGATATTGTCGGAGGACGTGCAGGTTCTTACGAGAGTGTCTTACGCGAAGCGAAAGAAACGGCCTTGAAAGAAATGAGCGATCATGCGGCACGAATGGGCGCAAACGCTGTAATCGCCGTAGATCTAGATTATGAGACCGTAGGAGGAAGCGGAAGCATGCTGATGGTTACCGCCGCCGGGACAGCCGTACGCTACCAATAATCCCCAAAATGAAATACTTTGGAGCCGGATTAAGCGAATCACATAAAGAACTAAACCGCATTATCCGTAAACCGGAATTAATAGAGCAAACCAAGGAGCTCTTTCTTGAGATTCATGGAAAATTACACCTCTCTGTGGTGTCTGGTAATGAGAGAAACGAGGTCGATGAGCTAGTCGGAGATTTAAGAGAGGATGAATATGCCATTATGCCTACAGCGAAAGATGAAACCATCGCTTGGGTATTATGGCATATCAGCAGAATTGAGGATCTGACCATGAATATATTAGTTAACGGGGAAAAGCAGATCTTCAATGAAGACTGGCAAACCCGAATGAATTCCCCTATCAGAGACACAGGAAATGCCTTATCTGATAACCAGATTATTCAGCTAAGCAAAAGTCTACGTATTCAAGAACTCTTAGAATACAGGAATGAAGTAGGACGAAAAAGCAGAGAAATCATCCGAACCTTATCTCCCGATGATATACGTCGCAAAATCCCAACTCAAAGGATAAGCCGGATATTAGAAGAAGGTGGTATCACAAATCATGAAGATTCGATTTGGTTGCTTGATTTCTGGGCTAAAAAAGATATAGCTGGTATTTTATTAATGCCTCCTACCAGACATGTCATGTTACATCTAAATGACTGTTGTAAATGGAAGCTAGCAATAAGAGGCAGACATCATTGAAAATTAAACGGCTAGTGTATATACCAAAAAAAGGAGCCAATCTTTCGACTGACTCCTTTCACCTAAGACGGCGGCTACCTACTCTTCCACTGTTACGCAGTACCATCGGCGTGACGAGGCTTAACTTCTCTGTTCGGAATGGGAAGAGGTGGATCCCTCGTGCTATAGCCACCTTAATATCATTATCAAGATTTTGACCGGACATCAATCCGAA